>NZ_JAKKOD010000002.1:72500-588655 GCF_026226775.1 Avibacterium sp. 21-586 | reverse complement strand
TGGTCGTACAGTAGGTGCGGGTGTTGTAGCGAAAATTATCAAATAATGATTGTAGCTAGGTAACACTAGAAAAGCTAAGAGAGGGCATCGAAAGATGCCCTTTTTTCATTTTTAATCACTCAAGTCACCCTAAATGCAATAACAATATTATCCATATTTTCAAAGAAAGCATCAAAGTGCGGTGAAAATTTTAATGATTTTATCACCATCGTTATTTTGTTATTTATCTTATAAAATTAAAAAAAATTCTGTTATTTTAATAGGCAACAAAATTATAAAATGCTACAATCCTGCGTTCTAAAAGAATTTCGATTTTAATTGAAAAATGGATACGATTATGGCATCAAATATTGATAAAAAGAAACACATTGAAAATGCGGAAAATAGTGAAAGATCGAAGGGATTAAATACCTTTTTATGGTTGCTTAGCATTCTGATCATTGCTATTGCTGCTGTTGGAAATATTTATTTTGCGCAAAAGTTCTCGACTCCAATTCGTGTTGTTGCGGTAGTAATATTAATGCTTGTAGCCTTTGCCATTTTAGCCATTACTAGCCAAGGCAAAAAAGCTAGAGAATTTTTAAGTGCATCGCGTACTGAGTTAAGGAAAATTGTTTGGCCAACCCGTGCTGAAACCACGCAAACTACACTAATAGTGGTTGGAGTAACTGTATTTATTTCACTAATTTTATGGGGAGTAGATTCAATTATTGTTACAGTAATCAACTTTTTAACCGATTTGAGATTCTAATATGACAGAAAATACAGTAAAGAAACGTTGGTATGTATTGCAAGCCTTTTCTGGCTTTGAAGGACGAGTAGCCACCACATTAAGAGAATACATTAAATTGCATCAAATGGAGGATCAATTTGGTGAGGTATTGGTTCCAACCGAAGAAGTGGTTGAGAATGTTGGTGGGAAACGAAGAAAAAGTGAGCGTAAATATTTTCCAGGTTATGTTTTAGTGCAAATGGAAATGAATGATTACACTTGGCAACTTGTTCGTAGTGTGCCTAGGGTAATGGGATTTATTGGTGGAACACCAGATAAACCCGCACCAATTAGCAATCGTGAAGCAGATATTATTCTTAACCGTCTTGAACAAAACTCGGATAAACCAAAACCAAGAACGGTTTTTCAACCAGGTGAAGAAGTTCGTGTTAAAGAAGGTCCATTTGCTGATTTTAATGGAACGGTAGAAGAAGTTGACTATGATAAAGGTCGTTTAAAAGTTTCTGTTTCCATATTTGGCCGAGCCACTCCTGTAGAATTAGAATTTGGTCAAGTGGAGAAAATAAATTAACTTTATTCAAATAAAAAATCTGTATTCGTATCTGAATACAGATTTTTTTGTATCTAAGACGCTAAAAGAAAACTAATTAGATATCATAACAATTAATTTATTTGATTGAGTAAAATCGTTTTAAAAAGAAGGGGCACACAATGACAACATTAGGAACTGCACTGACGCCAAGCGCGACAAAAGTGATGATGTTAGGTTCTGGTGAGCTTGGTAAAGAGGTGGTGATTGAATTGCAACGCTTGGGAGTGGAAGTGGTTGCGGTGGATCGTTATGAAAATGCACCAGCGCAGCAAGTAGCACACCGTGCTTATACCATTTCAATGCTTGATGGCGAGGCGTTGAAAGCCTTGGTTGAAAAAGAACAGCCTGATTATATTGTGCCTGAAGTGGAAGCGATTGCGACAGAAACTTTGGTGGAGTTAGAGCAAGCTGGCTTTAATGTTGTGCCTACGGCGAAAGCCACACGCTTAACAATGAACCGCGAAGGCATTCGCCGTTTGGCGGCGGAAGAATTAGGACTGCCCACTTCGCCTTATCAATTTGTGGATAATTTTGCCGATTTTCAACGTGCGGTAGAAAAAATTGGTGTTCCTTGTGTAGTGAAGCCGATTATGTCTTCTTCAGGACACGGACAAAGTATCGTGAAATCGCTCGATCAACTACAAGCCGCGTGGGATTATGCCCAACAAGGTGGACGTGCTGGGGCTGGACGTGTGATTGTGGAAGGTTTTATAAAATTTGATTATGAAATCACCTTGCTCACTGTTCGCCATATTGGTGGTACCTCTTTCCTTGCGCCGATTGGTCATCGTCAAGAAAACGGTGATTATCGTGAATCTTGGCAGCCACAAGCAATGTCAGCGGCAGCATTAGCTAAAGCACAGCAAATTGCGGAGAAAATTACCACTGCACTTGGTGGACGCGGGATTTTTGGCGTGGAAATGTTTGTGTCGGGGAATGATGTGATTTTCAATGAAGTATCGCCACGTCCGCACGATACGGGAATGGTTACCCTTATCTCGCAAGAACTCTCTGAATTTGCCTTACACGCCCGTGCGATTTTAGGTTTGCCAATCCCACAAATTAATCTTATTAGCCCGGCAGCCTCTAAAGCCATTGTGGTAGAAGGGCATTCTAACCAAGTACAATTTGCAGGTTTAGAAAAAGTGTTGGCTGAACCCAATACGGATATTCGCTTATTTGGTAAGGGGGAAGTGCAAGGCCATCGCCGAATGGGGGTGCTGCTAGCTCGCGATGAAAGTATGGAAGACGCCTTACAAAAAGTGCAACGTGCTTATAACGAGTTAGAAATTATTTTATGACTAACAGGCGAACAGAGTTCGCCTTTCTTATCAATTAAAGAATAAGTGCGGTGGAAAATGCGTGTGAATTTTAGAATACGCAGAATGGTTCCACGGAAACAAAAATGAAGCAGCAGAGAAAATGCGTAGACGATTAACGACTATGCAACCCGAAACCCTACCATTGCCACGTAGCCTAAAATACAATAAAAAATCACCGCACTTAGCATAAGCAAGGCTTTTCCTTGTTTGGTATTGCGTTGATGAATGAGGTAAAGTATTCTTGCACTAATACCTAAAATAAAAGGATAAACCCATAAAAAAATCGACATCAACGTGGTTTGCAAATCACTTAAACTGGGGTTTTTCAGTAAATTGGGCGAGATAAGTAGCGCCAAAGGCCAAAGCAAAATAGGCAGGCAAAAAATGGCTAGCGCCCAAGTGAAAGGACTAAAGCCAGTGGGCATTTTTTGTTTGTTCATATCAATCATTTATTCAATTTTTCAGAAGAAAGGAATATAACAAATGCAGCGTCTATTTGGTAGCGAAATCAGTAATTTTGCTTTTTACTTTCGTGATTATATTGCACAGAAATATCAAGTTCCGCTTGAGGTTAAAGAAGAACAAACAAAATATGGCATTATGCTTGCCGTGTATGTGGCAGAGGACTGCCCATTATTAAGCCAAATAGAGCAAGAACGTGATGAATTTCTAAAGCGTCCTTTTGATGCAATGTACCAACAAGCCAGCTGGGAAACGGGCAAAATTGAACAAACGGATGAAAATAAAGTGCGGTGGAAATTTCCTCAATTTTCACAGTGGAAACAACAAAAATTTACCGTTTTTTTAACCGCACTTTGCCTGATTATTTACCTTTTTCAGTTACTTGGTTTTAATCAAGAAATTTTGCTAGCCACCCATTATCCAGAAGGCTATATAGAACAATCCGAACTTTGGCGTTATTTTACGCATAGTCTTGTCCATCTGTCCCCTTGGCACATCACCTTTAATTTAGTGTGGTGGTGGATTTTCGCCGGGAAAATTGAACAGAAATTTGGCACTGCAACGCTAGTGTTGTTGTATCTGCTTTCTGCATTTATCAGTGGTTTTGCGCAAAATATAGCATCGGGGCCTGCATTTTTCGGCTTATCTGGCGTGGTGTATGCGGTGTTAGGTTATGTTCTCGTATTTGATAAATTTAGTCGCCTGCACCCCTTTCATTTACCGCAAGGCTTTTTTACAATGCTCCTTGTTGGTATCGCCTTTGGTTTTGTTAGCCCATTGATTGGGGTTTCTATGGGAAACACCGCACACATAACAGGCTTACTCTCGGGCATTGTATTAGCAGGGGTAAAAATCTTGTTTACCAAGCCACAAAAAACAATTTAAAAATAAACACAACATCAGGAAGAAGCAATGAAACAATCCCTTCGTCATAAAAAAATCATTTCCTTGGTGAAACAAAATGGTTATTTAAGCACGGAAGATTTAGTCAGCCTGCTTGGGGTTAGCCCGCAGACTATTCGCCGTGATTTGAATGAATTGGCTGAAAATAATTTAATCAGCCGTCATCACGGTGGGGCGGCGTCTCCTTCCACGTCAGAAAACTCTGATTATGTGGAACGTAAGCATTTCTTTTCGATGGAAAAAAGACGCATTGCAGAAGAAGTGGCGAAAATTATTCCTAATGGTTCATCGTTATTTATGGACATCGGCACAACCCCTGAAGCGGTTGCGAATGCCTTATTAAATCACAAAAATTTACGCATTGTGACTAACAATCTGAACGCTGCTTACATTTTGATGCAAAATAAAAGTTTTGACATCACAATGGCAGGTGGATCGCTACGTCAAGATGGCGGCATTATCGGTGAAGCCACTGTGACATTTATCAAACAATTCCGTTTAGATTTCGGTATTCTCGGTATTAGTGCAATTGATAGCGATGGCACATTGTTGGACTATGATTATCACGAAGTGCAGGTAAAACGTGCAATTATGGAAAGCTCACGTAGCATCATTTTGGCAACAGATCACTCTAAATTTAACCGTCGTGCAATGGTCTGCTTGGGATCATTAACCGAGCTTAGCCATTTGTTTACTGATACCTCACCGTCAGAGAGCATTATTCAACTACTAGAAGGAAGTAACACCGCCGTGCATATTTGTGGGGAAATTGAGAGTTAATCTAATACAGCCTTAACAAGTTGTAGTTTTTACAAAAGAAACGGAGCAAATAAGAAAAAATGGTAAGCAAATGCTTACCATCATTATATAAAAATTAGATTAGAGAATTATTGAGCATTTGGTCTCGAGAATTCTGGCTCTGCAGGTTTTTTAATATCTGCAAATTGTTTGTTTTTATTGGCGTCGATTAATATTTGAGTTTTATCTGACAACTTTTTCAAATTCATTTTCTCATACGCCTCTCTCATTAAAGGCAAAGCCTCGAGCGTAGCTTTAGTATCTGGATATTGTTGTAACATACCTACTACACGGTTAGCCACCGCTACGTAAGCATTACGTTTCATATAGAATTTTGCAATCGCTAATTCATGGCGAGCTAAGCTAGCTTTGATATATGCCATACGTAACAAGGCATCTTGGGCATATGGACTATTTGGAAAATGGTCAATCAATGTTTGGAAATTGGCGAACGCACGCTTCATAGCAGTAGATTCTCTAGTTGAACGATCAATACCAAAAAAGTCTTGGAAAGCATTTTCACCCATTGCAAAGTTTGTTAAACCAGCCATATACACCACATAATCTAACTGTGAGCTATTTGGATATTGCTGTAAAAAGCGTTCTGCCGTCATTAATGTTTTCGTATAATCTTTAGCCTTATAGTAGGCATAAATTAAATCAAGCTGATTTTGGATTGCATAGTTATTCGTTGGATAACGAGTCTTTAACGCATCTAAATAGCGAATTGCCTCAGAATAATCGCCATCTTGTAAATAGGCCTGCCCTTTAGTGTAAAGATCCTGTGGTGAGGCTTGCTCAATTTCACGCGAAGTATTTGAACACGCAGTGATAACAAAAGCGCTAAGCGCAATCAGGACGAGAGATTTTAATTTACGCATTGATGATTCCTTTTTTACGAGCAATGATAAATAAGTTACAATGCACCCTATTTTATAGCACATTGCTAAATAAGCAAATTATTCACGGATTTATTTATGGCATATCTTACGTTATCGGCAGAAGTTCTGCCAAGCCAAATGGGACAACGTTTAGACCAAAGTTTAGCGGAAATGTTCCCTGATTATTCTCGTTCACGTTTAAAAACCTGGATCGAAAGCGATCTAGTGAAAGTAAACGGTGAAGTGGTGAATGTGCCACGCAGTAAGGTTTATGGTGGAGAACAGATAAGCATTAATGTTGAAGTGGAAGATGAAACCCGCTTTGAGCCAGAAAATATTCCGCTCAATACTGTCTATGAAGATGATGATATTTTAGTCATTAATAAGCCAAAAGATATGGTGGTTCACCCCGGCGCTGGCAACCCGAATGGTACAGTACTCAATGCCTTGCTTTATCATTATCCGTCGATTGCGGAAGTGCCAAGAGCGGGCATTGTTCACCGTTTAGATAAAGACACCACAGGCTTAATGGTGGTGGCAAAAACGATTCCTGCACAAACCAAATTGGTGCGAGATCTGCAAAAACGCAAAATCACCCGTGAATATGAAGCCATCGCTTACGGCATTATGACCCAGGGTGGCACGGTGGACGAACCAATGGCGCGCCACCCAACCAAGCGTACCCATATGGCAGTTCACCCAATGGGTAAGCCTGCGGTAACGCATTATCGCATTATGGAGCGTTTCCGTAATTACACGCGTCTGCGTCTGCGGCTTGAAACCGGTCGAACTCACCAAATTCGCGTGCATATGGCACATATTGCCCACCCATTATTAGGCGATCAAACTTATGGCGGACGCCCTCGCCCCCCAAAAAACGCCAGTGAACAGTTGCTCACAACCTTGCGTGATTTCAAACGCCAAGCTCTGCACGCGATAATGTTACGCTTAGAACACCCAATCACAGGGGAATTAATGGAATGGTATGCGCCATTACCAGAAGATTTCGTTGGCTTAGTGAATGCCTTAAAAGCCGACTACCTTGCCCATAAAGATGAATTGGATTACTAAAATGGACGCACTCAACCCTAACTGGATAGCACCTGCCAATATTCACGCTTTTACCACCCTCCGTCAAGGTGGCGTCAGCCAAGCGCCTTATGATAGCTTGAATCTGGGCGATCACGTTGGCGATGATAAAAATGTGGTAAAAACCAACCGCACTTTGTTAGTGGAACAATTTCATTTACCACAGTTTCCGCTTTTCCTAAATCAAACTCACAGCACTAGGGTAATACGCTTGCCTTATGACGGCAATAATTTAGATGCCGATGCGGTTTACACCAACCAACCGAACCAAGTTTGTCTTGTAATGACCGCAGATTGTCTGCCTGTCTTGTTTACTAATCAACAAGGTAATGAAGTCGCCGCCGCACACGCAGGCTGGCGTGGGTTATGTGATGGCGTGTTAGAACAAACGGTACAACAATTCCAAGCTGAACCGCAGCAGATCATAGCGTGGCTTGGGCCTGCCATTGGTCCGCGTTCTTTCCAGGTAGGAGAAGACGTTCGCCAACAATTTATCGCG
Source organism: Avibacterium sp. 21-586 (assembly GCF_026226775.1). GTDB lineage: Bacteria > Pseudomonadota > Gammaproteobacteria > Enterobacterales > Pasteurellaceae > Avibacterium. The sequence goes on along the minus strand of NZ_JAKKOD010000002.1, from coordinate 581,376 downwards.
CAAGATCCCAGTGCCGCACAAGCTTTTGTGCGAGATCCTAGTGAGCAAGGCAAATACCTTGCTGATCTCTATCATATTGCTCGATTACGGCTGGGAAAACTCGGTATTTCGCAGATTAGCGGAGGTGAACATTGCACTTATCTTGAAAAAAACGCGTTTTTCTCTTACCGCCGAGATAAACAGACAGGGAGAATGGCATCGTTGATTTGGTTTGAATAGGCCCTATCCTATATTTTTTGCTAATTTCTGTAACAACCTATCCATTGCACGATAAGAAAGTGCCTCAGCTAAATGAGGACGTTGAATTTGTAGCTCATTATTAAGATCCGCAATAGTACGGGCTACTTTTAAAATACGGTGATAGGCACGTACAGAAAGTCCTAATTGAGTTAGCGTATTTTCAAGGAAAATGCTGTCTTCCGAGCTAATTTTGCAATCTCGCTCAATTTCTTTACTGCTTAAGAGTGCATTGATTTTTCCTGCACGGGAAAATTGAATTTCACGAACTTTAATAATTTTTGACCGCACTTGCTCACTGGTTTCACCTTTATTTTCAATATGTTGTAATGCTCCTTTAGGCAGAAGTGGGACTTCAATCGATAAATCAAAGCGGTCTAAAAATGGTCCAGAAAGACGGTTTAAATATCGCATTACTTGCTGTGGTGAAGTACGATTATGTACGCCTGTGTAATGCCCTGTGGGGCTAGGATTCATTGCTGCAATCAATTGAAATTTGGCGGGAAAACAGATTTTTGCATTGGCACGCGAAATAATGATTTCACCACTTTCCAGTGGCTGACGTAACGCATCTAGCACACGGCGATCAAACTCTGGCAGCTCATCTAAAAACAGCACGCCATTATGTGAAAGAGATATTTCACCGGGTCTTGGGATCGTGCCCCCACCCACTAAGGCAGGTAAAGATGCACTGTGGTGGGGAGCACGAAATGGGCGTTGTTTCCAGTTTTGAAAATTTAGCTCATTTTGTACAAGGCTGGTAACGGAAGCCGTTTCTATGGCTTCTTGCTCAGTCATTTCTGGCAATAATCCAGTTAAACGGCTGGCAAGCATTGTTTTGCCCGTACCCGGTGGCCCTAAAAGCAATAAATTATGTTGCCCAGCGGCGGCAATGGTTAAGGCTCGCTTAGCGTGTTGCTGACCAATAATATCTGTTAAATCTGCTTGATTTTTAAAAGAAAAATCCCCCCCACTTTGTGTGGTTAAATCCGTGGCAAGGGGCAGTATTGCTTGCTCATTAATAAACTCCACCACTTCTAATAAATTTTGTGCGAAATAACTTTTTTGATCTGCAACTAAAGCGGCTTCATTGGCATTTTGTCTAGCAATAATCGGGCACCGGCGCACTTTTTTAGCGGCTAAAATCGCAGGAATAATGCCGTGAACCCCACGCAATTTCCCCGTTAAAGCCAGTTCACCCAGTAGCTCAAATTGCTTTAAACGTTCAGGATTAACTTGCTCAGAAGCGGCTAAAATTCCAATTGCAATAGGAAGATCAAAACGCCCACCGTCTTTAGGTAAATCCGCAGGCGCAAGGTTTACCGTAATTCGCTTGGCGGGATATTTAAAATTGGCATTAAGCAAGGCACTTCGTACCCGATCTTGTGCTTCTTTGACCGTTTTTTCAGGTAAGCCAACAAGGGTAAACCCCGGTTTTCCGTTACTCAAATGTACTTCAATAGTTACTAAAGGGGCTTGCACCCCCATTGAAGCACGGCTATAAACAATGGCTAACGACATTTATCATCCTTCATCTTGCTTGATGTTAAGAACGAATATAGAAAAAACTAAAAAAAAGAAAATTACCACCGCACTTTTTTGCGATCCAGATCGTGAAAATAGAACAAGTTCCTGATATTTAGGACTGCTTATAAGATAATATGTCACATATGGAGTTGCTAAAAAGATAAAACCGCTCTTAATCTAAAAGGTTAAGTATAAAAGTTATCATCTTTTACCTAGGTCACTAATTTTGACTTTACTTAGAACTGTAGTAAACATGAGAATCAAAGACTATCAATGAGAGTATCAGAAACAAAGTAATCGGTAGTGATGTGGGGGGGGGAGATATAAGAGCAAATAAATCAAGAATTGCACACTAGCGGTGTTAATGGAAATCTTATTACTTGTTCTCTGAGTGTAAAAAATAATTTCTAGATAGATAATTGATGAGCAGGCAATAAAAAGGACACTTGATAGTGTCCTTTTTCATAAAATGATACTATAGGCTAGTTTGATCTATTGAAACGCCAGCACCTTGAGTAGTAGAAAGACTTACTTTCTTAATGAATACACCCTTTGCAGAAGCTGGTTTTGCTTTTGTTAAGGCATTCAATAAAGCTTGTAAGTTTTCTTTTAATTGCTCAGGTGTGAAGTCTGCTTTACCAATTGTGGTGTGGATAATACCGTTTTTATCATTACGGTAACGAACCTGACCAGATTTCGCATTTTTCACTGCTTCAGCAACGTTTGGTGTTACAGTACCTACTTTTGGGTTTGGCATTAAGCCACGCGGTCCTAAGATTTGACCTAACTGACCTACAACACGCATTGCATCAGGAGAAGCGATAACAACATCGAAGTCCATTTCGCCTTTCTTGATTTGCTCTGCTAAATCTTCCATACCCACTAAATCTGCACCCGCTTCTTTCGCTGCTTCTGCGTTAGCACCTTGAGTGAACACAGCAACGCGAACGTTACGACCAGTACCATTTGGTAATACAGTCGCACCACGAACGTTTTGGTCAGATTTACGAGCATCAATACCTAAATTTACAGCTACATCAACGCTTTCTACGAATTTGGCGCTAGTAAATTGTTTTAATACTGCGATCGCATCATTGATTTCATAAGCTTTGGTTGAATCAACACCTGCTTTGATTGCTTTCATACGTTTGGTTAGTTTAGCCATTGATTAGTCCTCCACTACCAAACCCATTGAACGTGCAGTACCTTCAATAGATTTCATCTTAGTTTCGATTGTTGCGCCAGTCATATCCGCTGCTTTAGTTTCTGCGATTTCACGGATTTGCGCTTGAGTTACTTTACCTACTTTATCTTTGTTCGGTTTACCAGAACCAGATTTAATGCCAGCTGCTTTTTTCAATAATACCGCTGCTGGTGGAGTTTTAGTAACAAAAGTGAATGAACGGTCTGCATATACAGTGATCACTACTGGAATCGGTAAACCTTTTTCTAAGCTTTCGGTACGTGCGTTGAATGCTTTACAGAATTCCATAATGTTCACACCTTGTTGACCTAATGCAGGACCAACTGGTGGTGAAGGGTTAGCCATACCTGCTGCAACTTGCAACTTAATATAGGCTTGAACTTTCTTTGCCATTTTAATTTCCTCGTTATGGGTGATAACGCTTTTCAGCTCCCCGTGATTGAAAGCACCTTAATAGTAAAATTACCTAACAGTGCGATTACATAAAAATACGAGCAAAATTTGCTCGTAACAGCAGTCGATTATACAAAAAATTTGCTTAAGGTTCAAGCAGGATTCTCACATAAAAACAAGAAAATTAGCCTTCCATATAGTCTTTAAGTGCTTCGCCTTGTAACCCTGCATTAAGTGCGATCAGTAATTTTAAGCGTGCTTTCTGTGCATTGAGCTCTTTCACAAACATTACGCCTTTTTCTTGTAAACTTGCACCGCCCCCTTCATAATTATAAACAGGTTCAGCGATACCATTAAAACAACGAGAAACTAATACAACAGGAATATTATTTGCAATCAACCGCTGTAATCCTTTTGTTGCTTGCGGTGGAATATTTCCCGCACCTAATGCTTCTATAACTAAACCATCTAACTTTTGAACATCTAATTGTTCAAATAACCAGCTATCCATTCCTGCGTAAGTCTTGATGATTTGTATATTCCCACTCACCTTTTCTAAATCAAAGCGTACACGCGGTTCAGCGGTTTTGAAAAAGAGAATATCCTTTTTCATTATTACGCCCAAAGGTCCATGGGTAGGTGTTTGGAAAGTGGAAACGTTAGTGGTATGAGTTTTGGTGACATATTTAGCTGCATGAATCTCATCATTCATTACCACTAACACGCCTTTGCCCACACTTTTTTGAAAACTTGCCACACGTAAAGCGGAAAGGTAATTATAAATGCCATCGCTGCCTAATTCATTATTTGAGCGCATTGCACCCGTAATCACGATAGGTATATTTGGCAGCTGCATTGTATCAAGAAAATAGGCGGTTTCTTCTAGCGTATCTGTACCGTGTGTAATCACCACGCCATCATAGTTAACCGCTGCTTGTTTAATTTTTTGGCTCAACGCAAGCATATGCTCAAGGCGAATATGTGGGCTAGGAAGATTAAGAAAATCGACCGATTCCACTTTAACATTATGCAAATCGAACCCGACTTTGGTCATTGGATTACTGGCATTTGGCGCCACTTTACCATGACTATCCGCATGCATTGAAATTGTTCCACCTGTGTGGAGAACGAGAAGTTTTTTCATATAATCAAAAATTATTCTAACAAAACGTATAAAAAATACCGCACTTTAGTTAGAATTCGTTTCTAACGCAACGATAAGTTTCTCTAGTGTTGCAATTTGCTGTTTTAAGCTCTCAATTTCACGATCACGACTATCTAAAATTTCATTTTTTGCTTGAATAACATCATTCAAACGAATAATTTCGCTTTGAGATGCAGGTTCACCTAAGGCGAGGTTAAAATTGCTGGAATTACTAAAATTATCATTGGAATTATTAAAAATAATTGTACTTTCCCCAAAAGGAATTAAATCCACCATTTCTACCCCAAGGATTTGGGCAATATTTGCAAGGCGATCAATCTTGATTTCTGTTTCACCTCTTTCAATCTTGGCATAGCCTCCTTCTGACATATGCAAAAGTTCCGCCATTGCTGCTTGAGTGATTTTTTTATCTTCTCGTATATCACGAATTTTCTGTCTAACTATATCTTTTGGTTTCATATCGCCTCTTTTCGGTAGGTAACAGATGATTTTGGATAGTCAAGTGTAACTTTTCGTCGCTGGTTAAGTATAACGCATAAAATTAGACTATAAATGTTTTTTAACCAACTATGAGGAAATTTATTATGGCATATCGTCACGATCCAGATTTAGAATTTTTGGCTAACTGTTCATCTGATGAATTAGATCAACTCGTTTATCTATTAACTCACGATAAAGATGGAAATTCACGTCTAACAGAGGAACTTACCAGCAGTGATGATTACAAACGTTATTACCCGGAACACTCAAAATATTGGCAAAATATTGCTGCAGAAATTCAACTCTTTGGTGGGAATACTCTTGTAAATTTATTTCGTGGTGGACGCGGTGTACCTTATAAAGAAGTACTTTGTGATGTATGCGATAAAATGAAAGTTAATTACAATAAGTACTCTTCCGTACAACAAATTGAAGAAAATTTATTGATGAAAATTTTAAAAGAAGCACTTGAAAAAATGACGCCAGAAGAGAGAGAAAAACTAGCAAATGAACTTGGTGTACCAGCAGTATTAACTTCTCAGGGATTAACTGCAACATTTCTTGCTATATTTAAGGCTGGAGGATTTAAATCTTACCAACTAACTGTAATTATTGTAAACGCTGTATTAAAAACATTAATAGGACGAGGACTTACTGCTACAGCAAATGCAACGCTTACTAGAGTAGCCTCTATTTTAGCTGGCCCAATAGGTTGGGTAATTACAGGTTTATGGACAGCAGTTGATATAGCTGGACCAGCCTATCGCATCACTATCCCAGCAGTGATTGAAATATCCTATTTAAGAAAGTTATCTGAAAATAGAGAAGCTATTGAAGCTGCTAACCAAGTTAATCTCTAAAAATAAAGAGCAGACAAAAATTTTGTAGCTTTAGATAGTAAAAAAGCCAATGGCACTCACCATTGGCTTTTATTTTATTTAAAGCGATAACTAATAAATTAGATTACTGCTTTTTCCACAACGCGAACTAAAGTCCAGGACTTAGTTTTTGAAATTGGGCGACATTCGCGAACTTCTACTACATCACCTAATTTTGCTTCGTTGTTTTCATCGTGTACGTGTAATTTTGTTGTACGACGGATAAATTTACCGTATAACGGGTGTTTCACCTTACGTTCGATAGCAACAACAAAAGATTTATCCATTTTGTCACTAACAACTTTACCTTGTACGCTACGAATATTATCAGTCATTACTCACCCGCCTTTTCGGTTAATACAGTTTTCACTTGTGCAATACTGCGACGCACTTGTTTTAACTGATGGGTTTGTTGAAGCTGACCGGTGGCTGCTTGCATACGCAATTTGAATTGCTCACCTAACAAGTTAACCAATTCAGCATTCAGCTCTTCAACAGTTTTTGTACGTAGTTCTTGAGCTTTCATTACATCACCGTTTTAGTTACGAATGTTGTCTTAATTGGCAATTTCGCTGCCGCAAGTGCAAATGCGTTTCTTGCCAATTCTTCAGACACGCCATCCATTTCATAAAGTACTTTACCCGGCTGGATTAAAGCTACCCAGTATTCAACGTTACCTTTACCTTTACCCATACGGACTTCTAATGGTTTTTCAGTAATTGGTTTATCTGGGAACACACGGATCCAGATTTTACCTTGACGTTTAATCGCACGAGTCATCGCACGACGTGCTGCCTCAATTTGGCGAGCGGTTAAACGACCACGACCAACTGCTTTCAAACCGAAGGTACCGAAGCTAACTTCTGTACCACCTGCAATTCCACGGTTACGACCTTTTTGGACTTTACGGAATTTTGTACGTTTTGGTTGCAACATTTAGCAATTCTCCTTACTTACGACCTTTACCACGTGGCTTTTTAGGCGTGGTAGGTTGTTGTTCCGGTTGTTGTTCAATTGCAGCCATTCCACCAAGAATCTCACCTTTGAAGATCCACACTTTAACGCCGATTACGCCGTATGTTGTGTGAGCTTCTGCAGTGTTATAATCGATGTCCGCACGCAGTGTATGTAATGGTACACGACCTTCACGATACCATTCTGAACGAGCAATTTCTGCACCACCTAAACGACCGCTTACTTCAACTTTGATACCTTTAGCACCTAAACGCATTGCGTTTTGTACTGCACGTTTCATTGCACGGCGGAACATTACACGGCGTTCAAGTTGTGAAGCGATGCTATCAGCAACTAATTTTGCATCTAATTCAGGTTTTTTCACTTCAGCGATGTTGATTTGTGCTGGAACACCGGCGATAGCCGCAACAGCGTTACGTAATTTTTCAACATCTTCGCCTTTTTTACCGATTACGATACCTGGACGAGCTGTGTGAATTGTTACACGAATACTTTTCGCTGGACGCTCAATAGTGATGCGTGAAACGGAAGCATTCGCTAATTCTTTATTTAAGAATTGACGCACTTTGAAATCGCCATCTAAGTTAGATGCGAAATCTTGTGTATTCGCAAACCAAGTAGAGCTCCAAGGCTTAACAATACCTAGGCGAATACCATTTGGATGGACTTTTTGACCCATTGCTATTCCTCTACTAAATTAACGATCTGACACAACCACAGTGATGTGGCTTGTACGTTTTAAAATACGATCTGCACGGCCTTTAGCACGTGGCATAACACGTTTCATACTAGGACCTTCATCTACGAAAATCTTAGTCACTTTAAGATCATCGATATCTGCACCATCATTATGCTCAGCATTAGCGATAGCAGACTCAAGCACTTTCTTAACTAGCGATGCCGCTTTTTTGTTAGTGAAAGTTAAAATTTCTAACGCTTGATCTACTTTTTTACCGCGGATTAAATCCGCTACTAAGCGAGCTTTTTGCGCTGAAGTGCGAGCGTAACGATGTTTAGCTATAGTCTCCATCTTTTACCCCTTACTTCTTAGCTTTCTTATCCGCAGCGTGTCCGCGGTAAGTACGAGTCGGTGCAAATTCACCGAGTTTATGACCAATCATTTCGTCCGATACATAAACTGGAACGTGCTGACGACCATTATGGACTGCGATGGTCAATCCGATCATTGAAGGAATGATCATTGAACGACGGGACCAAGTTTTAATTGGTTTTTTATCCCCGCTTTCCACCGCCTTCTCTACCTTCTTCAACAAGTGTAGGTCAAGGAAAGGACCCTTCTTGAGAGAACGTGGCATGGCTTATCCTCTTAATTGATTAAAAAATTATTTACCACGACGACGTACGATGTATTTATCAGTACGTTTGTTATGGCGAGTTTTCTTACCTTTGGTTTGAACGCCCCAAGGAGTAACTGGGTGTTTACCAAAGTTACGACCTTCACCACCACCGTGAGGGTGATCAACAGGGTTCATCGCTGTACCACGAACTGTCGGGCGTACGCCTCTCCAGCGGTTAGCACCAGCTTTACCAAGAACGCGAAGCATATGCTCTGAATTACCCACTTCACCAATGGTTGCAGAACATTCAGCTAACACTTTACGCATTTCACCTGAGCGAAGACGTAAAGTTACATAGTTACCTTCACGAGCAATAATTTGTACATAAGCACCAGCAGAACGTGCAAGTTGTCCGCCTTTACCTGGTTTTAATTCAACATTATGTACAGTTGAACCAACAGGGATATTACGCATTGGTAATGAGTTACCAACTTTAATAGGTGCGTTTACGCCTGCTTGGATTTGATCACCCGCGCTTAAACCTTTAGGTGCTAAGATATAACGGCGTTCACCATCTTTATAAAGCACTAAAGCAATATTTGCGCTGCGATTTGGATCATATTCAAGACGCTCAACAACCGCTGGGATATCTAACTTGTTACGTTTGAAATCGATTAAACGGTAATGTTGCTTATGACCACCACCGATATGGCGAGTAGTAATACGTCCTAAATTATTACGACCACCAGTTTTAGATTTACTATCTAATAATGGTGCGTAAGGTTTCCCTTTATGTAATTCAGGGTTTACGATTTTAACAACGTGACGACGACCAGCGGAGGTCGGCTTACATTTTACGATAGCCATTTATTTCTTTCTCCTCCGTAATTACTCTGCACCTTCAACAAAGTCAAGTGATTGACCTTCTTGAAGAGTTACATAAGCTTTTTTCCAGTCACTGCGATGTCCCATCTTCGTACCACGGCGTTTAGTTTTACCTTTAACTACAACAGTACGAACAGAATCTACTTTCACTTCAAATAATTCTGCAACAGCTTTTGCAATCTCTGCTTTGTTGGCATCTAAAGCGACTTTGAAAACGATGGTGTTTGACTTCTCAGCGTTATTTGTTGCTTTCTCAGAGACGTGAGGTGCTTTTAACACTTTTAGCAAACGTTCTTGTTGAATCATGCTAACATCTCCTCAATTTGTTTCACTGCATCAACAGTTAAAACCACTTTATCAAAAGCGATTAAACTCACTGGATCGATACCTTGGACATCACGAACATCTACTTTGTATAAGTTACGTGCAGCCAAGAATAAATTCTCATCTAAGTTTGCAGTGATGATAAGAGCGTCAGTTAACGCCATATCTTTTAATTTTTGAACTAAGGCTTTAGTTTTTGGTGCATCGATTTCGAATTTTTCAACAACAACTAAACGATCTTGACGAACAAGCTCAGATAGAATGCTTTTGATTGCACCACGGTACATTTTTTTGTTCACTTTTTGGCTGTGATCTTGTGGTTTCGCTGCGAAAGTTACACCACCTGAACGCCAAATTGGTGATTTCACATCACCTGCGCGAGCACGACCAGTACCTTTTTGACGCCAAGGCTTTTTACCTGAACCAGACACTTCAGCACGAGTTTTTTGGGCACGAGAACCTTGACGAGCACCTGCTGCATAAGCAACAACTACTTGGTGGATTAACGCTTCATTAAACTCACGTCCGAAGGTAGTTTCAGAAACAGTTAGTGCGTTTGCACCTACAACTTGTAATTCCATCTCTATCTCCTAGACTTATGCTTTAACTGCTGGTTTAACGATAACATCACTATTAGTTGCACCAGGTACAGAACCTTTAACTAATAATAAATTACGCTCAGCATCAACACGAACAACTTCAAGTGATTGAACGGTTACACGCTCAGCACCTAAGTGTCCAGCCATTTTTTTACCTTTAAACACACGACCTGGAGTTTGGTTTTGACCAATAGAACCAAGTACACGATGTGATAAAGAGTTACCGTGGCTTGCATCTTGAGTACGGAAATTCCAACGTTTAACACCACCTTGGAAACCCTTACCTTTAGATGTGCCAGTAACATCCACTTTTTTAACATCTGCAAAGATGTCAACATTAATTTCTTGACCTAAAGTGAATTCTTCACCTTCAGTTGTACGAAATTCCCATAAACCGCGACCAGCTTCAACACCGGCTTTCACGAAATGGCCTGCTTCAGGCTTAGTTACACGATTCGCTTTTTTAGAACCAGTAGTAACTTGAATTGCAGTATAGCCATCGTTTTCAAGAGTTTTAACTTGAGTTACACGGTTTGCTTGGATTTCGATAACTGTAACAGGTATAGACACACCATCTTCATTGAAGATACGAGTCATACCAACTTTACGACCGACTAAACCAATCATTGTCATAACCTCTTAATTAACCTAGGCTGATCTGCACGTCAACGCCGGCAGCCAAATCTAAACGCATTAATGCATCAACAGTTTTTTCTGTTGGTTCTACTATATCTACTAAACGTTTGTGCGTACGAATTTCGTATTGGTCACGAGCGTCTTTATTAACGTGTGGAGAAATCAACACGGTAAAGCGTTCTTTACGCGTTGGTAAAGGAATTGGACCACGAACTTGTGCACCAGTACGTTTAGCTGTTTCTACGATCTCCGCTGTAGATTGATCAATCAAACGATGATCAAATGCTTTTAAACGGATACGGATTCTTTGGTTCTGCATTAGACCAGAGCTCCAATAATTTTTAGCTAAAATAAAACTGACACCATCACCTTTCATAAAGCTAATTGAAAGGGAAGTGCAGTAACCTAATATTATAGTTCCCAAATCGAGAACATTTTATATATTACAAAATCTGTAATACACCTTTAATAAATGATTACACTAAAGGGCTTTGTATTGAAAGCTTGTGGATTATACTTAACTAAAACAAGGATTGCAACTAATTTCAAAATGGAATCTAAAATTTAATATTCCCATGCTTCAGGATCAATATCTAATTCACGCATAATTTTCTTCGCCTGTTCAGGTATTTCGTTATAACGATCTTTTAACAAATCCTCATCGGTAGGCAATGGCTGCCCTGTAAATGCGTGCAAAAATGCCTCACATAACAACTCACTATTTGTCGCATGGCGTAAATTTTTTAGCTGACGTCTTGTCCGCTCATTTGTTAAAATTTCTAGCACCTTAATTGGAATAGATACCGTAATTTTCTTTACTTGCTGACTCTTCTTACCGTGTTCTGCATAAGGACTAATATATTTACCATCCCAATTAGCCATAATTTACACCTTAAATCTAGACAAAACTAAACCTATTCTAATCAAAAATTGCTGAAATAACAATCTAGACATTAAGACTTCTAGATAGCTAAAAATTGCGAGGCGTATTAGAATAAGGGTTATATTGGCCCTATGAAAATCAAGATGACTCCTTGTAGAATAAGAATTCATATAGAAAAAATGACTAGTGTTTTTTGTACTTTGAAATCATAGCCTATCTGTAGCCTGTAGTAAATTTACTAGAAATTAACCCTATTTCGAAAAATAAGGGAGCATTATTTTGTCCGGGATGCCAATCAAATTTTTACAGGTGAGATAGAACTAGATGAAAATTAGCTAGATGAGAGAATAGAGGGGAAAAAGGTGTGTTAGCTAATTGGGGAAGCTGCCGTTTGGGAATGCTGAAATGAGAATAAAAAGTCTATGCGATTGTCTTTGAACACACTAACATTTATACCTTACTCCCTGTTATTAAAAGTAAAAGCTGCCTGAAACGGCTATTACCATCGTTATGATGTGCTTGATGTTAAGCGTGTTTAAGTATTTCAGGATGAATTATTCAACTCATTTTGTATAAGTAAAAAATCATATTAATAAAATAGAAAATTTTTGAAATCAGCCTAATTGACCGCTAAGAAAGAATAACGGAATTGATAAGAAATCTTTTCCGTTATTTTTACAAAATGTCAGTTTCGGTTCAATTTTAATCCACTAAACACGGATAAAAAAGAGCCATTTTGGTGCAAAATTTAGGTCTAATCTAATACATCCCCTAAAATAAAGCGTGGTCATTTTACTATGAGTTTTTTGCTAATTTCGACCAGTTATAGTAGCCATATAACGAGTTGAGCAAGTAAGCCCCGTACATTAAATACATCGCAGGGGTGTCTGCCCAGAGTATGATTGAAAGAATATTGATGATAATCCATAGAATCCATTGTTCGCTATAGCGTAAAATCATCAATAATTGTGCAGCAATAACAAATACGGTGGTTACGCCATCTAAGCCAATAGAATTGCCATCTGTGGTTTTTAAAATGCTGATAAAGGCAATAGACCCTAGTGCCACAAGGCTAATTAGGGTTACCCAACCTTTTAAGGTAAGAAATTTGGCGATGACCGTTTCGCTTTGTTCTGTGCTGTTGCGCATATTTTCTTTCCATAAGAAATAACCGATAAATTGGGCAGGAATATAAACATAAAGGGTTGTGGTCATTTCACCATAAAACTTGTTGTCTAAAGACACATAGAAATAGCTATAAGCAAAAATCAAACCGAAGAAATAGTTACTGATTTTCCCTTTGCCCACAAACACGACGCATAAGATTCCCGAAATCCCTGCGAGTGCTTCCAACCAAGACACAGGCGATTGTACATAGGCGTAAAGCTGTGCTGCAATAAACAAGAAAAGCCAGACCACTTCAAAAGGTCTCCAGCCACCGAACAATTCATTTTTGAGAGTTTGAGAAAAACGCATTGTATTATCCTTACTAAGTGAAATAAAAAACATTACGATTTTTGCACCGCACTTTTTAAAAGTCAAGTATAGGCTACATTTTTCTTTCTGTTTTTAGGGTTTTTAGGGTGTTTTGTTGTATATATTTTCATTTGTTTTTTACAGCAAGATCGTTAAAATAGCCGCTTTTTTGGTAATAAAATCTTTTCTAAATGGTCTATTATAAGAATTTGCCATTTAGCTATAACAATAAAATAAGAGTAAATTTTATGTCCTTTATCGTTGGTCAGCGTTGGATTAGTGAAAGTGAAAATGATCTTGGCTTGGGTGTGGTTGCAGAAGTTAATCACCGTACGGTGACGCTAAATTTTCCTGCCGCCGAAGAAATTCGTATTTATGCTTTAGATAATGCTCCTTTAGTACGCGTGATTTTTCAAGTGGGTGATGAGATTCGTCACAAAGACGGCTGGCAGGGCAAGGTGCTTGAAGTGTTAGATCATAACGGGCTGGCATTCTATTTAGTACAAAAAGCAGATGGGCAAGAAACCCTATTACAAGAAGCTGATCTCAGTGCGCAAATTGCCTTTAGTAAGCCGCAAGAACGTTTATTCGCAGGGCAGATTGATCGTGCAAGCCAATTTTTGCTGCGTTATCGAGCTTTGCAACAACGCCAAGCCCAGTATCAATCACCATTGCGTGGCTTACGCGGTATTCGCGGTGGGTTAATTGCCCACCAATTGCATATTGCTAAAGAAGTGGGGCAACGTATTGCGCCGCGAGTGTTGTTAGCCGATGAAGTGGGGTTAGGCAAAACCATTGAAGCAGGAATGATCTTGCAGCAACAGTTGTTTGCTGAAAAGGTCGATCGTGTGCTAATTATCGTGCCAGAAACCTTGCAACATCAATGGCTTGTGGAAATGCTGCGCCGTTTTAATTTACATTTCTCCCTTTTTGATGAAGAACGTTGCACTGATTTTGATGGTCTTGAGGGTGGTGTAGTAGCCAATCCGTTTAAAACGGAATCCTTAATTATTTGCGCCCTAGATTGGTTGGTGCAAAAGCCTAATCGCGCGGAACAGCTGATTAGTGCGGAATTTGATTTATTGATTGTCGATGAAGCGCATCATCTTGAATGGTCGGAACAAGCGCCAAGTTTGGCTTATCAAATTGTCGAGCAGTTGGCGATCCATATTCCAGCCGTGTTATTGCTGACGGCAACCCCTGAACAATTAGGGCAAGAAAGCCATTTCGCGCGCTTAAAATTGCTCGATCCCGATCGCTTTTATGATTACAATGCTTTTGTGCAAGAACAGCAGCATTATCAACCAGTGGCTGAAGCCGTGAATGGATTGCTGAGCGAACAGCCATTAAGCACGCAAGAAGAAAAACATTTAGCGGAATTGCTGTCTGATCAAGATATTAACGAATTATTAGCGGATCTTCATCATAGCGAGAAAAAAGCGCAAGCACGTGAAACCTTAGTGGAAAATCTGCTTGATCGCCACGGCACCAGTCGTGTGTTATTTCGTAATACCCGCCAAGGCGTGAAAGGCTTCCCGCTGCGTCATTATCACGAAATCACCTTGCCAATGCCAAAGCAATATCGCAATGCTATTGGTGTGCTGAAAATGCTTGGTGAAGTGAAAACCAGCGATTTATTTTACCCCGAGCAGATCTTCCAGAAAATGAATCCTGATGCCGCTTGGTGGGATTTTGATCCGCGTGTGGAATGGTTGATTGATTTCTTACAATCTTACCGTGAAGAAAAAGTGTTGGTGATTTGTCATCAAGCCAAAACCGCCATTCAGCTAGAGAAAGCCTTACGCGAAAAAGAAGCCATTCGCAGCGCTGTGTTCCATCAAAATATGTCCATTGTGGAACGGGATAAAGCCGCGGCTTACTTTGCTCAACAGGAAGAGGGTGCGCAGGTGTTGCTCACGTCCAGCATTGGTTCAGAAGGGCGAAATTTCCAGTTTGCGCATCATTTGGTGCTGTTTAACTTGCCTGATAATCCTGATTTATTGGAACAGTGCATAGGACGCCTAGATCGTATTGGGCAAACGCAAGACATTGAAATTTACGCCCCTTGTTTTGCGGATAGTCCGCAAGTTCTGTTGGCAAAATGGTATCATCAAGGGCTAAACGCATTTGAAGAAACTTGCCCGATGGGGGCAACCTTGTTTGAAAAGTGCGGTGCAAAATTACAAGATTTTTTACAGCATAATGAACAGAATGCGGCCTTTGATGAATTTGTCGCTCAGACCCGAAGCGAGCGTGATGCCTTAAAAGTGCAGCTTGATCAAGGCAGGGATCGTCTATTAGAAATTAATTCTAACGGTGGCGAACAAGCCCAAGCTTTGGCCGAAGCCATTGGCGAGCAAGATGGTTCAAGCGAATTAATTAATTTCACCTTGAATTTGTTCGATATTATTGGCGTGGAACAAGAAGAGCTCGGCGAAAAGAGCATTGTTATTCACCCCACAGGCACAATGCTGGTGCCAGATTTCCCAGGCTTAAAAGAAGAAGGCTTAACAGTAACCTTTGATCGTAATTTAGCCGTGGCGCGCGAAGACGTTGAGTTTCTCACTTGGGATCACCCGATGATCCGCAACGGCATTGATTTGATTACTGATGGCGAGATTGGCAAAACTGCCGTATCATTGTTGATTAATAATGAACTGCCTGTGGGATCGCTGTGGTTGGAACTCATTTACATTGTGGAAGCCCAAGCGCCACGCGGTTTGCAGCTCACTCGCTTTTTACCACCAACGCCAGTGCGATTATTAATTGATGGCAAAGGTCATAATTTATCGGATAAAGTGGGCTTTGAACTGCTACAAAAACAGCTTAAACCAATGGCAAAACAAATGGCGAGCAAGGTGATTAAAATGTTGCGCGCTAATATTGAACAATTATTACAAGCAGGCGAACGTCAAATTGGCGAACAAGCACAGAGATTAATTGAACAATCAGAGCAGCAAGCTGTACAGCGTTTGGATAGCGAATTAACCCGCTTGCAGGCGTTAAAACAAGTGAATAAAACTATTCGCCAAAATGAAATTGACGCACTCAGTGCCGAGCGCGAGCAGATTTTACAACACTTGCACAAAGCCACTTGGCGCTTGGATAGCCTGCGTGTGATTATCAGCAATAAGAGTAAATAATGGCATTAATTGACTACAATCCCCCACGCGAACCTTGGTTGGACGTTATTTATCACGACAACCATATTTTATTGGTAAATAAGCCGAGCGGTTTGCTTTCGGTGCCAGGTAACCAACCGCAATATTATGACAGCGCAATGTCGCGCGTAAAAGAAAAATATGGCTTTTGTGAGCCGGCGCACCGTCTTGATATGGCAACCAGTGGGATTTTGCTGTTTGCGATGAGCAAGCTGGCGGATAAAGAACTCAAGCGCCAGTTTCGCGAGCGTGAGCCGAAAAAATCTTATCAAGCGCTCGTTTGGGGGCATTTAGCGCAAGATAGCGGCACGGTGAATTTGCCGCTGATTTGCGATTGGGAAAATCGGCCTAGACAGAAAATTTGTTTTGAACTGGGTAAAAGTGCGGTAACAAATTTTGAAATTTTAGAACGCCTACCGAATAACAGTACAAGGGTAAAGCTCACCCCAATTACAGGGCGTTCGCACCAATTAAGGCTACATATGCTTGCCCTTGGCCACCCTATTTTAGGCGATAAGTTTTATGCTCACCCACAAGCGAAAGCGATGTCGCCACGTTTGTGTTTACACGCACAATCCTTACAAATTCGCCACCCTTTAACGGGTGGAATAATGAATTTCACAGCAGATGTACCGTTTTAATTCGTTCTAGGGTTTGTTGATAATTTAAATGTAAAAATAAATTATCAATACAACCTAACCAATCACAGAAATAATGCCAAGAATTGGCGATTTAATGCTACAATTCTTCCATATTTATTTTTATTAGTTATTAGAGAAATTATGTCCCGTCAAAAGAAAACACGCCGTATTACGGATATTATGCCAACACGCAAGGCGGATAAACCCGCGCAAAGCGCCCCAGCTGGGCGTGGGCGTAAATTGACACGTTATGAATTAGATGCCAAAGCACGTGAAGAAAAAAGAAAGAAAAAACACAAAGGCCTTGCAGCTGGTTCTCGCCATAGTCGCCAAGAAGAAAATAAAGCCCTTGAGCAAGATACCAAGTTAGATCCCCGTGTGGGCAGCCGCAAAAAAATTCCATTAGTGGTGGAGTTTGTTAATAAGCCTGAAAAAGGAATGACTATTCCGCCTGTGGCTGTGGAAAAACCAAAAGCCCTTGATCCAATGGTGGAACTTGAACAGCTTGAAAATAATGAATGTTTGAATGATTTATTAGATCAGCTTGAAGCAGGCAAAACCTTAAATGCCAAAGATCAAGCTTTTGTGGACGAATGTTTAGATCGTATCGCGCAGCTAATGGACGAACTGGGCATTCGTGATGAGGACGAAAATGCGGAAGATTTATACCGCACTTTTGAAACCATTGATATTAATCAGTTTAAATAATTTATGTGGATTTATCTTTTAATTGCCCTCGGGCTTTTGATTATTGTGGGAATGGCCGCTTATGCGGTGAAATTATTGCGTGCGTTGAAAAACCAAAAGCAGGCGTTAGAAAATGCACGTTTGGCGCGTGTAAAACGCCTAAAAGAGAGTATTGAGATTATTGCGCGAGCAATGCAAAATGGTGATTGCAATTTGTCTGAAGGGGCAATTCGGCTAAAAATGTTGCTCGATCCCTTAGGCTTAAAAATCACCACTTATCCAGCGCTGGCTGAGCTTTATGATGTCGTGAAAGAAATGCCAACGCACCAAGCGCGCAAGGAATTAAAAAAGAACGAACGTATGCGTTTAGATCTCACCCGTGAAAGCGCCGAAGCCGATCTTGAGAGCAAAATTTTGTTGGAATTAAATCAATTATTGTTGGATATTGAAAAAATTTAGGGGGAAATTAATGTCTGGAACTATGTGGGATTCCACGTTAATTCAAAAATATAACTATTCAGGGCCGCGTTACACCTCTTACCCAACGGCGTTAGAATTTAACGAAAATTATACTGAACAAGACTTCCAAGCGGCGGCAGCGCGTTATCCTGAACGTCCGCTTTCTCTTTATGTGCATATCCCGTTTTGCCATAAATTGTGCTATTTCTGCGCCTGTAACAAAATCATTACGCGTCATCAGCACAAAGCGGATATTTATCTTGATTATTTGGAAAAAGAAATCAAAAATCGCGCCGCACTTTTTCGCAATCGCAAGGTAACCCAAGTGCATTGGGGCGGCGGCACACCGACCTATCTCACTGAGCAACAATCCAGCCGTTTAATGGCAATGTTGCGTGAGCATTTTCATTTTGCCGATAACGCCGAAATTAGTATCGAAATGGATCCGCGTAAAATTGAGCTGGAAACTCTCGATCATCTGCGTAAAATCGGCTTTAACCGCATTAGTATGGGGGTGCAGGATTTCAATAAAGCGGTGCAAAAAGCGGTAAACCGTGAGCAAGATGAAGACTTCATTCAAGCCTTGCTAGAACGTGCACGCGCTTTAGGGTTTCAATCCACCAATTTGGATTTGATTTATGGTTTGCCATTGCAGAATGTGGAAAGCTTTATGTTCACCCTGCAAAAAGTGATTGAATTAAACCCTGATCGTTTGAGCGTGTTTAACTATGCCCATTTGCCAAGCCGTTTTGCGGGGCAGGCGAAAATTAAAGAAGATCAGTTGCCCGCACCTGAAACTAAGCTCACCATTTTGCAAAAAACCATTGAAACCTTAAGTGATGCAGGCTACCGCTTCATTGGAATGGATCACTTCGCAAAACCTGATGATGAGCTAGCCATTGCACAACAAAATGGCGTGCTACACCGTAATTTCCAAGGCTACACCACGCAAGAAGATGCGGATTTGCTCGGTCTTGGTGTTTCCGCAATCAGCTTGTTAGGCGATACTTACGCACAAAATCAAAAAGAGCTAAAACATTATTACGCAGATATTGAGCAAAAAGGCACCGCACTTCACAAAGGCTTTGTAATGAGCCAAGAAGATTGCTTGCGCCGTGATGTCATCAAACAGCTGATTTGCAATTTCAAACTGGATTATTCCCCATTTGAACAGCAATATAGGATTGATTTCAAAACACATTTTGCTGAAGATTTAGAATTGCTCGCGCCCCTTGCCGAAGACGGCCTAATTGAAATCGGCGAAAAAGGATTACAGGTTTCCCCTGTTGGGCATTTGCTGATTCGCAATATTTGCTTATGTTTTGACACCTACTCACGACAACAAGCCAGACGCCAACAGTTCTCTAGAATCATTTAAGTCATTTCCCGCCTATAAAGTGCGGGATTTTTTTGTAATAAAATGTTGCAATTTGAGTTATAGATCGTAAAATCCCTTTGTTCGTTGAACAGCTATATCGCAAGTATTGTGTATAGGAAATGATCAAACTGTTTTCAATTCTGGTTTTCATCGTTATACCATTCTTGCCGTTTTCAATTTCTCTTAAGGATTTAAGGAAGGTTAGAAATTTGGCAATTATTTGACGCAACGCGTTTTCTCTCGCCTGATTCCTATAAGGTAGCCCATTTTTAACTGAATGGCATAACCTTGCAATCCCTTTTGTAAACAGGAGTTTTCTATGAAAAAAACGATTTTTACCACCGCACTTTTTACCAGCTCACTTTTCGCTGCGGCAACGTTAGCCAATGCACAAACGTTGGTAAATCCTAACACCACTACGCACACTTACGAATTTACGCAAACCTATGATTTACAAGTGCCAAAAGGCTCATCAGGGACAACAAATTTGTGGGTGCCATTGCCTTTTAGTAACGACTATCAAACGGTGAAATCCATCACATTTGACGGCAATTATCAACAGGCTTACATTACAGAAAATAATCAATATAGTGCCAGTACATTATTTGCCACTTGGACACCAGAAGCACAAAAACGCAATTTAACGGTTACGCTGGTTGTGGAAACCCAAGATCGCGAACCGAAGAAACAAGGCTTATTGAAAGATTATCAAGCGCCAGAAAAAATAGAATATGGCGTTGATGTGCAATCTTATTTACAGCCAACAAAACATATTAAAATTGACGGGATCGTGAAAGAATATGCCGATAAAATTGTAGGAAATGAAACAAATCCGCTCAAAAAAGCAGAACGTATTCATCAATGGATTGTGGCAAATATGGAGCGTGATAATTCCGCATTAGGCTGCGGTGATGGTGATGTGGAAAAAATTCTCACAACAGGTGTTTTAAAAGGAAAATGCACGGATATTAATTCTGTGTTTGTTGCCTTAGCGCGTGCTTCAGGTATTCCAGCTCGCGAAGTGTTCGGCATTCGTTTAGGGGAAGCGGTGAAAATGGGCAAATATTCTAAATCCGCGTTTGGTAGCGCCAAAAACAAAATCGCTAATGAAAATGGCGGACAGCATTGTCGTGCGGAATTTTATCTAGCAGGTTTTGGCTGGGTTCCTGTGGATTCCGCGGACGTGGCAAAATATCGTCTAACAGAGAAGAAAGCGGTGGGAGATAGCCATACCCAAGCGGTTTCAGATTATTTATTCGGAAATTGGGAAGGCAACTGGATTGGCTTTAATCACGCACGCGATTTCACCCTTTACCCAACGCCTGAACTCGCGCCAATCAATAATTTTGGTTATCCTTATGCAGAAGTGGGCGGCGATCCATTAAATTCCTTTGATGCAAAAGAATTTGGTTATGAATTTATCTCGCAGCAACGCTAATCCGAAAGGCGAAAATGCCAAATTTTGGGCGATATGTACCACCGCAGTGACTGCTGCGGTGGCATCGACACTTTGCTGTATTGCGCCATTGTTGTATCTGTTATTTGGCATTTCTAGCACTTGGCTAGTGAGCTTAAATCAGCTGGCATTTTTGCAAATTCCAATGCTCGTGATTTCTCTCATCGCATTTGGTTATGGTTTTTGGCTGCTGAATTTCTCAGGAAAAGTCATTTGTAGCCAATATCTCTCACGCCGTACATTGCAAATTTTATATTGGCTAATAGCGCTGATTATTCTCTTTTTCTTAACTTATCCCTATGTTTTACCTTATGTTTTGGATTATTTAGAATGAAAAAAATCTTACTTTTTTTGACCGCACTTAGCTTTTCATTGCCAAGCCTTGCCGCAGAACGCAAGGTTACGTTGCATATTGAAGAAATGAATTGCCAGCTTTGCGTTTATTTAGTCAATAAAGAATTACGCAACATTGATGGTGTGCAATCGACCAAAGCGAATTTTAATTCACGTTTGGTGAATGTGGTGGCAGACGAGAAAGTGAGTGATGCAATGCTTATCAGAACCATTGATAAATTACATTATCATACTAAAGTTGTAAAACTAGAATAATATGACCATACAAATAAAGGGCGATTACTCGTCCTCTATTTGGTGTATTATATTGAAATAGATTATTATTTTCTCACTGCGATAGCTTCAATCTCTAATCCTACATCTTTTGGTAAACGAGCTACCTCTACGCAAGATCTAGCAGGGAAGTTAGGGTGATTATTTTCTTTAAAGAAACGTTCATATTCTGCATTTACCGCAGCAAAATCATTCAAATCTTTGACAAAAACTGTCGTTTTTACAATATCAGCTACATGCAGACCTGCATGCTCAATAATAGCTTTAATATTTTCTAAAGATTGACGTGCTTGCACAACAATATCTTTAGGCACCTCTCCAGTCACAGGATCAACCGGAATTTGCCCAGATGTTAGTATCAAATTACCGAGATCTACTGCTTGTACATAAGGCCCAATTGCGGCTGGAGCTTGTTCTGTATGGATAAATTTGGTCATTTTATTTCCCTTATGAAGTGAAGTAATGAGGAAACTTCATTTTATGAAATCTTTTTAAAAACTGAAAGCAAAATTTTTTTAAAAGTAACTGGCTTTTTAAAAGTTGGTAGATTTAACATTGAAAAGTAATCCTCGCAGCTTACATTTCAATTGGTTTACTAAAAACATTGCATTTCAGGGGAATTTAGGACTTATCTAATACAGTCCCCAAAAGATAAATAACGAATGAGAGACATTTGATGAAAATTTCTTTTCATAAGTCTAAAACAGGAATCTTATTTTTTGCTAGAATACTTTCCATTATAAATTGCCGGCTTGGTTGAGCGTGAAATTCCAGTGAAAAAGAGAAAACATTCGGTAGCCACAAAAATTGCAAATTATTTGTTGCTCATTATTGTCTTTGCTAGCTTTATTAGCTTATTAAGTCTGATTGTGATGCAAAGTAACAAATCAGATGCGGAATTGATTAATGTCTCTGGCTCATTACGTATGCAAAGCTATCGTATTCTCTATGACATTCAGCATAATCCTCAATCTGTTGCAGAAAATTTGGAACAATATCGTGCTACGCTATATTCCAATACTTTATTGGAAATAAATGATGAGTTTTTTATTCCTTCTAATGTTAAACAGGCATATAAAAATTTGATCGAATGTTGGTCTCGTATAGAGTTTTATGCTCAAAAACTAGATTATCAAGCTTATCAAAAAGAGGTGAATAACTATGTTGAGCAAGTAGATGAATTTGTGTATAACTTGCAACAATTTTCAGAGAGAAAACACGATTTTGCTGCCCTTTTTATTCTTTTTACCATGTTATCCATCATAGTGATGGTTTCTTATGTGGTGTGGTTTACCAAAAAACAAATGGTTTACCCACTAGAAAAATTAGCCTTAGCAAGTACACAGGTACAAACTGGTCTATTTAATCATATTCCTCTTGAGGTGAATAATGATAATGAGATTGGTCGACTTTCCTCTGTTTTCACACAAATGGCAAATGATTTGCAAAAACTTTATACAGAGCTTGAGGAAAAAGTGAATGAGAAAACCCATAAACTCCGCCAAGCTAACCGTTCTTTATCAATGCTTTATCAATGCTCTCAATTAGTTACCACCAACAATATTGATCCTATTGTGTTAAAACAAGTCCTTAATCAAATTAAAGTAAATGAGGATTTAGGTTATATCGAACTCAGTGTTTATGGAGCTGAACATTGGCATATTTATTTAGGTGAAAACGATTTAAATATATCTTTACAGAAAATGGATCTTTGTGTGGAGGGAGAGAAACTTGGTACGCTTTATTGGCAAGCCGATTTACCTGGTCCTGATTTGCGTACAATGCACAATGTGTCACAAATGCTAAGCCGTTCCTTGTATTTCCATAACACACAGCGTCAACATCAACAACTTCTATTAATGGAAGAGCGGTCAATTATTGCTAGGGAGTTACATGATTCATTAGCGCAAGTATTGACATATCTGCAAATTCAGCTCACTTTGTTGAAATATAATTTAAACAAAGAAGAAAAACAAAATAAAGAAAAAAGTCTGACCATCATCCACGATTTTGAACAGGCATTGAATGGTGGTTATGCCCAGTTGCGTGAATTACTTGCCACTTTCCGTTTAACTGTGCAAGAGGCAAATTTGCAGTTAGCACTTGAGCAAGTCATTGATTCTTTACGCAATCAAACTGAAATGAAAATGCGATTAGAATGTCGCTTACCGTCCCAGACTTTTAATGCCCAACAGCTAGTTCATGCCTTACAAATTGTTCGTGAAGCAGCGCTAAATGCGATTAAACATTCTCAAGGCACAGAAATCGAAGTGATTGCACACACCAATGATGACGGTGAGTATGAGCTACTGGTGCGAGATAACGGTGTGGGCATTCGAAGCCTTGATGAGCCAGCAGGGCATTATGGTTTGAATATAATGAATGAACGCAGCACCCAACTCAATGCTATACTAAGCATCAATAATCGTCCTGAAGGTGGCACAGAAGTGAAAATCACGCTACCGAATAAATTATAGAGATGAAGGAATACAATGGAAAATCTTCAACCATTTCATACATTTGGAACAAATGTACAAGCAAAAATGGTGAAAAAAATCACCGCACTTGAACAAATTCTGCCCCTTTGGCAGCAAGCCCAACTACAGCATTTTCCCGTGCTTTTGCTGGGGCAGGGAAGTAATGTGTTGTTTGTGGAAGATTTTGACGGGATTGTGCTGGTAAATGCGCTAAAAGGTATCGAACATCGTCAAGATGATCACTTTCATTATCTTCACGTTCAAGGCGGCGAAAATTGGCACGAACTAGTGCAATGGAGCTTAACACAAGGCATTTATGGTTTGGAAAATTTAGCCTTAATCCCCGGCTGTGTTGGATCTGCGCCAATCCAAAATATTGGTGCTTATGGTGTAGAATTTAAAGATGTATGCGATTATGTGGACGTGTTGAATCTGAATACCGGGGAGATTTTTCGTTTAACTAAGGCTGAATGTCAATTTGGTTACCGTGAAAGCCGGTTTAAACATCAATATAAAGACGGTTATATGATTATTGCCGTGGGACTGAAACTCACCAAAGATTGGCAACCTGTGCTAAGTTATGGCACGCTTTCACGCTTTGATCCTGCCACGGTAACGGCGGAAGAAATTTTTGCAGAAGTTTGTGCCGTGCGCCGTGCAAAATTGCCGAATCCACAAGAATTAGGCAACGCTGGGAGCTTTTTTAAAAACCCCGTCATTTCCACCGCACTTTTTGAACAATTAAAAAGCCAATATCCAGAAATACCAAGTTATCCGCAACAAGATGGCACGGTGAAACTCGCTGCAGGTTGGCTGATTGACCAATGTGGCTTAAAAGGCTATCAATTTGGTGGCGCGGCGGTGCATCAAAACCAAGCCTTAGTGCTAATTAATAAAGCCTACGCGAGCGGTAAAGATGTGGCTAATCTTGCCCATCATATTCGCCAAACTGTGGCAGAAAAATTTGGCGTGTATTTACAGCCTGAAGTCCGTTTTATCGGTGCGAAAGGTGAAATCGATAGTGAGCAATTTATTTCATCAAAACATTAATCATTATTTTCAGAAAGGAAGCAAAATGGAGTTTAAAACAATTTTAGAGACTTTACCTTCTATTGATCACCTTGCAGGCTTAAGTGTACTTGATGGTGAAACCCAAATTCATCACATTCCAGCTATTGCCGGCAAACTTGGCTCATTGTGCGTGTACAATGCTCTTGCACAAGAATTTAACGGAAAATTAGACCGCACTTGTGCCGAAAAAGGCTTGCAACTTTTTGCAGAATATACGCAAGAGGCTAAACAATTTCCGGGAAAACACCCAAATATTGATTTGTTGTTTAGGGTAATCTCAGAAGGCAAAACCTATCGCCTCGTACCTGAAATGATAGAGGGAAAATAATGTCACAAGCCAAACCTTTTCCTATTGGGGTGAATTATTTCAGCATCGTATTAGGTATTTCTGCTTTAGGTATTGCGTGGCGTTATGCGGCAACGATCTTTATTATGCCTACTATTATCGGTGAGAGTCTGATTGCACTTGCAACATTGCTTTGGTTATTACTATTTTCCATTTATATATACAAATGGAAGTGTTATCCAACGCAAGCGAAAGCAGAACTAAACCATCCAATTTTAGGCTGTTTTGTCAGTCTTATCCCCATTACGCTATTATTACTTGCCATAGGAATAAGGCCTTACATCAACGGATTAACTGTGCTTTTAGTTGTGTTTGGCATTGTTGTACAACTGGCATTTTCTGCCTATCGATACGGTGGTTTATGGCGCGGTACTCATCCGCCAGATGCTACTACACCTGTGCTATATTTACCCACTGTAGCCGCCAATTTTGTTAGTGCAACAGCATTAGGCTTATTAGGTTACCAAGAAATCGGACTGTTATTTTTTGGCGCTGGTGTGATTGCGTGGATGATTCTTGAACCAGCAGTGCAACAACGTTTACGAAATTTAACCGAACTGCCAAATCCCATTCGAGCCACGATTGGTATCCAGCTCGCGCCTGCTTTTGTGTGCTGTTCCGCTTATCTTACTTTAAATGGCGGCAATATTGATTGGATTGTGCTAGGTCTAATCGGATATGGCTTGCTACAATTATTATTTTTAATTCGCCTACTACCTTGGATCGGTAAACAATTTAGCCTTGCGTATTGGGCATTTTCATTTGGCTTAGCCTCAATGGCTAGTGTGGGGATTCGCCTTTACGACCAAAGCGAAAACCTTAGCCTTGCTTTGCAATATTTAGGTTTAACTATGTTTATATTTGCTAGTTTTTGCATTGGATTTTTCATTGTGGCGACTTTTAGGTTAATCATTACTAAGCAAATTCCGTAGCTTTTCAATAGGCTAAAATAGCTTTATTTTATTGCTTAAAAACTTAATCAGAATATACGAACTTTTTTATTTGATAATAGTCTAATCCCATAACAAAAGGATAGATTAATCGATGAAAACGATTGACCTTATTACAGATTATGTTATAAATAGCCCTAGAATTGGGCGTCAAATAAGAAGGAATATGATGAACAAAGATACACAAACCCTAATGTTGGTTCCTCAAGGCAGCTTAGAAGGCTATATGCGTGCTGCAAATCAATATCCTATGTTGAGTGCAGAGGAAGAAAAGGAATTGGCAGAACGTTTGTATTATAAAGAAGATCTTGAGGCGGCAAAAAAATTGATTTTGTCTCATCTTCGCTTTGTGATCCACGTTGCACGTGGGTATTCTGGTTATGGCTTGCCGCAAGCAGATTTAATCCAAGAAGGTAACATCGGCTTAATGAAAGCCGTGAAACGTTTTAACCCTGAAGTGGGCGTTCGCCTTGTTTCTTTTGCTGTGCATTGGATCAAAGCGGAAATCCACGAATATGTGTTACGTAATTGGCGTATTGTGAAAGTGGCAACCACTAAAGCACAGCGTAAACTATTCTTTAATCTACGTAAAACTAAACAGCGTTTAGGTTGGTTCAATGATCATGAAGTAGGTATAGTGGCAAAAGAGCTTGGCGTGTCTAAACAAGATGTGATTGAAATGGAAAGCCGGATGACAGGGGCTGATGTTGGCTTTGATCTTCCGAATGAAGATGATGACGAAAGCTTTGCACCAGCGCTTTACCTTGAGGATAAAAGCTCAAACTTTGCTGCAGAACTTGAAAGTGAAAATTATGAAACTCAAGCGGCAGAACAAGTTGCCACCGCGCTTGAAGGCTTAGATGAACGTAGCCAAGACATTATCAAAGCACGTTGGTTAGATGAAAACAAAGCCACCTTGCAAGATTTAGCGGCAAAATATAATATTTCTGCTGAGCGTGTTCGCCAACTTGAAACTAACGCATTGAAGAAACTTAAAAGTGCGGTAAGTTTTTAATCAGAAATAGGGCTAGGTAACTGGCCCTATTTTTTCTAATTGCAACTCACAATTTTTAATTTTTGCCCCTTACTCTTCACCTGCTATAATATTCTTTTTCAATAAAGATTAGCCAATGATGAAATCACATTACATTACCCGAGATGGTTGGAACACTCTTGACAAAGAGTTGAAGTTTTTATGGAAAGAAGAGCGTCCAAAAGTAACTCAAGCTGTTTCTGATGCGGCAGCATTAGGTGATCGTAGTGAGAATGCTGAGTATATTTATGGTAAACGCCGTTTACGTGAAATAGACCGCCGTATTCGCTTCTTAAGCAAGCGTTTAGAAGTGCTGCAAATTGTTGATTATCATCCAAGACAAGAAGGCAAAGTCTTTTTTGGTGCTTGGGTAGAGCTAGAAAATGAGCAAGGCGAAGCACATCAATACCGCATTGTAGGCTGTGATGAATTCGATCCCGCCAAAAGCTGGATTTCCATCGATAGCCCCGTCGCTCGTGCCTTAATCGGCAAAGAAGTTGAGGACGAAGTTAAAGTAAACACCCCTTCAGGCTGGATAACGTTGTATATTAACAAAATTTGGTATGAGAAAAAATAAGACGTTAAACACCGCTTGTTTATACTTCAAATCTAAACAATATCCAATCGTCGTGTAATTCTACGTAATAATAAAAACATCCATGGCCATAATATTCCACTGATGATAGCGCCAAATACTTCTTGCCAATTAAAATCTGCACTATGTAGGAATAATTCGATAATAAAAATACCGATACGGATAGCGATGACAGAGAGAATAACCACAATACCTTGCATCCACAGGGATAAATTACGAATCATTATGTGATTTTTAGCCAGTAAGTAAGCATAGATGGAAAGCACTAATGGGTGAACACCGAGTACTGAGCCGAGGACTAAATCCCACGCAATGCCAAGAACGAAAGCGGTGCCAACATTGACTTTGGACGGTAAGGCAAGCACCCAGTAGGTGAGGACCAGAATAATCCAAGCTGGCTTGAAGTTATATAGGCTCGCAGGCCATGGAGTTATTTCTAAAACCATTGCAATTAAGCAAATCAGTAGCACGGAGAAAATCTGTAGAATTAATCTGCCTTGCATTAGTCTTCCTCACGATAGGGTTGTAATTCAGGATCAACCGGCTCAGATGGTAGTTCTAAAGGTTGATCAATATGTGACTCTTGCGCATCTTTTGATGGTTGCTCGGTATCATTTTCTTCCGTTACAGGTGTTTTCGGTAGATTTCCCTGTGTCTGTGTAGCTAAACGTTGGCGAACGGTATTCCGGACATCTTCGGGACTGATTGTGCCTTTTCTAATATCTTCACTGTTTGGCCAAAGTAATAAAACATAGCGTAAACGTTCTATTGAGGCGAGTGGTTTTGCCGTAATGGTGGCAAAATAATTTTTTCCATCACGTGATACATTTTCCACAATGGCAACAGGGTAGCCTTCAAGGAAGCGTCCACCTAGCCCTGATGTAACCAATAAATCACCTTTCACAATATCTACTGAGCGTGGTACATTGTCTAGAGTAAGCTCATCACTATGCCCCGTACCACTTGCTATCACACGCACATCATTACGCAAGACTTGCACTGGAATGGAATGTGTAACGTCCGTTAACAGCAACACTCGACTAGTGTTACTTCCTACAGAAATAATCTGCCCAACTACACCTTTTTCATCAATAACTGGTTGTCCCACATAAGCGCCATCGTTTTCTCCTTGGTTAATAACCACTTGCTGGCGATAAACATCAGTTTCTGCAGTTAAAACTTCAGCGATTTTTTTGTATTCATCTGTACGTAATGGCGAGTTCAGCAATAAACGTAAGCGTTGATTTTCTACTTTCAGTTGGTCCAATAACAACAAGTCTGCGTTTTTTTCGCGTAATTGTTCTCTGAGGACTTTGTTTTCGATTTGCAATTTGTTGGTATCAACAAGATTGTAAGATACGCCGTCCAATACGGTTCTTGGCGTGTTGGCGAGATAATAAACGCTACCGATGGCGGTTTCCATCACGCTGCGTACTTTGATCATCGTATTGGTTCGCCCGTCAGATAAAATTAATGCGATCGAGGCAATCAATACGAAAGAAAGTCGAATGCCAAGGTAAGGGGCTTTTCCAAAGATTGGTTTCATTAATATTGCTCGGAATATCGCTTAGCAAGAAGTGCAGCCAAAAATATTGATTTTTATGACCGCACTTTTATCGTAATGAATATTAGAAATCATCACTAAAGATATCTGCCCCGTGCATATCCAACGCCTCACCGCCACCACGAGCAACACAAGTGAGCGGATCTTCTGCAACGATAACTGGGACACCAGTTTCTTTTGATAATAATATATCAATATTGCGTAATAATGCACCACCACCAGTCAGTACGATACCGCGCTCAAAAATATCCGCAGCGTGTTCTGGTTGACATTCTTCAAGTGCGGTACGTACTGCTGCAACAATACCATTCAATGGTTGCTGAATGGCTTCTAAAACATCACGTGAGTTTAAGGTAAAGGTTCTTGGCGCCCCTTCTGCAAGGTTGTGTCCGTGAACTTCTAGTTCTTTAATTTCATCACCTTCTTGAATATAGGCTGTACCAATTTCTTCTTTGATGCGTTCTGCAGTTGGTTCGCCAATAATAGAACCAAAAGTACGGCGCACATAGGCGATAATGGCTTCATCAAAACGGTCACCACCAATGCGCACAGAAGAAGAATAAACAATGCCGTTTAAAGAAATCACCGCCACTTCGGTTGTACCACCACCAATATCAATTACCATTGATCCTGTTGCGGTGGAAACAGGCAATTTAGCTCCGATTGCCGCGGCCATTGGTTCTTCAATTAAGTACACTTCGCGTGCACCAGCACCTAAGGCCGATTCTTTAATCGCACGGCGTTCCACTTGGGTTGCCCCTGCTGGTACGCAGACCAAAACCCGTGGACTTGGGCGCATAAAGTTGCCACTATGTACTTGTTTAATGAAGTATTGCAACATTTTTTCGGTTACCGAGAAATCTGCAATAACGCCATCTTTCATTGGACGAATGGCTAAAATACTTTTCGGTGTACGACCGAGCATTAATTTTGCCTCCTTCCCCACTGCTGCAATGCTTTTCATCGATCCTGCACGACCTTGACGAATTGCCACAACAGAAGGTTCATTTAGCACGATACCTTGCCCTTTGACATAAATTAATGTGTTTGCTGTACCTAAATCAATAGAAAGATCGTTTGAGAATAAACCACGAATTTTTTTAAATAACATAAGAATTCCGTTAAAGTAACTGTATAAAAACACTCACGTGTAAATGTGAGAAAAATTGCGCTAAATGTATCAAAAAATCAGCATTGATGACAGATATTTTTTATCAAATATGCTGAAAAAATTACCGCACTTTTATTTTATCCTTTTTACTTTGCAAGAATTTGTTTTAAAAACCGTGCGGTGTGCGAACCTTTCACTTTCGCCACTTGCTCTGGCGTTCCTGTGGCAATAATTTCACCACCGCCACTTCCCCCTTCAGGGCCAAGATCCACAATCCAATCAGCGGTTTTAATCACATCTAAATTATGCTCAATCACCACAATGGTATTGCCCTGATCACGCAAGCGATGCAGCACTTCAAGGAGCTGTTTAATATCAGCAAAATGCAAGCCTGTTGTTGGTTCATCAAGAATATACAAGGTTTTTCCCGTATCACGTTTTGACAACTCAGTCGCCAATTTCACCCGTTGCGCTTCACCGCCTGATAAAGTGGTGGAAGATTGCCCTAGGCGAATATAGGATAGCCCCACGTCCATCAAGGTTTGCAATTTGCGCGCAATTTGTGGAATGGCATCGAAAAATTCACGCGCTTCTTCCACCGTCATATCCAACACTTGGTTAATGGTTTTGCCTTTGTAGCGAATTTCCAAGGTTTCACGATTGTAGCGTTTGCCTTTACACTGGTCACAAGGCACATATACATCAGGTAAGAAGTGCATTTCTACTTTGATCACTCCGTCCCCTTGGCAGGCTTCGCAACGTCCGCCACGCACGTTGAAACTAAAGCGTCCGGGATTATAGCCACGTGCACGGGATTCTGGCACGCCTGCGAATAATTCGCGAATTGGCGTAAATAATCCTGTGTAAGTAGCTGGATTGGAGCGTGGTGTGCGTCCAATTGGGCTTTGATCAATATCGATCACTTTGTCAAAAAATTCTAATCCTTGAATGGATTTATACGGTGCGGCTTGCGCATTTTCTGCACGGTTTAACGCACTTTGCGCCAGTGGAAATAGGGTATCGTTAATCAGCGTAGATTTGCCTGACCCTGAAACCCCTGTAACACAAGTAAACAAGCCCACAGGGATTTCTAAATTGACATTTTTCAGATTATTGCCCGAAGCGCCTTTGAGTTTTAAGATTTTTTCTTTATCAAGTGCGGTGCGTTTTTTGGGAATTTCTATTTTTTCTTTCCCTGATAAGAATTTACCTGTTAGCGAGTCTGGGTTTTGCATAATTTCTTGTGCCGTACCTTGCGCCACTACGCTACCACCGTGCACACCAGCACCAGGACCAATATCAATAATATGATCCGCGCTCAAAATGGCATCTTCATCGTGTTCCACCACAATCACCGTATTACCTAAATTTCTTAGGTGAATCAAAGTGTTAAGTAAGCGTTCATTATCTCGTTGATGCAAGCCAATGGAAGGTTCGTCAAGCACATACATCACACCAACTAAGCCCGCTCCAATTTGGCTAGCTAGACGAATACGTTGTGCTTCACCACCAGAAAGGGTTTCGGCAGAACGAGAGAGGGAAAGATAGTTCAGTCCCACATTGACCAAAAATTGTAATCGCTCTTTGATTTCTTTGAGAATTTTATCGGCAATTTGCGCACGCTGTCCGCTTAGCGTGAGGTTATCCACAAAATTAAAGGCTTCACCAATGCTCTTTTCGGAAACCTCTGGCAGATTTGTTTCGCCAATAAAGACATTGCGTGCTTCAGGGCGTAAACGCGAACCACCACAATCCTTACAAGGACGTGTGCTGATATTTTTCGCCAATTCTTCACGCACGGACATTGATTCTGTTTCTTTATAACGGCGCGCCATATTATTGAGAATGCCTTCAAAACTATGGCGGCGTAACACCACATCGCCACGATCATTCATATACTGGAATTCAATTTCTTCTTTGCCTGAACCGTGCAAAATAATGTGCTGAATTTTTTTCGGCAAATCTTCAAAGGGGCTTTCCACGTCAAAACCATAATGTTTGGCGAGAGAAGTCAGCATTTGGTAATAATAGAAATTACGCCGATCCCAACCTTTAATTGCTCCGCCTGCTAAGGAAATGCTTGGATTTTGCACCACGCGTTTTTCATCAAAATATTGCTGAACCCCCAAGCCATCACAAGTCGGGCAGGCCCCCGCAGGGTTATTAAAGGAAAACAAGCGTGGCTCGAGTTCAGGCACGGAATAACCACAATGTGGACAAGCAAAATTTGCAGAAAACAGCAATTCATCTGCTTTCGGAGCGTCCATATTTGCCACCACTGCCGTGCCGCCAGAAAGTTCTAACGCAGTTTCAAAGGATTCCGCTAAACGGGTTGCCAAATCTGGGCGGACTTTAAAGCGATCCACCACCACTTCGATGGTGTGTTTTTTCTGTAATTCTAATTTTGGTGGATCAGAAAGATCGCAAATTTCCCCATCAATTCTGGCGCGGATATAACCTTGTGCAGCAATATGTTCTAAAATTTTAATATGTTCCCCTTTGCGATCTTTCACCACTGGGGCGAGCAACATCATTCTGCTTTCTTCTGGCAATGCCAGCACCTTATCCACCATCTGACTAATAGTTTGCGCTGTCAAAGGGATGTGATGATTTGGGCAGCGTGGTTCGCCCACACGGGCAAATAACAAACGTAAATAGTCGTGGATTTCCGTGATTGTCCCTACCGTAGAGCGTGGATTGTGCGAGGTGGATTTTTGCTCAATGGAAATCGCAGGGGATAGCCCTTCAATATGATCCACATCTGGCTTTTCCATTAACGATAAAAACTGGCGCGCATACGCAGAAAGGGATTCCACATAGCGGCGTTGCCCTTCGGCATAAAGGGTATCAAAGGCCAGTGAAGATTTCCCCGAGCCAGAAAGCCCTGTAATCACAATCAATTTATCACGCGGAATCGTCAGATTAATATTTTTTAAATTATGGGTTCTCGCCCCACGCACTTCTATTTTTTCCATAATCTTTTCGTCTGTTCAAGCAATTTAAGGTTATTTTGCGATCATTATCGCATAATCTGAAATAACTGTGCAAATATCCAGTTAATTTGTCTGGAATTAATAGCTTTTTCTCTTTTTTTAGGGCAAAATAACGAAAATTTTACCGCACTTAACATCAGACAGAGGAATTTATGGCTGGAGTAAACAAAGTTATTATCGTAGGAAACCTAGGAAACGATCCTGAAATTCGTACAATGCCAAATGGCGAAGCTGTAGCGAATATTAGCGTAGCAACCAGTGAAAGCTGGATGGATAAAAACACGGGTGAACGTCGAGAAATCACCGAATGGCATCGTATAGTGTTTTATCGTCGTCAAGCTGAAGTGGCTGGTGAATATTTACGCAAAGGCTCAAAAGTTTATGTTGAAGGGCGTTTAAGAACTCGCAAATGGCAAGATCAAAATGGTCAAGATCGCTACACCACAGAAATCCAAGGCGATGTGCTACAAATGTTAGACAGCCGCGCAGAACGTGTGCAAGGTGGCTATACGCCACCACAAGGAGGAAAAGACTATTCTCGAACCACTCAAAATCCCCCGATTCAAAACACAAAACTAGAAGCACCTACAGTGGATGATAGTTTTGATGATGACAATATCCCATTCTAAATACGACATATTATAGCTATTAATTTAATTTATGTAAGAAGCCTCGTAGAAGGCTTCTTTTTTTTCAAATTAGACACACTTTTTTGATGGAAAAACTTGGAATTGAATTATTTATGATTTCAAATTTGTTGTATCAAGGCTGTGATATTTTTACCCACATTTTGCATTCCTTTTTGTATAGTCATCTATAATTAATTGTTGAATTGTTTAGAAAATATTTATTATTACTGTTTTTTTATTGAAAATGATTTAATTAACCTTGTCGTATAAACTTGTTTTAGTAGAAATTACTTTATAGGCTTCATATTTTGTGGCTAGATGATAAAGCTTGCAGCTCATTGTAAAGAAAATTACAGCGACCATTAAGCTATTTAAACTGAAGAATATGCAAGAGACGTTAACTGAGATAGATGTTTACGATATTGCTATAACTGAAGTAAAAGATTTTAGCTATTTACATGATGATAGTGAAATTTATCTTAAGGCTAAGATTGTTTATTTAAAGTTAAGCGAGCAATTGTAGTATCTAATAATCTTCAAAGTCAGCTAGTGAAAACTGTTAGGATAATGGTTTGAGCTGGTAAAATTTTTGTAGAATCGGTAGCTGAAGTGATTGGTATGCCTACGGATGAATCTGGCAAGGATGCTGTGTAATGTTTGATGAAATAATTATTGAAAATGGATAATATGATGAAAAGAGTGATATTCCCCCTGATCTCATACTTTTTTACTTCTCCTCTCTGGGCTACCCCCCTTGATTGGTGGAGACCGGTGTCCGAAATTAGCTCGGGAGACACTGCATGGGTTATGGTATCAGCAGTGTTTGTATTATTTATGACTATTCCTGGTTTAGCTCTATTTTATGGTGGTATGGTTCGTAAAAAAAATCTGCTTTCAACTATGATGTATAGTTTTGGGGCAGCTGCATTGGTTAGTGTTTTATGGATGATAGCAGGCTATTCCTTGGCGTTTACACCTGGAAATGCGTTTATTGGCGGTAGTGATCGTTTATTTTTGCGTGGTTTAGGGGTTGATCCTGCACTTGGTATGACAACAATTGTACCTAGTGCTACTAGTATACCTGAATCAGTATTTATGTTTTTCCAAATGACGTTTGCGATAATTTCTACGGCAATTATTAGTGGTTCATTTGCTGAGCGTATGAAATTTTCTTCCGCTATGTGCTTTAGTGGGCTATGGATGATGTTGGTTTATGTACCTGTTTGCCATTGGGTTTGGGGCGGCGGATTCATGGGAGATGGAGGTGTGATGGATTATGCTGGAGGGACAGTAGTACATATTAGTGCAGGTACAGCTGGGCTAGTAGCAGCCATAATTTTAGGTAAACGAGTGGGATATGCGAAAGAAGCTATGCCACCACATAATATGGCGTTTACATTAATAGGTGCTGCAATGTTATGGATGGGGTGGTTTGGCTTTAATGCTGGTTCTGCATTCGCAGCTAATGCTTCCGCGGGTATGGCGATGGCAGTAACCCAAATTTCAGCAGCTGCGGGAGCTTTAACATGGATACTATGCGAAAGATTGATTGCGCATAAAGCATCTGCATTAGGATTAGCTTCAGGAGCTGTCGCAGGGTTGGTTGGTATTACACCAGCAGCAGGTTTCACCGATCCTAAAGGCGCATTGCTCATTGGTATATTGACAGCATTATCTTGTTATTTTTCAGTTGTTTTTTTAAAGCGTAAATTTGGTTATGATGATTCTTTAGATGCGTTTGGTATTCATGGATTTGGTGGTATTATTGGGGCTATTTTGACTGGGATTGTATTTGATAATACTATTTTTGGTGGTCAGGCACAGATTAGCAGTCAAGTTTTGATTCAGTTAAAAGATGTAATTATTACGCTACTATATAGTGCAGTAATAAGTGCAATTTTATTATTCATTATTAGTAAATTTGGTGGTGGTCTGAGAGTGGAATATGATGTTGAAAGGGAAGGCTTAGACGTAAATATTCATGGTGAACGAGTCGAATAAATTGGTTATGCTATCGTTATGCCAGGCTGCTCGATTTCAAGCAGCCTGGCATGTATTCAATTAATTATTTTTTAGCTTATTGACTTTTGCTAGTAAAATTTGTCCCATAGGCTCTGGATTGCCTTGGAATAAACTAGCTAGGCGATTATTGCTAATAATATCATGACGTAATGCTAAGCGCTCATCATGGTTCTCAGCTAAGCGAATAGCACAAGCAATATATTCATCTATAGAGTGCGTGATTAGCCATTCTGGTAACCCTAATCTTTTAAACAAACCTTCATCAATATGCTCATGCACTTCATCTCCCGTTTTGCAGACCCCAACGAGTCCCAAGGTAACCATATCAATAATTCCATTCGTATTACCAAATGGAAATGGATTAATCATCATATCACATTGATGAAGCACGCTTAAATATGCGTTATAGGGCTGATGGGTATAAACAGTTGCATCTTTACCTAAATAAGATTTGATAAAGCGCTCAACATAGGGGTGAGTGATGCCTAAAGAGAGGCCTAATGCAAAATGAAAATGAATTTTTACATTAGCGCGATCACGTATAATTTGGCAGGCCTCTAGAAAATAAGGGTTTAATTTCATTGTAGTAGATGCGATACCAATTTGTACGACTTCTGGTTTTTGTCGTAAATTATAGTGTACTTGGGTGGGGGCTAGCGCTGATGGTACATAGGGTAATGCATCTTTAGGTAAGCGTAATAGGACTTCACTAAAGCAGTCTTCACTACCTACATAATCATCTTCTACGATTACATAGTCAATATAATCAGAGTGCGTTGTCGCTGGATGCCCTAGTGCGATAGCTTGAATCGGCGCTAGGCGTGTATTACTCGCAAAGATTGTTAATAAATCCATACCGATACTTGGCATATATAGCACAGAAGCTTTAAATTGTTCGCAAATATCTTTAATAAGCAAAAGTTTGCCTAATATATCTTTATCATTCGTAATTTCATGAAATTCATCAAATACATCTCTTCCTATTTTGTCTACCTTTGAATTACCTAATCCTATTAAGTAAAAATGTGCTTTTGCAGCAATAAGGGAGGTTGAGTGAGTGCGATAAATAGAATGCACCGCATTAAAATGCTCTAGGAGTACGATCATTACGGGCTTACCATTATGCTCACCAATTTGAGATATGTCGCGATCTTGCCAGCCTAATTGCAATAAGTGTGAACGAATCACTTGGTTAACGGAATGTTTAATTTGATGCTTGTTAGTGGCAATATCATAACTGCAATGCATATAGACATCATGAATAATTTTACTAGGAATCTTATCGAGATTTTCTAACTGTATGAGCTTTTCTGGTAACCACTGCAGAATTTTTGCACGTTTATCAAAAGCAGTTTTTGTGCCAATAAATCGAGGTGACTGCAAAGCAAAACACAATGATGTACATACATATTGGTTAATCTGCCATATTATTTCTAAATCTAGATAAACATTAGATTCCGGCAAATAGAGTATGCAAAATTTGGCCAAACTGGAGAATGAATTATTCAAATAAACAATATTCGATGGGTTTTGATTCTCAGCAGACTGTTGGTTATAAGTTTCTAGGATATGATCTGCATTAATATAAGGAGAACTTGCAAAAATTAAGGCAATCCAACGTTGAGCTACGATAAAATTTGCAAACCCAGTTTGGGTGATCGTTAAATCAGGTTGCGTAAACAAACGCGTAATTGCATCAGCCATGCGCGTACAAAAAAATATATATCTATCTTGTTCTAAGTTGTTAAGCTGAATAGGATAATCAAATGCTATTTGGTCTACCGTGCCAAAATCAGCATCTAGTTTATAGAGAATTGCTAATAATTCATTACATGCTTGTTCATAATTGTGGTGGTGAATATGTTTTTCTAAAAGTTGCAGACTTGGTGAAGTCAAAAGTTCAGTTTTTGCCATAGAGTAGATAGGTATTGTTTTATAATCATTAATAGCTAAATTCTAGCAAAATATACCGTATAGGAATAATGATTTTTTGCGTTTTTATCAGAATGGTATGCTATTCTGCCATATTCCCACTCTCGTTAAATGTATCTCGATTTTGTATAAAATATGACGTTGTTTCTGTTTAGTATTCTTTTCACCTAAGGTAAAAATACATTATACTTAACCAATATAATGATTTTCTGCAATAGAGAAATTCAATGACCAAATCTTTAAATATTGTTTTTGCGGGTACACCAGAATTTGCTGCGCAGCACTTAGCTGTATTGTTGAATTCAGAACATAATGTAATTGCGGTTTATACCCAGCCAGACAAACCGGCTGGACGAGGTAAGAAACTGCAAGCGAGTGCGGTGAAACAATTAGCGGAGCAGCATCAGATTCCTGTCTATCAACCAAAATCCCTACGTAAAGTGGATGCGCAGCAAGCACTGGCAGCACTGAATGCCGATGTGATGGTAGTGGTGGCCTATGGCTTAATTTTACCGAAAGCGGTGTTGGACGCACCAAGATTAGGGTGTTTAAACGTTCACGGTTCGATTTTGCCCCGTTGGCGTGGGGCAGCACCGATTCAGCGTGCAATTTGGGCGGGCGATACGCAAACTGGCGTGACTATTATGCAAATGAATGAAGGCTTGGATACGGGCGATATGCTGCATAAAGTGTATTGCGACATCAGCCAAGAAGACACCTCTCTAAGCCTTTATCATAAGTTGGAACAGATTGCGCCAAATGCGTTGCTTGAGGTGTTAAATGGCTTGGAAACTGGACAATTTCCACCCAAAGTACAAGATGATGCCCTTGCTAACTATGCCGATAAACTTTCTAAACAAGAGGCGAAATTGGATTGGCAACTTTCAGCAGCACAGCTTGATCGTTGTATTCGTGCGTTTAATCCTTGGCCGATTAGCTATTTTGTTACTACGGATAAAGAGGGCAACGAACAGACCTTGAAAGTGTATCAAGCCACGGTGCTGCCACATCAAAATCAGCCAGTTGGCACGATTTTACAAGCGGACAAAAATGGCATTCAAATTGCCACAGCAGATGGCGTGTTAAATCTCACCAAACTTCAGCCTGCGGGTAAGAAGCCGATGTCGGTGCAGGATTTACTTAATGGCAGAGCAGATTGGTTCCGCGTGGGTAAGGTGTTGGCATAATGAAACAAAAAATCAGCAAAAAAAGCACCGCACTTTCTGCGCGCGCACTGGCAGCACAATATCTCTTACAAGTGCTGGATAATGGGCAATCGCTTTCCACGTTGTTGGCGGAAAAAAATCCTGCGCTGAAAGAGCAAGATCTCCCTTTATTACAAGAAATTTGTTTCGGTGTTTGCCGCGTGTTGCCACGTTTAGAGCAGATTATCCAGCACTTGGTAGATAAGCCACTGAAAGGTAAAACGCGTCTTGTGCATTGTTTATTGTTGGTGGGTTTGTATCAATTATTATATTTACGCACGCCCGATCACGCGGTGGTAGATGAAATGGTAAAAGCCGCACAAAGCCTAAAATTAGACAGTTTCAAAGGCTTGGTAAATGGCGTGCTACGCCGTTTCTTACGCGAGCAAGCGCGCATTTTGGCAAAAGTGGATAAGCATTGGCAAACCTTGCACCCTGAGTGGCTCGTGAATAAGCTGAAGAAAGCCTATCCAAATTGGCGTGAGATTGTGGAAGCGAATAACCAACGGCCACCAATGTGGTTGCGCATGAACCCGCAACATAGCAATGTGAACGGGTATTTAACCTTGTTGCAAAATGCAGAAATTGAAGCAGTAAGCGCGGATCATCCACAGGCAATCCGCTTGGAACAGGCGAAAAATGTCGCGCAATTACCGCATTTCGCCGAAGGTTGGCTCACCGTGCAAGACTTGCACGCACAATGGTCGGGTTTATTGCTTGAGCCGCAAAATGGCGAATTGATTTTAGATGCTTGTGCTGCACCCGGCGGGAAAACCACGCATATTTTAGAACTTGCGCCGCAAGCCAAGGTAGTGGCATTAGACATTGAACAACATCGATTGAAACGCGTGCAAGAAAATCTCGCACGAATAGGGCAAAACGCCTTTGTGATTTGTGGTGATGCCAGCCAGCCAAATCAATGGCTTGAACAAATTCAACAGCAATTTGGCGAAAGTGCGGTGCAATTTGATCGAATTTTGCTTGATGCTCCTTGTTCAGCCACTGGCGTGATCCGTCGCCATCCCGATATAAAATGGTTGCGCAAAGAAAGCGACATTGCCTCTTTAGTGGCCTTACAAAAAGCCATTTTAACGGCTTTATGGCAATGCTTAAAACCAAATGGCGTGTTGCTGTACGCCACTTGCTCATTATTACCAGAAGAAAATAGCCAACAAATCAGCGAATTTTTACAACAACACCCTGAGGCAGAATTAATGCCCCTGCCTTTCCCCAAACAAACACAGGTTGGCCATCAATTCTTCCCACAAGAAAATAGTGGCGATGGATTTTATTACGCAAAATTGCTCAAGCGAGAGGATGATAAGGGTGAAGTTTCCAACGATTGATGTAATTATGCCCTGTTATAATTGTAGTCAGACTTTAGCTAGGGCCGTTTACTCTGTTATAGAACAGCCATATTTAGGTAAATTATGGTTGATTGATGATGTTTCTACAGATGAAAGTTATGAGCTAGCCAAACGGCTATATCAGAAGTATCCAGGGAAAATTTGTATTGAACAAATGCCTAAAAACAGTGGCGTAGCTAAAACGAGAAATTGGGGAGCGTTGCAAAGTAACGCGGATATTATTGCTTTTCTTGATGCTGATGATGCTTATGAAGAGAGAGCCTTAGAAAATGCGGCAGCAGTTTTTGCTTTTAAAGCAGAAATAAATGTACTGCGGTTGTCTCTCAAACCTGTAAATTTACCAGAACGTTATACCACGCATCCAGCCTTCGGCAAGGCTTGGCAATATATGGAGATGACAGGCGCAGGAAATTTAGTTATCAAGCGTTCTTTTTTTCTTGCCTGTGGAGGATTCCCGCAAGATCCATTGTTTAGACAATTAGGTGGTGAGGATGGCGCATTTGGGTTGGCAACAACAAAACTTTGTCTAGTTGGTACGCTGTTTAATGAGGCTGGTGTTTTGCACTATTGCCATGATGGGATGCATGCGCAGCGTTTACTTAATGCCATTTTATTTAATCAACACGATGAGAGCGTAACGGAAGAAAAGCTAAATGAAGCCAATCAGATCACAGCGAGTATTTGTCGAAGAATGATGCAGTTGAAAGATTGCCTTAATTATCCAGAAACAGGGGTTTTACCTCTTCATATTGAGAGAACAGAGTAAATGAAGATTATAATTTTAGGCGCAGGTCAGGTTGGAACAACTTTGGCAGCCAATTTGGTGAGTGAGGATAATGATATTACCCTCGTGGATAATCAAGCCGAGCGATTGCTTGCTTTGCAGGATAAGCACGATTTACGGGTTGTTCATGGGGTAGCGTCTTCACCAAAGGTTTTGCGTGAGGCCGGCGCAGCAGATGCAGATTTAGTGGTGGCAGTTACGAATTCAGACGAAACCAATATGATCGCTTGCCAAGTTGCTTATACCTTATTTAATACGCCAACTAAAATTGCACGTATCCGTGGTGCTGATTATTTACGTGAAAAAAATAAGCTATTCCAGACTGATGTTATCCCGATTGATCATATTATTTCACCCGAAAAATTGGTTACCGATGAAATTGTTCGCTTAATTGCTTATCCAGGCGCATTACAAGTTTCTCATTTAGCGAATGGACGAATTAGTATTGTCGTTGTTAAAGCTTATTATGGTGGCCCGTTGGTCGGTTATGCATTGTCTGCATTAAAAGAACATTTACCTTACATTGATTGTAGAATCGTTTCTATCTTGCGACAAGATAAGGTTATTCGCCCCCAAGGTTCAACGATTATTGAAGCGGGTGATGAGGTGACGTTTATTTGTGATGCTATCCATATTAAAGCGATAATGAGTGAATTACAGCGCTTGGAAAAAACATATAAGCGTATAATGATAATTGGTGGAGGAAACATTGGGAGCAGTGTAGCTAAACGTTTAGAAGAACAATATTCGGTGAAACTAATTGAGCGTAACCCTGAGCGAGCCACAATATTGGCAGAACATTTATCGAAAACACTTGTATTTTGTGGTGATGCTTCTGATCAATCCTTGTTATTTGAAGAACATATTGAAAATATAGATGTTTTTCTTTCTCTCACAAGTGATGATGAGGCAAATATTATGTCTGCTCTACTTGCAAAACGATTAGGCGCCAAAAAAGCAATGGTATTAATTCAGCGAATGGCATACATTAATTTATTGCAAGGGGGAACCTTAGATATTGTCGTATCTCCACAACAATCGACTATTTCTGCGTTACTTGAACATATCCGTAAAGGAGATATTGGTAATGTGGTATCTTTACATCATGGTCTTGCAGAAGCATTAGAAATTATCGTTCACGGTAATCCCGAATCTTCTCATGTAATTGGGCGAAAAGTATCTGAAGTAAAATTGCCTGCAGGCGTGATTATTGGTGCAGTATTACGTGGTGATCAAGTAATGATTGCAAGAAAAAATTTAATTATTGAGAACGATGATCATGTTGTTGTTTATGTGAGCGATAAAAAGCATATCCCTGAAGTAGAAAAACTCTTCCAACCGAGTGCTTTTTTTATTTAACTAAAGTTAATGCTAGTATAAGTAAATAGAGGGCTACATTAGCTTAGCCCTAACTTTTTATTGGCTAACTAACTGTTAATTTAATACAGCCCCATCTTTTTAATGAAGAAAATGAATACCGCAAAATAAGTTTGATCTAACGCAACAAAAACGTATTTTTTTATCTAAATACCTAATTTGGGTTATTAAAAACCTTGCTTTAGCTTTAGAAAATAGCGAGCCTAGTAAAAAGTAACTTTGGATTGTGAAAAATGTCAGAAACAACATTGCCTCGTCGCCATTTTTTGCGTGGTAATTTTCTACATTCATTACAAAGTGAAACAATAAAAGTGCAAGGCTTTCAGGGCGTGCGTCCACCTTGGGCGGTAAGTGAAGCGCTTTTTATTCAATATTGCACCGCTTGTGGGGATTGTGTGAAGACCTGCGAAACACAGATTTTGGTGCAAGGGCAAGGCGGATTTCCTGAAGTGCAATTTGATAAAGGCGAATGTACCTTTTGTCAAAAATGTGTAGAAGTGTGCCAGCAACCTATATTTCACCCAGTCAGTGAAGTGGCTTGGCGACATAAAATTGACATTAAAAATGAATGTTTAACACAAAAACAGGTGGAGTGCCGTACCTGTCAAGACAATTGTGAAATGCGTGCGATTCGTTTTGTGCCACAATTTGGGAAAGTGGCACAACCAAACTTAAACTTGGTGGATTGTAATGGTTGTGGTGCGTGCATCAGTGCCTGCCCAGTTTCTGCGATTAAACTTAATTATCCACAGGAATAACTATGTCAGAACAAGAAATTATCCCAATGGATAAAGCGGAGGAATGGCACGTTTGTGGCGTGATTGTTCAATGTAATCCGCAAAAAATCGAAAAAATAAAAACCGCACTTTTAGCGGTACCTTATACTGAAGTGCCTGCCGAAGATGTAGAAAAAGGCAAGTTGGTGGTGGTGATGCAATCTCACGATCAACATATTTTGCTCGAGCAAATGGAGCAAGCACGCAATATTGATGGCGTGATTACCGTATCTTTGATTTATCATCAACAAGATGATGACAATGATGAATAATTAATCATACTCGTGGGGGAAATGAGATGAATTTAAGTCGCCGAGACTTTATGAAAGCCAATGCAGCCGCTGCGGCTGCGGCTGTTGCTGGATTAAGCATTCCAGTGAAAAACGTGGAAGCTGCACAAGATAACAGCATCAAATGGGATAAAGCCGTTTGTCGTTTCTGTGGTACTGGTTGTGGTGTATTAGTAGGAACACAAAATGGCCGTGTTGTAGCATCACAAGGTGATCCAGATGCCGAAGTAAACCGTGGTTTGAACTGTATTAAAGGTTACTTCTTGCCGAAAATTATGTACGGAAAAGACCGTTTAACTCAACCAATGTTGCGTATGAAAGACGGTAAGTATGATAAAAATGGGGAATTTACGCCAGTTACTTGGGATACCGCTTTCAAAACAATGAAAGAGAAATTCTTAAACGCAATGAAAGAACGTGGCCCAAATGGTGTGGGAATGTTCACTTCTGGACAAAGTACCATTTTTGAGGGTTATGCCAAAGCAAAACTCTGGAAAGCCGGTTTCCGCTCTAACAATATCGATCCAAATGCACGCCATTGTATGGCGTCTGCAGCGGTAGCATTCTTGCGTACCTTTGGTATTGATGAGCCAATGGGCTGTTATAATGATATTGAGCAAGCAGAAGCTTTCGTTTTATGGGGTTCTAATATGGCGGAAATGCACCCTATTTTATGGTCGCGTATTTCTGATCGCCGTTTATCTAACCCAGATGTAAAAGTTGCTGTACTTTCTACTTTCGAACATCGTAGTTTTGAGCTTGCGGATAATGGAATGATTTTTACACCGCAAACTGACTTGGTGATCCTTAACTATATCATCAATTACCTTATCCAAAATAATGCGATCAACTGGGATTTCGTCAATAAACATACTAAATTCAAACGCGGTGAAACGGATATTGGTTATGGTTTGCGTGATAGCGATCCGCGTCAAAAAGCAGCCAAAAATGCAAATAGTGGTAAAATGTATGACAGTAACTTTGAAGAACTCAAAGCACTTGTGTCTGAATATACCCTCGATAAAGCCCACGAAATG
Organism: Avibacterium sp. 21-586; assembly: GCF_026226775.1. Classification (GTDB taxonomy): domain Bacteria; phylum Pseudomonadota; class Gammaproteobacteria; order Enterobacterales; family Pasteurellaceae; genus Avibacterium. The sequence continues at coordinate 536,448 of NZ_JAKKOD010000002.1, read as the reverse complement.
TCAGGAGTACCAAAAGATCAACTAGAAAGTTTGGCACAGCTTTATGCTGATCCGAAACGCAAAGTCGTCTCTTTCTGGACAATGGGCTTTAACCAACACACTCGTGGTGTGTGGGCAAACCACTTGATTTACAACATTCACTTATTAACGGGTAAAATTTCTACTCCAGGATGTGGCCCATTCTCCTTAACCGGTCAACCATCTGCTTGTGGTACAGCCCGTGAAGTGGGAACTTTTATCCATCGTTTACCTGCCGATATGGTGGTTACTAAGCCAGAGCATCGTGCTATCGCTGAAAAAACGTGGAGAATTCCAGCTGGAGTAATTACAGATAAATTAGGTTACCATGCGGTAGCACAAAGCCGCGCATTAAAAGATGGCAAAATGCGTGTATTATGGCAAATGTGTACTAACAATATGCAAGGTGGCCCAAACATCAATGAAGAAACTTTCCCAGGCTGGCGTAATCCTGAAAACTTTATTGTGGTTTCCGATCCGTATCCAACGGTATCTGCTTTAGCAGCTGATTTAATGTTACCAACAGCCATGTGGGTAGAAAAAGAAGGTGCTTACGGTAATGCAGAACGTCGCACGCAAGTATGGCGCCAACAAGTGAAAGCTCCGGGTGAAGCAAAATCTGACTTATGGCAATTAGTGGAATTTTCAAAATACTTCACTACCGATGAAGTCTGGCCAACTGAAATTTTAGATGCGAACCCAGAATTTAAAGGTAAAACGTTATATGACGTGTTATACCGCAACGGTAATGTAGATAAATATTCTAATGCTGAGTTGGATAACCGCCTTAACGATGAAGCTTACGACTTCGGTTTCTACATTCAAAAAGGTTTATTTGAAGAATATGCATCATTTGGTCGTGGGCATGGCCACGATTTAGCACCATACGATCTTTACCATAAAGCTCGAGGTTTACGTTGGCCTGTGGTGGACGGCAAAGAAACATTATGGCGTTACCGTGAAGGCTACGACCCATATGTAAAATCAGGTGAAGAGGTATCTTTCTATGGGCAGCCGGATAAGCGCGCTGTAATTTTAGCTGTGCCTTATGAGCCACCTGCGGAAATGCCAGATGATGAATATGATTTATGGTTATCCACAGGTCGTGTGTTAGAACACTGGCATACAGGTACAATGACGCGCCGTGTTCCTGAATTACACCGTTCATTCCCAAACAATGTAGTTTGGATGCATCCGAACGATGCGAAAAAGCGTGGTTTACGCCATGGTGATAAAATTAAAGTTTCTTCACGCCGTGGGGAGATTATTTCCTATGTCGACACACGCGGGCGTAATAAATGTCCTGAAGGTTTAGTTTTCACCACCTTCTTTGATGCTGGTCAATTAGCAAATAAGTTAACCTTAGATGCAACTGACCCAATTTCAAAAGAAACGGACTTCAAAAAATGTGCCGTTAAAGTGGAAAAAGCCTAAAAAGCAGGCTGGAATACACCGCACTTTCTATCATTAAATGCACCAGATTTATAGTAAGTGCGGTGAAAAATAAAATGAAAAAATTAACCCAAACACCGGAACGTCGCAAATTTTTTAAGGACACGGCTCGCACCGCGGGCGGATTAGCAGGCCTTGGCATTTTACTCGGTCTTCAACAAGAGCAAAGCCTTGCTCGTCAAGGCGTGGCATTACGCCCCCCATTTGCTATTGAAGATGAGAAAAAATTTGCCGCAGCCTGTATTCGTTGCGGACAATGTGTGCAAGCCTGCCCTTATGAAATGTTGCACCTTGCTTCCCTGCTTTCGCCAATGGAAGCTGGTACACCTTATTTCATCGCACGGGATAAACCCTGCGAAATGTGTGAAGACATTCCTTGTGCAAAAGCTTGTCCGAGTGGAGCGTTAGATTCTACACAGGATAATATTAACGATTCCAGAATGGGCTTATCGGTGCTGTTGGATCACGAAACCTGCCTAAACTGGCAAGGCTTGCGTTGTGACGTGTGTTATCGCGTTTGTCCGCTTATCGACAAAGCTATCACCTTAGAAATGCAACGCAATGATCGCACGGGTAAGCATGCGATGTTTATTCCAACAGTGCATTCAGAAGCTTGCACTGGTTGCGGAAAATGTGAAGAAGCCTGCGTACTTGATGAGGCAGCAATTAAAGTACTCCCTCTCGCCTTAGCAAAAGGAATGTTGGGTAAGCATTATCGCTTAGGTTGGGAAGAAAAGGAGAAAGCAGGGCATTCACTGGCACCTGATGACATTATTTCCTTACCTGTACGCAAACCGGAGGGATTTTAATGGCAAATTCACCGAAAGATGCAGGCAGAGAAGCCAGAGAAAAGCTAGGATTGTGGCGTGCAAACCGCTTTTTATTTTGGCGACGTTTAACTCAGTTAAGTATTATTGCAATGTTTCTGAGTGGTCCTTGGCTAGATGTATGGATTCTGCGTGGCAATTATAGTGGTAGCTTATTTTTAGATTTGATCCCAATGAGCGATCCACTCATCACGGCAGAAAGCCTTGCAACTGGTCATTTGCCTAACTTCACCACCTTACTTGGTGCAGGCATTGTGATCGCCCTTTATGCTTTATTGGGAAGCAAAGTATTTTGCGGCTGGGTTTGTCCGTTAAATCTGGTTACCGATTGTGCCGCTTGGCTAAGACGTAAATTAGGCATTCGCCAAAATGCTAAAATCCCGCGAGGCTTACGCTACGGCATTTTGCTGATGATTCTCATCGGCAGTGCGTTAAGCGGGATTATGTTGTGGGAATGGATCAATCCTGTGAGCGCATTTGGACGCGCCTTAATTTATGGTTTCGGTGCAACCACTTGGTTAATTTTAGCGATATTTTTATTTGATTTATTGATTGCAGAGCACGGCTGGTGCGGGCATTTATGTCCTATCGGTGCGACCTATGGCTTAATTGGCGCAAAAAGTATTGCGCGCATTAAAGTGATTGATCGCGCACGCTGTGATAATTGTATGGATTGCTACAACATTTGCCCTGAACCTCAAGTGTTACGTAGCCCATTACACGGCAAGAAAAACGAAAGCTTGCTCGTACTTTCCAAAGATTGTATCAGTTGCGGACGTTGCATTGATGTTTGTGCTGAAAATGTATTTACTTTTACCACTAGATTTAATCATTCGGGGGAATAAAATGATTAAAAAAACCTTCTTAATTTTGACCGCTCTTTTTGCGACCACAGTGATGGCGGCAGAAGACAAAATCGACAATTATCTGCAAGGGGCTGCAGAAGATGTGAAGCCTGCTTTTCACAATGTACCAAAACAAAGTGAGCTACCACCACTTAACTATGTGAATCAGCCACCAACTATTCCACATAGCGTGAAAAATTATCAAGTAACAAAAAATGTCAATCAGTGCTTAAACTGCCACAGTGTGGAAGCCTCTCGCATTACAGGTGCAACACGTATTAGCCCAACGCACTTTATGGATCGTGATGGCAATATCGTAGGTGGTGAAACCTCACCACGCCGCTATTTCTGCTTACAATGCCACGTTTCACAATCTGATGTTGAGCCAATCGTGCCAAATGAATTCAAACCGATGAAAGGTTACGGAGAATAAAAATGTTGAAATTAATCAAAAAGTTTTGGCATTGGTTTCGTTCGCCAAGTCGTATTGCCGTGGGCGTGTTAATCACCCTTTCTTTTATTGCAGGCATTATTTTCTGGGGCGGATTTAACACCGCATTGGAACATACCAATACGGAAGAATTTTGTTCTAGCTGCCATATGAACGATGTGGTGCCTGAATATCGTCAATCGGTGCATTATGCAAATCGTACTGGGGTAAAAGCCATTTGTGCGGATTGCCATTTACCACACGAGTTTATTCCTAAATGGGTGCGTAAAATCAAAGCAGCAACGGAGGTTTATGCGCACATCACAGGTAAAGTAGACACCAAAGAAAAATTTGAGGCTGCTCGCCTAGAAATGGCAGAGCGTGAATGGGCAAGAATGAAAGCTAACAATTCACAGGAGTGCCGTAATTGTCATAATTTTGAAGCAATGGATTTCACCCAACAAAAAACAGTGGCAGAAAAAATGCACACGCTGGCAATTAAAGAAGGAAAAACCTGTATAGATTGCCACAAAGGTATTGCTCACCACTTGCCAAATATGAAAGATATTAAATCTGGTTTTTTACCAGCAGAAAAGGCAGAATAGTTGGTAAAGTGAACAAACCTAAAATCCACTGTATTTAGCAGTATCAATAAACACAAAAGCCCTGTATAATAGCAGGGCTTTTATTTTCCATTGGCGTGTGGCTATCAAAAATACTCTTGCACAATCCAGTAAAGTGCGGTGTTTTGTGAGAGAATTTTTGCTAGTCGCAATTGGGAAAGCAAGGTGAAATCAAACAGTTGAGCTGTTATTTTCGCCTAAAAGCATTCAGTGCGGAATCCTCCGTAAATCATTCCATTTCATTTGAAGGAAAATATTGTGAATCCAATTGTTAAACAATTTAAATATGGTCAACACACGGTAACCTTAGAAACCGGTGCAATCGCCCGTCAAGCTACAGCGGCAGTAATGGCGAGTATGGACGACACTAGCGTGTTCGTAACAGTGGTAGCGAAAAAAGACGTAAAAGAAGGGCAAGATTTCTTCCCATTAACCGTAAACTATCAAGAGCGTACTTACGCGGCAGGACGTATCCCTGGTGGGTTCTTTAAACGTGAAGGGCGCCCTTCTGAAGGGGAAACCTTAGTTGCGCGTTTAATTGACCGTCCAATCCGTCCATTATTCCCTGAAGGCTTTTTCAACGAAATTCAAATCGTGGCAACCGTGGTTTCGGTAAACCCACAAATTAGTCCAGATTTAGTGGCGATGATCGGTGCTTCAGCAGCACTTACCCTTTCAGGCGTGCCATTTAACGGCCCTATCGGTGCAGCACGTGTTGGCTTTATTGATGGTCAATTCGTATTAAATCCAACCACTAACGAACAAAAACAAAGCCGTTTAGACTTAGTCGTGGCTGGGACAGATAAAGCCGTACTAATGGTGGAATCGGAAGCGGACATTTTAACCGAAGAACAGATGTTGGCTGCAGTGGTATTTGGTCATCAGCAACAACAAGTGGTAATTGAAGCCATTAAAGAATTTGCCCAAGAAGCAGGCAAGCCGCGTTGGAATTGGCAGCCACCAGCACCAGATACAGCACTAATTGATAAAGTCAAAGCCCTTGCTGAAAGCCGTTTAGGCGACGCTTATCGTATCACCGAAAAACAAGCCCGTTATGAGCAAATTGATGCGATTAAAGCAGACGTGGTAAGTCAATTAACCGCTGAAGATGAAACGCTTAGCGAAGGAAAAATTCTTGATATTCTTACCGCACTTGAAAGTGAAATCGTGCGTTCACGCATTCTAAACGGTGAACCACGTATTGATGGCCGTACCGTAGATACCGTGCGCGCATTAGACATTTGTACAGGCGTGTTACCGCGCACACACGGTTCTGCGATTTTCACCCGTGGTGAAACACAGGCCTTAGCGGTGGCAACCTTAGGGACAGAACGTGATGCACAAATCATTGACGAATTAACCGGTGAAAAAACCGATCACTTCTTGTTCCACTACAACTTCCCACCATATTCTGTGGGTGAAACAGGTATGATTGGCTCGCCAAAACGTCGCGAAATCGGCCACGGTCGTTTAGCAAAACGTGGTGTCGCCGCAGTAATGCCAAGCTTGAGCGAATTCCCCTATGTGGTGCGTGTGGTGTCTGAGATCACAGAATCTAACGGTTCATCATCAATGGCATCGGTATGTGGTGCATCATTAGCCTTAATGGACGCAGGGGTGCCAATTAAAGCCGCTGTTGCGGGTATCGCAATGGGCTTAGTAAAAGAAGATGAAAAATTTGTCGTGCTTTCGGACATTTTAGGTGATGAAGATCACTTAGGTGATATGGACTTCAAAGTAGCGGGAACACGGGAAGGGGTTACCGCATTACAAATGGACATCAAAATTGAAGGGATTACCCCTGAAATTATGCAAATCGCCCTTAACCAAGCAAAAGGTGCGAGAATGCACATTCTTGGTGTAATGGAACAAGCTATTCCTGCACCGCGTGCGGAAATTTCTGACTTTGCACCGCGTATTCACACAATGAAAATCGATCCGAAGAAAATTAAAGATGTGATCGGTAAAGGCGGGGCTGTTATTCGCTCATTAACCGAAGAAACTGGTACATCTATTGATATTGATGATGATGGTACAGTGAAAATTGCTGCTGTAGATAACAATGCCGTGAAAGAAGTAATGGCTCGCATTGAAGACATCACGGCGGAAGTAGAAGCTGGTGCAATCTATCAAGGTAAAGTCACTCGTCTTGCCGATTTTGGTGCATTTGTTTCATTAGTAGGCAATAAAGAAGGCTTAGTTCATATTTCACAAATCGCTGATGAGCGCGTAGAAAAAGTCAGTGATTACTTAAGCGTTGGTCAAGAAGTTAGCGTGAAAGTAGTTGAAATTGATCGTCAAGGCCGTATCCGCTTAACAATGAAAGATATTGCTCCGAAACAAGATGCTATCCCAGCAGAAGACGTTGTGGCAGATGTCTGTGAGCAAGAATAAGAGAATATTACCTCCTATTTGTTAGGACGTAAATTATCTTAATAGGAAAGCTAGCTTGTATCTGTCAGTAAATTATACTTAAGCTAGCTTTTAAGGCTAAAAAATGATGCAATGTAATGGATGTAGAAAATCTCTCAGGCTGTTGTCAATCTGGAGTTTTTTATTATTACTTGTAGGCTGTGTCAATTCGCAACCATTTATGATAGAAAATAAATTGATTATTGCGGAACAAACACCGAATAGCCACATCGAGCAAGAAATAATGCTTGCTCGTATCAACCAAGTATTGCAACTTGGTGAGATTGATAAAAGAGAGCGTGCAGCCTTTCATTTTGAACGAGGGGTGTTGTATGACGCCCTTGGGCTTTGGGAGCTTGCACGTTATGACTTTTTGCAGTCTTTAATTTTTCAGCCAAAAAACGCCGCACTTTATAATTATTTGGGTGTCTATCAGCTTATCAATGAAGATTATGATGAGGCGTTAGACGCATTTAATGCGGCATTGGAATTAAATCCAAACGATGAATATAGCCTATTTAATCGTGGATTAGGTTTTTATTATATAGAACGTTACTCACTTGCACAGAAAGATTTCGCGCAGTTTTATCAACAAGATAAAACTGATGCTTACCGTGCATTATGGTTATATCTCAATGAACTAGAAATCAATCCTAAAAAGGCTAAACTGCAGTTAGCACAACAGGCACCAGCGCTCTCGCAAAAGCAATGGGGCAATTATATTGTGCAATATTATTTAGGTCAGTTGTCGCTCACTGAGCTACAACAGCAAGGGGTAGAATTTGCGGAAAAGCAAAAAATGCCTTATGCCGAAGTATTGACCGAAACCTACTTTTATCTAGCAAAACAACAACTCAATTTGGGTCAAAGGGAAAAAGCAGAAACCCTGTTTAAATTGGCCATAGCGAATCAGGTGTATAACTTTGTTGAGTATCGTTTTGCAGTGCTTGAACTGGCGAAATTAAAACGCACACAAGCACAATAAACTAGGCATCTGCCTAGATTTGGTGTTGTAAAACGTAAAACTTTTCAACAATGTTATCCACAAAGCGGCGATTTTTCGCCACACCTAGGCTTTGTGAAACTGAAAGTAATTGAGCTTTCTTTTTTATATTCGAGTATTTTAATGACTGAAACAAAAATCACCTTTAATGATTTAGGCTTGCCTGAATTTATCCTTAATGCTGTAACAGATATGGGATTTGAATCCCCTTCACCAATCCAACAGGCTTGTATTCCCCACCTTCTCGCGGGTGATGATGTGCTTGGAATGGCGCAAACAGGAAGTGGAAAAACTGCTGCGTTTTCTCTCCCTTTTTTAGCACAAATTGAACCAAGTAGAAAAATCCCACAGATGTTAGTAATGGCGCCAACTCGGGAACTTGCTATTCAAGTGGCTGATGCTTGCGAACAATTTATGAAATATGCCAAAGGCATTAATATTGTGACCCTTTATGGTGGACAACGTTATGACATTCAATTGCGAGCCTTAAAGCAAGGGGCACAAGTAGTAGTAGGAACACCGGGGCGTATTTTAGATCATCTTAGACGTAACACCCTTGATCTTTCTGAATTAAAAGCCATCGTGTTAGATGAAGCAGATGAAATGCTGCGTATGGGCTTTATTGAAGATGTTGAAACTGTAATGGCGGCGCTACCAGAACAGCACCAAACCGCGCTTTTCTCTGCCACAATGCCAGAACCGATTCGCCGTATTACAAAGCGTTTTATGCACGATCCTAAAGAGGTGAAAATCCAATCTACACAACGCACAGCGCCAGATATTACTCAAAGCTGTTGGTATGTACACGGATTTCGTAAAAACGAAGCCTTATTACGCTTCCTTGAAGTGGAAGATTTTGATGCAGCAATCATTTTTGCACGCACCAAAACTGCCACCCTTGATATTACCGAGTTGCTAGAAAAACACGGTTTCCGTGCGGCCGCACTCAATGGTGATATGACGCAACAACTGCGAGAACAAACCTTGGATCGCCTGCGTAATGGCAGCCTAGATATTTTAGTGGCCACCGATGTTGCAGCCCGTGGACTTGATGTAGAACGTATCAGTCTTGTTGTGAATTACGATATTCCACTTGATGCAGAAAGCTATGTTCACCGTATCGGTCGAACTGGGCGTGCAGGACGTGCTGGACGTGCTTTACTCTTTGTTGAACCAAGAGAAAATCGTTTACTAAGAAATATTGAACGGCTGACCAAAAAACCAATTGAAGAAGTACAAATTCCGAACCCTGAGACATTAGAGCTTTGTCGACGTAAAAAATTTGTAGCAAAAATTACCAAACAACTTGAACATCGGGATCTAGAGCAATATCGTAGCTTATTGGAGGATCTATTCACCGCGGATCAAGATCAAGAGGATATTGCTGCGGCTATGTTAATGCTATTGCAAGGTAAACAAAAATTAATCCTACCACCAGATCCATTAGTAGATAAACGTGCAAGCCGTGAGCGTAATAGTCGTAGAGAAAATCCTCGTTCGGCTGAACGCCGAGGTTATGGAGCTCCAAAAGCAATGGATTTATACCGTATTGAAGTTGGCCGCTTAGATGGGGTAGAAGTGCGTCATATTGTTGGGGCAATTGCTAATGAAGGTGATCTCAATAGTCGTTACATTGGCCATATCAAACTTTATGATAGCTATTCAACGATAGAGTTACCACAAGGAATGCCAAAAGAATTGTTAAACCATTTTACTAAAACGCGTGTAATGAATAAACAAATGCAAATGTCTTTGCTCGGCGCTGCTACAGGTGCTGAAAATAAAGGTAAAGGCTTTGCTGGAAAAGAGAAACGTCGTTCAGATGATCGCCCTACACGAGGAAAAAATGAACGTAGATTTAAAGAAAAAAATCACCGCTCTTTTAACGAAGATAGTTTTAAATCACGTACAAGAAGAAAATAAGGTTATTTTCTAGTGAATCTTTATAAAAAAACTACCGCACTAAAAAGAGCGGTAGTTTTTTATTTTTTATCTATATTACGCTTTTGGACCCGCTGAGATTAGCGCCTGACCATCTGCATTAGTTGCATATTTTTCAAAGTTTTTCACAAAACGGCTTGCGAGATCTTCTGCCTTAGATTGCCATTGTGCTTTATCGGCATAAGTATCACGTGGATCTAAAATAGCAGGATCAACCCCCGGCAACGCTTTTGGAATCGCTAAGTTGAAGATTGGTAACTCAGACATTTCGGCTTTATCAATTGAGCCATCTAAGATTGCATCAATAATTCCACGAGTATCTTTAATGGAGATACGTTTGCCTGTGCCATTCCAACCTGTGTTCACAAGGTAGGCTTCTGCACCAGCGGCTTCCATACGTTTCACTAACACTTCTGCATATTGGGTTGGATGAAGTGATAAGAATGCCGCACCAAAACAAGCTGAGAAAGTTGGGGTTGGTTCAGTGATACCACGTTCTGTCCCCGCTAATTTTGCGGTGAAACCGGATAAGAAATAGTATTTCGTTTGTTCTGGAGTCAATTTTGACACTGGTGGTAACACCCCGAATGCATCTGCAGTTAAGAAGATCACTTTTTTCGCGTGGCCTGCTTTAGAAACGGGTTTTACAATGTTTTCAATGTGATAGATTGGGTAAGAAACACGAGTATTTTCTGTTTTTGAACCGTCATCATAATCCACTGAACCATCTGCGCGCACCACCACGTTTTCTAACAAAGCATCACGTTTAATCGCACGATAAATATCTGGCTCGCTTTCTTCAGAAAGTTTGATGGTTTTCGCATAGCACCCCCCTTCGTAGTTGAATACGCCGTCATCGTCCCAACCGTGTTCATCATCACCAATTAATTGACGTTTTGGATCTGTCGAGAGCGTTGTTTTTCCGGTGCCTGATAACCCAAAGAAAATCGCTACATCACCGTCTTTACCTACGTTAGCAGAACAATGCATTGAGGCAATTCCTTTGAGCGGTAGGAAATAGTTCATCATTGAAAACATTCCTTTCTTCATTTCACCGCCATACCAGGTACCGCCAATTAATTGAAGCCCTTCTGTAATGTTAAATGCTACAAAGTTTTCAGAATTTAAGCCTTGCTCTTTCCAATTTGGATTCGTGACTTTTGAACCATTCATTACCACAAAATCAGGTTTGAAATTTTCTAATTCTGCTGCTGACGGACGGATAAACATATTAGTTACAAAGTGAGCTTGCCACGCTACTTCTGTAATAATACGCACAGCTAAGCGAGTATCAGGGTTTGCACCACAGAATGCGTCCACCACAAACAAGCGTTTGCCAGAAAGCTGTTTGGTCACTAATTCTTTTAAACTTTGCCAAGTGGCTTGGTTCATCGGCTTGTTATCATTTTTTGCCGCATCACTTGTCCACCATACTGTGTCTTTAGTTTTTTCATCTAAAACGATGTATTTATCTTTTGGTGAACGACCAGTAAAAATCCCTGTATCCACCGCAACAGCACCGGATTGAGTAACCGTTCCTTTCTCAAAACCTTCTAAACCTTCCTTGGTTTCCTCTGTGAAAAGTTGTTCATAACTTGGGTTATAGACTACCTCTTTTACATCATAAATACCTAACTTACCCAATTCCGTTACTAAGTTTTTTGCATCAGCCATAAGATATACCTCAATAAAGTTAATATTAAAAAATATGTCGATATTTTATGTGACGAACCAAAAAAAAAATGTTAGGTAGATCTCAAAATCAGAAAAAAACCGTTCCATTACTCAAAATAGTTAAGTTTTATGATATGAATCAAAGAAAATTAAAAGTATCGTGAATAAAAAAGCACGAATCAATGTTCGTGCTAGTTAACTTATCGTGCGGAATCTCGCAATTTTTCAATGGCTTCTTTATTAAAGAAGTAATGTGTGCCACAACATTCGCATTGTATATCTATGCTACCATTGTGTTCAGCGAGAATTTCGTCAATCTCATTTTCTGGTAATAAGAGCAATGCCCCCCCTGAGCGCTCTTGAGTGCAACCACAGAAAAAGTCCACATTTTGTGCGGGATAAATTTCCACAGTTTCTTCGTGATATAAACGGTAAAGCATTTCTTCTGCACTTAGGCCAAAGATTTCTTCATCTTTTACCGTTGCCGTAAGCGTAGCGAGATGTTCAAAATCCCCTTCTTCGCCCACGCCATCTGGCATCACTTGCAGCAACATACCTGCCGCCACAGGCTCACCATTAAATTCACCTGTACGAATAATTAACTGGGTTTGTAACTGCTCAGAACGCACGAAATAATCCTCTAAACATTCAGTAATAGTCGGCTTGTCTAAGCCAATTACACCTTGATAACGCTCGCCTTCATTTGGTGTGATGGTGATCACTAACACCCCTTTGCCAATCATTTCGTTTAGGGTCATATCATCACGCACTTCCCCTTGCAAACGGGCTAGCGCGCGCATTTTTTGATCATCAGAACCATTCACTAAGGCTAATGAAAGTGGGCCATCTCCTTGAATTTGTACAGTAATGCTGCCGTTAAATTTTAACGTAGCAGTTAATAAACTGGTTGCGACCATCATTTCACCCAGCAAATTTTGCACCACTTTTGGATAATGATGGGTATTTAAGGTATCTTTAAAACTTTGGTTTAACCGTACCCATTCGCCACGTACGGCACGATTTTTAAATAAATAACGATAGAGCTTGTCGTTGTCTGCTTGATATGTCATTTTGTCCTCAGTAAATCTTTCGGTTACGCCATTTGCTGAGTGAATTAAGAAAAGAATAAATTTCGCCTGAGGAATATGTTTCCTCACGATGCCTACACTCAGCTTGGCAATAGGCTTAATATTGGGATGATTTTAGCGATCACAAGGTTTGGGTCTATTGATCATTCATTTTACATTTGAGTTATCAACAGCCCCTAGTCCTGATATTTAAACTTAAGCAAATCTCGCCGCTCTTTTTTATTTGGACGGCGTTCAGGATTTGGCATAGAAAGGGCATTATTTTTACGCGCAATCGCCCATTTTTCCCGTTTTTCCACACTTTGTGCCGTTTCTTGATATAACAGCTGCGCCTCTGGTGCGCCACGGCGTTGAGTGGAAAGAGCAAGCACTTGCACTTCTTTTTCCTCATTACCTTGACGTAATTTAATCAGAGCTCCCACTTCCACCATTTTATTCGGCTTGGTACGCTGATTGTTATAATGTACCTTACCACCGTCAATCATCTCTTTGGCAATCGTTCGTGTTTTATAAAAACGTGCAGCCCATAGCCATTTATCTAGGCGAGCTTCATTATCTTTTTCTTTATTATCCTGCTGTTTTACAGAATTTTTTGCCATTTTACATTTTCCTCTTATTTTAAAGTGCGGTCATTTTTTACCTTATTTTATGCCATAACCCAAGATTTAGACAAAATTTTGCTCCAAATTGAAAAAATTCGTATAGAATGACTTATCTTTATACTTTAATTGAGGAAAAATATGCAAACATCTGTTTATTCATCTCCCAGTTTAAAAGAATTAACCTTTCGAGGAATGTTCTTAGGGGCATTAATTACGGTGATCTTTACCGCATCTAATGTTTATCTTGGGCTAAAAGTCGGCTTGACTTTTGCCTCTTCTATTCCCGCAGCCGTGATTTCAATGGCAGTACTGAAAATGTTTTCAGGCTCAAATATTCTAGAAAATAACATGGTTCAAACCCAAGCTTCTGCAGCTGGCACACTATCTGCTGTTATTTTTGTTATTCCAGGGCTACTAATGATGGGATATTGGCAAGATTTTCCATTTTGGCAAACGCTTTTAATTTGTATGGCTGGAGGAATTTTAGGCGTGATCTTCACCATACCATTGCGGCAAGTCATGGTCGCTAAAAGCGATTTACCTTACCCCGAGGGTGTCGCCGCAGCTGAAATTCTTAAAGCAGGAAATCACCAAGAGGGTAAAAATGATACAGGCATCAAAGAAATTGCCACTGGAGGCATTCTTGCTGCAATAGTGAGCTTTGCGACAAATGGGTTGCGTATTATAGCTGATGGTGCAAGTCTGTGGTTTAAAGGGGGAAATGCCGTCTTCCAAGTGCCTATGGGGTTCTCTCTCGCCTTATTAGGGGCGGGCTATTTAGTGGGGATCATGGGAGGCATCGCTATTTTAGTAGGGATTTTCCTTACTTGGGGTGTTGCCGTGCCTTATTTCACCAGTACCTCATCCATGCCGGTAGATAGCGATATGATAAGCTATGCGATGAGCATTTGGAAAAGCAAAGTGCGCTTTATTGGTGTGGGAACGATCGGCATTGCCGCAATTTGGACATTACTGGTATTAATGAAACCAATGATCCAAGGAATGACCCAATCTTTCCGTGCGTTAAAAGATCCTTCTGTGCAAACCAATGATCGCACGCAGCTTGATTTATCTCCTAAATCAATGATTTATATTACAATTGCAGCAATTGGATTAATTATGGTGGCACTCCACCACTTCATCGCACAAGCCCCAATTGCCACAGAATATGCCTTATTATTTGTGATTGTGTGCACCTTCTTAGCCGTCTTTATCGGCTTTTTCGTTGCAGCAGCCTGTGGTTATATGGCAGGGCTTGTTGGTTCATCATCTAGCCCAATCTCAGGCATTGGGATTATTTCTGTGGTGCTGATTTCCTTAACGTTAATGTTGTTAGGCAAAACAACTGGTTTAATTGACAGCGCAGAAGGAATGAAATTTTTAACCGCACTCACCATTTTCTCAGGTTCGATTGTGGTTACCACTGCTGCTATTTCCAATGATAATTTGCAAGATTTAAAAACAGGGTTACTTGTGCAAGCTACGCCTTGGCGTCAACAAATAGCATTGATTGTAGGTTGTGTTGTAGGTGCGTTAGTTATCGCTCCAGTACTAGAAATTCTTTATCACGCGTACGGTTTCACAGGAGCATTGCCACGTGCCGATATGGATCCAAGCCAAGCTCTTTCAGCGCCACAAGCTACTTTGATGACAACTATTGCCACAGGGATTTTCTCTAGCCATTTAGAATGGCGTTATATCTTTATGGGCATCGGGTTAGGACTAGGCTTAATCATTATTGATATGCTCTTAAGAAAATCGAGCAAAAATCGTTTTGCCTTACCAGCCCTTGCGGTGGGTATGGGGATTTATTTACCGCCAGTAGTGAATATGCCTATTGTCATCGGTGCCATTATTGCTTGGTTGATCAATCGACACTTAACGGCTTATGCACAACGCAACGGCAAAAATATCGATGAAGTGAAGAAAAAAGCGGAACGCTACGGCACCTTATTCGCAGCAGGTTTGATCGTTGGAGAAAGTCTGATTGGCGTAATTCTAGCCTTTATCATCGCCGCTTCCGTAACCTCTGGCGGTTCAGATGCACCGCTTGCACTGCCATTAGAAAATTGGGGTAGCACCGCGGAATGGCTAGGCTTAACAGTATTTATTACTGGTGTAGTGATTTACGTTTTCCGCGTATTGCGTGTGAAAAAAGGGTAAAAATTATACCGCACTTTGGTATATCATTATTTTATAAATAATAAAGGGGCAATCGCCCCTTTTTCTTTTCGATTTTTCACCCTTGCCTTTACTATCCCCTTTGCTATACTTTGTATCATTGTTTCATCTCTTGGGCGGTCACTTTGTTATTCAATTCTTCTTTATTACAATTGGTATTAGCTCTTGCCGAACAAGCAGGTGAGCATCTTAATTATTTTTATTGTAAAAATTTGCACCCTCGACTCAAAGCAGACAACACGCCAGTTACTGAAGCGGATCTTTTCGTCAGTCAATTTTTAATTGAAAAACTCACCGCCTTAACCCCTGATATTCCTGTTTTGTCGGAAGAAAATTGCAAAATTCCCTTTGGTGAGCGGCAGAAGTGGCAGACATATTGGCTGATTGATCCCTTAGATGGCACGCAACAATTTATTAATCGCACGGGGAATTTTTCTGTTTTGATTGCCTTGGTGCATCAAAATCGCCCTGTGCTTGGGGTGATTCACTCTCCGCAATCACAAAATACTTATTATGCGCTGCAAGGTGCTGGGGCATACAAAAAAACGCCGCAAAAAACCACTGCACTAGAAAAACAACCTGTTAATCTTAATCGCCCTATTCGCATTACCGTTGGCTCACACTCCGCAAAAAACAGAGTGCGGTCGATTTTAAACCCCAATTTTACTTATCAATTTCAGATTATTGGTTCAAGTGGGATTAAAAGTGCCTTGGTTGCAGAAGGGGCCGCGGATTGTTATGTTCGCTTAGGGGAAACTGGTGAATGGGATACCGCAGCAGCAGAAATTATTTTAGCGGAAATGGGCGGCAAGATTTTTGATCCGTATTTCCAGCCACTTACTTATAATCAGCGTGAGACCTTCGTCAACCCTGATTTTGTAATGGTGGCAGACGCACAGTTAAACTGGCACAACATCTTTCAATTTAATTAATGAGAACTATTGGTAATTTGCCAAATTTGGGCATATTATTACCACTCTTTTAAAAATGGATAGGAACAATATGACTAACCTCAACGCAGAAAATAATTGTATCGTGATTTTTGGAGCATCAGGTGATTTGACCCACCGTAAATTGATTCCTGCACTTTATAATTTATACAAGATTGGCCGCTTAACAGACCATTTCTCTGTGCTTGGTGTAGCAAGGACTGAGATGAATGATGAAGATTTTCGTCAAAAAATGCGTCAAAC
Source organism: Avibacterium sp. 21-586 (assembly GCF_026226775.1). GTDB lineage: Bacteria > Pseudomonadota > Gammaproteobacteria > Enterobacterales > Pasteurellaceae > Avibacterium. Next base: position 520,159 of record NZ_JAKKOD010000002.1, on the reverse strand, counting down.
ACTAATTAAAAATGAAAAAGCTGAAGGACAAATGCTTGATGATTTTTGTGCTCATCTTTACTACCAAACCCTCAACACTTCTGATGCGAAAGATTACGCAAAACTTGTCCCCCGTTTAGATGAACTACACGATAAATATCAAACTGCTGGTAATACACTTTATTATATGTCTACGCCGCCAAGCCTTTATGGCGTAATTCCCGAATGCCTCGCAGCGCACGGATTAAATACTGAAGAATTTGGCTGGAAACGTTTGATCGTAGAAAAACCCTTTGGCTATGACATAAAAACTGCCAAAACCTTAGATATTCAAATTCACCGTTTCTTTGAAGAACATCAAATCTACCGTATCGACCATTATCTCGGTAAAGAAACCGTGCAAAATCTGCTGGTATTGCGTTTTTCAAACGGGTTATTTGAACCATTATGGAACCGTAATTTTATTGATTATGTGGAAATTACAGGGGCAGAACAACTTGGTGTTGAAGAACGTGGAGGTTATTATGATGGTTCGGGGGCGATGCGTGATATGTTTCAAAACCATTTATTGCAAATGCTTGCCATGATTGCTATGGAGCCACCTGCCATTATTAACGCTGATTCAATGCGTGATGAAGTTGCGAAAGTATTGTATTGCCTACATCCACTTAACGAAGAAGATTTAAAAAACAACTTGGTATTAGGACAATACACTCGAGGTACAATTAATGGTAAAGAGGTAAAAGGGTACTTAGAAGAAAAAGGCGTGCCTCCAGATTCCAACACAGAAACCTATATGGCATTGCGCTGTGAAATTGACAACTGGCGTTGGGCGGGCGTGCCATTTTATGTGCGTACAGGAAAACGCTTACCTGCGCGCGTAACGGAAGTCGTTATTCATTTTAAAACCACACCACACCCCGTATTCAGCCAAAACGCACCAGAAAACAAATTGATTATTCGCATTCAACCTGATGAAGGCATTTCAATGCGTTTTGGCTTGAAAAAACCGGGCGCAGGATTTGAAGCCAAAGAAGTATCTATGGATTTCCGCTATGCGGATTTGGCTCAGCCAAGTTTATTAAGTGCTTACGACCGTTTATTGCTCGATGCAATGAAAGGTGATGCCACTCTATTTGCGCGTACTGATGCCGTACACGCCTGCTGGAAATTTGTGCAGCCGATTTTGGAGTACAAAGCGGCGCGTGGTCGTATTTACGATTACGAAGCTGGCACTTGGGGGCCAACGGAAGCTGATAAACTGATTGCTCGTACTGGTCGAGTTTGGCGTAAACCAAGTGGTTTAATGAAGAAAAAAGTCTAACTCAATCCCCCCGCTCTTATAGAGCTAGGGGATCTTTGGAGAACACAATGAACAACGTTATTTTTGAAAATGCACAAAGTGCGGTGGAAAAAATCGCTGAAGAACTTAAGCAATACAGCCTTGAAGGTCACCCTGTGCATATTTCGCTTTCAGGCGGCAGTACGCCAAAACTTTTGTTTAAAACCTTGGCAGCAGCACCGTACAACCAAGCTATCCAATGGAAAAACTTGCATTTTTGGTGGGGCGATGATCGTATGGTTGCCCCTTCTGATCCTGAAAGCAATTATGGCGAAGTACAAAAATTATTGTTCGATCATATTGATATTCCAGCAGAAAATATTCACCGCATTCGTGGTGAAGCGCCAGTGGAGCAGGAACTCGCGCGCTTCCAAAATGAACTGGCTGAAGTTGTGCCGAACGGCCAGTTTGATTGGATTATTTTAGGAATGGGCGCAGACGGGCATACCGCCTCATTATTCCCATATCAAACCAATTTTGATGACGAGAATTTAGCGGTTATTGCCAAACACCCAGAAACAGGGCAAGTGCGAATTTCTAAAACGGCCAAACTGCTTGAACAAGCCAAACGCATTACCTATTTGGTAACAGGCGCAGCAAAAGCGGAAATTTTAAAAGAAATCCAAAGCACACCTGCGGAAAACCTGCCTTACCCCGCGGCGAAAATTAAGGCAAAAAATGGCGTAACGGAATGGTATTTGGATAAAGATGCGGCAAAGTTGTTGTAATGTTATGTAAAGTGCGGTGATTTTTTAGGAAATTTTTATTGGGAAAATAAATGGAGCAACTGGATCTCTCAGCATTAGAAAAAGCGTTTAACTCACTTGAAATGACCTTAGCTAAACTGGCGGATAAACAATGGTTCGCTGCACAAGAAAACATTGTGCAAGACCCCCTTATTGCAGGTTGTATTCAAAAATTTGAATTTGTTTATGAACTTAGTATCAAGATGATGAAACGCCAGTTAAAGCTGATTGCCGAAACGCCCAATGAAATTGACAGTGCAGATTTTCGCGATATTTTGCGTTTGAGTGCCAAAGCAGGCTTAATTGAGCAAGTGGAAGATTGGCTACTCTATCGTAAAATGCGAAATATCACCTTGCACACTTACGATCAAAATAAGGCTCAGCAAGTTTATGAACAAATGAGCGGTTTTTTAGCTTCTGCCAAAAATTTGCTCAGCCAATTACAACAGCGTAATAATGATGATTGATATTCAACCCCAACATCTTGAAATGGTGGAAAAAATATTCAGCACTTATTTGAGTGGTTATGAAGTGCGTGCATTTGGCTCAAAGGTAAAAGGAACGGTTCGCCCCTTTTCAGATCTTGATTGGGAGGTGATGACAACGCAGCCTCTTTCTTTAAAAAACGCTCTGTGAAGTCGAAAATGCGTTTTCAGAAAGTGATTTACCTTGGCAAGTGGATATCGTGGATTGGGCAACCACATCAACAAAATTTCAGCAGATTATTTTGCAGAAATCTGTGGTTATTCAGCGATAGATTTCACTAAGATGAATGTTGAAAAAAGATAAAACAACAAGATTATAACGAAACAGGAGAAAGTAAAGTTATGAGTCAAAAAGGCGATATCGGCGTTATCGGTTTAGCGGTAATGGGACAAAACTTAATTTTAAATATGAACGACCACGGCTTTAAAGTGGTGGCATATAACCGTACTACCTCTAAAGTGGATGAGTTTTTAGAGGGAGCGGCGAAAGGCACAAATATTATCGGTGCTTATTCCTTAGAAGATCTGGCAAACAAATTAGAAAAACCTCGCAAGGTGATGCTAATGGTGCGTGCTGGTGAAGTGGTTGATCAGTTTATCAACGCATTGTTACCGCATCTAGAAGCAGGCGATATCATTATTGATGGCGGAAACTCAAACTATCCAGACACTAACCGCCGCGTGAAAGAATTAGCAGAAAAAGGCATTCGATTTGTGGGTGCCGGCGTATCTGGCGGTGAAGAAGGCGCACGTCACGGACCTTCGATTATGCCAGGTGGTAATGCGGAAGCGTGGCCTTATGTAAAACCAATTCTGCAAGCCATTTCTGCCAAAACTGATAAAGGTGAACCTTGCTGTGATTGGGTGGGACAAGAAGGTGCGGGCCATTTCGTGAAAATGGTACATAATGGTATCGAATATGGTGATATGCAATTAATCTGTGAAGCCTATCAATTCTTAAAAGATGGCTTAGGTTTAAGCTATGAGGAAATGCAAAAAATCTTTGCAGAATGGAAAAAAACTGAGCTGGATAGCTATTTAATCGACATTACCACCGATATTCTTGGTTATAAAGATGCCGATGGCGAACCATTAGTAGAAAAAATCTTAGACACAGCAGGGCAGAAAGGAACAGGGAAATGGACGGGGATTAACGCCCTTGATTTCGGTATTCCATTAACCTTAATCACTGAATCTGTGTTTGCTCGTTGCGTGTCTTCATTTAAAGATCAGCGTGTTAGTGCCGCTCAATTATTCAACAAAACAATTTTACCAGTGGAAGGGGATAAACAAGTTTGGATTGAAGCGTTACGCAAGGCGCTACTTGCCTCAAAAATTATCTCATACGCACAAGGCTTTATGTTGATCCGTGAAGCATCAGAAAACTTTGGCTGGAATATTAACTACGGTGCAACCGCCTTATTGTGGCGTGAAGGCTGTATCATTCGTAGCCGTTTCTTAGGTAATATCCGAGATGCTTATGAAGCAAACCCAGATCTGATTTTCTTAGGTTCAGATCCATACTTCAAAAATATCTTGGAAAACGCCTTAGGTGACTGGCGTAAAGTGGTCGCAAAATCTATTGAGGTAGGTATTCCAATGCCTTGTATGGCGTCAGCGATCACCTTCTTAGATGGCTACACTTCAGCTAACTTACCAGCTAACTTGTTGCAGGCACAGCGTGATTATTTCGGTGCGCACACTTATGAACGCAAAGACAAAGCACGTGGTGATTTCTTCCACACTAACTGGACAGGACGCGGCGGTAACACTGCATCAACTACTTATGATGTATAACTAACCTTATGAGCGATAGGCACTCCTATCGCTCTTTTTGCATAAAATAAAGTGCGGTGTAAAATCTTGCACTTTTCCAATTAATAACAAATAGGAGTCATAAAAATGAAAAAAGAAAATCCGGTAGAATGCGTAGGCTGCAATACCTTTGACGTTGGCACTATCATCGACAACAGCAATTGCACCAGCCACGTTGAGCGTGTTTATGCCACAGAAGTAGAAGCTGAGCTTGCCTTGCAAGAATTCACCCAAAAAGCGCGAGCCGCAGAAAGCGAACCTTGCCAAATTCAAACAGCAATCAGTCCTGTTGAAGGTGGATTTTTACTCAGCGCTGATTTCACCTTCAGCTGCCAAGCAGAATCCTTAATTTTTGAATTAGGATTACGTTAATTAAGCCAGCTATATAGCTAAGAAACAATAAAAGGAGCGAAATATTTCGCTCCTTTTATTCAACTAAACTGTATCTATTTAATACATACCAAATTAATAATTTTGTCGACTGTCTCACATAACTCACTTAACCTAGCCTTAACTAATTATTTCAAAATGGAAATTTGAGCTTTTCAGTTACCGCAATGAAAAGTTATTTGGCATTCCTTAAAGTGCCACTCAAGGGGGGCTTTTGAAATACCATTAAACTTGAGTAAATTACATTTAGCTTGTTTTTCGTTAATATGTTTTTTTTGTCTGCTCAGTGAGGTCTTGATTGGGGTGAAAACGATTAAATTCACTTGCATTAAGTATACCATAGCTTCGATAAAATCGGTGTAAATATTACTATTAGGTTTCGGCTAGTAAAAGCGTTGTGCTTGTTTGAGAATATTCCCCACTTTTGATAGCCTTGTTCTAAAGTGATAATGGAACGAATCTACTAGCACTGAGAATGGATGCGATCTCTGCTTTGAGCGTAGGATTGCTAGCTACCTAGTTTACATCTCAGGTTTGTAAACATGTTATATCTCTTTTAGAGGGAATCTAGGCAACTAAACGCTAGTCAAAGAGCAATTCAGCTCAACGAATATAATAAGTCATATTGAATTATAGCGCATAATTTATTTCAAGTTTATCGTACTGAGTCCACAATAGCTTTTTTATTTGGCATAACATAAAAAAGTGTTGGTAAAGTAGGTTCGAGACTTATTCTTCAATCATATTCTGTAATTTATGCGTTGTATCCTAGTTCTTTAGAAATTGCTAATGCTGTATTTCTAATTTGTTTGAGAATAACTTCTTTGCCTAGTGTCCTTAATTTATAAGAAGACAGTGATACAGACACAGCATAATCAACCGAACCTTGAAAGTTAAAAATTGGACAAGCTAAACAAACCACACCGATTTCGTTCTCTTCTCTATCCATTGCGAATTGCTCTTGTCGAATATCGTTTAACTCTTTTTCCATTAAATGAATATTCGTGACGGTGTTACTGGTAAGCTGTTTGATATTGTGTTTTTGTTCTTGCCAATAATTAGCGAGATAATCTTCATTTTTTTCGTACGCAAGGTAAAGTTTGCCCATTGCTGAACAGTAAAGTTGTAAGCGTTGCCCGATATAGGCTTGTGTTCGTAGCATGCCAGTAGTGGGCTCAAGTTTATAAATCATAATGGCGTGATCATCTTCTCTTTTAGAGAAATTGATGGTTTCACCGAGGCTAAGATTAAGTTCTTCTAAATAAGGTGCTGCAACGTGAATAATATTTAATGAAGCGAGTATTTTTTGCCCTATTCCTAAGCATTTTATTGTTAAGCGATAATTTCCGGCAATACCCGATGGCTGAACATAGCCTTCACTTTGCAACCCTTGTAATAAACGATGTACGGTACTTTTATTAAGTTGTGAAATTTCAGCCAATTTTGCAAGTGGGCATCCATTTGGAAAGTCACTCAAAATATCAATTAAACGAAGTCCACGGATTAGGCTTTGATTGCCGCCAGTTTTATCTTCTGACATAGTCATTCTCCAAGCTATTTTTTAGTATTTAGTATAACAAATTCCCTATGTCTATTTCATTTCATATTGTGGAATAAAATTTCAAATAAATGAGAGTTTGATCACAAATCAATAAAAAATATTTTAACCAATTGATTTTAAATGGTTTTTATTTTTTGTCGTAGATTGACATTATTTAGTTTAATAATGTAATTTATGGAACATAATTTCACAATATGAAATAAGAGGTCCTTATGTTAATTTCCTATGAAGTTTTAAAAGCTGAATTTAAACGTGTTTTACTTGCACGCAATGTACGTGAAGAAATTGCAGAAGAATGTGCCACAGTGTTTGCTGATACCACACAGGCTGGCGCGTATTCTCACGGTGTGAACCGCTTCCCACGTTTTATCCAGCAGTTAGAAAATGGTGATATTGTGCCAGAAGCTGTGCCTACAAAAGTGTTGTCGTTAGGCGCGATTGAGCAATGGGACGCTCATCAAGCCATCGGTAATTTAACGGCGAAAAAAATGATGGATCGAGCAATGGAAATTGCTGATCAATATGGTATTGGGGTCGTTGCATTGCGTAATGCAAACCACTGGATGCGTGGCGGAAGTTATGGCTGGCAAGCCGCAGAGAAAGGCTATATCGGTATTTGTTGGACAAATGCGTTAGCGGTTATGCCACCTTGGGGGGCAAAAGAATGCCGTATTGGTACAAACCCACTGATTATTGCCGTGCCAACGAACCCAATTACGATGGTCGATATGTCTTGTTCTATGTATTCCTATGGAATGTTAGAAGTTCATCGCCTAGCAGGTCGCCAAACCTTTGTTGATGCAGGATTTGATGATAATGGCAATTTGACCCGTGATCCTGCTACGGTTGAGAAAAATCGTCGTTTATTGCCAATGGGCTTTTGGAAAGGATCTGGACTTTCAATCGTGTTAGATATGATTGCCACTTTACTTTCTAATGGCTTATCCACCGTTGCCGTTACGGAAGATAAAGATGACGAATATTGCGTCTCTCAAGTCTTTATTGCCATTGAGGTTGATCGCTTAATTGATGGGAAAACGAAGGATGAAAAAGTTAACCGCATTATGGAATATGTGAGAACTGCGGAACGTGCTGATCCTGATGTTGCAGTTCGCCTACCCGGACACGAATTCACAACTATTTTAGCGGAAAATAAAGCAAAGGGTATTCCTGTTGATGATACCGTATGGGCGAAGTTGAAAGCATTATAGTGTGATGAGTGAATAAAAGGAGTGAGCAATGTACTTTGGGCATATTAATCATTTCAATGCAAAGGCTTTTCCAGAGACCATTCAGATTGCATTGGCGTATTTGAAAAATACTGATTTTGATCAACTGCCGGCAGGGCAATATCCAATTAAAGAGCGGTTGATTTTTGCACAGATTTTGGATTTGGAAACTAAACCCAAAGCAGAAATCTTGCCCGAAGTACATCGCCATTATCTTGATGTGCAATATTTACACTGCGGGCAAGAGCGGATTGGTGTAGCTCCAGATCTGGGCGGCAATCCTATTGCTCAGGAATATAATCCAGAACGCGATATTCTTTTTTATCAATCAGTAGAAAATGAGAGTGAATTGGTGATGAGAAAAGGCAATTTTGCGATTTTCTTCCCTGAGGATGTTCACCGTCCTGCTTGTATTGATGAACAATCGTGTCATATTCGCAAAGTGGTTGTGAAAATCGCGTTGAGCGAGATTTGAGGTGAAAAATGAAATCTCTCGTTAATGTTATAGCTAAAATACTCAGCATTACGGTTGTGGCTATCCTTGCTACTATGTCGGGCTTGGTTTTCCTCAATGTGGTATTACGCTATGGTTTCAACAGTAGCATTAATATTACAGAAGAAGTTTCCCGTTATTTATTCGTGTGGCTCACATTTCTAGGCGCAATCCTTGCGTTTAATGACAATCAACACGTCAGCGTTACTATTCTAACCAGCAAACTTTCAGCATATAAACGCCACTGTTTAAGTCTAGTTACTGACGGTGCGATGTTGTTCTGTTGCTATTTGATAATTGTAGGTGGTTGGACACAATTTCAGCTTAATCTAAGTAATTTCGCACCGATTTCAGGATTGCCACAAGGGATCACCTATCTCGCCAGCGTTGTAGCGGGAGTGTTTATTGGGTTGTTACTTATCACGCGTATTTGTGCGAATGCGAGTTTGTTAGTGAAAGGAGAAATTCAATGACCGTTATTATCTTCCTTTCTGTGTTACTTGGTGCCATCATTTTAGGCATTCCTGTTGCTTTCTCCTTATTAATTTGTGGCATTGCGTTGATGATTCATTTAGATCTATTTGATGCGCAAATTTTGGCACAACAAATTGTGAGTGGTGCAGATAGCTTTTCACTAATGGCGATCCCATTCTTTATTCTTGCTGGTGAAATTATGAATGAAGGGGGATTATCAAAACGAATTATTGATTTGCCAATGAAATTGGTTGGGCATAAACGCGGCGGTCTAGGTTTTGTGGCGATTTTAGCGGCGATGATTATGGCGAGCTTATCAGGTTCTGCCGTGGCTGATACCGCTGCCGTTGCAGCAATGCTCTTGCCAATGATGAAGACAACCGGCTATCCCTTAGGGCGTTCCGCTGGTTTAATTGGCACCGCTGGTATCATTGCGCCAATTATCCCGCCATCAATTCCGTTCATTGTGTTTGGTGTAGCGAGCGGTGTTTCCATCACCAAGCTCTTTTTAGCAGGTATTTTCCCAGGCGTGTTAATGGGGAGTTGTTTAGCGGCACTTTGGTGGTGGCAAGCTAAACGCTTAAACCTGATGACATTCTCTAAAGCGACCAAGCAAGAACTCTGTATTTCCTTTAAAAATAGTATATGGGCGTTGCTATTACCCGTTATTATCATTGGTGGTTTCCGTCTTGGTATTTTTACCCCAACGGAAGCGGGAGCTGTTGCGGCATTTTATGCTTTATTTGTAGCAATCTTTATTTATCGAGAATTGAAAATTAGTACATTGTACAAAGTGCTACTTTCAGCAGGTAAAACCACAGCAGTAGTAATGCTATTAGTTGCAGCGGCAAATGTTACAGGTTGGCTAATCACCATCGCAGAATTACCACAAATGATTACGGAATTACTAGAGCCGTTAATTGAATCCCCAACGTTACTACTTATTGTCATTATGCTTGTGGTTTTTGTTGTGGGAATGGTAATGGATCTTACGCCAACTGTCCTGATCTTAACCCCAGTGCTAATGCCTCTTATTGAAGAAGCAGGCATTGATCCCGTGTATTTTGGCGTATTGTTTATCTTAAATACCTCTATTGGCTTAATTACACCGCCTGTGGGCAATGTATTGAATGTAATTACTGGTGTGTCAAAACTTCCTTTTGACGAGGCTGCCAAAGGTATCTTGCCTTATATGCTTATGATGATTGTCTTATTATTTGCCTTTATTTTTGTTCCATCACTTATTTTGACACCACTTTCGTGGATGCAACCTTAATCAAAATCCAAGGAGATTATTATGAAACTATTTAATTTAAAAACCTTAGCCGCATTAGTGACTAGCGCAGTGATGTTGACTTCAACTGCAGTTAATGCTGCAACCACATTGCGTTTTGGTTATGAAGCACCGCGTAGTGATACTCAACATATTGCTGCGAAAAAATTTAATGAGCTATTAAAAGAGAAAACAAAAGGCGAATTGAAATTAAGCCTATTTCCTGACAGCACCTTAGGTAATGCACAAACAATGATTAGTGCAGTGCGTGGTGGCACCATTGATATTGAAATGTCTGGCTCACCAAACTTTACTGGGCTAGAACCAAAATTAAACGTGATTGATATTCCATTCATCTTTAAAGATCGCGAACACGTTTACAAAGTGCTTGATGGTGAAATTGGACAGGGGTTATTAAAAAACCTTGAAGCACAGGGGCTAAAAGGTTTGGCGTTCTGGGACGTGGGTTTTCGTGCTTTCTCAAACTCAAAACATCCTGTAACGAAACCTGAAGACATTAAAGGATTAAAAGTGCGTACTAACCAAAATCCGATGTATATTCAGGCCTTTACACTGCTAGGAGCAAACCCAGTACCAATGCCACTTTCAGAGCTTTATACCGCTCTTGAAACTCGCGCGGTAGATGCGCAAGAACACCCAATTGGCATTTTCTGGTCTGCTAAACTTTATGAAGTACAAAAATATTTGAGCCAAACCAATCACGGCTACACCCCATTAATCGTTGTAATGAATAAAGCAAAATTTGATGGGCTTAGCGCTGAGTTGCAACAAGCTATCTTAGATGCCGCAAAAGAAGCAGGGCAATATCAACGCGACCTTAATGTCAAAAATGAGCAAGAAATCGTAGCTAATTTACGGAAAGCAGGTGTTGAAGTGATTGAAAAGGTCGATACCGCACCGTTCAAAGCCATTATTGAAGCGGATGTGCGTAAATCATTTATCGATAAACACGGTGATAAACTCGTGAAAGAAATTGATGCGTTAGCACAATAATCAAAGTGCGGTCGAATTTTTCAAGATTTTTTGACCGCTTTTTATCTTTGGGAGAGCATAAATGACTTACTATTTAGGCATCGATTGTGGTGGCACTTTTATTAAAGCCGCATTATTTGATGAATTCGGCACGATGTCGGCTTGTGTGCGAGAAAACGTACCACTCATCAGTGAACAAGCAGGGTATGCTGAGCGTGATATGCCGCAGTTATGGCAAATTTGTGCCAAGGTAATCAAGAAAACCATTGAACAAAGTGGGGTATCTGCCACAGAAATTAAAGGTGTCGGAATTTCTGCGCAAGGCAAAGGGGCATTCTTGTTAGATAAGCAAAATCAACCCCTTGGTCGTGGAATTCTTTCCTCAGATCAACGTTCGTTAGAGATTGTCAAACAGTGGCAACAGGCGGGTATCCCAGAACAGCTTTATCCAATAACACACCAAACTTTATGGACTGGACACCCCGTTTCGATTTTACGTTGGCTTAAGGAAAATGAGCCTGAACGTTATGCCAATATCGGTGCCGTGTTGATGTCACACGACTATTTGCGTTTCTGCCTAACTGGAGAGCTATTTTGCGAAGAAACCAATATTTCAGAATCCAATTTATACAATATCAATACCCAGCAATACGATCCTGAATTAGCCGAATTACTTGGCTTGCCGGGGATGACGGAAAAATTTCCGCCGATCGTCAAAGCAAATCAAATTGCTGGTTATGTTAATGAACAAGCTGCACAACTAACCGGATTAGCACAAGGCACCCCCGTAGTGGGCGGGCTGTTTGATGTGGTTTCTACGGCACTTTGTGCAGGTTTAGATGATGAAACGAAATTAAATGTGGTGCTGGGAACTTGGTCTGTAGTGAGTGGGGTAACGGATCATATTGATCACAATCAAAGCCTTCCATTTGTCTATGGACGCTATGCGCAAGAAGGAAAATTTATTATCCACGAAGCTAGCCCAACATCGGCGGGTAATCTTGAATGGTTTGTAAAAGAGTGGGGAAATCTCAGCTATCAGGCGATCAATGATGGTATTGATGAATTACCTATAACCGAAAGTGCGGTGCTTTTTGTGCCATTTTTATATGGCTCAAATGCAGGGCTAGGAATGAAATCAGGATTCTATGGAATCCAATCTCATCATAACAAAATGCATCTGTTTCAAGCCATCTATGAAGGGGTGCTATTCAGTATGAAGTACCACCTTGATCGAATGTTGCAACGTTTTCCAAATACGCAAGTGTTACGCATTACCGGTGGGCCAGCCAAGTCGCGAGTATGGATGCAAATGCTTGCTGATCTTACGGGGATGAAAATTGAAGTTCCAGCAATTGAAGAAACAGGGTGCCTTGGTGCAGCAATGATGGCAATGGAGGGTACTCAAGGGCGTGCAATGCCATTCACTGCGAAACAACAATTCGTTATACCAAATACACAAAACTTTGTTATATATCAGAAAAAGTATCAGCGTTATCAGCAGTTTGTCTCCGCATTACAATCTTTATTATAAACCAAAGTGCGGTCAAAATTTCACTAATTTTATTAGGAAGACAAAATGAGAAAACATAAACTAGGCATTTATGAAAAGGCCTTACCTAAACATATCAGCTGGCAAGATAGACTTTCCATCGCCAAAGCCTGTGGCTTTGATTTCGTGGAAATCTCCATTGATGAAAGCAATGAACGCCTCAGCCGCTTAGATTGGACAAAAGCACAGCGCCTTGAACTGATACAAGCTATCATCAATACCGGCGTGACTATTCCCTCCATGTGCCTTTCTGGACATCGTCGCTTTCCCTTTGGCAGCCACGATGAAGCCACACGGAAAAAAGCCTATGAAATCATGGAGAAAGCCATTCAGCTGGCGGTAGATGTTGGTATTCGCACCATTCAACTGGCAGGCTATGATGTGTATTACGAAGGGCAAGATGAAGGTACGCTTGAGCGTTTTCAGCAAGGGATGGAATGGGCGGTTGAGTTAGCAGCAAGTAATCAAGTGACCCTCTCTATGGAAATTATGGATACGCAATTTATGAGCTCCATTACGCGTTGGAAAAAATGGGATGACATTATTCGCTCCCCTTGGTTTACCGTGTATCCAGACCTCGGCAACCTGTCTGCTTGGAATGACAATGTGGTAGAGGAATTGAAATTGGGCATCGACAAGATTTCTGCGATTCATTTGAAAGATACTTATAAAGTCACAGAAACCTGCGCAGGGCAATTCCGTGATGTGCCATTTGGTGAAGGCTGTGTGGATTTTGTGACTTGCTTTAAGACCCTTGCTAAACTCAATTACCGAGGCGCGTTCTTGATTGAAATGTGGACAGAAAAAGCCCAAGAGTCGATTGAAGAAATCATCAAAGCACGCCGTTTTATTGAACAAAAAATGCAAGAAGGAGGCTTCCCATGCTAGCGGAATTACGCGAAAAAGTCTTACAAGCCAATTTGGCTTTACCAAAACACCGCTTAGTCACCTTCACTTGGGGAAATGTCAGTGAAATTGACCGCACTTCTGGATTGGTGGCGATTAAACCTTCGGGCGTAGATTATGAAACTATGACTGCCGATGATATTGTCATTGTGGATGTGAATACAGGTGAACGCGTGTGGGGAACGAAAAAACCGTCCTCTGATACCGCAACGCATTTGGAATTATACCGTCAATTCCCTGAAATTGGTGGCATTGTGCATACCCATTCGCGCCACGCCACCATTTGGGCTCAAGCAGGGTTAGATTTAATTGCCGCTGGCACCACACATGCCGATTATTTCTATGGCAGTATTCCTTGTACAAGAAAAATGACGCCAGAAGAAATTGCAGGTGAGTATGAATTAGAAACTGGTAAGGTGATTGTTGAAACCTTCCGTAATCGCAAAATTGAGGCGAAAGATGTGCCTGCTGTATTAGTTCATTCCCACGGTCCTTTTGCTTGGGGAACTGATGCAGATAATGCCGTACATAATGCGGTGGTGTTAGAAGAAATTGGTTATATGAATTTATTCAGCCACCAACTCAATCCGAATTTAACGTCAATGCAACAAGAATTATTGGATAAGCATTACCTACGCAAACACGGTAAGAATGCGTATTATGGACAATAATAAATCTAATACAAGGAATAAAATATGAACTACCAAGCAGTCGCTTTTGATTTAGATGGCACATTGCTGAATTCGCAAGGGCAGATTCTTGCGGAAAATAAACAGGCAATAACCAAGTTACAGCAGCAAGGCGTTAAAGTGCTATTGGTAACGGGGCGGCATCATACGGCGGTGGTTCCTTATTATGTGGAACTGGGTTTAACTACGCCGATTATTTGTTGCAATGGCACCTATGTTTATGATGTACAAAATGACAACGTGCTAGCTGCTAATCCCCTTTCGCAACAACAAGCGCAGCAAATTTATGATACCGCGACCAAACATCATTGCCATTTATTAATGTATTCTCGCAATGCGATGAATTATGCTGAGCTAAATCCGCATATGGAGAAATTTTTGAAATGGGTAGCCAGTTGTCCTGAGAATATCCGTCCTTTAGTGCGAAAAGTAGAAAGTATTCAAGATGTAATCGATCACGACAAGCCAATCTGGAAATGCGTGATTAGCGCACAAAACAAAGACATTATGAACCAGGTGGTGGCAGAGTTGCCGATTGAGCAGTTTAGCTGCGAATGGTCTTGGGTGGATCGTGTGGATATTGCCAACGCTGGCAACACCAAAGGGGCAAGATTGTTAGAAGTATTAAATCAATGGCAGATTGCACCGCAACAGGTGCTCGCTTTTGGTGATAATCACAATGACATTAGTATGCTCACCGCAGTAGGTCTGGGAGTCGCTATGGGTAACGCGGAAGATGACGTAAAACACCAAGCTAAGATCACCATCACAAGTAATGATGAAGCAGGGATCGCACAGGTGTTAAAAGAGCAGTTTGCAGATAAAAATCTGTAATTTTTTCACCGCTCTTTTCAATAGATAAAAAGCCTATTTCCTACCAATAGGTTACGGTGAAATAGGCAAATAGCGGTATTTAAAATGAATCGCTAAAAATAGCATAATGCTAACCAAGGCAAAAATACCGCCAACCATTCCAATATAAGACAACCCCAAATGTTGCATTACTTGGTTGCCGAGCAATGCGCCGCCGCCAATGCCGATATTATAAATGCCTGAGAAAATCGCCATTGCCACGTCCGTAGCATCTGGCGCGAGTTGTAAAATGCGGATTTGCAAGCTCAAGCCAATCCCTGCAATGCCAATGCCCCACAATAACACCAAAGGATAAGTCAAGGTGGAATGGTCTTTTAATAGCACTAAGGCAAAGAGTGAAAGAGCAAGGCTGCTCATTGCAATCAGCAGAAATTTTGCTGGCCCAAAGCGGTGAAAGCGGCTAAATAGCATACTGGCGATCATTCCTGCGCAGCCAAACAGCAATAAAATCAAGGTGGTTTCCGTTGGAGCGATGCTCACTTCTTGAATCATAAAAGGTTCAACATAGCTGTATGCGGTGAAATGAGCGGAAATCACAATGGCGGTAAGAACAAATAACCCCACCAACAGCGGGCGTTTAAATAATAGCGGAACGCTTTTTAATGTGCCGGCGTTTTTGCTCACTAAGTGCGGTAATAATTTATATAAAAAAATCAACACGATAAACGCCACCATGCCAATCAAACCAAAGGTGGTACGCCAGCCGAGCCATTGGCCGATAATACGCCCTAACGGCAAGCCTAACACCATTGCCAAGGCGCTGCCCATTGCTAACAAGCCGAGCGCTTGTGCTTTTTTATCTTTTGGCGCAAGGCGAACGGTGAGTGAAGCGGTGATCGCCCAAAATACAGAATGAGAAATAGCAATGCCAATGCGAGAAATCAGCAGCACTTGGAAATTCCACGCCACGCAAGACAAAATATGACTCACAATAAAGAGAATAAAAAGCTTAATCAGCAAACTACGCCGTTCTAACTTGGCGGTAAGCAGCATAAAAGGCAAGGAAAGCAAAGAAACAATCCACGCATAGATAGTGATCATCAGCCCAGTTTGGCTGACAGGCATTTGGAAACTTTGAGCAATATCCGACAACAGCGCCACTGGGATAAACTCGGTAGTGTTGAAAATAAAGGCGGAAAACGCCATACAAATAACACGCCATAATTTCACTCGGCGAACAATTTTGGGAGATAACATCTATCAATATGGTTAGCAAAAGAAGGAAAGACTATTCTAGCACAGAAGTCTAGATTTTACTCAACGAGAAAGGCGTTGTTTGAATAAATCGTTGAGCTGTTTTTTTAGCCCTTGGGTAGACTCAATTTTATATTGCGGCGAATGGCAATCACCGAAAAAATGTAATGGCAAACGGAAGTTTTGATATTTTTTCTCACGCAAATTGATATTAACTAAAAAATCACATTTTTGGCTCACGTGATCCACCGTACCTTCCCCCACGAGCTGAAAATAAGGATCACGTAATTGCAAATTCTGCCATTGCATTTTTTGCTGATCCCAAATTAGTTGGGTAGTAAGTCGTTCAAAGGGTGAATCCATATGTTGCAAACGTGCTGAATCATAATTAATCGGTAAACGTTGTGCCACGATGGCTAACAAATTCACGTTTTTCACCTTACCATTGATGATTTGTAAGCTGGCCTGCCCTTGCTCAATCTGCTGTTTAACAAGTGCCACTTGCCCTTTTAATTGCGCCCGCCCCGTTGCTAGCACTGGCAGCTTAAACAAGGCAAGCCATTGTTCTATGGCGATATTTTGCGCGGAAAACTGAACGCGATCGGATTGTTGATAAAATTGAAAATCAATCTCCCCTTGCGGTGCTAAAGCAAGTTTTCCATTGATAAAGTGCGGTTGAAATTCAAGCTGAATTTTGCCTTGAGAAAAGGGAATTTGATTAATACTCAAATCTGTGAAATCAAGCTGATAATGGCTTGTTTCGTCTTGCATTTCACTGCGTAAATACCCTTGTTTTAACTGCAACGCCATTGTATCCACATCACCATAAAGGGGATGGTCAAACTGCCATTGCCCTGCAAGTTGTTCAAATGCTAAACCATTATGAGAAAGCTGCACATTGCCTTGTAACTGGATCTGGCTTGCTGCTCGTGTTGCCTGCGCACTGAACGCCATTTGCACAGGTTTCTGCAAATTCAGCGGCGCATTTTGTGGTAAGGCATTGAGTAAATAGACTACATCCTGCCAAGAAAGTGCGGTGGGTTTTAGGCTAAAATTTAGCCCTTGCCATTGAGAGTTGCTAATATTGCCGTTATGTAGTTGAATTTCATTCAACTTAAGCTCACCGCCAAACAACGCGATGGGATTGAGTTCAAGCACGATTTTTTCGAAAAAAAACCACCGCGCTTTTTGTTGAAACTTGACGTTATATAAAGATAATTGGGCGGGGAAAAGCTGGCTTTCCACTTGCGCCACTTGGATATGCTGTTGCGCAAGGCGTTCAGAAAGCAGTGCGGTTAAACGGGATTTTTGCCAAAAAAGAAAGCACAACCCAACGCACAACAGTGCGATTAGCCATATTGCTTTCTTTTTCATTGTCTATTTATCCTTATCAATACGGCTGGCCACCGCATTTTGCTGATCTTTATATTTAGCATCTTGACGGCGATTATAAGGACGTGCCGCCTCGCCACTTAGCACTTCAAAACTCAATGCACCAATCACCATTTTCGGACGCAGCGCCAAAGGCAGTTTGCCTGAATTGTAAAATTCTAGCACAATACGCCCATTCCAACCTGGATCGATACGGTGTGCCGTAACGTGTACCATTAATCCTAGGCGGGCAAGGGAAGAGCGACCATCTAGCCAACCGATAATGTTGGCGGGCAAGGATACCGCTTCAAAGGTGGTGGCAAGCGCCAGTTCACCGGGGTGCAGGAAAAAGGCTTCACCATCGTCAATAAGAATTTCATCGCTCATCACCGCTTCAAGCTGAGCGGAAACGTCTTCTTTTTTGCCGCTTAAATCAATGTAAGGCGCAGTATGCTCACGAAACACGCGGAAAGAATTGCCCAAACGCACATCAACGGTGGCGCCATTGATTTTGTCGTTATCTGGGCGTGGCGTTAAGCTGATAATGCCTTCATCTAAATAACGCTCAATGTCGGTATCACACAATCTCATTTTGTTCCCCTATTTGCTTTTCAGCAGGTGTCTAATTTGTGCTTTTAACATATTGATTGCAATACGGTTTTTCCCACCTCGTGGGAAAACAATATCGGCATATTGTTTAGACGGTTCGATAAATTGTAAGAACATTGGACGGACAGTAGCTCGATATTGATCCACCACCGATTGCAAAGAACGTCCACGTTCTTCCATATCACGTTTTAAACGGCGGATAAAACAAATGTCCAACGGCGTATCCACGAATACTGAAATACTCGCTTCTTGGCGAATCCTTTCGTCTGTGAGCAGCAAAATGCCTTCTAAAATAATCACTTTTTTCGGTTTGAAATGAGTGGTTTCGCCTGTGCGCGTATGTTCCACATAACTATAAACGGGAATATCTACCGCTTGACCTGCTTTTAAGGCGCGCAAATGTTGTAACAACAACTCACGATCCATTGAATTTGGGTGGTCATAATTGGTTTTAATACGCTCTTCAAAAGCAAGGTGGGTTTGATCTTTGTAGTAGCTATCTTCAGAAATAATGCCAATGTCTTCGCAACTTAGCTCATCACGAAGTTCTTTATGAATGGTGGAGGCAATAAGGCTTTTTCCTGAGGCGGAAGCCCCTGCAATAGCGATAATAATGCAATCTTGATCTGACATAATATGGCTCAACTAGACGAGTTACAGTGATTGTAAGATTATAAAGAAAAATTTTGTTTTTTAATAATAGTTTCACCCTTTTAATGAAATAAAAGGAAAAGAATCTTTCATTTTGTGAAGTGGTTCACAGCATTTTTTATGCCATTCGGATAGGATTAGGCTAATTTAATTGAGATTAATCAATGATCTAGGCAATTTTCCGCCAAACCATAAGGAGTACCATAATGAAATATAAAGCAATTTCTCTCGCAATTTCCACCGCACTTGCTACTTCAGCGTTAATTTTCAGTATGCAAACACAGGCCAAAGGACGCTTGGTGGTATATTGCAGTGCCACAAATGAAATGTGTGAGGCTGAAACCCAAGCTTTTGGCAAAAAATATGATGTGAAAACTTCTTTTATCCGTAATGGCTCAGGTAGTACCTTTGCGAAAATTGAAGCGGAAAAGAAAAATCCCCAAGCTGACGTTTGGTATGGTGGTACGCTAGATCCGCAATCCCAAGCGGGAGAACTTGGTTTATTAGAAGCTTACCGCTCATCAAATGTGGATCAAATTATGCCGAAATTCCAAGATCCCGCCAAAGTCAAAGGCAACTACACGTCCGCCATTTATATGGGGATTTTAGGCTTTGGTGTGAATACAGAGCGATTGAAAAAATTAGGCATCACAGAAGTGCCAAAATGCTGGAAAGACTTAACCGATCCACGCTTAAAAGGTGAGGTTCAAGTCGCTGATCCACAAAGCTCAGGCACTGCTTACACTGCTATTGCTACCTTTGTGCAATTATGGGGCGAAGATCAAACCTTTGATTTTTTCAAACAACTTCACCCGAACATTTCTCAATATACAAAATCAGGTATCACCCCTTCACGCAACACCGCTAGAGGTGAAACCACTGTAGGGATTGGCTTCCTACACGATTACGCTCTTGAAAAACAACAGGGTGCGCCAATTGAATTAGTCGTGCCTTGCGAAGGCACAGGCTATGAACTTGGCGGCGTGAGTATCTTAAAAGGCGCGCGTAATTTAGATAACGCCAAATTATTTGTCGATTGGGCATTATCAAAAGAAGGCCAAGAATTAGCGTGGAAAAAAGGCCGCGCTTTCCAAACGCTTACCAACACCACTGCTGAACAATCACCTACTGCGTTTGATCCAACCAAACTTAATCTCATCAATTATGATTTTGAGAAATACGGTGCATCAGAAGAACGCAAACGCTTGATTAATAAATGGGTTAATCAAGTCAAATTGGCACAGTAAATAAGTAAGGCGGGCAACCGCCTTTATTCTCTTTAAGGTTTTTGTTATAACAAGAAACTCAATCAATCATCTATTACGGAAAGATTATGAATAAATTGGCACAGATGTTTAATAGTAGCCTATTTTGGATCTTGCTCGCGTTATTGGGCTTTATCTGCTTGCCTTCTATGGCGCTGGATTATGGTTTAGCGGAATCTACCACTGATGAAATTTATGAAGCAATGGGCTGGGCAAGCTTTAATTTAAGTTGGTTTTGGTTTGCTGCATTAGTCTTTGTGCCAATTCTGTCGGCCACTTGCAAAGGGAAAGAGGAGCGGCAGCAAGGTATGGCTGAATTTATCGCTGTGCTAGCGATTTTCCTATTTGTGTTTATTTCTGCCACGATAGAAAAATTCAATCTCGGCTATTCCGTTTTCGTCCTAATGCTGAGCCTGATAGCCCTTGCCACTCAAGGCTTGGCAAGGATGAAGATAATGCAAGGGGATAAATTCATCATTGCCTCGCTCATCAGCATTGTCTTGTTGATTTTCTTTTTTATTGTTTATCCCACCTTGGCGATTTTTATCTCGATGTTTTATGACAATGGGGAATTTGTGCCAAGCCAGGTGATCAGCATTGTAGAAAAACCTTACATTATTCGGATTATCGGTAACTCACTTAGTGTGGCAATTACGGTCGGCACTTTAGCCACATTATTTGGTTTGATTTTTGCCCTTTACACCACACGCATTGCCAAACGCACTGCCGTAATCGGAAAGATTTTCTCCATTTTGCCGATTGTTACTCCACCTTTTGTGGTGGGGTTAGGAGTAACCTTAATGCTTGGGCGTTCAGGTTATGTCACCGAATTTTTGGTGGAATATTTTGGCTTTAGCAGCAACTGGTTATATGGTTTTACTGGGATTATCATCGCCCACACACTTGCGCTGACACCAATGGCCTTTATGATTTTAGAAGGCGCGTTAAAATCCATTCACCCGTCTATTGAAGAAGCAGCATATACGCTACGATCAAACCGTTATCAAGCTTTTTTCAATATCATTTTTCCCCTACTCAAACCGGCACTTGCCAATGCCTTTTTAGTAGTGGCAATCCAATCTTTAGCCGATTTTAGTACCCCACTTGTACTCGGCGGTAGCTTTGATGTGATTTCTTCGCAAATTTATTTCTACATTGCCGGCTCGCAGTTAGATTACGCTTCTGCCAGCACCTTAGGCAGCATTTTACTGATTTTCTCTTTGGCGATTTTTGTGATCCAATATTTATGGATCGGCAATCGTTCTTATGTTACCGTTTCAGGCAAATCCTATCGCGGTGATGTGCAAGATTTGCCAAGTGCGATGAAATTTTTCATTATTTTTACTCTTGGTTTCTGGGTGCTGTTTAATGCGGTGCTATACGGCAGTATTTTCTACGGCAGCTTCACGATGAACTGGGGCGTGGATTACACCTTCACCTTTAAACATTATCTTACCTTATTCGGACAAGGCTTTAGTGACGGCGCTTGGCCATCGCTTATTCATACGGTGATTTTTGCCGCCACCGCTGCCCCGATTACAGCAATTTTTGGCTTATTGATAGCCTACATCACCGTGCGCCGTGATTTTAAAGGCAAGAAAACTCTTGAATTTTTAACCTTACTTTGCTTTGCCGTACCCGGAACGGTGGCAGGGGTTTCCTATATTCTTGCCTTTAATAATGCGCCAATTTATATCACTGGCACAAGCATCATCATCGTGCTTTCAATGGTAATGCGTAATATGCCAGTGGGAATGCGTGCCGCTGTGGCGGGGTTAGGGCAGCTTGATAAATCCCTTGATGAGGCCTCGCTTTCACTCAAAGGCAGCTCGTTAAAAACTATTTGGTATATTGTATTCCCACTGCTTAAGCCTGCGTTGCTTTCCGCTTTGGTAACCAGTTTTGTGCGCGCAATGACCACGGTCAGCGCCATTGTCTTCTTAGTTACCGCGGATACAAGGGTTGCCACTTCTTATATTCTAAACCGCGTGGAAGACGGCGAATACGGCGTTGCTATTGCTTATGGCTCAATTTTAATCGTGGTAATGATGGCAATTATTTTGCTATTTGACTGGTTGGTGGGCGACACGCGAATTGCGCGTTCTAAAGCGAAAAAAATGAATTAATAGGTTGTAAAAATGAAGAATAATGATTTTTTAGTGTTAAAAAATGTAACCAAATCCTTTGGTAAAGCGGTGGTCATCGATGATCTCAATCTTTCTATTAAACAAGGCTCAATGGTTACCCTGCTCGGGCCTTCTGGTTGCGGAAAAACCACCGTGCTACGCCTTGTGGCTGGGCTAGAGAGCCCGACTTCTGGGCAGATTTTTATTGACGGAGAAGACGTAACGAAATCCTCCATTCAAAACCGTGATATTTGTATCGTGTTTCAGTCTTATGCGCTGTTTCCGCATATGTCTATTGGGGACAATGTAGGCTACGGTTTGCGTATGCAGGGCGTAGGATCAGCAGAGCGTAAACAACGGGTTAAAGAAGCCTTAGAATTGGTGGATCTGGCGGGCTTTGAAGAACGCTATGTGGATCAAATCTCAGGTGGTCAGCAACAGCGTGTTGCTTTGGCGCGCGCGCTGGTGCTAAAGCCAAAAGTGTTATTGTTTGACGAGCCGCTGAGCAACCTTGACGCCAATTTACGCCGTAGTATGCGTGAAAAAATCCGCGAACTGCAACAACGTCTTGGCATCACTTCCCTTTATGTTACCCACGATCAAAGCGAAGCATTCGCCGTGTCTGATGAAGTGATCGTAATGCACAAGGGCAAAATTATGCAAAAGGCTTCGGCGAAAGTGCTTTATCAACACCCTAACTCTTTGTTTTTAGCGAACTTTATGGGCGAAAGTAGCATCTTTGACGGTAAACTTAAAAATGACACTATAACGGTTAATCAGTATGCGTTCACCTTGCCAAATGTGCAATCTTTTGGCTTGCCTGACGGAGAATGTTTAGTCGGCATTCGCCCTGAATCAGTACGCCTTTCACCGCAAGGCGATACAGCTCAACGCTGTGAAATTCAAAGTGCGGTATATATGGGCAATCACTGGGAAATTGTGGCGCAATGGGGCGGTAAACCGCTACTCATCAACTGCCAACCTGATAGTTTTGATCCTGCTATCAAACAGGCTTATGTACATTTTGCTGATTATGGCGTGTTCTTACTGAAAAAAGAATAGCCTGTCTAGTCACTACGGCTTACAAACAGCCGATTACAAAAAAAAGTGCGGTGGAAAATTTGTTAAAATTTAACAAAAAACCACCGCACTTTAATTCATTTTAATTTGCTTCAAAAGTCTAATAATGCATACTTAGAAACATACAAATTTACAGACATCTGTGCATCTCTTACATAGAACAATAAATAAGTGAAAAGGACTAAGATCCCAGCTATGTGACCACTAAACTTTAACTATAAGATCAGCTTACATTTTAGCCAAGATCGTCAATCACCACATACACTTTGGTTGTCGGGCCGTGTACGCCCACCACTTTAACTAGCTCAATATCTGCGGTGGAGCTTGGACCTGAGATGATATTTACGCAAGATGGCATTCTTTCCCCTAACACGGCTTTGTCGTGCAGAATTTTGGCAAGTTGTGCCACACGCGGTAAAACAAGGCTTTTGCGTACTACAACAATGGATTTTTCTGGCAATAAGCTCACTGAACGGCCTTTGTCTTTGCCAGAAAACAATACGACACCGCCTGATTCTGCCAAGCCATATTCTGCATAGTTAATGCCGATATTGGCTTGCTCAGCGTGTTTTAAGTTTTCTTCGCCATTTTGCGACAACCAAATATCCGCATCATAATTGGCTTGTACATCTTGCGTAATGCCAAGTTGCGCTAAGCGTTCATCGCCAGTGAGAATAATTTGTCCACCGCCATATTTTTCGCAGGCAGAAAGCACCGCACTTTTGGCTTCCGCTTCGTTGGTTTCAATCACATCAACCATCATCGCTTTTGCCGATTCAATAAAGGTTTGGCATAAGGCTTGCGGATCAAGATCGGTTAAACGCGTTGTGGCGTAATCATTTAGCGGCGCTGGCATTGGCTCTGGCACAAGCTGGCGTGGACGCCCCATTCTTTCCGCAAGTTTGTTTAGGAAGTTTTCTCTATTTTGTGCGTCCATTATTTTGCCTCTCTTTTATTAAACCATTCACGGAAACTTTCGCCATCAGCACTTGGTAGATCGCGCGCTTTTGTCCATTCGGCCAATGCGCCAAATTCAAGTGGTGCTTTACCATTTTTAATGAATTTGCTTGCCACTTTCGCCCCCACATTCACGCCCACTTTCCATAAGGTTGGGTGAGAGTTGGCAAAGTTGAAACCAAAGATAGATAAACGCTCTCCGGTTGGTGTCATACCACTTTGGGCAATATGCTCACGGTGTTTTAAGATGAGCTGTGCCAATGGAATTTTCACTGGGCAAACGGAGTTACAAGCAGTACATAACGAGCAGGCATACGGCAATTCTTTGAAGTCTTCATAACCGCCTAATAATGGTGAAATCACCGATCCGATTGGGCCGGGATAAATTGAGCCATAACCGTGTCCACCAATTTGACGATAGGCTGGACAAGTATTTAAGCACGCGCCACAACGGATACAACGCAATACTTCTTTAAATTCGCTTTCAAGAATTTTAGAACGTCCGTTATCCACGATAACCAAATGGAATTCTTCAGGACCGTCCGTTTCGCCTGCAAGACGTGGACCTGTGAGCCAAGTGTTATAACCGGTTAATTTTGCTCCTACAGCACTTCTGGCAAGCATTGTGATTAACACGTCCACTTCTTCAAAAGTTGGTGCAATACGCTCCATTCCCATTACTGCAATGTGCGTTTTTGGCACGGTGGTAGCAAGACGTAAGTTTCCTTCGTTGGTGACCAAGCAAAGGCTACCTGTTTCTGGCACGGCAAAGTTACACCCACTCACGCCGATGTCTGCTTCCAAGAAATCTTGACGGATTTTTTCACGAATGAACAAGGTCATTGCTTCTGGCGTTTCTGGACCGTCATAGCCTAATTTTTCGTGCAAATCTTTACGAATTTGGTGGCGATCTTTGTGAATTGCTGGCACAACGATATGAGAAGGGCGATCCCCTGCAATTTGTAGGATATATTCCCCTAAATCCGTTTCAATCACCTTGATACCTTCGGCTTCCAGCACTTCATTCATACCAATTTCTTCGGTGACCATTGATTTGGATTTCACAATTTTTTTGGCATTTTTCTCAAGAGCAACTTGGCGAATATAATTAGTGGCATCTTCTGCGGTTTCAGCAAAATAAACTTTTCCGCCATTTTCAGTCACTTTTTCGCTTAATTGATATAAATAGGCATCAAGATTGGCTAAAACGTGGTTACGAATATGTTTTGCTTCATCACGCCATTCTTCCCAATGACCAAGCTCGTCCACCATTTTTTGGCGATTTGTGCCGATGCGTTCTTGTGCCATTACAATAGCTTTACGCATAATGTCATTGTGAATTTCATTATCCACGCGTTTTTTAAATGCAAGATTGCTGGTTTTTAATGACATCTTATTTTCCCTCCTGCATTAATACTTCGGCAATGTGCATCACTTTCACTTTTTTGCCTTCACGACTTAAACGTCCGCCAATATTGAGTAAACAACTGACATCAGCCCCGATTAAATAATCAGGGTGAACTTCTGTGATATGTTCCACTTTTTCTGTCACCATTTCGCCAGAAATTTCCGCCATTTTCACCGAGAATGTTCCACCAAAACCGCAACAAGTGCTTTGATTGTGAATTGGCAATAATTCTAGCCCTTTCACATTTTGTAATAAGGTTAAAGGTTCGTTCACAATGCCTAATTTACGGCTTAAGCTACAAGAAGGGTGATATACCGCTTTTCCTGTTAAAGTCGCGCCCACATTGGTTACACCTAATTTATTGACGATAAAATCGGTTAAATCATAAAAACGATCTGCCACTTTCTGCGCGCGTTCTGCCCATTTTGGCTCATTAAAACGGTTAAAATATTCAGGATAGGTCTTAATGGCATAAACACAAGAACCCGCAGGGGCAACGATAGGATAATCATTGACTTCAAAGGTTTCTACCAAGTTTTTCATTCCCGCTAGGGCTTGTTTGGTATAACCACTGTTAAGGGAAGGCTGACCGCAGCAACCTTGTTTTTCAAGGAAAACAATATTGCAGCCGAGCTTTTCTAGTAATAATACGGTGTTTTTTGCAACGCCTGCTTTTACCACATCAGCGATACAAGTAACGTAAAAATTTACGTTCATAAATTACTCCAACATAATCAAATAGAAATGAGAAATCAGGCAAAGTTGCCTCTGCCTGATTTGTAATAATTCACACTAAACGTTAAAGAAAAGTGGAATAATAAAGAGTGCAACAAGTGCGGCAATAATACCATAAACGATCATTGGAACGATGGTTTTCTTAATAATTGTGCCTTCTTGTTTATCAATATTTAATACTGAGCTTACCGCAACGATGTTGTTGATACACACCATATTTCCCATTGCACCGCCGACAGACTGCAAGGCAAGAACAAGGGTAGCAGAAAGACCAGTAATTTCCGCAGTGGAAAGTTGAACACTACCAAAGGTTAAGTTAGAAACAGTGTTGGAACCAGAGAAGAATGCACCCACTGCACCTAAGTAAGAGGCAAATAATGTCCAGTATTCCCCTGTGGCTTCAGCAAAACTTCTACCGATAATTTTCACCATTGAATTATCACCGCCTACAAGCATTAAGTTCACCATAATTAACGCACCAACAAGGGCTAAAAATGGGTTGCGAGTTTGTCTTAAGCTACCCATAAAAATATCTTTCGTTTTGCTTGCTGATAATGCGAATAATGGGATCGAAATTAATACGGTTACCACGAATGGAATTAATGCTGGCACATAAAGCAATTTATAGCTTGCATTTACTGATGTACCAAAAATTTGTTTTAAGCTGAAAATTAAACCGTGGCTAATTTCAAATAAACCTAATGAGCCTAATTGTACACTAAACCAAGTGGTCGCATCGTTCATCATTGCTTTGAATGGCAATTGTTGTAAACGTGTCACAATTAAAATTGCGATTAATAACCCTGTTGGCAATAAGGCTTTCACTACCTGCCCTGTGCTTACAGCGTTATCGTCAAGGGTATTTTCAACTTTAGCTAAACCAATGCCTTTATTCGCCACGAAGACAGATACCAATAAACCTGTTGCCCCACCCACTAATGACGGGAACTCATAGTTCACTTGTGCTAATAAGAAATAAGGCACCACACAAGCAAAAATACTGATATAAATAAACACAAGGTTTTTACGAATTTCGCTCCAGCCTACGATTAAACGTAACGCCATTAATGGAATAATTAATGCCGCAAATGCGTGAATAAGCGCTGACATTGAACCAATTTCAAGAATTTGGCCATCGGTTAAATTTAACGGACCAAAACCAAACCAAGTTGGCGTTCCTACCGCTCCGAAAGAAACCGGTACGGAGTTCATAATTAAGGCAAGCATTGCCACTTTTAATGGTGGGAAGCCTAACCCCACTAAGATCGGCGCAGCGATCGCCGCTGGTGTCCCGAAACCACTTGCCCCTTCAATCATAAAGGCAAATGCCCAACCGATAATCATAATTTGAGCAACTGGATTTGGATTAATATTACCTAACCATTTACGCAAGGTATTGGTTGCGCCTGATACTTCTGAAAAACGATTAAATAAAATCGCGCCGAAAATTACCGTAATTGGTGTTTGAACCGCCACCAATGCTGCAGTTACATTGGCACTCACGATAGAAATATCTGTACCAAAGAAAATAAATTGAATAATTAATACAACAACCGCAATCCACGGCAACGCAACGTAAGATGGCAACGCATTGCGTTTTACCATTAAATAAATTAATAAAACAATGGGAAAAATACTAAGAAAAAGAGCCATACAAACTACTCCATAACTATAATAAAACTTTATGACTTAAATTAAGGTCGACATTCTATGCTGATTTAATCCATTTAGTAAAACATTTGTTAAGAAATTATGACAATGATCACAAAAAATTTTAACAATTCAGCAAGAACACGTCTTTCAGGCTAGTATTTAGCTCGTCGGATAAGTCATTTCTCATTAAGGATAAAATCCGCTATAATCAACTGATTTTGCAAAAAACTCATTATTTTTTCACCGCACTTTGTTTTTGCCGTGAAAATTTGCCTAACAAATATAGAGGTTTTTATGACAACTCCCGTAGTTGCTCTTGTGGGTCGCCCAAATGTAGGAAAATCCACTTTATTTAATCGCCTAACACGTACGCGTGATGCGCTTGTTGCCGACTTCCCCGGCTTAACCCGCGATCGCAAATATGGCCAAGCCAATATTGTTGGCTATGATTTTATCGTGATCGATACAGGCGGTATTGATGGCACAGAAGAAGGTGTAGAAGAAAAAATGGCAGAGCAATCCTTGCTTGCCATTGAAGAAGCAGACATCGTGTTATTTCTAGTAGATGCGCGCGCAGGGCTCACTTCCGCCGATATTGGCATCGCCCAATATTTACGCCAACGCCAAAATAAAACCACCGTGCTAGTTGCCAATAAAACGGACGGTATTGATGCAGATTCCCATTGTGCGGAATTTTATCAGCTTGGCTTAGGTGAAGTGGTGCAAATCGCCGCGTCACAAGGCCGTGGTGTGAATGCTTTAATGGAACAAGTGCTTGCGCCGTTTGCTGAACAGAATGCTGAAAAAGAGGCTGAGAAAAACCAAAGTGCGGTGCAAAATAACGAAGAAAATCAAGAAGATGAATGGGATCACGAATTTGATTTCAATAACGAAGAAGATGGTCAGCTATTAGATGAAGCCCTTGCGGAAGAAGAAAGCGAACAAGAGCAAAACATCAAAATCGCAATTGTAGGGCGTCCTAACGTAGGGAAATCCACCCTAACCAACCGTATTTTAGGCGAAGAACGTGTAGTGGTTTACGATCTTCCCGGCACAACGCGCGATAGTATTTCCATTCCAATGGAACGCGATGGTCAGCATTACACCATTATCGACACCGCGGGCGTGCGGAAACGTGGTAAGGTGCATTTGACGGTAGAAAAATTCTCTGTCATCAAAACCTTACAAGCCATTCAAGAAGCTAATGTGGTGCTACTTACCATTGATGCGCGTGAAGGCATTTCCGATCAAGATCTTTCTTTACTCGGCTTTATTCTAAATGCAGGGCGTTCTTTAGTGATCGTGGTGAACAAGTGGGACGGCTTAGATCAAGAAGTAAAAGATCGCGTGAAATCAGAATTAGATCGCCGCTTAGACTTCATTGATTTTGCTCGGGTACATTTTATTTCTGCCTTGCATGGCAGCGGTGTGGGCAATCTGTTTGATTCCATTAAAGAAGCCTATGCTTGTGCCACGCAAAAAATGACTACCTCAATGCTCACCCGTATACTACAAATGGCAACAGATGAACATCAACCGCCAATGGTTAGCGGTCGCCGTATTAAATTGAAATACGCTCACCCCGGTGGCTATAATCCGCCAATTATTGTGGTACACGGCAACCAAATTGATCGCTTGCCAGATAGCTATAAACGTTATTTATCAAACTATTATCGCAGAAGCCTGAAAATTATTGGCTCACCTATTCGTTTAATCTTCCAAGAGGGCAGCAATCCATTTTCTGGTAAACGTAATAAACTCACACCAAATCAGTTGCGCAAGCGTAAACGTTTGATGAAATTTATCAAAAAATCGAAAAAATAAAATCAGCAGATAACAAAAGTGCGGTAAAAATTACCGCACTTTTTATATATAGTAGAAAAGAACTAAGATCCAAATATCATTTTCGGTGGTTCGTTATCTACAACGGTATTTTCATCAATAATCACTTTTTCAAGATTTTCGATTGATGGTAAATCATACATTGTATCAAGTAGCAACCCTTCTACTATAGAACGTAAACCACGCGCACCTGTTTTACGCTCAATAGCTTTTTTGGCCATTGAAACTAAGGCTTCACGAGAAAATTCAAGAGTTACATTCTCCAAACCAAACAACGCTTGATATTGCTTGGTGAGTGCATTTTTCGGCTCGGTGAGAATTTGAATCAAGGCCTCCTCATCTAATTCCGCAAGCGGTGCAATGACGGGTAAACGCCCGATAAACTCTGGAATTAAGCCAAATTTCATTAAATCATCTGGTTCAACTTGGGTGAATAATTCAGTCAGCGTGGCTTTATCATCCTGCCCTTTTACTTCCGCACCAAAACCAATACCACTGCCAACGTGAACACGTTTTTCCACGATTTTTTCTAATCCTGCAAACGCACCGCCACAAATAAACAAGATCTTAGATGTATCAAGACGTAACATTTCTTGCTGTGGATGTTTGCGTCCGCCTTGTGGTGGAATGGAAGAAATTGTGCCTTCAATTAATTTCAGCAAGGCTTGTTGCACGCCTTCCCCTGATACATCACGGGTAATTGACGCATTTTCAGATTTACGCGTGATTTTATCAATCTCATCAATGTAAATAATGCCTTTTTCTGCTTTTTCGATGTCATAATCACAATTTTGCAATAATTTTTGCAACACGTTTTCGACATCTTCCCCCACATAACCTGCTTCAGTTAACGTGGTGGCATCTGCTATTGCGAAAGGCACATTTAAGGTTCTGGCTAAGGTTTCAGCGAGCAAGGTTTTTCCACTTCCGGTTGGACCAATTAGCAAAATATTACTTTTTCCTAATTCGACCTCATCTGATTTATACCCTACTTGCTGGCGTTTATAGTGATTATATACCGCTACCGCTAACACTTTTTTGGCGTAATCTTGCCCGATCACATAATCATCTAAATGGGCACGAATTTCGTGTGGCGTTGGCAATTTTACGGTTGTATCTGCTTCAATTTGCTCTTGTTTTTGCGCATCAACTAGCAAATTATGACAAAGCTCAATACATTCGTTGCAAATTGCTCCATCTTCTCCCGCTATTAATTTTTCCACTTCACCACGTTCTTTGCCACACATTGAGCAATGGAGCTGTTGTTCTGTTGTCATAACTTATTCCGTTTCTCTTTTCACTAATACTTCATCAATTAAACCGTATAATTTTGCCTGTTCTGCTGACATAAAATTATCACGATCCGTATCTTGTTCCACTTTTTCAAAAGGCTGCCCAGTGTGGAAGGCCAATCTTTCATTCAATGTACGCTTAATTTTTAAGATCTCTTGTGCGTGAATTTGGATATCCGAGGCTTGTCCGCGGAACCCTCCTAAAGGTTGGTGAATCATCACGCGTGCACTTGGTAATGCGGCACGTTTACCTGCCGCACCACCTGCTAACAAAAATGCTCCCATTGAACAAGCTTGTCCAACACATAGGGTACGCACATCAGGTTTAATAAATTGCATTGTGTCATAAATTGCCATTCCTGCGGTAACCACCCCACCTGGTGAGTTAATATAAAGGCTAATATCTTTATCTGGGTTTTCTGATTCCAAAAATAGCAGTTGAGCCACGATTAAATTCGCCATATTGTCCTCAACTTGACCGCTTAGAAAAATAATACGCTCTTTTAATAAACGTGAATAAATATCATAAGAACGTTCACCACGCGCGGTTTGCTCAACCACCATAGGAATTAAAGCCATCGTATTCTCCATTTGTTTTCCTTTTTATTAAAGGGTTATAAAAATTATAGTAAATTGAATTTAAGTCATTGTGACACACTGAGTTAAGTTCAATCGACTTGAAAAATAAATTATATAACAAAAGTGCGGTCATTTTTGTAAAAAAACGACCGCACTTTGAAATTAATGAGTTACAGCAAATTATGCTTGTGGATTCATTACTTCATCAAATGATGCAGATTTCTCAGTTACCTGAGCTTTAGCTAAGACTGCATCAATCGCTTGTTCTTCTAAAACAACGTTACGAATATTGTTCATTAATTCTTTGTTGTTTTTATAGTACTCTACTACTTCTGTTGGTTGTTCATAAGCAGAAGCAATATCTTGAATCATTGTCTCAGTGCGTTCTTCATCCACTTTTAATTCATTTGATGCGATGACTTCAGAAAGCAATAAACCGACTTGAACGCGACGTTTTGCTTGTTCTTCAAATAACTCACGTGGCAATTGTGCTGCTTGTTGTTGGTTGCCACCAAAACGTTGGGCCGCTTGTTGGCGTAGCACGTCAATTTCTTGCTCAACCGCTGCGGCTGGTACATCAATTGGATTTTGTTCAATTAATCCTTCGATAACTTGATTTTTAACACGAGCAGTTAACGCATTTTTCAATTCACGTTGCATATTTTTTGCGATTTCTGCGCGTAAATCTGCTACAGTTTTACTGTTTGGACCAAATTTCGCAATGAATTCATCTGTTAATTCAGGCAACACCATCACTTCTACTTTTTTCAAGGTAATGGCAAATTTCGCCGCTTTGCCTTTTAAGTTTTCTGCGTGATATTCTTCTGGGAAAGTGACATCAATATCAAATTGATCGCCTGCTTTATGACCAACAATACCATCTTCAAAGCCAGGGATCATTCTGCCTTGACCCATTGCTAATACGAAGTCTGTTGCTTTTCCGCCTTCAAATTCTTCGCCATCAACGGTACCAACAAAATCAATCGTTACACGATCATCGGCTTTTGCTGGCTCTTGGGTTTCTTCCCAAGTTGCTTGTTGTTTGCGTAACACATCAACCATTTTATCAATGTCTGCGTCATTGATTTCAACGACAGGTTTTTCTACGTTAATTTGATCTAACCCTTTTAATTCTACTTCTGGATACACTTCAAAAGTTGCAGTGAAAACAAGCTCTTTACCCGCTTCAAACTGTTCAACATTGAAACTTGGACGACCAGCAAGATTCACTTTGCTATCTACAAGCACGTTGAAGAAGTGTTTTTGTAATAAATCACCTAATACATCTTGACGCACAGATGCGCCAAAACGTTTTTCAATAATATGTGGTGGCACTTTACCTTTACGGAAGCCATCTACACGAGCATTTTTTGCGACACGTTTTAATTCTTCACGCACTGCTTGATCTACGGTTTCAGCTGGAACGGTGATAGTTACACGACGCTCAAGACCTTGAGTTGTTTCAATATTAAATGACATTATGTTACCTCAAAATGAATTTGCACTCGGCGAACACTAACACCGAACACGTTAGTAAATAAAAGTTAAAAAGACACCAAATTATAGCGATACAACGCTCGCCAGTCGAGATATTGAGAAATAAAAAACCACAATTGGCTATTTTTTACTCTAAAAAAGAAAAGCCTTACGAAATAAGGCTTTTGCTATGCTATTGATTAAAGTGATTTTGGTAAACGGATTTTCTGACCTGGGAAGATCTTATCCGCATCTTTGATCACCTCTTTGTTTGCCTCAACGATCGCGGTATATTTTGCGCCATTACCATAGTTTTTTTCTGCAATTTTCCAAAGGGTATCGCCTTTTTGGATCACATAAAATTCTTCATCGGTTGCTAAACTTTCACCGCTTTTAATCGCAACGCCATCGACATTCACCGAATTAATGCCTACCACGTTACCAGCCATTAAAATCGCCTTTTCCAATGCTTCAGCAGAGGCCGCATTACCTTCAATTTTCGCGACGCCCTCTTCCACTTTTACAGAAAGATTTTCCACCCCCGGGTTATCTTCTGCAATGTGCTTTTCCACTGCTTCAGAAGCATCTTCTTTTTTAGAGAAAAGTTTTCGCCCAATATCGCCAACAAAATCAAATAAACCCATTTTTAGCTCCTAATGTTGAATAAAAAGTTTAGACCTACCTTAACGAATTATCAGGAATAAGTCTAGATCTGGTGCATAAAACAAAGAAATTTTTCTAAATTTTAGCCTAAAATCTACCGCTCTTTTATAGTCAGATACAGTACTATAATTAAGAAAGCATTTTGACCGCAATTATTAGGCTATCATTCAAATTGTCACGATTAACTACCATTGCTAAATTATATTGGTTTAAAGCTTGATAAAATTGACCCAACGCATTTTCTAGCAAATGCTTCAATTGACATTCGGGATGTAAAGTACAGTGTGGTGAAAGGCAATTCACAATTTGTACGTTGCCTTGTAGTGTGCGTAGCATCTCACCTAAAGGCAAACCTAGCACGCCTTCTGCCAGGCGAATACCGCCACCTTTACCACGACTGGTGACAAGCCATTTTTGTTTCGCCATAAAATGCACGATTTTAACCAGATGATTTTGTGAAAGGTGAAGTTGCTTGGCAAGGCTGGCAATTGTGTGCGAATGTCCCTGTTGACGCGCAAGATAGATCAGCACACGAAAAGCATAATCAGTAAATTTATTAATCTGCATTGCCACTCCTTAAGTGGTGCATTGTAGTCTATTTCACCACTTTGCGCTAGATTAGCGCTTATTCATAAATAATCACTTGCCAGCCTAGCATTAAAAATGTATTTTAAATACATCTTTAATAAACCAAAAGGACTTTCTATGTCATTAACAGCAAATCAAATTGAATTAGTGAAAGCCACTGTGCCTGTACTACGCGAAAACGGGGTTGCACTCACCTCTTATTTTTATAACAGAATGCTTACCAATCACCCTGAGTTAAAACAAGTGTTTAACCTTGGACACCAACGTAGCGGTGCACAAGCACGTTCTTTAGCTAATGCGGTATTAGCTTATGCGGAAAATATTGAAAATCCAGCCGTGTTATTGCCAGCGGTTGAATTAATGGCACATAAACACGTCAGTCTTGATATTCAAGCACCGGATTATGCCATTGTGGGCAATAACTTACTTCATTCTATTAGTGAAGTTTTGCAAATTTCAATGGACGATCCATTAATTGAGGCCTGGACTGCCGCCTACAATCAATTAGCAGATATTTTGATCAGTACAGAAAAAGCCATTTATGATGAACATCAGCAAACTAAAGGCAGTTGGTTAGGCTGGCGTAAGTTTAAAATCGCCAAGAAAGTGGAAGAAAGCAGTGAAATCACGTCTTTCTATTTGCAGCCTGTTGATGGCGGCGATTTGCCAACTTACAAAGCAGGACAATATATCTCGGTGCGTGTTTTCGTTCCAGAATTAGGCTTAAAACAACCTCGTCAATACACCCTTTCGGATAATCCAAAATCAGACTATTTACGTATTTCAGTAAAACGTGAAGATCCAAAAGGCGAGCTAGCAGGTGGCTGGGTTTCCACAACATTACACGGATTAAATGAAGGTGATGAGATTGAAGCAACGGCACCAACAGGTAACTTCTTCTTAATTGATAACAAGAAACCAAATGTCTTTATCAGTGGTGGTGTGGGCTTAACCCCTATGATTGCAATGCTGAATCAGCTCGTAGAGCAAAATGTGCCTTCCCCTGTGAGCTTTATCCACGCTTGCCGTAATGCCGATGTACACGCAATGAAAGCGCATGTTGATGCGGTAAAAGCACAATATCCAAATGTTAGCACCTTTACCGTATATGAAGCGGAAGATCAGCAAGCAGACGCAACTGGACGTTTAGATTTAAGCCAAATTCCAACCGCACTTTTACCCAAAGACGCAGATTACTACCTGTGTGGCCCAATGGCATTTATGCAAGCGCAGTACAAATCGTTAGTAGATTTAGGTGTACCTGCAGAGCATATTCACCTTGAAGCATTTAATACAGGCGGAATTAAATTATAGCAACACTCAGTAAGTGAACTTGCTTAATTGAAAAAATTCGAAAATTTATATTATTGCAATAAAAATGCCATCCGTATTCGTTGAAATAACATTCCACATATACTTGAAGTATGTTATTAAATCTATATGAATGGCGTTTTACTTGGTTCAAAAAATCTTCAACTTAACAAATCTAATTACAGCTTCAAAAAATCAAAGCTGCAATTGATATTAAAATAGGCAAACTTTAGCTCGCTATAAAAAACAAAGAGCAGCCCAATTCATTCTTATCTAACGTTTTTTAATAACGTTCACTTGAATCATTGAATCGTTCAATTTTGGCTCCCAAACCACGCAATTTATCTTCAATATGCTCATAGCCACGATCAATATGATAAATACGATCTACAATGGTTTCACCACTTGCGATACAACCTGCTAGCACCAAACTGATTGAAGCACGTAAATCCGTTGCCATTACTTCCGCACCTGAAAGACTTTCTACACCATGGCAAATCGCGGTATTGCCTTCAATTTCGGCTTTTCCGCCCATACGAATTAATTCTGGAATGTGCATAAAGCGGTTTTCAAAAATAGTTTCGGTAATTTTACTTGTGCCTTCCGCCACCATATTTAATAGGGTGAACTGCGCTTGCATATCTGTTGGAAATCCTGGGTGTGGCATGGTGCGAATATTCACGGCTTTCGGACGTTTGCCTTTCATATCTAGTGTGATGGTATCTTCGGTGATCTCAATTTCTGCACCCGCTTCACGTAATTTATCAATCACCGCATCCAGCGTATCCGCTTTCGTGTTATGGCAGACAATACGCCCACCTGAAATCGCCCCTGCAACAAGGAATGTACCAGTTTCAATACGATCTGCAACCACTGCGTGTTCGCAGCCTGTAAGGCGTTCCACGCCTTCAATAGTAATGGTATCTGTGCCAGCCTCGCTAATTTTCGCGCCCATTTTATTTAAGAATATGGCGGTATCGACAATTTCAGGTTCACGTGCAGCATTTTCAATAATGGTTGTGCCTTGTGCGAGAGTCGCTGCCGTCATAATAGAAAGGGTTGCACCCACGCTCACTTTTTCCATTACAATTCGTGTGCCGACCAAACGTCCACTGGTATGTGCTTTGACATAACCGTCTTCAAGTACAATTTCTGCGCCTAAGCGTTCTAAACCGCTGATATGTAAATCTACTGGACGAGCCCCAATGGCACACCCACCAGGGAGCGAAACCTGTCCTTGATGAAAACGCGCCACAAGTGGGGCCAATGCCCAAATTGAAGCTCGCATTGTTTTTACTAATTCGTAAGGTGCAATAAAATGATTGATTTTTGAGCCATCTAAATACACCACGCCACCGTCTTTTTGCTCAACTTGCATACCAAGCTGACGCAAAATTTTTAGTGTGGTTTCAATATCTTTTAACTCAGGTACATTGGTTAAGGTAACAGGTTCTTCAGCTAAGATTGCAGCAAATAAAATAGGCAATGCGGCATTTTTTGCCCCTGAGATTTTGACATCTCCACTTAAACGAGATTGCCCATAAACACGAAATTTTTGCATATCAACGTCCTAAAAATTAATTAATGGGATTAAGTAAACGCTCGCGTTTCCACTTTTCTTGGGTAAAGGTTTTGATACTTAAGGCGTGGATTTCACCTGAAGAAAAGTATTGCATTAGCGGTGCATAAATGGTTTGTTGCTGTTTTAATCTTGAAAGCCCGGCAATTTCATCATCAATCACAATCACGCCAAAATGCGCATTTTCACCTTGTACATAAACTTCTTCAAGCCCAAGTGCGTCTTTTAAAATTCGTTCAATTTCTTGCGTTTCCATTAATTCTTTCCACTATGTTGTAAAAACGGGTTAATCCATTTTGATAACCCAAAAAGATCAGCCAATGTGAGGAATTGCTCTGGAGGATTTTGAATGATTTGTGTATGTGCTTGCTTTTGACAATGATGGATAAGATCACTCAATAAGGCAAAGCCTGCACTATCAATTCGCGTTAAATCGGCAAGTTCCCAAATAAGTTGCTGGTGCGCAATTTTATCCGTGGATAAAAAAGAATAACGTTGTTCCCACAATGGCAACAACGTTTTTCTGGATAACGCCCCAGTCAAGCGGAGCGTTATCTTATCATCATTTTGTTCAAATGCCCAAGTTAAACTTGAGGTTAAACCTGATGTGTTGTGCATCGATTATTTACCCAATGTAACAGGCACATTTGCCGCTTTTTGCACTTGTTGGGTCAGCACTTCGATACCTCCTTTGCGTAAGGTTGCACTCCATTCTTGTTTTTTGGTATTTACCATACTCACACCTTCAGCTGCCATATCATACACTTGCCACTCTCCCGTTCTACTATTTTTACGCCAGAAAAAGGTTAAATTAATCGGCTGTGCATTATTACTTTTCCCCACCTTCACACGAACGCTCATTTGGTTATCTGAAACGTTTTTCGGCTTTTCAATATCAACCTTTTGATTTTTATACAGTGTTAACACTTGTGCATAAGATTGCTCAACAAATTGATCAAAAGCGGCGAAAAATTTTGTACGCTGCTCTGGCGTTGTGCTTTTAAAATACTGTCCTAATACTAATGATCCCGCATAATTAACGTGTACATAAGGCATTAAATCGTTACGCACAATGGTTCTTAAATAATTTGGGTTTTGTTTAATTTGGCTTTGGCTGTTAGCAATATCGCTAAACAACTTGTCTGATGCCTTTTGCATTAAGTCATAAGGGCTATCATCCGCCATTGCTTGCACTGCAAAAAGTGCGGTGAAAATTACTAATGTTTTGCTTAACCAGTTTGTCATTGTTTGTTTTAACATTGATTCCTCCGTAAAAAGAAATTATTGTTGCGTTTCAGGTTTGCTATCATCAGATTTACTCTTATCCCCATAAAGGAATTGGCCGACTAAATCCTCTAATACCATTGCAGATTTGGTATCCACAATTTTGCTACCGTCTTTGAGCATTTTGGTGGTTTCGCCATCATCAAAACCAATGCTCAACGCAATATATTGTTCACCTAATAAGCCAGAAGTTTTAATTGAAAGCGAGCTGTTGTCAGGAATTTGGTTATATTCTTGATTAATCGCAATCTTCACCATCGGCAAATAAGTTTGTGGATCAAGCTCAATATCACTCACTCGCCCAATTACCACACCGCCAACTTTTAATGGCGCACGCACTTTTAGTCCACCAATATTGTCAAAAGTTGCACTCACTTGGTAAGATTTTGCTTGACTAAATCCTTGCACATTTGCCACTTTTAATCCTAAAAAGACAAAAGCACCAATCGCAAGCAATAAAAATAACCCTACCCCAAATTCATACTTTGCTGTTTGTCGCATAAAAACACCTTAAATTTACACCGCACTTTATTTTGTGCTGTTTTTTAATGAAATGAAACTTCTTAGTTAATCAGCCTGATTAACTCCCACCAAACATTATCGCGGTTAAAACGAAATCTAGCCCAAGCACCACAAGGGAAGCATTTACCACGGTTTTAGTGGTGGCTTTGCTGATGCCTTCAGAAGTTGGCACGCTGTCATAACCATTAAACAGGGCAATCCATACAACGGCAATGGCGAAAAATAGACTCTTAATTAATCCATTGAGAATATCCGTTTTCCAGCTCACTGAGTTTTGCATTACAGACCAAAAACTGCCTGCATCCACGCCTTTCCAATCTACGCCCACCAATGAGCCGCCCCAAATGCCAATGGCGATAAAAATAATAGATAAAATTGGCATTGCAATCACGCCCGCCCAAAAGCGTGGCGAAATCACACGGCGTAGCGGATCAACCGCCATCATTTCAAGGCTAGAAAGCTGTTCGGTGGCTTTCATCAAACCAATTTCTGCGGTTAGCGCAGAACCTGCGCGACCTGCAAATAATAATGCGGTAACCACAGGGCCTAGCTCGCGTAATAAGGAAAGGGCAACCAGTTGCCCAAGGCTGGTTTCGGCAGAAAAATCCACTAGCACCACATAGCCCTGTAGCCCAAGCACCATACCAATAAACAAGCCTGAAAGCATAATAATCAGTAAAGATTGCACGCCCAACACATAAAGCTGTTTAATCAACAACGGAAAATGCTTTCTAATTTGTGGCTGTCCTACTAATGCGCCCCACAGCATAAAACCTGAACGCCCAATGCCTTTGCAAAAATTAATGGCACGGCGCCCCAAGGCGGAAATCATATCACTTATCATCAAATAACTCCTGAACATAATCACCTGCAGGGTAATGGAAACGTACAGGACCGTCTGCTTCACCTTTAATAAACTGTTGCACTTGCGGATCTTGGCTAGCTAACAATTCGGCAGGCGTTCCTTCGGCAATCACTTTTTTATCGGCAATAATGTAGGCATAATCAGCAATGCTTAACACTTCTTTCACATCGTGGGAAACCACAATAGAAGTGAGCTGCAAGGCTTGATTTAAGCGTTTAATCAGGCTCACAATCACGCCCATACTAATCGGATCTTGCCCCGTGAAAGGTTCATCATACATAATTAATTCAGGGTCAAGGGCAATGGTTCGCGCCAAGGCTGCGCGTCTTGCCATACCGCCTGATAATTCAGAGGGCATTAAATCCGCCGCACCGCGTAATCCCACCGCTTGCAATTTCATCAATACCATTTCACGGATTAACTGTTCTGGCAGATTGGTATGCTCACGAATAGGGAACGCCACGTTATCAAAGGTGGACATATCGGTAAACAATGCGCCTGATTGAAAGAGCATTCCAATGCGCTGACGCAATTTATAAAGCTCCGCACGGGACATTTGACAAATATCCTTACCATCGACCAAAATTTCTCCGCTATCAGGTGAAAGTTGCCCACCAATAAGACGCAACAAGGTGGTTTTTCCAATCCCTGACGGCCCCATTATGGCGGTAATTTTTCCCTGTTCAACGCGTAAATTCAGGCGATCATAAATAACACGCTCACCACGCTTAAAAGTAAGATTTTTTACTTCTACAAAAGAATGATTCATTAATCGAATACTTGCCTTGTTTTGATTTTTAATTGAAAGGCAGATCATATTAGATATGCCAAGAAAGTCAAACGGCATTTCGATCTTTACATTCTTTACATTTACAATGGTACACAAAAGGTAATGTGTGCAAAAAAATTCGACAAAAAACCCCCGCACTTTTGCAAGACATTGTTCTTGCTTTTGTCAAATTATGCTATGATCTAGCTTCGTATTAGTCAGGAATATTATTTAATTATGAATATTCGTTGGAATATTATCTTATCAGTGATTGCCTTAGGTCTGTTGACTTGGCTATATAGCCTACAAACAAGCGTTCCAGCTAGAGAGGATTTAATCAAATCCGAAGATAGCCCCGAATACATTGGCAATAAAATGCAAACCACCGTTTTTTCTCCTACAGGCGAAAAACAATATTTTGCACTGGCTGATAAAGTGGAACATTATGACGCTACTGGGAACACTGATTTTCAGCAACCCTTGGTTTATTTATATGATGTACAAGATCAAAACTTAGGTACACAAAGCTGGAAAATCAGTGCAGACAAAGCGCAATTAACTAAAGATGAACACTTATATTTAGAAGGAAATGTATCAGTACAAAGCCTTTTGCCCAATTCGCGTTTACAACGGGTGGATACCGAACGAGCTACGGTAAATTTAAAGACGCAAGATATTCACTCTGATACAATGGCAATCATTACGGGCTTGAATTTTACTTCTCGTGGCGCCAAATTAACTGGTAACTTAAAACAACAAATTGCAACCTTAGCAGAACAGGTGAAAACCCACTATGAAATTAGCAAATAAATCTCTTTTATTTTTTACCGTACTGATGGCTTCAATGTCAGCTTTTGCTTTAAAAAATGATACCAATCAACCGATTAATATTGAATCCAACAACCAATCTTTGGATATGGAAAACCAAACCGTAACCTTTACCGACAATGTAGTGATCACCCAAGGTTCTATTTTGATTAAAGCAGATAAAGTTGTCATTACTCGTCCGCCTGAAAATTCCAACAAAAAAGAAACCGTAGATGCTTATGGACGTCCTGTTACCTTTCATCAAGTATTAGATGACGGCAAGCCTGTGGACGGCAAAGCCAATAAAGTGCATTACGATCTTGGTACAGAATTTTTAACCTTAACAGGCAATGCAGAATTAAAACAGTTAGACAGCAAAATCACAGGGCACTTAATCACCTATGATGTAAAAAAACAGCAATTAAAAGCCTCAGGCTCAAGCAAATCTCGTGTAAGAACTGTTTTGATTCCTGCACAATTAAACAGTAAAAAGAAATAGGATAAGTCTTATGCCAACGCTTTATGCAGAACATTTAGCTAAAAGCTACAAGAGTCGAAAAGTGGTTTCTGATGTCAGTCTAAACGTGAAATCAAATGAGATTGTGGGGTTACTTGGCCCTAATGGGGCAGGCAAAACGACTACATTCTATATGGTTGTTGGCTTGGTGCAACAAGATGAAGGCAAAATTCGCATTGATGATGAAGACATTAGCTTGTTGCCTATGCACGATCGTGCAAGAAAAGGTGTTGGCTATTTACCGCAAGAGGCTTCTATTTTCCGCCGTTTAAGCGTGTACGCCAACCTAATGGCAGTGCTGGAAATTCGTAAAGATCTCAATGCACAACAACGCCGCGAAAGAGCGGAAGAATTAATCGAAGAATTTAACATTGGCCATATTCGCGATAACCTAGGGCAATCCCTTTCAGGTGGGGAACGCCGCCGTGTGGAAATTGCCCGCGCATTAGCCGCTAATCCTAAATTTATTTTATTAGATGAACCTTTTGCTGGGGTCGATCCCATTTCTGTGATTGACATTAAAAAGATTATTATGGATCTGCGTGATCGTGGTTTAGGTGTGCTAATTACCGACCACAACGTGCGCGAAACCCTTGATGTGTGCGAACGTGCTTACATTGTCAGTGCAGGGAAAATGATCGCCACAGGCACACCTGAAGAAGTGATGAATAACGAACAGGTGAAACGGGTTTATCTCGGTGAAGAATTTAAACTATAACTTATGACTAAATTTACACAACTACTACATCCTGAAAACATTCGTCAAGGACTTGTTTGCTCAAGTAAAAAGCGTATTTTTGAGACGATTAGTCGCATTGTTGCTGATCAAATACAGGGGGAAGAAGATCCCGAACACAGCAGTTTTGATTGCTTAT
This sequence comes from Avibacterium sp. 21-586, assembly GCF_026226775.1. Classification (GTDB taxonomy): domain Bacteria; phylum Pseudomonadota; class Gammaproteobacteria; order Enterobacterales; family Pasteurellaceae; genus Avibacterium. The sequence goes on along the minus strand of NZ_JAKKOD010000002.1, from coordinate 477,341 downwards.
TTAACCGTGAAAAGCTTGGTAATTCAGGCTTAGGCAATGGTGTAGCAATGCCAAAAGGACGTTTGCATACAGGCGATAAACCGATTGCCGTATTTTTGCAACTGGCCACGCCTATTGATTATGAAGCCACCGATCACCGTGATGTGGATTTAATTTTTGCCTTGCTCATTCCTTCCGAAGCTTGTGGCGAATTTTCCCAATCCGTATTACCTGAATTCGCGGAAAAATTGTTAGATAAATCCCTCTGCAAGCAGTTAAGAGCGGCACAAAGTGCAGAAGAAATTTGGCAAATTTTTGAATATGCCGATAATCACTCTGATGACGAACAAGACGCCGAACAAAAACGCGATCAAGAAGGCGTGCTAAAAGCCGAATAAGAAAATGTGCAGAATGATAAGCAAAAGATAGGAACGGAATAGTAACAATCATTCAAAGGGAGAAATCAGATGGAGATCATCATTATTAGTGGACGTTCTGGTGCAGGCAAATCCGTTGCCTTGCGTGCCTTAGAAGACATTGGCTACTACTGTGTGGATAATCTCCCCGTTACCCTGCTTCCTGAGCTGGCAACGATTCTGGCGAAAAAGCAATCTTCTGTGGCAATTAGCATTGATATTCGCAATCTTCCTTCTTCAAAAGCAGAGCTAGAACAAAGCCTCGAGCAACTGCAACAAAATCATCAAGTAAAAATTATTTTCCTTGATAGTGAACGCAATGCCCTAATTAAGCGTTATAGCGATTCACGCCGTCTACACCCTCTTTCCATTGAAGCCCTTTCTCTTGAAGGTGCTATTGATGCTGAACAACAATATCTTACCCCACTGATTGATGCAGCCAATTTAATTATTGATACGACTCATCTTTCTACTCACGAACTAGCAGAACACCTACGTGAATTTTTACTCGGGCATAAACAAAAAGAATTAAAAATTATTGTCGAATCTTTTGGCTTTAAATATGGCATTCCGCTAGATGCAGACTATGTTTTTGATGTGCGTTTTCTGCCTAATCCCCATTGGAATCCAGAGCTCCGTCCAATGACTGGGCTAGAACAACCTGTAATAGATTTTCTGAACAAGCATAATGACGTCAACAATTTTATTTATCTCACCCGCAATTATATTGAAACTTGGCTACCAATGTTAAAACACAATAACCGCAGCTATCTCACCATTGCCATTGGTTGCACCGGCGGCAAACACCGTTCTGTTTACATCGCCCAACAAATTGGTGAATATTTCCAAGCCAAAGGGGAAAATGTATTCATTCAACACAAATCCCTAGAAAACTATCAAAAATAAGCCCGCACTTTTGGCAGGCTTATTGTCGTTATTGCGCTTCATTTAATTGAAAGTACATATCACACGCATTCTGAACACCTGCGAAGCAAGCGTGTCCAAAATATTCTCTGGCTTTTAAGGGATCTTGTTTTACCCCGTAGCCTTTAAGATAAGCATCTGCGAGTAATAATAATGCTTGCCAATCACCTTGTTTTGCAGCTTTCTCAAACCATTCTTGCGCCTTAGCATAATCTTGTTTAACGCCCACGCCTTTATGATAATTCAAGCCTAAATTCACTTGCGCTCTAGCATTTCCCTGATCTGCGGCTTTGCGAAGCCATTTTATCGATTCAGTATTATCCTGCTTTACACCTTGCCCCTCAGCATACATTACTGCTAAATTACCTTGCGCTGCGCTATGTCCCTGTTCAGCAGCTTTACGAAACCATTTTACGGCTTCAGCATCATCTTGTTTTATACCTTTTCCATCACGATACATCACACCTAAATTATATTGCGCATCTGGAAATCCCAGCTCTGCCCCCTTCCGAAACCATTTCACTGCTTCAATATCATTTTGTGCCACACCCAGTAGTCCATCACGATACATCACACCTAAATTATATTGCGCATCTGGAGATCCCAGCTCAGCCCCCTTACGAAACCATTTCACCGCCTCAACATCATTTTGTGCCACACCCAGTCCTTCATGATACATCTCACCTAAAAGAAATTGCGCATTTGGATTCCCCTGCTCTGCGGCTTTACGAAACCATTTTATGGCTTCAGCATCATCTCGTTTTTCCCCTCTCCCTTCCAAATATATCATGCCCAAATTAACTTGCGCTACGCTATATCCCTGCTCTGCGGCTTTGCGAAACCATTTTACGGCTTCAGTATCATCTTGTTTTTCTCCTCTCCCTTCCAAATATATCAAGCCCAAATTAACTTGCGCCATTACTTCTCCCCGTTCTGCGGCTTTGCGAAACCATTTCACGGCCTCAGCATCATCTCGTTTTATACCTTGTCCATTTTGATACATTAAACCTAAATTAAATTGGGCTTCTAAAACCCCCTGCTTTTCCAATGATTGGAATAATTTAAATGCCGTTTCAAAATCCTTGTTATAGACTGCGTCTAAGGCTTGTTCGAATTGCATTTCTTGCTCATCTGTGTAAGCATAAGCCACTTGCGCTAAGCCTAGTACAGAAAAAGAAAAAAGTACGGTTGTTAAAAGTGTTTTGGTAAATTTCATTGTGTGTTCCTGATTTAACTATTCCAAGCTATCCAACATTAACCCAAACCAATCCTGCATTATGCTGGTCATTGCGTTTAAGTCGAGTTGCGCTAATTCTTGTTCGCTTAGCACGCGTTGCCAATATTTATCTTCTTGTTTAAAGCCATAATCGTTGCCATAAATGCTTTCGTGTAAGATGGCAAAGCATTTTTGTTGGATTATGGCTTCATCATCTTTGCCTTTTTCATTTTTGAGCGCGCTGAAATAAGCGCGCAGATTAGTTGTTAGCACTAAGCAAGGGGATTGCAGGGCTTGAACATAGGCTTCCAGATAACATTGTAATTGCGCAAGTGCGGTGTTTTTTTGCAGAATTTTAAACCGCACTTGTTCGCCTTTGGCGTAACTATGGGCTGGGGCGACATTTTCTTGCGTGGCACATTGCACTAAGTAATAGATCCAGTTTTCAATCAGATCTTTATCGCGAATTTTTCCTCCTACACGCCAAGTTACTCTCTCCATTTTCCCCTTTGATGCGCCGTCAGACAAAGGATAAAGCTGATTGATTACGCCCGTCAAGCACAAGGTTTGGGTTGGAAGTGTGAAATCCAGCTCCACTGCCAAGCTTTGGCTTTCTTGCGTGAAATAGTCTGCCACCTCTTTTTTCAGATCGCAAATATCTTGGCTAAGTTTTTGCCCTTGCACTTCAGCAAAAGCGCCCCTTGGCATTACGCCTTTGATTTGTAACTGGCGGAAAAATTGGCTAAATTCATCATCGTTGAGATAAAGCAGTTGCTGGTTAATGGCATAGCGTTCCAAGTTATCGAAATCAAAATTTTCTGTATCCCTTAAGGCACTTTCTTCATTTCGCAGGTGAATGCCTAAAATCTGCTCTAGGAAAAATCGGATCGGATGCTGCACAAAGGCGATAAGCTGGCTTAACGCCACTGTTTGCACCCGATGATCATTATTCAATGGCTGAATAAAACCCTGTTCTTGTTGGGTGGTTTTATTCACTAATGGCAACCAGTTACGCGCAAAAGTGCGGTGTTTTTGGCTGAAATTTTTCTCGCTAAAGGCGGTCATTGGGTGATGTATCACCAATTTTTTACGCCAATATTCATTTGGATTTTCGTTCCCATCATTCTCAGGTAATGGCAAGTTTTCTGCCACATAATCCAATAATTGATTTACCAGCACGGAAGGTTCTTTCGGCTCATCGTCAATGATTGAATGCCCGACATAACTGAGATAGAAATAATCTTGCGCAGAAACGAGCGCTTCAAGGAAGAGATAACGATCATCATCTCGTTTGAAGCGATCCCCTTTTTGTTTATGATATTGCATAAGATCAAAGCTATTTGGCGTGCTTTGGCGTGGGTACTCCCCTTCATTCATTCCCAGCAAACACACCACACGGAATGGGATTGATCGCATTGGCAATAAGGTGCAAAAATTCACTTTCCCCGCCAAAAAACGTAAGTTATGCGGATTTTCTTGCAAATAGCCACTCATCACTTCCGCCACCACTTCTGCGCCAAGCGGTTGTTCAAATTGCACATTGACCAAAGGCTCAGCAAAGGTTTCAATGCAATCATTGAGATACCATTGTGTTTCTTGGCTCGTTTCATCAAATTGGAAAAAGGTTTCCACCAATTGGAATAAGGCTTGCTGCCATTGCTCAACAGAATGCTCGCCGCAAAGTGTTTGATACCATTGATAAAGTTGTTCAATAAATTCCGCTAAATAGCCTGCTAATTGCCCTTTTAAGCCGTAACTATTATCAAAACCAAGGCTGTCTTGCCAAATACCATTTTCTTCACGCATTGCATAGCCGAGCAACATTCGCTCCAGCCCTGCTTTCCACGCGTTATAATTTTCTTGCGCCACGCCCTGATATTTTTCCAAGCCAAAGCGAATGCCTGAATGTTGCACCCAATGATGAATATAAGGCAGATCTTCAAGCCCAATATGAAAACGAGTGCGAATACTTGGAATATCAAGAAAATCCAACACATCTTGCGCGCTAAACAGGCTTTCTTTCAGGTTTAATAATTTGATGAAAGCCGATACAATCACATCATTTTCCGACAATTTATTATCCGAAATGGAAAATGGAATATAAGGCTTACCTTGCTCAAAAACCGCGCGAATATAAGGGGTATATTTATCAATATCGGCCACCATTACCACCACATCTTTTGGCGTTAGGCTCGGATCTTGATTAAACAAATGCAGTAAATAATCCTGCAAGGCTTCCACTTCTCGCATTGCGCTATAACAGGCGTGAATGGAAAAAGAAGGATCCTGCGGTGCAAAATGCAACGGCTCAATACCTGTTGGCGTGAGCGTTAAAATCCGTTGCTGAATTTGATGTAATAAGCTGTCTTCTGCCAATTCTACATAGGCATTGATTTCATTACTTTGCAGATCGGTGAGCAGATAAAGGAAATCGCGCCCTTGTTTGCCCCAAGAAGAAAGTAATGGGTTGCCCACTTGCAACATTTCTTGCTCGGCGGTGCGTTCGTACTGCTCTTGCTCTAACAGTGCAATTTGCTGATGAGAAAATAATGGGTTAGCTTGTTGGCTTTGTTGATCGGTGCGGGAACGCTGTTGCAATTTTTGCCAATATTGCTTATCGACAATATCTCCCCAATACTCACGGCAAGGATTGGTAAAAAATAAATGCACATCACAAAATTCGCTGATACCGTTGAGAATTTCCAAATACACTTTTGGCAGGGCTGAAATACCCAAAATAAATATCCGTTTCGGCAGTTTTAATGGTGCTTTTTCCCCTAGTAACTGAAGAAATTGTTGGTGTAAATGCGCCCTGTGCCAAACTTCTTCGCTGCCATTTTGCTGTTGAATTTCAGCCACTAACGCACGCCACAAAATGCCTTGCCATTCAATATGGCGTACAATTTGATCGGCTAACTGTTGTTTATCTTCGCTTTTCTGTGCCACAATTTGTTGTGCGATTCGGCTGTCTGCATTTTTTTCCCACTCACTGATCCAATCTGGGCGATACACCAGATATTGGTCAAATAAATCTGCCACTTTTTCCGCTAATTGATACAGTCTTTGCTGTGCCGATTGTGGTGCAGAATTGAGATAATCACGCAATGGTGCAAAGGCAGGTTGTGATAAATATTGTGGGATCAATCGCATTAAGCGCCATACAATCTGTGCTTTGGCAAATTGATTCTGCTGCGTTACATTAAATAAATTATCGCAATAAAGTTGCCAAATAAAAGTCGCTGGCATAGGAAATTGTAGATTCGCTGAAATTCCTTGCTTTTCCGCAATTTGCCATTGCAACCACTGCGCCATTCCGGGGCTTTGTACCAAAATAATTTCCGACTGCAACGGATCGTCCAACGGCATTGTTTTCATTAAATGCAGTAGGATCTCTTTTTGTGTTTCAAGCAAATTGGAATAATAAACGGTTAGCACAGAATTTCCTTTTATAAGCTGGTTTCCCCTGTGGGATAACGCACAGTAACTTTATTTTTATGACAATGAAGATGAAAAATAAGCTGATTTTGTTCAATTTGAGTTTGACAACTCAACCCCGTAAACAGGCGTTGCTGCTGATTATGCGCAATAGAAATGGCTTGTAAATCTTGATAAATTTTCACCGCACTTTGCCGCTGGTGCGTCAGCCATTGATTAATGGACAAAAAAATACCACTAAATAGGGTTAAAGTCATTAGCAAAGAAAATAAATTCATTCCTTTGTATTTTAGCGGTCTATAAAGGCTCGAAATCATACCAGCTCCTTGTTGCTAGCCGCCAAAAGCGATAAGCCTGAACCACTTCTTGTAGCGTTTTCTTATTGTAAACCAATTTCACATTTTCCCCTTGATGTAATTGCCCTTGCGTAATCACAGCACCACGAATTTCCCCTTTGCCAGATAAAGTTAAATCACCCTCCGCCACAATCACCGCATAAATATTGCCGTTGATTTCCCAATGTTTCTCGCGTTCAGAAAACCAATAAAGGGGATATTTGCTGATATTTTCTTGCTGTAAAAGTTTGGCAAACAAAGGCGTGATCTCAGGATCAAAATATTGCGAAAATTGCCCCGCACTTATGCCACGACTTGGCGTTTTCTGAAATAGGCTTATTCGCTCGCACCAAGCAAAATGTGCGGCCTCATCAAAAGTGCGGTGGTTTTTTGTTGGATTTTTAAGCTCAAGACGATAGACAGAATCCGCATAATCTAAGGGTAATTTTCCACATTCTTGCTGCAGATTTTGGCTGCTTATTGGCAAGAGCGCTACATCATTTTCCACATAATATTTTTGCTGCGCATTCATTGCTCGATAAAAATGCAGTTCTTCTTGATTAAACAACATTGCGATCATCAATAATGAACTAAGCAACAACAATAAGGTTAGGGTAACAATGCCTTTTTGTGCCTTCATTCTGCACCGCCTTGATTGAGCAAGGGAATAACAATTTCGCTTTCATATTGAATATGCGGTTGTTTGATAAGTTGCCCTTTTAACTGTGCGACAAGTAACAAAGGTTCTTTTAACCACTGCAAAGAAAAATGGGTGATCGCAATTTCACGATCATCAAGCAGATCCACCCAGCCACCTTTCTCACAAGCAGGTTGCTGAATGTAAGTTTGACATTCTTCTTTTGTGCATTTTTGCTTAACGGTGTTTTTATAAGTTAAACGCGTTTCTAGCATTTTTTGCTTTAGGCGATAACCAAACAATTCACGTTCGATTTCCTTTGCTCGATTTTTACCATTTTCAACGCATAGTCCTTTGGTATAGGTAGAACCAATGCAACCTGAATTATCCAAATCATAGAAAAATAACACGCAGCTATTCGGCTTTTCTCCCATAGCTTGGCTAACAACAAGACTTGTGCCTTGGCTGTCTTGTTCAAACAAGGCGAAGTTATCCACTTTACGTTTTCCTACGGCTGCTCGAAACCCCGTACGGCGTAAATCTTTGCCGATTAATTGCAGAGTTCTTTCTATTTCAGCTTGTAAAAACAGCCGTGCATTCATTTGCTGAATTTGCCATTGGCTATGTTGATAAAATTTTACTATGCCAATTAATAATAAGCTGGATACAGCCAAGGCAATCATCAATCCTAGCAAACTTTGCCCTTTCAAATAGCCGTTCATCTAAGGCTCTCCACAGGCACTAAGTGAATTTCCCTGTTTTAGTTTTAGGCTACCCACATTAAAAAAAGAAAATAAGGTTTTCGCTTGCCCTGCTTGTAACAAAAAACAATCCGCTTGAATGGTGTTGCGGATACCGCTGAATCTAGCCATTTCTTGCGGAAAATAATGTTTACTGCTAATCATCGTTTGCTTTGGAAACAAGGGTTGATAAATATTCGCCATTAACTCGTCTGCGCATAAGTGCGGTTGTAAACAGTTGCATATTTTTTCATTTTTGACTTGAGCGGCAATGCACCATTTTTGACTTGTCAGATCGCGATTTGCCACTAAAAACCATACTTGATTAGAATTTTCAACGCGCCGTTGAATGGTACGGAAAAATAAATATAAGCGCTGTTGCTCTTTGCCTAACATCCATTGTTCCTGATTCTGTTGCCATACAGGCAAGGCTGTAACCAATAGCATACTGGAAATCAATAGCACGATAAGAAACTCTAATAGCGTGAAGCCTTTCATTGTAGCCATAATAAAAACGCGGATTTTTCAACCGCACTTTGCCTTTTTCTGTCTGTAATTTCTATACACAAGCCTAACAAGTGCGGTGCTTTTTTAGAAGGAAATGAAGAAAGTTTTGGAATCAAGATCGCGAAAATAATGAGAAAACAAGAATAAAACGTAAGAATGCAATACAGCAAAAATAATAAGATGGAAAATAGATTGTTATGAAATCTAGTGGATAAATTGATGATGGTGGGTCGTGAAGGATTCGAACCTTCGACCAACGGATTAAAAGTCCGCTGCTCTACCGACTGAGCTAACGACCCTAAGTATATTTAATTGCTTTGAGTTGGTGGGTCGTGAAGGATTCGAACCTTCGACCAACGGATTAAAAGTCCGCTGCTCTACCGACTGAGCTAACGACCCTAAATATATTTAGGCTGTTACGTTTGATTGGTGGGTCGTGAAGGATTCGAACCTTCGACCAACGGATTAAAAGTCCGCTGCTCTACCGACTGAGCTAACGACCCTAATGACTATCATTAAGTAACGGAGGCTTATAATACTGTTTTTATTTTAATAATCAATAAAAATTTTTTATTTTTGTTTTATTTGAACGAATAAACAACAAATATACTGGGAGTTGGTTCTTCTATCGCTTATTATTCAAAGGTTTTATAGTTAGACTAATCTGATTTGTCTCTTTAAAAATATATAACAAAAAATATAACAAAAATATAATCTGAGACACCCTATCCCCTATTAAGTTAAGCCTTATCTTATAGATAATAATTATCTTTATCTATACGTTGGCATAGCAATAATATGATATTTATATCATTCTAATAGAAAATAGATAATTGTCATGGCGTCCATGCCATGACAATTATGAATGTTTTGTCGGTAGTTATATTTATCGTAATGGGAAGGTTTTATGTCATAGCCCCAATACATTATCCAACCAAATAACCAGCTGCTTTAACCACAATATCAATAGCATTCTGCTCGGTTTGATGGATAGTTTCCTCATTTGGGATTTCTTGCTGTGTGCGGTTTACGATTGCACCAGCCACCATACCTGCACGCAAGCCTAGGGCTGAACACATTGTAAATAAAGTGGCACTTTCCATTTCATAGTTCATTACATTTAACTCTTGCCATTGCTTTAATGAACCTTGATAGTGGCGATAAATTTTGCCGGTGTAAGTGTCGTAGCGTTCTTGCCCTGGGTAGAAGGTATCTGATGACGCGGTGATACCAATATGCACTTTCGCTTTATCATTTTCTAATGCCGCTTTGTGGAGCATTGAAGTGCAAGTAAAATCCGCTACCGCTGGATATTCTAATGGCGCGAAATGGCGGCTTGCTCCATCTAAACGTACCGCCCCAGTGGTGATCAAAATATCACCCACATTAATATGCGGTTGAATCGCACCTGTTGTGCCAATGCGTAGAAAAGTACGCACACCTAATTGCGCTAACTCTTCTACCGCGATAGAAACGGAAGGCCCACCAATCCCTGTGGAACAGACCACCACGGCTTTGCCATTAAGATAGCCAAGCCAGGAAGTAAATTCCCTGGTCGAGGCTAAAAATTTTGGATTTTCCAATAAACGAGCAATACGCTCAACACGTTCTGGCGCGCCAGGAACAATGGCAAGTTGCGCGCCGTCTAACATTGCTTTAGTTAAGCCTAAGTGAAAAACATCAGACATAATGACTCCTATTTTATTTATAGATGAATGAGCTATGGAGTAATATCACGCAAAATCGGATTTTGCATTGAAATCAAGGTTTCGGTAGATTGAATTTCATCAATCAACTGAATTTTGGTTGCTAATACAGAATGAAGTTCTGCAATGGTGTGGGTCATCACCTTAATGAAAATGGAATAATTCCCCGTGGTATAATAAGCCTCCACCACTTCTTCAAATTTCTCTAATTTTTCAATAACCTTATCATAATCTTTCGCACTTTTGAGAATGATACCAATGAAACAACATACATCATAACCTAATTTACGTTGATCAATACGGATCTTTGTCCCTTGAATAATGCCTGCTTGGCGCATTTTTTCTACACGAACATGAATTGTCCCAGGACTTACACCAAAATTCTTCGCCATTTCAGCATAAGGCGTACGTGCATCCTTAAGCAACACACGCAAAATTTGTCTATCTAAGTTATCAATATTGTACATTCTCTTTTTCCAAAATTAAATTTTATTTAAAATAATACACTTTTTTTTATAAAAAAAACACCATCAATCCATTTTTTATCAACAGGTATTGAATCTTACCCTTGTCTTGTTAAATAATACGCAACGAAAATCAAAATTCATAATAAAAAGGTTCATATAATGAAAAAATCATTTATTTTACAACAACAAGAAATTAGCTTTGCTAAGAACACATTTACCCAAAAACTTTTGCAACATTTAGGTATTGTAGAAGTTCAAGGTCCTATCCTAAGCCAAGTTGGCAATGGTATTCAAGATAATCTTTCAGGAACAGAGAAAGCAGTTCAAGTAAATGTGAAGCAGATCACAGATGCTACCTTTGAAGTAGTTCACTCTTTAGCCAAATGGAAACGCCACACCCTTGCTCGTTTTGGTTTTGCAGAAGGGGAAGGCTTATTTGTGCATATGAAAGCCTTACGCCCAGATGAAGATAGCCTCGATCAAACCCACTCTGTATATGTTGATCAATGGGATTGGGAAAAAGTGATCCCTGCAGGCCGCCGCAATCTGGCCTACTTAAAAGAAACCGTGCGTTCGATTTATCAAGCAATTTTAGAAACCGAAGAAGCAGTAAGTGAAAAATTCGATTTAGCACGATTCTTACCGCAAGAAATCACCTTCATCCACAGTGAAGATTTAGTGAAACGCTACCCCGACCTGAACGATAAAGAGCGTGAGAATGCTATTTGTAAGGAATATGGCGCTGTGTTCTTAATTGGTATTGGCGGTGAATTATCAGATGGTAAACCGCACGATAAGCGTGCACCAGACTATGATGACTGGACAACCGTTTCTGAAGGAGAATACAAAGGGTTAAATGGCGATATTTTAGTTTGGAATCCAACTCTAGCACGCGCTTTTGAACTTTCTTCAATGGGTATCCGAGTCGATGAAACTGCGTTACGCAAACAGCTTGCCATTACAGGTGATGAAGATCGCTTAAAATTTGAATGGCACCAAGATTTGATAAATGGTCGTTTACCACTGTCTATCGGTGGTGGTATCGGTCAATCTCGTTTAGCAATGTTACTATTACATAAAAAACACATTGGTGAAGTGCAATCAAGTGTATGGCCAAAATCAGTAATGGAAGAGTTTGATAATATCCTTTAATTTATTATCCAAATAAAAAAGAGCGGTGAAAATAATCAAATTTTTCACCGCTCTTTTTATTTATAAAATCAATACATTAAAGAATAAAACGACTTAAATCTTCGTTTTCTACCACTTCGCCTAGGACATCTGCAACATAAGCACCATCAATGGTAACTTGTTCACCGTTCATATCGCTGGCGTTGAAGGAAATTTTATCCATTAAGCGTTCCATTACAGTATGCAAACGGCGTGCACCGATGTTTTCCGTTTTCTCGTTGACACGGAAAGCGGCTTCGGCAATTTTCTTGATCGCATCTTGGGTGAACGTGATATTCACGCCTTCCGTTGCCATTAAAGCTTTATACTGCTCTGTTAAAGAGGCATTTGGTTCAGTCAAAATTCGCTCAAAATCTTCCGCACTTAAGGCTGAAAGTTCCACACGAATTGGTAAACGACCTTGCAATTCAGGGATTAAATCAGAAGGGCGAGCCACTTGGAATGCACCAGACGCTATAAATAAAATATGATCGGTTTTCACCATTCCGTGCTTCGTGCTAACCGTTGAACCTTCCACTAATGGCAATAAATCTCGCTGAACACCTTCACGCGAAACATCCGCACCGCTGTATTCACCTTTTTTACAGATTTTGTCAATCTCATCAATAAATACTATACCGTTTTGTTCTACTGCTTCGATCGCTTTTTGTTTAAGATCTTCAGGATTAATTAGTTTCGCTGCTTCATCATCAACAAGAACTTTGAAAGCATCCTTAATTTTCATTTTACGGGTTTTGGTTTTTCCACTCGAAAGATTTTGGAACATTGACTGCAACTGGCTCGTCATTTCTTCCATTCCCGGCGGTGCCATAATTTCGACGCCCATTGATGGGGTGGCAACATCAATATCAATTTCACGATCATCAAGCTGCCCTTCACGCAATTTTTTGCGGAACACTTGCCGCGTGCTGCTATTGGTATCGTGATTTTCCACTTCACCCCATTGATTTTTAGCAGGCGGTAATAAGGCATCTAAAATGCGTTCTTCTGCTGCTTCTTCTGCACGGAAACGATTTTTTTCGATTTCTGTTTGACGCACTAATTTCATCGCACTGTCGGTAAGATCGCGGATAATAGAATCCACTTCTTTCCCTACATAGCCCACTTCGGTAAATTTAGTCGCTTCCACTTTAATGAAAGGTGCATTAGCTAATTTTGCTAAACGGCGTGCAATTTCTGTTTTACCCACCCCTGTTGGCCCGATCATTAAAATATTTTTAGGGGTAACTTCGTGGCGTAATGGCTCTTCTAATTGCATTCTACGCCAGCGATTACGCAAGGCAATTGCCACTGCTCTTTTCGCATCAGCTTGACCGATAATATGTTGATCTAATTCAGATACAATTTCACGAGGTGTCATTTCAGACATAATGTAATCCTTTTTTCTAAACCATTTATACAAAATAAATGGGATTAATGTGATGTTAATTTCAACACAATAACACCACCTACAATCATCACTGCCCCTAATGCGCGCCAGAATGTAAGTGTATCACCGTAAAACAACACCCCTACAATAAAAGCACCAGCAGCACCAATTCCTGTCCATACGGCATAGGCTGTCCCCATTGGTATAGTTCGCTGAGCAAGATAGAGTAATGTCCCGCTACCAACTATAAACAATATGGCAAGCAACGATCCCTGCACAATCTTATTCGGCTGTGAGGCAATTTTTAATCCTATTGGCCAGCCAATCTCAAGTAAACCTGCACAAATCAAATAAATCCACGCCATTATGGCAATTCTTCAATAGTAAAATTGGTATTGGTATAAACGCAGATATCCCCTGCAATCTTCAATGATTTTTCTACGATTTCACGGGCAGAAAGCTCCGTATTTTGCACTAAAGCTCGTGCGGCAGACATCGCATAATTACCACCCGAACCAATGGCTAAAATTTGATCTTCTTCAGGCTGTACCACATCACCAATCCCTGTAATGATCAAGCTTTCTTTCTCATCTGCCACAATCAACATTGCTTCCAGTTTACGCAAAGCACGGTCAGTACGCCAATCTTTAGCTAATTCCACTGCACTTTTGAGCAGATGCCCTTGGTGCATTTCCAGCTTACGTTCAAATAATTCAAACAGGGTGAACGCATCTGCGGTGCCACCTGCAAAGCCTGCTAAAACTTTATTGTTATATAGGCGGCGAACTTTACGTGCATTACCTTTCATTACCGTATTACCAAGAGAAACCTGACCATCTCCTCCTACAACCACTTTGCCATTACGGCGCACACTTACGATCGTTGTCATAAACATTCCTTTTCATTTTATGCTAGATAAAAATCTATCCGTGATATGAGGATAAAAAAGATATATTTCAAGTACAAATCGTTAGATTATTTTTGATAAACTAACTGAGTACATCATTTAGCGTAAAGCAAAAGAAAAATCGTCTTCAATGGCTTAATTTGAAGCCAAATTATGCAAAAAAGATGCCTGCAAGAAAAGCGATAAACACGCCCATTCCCACATAATTATTATTTAAAAAGGCTTTGAAACAGTCCTCACGACGGCGGTGGCGGGTGAGTTTACATTGATAAATGAAAAGCAATGCCGTGAACGCAAGTAAAATAAAATAACTGTAATGCAAATGAGATTGGTAGCCGATGAGAACAAGCGTTCCTAAAGCAATAAATTGCAATAAAGCGATGATTTTATTGTCATATTGTGCAAACAAAATGGCGGTGGATTTTACCCCAATGCGCAAATCATCATCACGATCCACCATTGCATATTGCGTGTCATAAGCCACCGTCCAGGCTAAATTCGCCACAAACAGCAGCCAACATTCTAAGGGCAGTTGTTCGATCAACGCCCCATAGGACATCGGAATAGACCAGCCAAAGGCTGCCCCTAAGAAAAATTGCGGAAGGTGGGTATAGCGCTTCATAAAGGGATAAATAAAGGCTAACAGTACCGCAATAAAAGACAAGCCAATGGCGTAATAATTCAGAAATAGCACCAGAATAAAAGCACAGAATATCAGCCCTGCAAAAAGCCATTTGGCTTCTTTTCCGCTCACTTTTCCTGTCGCTAAAGGGCGTTGCGAAGTGCGCTTTACTTTGCCGTCAATATGGCGATCCGCATAATCATTAATTACACAACCTGCGGCACGCATAATGATCACGCCAAGCACAAATACCATTAGCACCAAAACAGACGGAAAATTTTTCTCTGCCAAAAACAATGCCCAAAGTGTTGGCCACAATAATAATAATGTACCAATCGGTTTGTCAAAACGCATCAATTGTGCGTAAGCACTGAGTTTTTCCGAAAATTTTGGCATAGTCCTAAATCAGCTAAATCAAAAGTGCGGTTATTTTACTTGAAAAAATCGCAAAGGTCTTGAACAAATTGATCTATGTCAATAAGATAGCGCATTATTTTATTCATCGCTAAAAATAAGGAAAAAAATGACCGCACTTAAAGAAATCACCCCACAACAAGCTTGGAAAATGATGAATGAAGAAAACGCCACGCTGGTGGATATTCGCGATTTTCCTCGTTTTACCCATAGCCATCCAAAAGGGGCATTTCACTTGACCAACCAAAGCTATGCCGAATTTCAGCAGAAAGTGGATTATGATGATCCCATTATCGTGAGCTGTTATCACGGTATCAGCAGTCGCAATGTAGGTGCATTTCTTATCGAACAAGGATACGATAATGTCTATAGTATGCAAGGCGGTTTTATGGGCTGGGAACAAGCCGATTTACCTCTAGAGAGAGGCGCGGGGCAAGGCAAAAATGCGACCTAACCTTATTCTTAAGACTTAATCTCCCTCATAAGGAAGGGCGGAATTTTGCGCCCTTTAAGACATAACTTTAATCTCAAATACCATCATCTTCTGCACGCGCCGTTCTTTTTGTTTTTTGTTGCGCTGAAAGTGTGGTGATGCCTTGATTGGCACTAGCTAGGGCTTGTGTTACCAGCTCAAGAAACTCAAGCTCATCTTTGGCCATTATGGTTTCAATCAACATCTGTAAATTGGTGCCAACAATCACTTCTGCGTGCTCAAACTGTTGTGCAATCATTGCACATTGACGAAATGGTGTGCCACCTAAAATATCGCAACAAAAAAGCACCGCACTTTCCTGTTCCGCATTGAGATATTGCTCGATGTTTTGGCGTAACTGTTCTGGCGTGATTTGCTTATCATCAAAATCAAAAAAGGCCACCTTTGGATATTGCCCAATAATTTGCTCCAACGCACTTTGTAGCCCTGTGGCGAAATGTCCGTGTCCGCTCACGATCAAGGTTGTCATCTTTTTCTCCTTATTGCTCCAAAATAAATAAAAAATGCCGAGCAAACACTCGGCGTTTATAACAACTAAATTTATAGGATACCCGCAAAACGTCCACCGATACCAATCACTACGGTGAGAATGATTAAGCGTAATGGAGACCAGTTGCGCTTGATTAAATAGTACATCAATAAGGTATACACAAGCGGTAAAAAGGCTGGCATCAGTTTATCTAGTACATCGGCTTGTATTTTCACCACTGCATCACCTGCCGTGATTTCTGCGGTAGTTTGGAAACGAATGTAAGTAGCAACTAATGCGCCAATCACAGTCATACCGATCATTGATGCAGCGTGTGAAACTTTTTTCGTGTTAGCCTTAATGGTTGGAATCGCCGCTACCCCCATTTTGTAGGCATAATGGGCTAAACCAAAACGTAAACCAAAATGCACGATATTGAATACTACAAAGAAGAAAATTGCACCAAGGATCGAGCCTTGTAAAGCTAAACTTGCCCCAATACCACCACAAATTGGCAATAAGGTAAACCAGAATAAGGCATCACCAATACCACCTAACGGTGCACCCACGGCGATTTTTGTACTTTGAATGGCGTTCACTTCTTGTTTAGAACGCTCCATTGCCAGCACAATACCCATTACAAAGGTAACAAGGAACGGATGGGTATTAAAAAAGCCCAAATGCCCTTTCATTGACTTACTTAAGTCCGCTTTGTTGGTGTGAATTTTTTTCAATGCGGGGCTAATTCCATATAACCAACCTGCCGCTTGCATACGCTCATAGTTGAAAGAGGCTTGTAGCAATAAAGAACGCCACGCCATCGTATTAATATCAGATTTAGTAAGCTCTGTACCCATTGTTTGATCTTCGTACACATTGTCATTTTGTACGGTTTGACGTGCTTTAGATTCCATCTTGAAACTCCTCTTTTTGCGTTGCTTTGGTTTCAGTATTGCCTTTACGCATATAGTCAATGAGCGCCATTGCAACCGCTGCAGCAGCAATCGCTAATACTGGTAGGTTAAGCCAAGCAGCCCCGACAAAACCTAGGATAAAATAAGGGATATAGGCATTTTTCATCATAATTTTCATTAATACCGCAAACCCGATAGCTGGCATAATACCGCCAGCCACACCTAAGCCATCAATCACTTCTTTTGGCAACATTGCAATGATTTTACCCGCATATTCTGCGCCAAAAAAAGTTGGTAGGAAAGCACAGAAAAAATAGAACGAGCCAAGAATTAACAAACCAAGATAGTTCACATAATCAATGCCTTTGAGATTCGCTTCTTCCGCCATTTGATCACAACGCGACATTACGGCTGACATTACAGAGAATAAGAAAGTGATCCCCATTTGCACCGCAATGGCAAACGGCACGGCAACCCCAACGGCCACTTTTGGATCGGTTTTGGTCGTGATGGCAAATGCCGTTCCCACGATTGTGCCAATTATCACATTCGGTGGTTGCGCGCCGGCTAATGGTGCAAGCCCCATCCAGACTAATTCAAGGGTACCGCCAACTAAAATCCCTGTTTGTAAATCCCCTAAAATCGCTCCCACAATAGGCCCTAATACAACTGGTCTATGAAAATGCGTTAAACCATTATAGAGATCAAGACCTGCAAAGAAGGCAACTACACCCAATAAGAGTGCCTGTAAAAGTCCAATTTCCATAGTTTCCTCTCTTTTTATAATAATTTAAATAAATCTATTACATCTTCAGTTGGTACCCCTTGAATAAAGCATTGCACACCAAGCTGGCGTAGCTGTTCAAATGCGGCACGGTCTTTATCATTTACGGATACGGTTTTATGGATCTGTGTTTTGCCCTCCTCATAATGCATATTGCCTACATTAATTTTGTCAATTGGCACGCCACCTTGTACTAAGGTTAAAAAATCGCTCGGTGTTTTGCAAACGAGCAAGATTTTTTGTCTATCTGCCGCGCGATGGATATTGTCAATCACCTTTTGTAATGGCCAAAAACGCACATCAATCCCTTCCGCTAGCACCATTTCCATTAAGTTTTGCTGCATTGGATCTTCAGCCACTTCGTCATTGGCAACTAACACGAGATTTGCCCCGGCAAAGCCGACCCATTGCACGCCAACTTGACCGTGGATCAAACGTTCATCAATTCGATTTAACACAATATTTGGCATAACACGCTCCTTGATAACCTTTTTTATGTATTTTCTTTTTACGCCTAAAAAATAAAGAAAGCAAAGAGCAAAATAAAAAAGTGTGACAGAGATCTAAAAATATTTTGTCCAAAGTGTGGTCAATTTTAGGCGAGAAAAAAGCCACTTTTGCAAAAGTGGCTTTCGTGAGTTTATATCACTTAATAATTAATTCACTGCTTTAATCCGCAACTCTTTCGGTACTTCAAACACGGTGTTTTCTTCGCAGCCTTGTAGCTCTTCCACTTGGGTTACACCAAGTTCTTTTAAGCGATTGACCACCGATTGCACCAATACTTCAGGGGCTGAAGCGCCAGCGGTAATGCCAATAGTGGAAACGTCTTTGAGCCACGCAATGTCAATATCATTAGCATCATCAATCAGTTTCGCAGTTACGCCCATTCTGGTTGCAAGTTCGGCTAATCGGTTGGAATTGGAAGAATTTTTTGAGCCAACAACAATCACTAAATCAGCAATCTTGGCTAATTCTCTCACCGCTTGCTGGCGGTTCGTGGTGGCATAACAAATATCGTTTTTGCGTGGGCCTTGAATGGCTGGATATTTTTCTTTTAACGCTGCAATCACTTCACTGGTATCATCAATGGAAAGAGTGGTTTGCGTCATAAACGTGATGTCATCTTCTTTCGTCAGCGCAAGTTTGGCGATGTCTTCCACATCTTCCACTAAATAAATACCGCCTTGTGCATTATCATATTGCCCCATTGTGCCTTCTACTTCGGGGTGGCCTTCGTGTCCGATTAGCACGGCTTTTGTGCCTTTGCGGCTGGCACGCGCGACTTGCATATGCACTTTAGTTACTAACGGACAAGTGGCATCAAACACTTTCAGCTCGCGTCTTTTGGCTTCTTGGCGAACGGCTTGAGAAACGCCGTGAGCGGAAAATATCACGATAGCCCCGTCTGGCACTTCATCTAATTCTTCCACAAACACCGCGCCACGTTCACGCAATCCATTCACCACAAAACGGTTATGCACCACCTCGTGGCGTACATAAATCGGCGCACCGTGAATTTCTAAGGCTAATTCGACAATACTAATGGCACGATCTACCCCTGCACAAAAGCCACGCGGGTTGGCTAAAATAATTTTCACTGGGCCTTCTCCGTTTTTTTGTCATTATTTTTAATCGCATCAATGGCAAGCAACGCGGCACCAATACAAATAGCAATGTCCGCCACATTAAAGACTGGGTAATGCCATTGTTGCCAGTAGAAATCGAAAAAATCCACCACAAAACCGTGGTACGCACGATCGGCCATATTCGCCAGTGCCCCCCCAATAATTAGGGCATAGGCGGTGTTTTGCAGCCGTTGGCCCGCCTTATTTTTTGCTAAGAAAATCGTGAGCATTGTGGAAATCCCAAGGGCAAGCAAGATAAAAAAGCTTTTCTGCCAGCCTGAATGATCCGCTAGAAAACTAAATGCTGCACCATAATTTCGCACATAAGTGAGATTAAAAATAGGCAAAATTCGGAGACTTTCGTACAGCTCAAAATGGTTTACCACTAAATATTTGGTAAACAAATCTAAGCCAAATGCCACCGCACTTAGCCAGAGAAATGATAAACCTGATTTAGATTTTGACATCTATTTGTTCCAAAATGTAGGTTGTTTCCAAATGTAGCGACGCACCGATGTGTGTGCCCGATTAGGATTGGGATTCGGACGGACACATTGATCGATCCTATACATTCAATTACGCCAAACAAAAATTCATGAAAAAAGCACCGCACTTTGTCATTTAACTAAATCAAAGTGCGGTGGAATTTTTTCATATTTTACGCAAAGCGTCTTACTTCACCTTCGCCGTCCACATTTTCCACACAGCGTGAACATAGGGTTGGGTGCGCTGAATTGGTGCCGATGGTGTCAGAATAATGCCAGCAACGCGGACATTTTTCATTGGCGGAACGAACCACTTTCACTTTAAAGCCTTCCACTTCGCCCGCATCAACATCTGCTTCGGATAATGGCTTAACTTGTGCTTTTGACGTAATCAGCACAAAGCGTAGTTCATTTTCCAGTTGCGATAAAATCTTCGCGTATTCATCGTTCGCATAAAGGGTAACTTCTGCTTCCAATGCTGCGCCAATGGTTTTATCCGCACGAGCTTGCTCTAACACACGGTTGACTTCATCACGCAATCTCAGCACTTGCTGCCAATAAGCATCGTTCATAGTTTCTTGTGTGTTTAATGGGAATAAGCCGTCATAAAACTCTTCGGTAAACACAAATTCCGCACGTTCACCTGGGATGTATTGCCAAATTTCATCAGCGGTAAAAGATAAAATCGGTGCAATCCAACGTACCAAGGCTTCTGCAATATGCCATAAAGCGGTTTGGCAACTACGGCGCGCAAGGCTGTCCGCTTTGGTGGTGTATTGGCGGTCTTTGATAATATCTAAGTAGAATGATCCCATTTCAATTGAACAGAATTTCATCAAACGCTGAACAACGGCGTGAAATTGATAATTATCATAAGCGTCTTGGATCTCTTTTTGTGCATTCAAAGCACAATCCACCGCCCAGCGATCGAGTACGATCATCTCTTCTGGTTTGACTAAATCGCGTTTTGGATCAAAGCCATTTAGGTTCGCCAAAAGGAAACGCGCCGTGTTACGAATACGGCGATAGCTATCGGCGGCACGTTTTAAGATTTCGTCTGAAACAGACATCTCACCCGTGTAATCCGTTGAAGCCACCCATAAACGTAAAATATCGCCACCGAATTTGTCCATCACTTCTTGCGGAGTCACAATATTTCCGATGGATTTTGACATTTTGCGCCCTTTACCATCTACGGTAAAGCCGTGAGTTAGCACTTGCTTATAAGGCGCGTGGTTATCCGTTGCAGTAGAAAGCATTAGCGATGACATAAACCAACCGCGGTGCTGATCTGAACCTTCAAGATACATATCAGCGTTCAAGCCGTTAAACTCTGGGCGCGCTTTCACCACAGAAGAATAAGTCGATCCTGAATCAAACCATACATCAAGGGTATCTGGCACTTTTTTATAATTTTCTGCATCATCACCAAGCAGATCTTTTGGATCAAGATCCCACCACGCTTGAATACCTGATTGTTCTACCAGCTGTACCACTTGCTCAATAAGTTCAAGGGTGCGCGGATGTAATTCTTCGGTGGTTTTATGGATAAATAACGCCATTGGCACGCCCCAAGTACGCTGACGGGAGATACACCAATCTGGGCGATTTTCCACCATTGCTTCAATACGCGCTTGACCCCAATCTGGAATCCAGCGCACTTTTTTGATTTCGCTTAAGGCTTGCGGACGTAAGCCATTTGTTTCCATTCCAATGAACCATTGCGGGGTAGCACGGAAAATAATTGGCGTTTTATGTCGCCAGCAATGTGGGTAACTATGACGAATTTTTTCTAATTTCAATAAGTTAGCTGTTTCTTTGAGTTTTTCGATGACTAAATCATTGCTTTCAAACACGCCTTTGCCGGCAAAAAATGGCGTTTCAGCCTTAAATACGCCTGCATCATTAATTAATGCTGCCATTTCTAAGCCATATTTTAAGCCCACCAAATAGTCGTCTTGACCGTGATCTGGCGCGGTGTGAACCAAGCCTGTACCGCCATCAGTGGTAACGTGATCACCTAAAATCACTGGCACGCTGTAATCATAGAATGGGTGGTTAAAGCGAAGAAGTTCTAAATCAGCCCCTTTTGCTTCGCCTAGCATTTTCACGTTCTCTTCGCCTAAGGCTTTTTGTACGCTTTCCACCAAATCTTTCGCTAGGATCAAACGCTTATCACCAAATTGTAATAATTGGTAAACAAGATCCGCATTCACAGCAATCGCACGGTTTGACGGCAATGTCCAAGGAGTAGTTGTCCAGATCACCGCGGCTACTTCACCACTGCCTGTTTCGCTTAAATTAAATTTATTTAGCACCGCACTTTCATCGGTGGCTGGGAATTTCACATAGATAGACGGTGAAGTTTTATCTTCATATTCCACTTCCGCTTCTGCTAAAGACGACGAACAATCTAAACACCAGTGCACCGGTTTATAACCTTTGTAAAGATGCCCATTTTCCACCACTTTAGCCAGCGTGCGAATGATGTTCGCCTCGGTGTCGTAATTCATTGTTAAATAAGGATTATCCCAATCCCCTAACACACCTAAGCGAATAAAATCTTTCTTTTGCCCTTCCACTTGCTCGCGCGCATAGTTACGACATTCTTGACGGAATTGTGCCGCAGAAATTTTATCTCCCGGTTTCCCAACCAAGCCTTCTACTTTCAATTCAATCGGCAAACCGTGGCAATCCCACCCTGGGATATAAGGGCTGTCAAAACCTGCCGCAGTTTTGGATTTCACAATAATGTCTTTCAGAATTTTATTTACAGCGTGTCCGATATGAATTGAACCGTTGGCATAAGGAGGACCATCGTGCAGAATAAAGGACTTTTTCCCTTGTGCAGACTGTCTGATTTTTTCGTAAAGTTTTTTCTCATACCAATTTTTAAGCATTACTGGCTCACGTTTCGCCAGATCGCCACGCATTGGAAACCCTGTCGCAGGCAGGTTAAGCGTGTTTTTGTAATCTACATTTTCATTCGACATTTGTTTTTTCCACGTTGTATAAAAATAAAATCTTGCATTGAATGCACAATAACTTTGGCATTATACGCATAAATGACCCAATGTTAAAGAATGGTGGCGTGGGAATTGTTACTCAATCCTGAATTATCAATGGCTCCTAAAGTGCGGTGATTTTTTTGCACATTTTTTAGCGCACTTTAAGCTATTTATCTGGTTCTTTTAGCTTGGCTAAAATAATCCTTCGCCACGTCCACATCTTTCGCAATTTGTGCTTTGAGATCGTCAAAAGAGGGGAATTTTACTTCATCACGAATTTTATGGCATAGCTCAACCTGAAGGGGTTGCCCGTAAATATCGCCTTTAAAATCAAATAGATGGGCTTCTAACAATTGTTTAACACCATTGATAGTCGGGCGGCGACCAATATTTGCTACACCTTCATATTGCGTGCCATCAGGCAATTTAGCGCGCACGGCATACACGCCTTTCACTGGATTCACTTGGCGTTGCAGGCGAATATTTGCCGTTGGAAAGCCGATGGTTCGCCCTAATTTATTGCCTTGCACCACGCGCCCATAAATACAATAAGGCTTGCCCAAAAGCTGCTTGGCAAGGGCTAAATTATCATCAGCAAGAGCTTGACGGATCGCCGTACTGCTAATGCGTTGTTGATTTAAACGAAAACTGCAATTATCTTCCACCACAAAACCATATTTTTCCCCCGCTTGTTGTAACAGCGCAAAATCCCCTGTACGCCCTGCGCCAAAACGGAAATCATCACCAATACTTAAAAATTTTACGTTGAGTTTCTGCACCAAACATTGTTCAATAAATTGCTGTGCCGAAAGCTGAGCAAAAGTGCGGTCAAATTTAATACGAATCACATAATCCACACCCAAATCCGCCAGCGCACTTAATTTATCGCGCAACCGCATTAAACGCGGCGGTGCGTTGTCCACCATAAAATATTCGCTAGGCTGGGGTTCAAAAAGCATCACAACCATTGGCAAAGAAAGCACACTTGCTTTTTCACGCAAATGGCGCAACACTGCTTGATGACCTAAATGCACGCCATCAAAATTCCCAATGGTTAAGGCAGAGCCTTGTTTTTGCAAAATGGCGGGCAGTTGTTTTAACCCTTGAATTAATTGCATTAAAAATTCCGTTAGTAAAAAAATGTTATGATAGCAGGAAAATAACCTCATCTTATATCTCAATTTTCTATGCCAATCAACAAGAACTATCAAGGTAAGAGCATCACTCACTATCATATAGTGATGATATAAATGTAAGTATGCTTTTTTGAAAAAAGACCAATCATCTTGGCTTAGCAAAGACGATTAAAGATATTCCAACTATCTTTAATTGTGGTTCAAAAAGGTTCTGAGTATGAGGATACTAACGAATTTAATCAGTTAAAGGTTCCCTTTTCTGTTTTAGTAACTCATTCATTTCCATCAGTAATTTATTTTCTCGCTTTAAACTTTCGATTGTTTCTGTTTGATGAGAAATGATTAAGTGCAATTTTTGTAATTCATTATCAGAAACTTGCCCAGTAGAAAAAAATGTATGTGACACAGATTCGTTATTTGAAATATTATTGAATTGAATTGGCGATTCTTCGCCATAAGAAAGCAATTCCATTATATCAATGCCAAAAGCTTCCGTAATCTGCCCCAATCGATCTAAATTTAGACGTGTATCTCCACGTTCAATTTTCGCATAACCTTGGGTAGACATGGATAGTCTGTTAGCCATATCTTCTTGAGTCCATTGATGACTTTCTCTCAAATGGCGGATTTTTTCATTCGTTTTCATACATAGCTATTTTTGGTATAGGTTGATCTATTATTTGGGTATGCTTGTTTTACTTTTGGTTGATTGTAGCATCAATTATCAAAAATGTATAATCACTAACAATTTCAAACTTTTGGAGAATCAATTATGGAAAATGTTAAAGAAATTATAATTCCTATTTTTCAAATAATCATTACATTAGTGGTATGGTACTATATTTTCAAACTTCTTTTTAAAGTAATTAAAACCATCTTCAGATATTTTGTTCCTAAAAAAGAGAATACTCCCCCTATCGGTAATATCCTTCAATCTCAATTATCAGCAGAAGAAGAGAAAAAAATTATGCAAGAAATCTCTGCTGATCTCAATAAATCCGAGAATTCTATTTGGAAAAAAATATTTCATATCGCATCAACTATAATTAGTTTTCCCTTCCTTTGTATATTAGGAATACTAAAAGGGATTTGCCATGCACTAACAACGCATTGTCCCAAATGTGATTCGGAAGATATTGACGAACTAGGCTCCAAACAGATTGATCGTTACACCGTATATAAAGAAGTAACAGAAACTTTAGCATCAGGAAGAACCAAAACAAGACAAGTACCATGTACTAAAATAAAATTTGAAGATTACTATCGTTGCAAAAACTGTGGGCATCTATTCACAGAAATAAGAACTAAGGAGCTCAAATAATGGTCTCCGAACAATTCAAACGCACTGCACTTTCACTAGCAGGTTGTGATGGCGGTAATCCCGCTTCTGAAATTTGGTTTTGTGGTTTAGAACATGGTTATGACTTATCTGAAAAATTAGATGAGTTTTTACAATTACCACACGATAAATCACCCATTTACTCTTGGGATCATCCTGATTGTGTTGGTGATTGGAAATATGTATATAATCGAAAAATTTGTTGGTTTTTACGGTATTTTTATCATTTAGAATTGTATCATAATGAAAATATGGAAGCTTTAGTTAAACGTCATCATATTCTCTATTCAGAGCAAGCTAATGGCATAGGTTTTAAACTCAATATGTACCCATTACCCTTCAAAAATCGTAGTTCAATAAATTGGGAAGAGAATTATCAAAAAGCAACAGGGTTTTCCTCATTTTCCGAGTACAAAAATTGGTGCATAGAATATCGAGGCAAATACTTCCGTGCTCTATTAGAAAAATATAGACCTAAATTAATTGTTTGTACGGGGATCAGTGAAGTAAATAATTTCGTCCGTTGTTTCACTGGAAAAGACAATTTTACTTATTCAAATAACGCTGAGATAAAAATAGCTTATGCTAAGTTTAAAGAAACTTTAATTTGTGTCTGCCCATTTTTCACCAATTCTTCAGGTATTAACTCATACGCAAAGATGGAAGCACTCGTAAAAGATATCAAAGAAAAACTAAATGACTATATAAACTAAATATTCACTAATTAAGGGCTATCTAATATAGCCATTAATTTATTTTCTCCCAAATCTGATACCAATATTTATTCTAACCTTTATATTAATCTACTTACCAATACAAAACGAGCTGAATATATTGCCAAGCAGATCATCAGAGGTAAATTGTCCAGTGATTTCGCTCAGGTGATTCTGCACCATTCGCAATTCTTCGGCGAGCAGTTCACCTGCGTAAAATTCTGTGAGCTGAATAAGCCCTGCTTGTAAGTGGGTATCCGCTTGTTCTAAGGCTTCTAAATGGCGGCGGCGTGCAAGGAATCCCCCTTCTACACTGGTGTTATAACCCATTGATTGTTTCAGATGCTCACGCAGTAAGTCCACGCCAACTTGTGTTTTCGCCGAAAGACTGATGATGGTTTGTCCATTTTTCTCGCTAATGGTTTCTGCTTCACCACTTAAATCCGCTTTATTACGCACAATGGTTAAAGGGATATTGTTCGGCAATTTTGCCAAAAATTCTGACCGCACTTGCGCAAGATTTTCTTCGCTATCGGTGCTGTCTAACATCAGAATAATGCGATCTGCTTGCTCAATTTCGTCCCACGCACGGCGAATCCCTATGCGCTCTACTTCATCGGTAGCATCACGCAAACCTGCGGTATCAATAATATGCAACGGCATTCCGTCAATGTGGATATGCTCACGCAGCACATCTCGAGTTGTGCCTGCAATATCAGTTACAATCGCCGCTTCACGTCCTGCGAGGGCATTGAGTAGGCTGGATTTTCCTGCATTTGGTCGCCCTGCGATCACTACTTTCATTCCTTCACGCAAAATCGCCCCTTGCTTAGCTTCCGCGCGCACGGCAGCAAGTTGAGCAATAATTTCACGCAATTTGGCTTCAATTTTACCGTCCGCCAAGAAATCAATTTCTTCATCAGGGAAATCAATCGCCGCTTCTACATAGGTGCGTAGATAAATCACATCATCGACAAGGTGATTAATTTTATTAGAAAATTCCCCTTGTAAGGATTTCAATGCAGAACGTGCCGCTTGTTCGGAGCTCGCATCAATGAGATCGGCAATGGCTTCCGCTTGAGCGAGATCCAATTTATCATTCAAAAACGCCTGTTCAGAAAATTCCCCTGGGCGCGCCAAACGCACACCTTTGACTTGCAAAATGCGTTTGAGTAAGAGATCTAAAATAATCTGTCCGCCGTGACCTTGTAGCTCTAGTACATCTTCCCCCGTGAAAGAATTTGGGGCTTTGAAAAATAGCGCGATCCCTTGGTCTAACACCGTGCCATCGCTATCTTTAAACGGTAAATAGTTCGCTACGCGTGGCTTAAGACTTTTGCCTAGCACCGCTTCTGCCACTTGCTGAGCAAGTGGCCCTGATACTCGCAAAATACCGACCCCCCCACGTCCAATCGGGGTGGCTTGGGCGACTATGGTTTCTTTTGACATAATTTTTCCTAGAAAAACGACCGCACTTTTAGAAACGCTCAAATATTATCTCGAGCAATAAACGGTGCGGTGGATGACATTTATTTCATTAAATTTCTTCGACAACTGATGAACCAGTTTCCTGCTCACCGTCCAACCATTGCCATTGTTCATTCAAGCGTAATTTGCCTGAAGGCAAGGTTTCAATTCTGCTCAAACATTTACCTAGGCGATTTTCACCTTGCTGGTTAAGATGTTGATAGGTAAAACTCATTTCATCATCTGCAATAAATTTTCCAATTAGAAAACCTTTTTTAATTTCACCGCCTGCATATTCTGCCCAAATCATTTCGTCTTGTTGAAAATAATGAAAGTGAGTGGAAGGATTTACCTCCCCATTTTCACTATTTACTACTGCGGTAAAGCATTTTTGATTTAGGTTATATTTCATTGTAATCTCCGGTAAAAGGTATGAACTCATTTTAAAATTCAGTAAATTGGACCAACACATAGGTTCGCTCCTGTAGGGAGATAATTGTATTACAGATTAAAAGCAATCACTAACTTTCTTTTCAAACAGCTAACTATATAACAAAATCAAGCAATTAAAGGGATTTTTTGATCTAAAATGGGCGAACACTTAGGTTCGCCCATAAATAAAGTATCTACTCTAGCTAGTTATTTTTTACGGGAATGTAATCCTTTTTTCTCTAACCCACGGTAAATCCATTGTTGTTGAGCAATGGTAATAAGGTTGGAAACTAACCAGTAGAGTACCAAACCTGCTGGGAAGAATAGGAAGAATACCATAAAGATCAATGGCATAAATGTCATAATTTTTTGTTGCATTGGATCAGCAACTGGTGTTGGTGACATTTTTTGTAATAAGAACATTGAGCCGCCCATTAAAATTGGCAAGATGAAATACGGATCTTGTGCCGATAAATCTTGAATCCAACCAAAGAATGGTGCGTGACGTAGTTCAACGGCTTCCATAAATGTCCAGTATAAGGCGATGAAAATTGGCATTTGTAAGAGAATTGGTAAACAGCCACCCAGTGGGTTCACTTTTTCTTCTTTATACAATTTCATCATTTCTTGGCTCATACGCTGACGATCTTCACCATAACGCTCACGCATTTCTTGGATTTTCGGTTGCAACATACGCATTTTCGCCATTGAGGTGTATTGTGCTTTAGTTAATGGGTAAAGCAAGCCTTTCACCACAAGGGTTACACCAATAATCGCAAGTCCCCAGTTTTTCACTAAATCGTGAATGTGAGTAAGTAACCAGAATAATGGTTTCGCAATAAACCACGCCCAACCGTAATCCACGGTTAAATCTAAGTGGTTTGCCACTTTTGCCATTTCATTTTGTAATTTTGGCCCTGTCCATAATTTGCTAGTGATGCTTTCTGTTGCGCCAGCTGGAATATCCACCACTGGCCCACGATAACCAATAGCCCCTAAATTACGCGCTTTGTCTGTAGAAGTATATAAAAGATGTGTATTGTCTTGATTTGGAATCCACGCAGATACGAAATAATGTTGTAACACTGCTGCCCAACCTGCTTTCGTTTGAATAGAAAGATCTTTTTCTTCCATATCTTGAAAGCTGTATTTTTTATAATTCGTTTCAGAGGAAGAATAAGCACCACCAGTATAAGTAGGCATTGTCATACTACCTGAACTTTCAATTAAAGTGTGAGTTAATTTAGCATAAGGTTCCACTTGAATTGATTGTGTACTTTGGTTATCAATTTGATAATTCACAGCCACATCGTATTCACCGCGTTTTAATACGAAAATTTTGCGGTAAGTTACGCCATCTTTTTCAAATACTAATGGCACAACAAGCTCATTTTGTCCATCAGCCAGTTTAAACGTTTCCCCTTCTACTTGGTAATTTGCACGACCTGCTTTGGTGTCAATCCCGTTTTTGCCAACTAAACCACTTTGTGCAATATAAATATGCTCGGGTGTATCGTTCAATAAAACAAATGGTGTATGGGAATCTAATTCTGCATTATATTTTAATAATTCAGAACGCACTATGTCCCCACCTAATGTATTCACTTTTAGACGGAATACGTCATTTTCTAAGGTAATCAGTTTACCTTGAGCAAGGTTAGCAAGGTCTGAATTTGCTGTGAATTCACCTTGAGAATTAGAAGTTTGCGCTTGTTCAGTGGCAACAGGCTTTGGTGAATGGTAATCCACTTGCCATTGCTGATAAACAAGAAAAGAAATAAAGAGTAGTGCTAGCACTAACAGGCTACGTCTTGAATCCATTATTTGTTCTCTTTGTTGTTATTGATCTTCGGCGGAACAGGATCGTATCCACCAGCGTGTAAAGGATGACATTTTAATATACGTTTTAACGTAAGCCAACCACCTTTTAACGCACCGTGCGTTTTTAATGCTTCAATGCCGTAGCAAGAACAAGTTGGCGTGAATCGACAACGTGGGCCAATTAAAGGACTAATAACCAGTTGATAAAAGCGAATAAGCGCAATTAAGACTTTCGAGCCAAGCGAATGTGGCGTTGCCATAATTTATCCAATGAATTGAATATTTGCTGATTGTCTAAACGCCCAATCCCTTGTTTTACCACAATAACAAAATCATAATGCGGTAACTGATGTTGCAACAAACGGAAACATTCACGGCACAAACGCTTAATGCGATTACGATCGTGGGCACGTTTTAGATGCTTTTTGGCCACCGCTAAACCTAAACGTGGAACAGCTTCCTGATTAGGACGGGCTAAAATGGTAATTTCGGGGGAACTCGCACGTTGCGGATCTTGGAAAACATATTTGAATTGAGCGGGAGTTAACAGACGTAACTCCCTAGAAAAGTCTAGCTTAATCACCGCGAAGGGCTGGATTATGCAGATAAACTTTTACGACCTTTAGCACGACGACGAGCTAAAACTTGACGGCCGTTTTTAGTTGCCATACGCGCACGGAAACCGTGAGTGCGGCTACGTTTTAATACAGATGGTTGAAATGTACGTTTCATAACTATAATCTACCTAAATCAACATTGTTTAACCATTGCCTTTGACATTTAGATAGCCAAAAACGAATTGAAACAAGGGTTACTAAAATAAGGAACGGAATTGTAATCACAAATGAGCCGTTCGTCAAATAAGAATAAGAAAAATCGCAACATAATCTGCATTTTTCTTATTTGAAAGCATAAAAGCGGGATGAATTATACTTTTTTGGACAAAAATCTCAAGCCGCCTTTTTCGATTTTTTTGATCCTTTTATAAAGATCTTTTCTCAACTTTATTGTAAAATTAACTGAATTCTCACCGCACTTTTCTGCGGACTATTCAAACGTTTAACAGATAAACTAGACATAATAACAATGAAAACCACGCTCGCATCACTTTGGCAGGATTGCCTTTCACAACTGCAAGATCAAGTTTCACCAACGGATTTCAGCACTTGGTTACGCCCATTGCAAGCTGATATTATGGGTGATAACAATATGGTGTTATATGCCTCCAACGTTTTTGTTAAAAATTGGGTCGAAACCCATTATCTTGAATTAATCAGCCGTTTAGCCCAACAATTTTCTGGCAATGCGGATTTTAGTGTGAAGGTGCAAGAAGGCTCAAAACCTGCGATGCGTAAAACCACGCCATCCCCTACCGCCCACCAAAATAAGGCATCAGCGCAGCCAAGCGAGCCAAAAACTAGCTATCGTTCTAACTTAAATACCAAGCACATTTTTGAAAACTTTGTGGAGGGGAAATCCAACCAATTGGCCCGAGCCGTGGCGCAAAAAGTGGCGATCAACCCTGGTGAACAAAGCGCTAACCCGCTATTTCTGTACGGTGGCACAGGGCTTGGCAAAACCCACTTATTACACGCCGTAGGCAATGGTATTTTAGCTACCAAGCCTGAGGCGCGCGTGATTTATATCCACGCGGAGCGTTTTATGCAAGAGTATGTAAAAGCCTTGCAAGAAGATAAAATGGAAAACTTCAAAAAATTCTACCGCACTTTAGATGCCTTACTGATTGATGATATTCAATTCTTCGCGGGTAAAGACGGTACACAAGAAGAATTTTTCCATATTTTCAACTCATTATTTGAAAGCAGTCGGCAAATTATCTTAACGTCAGACCGCTATCCAAAAGAGATCGAAAAAATCGAGGATCGCCTAAAATCACGTTTTGGTTGGGGATTAAGTGTCGCCATTGAGCCACCAGAGCTTGAAACCCGTGTCGCTATTTTATTAAAGAAAGCGGAAGAAAAAAATATGTGCTTACCTGAAGAAGTGGCACTGTTTATCGGCGAAAAATTACGTACCAATGTGCGTGAGTTAGAAGGCGCGCTTAACCGCGTACACGCTAATGCAGAATTTACTGGCAAGCCGATTACTATTGACTTTGTGCGCGAAACCCTCAAAGATATGCTGGCGTTGCAAGAAAAATTGGTAACAGTGGAAAATATCCAAAAAGTGGTGGCGGAATATTACCGCATCAAAGTGGCGGATCTTAAATCAAAAAGCCGCGCCCGATCCGTGGCACGTCCACGCCAAATTGCGATGGCGCTTTCACGTGAGCTTACCAATCGTAGTTTCCCTGAAATTGGCAGCAGTTTTGGTGATCGCGATCACACCACTGTGTTGCACGCTTGTCGAAGTGTAGATAAACTCAAACAACAAGACCCAAGTATTCAAGAAGATTGGTCTAATTTAATCCGAACCTTATCAGTTTAAGGACGAAAATATGCAATTTACTGTATTAAGAGAAAATCTGTTAAAACCTTTACAACAAGTTTGTGGTGTATTAAGTAGCCGCCCAACATTACCAGTATTAAGTAATGTATTGCTTGACATCAATGGGCTGACGTTAACAATGACAGGCACGGATATGGAAGTGGAGCTTTCCACTCAAACCCAGTTAAATAGTGCGACACAAGACGGACGATTCACTATTCCAGCCAAAAAATTCCTTGATATCTGCCGTAGCTTTCCAGATGGTTCAGATATTGCAGTTAATTTTGAAGAAGAAAGAGCCTTAGTCTATTGTGGACGCAGTAAATTTAATTTAACAACCTTACCTGCAGATGAATACCCAAATCTCATCGATTGGCAAGCTGAAGTAGATTTCACTACAACACAAGCAACCCTACGCCGTTTAATCGATGCAACTCAATTTTCAATGGCCAATCAAGATGTACGCTATTTTCTTAACGGAATGAAATTTGAAACCGAGGGTAATTTAATCCGTACCGTAGCAACTGACGGTCATCGTCTTGCAGTCTGCACGATTCCTTTGGAACAAGATTTACAAATTCATTCTGTGATTTTACCACGCAAAGGAGTACTTGAATTGGCTCGTTTGCTCGAAGCCAATGATTCTTCCGCACAAGTGCAAATTGGCACTAACAATTTACGTATTGATTTAGGACAGATTATCTTTACCTCTAAACTGATCGATGGACCATTCCCAGATTACCGTCGAGTATTGCCACGCAATGCCCAACGTATTATGGTGGGGGATTGGGAAGGCTTAAAACAAGCTTTTGCTCGAGCAGCTATTTTATCGAATGACAAAGTCAGAACAGTACGTTTACAACTTGCGGATCATCAATTGACTATTACCGCAAGTAACTCAGAACAAGAGCAAGCGGAAGAAGTAATCGATATTCAATACGAAGGGGAGGCATTAGAAGTAGGGTTTAATGTAAGCTATCTGCTCGATGTACTCAATGCGCTAAAATGTAAACAAGTGCGTATGCGCTTAACTGATGCCTCATCAAGCTGTTTAATTGAAGATGTGGACGATAACAGCGCAGAATATGTGATTATGCCAATGCGTTTATAGTTTATAATTGATATGGCGATTTCACGCTTAACTGTTGAAAACTTTCGCAATTTAACCGCCGTGGATCTGGAATTTGACCACGGCTTTAACTTTTTAGTGGGCAATAATGGCAGTGGCAAAACGAGCTTGCTTGAAGCTATTTTTTATCTTGCTCACGGACGCTCTTTTAAAAGTGCGGTGGCAAATCGGATCATTTCTTACGAACAGTCCCACTTCACTCTGTACGGCAAAATTCAAGAGCAACAGCATCAATGGTCAGTGGGTTTGCAAAAACATCGTCAAGGTAATACACAGGTCAAAATTAACGGTGAAGAAGCGAAAAAAATCGCCGATCTTGCCCATTTATTGCCGATGCAAATGATCACCCCAGAAGGACTGACCTTACTCAATGGCGGTCCAAGCTATCGCCGTGCTTTTTTGGATTGGGGATTGTTTCACCATCACAACCAATTTCACCCTGTATGGAGCCAGCTTAACCGCTTATTAAAGCAACGCAACGCCGCTTTGCAACAAGCCTTTCGCTACGAACATATTCATATTTGGGATAAAGAGCTGGTCAATCTTGCCAACCAAATCAGCGAATGGCGTGCCGATTATGCCGAAGCCTTACGCCCTGAAATTGAACGAACTTGCCAGCTATTTCTGCCTGAATTAGAAATCAGTGTGAGTTTCCACCAAGGTTGGGACAAAAATAGCGATTACGCCGAATTATTACGCCAAAATTTTGAGCGTGATCGTGCCATTGGCTACACCGTATCTGGCCCGCAAAAGGCTGATTTTCGCTTTAAAGCCAACGGTTTACCCGTAGAAGATGTGCTTTCGCGCGGACAATTAAAACTGCTAATGTGTGCCTTGCGCTTGGCTCAAGGGGAACACTTAACCCAACAAAAAGATCGCCATTGCATTTTCTTAATTGACGATTTTGCTTCTGAATTAGATAAAACAAAACGATCCTTACTCGCTGAACGCTTACAACAAAGCGGTTCGCAAGTATTCGTGAGCGCAATCACTCACAATCAGCTAAAAGAAATGCAACCTGAAAAACACCGCACTTTTAGTGTACAAAATGGGGTTCTAATAGAAAAAATCTGATCTTTCTTTGATTTTCCTACACTGAAGTGCGGTACTTTTTTCTCCTTTTTTTGCCAAACGCGATAAAATCTTACCGCACTTACTCTTGTGTTTATCCAATAAAAAAAGCTACCCGAAGGTAGCTTTTGATTTTTAATGCATTAATTAATGCTGGCCATTGGCTTCGATCGGTTTGATGCTTTCATCAAACTCTGGCAAGGGTTTGTGTTCACTTGCGATGTAAGTATAAATGACTGGCAAGATGAACAAGGTAAATAGCGTGCCGATTGCCAGCCCTGCTACGATCACAATCCCGATACTAAAGCGAGAAACCGCGCCTGCGCCTGTGGCGTAGAGCAATGGGATTAAGCCTGCGATCATTGCTGCGGTGGTCATCAAAATTGGACGTAAACGCACCGTAGCGGCTGCCATAATCGCTTCGCGACGGTTTTTATGGTGATAAAGCTGCTCTTCTTTTGCCACTTCACACATTAAAATACCGTGCTTGGTGATTAGGCCCACAAGAGTAATTAATCCCACTTGCGAATAAATGTTCAAGGTTGCTCCTGCCACGCCAAGCAAGCTGAATAAATTCAAGGCGAATAATGCCCCACTCACCGCAAGCGGTACGGAAATCATAATCACCAGTGGATCGCGGATAGATTCAAATTGAATCGCTAACACTAAGAAAATGATAATCACCGCAAGGGCAAAGGTTACCGCTAAAGCATTCCCTTCTTGCACTAACTGACGGGCTTCGCCTTTGAAGTCGTAGTTATAGCCTTGTGGTAAATCCTGACTCGCAGTGTCTTGCAACCATTTCACCACATCACCAATACTGGTGGTTGGTGAAGGCACTGCACCGATAATCGCGGAATTTAACTGACTAAAGCGTGGTAATGAACTTGGCTGTGATTCAAGTGTTACAGTTAAGAAACTGCTTAACGGCACAGATTCACCATTGCTTGCTCTAACAAAGTAATTATCCATACTTTCTGGCGCAAGGCGATCTTTGCGTTTGACTTGCGAGATCACTTTGTACGCACGGCCATCAATGTCCACACGGGTGATGGTGGCGGCAGAAAGGTAGCTGCCTAAAGTCTGGCTAATTTGTTGCATTGATACGCCGTAAGTTCCCGCTTTCTCTTTATCAATGGTTACTTTCATCTGTGCGGTATCAAATTTCAACGCTAAAGAGGTGTACACAAACTGTCCAGAGTTTTTCATTTTATCGAGGAAAGCCCCAGCAACGTCTGCCAACTCTTTGTAATCTTTCGCGGTGCTAATCACAAAGCTCACTGGAGGGCCTTGTTCCCCTGTTTCAATTTCGGGGAAGGCGAAACCACTCACCGAAATTTCTGGAATCGCTTGCGCTTTTTTGTTTAGCTCTGCTAACACCTCGCTTTGTTTGCGGCTACGTTCTTTCCAGTCTTTTAAGGTAACCACGTTGAGCGATTGGTTAGACGCTGGCGCACCAGAAATAACCATTGAAAAGCCCACTTCTTCGGTGTTTTTCAAGATATCTTCATACCCTTTCATTGCCCCTTGTACATAATCCACGTTCACATTCGCAGGTGCAGTCCCTAAGGCAAGAAATGCACCTTTGTCTTCTGCTGGGGTTAATTCACTAGAAAGGGAATTAAACAGCATTGGTAAGGTAGCAAAAATCACCACGGCAAAGGTCAGCACAAATTTGCGGCTATTCATTACAATGCCAAGCAAATATACATAAGTGCGGGTCAATTTTCCTAAGGTATTTTCAATACGTTGCTCAAGTTTTGATGGCTCAGTATGCGGTTTGAGCAATTTACTACTCATCATTGGAGAAAGCGTTAATGCCACAATCCCTGAAATAAACACCGCTCCAGCAAGGGTGAGCGCAAACTCTTTAAACAATGAACCGGTAATCCCATTCATTAATGCCATTGGGGAATACACCGCAATCAAGGCGATAGTCATTGAAATAACCGGTGTTGCAATTTCTCTTGTACCGATAATCGCAGCACGGAAAGGGGATTCACCGAGCTTAATATGGCGATCCACGTTTTCTAGCACCACAATCGCATCGTCCACCACCAAGCCGATAGCCAAAATTAAGGCCAGCAAGGTCATCAAATTGATGGAAAAATCAAAGGCTTGCAACATCATTATTACCCCGATTAAGGAAATCGGAATAGTAATAACTGGGATCAAAATAGCACGCAATGAACCGATAAATAGCGTGATCACCACCAATACGATAATGGTTGCTTCTAAAATGGTTTTTACCACTTCGTCAATGGAGCTATTAATCGCAATCGTGCGATCGTAAAGAATGTCCGTTTCCATACTATCTGGCAAATTGCGTTTAATGCTTTCATATAACGGACGAATATTTCCTGCCACTGTTAATGGGTTTGCCGTTGATGCAGGATCAATAGCTAGCACCACGGAATCCGAACCATTCGCCACTGCGCGGCTGTCATCACTTTCTTTGTTTAATTCGACGTCCGCAATATCACGCAAACGCACGAGATTATCGCCTTTTGAATACACGATCAAATTTTGCAACTGCTCTACGGTCTTGGTGGTGGTTTCCACTTTGTTTTTATATACCGTGAAATAGCCGTTATCATTCCCCGCCGCCGTTTGCACGTTGTTTGCTGATAACGCCGCCATTACTTCTGGCGCCGAAAGGTTTTGCGATGCCATTTTTTGCGGATCTAACCAAATACGCATTGCATATTGTGATGCCCCAAAAATTGACACTTTTGCCACCCCTTCCACGGTAAAGAACTGCGGTTTCACCACACGTTCAATATAGTCGGTGACTTGGCTTGCATCTAATTTGTTGGAACGGAAACTGATGTACATAACCCCCGATCCCCCTGTAGAAGAGGTGATCGCAGGGTCATCAATACCACTTGGCAAAGCTGAACGCACCGAATTCACCTTCGCTAACACATCAGCTAGTGCGGCATTTGGATCGGTGTTCAGCTTCATTTTCACCGTAATAGAAGACACATTTGGACGGCTCTCAGACGACATATAATCAATATTATCCGCCTGCGCCACCGCTTCTTCTAATTTTGACGTAATAAACGCTTGGATCAGATTAGCATCTGCCCCCGGGTAAGTGGTGGTAACATTAATTACCGTGGTAGTCATTTTAGGATATTCACGCACCGTCAATTTCGAAATAGCTTGCAAACCTAAAATCACAATCAGCAAGCTAATCGAAACCGCTAAAATGGGGCGACGAATAAATATATCTGTAAATTTCATTCGCTATTTCCTAATTAGAGATTGGTTTTCTTCACCGGTTCGCTTGTTCCCACACCGGCTTTATCAGTAACAAACACTAAGCTGCCGTTACCAATGCGTTGCTGACCACCTGTGATGATTAAATCCCCCACTTTCACATCATCACCTTTTAATTGGGCATAAATGCCTTGGCGATCTTTGGTGAAGACGGTGATTTGTTTCGCTCTATACACTTTATCAATATCGTCTTTATGCGGGAATTTATCGTTATCGAGTAACTTCTGTTTATCATCATCAGAAAGTGCGGTTAAAACGTAGGCGATTTCTCCGTACATATTGTAGCTCACCGCCACTTGTGGCACGACAACTTGGTTGCGTTCTGTAGGTAAGGCAATGCGTAAACGAGTGAACATTCCTGATAATAATTTTTCCCCCGCTGGCTGATCAAAGGTCGCTTGCACATCAATTAAGCCTGTTGAACCATTAATTGCCGGCTCAATGGCTGTAATTTTTGCACCAAAGGTTTCCCCTAAAAGGGCATCCGCTGTTGCAGTAACTTTTTGATCCAAATGTAATTGCTCTAAGGCATTTTGTGCTACTGAGAAATCCACTTTCATTTGGCTTCGATCTTCCACTCGTACAATCGCCGTACCTAAGGTAACGTATTGCCCCACGTTAACTTTCACAATCCCCGCTACCCCATCAAAAGGTGCAACAATTTGACGGCGTTCAATGGTCGCTTTTAATGCATCAATATTCGCAACCAAGGCATCATAACTGGCTTTAGCATTATCCAATTCCTGTTGCGACACGCTTCTCGTTTTATAAAGATTAAGATAACGCTGGTAGGTTTGTTTCACGGAAGAAAGCTGTGCTTGCGAAGCAGATAAATTAGCCTGTTCCACTGAGCTGTCTAACTGCACTAACACATCACCTTTTTTCACTGCTTGACCTGATTGCACCAACACTTTCGACACCATACCAGCGGTTTGCGTACTTAACATTGTCCCTTGATTTGGGCGAACCAATCCCGTGGTTTCAATCACCGGTGTCCATTCTTTTGCCTCAACACGCATTGCCGTTACAGGATTTGCAGGTTCAGGCATTGACGCTAAATATTTACCAATCGCCATTCCTTTGAAAATATTGGCAGCAATCATTCCAATAAAAATTAATGCCACCACGATTAGGCTCAACTTTACCCAAAAAACGTGCGAACGCTTTTGTGCTTTAGGTTGAGCTGATTGAGTATTAAGACTCATAAAAAAACTCCATAAAACAAAATCACTAAACTATTTTTGAATTGAACGCCAAGTTCTTGCGATGACTTCTTCTAACATATCGTCTTTCATTTCAGTTTTAAAAAAGGCTTGATCTAAGGCAAGATTAATCGCACTTTTTAAACTTAATGAAAACAAGACCTTATGCGGTAAATCACATAGCACCTCAGCTTTCTTCGCCTTTTCACAAAAGACATACCAAAGGCTCTCTGTTTCCAGCTCCGTACCGACTTCATAAAAATCAGGTAAGGACTGATATTGGCTCATATTCACCACAATCATTGGATTGTTTTGTAAATGATGCCAAATGTTCCACCACATTTGACGATATTGTTCAAAGTGCGGTTGGTTTTCATCGTATTTTTTTTCTAATTCCTTAGAAAAAAGGGTAAACACTCTGCGAGCAAATTCCTTCAGCAATTCCTCTTTACTTTTGAAGTAAATATAAATTGTTCCCGCAGAAATATTGGCTTCTTTGGCAATTTTGTGCATCGACAAATTGTGCAACCCACCTTCTGCCATAAGCCGTTCTGTGGCCAAAAAGATTTGCTCGGTCATCTCATTTTCAGATTGACGCATTGAAATAACCTTAAAAAATTGAGGAAAAGGAGTACAAACAGTAAAAAAATTGACTGAATGAACGTTCGTTCATTTTAATGATTTTTTATTTTAACGCAATAAATAAATTAAAAAATATGCAAAAACTTTTACCTTTTCCACCATGCTTTAAGCTACAAAAATCCCTCCCTAATGATTGAGTTTAACGCGCCTTTGCTGTACACTAACATCCCGTCTTATTACAACGATTATCAACTTTCATCTCAATACATTAGGTTCGATTATGGCTACCAATTATATTTTTGTAACGGGCGGTGTTGTTTCTTCCCTCGGAAAAGGTATTGCTGCAGCATCTTTAGCGGCAATTTTAGAAGCCCGTGGTTTGAATGTAACCATTATGAAGCTGGATCCTTATATTAATGTGGATCCTGGCACAATGAGTCCAACGCAACACGGCGAAGTGTTTGTTACCCAAGACGGTGCAGAAACCGATCTTGACTTAGGGCATTATGAGCGTTTTATTCGTACCAAAATGACCAAACGCAACAATTTCACAACGGGTAAAATTTATTCTGAAGTATTACGCAAAGAGCGCCGTGGTGATTATCTAGGCGCGACCATTCAAGTAATCCCACATATCACCAATGAAATTAAAGCTCGGGTGATTGATGGTGCTGCTGGCCACGATGTTGCGATTGTCGAAGTGGGCGGCACGGTGGGGGATATTGAATCCTTACCTTTCTTAGAAGCCTTGCGTCAGCTTGCGGTGCAAGTGGGGCGTGAACGCACGATCTTTATGCACTTAACCCTTGTGCCTTACATTCCAACGGCAGGGGAAGTAAAAACCAAGCCAACGCAGCACTCGGTGAAAGAATTGCTATCTATTGGTATTCAGCCTGATGTGTTAATTTGTCGCTCTGATCGTATGGTTCCACCGAATGAGCGCGCAAAAATCGCCTTGTTCTGTAATGTGCCAGAGCGTGCAGTCATTTCGTTAAAAGACGTGAATTCCATTTATCAAATTCCAGCCTTATTGAAATCGCAATACTTAGATGAGTTTATTTGTCAGCGTTTCCATTTAGATTGCCCTGAAGCGGATTTAAGCGAATGGGAACAAGTGCTTTATCAACAAGCCAACCCAACTGGCGAAGTCACCATTGGTATGGTGGGCAAATATACGGAATTGCCTGATGCCTATAAATCGGTGAACGAAGCATTAAAACACGGTGGCTTGAAAAACCGTTTGAACGTAAATATCAAATACATTGATTCCGAAGATGTAGAAACCAAAGGTACCGATGTGTTGAAAGGCTTAGACGGTATTTTAGTACCGGGTGGCTTTGGCTATCGTGGCGTAGAAGGCAAAATTCGCACCGCACAATATGCCCGTGAAAACAACATTCCTTACTTAGGCATTTGTTTAGGAATGCAAGTGGCGTTAATTGAATACGCACGCCATAAAGCGGGATTAACCGAAGCTAACTCCACAGAGTTTGATAAAGACTGCAAACAGCCTGTGGTTGGTTTGATTACCGAATGGCAAGATGCGGAAGGCAATATTGAAACTCGTAATGCTCAATCTGATCTTGGTGGTACAATGCGTTTAGGCGCGCAACAATGTCACCTCGCCGAAGGTAGCCGTGCGCGAGAACTCTATGGCGCGGAAACCATTGAAGAGCGTCATCGTCATCGTTACGAAGTAAACAATACCCTGCTGCCACAAATTGAAAAAGCGGGTTTAAAAGTAACTGGATTATCTGCGGATAAAAAACTGGTGGAAATTATTGAAGTGCCTGAACACCCTTGGTTTGTAGCTTGTCAGTTCCACCCTGAATTTACCTCAACCCCACGCGATGGGCATCCCTTATTTGAAGGCTTTGTCAAGGCCGCATTTGCGGAACATAAACAAAAAAATCATTAATTTTTGAAAAAACAACCGCACTTTTTGCGGTTGTCTTTTAAACCAAAGTTATTTCATCATAATCAGGAGCAAAAATGAAACGCACAACCTTATTTACTTTCTCGGTGTCAGCCTCGTTATTCACTTTATGCAATGTTAGCTATGCCTATGAGCAAGATAAAACCTACCAATTTACCCTTTTACATACCAATGACTTACACGGTCATTATTGGCAAAATAAAAATGGCGAATATGGTCTTGCCGCACAAAAAACATTAATCGATCGTATCCGAAAAGAGGTTAAGGAAAAAGGTGGTGACGTTATTTTACTCAATGCAGGGGATTTTAATACTGGAGTGCCTGAATCCGATTTACAAAATGCTAAACCAGATATTGAAGCCTTAAATATGATGGGTTATGAGGCGCTTACCTTAGGTAATCACGAATTTGATAATCCACTTCAATTATTAGATATGCAAGAAAAATGGGCAAACTTCCCATTCTTAGCTGCGAATGTTTACAACAAGAAAACCGGCGATTTATTGGTAAAGCCTTACACGATTTTACAAAAACAAGGCTTAAAAATAGCAGTTGTGGGTTTGACTACTGAAGATACAGAAAAATTAGGTAATCCAGAATTTATGTCTGCGGTAAAATTTGAACGCCCTGCCGATAGTGCGAAAAAAGTCCTTGCTGAGTTAGCTGACAAAGAGCAGCCCGATGTAAAAATTGCCTTAACTCATATGGGCTATTACCATGATGCAAAATTTGGTTCCAATGCACCGGGCGATGTATCAATGGTGCGAGAATTACCACAAGGTGCGTTTGATTTAGTAATCGGTGGACATACCCACGATACAGTTTGTATTAATGATGACGGTAGCTTTAATGATAAATTTAAAGCTGGCGATAGCTGTAAACCAGCATTAGAAAAAAATACTTGGATTATGCAAGCTGGTGAATGGGGGAAATATGTTGGCCGTGCTGATTTTAGTTTTAGAAATGGAAAACTCACGCTTGAACATTATGAACTGATTCCCGTAAATTTGAAAAAGAAAGTAAAAAAAGAAGATGGATCAAGTGAATATGTGCTTTATCAAAAAGAAATTCCGGCAGACGCGGCCTTACTCGCTCATCTCAAAACTTACCAAGAAAAAGGAGATAAACTTCTTGGTAAAATTGTCGGTAAAGTAGACGGTAAGTTAGAAGGGGATCGCAACGTAATCCGATTCCACCAAACAAATCTAGGCCAACTTATTGCCCGTTCACAGGCAGAACGTGCCAAAGCTGATGTAGGAATTATGAATTCAGGCGGTATCCGCGCTTCTATTGAAGCTGGCGATGTTA
Source organism: Avibacterium sp. 21-586 (assembly GCF_026226775.1). Classification (GTDB taxonomy): domain Bacteria; phylum Pseudomonadota; class Gammaproteobacteria; order Enterobacterales; family Pasteurellaceae; genus Avibacterium. The sequence goes on along the minus strand of NZ_JAKKOD010000002.1, from coordinate 434,829 downwards.
CCTATAAAGATATTTTAACCGTTCAACCATTTGGTAATATCATCAGCTCTTTTGAAATGAATGGCAAACACTTACTTGACTACCTTAAAGTCGTTGCATTGAAATCTGTTGATTCTGGCGCTTATCCGCAATTTTATGGCATTACAATGGTTGTTGATCGCAAAGCACAAACGATTTCTGATGTAAAAATCGGTGGTAAAGCCATTGCTCCAAATAAAATCTACCGCGTATCATTACCAAGTTATTGTGCCGCTGGTGGCGATGGTTACCCAGTAGTTAGCAATCTTGCGAGCTATGTAAACACTGGCTTTGTGGATGCCGACAGCCTGAAAAACTATTTTGAAGAAAATTCCCCAATCAAAATTGAAGACTTCAAAGCAAACGAAGGTATTATTTATAAAGATTAGTTCTTTTAAACTCGATAAAATGTGCTTATCTCTGGCATAAGCACATTTTATTTTAATCAAAACATTAATCTAATAACGTAAAATAATGCTGCCAATCAAAATAGCGTCCTGGATCAATCTTTCTTTCTGGGGCGATATCACTATGTCCTACAATACGATCTTTGGTAATCTTTGGATAAGATTCCATAATGGCTTTAGTCAAGCTGGCTAATGTTTTGTATTGCTGCTCCGTAAAAGGGTAATTGTTGCTCCCCTCTAACTCAATACCAATCGCAAAATCATTACATTTCTCGCGATCCTGAAATTGCGAAACGCCCGCGTGCCAAGCTCGATCATTAAAGCTTACATATTGCGTGATTTCACCTTTGCGGTTAATCAAACAATGTGCAGAAACTTTCAGTGCTTTAATTTCTTCAAAATAAGGATCTTGGCTTATATCCAATTTGCCTTGAAAAAAATCATCAATATAGTGGCCGCCAAAATTTTCTGGTGGCAAACTAATATAATGAATCACCAATAAAGAAATATCCTGAGGATCTGGGCGTTGATCTTGATGCGGAGAAAAACATTGCCTTTCACCCAATAACCACCCAAGAGATGTAATTGTGTAACGTTGGCTCATACCCTACCTTATTTATTGCTGTTTTTGCGATCTAGCTCGAAAAAAAGCACGATGATTTTTGCCTTTATTATTTCTTTTCGTAAAAATCATTACCGCAATCTTATTGCCAAATTGTAGTTAAAAATTTTATCAAAAGCTATTAAGGAGCCAAAATGTCTTTTTCTTATCGTTCCTTTTATAAAAAAGGATTCACACTTATTGAACTAATGATTGTTATCGCCATTGTTGCGATTCTTGCTACCATTGCCATACCCTCTTATCAAAATTACACCAGAAAAGCGGCAATTTCCGAATTATTGCAAGGCGCTACCCCTTATCGTTCTGAAGTCGAATTATGTATTTATAATACAGGCAATGCACAAAACTGTAACGCAGGCACAAATGGTATTCAGTCCGCCATAAGTAATCGTGGCAAAATTTCATCTATTACCGTGCAGGCAGGTGCAATTAGCGTAACAGGTCAAGGCTCACTTGAAAACATTAGCTATACCTTAACACCTTCAGGGAATGCCACAAGTGGAATCAGTTGGTCAGCTAATTGCGGTGACTCTAGCGAACTTTTCCCTGCTGGATTTTGTAATTAAAAGGAAAAAAAAATGAATTCATACGCCTTTGAAAAAAGCCGTATTGTAGAAAGTGCGGATGGAAAAAAAATGACAATTCCACCGCATTTATGGGAGAAAAATCAGCAGCAAAAAGATCTTCTTTTACGTTATTTTGCACTGCCAATTAAAGAAGACGATCACTGTTTATGGCTAGCCATTGATGACTTTAAAAACCTCTCAGCTTGCGAAACGTTTGCTTTTATGACGGGCAAAGTTATTGAACCGATTTTGTTTGATAGTAATAAATTAAAACAGTTACTCAAGGATTTATCTCCTCAGAAGACTGAGCATTTTCCTGTACTGAATTTTTATATGCCAGAAAATGATACTCTCGTTTCAGAGCAGGAAAACGAAAATCAAGATGAGCCTGTTATTCAGCTACTTAATCAAATTTTTGAGCAAGCACTACAAAAAAATGCTTCTGACATTCATATTGAACCACTGGCTGAAATGCTACGACTTCGTTTTCGAATTGATGGTGTGCTACAATGCCAACCACCACTCAATCAAGGCCTTACACAACGAATTCTTTCTCGCTTAAAACTGCTTGCTCGACTGGATATTAGCGAAACCCGCTTACCACAAGATGGGCGATTTCAGTTCAAAACGCATTTTGCCGATATGTTGGATTTTCGTCTTTCTACACTACCTACATCTTATGGTGAAAAAGCAGTACTACGATTACAAAAAAACAAACCCATTTCATTGGACTTTATCCAACTTGGTATGACAGAAACACAGCGATTCACTTTACAACAAGCCTTACAACAACCACAAGGACTTATCTTAGTGACGGGACCAACAGGAAGCGGAAAAAGTATCACACTTTACTCCGCACTTAATTGGCTCAATGGCATTGATAAGCATATTCTTACGGCAGAAGATCCCATTGAAATCACGGTTCCCGGTATTATTCAAACACAAATCAACCCACAAATTGGGTTAGATTTTAATCGTTTATTACGAACTTTTTTGCGTCAAGACCCAGATATTATTATGCTCGGTGAAATCCGCGATGCGGAAAGTGCTTCCATTGCACTAAGAGCAGCTCAGACAGGACATCTAGTACTTTCAACACTTCACACCAATGATGCACAATCAGCCATTGCCCGCTTAAGGCAACTCGGCATCGCACAATATGAAATTGAAAACAGTTTATTATTAGTAGTTGCACAACGTTTAATTCGTAAAAAATGCACGCATCAAGATCCTTGCGATTGCCATCAAGGCTATGCTGGACGTTGTGGAATTTACCAATTTTTACAACCGCAGTTTGAAAATCAACAATTTTCTTATCACCTTGATTTTACCACTCTCAAAGAAAGTGGCTTACAAAAAGTACAGCAAAATATCACAGATTTAGCTGAACTTGATCGCGTGCTAGGGAAATCAATTTAATGCAGTCTATCTGATAGGACTGCCAAATATAAAGAATGTATAGAAACTCAAATAGATGGGAACTGAAATGTTTTATTATATGGAAATAAAATAGCCTCTCATGGGCTATTTTATTTTTGAATATAATTAAATCCTTATTTCACAAACTCGCTAAAGGTTAATTCATAATGATCGCCATCTTTGTCATAGGAAATATAACGCGGGAATTGTTCGCCTGCGTATTTTTTTACCACAAAAGATTTTGCACCGGTGCGGAATTGATAGGTGATTTCAGTGTGCGATTGATTATCTCGCGTTACTTTTCGTTCGCTCTTTTTCACCAATATATTTTTCATTGGATACAATTTTTTGCCGTTAGTAATTTGGAAATTTTGTGGCAATTTATCGTAATAGCTAAGCTGGAACGCTACCGTGAATAAATCAAAGGTTGGCATTCTAAGTGGCTCGCTTTTTAAACCATTTTTCACTTTACCATAAGCAATGTCATTGCCTTTGATGATCGTTTTGGCATAAGGTTTACCGTTACGCACATCTTGGTAATTGGTCATTTTAAAATCCGTTTTGCTTTGCGTCCCAACGGATTTGAATTCAATGTTATACAGTGGAATATTGATCTTAGCATCAACGCGATATTGCGATCCGTTGGCGCTAAAATGCACATAAGCAGGCATTAAGTAATTTGAGCTGTATTTGATATTGGTATCTAAATTTGCCCACGCATTAGGCAACGCAAACAAGCTAAGCAAAAGCACTTTGAATAGTTTCATTAAAATTCCTTCTAATACTAATTAAATGAAGTGTTTATTTAGATTGCATTGCGGAACAATAGTTCATTGCAAAAGAAAGTGCGGTGAAAATTAGGCGAATTTTTCGCCTAATTTATGATTAAAATGAAATCACACTGAACATTAAGGCGCAACAAAACCGATAGCTTTGTACACCGCATCTAATGTGGCTTTCGCGCGTGCTTGTGCTTTTTTCGCTCCCTCGGCGGCGATTTTATGCAATAACGCTTCATCATTACGGAAATGGTGATAGCGTTCTTGCAACTGGGTAAGCATTGCTGACACTTCATCGGCAACGGCGGTTTTTAAATGACCGTACATTTTGCCTTCAAATTCCACTTCTAATTCAGCAATGCTTTTGCCTGTAATACCTGCCAAAATATCTAACAAGTTAGACACGCCCGCTTTATTTTTTACGTCATAACGAATCACAGGCGGCTCATCAGAATCCGTTACCGCACGCTTAATTTTTTTCACCACGGCTTTAGGATCTTCTAACAGTCCAATCACGTTGTTGCGATTTTCGTCTGATTTAGACATTTTTTTCTCAGGCTCAAGTAACGACATCACACGCGCGCCTGCTTTCGGAATAAATACTTCTGGAATGGCAAAATGTTCGCCATAAAGCGCGTTGAAGCGCTGTGCAATATCACGGGTGATTTCTAAATGTTGTTTTTGATCTTCCCCCACTGGCACTTGATTGGTTTGGTAAAGCAAAATATCTGCCGCCATTAAAACAGGATAGGTAAATAACCCAACATTTACATTTTCAGCGTGGCGTGCGGATTTATCCTTAAATTGAGTCATACGCCCCATTTCACCAAAATACGTGTAGCAATTTAGCACCCACGCAAGCTGAGCGTGTTCTGGAACGTGTGATTGAATAAAAATCGTGCTTTTTTCAGGATCAATGCCACAGGCTAAATACAACGCTAACACATCAAGGGTAGCAGAATGTAATTTTTGCGGATCTTGACGCACTGTGATGGCGTGTTGATCCACGATACAAAACAGGCATTCATAATCATCTTGCATTTTCACCCATTGGCGTAGTGCGCCAAGGTAGTTACCAATAGTCAATTCACCAGAAGGCTGAACGCCACTAAATACGATAGGTTTGGTCATTGTTATATCCTTTTTAATTCATATTAAACAATTTGCAGAATTTGTGCGAAATCATCAAAAACCCAATCAGGGTGCGCTTCTGCAATAGGAATATTGTAATTGTAGCCGTAAGTTAATCCCACCACTGGACAGCCTGCGGAAGTGGCTGCAATGATGTCATTTCTTGAATCCCCCACAAATAAAATTTGTTTTGGGTATAAGCCGAATTTACCGCATAAGTAATACAATGGCGCAGGGTGCGGTTTGATTTGCGGTAAGGATTGTCCCCCCAAGGTTTCGCTAAATAAATGATCAATGCCAAAGGCTTTTAACACAGGGAGAACGTGTTGCGTTGGTTTATTAGTTACCACGGCTAAAATAAAGCCGCGCGCTTTTAATGCCGTGAGCGTTTCTTTCACATTAGGATATAAACGGCTGAGATTACACAGGTTTTCGCCATAATAAAAATTAAAGCGCGTTTTTACTTGCTCAATTTCCACCGCACTTAATGTTTTTCCTGTTTGTGCGGCTGCCCATTCCAATGCGCGTCCAATCAATACGCCCGCGCCATTGCCGATCCAAGTTAACACCAATTCTTCAGGCGCTGGTGGCAAATCCACTTCATTTAACGCAGAATTCACGGAAAGCGCTAAATCAGGCAGGCTGTTTACTAGCGTACCATCTAAATCGAAACCAATAAGTTTAAATTGTGATGTCATTATTTGCTTACCTTACTTAATTCTTGACGCATTTCGTCAATCACTTTTTTATAATCTGGTTGATCGAAAATTGCCGATCCAGCCACAAAAGTATCAGCCCCTGCTCGCGCAATTTCGGCAATATTATTCACTTTCACACCGCCATCGACTTCTAAACGAATATCCAAACCGCTTTCATCAATGCGTTGGCGTGCTTGCTTTAATTTTTCAAGGGTAGCAGGAATGAAAGACTGACCGCCAAATCCAGGGTTTACCGACATCAGCAAGATCATATCCACTTTATCCATCACATAATCCAAATAGCTTAATGGCGTAGCGGGATTAAACACTAAGCCTGCTTTGCAACCATTATCACGAATAAGTTGCAACGAGCGATCAATATGCTCTGTGGCTTCAGGGTGAAACGTGATGTAATTCGCCCCTGCTTTGGCAAAATCAGGGATTAAACGATCTACCGGTTTTACCATTAAATGCACATCAATGGGTGCGGTAATGCCGTAATCACGCAAAGCCTTGCACACCGCTGGGCCAAACGTTAAATTCGGCACATAGTGGTTATCCATTACATCAAAATGAATTAAATCTGCACCGCACTTTAGCACGTTTTCCACGTCTTCGCCCAAGCGTGCCAAATCCGCTGATAAAATGGATGGGGCAATTAAAAAAGGTTTCATTTTATCCCTCTAAATATGCTGAAAACAGGTGTCGATAGTGTACTACTTAATGAAGCAAAGTTTAAGGAAATTTGCCCTTTGTGATTGATTATTTTCATCTGAGGCTTGTATAATCGCGATTTTGAATAACTAAGGGATAACTGGAGAAAAGCGATGGAATTTTATCTACAAGGCTTTTTAATGTGCTTTGGACTTATCGCTACCATTGGCGCACAAAATACATTTCTACTCAAACAAGGCTTGCTCAAACAGCACGTTTTCGTGCTTTGTGTGCTATTTTTCCTATGCGATTGCTTGTTGTTTTCCCTTGGTGTGTTTGGCTTAGGGCATTTCATTAGCCAAGAAAAAATCGCCAGTGTAGTATTAGCGTTAGTGGGGGGATTATTTTTGCTGGTTTATGGCGGCCGTGCTTTTCTTTCAGCTTATCGGAATAACACTGCGTTATGCTTAGAACAAGGCATTACAGTATCACTTAAAAGAACGCTAATGATCGCATTAGCTCTAACTTTTCTCAATCCCCACGTCTATTTAGATACCATCGTCATCGTCGGTGGCATTGCTGGTACATTAAGCTCAGAACATAAAACCGCTTTTCTACTTGGCACGATTTCCGCTTCAGGGCTTTGGTTTTTCAGCATAGGATATGGCGCAAGGCTATTGATTCCTTTATTCCAAAAAACCTATACCTGGCGTTTATTAGATTTAACCACGGGAAGCATTATGTGGATGATCGCTTTTGGACTATTAAATTATGCAATATCTGCGTAAATATCATTCTAACAATGACTTAGCACTATTCACCTAATCATCTCGTCGTTGTAAAATCAAAAATCGACAATCATAAGGGTTATTTTCATCTGCCGGACGATATTGCTCAAATTCAATTTTCCATTGAGATTGGTTAATTTTTGGAAAGAAGGTATCTCCATCAATTTCCGCTTGAATTTCAGTAAGATACAGTTTATCCGCAAGTGGCAAATATTGTTCAAATAGCTGTCCTCCACCAATTAACATAATTTCAGGAAAATCTTTAACAATATCTACCGCACTTTGAAAATTGTTTGACCAAATTACATCTTCGTGTAAAAAAGGTGAGCGAGAAAGCACAATATTAGTACGTTTAGGCAATGGTCGCCCAATACTTTCAAAGGTTTTACGCCCCATAATAATTGGCTTACCTTGAGTGTGTTGACGAAACCAAGCAAGATCGGCTGGCAAATGCCACGGCATTTGATTATCTCTGCCGATGACATTATTTTTGGTCATTGCTACAATCAAACTAAGTGTCATTCTGCTCTCTATTTGTTTTGCTGTATATGATAATTGTTTATTATATCACAGGTTTCTGACGATAGAATAAAAAGCCCGGCAAAGCTAAGCCAAAAACTAATGCCCCTAAAATAAAACCCGTTTTAATAAAATAATCGATCATTTGAGCAAATAGGGTATCAGAGAAACCATAATGATGAATTTGTACAATGGCAATCATTGCTTTATAGGCATAAACACCTGGAATCATCGGGATTATCGCAGCAACAGTAAAGACTTTAGGATGGGCAAGATAGCGGTGAGATAAATGAACGCCAATAAAACCAATGAGACTTGCGCCTGCAAAGGTTGCAAATACTAACGGCACATCGAAATGGACTAATAAAGTTCGAACGGCGTGGCCTAATGCCCCTAATATAGCACAATATTTTAAAGCTTTAGGCGGTACATTAAATACCAATGCAAAGCCAACTGCAGGAATAGACGCAAAAATCATATCATCTAATAAATTAAGCAGTAACAACATTCTAGTTTCCCCAATATGGAATATTTAACACTGCCAGAGCAAACACAATCCCTAGACATGCACCAAAAGTGAGAATGGTTGCAATCGTCCAACGCCCCAATCCCATGTTAACATGCCCTTTCAAAATATCCGCCAGAGAGTTTATCAATGGAAATCCAGGTACAAGAAGTAACACACTTGATGCAAGGGCGATTTGTGGATCATTACCAAGATGATATTTCAATGCCATTCCTGAAATAATTGATGCAACAAACGCGGTAATTGAAAATACAATTATAGGGTTATAATGCCGGTGCGCAAGAGATTGACGAATGAACATCGCTATTGCTGAAGCAAGGAAAGTGATCAGGGATATCACTTTATCGCCTCCTGACAAATGCGCAAAACAAGCACAAGATAAGCCTATCATCAAAACCACAACATAGCGGTTATATTTAAAAGGCTTAATTTGCTCTAAGCGTTTACGTACTTGATGAATATCATAAATATGATGCTCTGCAGTAATTACTACACGCTGAACTTCAGTAACAATATGCATATTAATCCCTTGGTCGACATTCTTTCTTGCGGTAGTAATACAATGATTGCGATAGAGTGTAGTAACAATCACTGCATTAGGCGTTAAAGCACACTCTACACTGTCCATCCCTAATGCTCGGCCTAATCTATGAGACATCTGCACGACAACAGCACTCTCAGCACCATATTGAAGTAGCATTAATGCGACTTTTACACATAACCGCGTCACTTCACGTTGACGTTCCATATGCGCTTTATCTAACATGTTAGGTTCCTTGAATAAATCAAAATAGAATAAAAATAATGATATTATAGCCGTTCGTAAAATAATTAAATTTGTTTTAAATCATAGAAAGCGCGGTCAAAATTTAATGAAATTTATCCTATTTAATGTTAGGGTTTATTTATTAAAATGAGCAGGAAAATCCCTTATGGAACAGAAAAAAACTATCGTATTAAAGTTTGGTACAAGCACGTTAACACAAGGTACCACAAAGCTTCACCGTCCACATATGATGGAAATTGTACGACAAATTACCCAACTCCACAAATCTGGTTTTCGGGTTATTATTGTCACTTCTGGAGCAATGGCTGCAGGACGTGATTATCTCAACCACCCACAACTTCCCCCAACGATTGCCTCAAAACAATTATTGGCTGCTGTCGGACAAAGTCAGTTAATTCAAACTTGGGAACAGCTTTTTTCTATTTACGATATCCATATCGGACAGATTTTATTAAGTCGTGCGGATATTGAAGATCGCGAACGTTTTCTTAATGCACGGGATACCCTTAACGCGTTGTTAGATAACAGAATCATTCCTGTCATCAATGAAAATGATGCCGTAGCAACGGCAGAAATTAAAGTGGGTGATAACGATAATTTATCTGCATTAGTTGCAATTTTGGCACAAGCAGAACAACTCTATCTGTTAACGGATCAACAAGGCTTATTTGATAGTGATCCAAGAAAAAACCCCGACGCCATATTACTTTCTGTTGTCGAAAAGATTACAGAAGATATTCGACAAATTGCGGGAGGTAGTGGTACTGAGCTCGGTACCGGAGGAATGTCCACCAAAGTGATGGCGGCCGATGTCGCCACTCGCTCTGGAGTAGAAACCATTATTGCACCAGGCAATCAGAAAAACGTCATTATCGATCTAGCCTATGGTGCAAATATCGGCACAAAGTTTATGGTACAAACAGATCGCCTTGAAAGCCGTAAACAATGGCTTTTCGCCGCCCCATCAGCAGGCTCGCTCCTCATTGATGAAGGTGCTGCAAGTGCGGTGTTAATTCAACATAAATCCTTGCTCCCTGCTGGAATTGTCCAAATCGAAGGGTGTTTCTCTCGTGGCGAAGTAGTAAAAATCCAACAACGCAACGGTAAAGTAATCGCCCTTGGTATTCCTCGTTATAACAGCGATGCGTTAAATTTAATTAAAGGTAAAAAATCGCAAGAGATCGAGCAAATTCTGGGCTATGAATATGGTTCGGTTGCAGTTCATCGTGATGATATGATCATATTATAAACATTGTCTTGTCGTAAGGAATAATCAGAAAAATGATTATTCCTTTTTCTTTTCAGATAACGTCTATCTCTTCCTTTTGATTTCTCACATCCTATTGATTTTTAAGAGTATTATTCTCAACCTTCTAAAAATCAATATTTTATGCTATGATATGTTGGTCTTTAAGGATTTCATATCATAAAACTATGAGTTTTCCTACTATTTGTACTGCAATGTACACCATCATAAAATGCTAAATAAAATTTCAAGACAAATGCAATTTTATTTAAATTCATATCATCGTTTTTTCGCAATAAATACGGTGATTTTATATTAATAAAAACACAAACTGAGAGGAGAATAATTGTTGTGTCTTTTTCTACTTTTATTCATAAAAGATCATCGTTTAACCCTTTTGTAATAGGAACAACATTATTGTTGGTCATTTTATTACTTATCGCAACGTTAATTTTTCCAGAAAAAACTACCGCACTGTTAAATGCAGCGAAGGCGGGCATCTTTGCTAATTTTAGTTGGTTTTATATTCTCGCCTTTTCTATTTTTCTTTGCTTTTTATTTATATTATCGGTAAGTAGTTTAGGTAATATAAAACTTGGAACAAATGAAGAAGAACCTGAGTTCTCCTTTATTTCTTGGCTTGCTATGCTATTTGCGGCAGGAATGGGGGTCGGTTTAATGTTCTTCGGGGTTGCTGAGCCACTTACCCACTATTTTTCCTCGATTACGACAGGCTCTCCTGAGCATAAACAACAAGAAGCATTATTACATACCTTTTTCCATTGGGGGATCCACGCTTGGGCAGTGTATGGCATCATTGCTTTAGCATTAGCCTACTTCGGTTTCCGATATAAGCTACCGCTTGCATTACGCTCTTGCTTTTATCCTTTATTAAAGGATCGTATTAATGGTAAGTTAGGTGATATGATCGATATTATGGCTTTAGTGGCTACTGTATTCGGTATTATCACCACATTAGGCTTTGGTGCCGCCCAACTGGGTGCAGGTCTTACCGAACTTAATCTAGTAGAAGAAAATAGTTTTGGGTTGCAAACAATCATTATCATCGCCGTGATGTCTATTGCCGTATTTTCTGCTATTTCAGGTGTAGGAAAAGGCGTAAAACTACTGAGTGAAATCAATCTGGGTTTAGCGTTAACCTTGATGCTATTTATTTTAGTTACAGGACCAACACTTTACTTATTAACGACGTTTAGCGATAACATCGGTATTTACTTAAGTAGCTTAGTACGACTAAGCTTCAAAACTTACGCTTACGAAACAGAAAATACGGCTTGGTTTACTGGATGGACAGTACTTTACTGGGCATGGTGGTGTTCCTGGGCGCCTTTCGTGGGCTTGTTTATTGCTCGTATTTCACGGGGTCGAACTATCCGTGAATTTATTTTTGGCGTACTGGCTGTGCCAAGCTTATTCAGTATCCTTTGGTTTACTGTTTTCGGTGACAGTGCCATTTGGTTAGAATTGAATGTCGCTGATGGTGCATTACATGAGTTCACTTCAGCGCCAGAACAACTATTATTTAAATTCTTAGATTATTTACCGCTCCCAGCCTTTACTGGTACATTGGCATTAATCATCATTTCTCTGTTTTTTATTACTTCTGCGGATTCTGGTATTTATGTACTAAATAATATGGCTTCCCGTGATAAAAGCCTTTCAGCCCCACGCTGGCAAGCCGTTATGTGGGGATTGGTGATGATGGTGCTTGCTATTGTATTAATGCGTGAAGGGGGATTGGGAACGCTACAAACAATGACACTACTTGTAGCCTTACCTTTTGCAATGCTAATGTTAGTGATGTGCATCAGTTTATGGAAAGGTCTAAATGCAGATCAAAAATATTTCTCGGCAAAGGTTACGCCTACTAGCTTATTATGGACTGGTGATAAATGGAAAGAACGTTTGAGCCAAATGCTTAACCAAACTCAAGAAAAGGATATTGTGAAATTCCTCAAGCGTATTGCCTTACCTGCAATGCGTGAATTGCGTCAAGAGTTAGTTGAAGTTTACAACCTCAATGTTCAAGTTGTCCAATCACTTGATGGAGAAGAACCAAATGTAGAACTCATCATCAAAAAAGAATCCATGCGAGATTTTATCTATGGTGTAAAATCAGTAAGCCATGAAATATCCTCACAGTTGGTGGATGATGAAAATCTACCACATATCCAACATTCTACTACTTATCAACCAATGACTTATTTTGCCGATGGTCGTACTGGTTATGATGTACAATATATGGACAGAGATGAGCTTATTGCTGATATTCTACGCCAATATGAACGCTATATCAGTCTATTAGAAGATGTTGGGCAAGAACTGATGTCACATGAACAAACTGAACTTGCTGAATAATTTTTCATCTTTTTGATAAATTTTGATAAAAGATACAGTGCGGTCAAAAAATGATAGAATTTAAGACCGCACTTTTACTATCAGAAATCACTCTATTTTAGCTATTTATGGAGAAGTTATGGACATCGCATTTATATTATCTGCCATTGTTGGCTTAGGAATCGTGGCTCAGTGGCTAGCTTGGTATTTAAAACAACCATCAATTCTATTTTTATTATTGATCGGAATTATTGTTGGCCCGGTACTCAATCTATTCAATCCCGATGTGATCTTGGGAGATTTACTCTTCCCATTTATCTCACTTGGCGTCGCAGTGATCTTATTTGAGGGGGCTCTTACACTCGAATTTGATGAAATCAAACAGCATGGCAAGGTCGTACAGCTTTTGGTTTCACTAGGAATGTTAATCACCGTCAGCGTCATTTCCATTGCCACCTATTTTCTTTTTGATATAGATTGGCGAATTGCCTTGTTATTTGGTACGCTAGTCTGCGTAACAGGGCCAACAGTCATTGTGCCACTATTACGCAGTGTTCGCCCTAACAGCAATATTGCCAACATTCTAAAATGGGAAGGTATAATCATTGACCCGATCGGTGCTATCGCCGTAGTGTTGGTGTATGAATATATCATTTCAGGTGGGCAATCTAGTGAAATCGGAACATTCGCTAAAATTATTGGCATAGCAGGCGTGATTGGTATGACAGGCGCGTGGTTACTGGCTAATTTAATTAAACGTCATATGATCCCAGAATATTTACGTAATGTGTTCGTACTAGCCTACATTTTGCTATTATTTACCATATCGAACCATTTTGCTCACGAATCTGGGTTATTAACCGTAACTGTATTGGGCGTATCATTGGCAAACTGGAAAGGCTTTCCTAAAGATCATATCTTAGAATTTAAAGAGTCTCTCACTGTGTTACTGATTTCTACGTTATTTATTATTTTAGCTGCACGAGTAAATTTACAACACCTCGTAAACGTGGGAATGGCAGGAATTTTACTGCTGTTCATAGCAATGTTTATTGCTCGCCCTCTTGCTATTTGGCTTTCCTCAATAGGTTCAAGTTTAACCTTAAATGAAAAGCTGATGATCAGCTGGATAGGACCTAGAGGTATCGTAGCAGCCGCAATTTCTTCGTTATTTGCCATAAAATTACAAGAAACCTTACTTCAAGGTGTTGAATTACTGGTTCCCTTGGTATTCACCATTATTATCGGTACAGTATTAATTCAAGGTTTAGGGGCAAAAGCCATCGCAAAATTGCTCAATGTACAAGAATCAGTATACAAAGGCGTGTTGATTATTGGCTCAAACCCTGTTGCATTAGCCATTGCAAAATCTCTGAAAGAACAAAATGTAGAGGTATTAGTAGCCAGTCGTCATTATAACGAAGTAGCAAAAGCCAGAATGTTAGGTCTTAAAACTTATTACGGTAATCCTGTTTCTACGCACGCGGACGGACATTTAGACCTTATTGGATTGGGCAATATGTTTGCGATTAGCACCGACAAAGAGCTCAACACCTTATCAGAAATACATTATCGCCACGAATTTGATAAAGAGAACATTTATCGTATTCGCTTTAGTGATGAGAGTAATCCAACGGAACGTTATGATATTCAAGACAATTATCGTTCTAACTGGTTATTTGGTAAAAATGTTACTTATGCTAAATTGGCAAGTATGCTCGCTAAAAATGCGCGCATTAAAGTAACTAATCTTACCGATAACTATACCTATCAAGATTATAAAGCCACAAATAAACAATTTGTTCCACTATATACTATCGATGATAAAGGTTTTATTACGATTATTAATGATGAAGATAGCATACCAACCAATTGCCGTATTGTGGCATTAGTCTCGGAAGAACTATCATAATAGAAAGGCAAAAATAAATAAAAAAGTGCGGTGTAAAACAATGGAAAATTTACACCGCACTTTCTTATTCATAGAAATCTAAAAAAGAGCTAGGCATTAAACCAATTTATCCGATTTCTTAGTTAAACCACATCAAATATGCTACAGAACCAATCACAAATACACTGATCAGATTGAGCAAGATACCTGCACGAATCATTTCACGTTGTTTCACTTCACCAGTACCAAACACAATGGCGTTCGGCGGTGTAGCAACCGGTAACATAAAGGCACAAGATGCCCCTAAACCGATGATTAATGCAAGACCAAGCTCTGGCATTCCTAAAGATTGTGCAATGGAGATAAAAATCGGCACTAATAACGCCGCACTTGCGGTGTTAGAAGTAAATTCCGTTAAGAAGATGATAAAGGCTGCCACCAACAAGCCAATGAGATAGAAATGTCCACCTTCAATTAAGAATACGATACCATCAGCCAAAATGCGGCTTGCACCAGAATCACGCAATACGGAACTTAGGGTTAAACCACCACCGAACAGCATTAACACGCCCCAGTCCGTGTTGTTTTGTAACTGTTTCCAAGAAGCAACACCTGTGGCACAAATCACCACGGCAGCGAATAGCGCAATCACACTATCAAAGCTGGCAATTTTTTTCTCAAGCCCTAATAAGGAAGAAAGCATCGGGTTGATTTTACTACTGAACACCCAACATAATGCAATTAAAACAAAGATCGCAAGGGTGATAATACGTTTGGAATTAAACTCAATTTTTTCAAAATCTTGTTTGAAATGTAGGTTTAATTTCGGACGGAATACCATATACAACGTACCAATCATAATCGGCATTAATAGAATCATCACCGGTAAACCATAACTTAACCAATCGGAGAAAGTGAGTTTAAGTTGAGTTGCCACAATGTTATTTGGTGGGCTACCTACGAGTGTTCCCATACCACCGATACTAGCACTATAAGCAATCCCTAATAACACGAAAACATAGGTATTATGCTCACGCTCTTTATCCATTTGGCTTAAAATCCCCATTGCCAACGGTAGCATCATTGCAGCGGTTGCGGTGTTACTCATCCACATTGATAAAAATGCGGTAATGGTAAAGAGATAAAGCACCGCTACCAATAAACGCCCACCGGCTAATGCCATAATTTTGTTGGCAATCATACGGTCGATATTTTGTTGGTGTAAAGCTGTGGCAAGCGCAAATCCCCCAAAGAATAGGAAGATATTTGGATCAGCAAAGGCAACCAACGCCTGTTTGGTAGTAACCAAATCCAACACAATGGCCAACAGTGGCACTAAAAGTGCAGTAATGGTAACGTGTAAAGCTTCAGTGAGCCATAATACGGCGATAAATGCCAGCATTGCTAAGCCTTTGTTCGCTTTGGGATCGAAAGGAAGAAAATTCAATAAAACAAAGAAAAGCACCATATCGGCAATAAGAATAATCCCATTGCGATGTGAGGTGGTTTGAATTGATGTTGCATTCATAATAACTCCTCTTTATGGTTGTTATTTGTGCTAACTTTTTTGGGGTTAGCCATAAAGACAAGCTAACGTTATCAACTTGTTAATAAAAAGCAATAAAAAATTTGTGGTTTTGTGAGGCAGGTCAGAAAAATAATGAGGTAAATCGTAACAAACAGAATAAGAAAAGAAAAAACAATAAAAAATAGTGGCAAGAAAAACTTGCCATTATCTTAATCCTTAATCAAATTATTCTTCTTCGGAATCTTCTAGCTCTAACGGTTCTTGGGAAAGAATAATGCCAGTTAAATCTGCATACACATAGTCTTCAGGGTAGAAAGTGACGCCACCAAAATTCACTGGCACATCGACCTCCCCTTGTGTATCATCACTTGCACCCACTGGAATTGGCGCAAGTGCTTGAATACCAATATCTAAATTTTCTAACTGCTGAATTTGGCGAACGGCACCGTAAACAATAATCCCTTCCCAGCCGTTATCGAGGGCAAGCTGAGCAAGATCAGCATCAATTAAAGCTTGGCGAACCGCACCACCACCATCAACTAATAATACCCGACCCTCACCGTTTTCTTCCAAAATTTCAGCAATTAAACCATTACGTTCAAAGCATTTTACCGTGGTCACCTTACCGTAAAATGAGGTTAATCCGCCAAAATTAGAAAAAATCGGTTCAACAACATCAACTTGATCGAAATAAACATCGCACAATGTGGAAGTATCAATACACATAAGTTCACCTTTTTACACTGAAAATGATTATCCTAGTATATGCCTATTGCTAGCCCACTAGCAAGCCGAAACTAAAAAGTAAGTTGGTTAAAAGCGCTAACATTGACATTTGCCCGAGCATTGGACGCAATAACAGGGGATCTTGGCTACGATACACATACAAGGCGTGCTTCACCAATAAAGGATACGCCAAAAGAAAAATAAAGCTCAATAAATGGTGGAAATTCGCTAAGGCAAAAATCACATAACACAATGCCCCTACGGCTAATAAAGTGCAGTGATAAATTCGTCCATTTTTTGCTCCAAGACGAACGGCAAGGGTGTTCTTGCCTGCTTTTTTATCTTGCTCAATATCGCGTAAATTATTGATATTTAATACCGCGGTGGCAAGAAGCCCGGTTGCAAGTGCGGGTAAAAAAATCATTAAATTTAATTGGTGAGTTTGCAAATAATACGTACCGCATACGCCCAAAATACCAAAAAATAGTAGCACTGAAATATCGCCCAACCCCATATAACCATAGGGCTTTGCGCCTACGGTATAAGTAATCGCGGCAATAATGGCAAGCCCACCTAAAAGAGAAAATGCCAAGAGATCCGCATAACTTTGATACGCAATACCAATTAACAGAAAACCAAAAAATAAACTCGCTAAGATCACCACAGTTAGCCCTTTTTTCAGCTGCTGCGCACTAATTACGCCATGCTGAATGCCACGCAACGGTCCGATACGCTCTGCGGTATCACTGCCTTTTTGATGATCACCATAATCATTGGCAAAGTTAGAAAGAATTTGTAGCAACAAGGTAGTAATTAAACACAACAGACTGATTTTCCAGCTAAATTGATGATCCCAATAGGCAAGCGCTGCTCCCATAACAATCGAAGCGGCGGCTAAAGGCAGGGTTTTTGGTCTTGCGGTTTCTACCCACATTTTAACAACTTGTTTATCCATATTTTTCACTTATCTTTCTAAATCCTGATTTTGGCGTAAAATATCCCAAAGAATGGGCTATTGTACTCATTTATTTTCGCCATTTTAACTGTTTAAGGAAAATATGTCGCAACTTAATTTAACCCTTTCTCCTATCGGGATTATTCATACGCCTTATAAAGAGAAATTTTCCGTGCCACGCCAGCCTAATTTAGTGCAAGACGGTGTTGGCACAATCCGCTTGCTCGCACCTTATAACCAACCTGAAGCCGTGCGTGGTTTAGAACAGTTTTCTCACTTATGGCTTATTTTCCAGTTTGATAAAATCCCTACAGGCAAATGGCAGCCCACTGTTCGCCCACCACGTCTTGGTGGCAATCAACGCATTGGCGTATTTGCCTCACGCGCCACACATCGCCCCAATCCTTTAGGACTTTCCAAAGTAGAACTGAAACGCATTGAAAGCAATCAAGGTGAAGTCTTGTTGCATTTAGGCTCGGTTGATCTGGTGGACGGCACCCCTATTTTTGACATCAAACCCTATATTGCCTATGCCGACAGCGAACCCAATGCCAATTCAGGCTTTGCCCAACAACCACCCGAAGCAAAATTACAGGTACGTTTTACTCCACAAGCTCAAGTGCAATTAATAAAGTGCGGTGCAAAATATCCAAATTTTCAGCGTTTTATCACTGAAGTGCTACAACAAGATCCCCGCCCCGCTTATCACCAAAGTAGCAACGCTGATCGCATTTATGGAATGCGATTGTATGATTTCAATATTCGCTGGTGGGTGAAAAATGGTGAGTGGGTGGAAGTAATTGAGATTGCAGAAGAATAAGGCTAGCCTACATAAAAAGCGTTCAAATATCCCCAATTTGAACGCTTTGCTTTTTCCTATTCGTTCTTACATTAAGGCGTTGTATAGTAAACCTGCCAACACGGCCCCTGTAACTGGGCCTAATACTGGCACCCAACTGTATTGCCAATCCGCAGTCGTGTTTAAGGTTTTACCTAATAAGCCAAGGGTTAGACGAGGACCGAGATCACGGGCAGGATTGATGGCATAACCTGTTGTACCGCCTAAGCTCAAACCAATAGCCCATACTAAGATTGCCACCGGTAATGCTCCAAGCGAACCTAAACCTATTGGTGTGGTGGCCCCTTCAGGAAAATCCACACTTGCCCCCGTAATATAGAAAATCACGAATAATAAAACAAAGGTACCAATCACCTCACTAATAAAATTGCTCGCATAGTGACGAATGGCTGGTTCAGTACAAAAACACGCGCGCTTTGCGCCTTGTTCTTCAGTGGCTGCAAAATGATCTTTATAGAAAATATACACAAGTAGTGCGCCGAACACTCCCCCTGCGACCTGTGCGATAATATAGCCTAAAATCATTGAAGGCGCGAAGCTACCAATAACCGCCAAGCCAAGGGTTACCGCAGGATTAAGATGTGCCCCACTATAAGGCCCAGTTACCACCACAGCCACATAAACCGCAAACGCCCAAGCCGTGGTGATCACAATCCACCCTGAACCTTGTCCTTTGGTTTTATTTAAGCAGACATTTGCAACTACGCCGTTACCGATTAAAATCAATAATGCCGTACCAATAAATTCAGCTAGATAAGCATTCATAATGTACTCCTTTTAATACATTTTATTAGATCTGTAATTTTCTTTCGTTTAGATCCAAAAAGTGTTCTTTTGAATATTATCGGTGCGTATTTCATTATTAATAAAAAAGTATTTAAAGCAATACTTTTTATAAGTATTCATTTACTTTTTCTTCAATTTGTTAGCTTGATCACATTTTAATATATTGATTATTATTGATAATCTAGTACCTAGCTGATAATAGGGATAGACGAAAATATTTTGTGAAGTAGATCAAAAATTTGAATATTCCCCATTTTAAATTTGAGTGTTTTCGATTATTTTTCTAAAAATTATTTCGTTTTAGCTCAAAAAAAAGGTTCTAGTAAGTAAAAAGGTGCAACATTTTACCTACTCTAATAAACAATAAAGAGGATCGATTATGGCAGAGAAAAAATATATTATCGCTTTAGATCAAGGCACAACCAGTTCCAGAGCAGTATTGCTCGATCATAATGCTAATGTTGTTGAAATTGCACAACGTGAATTTACTCAAATTTACCCACAAGCAGGCTGGGTAGAGCATAATCCAATGGAAATTTGGGCAACACAAAGTTCCACCTTAAACGAAGTGGTGGCAAAAGCAGGCATTTCTTCTGATAGTATTGCCGCAATAGGGATCACGAATCAGCGTGAAACCACCATCGTATGGGAAAAAGAAAGTGGCAAACCGGTTTACAATGCCATTGTGTGGCAATGCCGCCGCACCGCCGACATTACCGATAAACTCAAAGCTGACGGCCACGAAGATTATATTCGTAAAACCACAGGATTGGTGGTAGATCCTTACTTTTCTGGCACTAAAGTGAAATGGATTTTGGATAATGTCGAAGGCGCCAGAGAAAAAGCTGAACGTGGCGAATTGCTTTTTGGTACGGTCGATACTTGGCTCGTGTGGAAGCTCACCCAAGGGCGTGTACACGTTACGGATTACACCAATGCGTCTCGTACCATGTTATTTAACATTCATACCAAACAATGGGATGACAAAATGCTCGAAATTTTGGACATTCCAAAATCAATGCTACCCGAAGTGCGTAATTCTTCGGAAATCTACGGACAAACCAATATCGGCGGAAAAGGCGGGGTGCGTATTCCAGTGGCGGGTATTGCAGGAGACCAGCAAGTCGCCCTTTATGGACATCTTTGCGTTCACGCAGGACAAGCCAAAAATACCTATGGCACAGGCTGCTTTATGTTAATGCACACAGGCGATAAAGCCGTACAATCGCAAAATGGCTTGCTCACCACCATTGCTTGTAATGCCAAAGGCGAACCTGAATATGCCTTAGAAGGTTCAATTTTTATGGGCGGTGCATCAATTCAATGGTTACGTGATGAACTCAAAATTGTTCACGATAGTTTCGACAGCGAATATTTCGCACAGAAAGTGTCTGATTGTAACGGTGTTTATGTGGTTCCAGCCTTTACTGGTTTAGGCGCGCCTTATTGGGATCCTTACGCCCGTGGTGCAATTTTAGGCCTATCCCGTGGCGCAAACCGCAACCACATTGTGCGCGCTACCCTTGAATCTATCGCCTATCAAACTCGTGATGTGTTAGAAGCAATGCAATCCGATTCTGGGGAAAAACTCAAATCCTTACGCGTGGACGGTGGCGCAACAGCCAATAATTTCCTAATGCAATTCCAAGCGGATATTCTCAATACCCCAGTTGAACGCCCTGTAGTGAAAGAAGTTACCGCCCTAGGCGCAGCTTATCTCGCCGGACTTGCCACCGGATTCTGGAAAGATTTAGATGAATTGCGTGATAAAGCCGATGTTGAACGCACTTTCCTACCTGATGACGATGAAGCCAAACGCACGAAACGTTACAAAGGCTGGAAAAAGGCTGTGAAACGTGCATTAGAATGGGAAAAAGATGAGGATTAATCAACTCATCCTCGAATAATAAATCTCTCCCTTATGATTAACGATGAGTTAAGGGGGAGAGATTTCTCTCTGCGCCATAAATATTCCTCTGAAATTTCTCGAAAAATTTCCCCTTCCCCTTGCTCAGTGGTTAAGTTTTGATATGATAGCCTAATATATTTTATACATTTTCATAAATAAAGGTAAGAGATAACAAAATGGCCGATGATAGCCAAAATACTGGCTTAGAAACCACAAATAAAAAAAGTTTTTTGCACTCCCTATTTGGGCGTTTTTTCCAAGGCGAGCTAAAAAACCGTGACGAATTAGTGGAGGTAATCCGTGATTCCGAACAAAATGAATTAATCGATCAAGATACCCGTGAGATGATCGAAGGGGTAATGGAAATCGCCGAATTACGCGTGCGTGATATTATGATCCCACGTTCACAAATTGTGTTTATTGAAGCCGATCAGCATCTGGATTCTTGCTTGGAAACTATTATTGAAAGCGCTCACTCACGTTTTCCTGTGATCACGGATGAAAAAGACAACATCGCAGGGATTTTACACGCCAAAGAATTGCTCAAATTTTTGCGTTCTAATGCAGAAGAATTTGATTTACTTTCCCTGCTTCGCCCAGTAGTGATCGTGCCGGAAAGTAAGCGCGTAGACAGAATGTTAAAAGATTTCCGCTCTGAACGTTTTCATATGGCGATTGTGGTAGACGAGTTTGGTGCAGTGTCGGGCTTAGTCACCATTGAAGATATTTTGGAACAAATCGTTGGTGATATTGAAGATGAATTTGATGAAGAAGATGTGGCGGATATTCGTCAGCTTTCTCGTCATACTTATGCCGTGCGTGCATTAACGGATATTGAAGATTTTAACCAACAATTCCATACAGATTTTACCGATGAAGAAGTGGATACCGTGGGCGGTGTAGTAATGCAAGCCTTTGGTCATTTGCCGAAACGGGGGGAAGAAATCACCCTTGAAAACCTGCACTTCAAAGTCACTTCCGCAGACAGTCGCCGCATTATTCAGTTGCGCGTTACGGTGCCTGATGAATGTTTGGAAGAAATGGAAACTCTCGAAGAAAATAACGATAACACGCAATGAAATCACCATTAATTTATCTTATTGCTTTATTGTCAGGGGGATTAGGTGTGCTTGCCTTTTCTCCTTTTGACTTTTGGGGCGCGGCCTATGTTTCCCTATTGGGATTATTATGGGTCGCAAAAACAGGGAAAAAAAGCACCGCACTTTGCGGCGCATTTTTGTGGGGCTTAGGCTTTTTTACTTTTGGAGTAAATTGGCTACATGTTAGTATTCACCAATTTGGTGGTTCCCCCCTGTGGCTCAGCTATATTTTAGTGTTACTACTAGCGGCTTATCTCGCCCTATTCCCAACGCTATTTGCCTATTTAATACAACGCTTTAAGATTAATAATCTTGCGATGTATCCCGTACTTTGGACATTCACCGAATTTTTACGCGGTTGGTTATTTACGGGATTTCCATGGTTGCAATTTGGCTACACACAAATCGACAGTCCATTTTCAGGGTTAGCACCAATCTTTGGTGTGCAAGGACTAACTTTCTTTGTAATGTGGGTAAGTGCGGTGCTTTTTTCGCTGATTTCTCACCTATTACAAAAAGATAAGAAATGGTTGGTGATCACTTCACAATCGGCGTTGTGTTTAATTGTAAGCGGTTTGGCGATCTGGTCATCGTCCGCCAATTATACGCAAGAAAAGCCAGAAAAAGCCTTAACTATCACCCTTGTGCAAGGCAATATTGAACAAAATTTAAAATGGGATCCTACCTATCTTAACGCCACTTTAGAAATTTACAGCCGTCTTATTGCCCAACATTTAGGTAAAACTGATCTTATTATTTTACCGGAAGCAGCATTACCGACCTTAGAAAATCGCATTCAGCCATTTTTCTCTTCTTTGCAGCAAATGGCACAGGAAACAGGGACAGAAGTGATGATTGGCACAATTTATCAAGATTGGGAAAAGGGAAAATTATTTAATTCCATCATTAATTTAGGCGATCCTAATTTACCTTATCGTGAGCAAACCAGCAACCGCTATAACAAACATCATCTCGTGCCATTTGGTGAATATGTACCGTTGGAAAGTTTACTACGTCCCCTAGGTTCGGTGTTTAATTTACCGATGTCAGCATTTCAATCAGGGGAAGAAATTCAAAAACCATTTTTAGCCAAACAGCGCAAATTCACCCCTGCAATTTGTTATGAAATTATTTTTGGTGCGCAAGTGCAGAAAAATCTGCGCACAGAAACGGATTTCTTACTGACCCTTTCCAATGATGCGTGGTTTGGCAACAGCATCGGCCCTTGGCAGCATTTGCAAATGGCAAGAATGCGTGCATTAGAATTAGGCAAACCTGAAATTCGCGCCACTAACACAGGAATCACAGCCTTTATTGATGCCAAAGGTAAAATCATTGCCCAAGCACCACAGTTTGTGGAAACAACTTTAACCACACGTATTGCACCAACAATCGGCAACACACCTTATTCCAAGTTAGGGGATATCCCCTTGTATTTATTGTGTTTTTTACTAGTTCTATTACGTGCGGTAAATCTATTATTGTGGAAAATGATAAAAAAAAGAGCTTAGCGAAAAGCTAAGCTCTTGTATTTTATCGGTTTTAATTTTTATTTCTTCAACGCCCCTAAAATCCCACGCATAATTTGCTTAGTGATTTGGTTGCGAATATTGCGTCCCACTGATTTAGC
This sequence comes from Avibacterium sp. 21-586, assembly GCF_026226775.1. Lineage (GTDB taxonomy): Bacteria > Pseudomonadota > Gammaproteobacteria > Enterobacterales > Pasteurellaceae > Avibacterium. The sequence goes on along the minus strand of NZ_JAKKOD010000002.1, from coordinate 410,927 downwards.
AACACCACTCACTACTTGCTCTGTAACGCTAAGCTGTTCGCCACGTTTTTTCTTACCAAACAACATTCGGCTGAGACTTCCCATAAAGCCGTTTTCTTCTTCCTCTTGGGCTTGTGCCGCTTGCTTTTGGGCGACGGCAGCCAAATCTGCCTGTTCTTGCAACATTTCAAAGGCAGAAATATTGTCCACATAATTATTGTAATAAGGATAAAGATCATCATCTTTCACCCATTGATTACGCTGTTCAACAGAAATTGGTTTAAGTTGACTTTTCGGTGGACAAATATAAGCAATTTCCACTGGTGTTGGCATTCCTTTTTCATCAAGAAAAGACACCAAAGCCTGCCCCACGCCCAAGGTTGAAATAGTTTCTACCACATTTACCGTTGGATTGGTGCGGAAAGTTTCTGCAGCAGATTTCACCGCTTTTTGATCACGCGGTGTAAACGCTCGTAGGGCGTGTTGCACACGATTCCCCAACTGACCTAGCACAGTATCTGGCAAATCTAATGGATTTTGCGTAACAAAATAAATCCCAACGCCTTTAGAACGAATCAAACGAACCACTTGTTCCACTTTATCCACCAACGCAGCTGGCGCGCCGTCAAATAATAAGTGAGCTTCATCAAAAAACATCACAAATTTTGGTTTATCCGGATCGCCCACTTCAGGCAATTGTTCAAATAATTCCGCCATTAACCATAGCAAAAATGCACTATACATTTTTGGGGAATTAATTAATTTTTCTGAATTTAATACGTTGATTACGCCACGTCCATCACGGGTTTGTAGCCAATCATCAAGGTTTAAAGCGGGTTCGCCAAACAATTTGCTAGCCCCTTCGTTTTCTAAGGCAAGTAACGCACGCTGAATTGCCCCCACACTAGCGGCGGACACATTGCCATATTCCAATTGGAACGTTTTGGCATTTTCTGCCACATATTTGAGCATTGCACGCAAATCTTTCAGATCGATAAGCAATAAACCTTTATCGTCCGCCACGCGAAATACCAAATTGAGCAAACCTTCTTGCGTGGCATTGAGATTTAATAAACGAGAAAGTAACAATGGCCCCATTTCAGAAATGGTGGTGCGTAATGGAATACCCGTTTCCCCGAACACGTCCCAGAAAGAAACAGGATAACCTTGCAAATAGCTTTCACCACCTAGATGAAATTGTTCGATGCGCTCTGCCACCTTGCCTTGGAATTCACCGGCTTTTACCAAGCCTGACAAATCCCCTTTCACGTCCACCAAAAACACGGGGACACCATCATCGCTGAACGCCTCCGCCATTTTGCGTAAGGTAACCGTTTTACCTGTTCCTGTTGCCCCTGCAATTAAACCGTGGCGGTTTGCCATTTTGGCAGTAATACCTAAAACAGCGCCTTGTTCTGTCTGAGCTAATGAATATTGCATATAAGCCTCTAAAATCAATCAAAATACAGTTGCATAATAAGAAAAAAATAAAGCGCGGTCAAAAACTATCACAAATTCTGTGTAATCCGTACTTTCACTGTAACATTAGCAAATGAAATCACTGAGTTGATGTGATATCCTTATGCTAATTTAACAAGCAAATTGAAAGATAATTGTTGGAAATGAACGAAAAATGCACCTCACTTTGTCCTTGCCAATCAGGTAAAATCTATCAAGATTGTTGTCAACCATTACATCAACAAAGCAAAATAGCAGAAACGGCTGAACAACTAATGCGTTCGCGTTATTCTGCTTTTGTGTTGCAACATATTGATTATATTGTAGAAACAACCGTACCAAGCCAACAAGCTCTGCTGGACTATCAGGCTTTAAAACAATGGGCGGCACAAACCCAGTGGCTTGGTTTAGAAGTGGTAAAGCACAGTCCTACATTAGATAAAATCCATAGTGCGGTGGAATTTAACGCCAAATTTGCCAACGCCGATAGGGAGCAAATTCATCACGAAAAATCCTTATTCGTAAAAGTAGGAAAACACTGGTACTTTGCTGATCCGACGGTTCCATTACCTACGATGAAGCAACCTTGTATCTGTGGCTCAGGGAAAAAATTTAAACATTGTTGTGGAGTAATGCTATGTCAGTTTTATGGCAAAAATTAAACCTTTTTTTCAAAGTTTTTTGGTTGCGATTTAATCAAAATAAGCTTAATCAGGCAGCAGGTTATCTTACTTACAGTACGATGCTAGCACTCGTTCCATTGATTATGGTTATTTTTTCAATTTTCTCAGCGTTTCCTGTATTTAATGAAGTCACAGATCAGCTCAAACAGTTTATTTTTACCAACTTTGCCCCCTCTGCAAGTGATACCGTTGGCGCATATATTGATCAATTTGTCTCAAACTCTAAACAAATGAGTGCTGTGGGTATTATCAGTTTAATTGTAGTAGCACTCCTGTTAATCAATTCTATTGATCGCACTCTTAATGGAATTTGGCAAGATAGTAGTGTTCGTCCAACCGTATTTTCTTTCGCTATTTATTGGCTAATCTTAACACTAGGGCCAATAATCATTGCCACAAGTATTGGAGTTAGCACCTATGTGACCAAACTTGCTACTGATTTACTACAATCTGATTTAAGCTTACCTTTTGGTTTGAAATTACTTAGTTTTATCCCATTTATACTGACTTGGTTTATTTTCACTCTAATTTATAATCTTGTACCCAATAAATCGGTCAGGCTTAAACATTCTGCTGCTGGCGCGTTAGTCGCGGCCGTTTTCTTTACTTTAGGCAAACAAGCTTTTGCTTGGTACATCACCAATTTCCCTTCTTATCAACTTATTTATGGCGCAATGGCAACCCTGCCAATTATGCTACTGTGGATTCAGCTCAGCTGGATTGCTATTTTGCTCGGTGCGCAACTGGCTGCAGTGCTCGGTGATATGCGTTTATTAAAAAATGGTGAAATTGAGCTACAACAAATTGAGGAACAATAATGATCGCATTAATTCAACGAGTTAGCCAAGCCAAAGTGGAAGTCAATGGCGACATCACGGGGCAAATTCAACAAGGTTTGTTAGTGTTGCTTGGCGTGCAAAAAGAAGATAATGAAAGCAAAGCAGATCGTTTACTAGAAAAAGTGCTGAACTACCGAGTATTCAGCGATGAACAAGGTAAAATGAATTTAAACGTACAACAAGTGAATGGTGAATTACTCGTGGTTTCCCAATTCACCCTTGCCGCTGACACTCAAAAAGGCCTACGTCCCAGCTTCTCAAATGGTGCAGCACCACAAAAAGCCGAACAACTTTACGACTACTTCGTACAAAAAAGTCAACAACGCATTACCACCGCCACCGGCAAATTTGCAGCCGATATGCAAGTGAGCTTAACTAATGATGGACCGGTTACGTTTTGGTTGAACGTGTAAAGTGCGGGTAAAATTAACCAATTTTTATAAAAATCGTCACACAAAGTGGGCATTAGTGCCCACTTTTTTTTGTCTAATGTGATTTGTTCAGGGCAGGTTATTTTTTCGCACGTTGTTCAGCGTGGGCTTTTTTCTGCTCTTTCATTTTTGCACTGATTTCACGACGTTGGGTGGCGAGTTCAGCGTTACGGATACGGTATTCGTCCACACGACTGTCATAGTCATCACGCATATTTTCGATAATAACACGAATATCTTCCACGCTCATATCATCGCGAATATATTGGTTTAAATTTTCTAATAAAAGTACACGTTTTTGGTTATCACGGATTTTGCGGTTATTGTCATCAATATCACGCAATAGTTTATTTTTTAAACGATACATACGCACATACTCCAAGACATCTTGGAAAGATTGTTTATTCACAGTTTCCATAAATTTAAACTCTCTGGTTAGATTAAAATAAATTCAAGCGAGTGAATCCTGTTGTCTAGGTTAATGTAGTCTTTTTTGCTTTTTTCGTCAAAGTATTCCGCCATTTTTTGTGGGGAAAATCAAAAATTTTTCTGAATTAAATAAAAGCGGTTGATCCGACTCCCTTGAGGTGATAAAACTAACAAATTCTTTTTACACAACCATCATAATTAGGAACGAAAAATGACACAGGTATTTAATTTTAGCGCAGGCCCTGCGATGATGCCGCGCGAAGTGTTAGAACAAGCGCAAGCGGAATTATTAAACTGGCAAGGTCAGCACACTTCAGTTATGGAAGTGAGCCACCGCGGCAAGCTGTTTATGGAACTGATTATCCAAGCAGAAAAAGATTTTCGCACGCTTTATCATATTCCTGATAATTACAAAATTCTCTTTTTACAAGGTGGGGCGCGCGGACAATTTGCTGCTGTGCCGATGAATTTAATTGGCGAGAAAGGCAAGGCGTTATATTTAACCAGTGGGCATTGGTCGGCGACAGCAGCCAAAGAAGCCCGTTTATTCTGCGAGGTTGATGAGATCAATATTTTATCAGAAGGCGCAGAATTAGAAGTCAATCGCCTTGATTTCAGCGATATTGCCGATCAATATGACTATGTGCATTATTGCCCGAATGAAACCATTAGTGGTGTGGAAATTTTTGATGTGCCAAAGGTGGGCAATGCGGTATTAGTGGCAGATATGTCTTCCAATATTCTTTCGCGCGAAGTGGATATTAACCAGTTTGGCATTATTTATGCGGGTGCACAGAAAAATCTTGGGCCTGCTGGGATCACCATTGTGATCGTGCGTGAAGATTTAATCGGCAAAGCGCGCAAAGCCACGCCTTCTATTTGGAATTATGAAGTGCAAGCCAATAGTGATTCGATGATCAACACCCCCCCAACGTTTGCGTGGTATTTGTGCTCTTTGGTGTTCAAACATTTGTTGGAACGTGGTGGTGTAAAGGCGGTAGAAAAACGTAATCAAGAAAAAGCCAAATTACTTTATGATTATTTAGATCAAAGCGACTTCTATCATAATTCTGTGGCAAAAAACAACCGCTCTTTAATGAATGTGACCTTTAGCACAGGTAATGATGAACTTAATATGAAATTTGTGAGCGAAGCCGCAGAGGCGGGCTTGCAAGCCTTAAAAGGCCATAAAGTCATTGGCGGAATGCGCGCCTCCATTTATAACGCAATGTCAATTGAAGGGGTGAAAGCCTTAATTTCGTTTATGGAAAAATTTGCCGCCGAAAATCGTTAATTTTATTTTTTATCAACAAGTAAAAACAAGGAATAAAAATGCAATTTATTGATGTTGCAAATGAAGGGGTGAAATCCCTCTCCCCTTATCAAGCAGGCAAACCCATTGAAGAATTAGAACGTGAACTTGGCGTGCAAAATATTGTGAAATTAGCCTCTAACGAAAACCCTTTCGGCTTTCCACAAAGTGCGATTGATGCAATTCAAGCGCAGTTACCCCATTTGACGCGCTATCCTGACGCCAATGGTTTTGAATTAAAAGCGGTAATCGCCGAAAAATTTGGCGTGAAGTCTGAACAAATCACCCTTGGCAATGGCTCAAACGATTTGTTGGAATTATTCGCCCACACTTTCGCCAGTGAAAAAGATGAAATTATTTATTCGCAATATGCGTTCATTGTTTATCCATTGGTAACCAAAGCCATTAATGCGGTGGCAAGAGAAATTCCCGCCAAGAACTGGGGACACGATTTAAACGGCTTTTTGCAAGCGATCAATGACAAAACTAAGCTCATTTTTATTGCGAACCCAAATAATCCAACGGGAAATTTCCTTTCCCAACAAGAAATTGAACAATTTTTAGCACAAGTGCCAGCCCATATCATTGTGGTGCTTGATGAGGCCTATACAGAATTTACTCGCCCCGAAGAACGCATTGACTCTTTTGCCCTTGCGAAAAAATATCCAAATCTCATTATTTCTCGCTCCCTTTCAAAAGCTTACGGATTAGCGGGATTACGCATTGGCTATGCGGTGTCTAACCCTGAAATTGCAGATTTATTAAACCGTGTGCGTCAACCGTTTAACTGTAACGTACTCGCACTTTCCGCGGCGGCGGCGGTGCTGAAAGATGATGCTTTCGTAGAAAAAGTGGCTGAAAACAACCGCACTGAAATGCAACGCTATGAACAATTTTGCCAGCAACATCAGTTGGAATATATTCCGTCCAAAGGCAATTTCATCACCATTAATTTTAAACGCTCAGCGCAGCCTATTTATGAACAATTATTGCGAGAGGGCGTGATTGTGCGTCCAATCGCAGGTTATGGAATGCCGAATCATTTGCGCGTGAGTATTGGTCTGCCAGAAGAAAATGATAAATTTTTCACCGCACTTTTGAATGTATTAAATAAGGGCTAAAGGGAATATGGAAAAATTAACGCTACAACCTATTTCATTTGTGGAAGGAGAAATAAATCTCCCTGGTTCAAAAAGTTTATCCAATCGTGCCTTGTTATTAGCCGCGCTTGCCAAAGGCACAACGCAGGTGCGAAATTTGCTCGATAGCGATGATATTCGTCATATGCTCAACGCCCTACAAGCCCTTGGGGTGAAATATCAGCTGTCCGAAGATAAATCGGTCTGCGAAATCGAAGGCGTTGGTGGCGCATTCCAATGGCAAAGCGGCTTATCCCTTTATTTAGGCAATGCCGGCACGGCAATGCGTCCTTTGAGTGCCGCATTATGCTTAAAAGGCGAGCAACCTGCGGAAGTGGTACTGACGGGTGAACCAAGAATGAAAGAGCGTCCGATTAAACATTTGGTGGACGCATTACGTCAAGTTGGCGCAAATATTAGCTATTTAGAAAATGAAGGCTATCCGCCTATCGCCATTCAAAATAGCGGGTTAAAAGGCGGAAAAGTGCAAATTGAGGGCTCAATTTCTTCGCAATTTTTGACCGCACTTTTAATGGCTGCACCGCTTGCGGAGGGGGATATGGAAATTGAAATTATCGGAGATCTGGTTTCCAAGCCTTATATTGACATCACCCTTGCAATGATGAAAGATTTTGGCGTCAACGTGCGTAACGATGCCTACCGCACGTTCTTTGTACAAGGCAACCAGAGTTACATCTCACCAAAACACTATTTAGTGGAGGGCGATGCGTCTTCCGCCTCTTATTTCCTTGCAGCAGGTGCAATTAAAGGAAAAGTGAAAGTCACCGGCATTGGTAAAAATTCCATTCAAGGGGATCGTTTATTTGCCGATGTGCTAGAAAAAATGGGCGCAAAAATCACGTGGGGAGAAGATTTCATTCAAGCGGAAAAAGGCAATCTCAAAGGCATTGATATGGATATGAACCATATTCCCGATGCTGCGATGACAATTGCCACAACTGCGCTTTTTGCCGATGGAGAAACAGTGATCCGTAACATTTATAACTGGCGTGTAAAAGAAACTGACCGACTTAGTGCAATGGCCTCCGAGCTACGCAAAATCGGTGCAGAAGTGGAAGAAGGCGAAGATTACATTCGTATTCAGCCTTTGGAGCTCGCTAAATTCCAACTTGCTGAAATAGAAACTTACAACGATCACCGAATGGCAATGTGTTTCGCCCTTGTAGCGCTTTCCAACACACCTGTTACCATTCTTGATCCAAAATGCACCGCAAAAACCTTCCCAACGTTTTTTGCAGAGTTTACAAAAATCACAAAATAATACGCTCATAAAAGAAACAAAAATAAGCCCAACGCTTTTGCTTGGGCTTTCAAATAGAGCATTTTTTATAACGATAATTCTGGGAACAACATTTTTATCACGTCCAAAGTAAGACGGCGGGATTTTCCTGAGTAAGGGAAAATATGCATCATCATCATTGGATTAAAATTGGCTTCGATTACGCCCCAAGATTGTAAACTTGGCTCAGCGGGCTTGTGGAGATCAGGAATAATGAGATCCACGCCACAAACTGCAGCGCCCATTGCCTTGGTGATGCCAACGGCGAGCGCTTTATAGCTCGGGTGCATTTCATCGGTCATATCAATGCTATCACCGCCTGTGCTGATATTGGAATTTGCGCGTAACTGCACAATGCGTCCTGCTTCAGGAATGCTATCCACCGTTAAGCCTTGCTCTTTGAGTTGCAGTTTTTCAATATCGCCAAGGGCAATTTTTTTCAATGGTGTACGACTGCCATCGCCACGCAATGGGTGATCGTTTTTCGCCGCGACCAATTCTGCCACGCTGTGTTTGCCATCGCCCACCACATTGGCTGGCACGCGTAATAACACGGCAAGGGTTTCATCACCTAGCACGAAGAAACGATATTCCGTGCCGCTTAGATAATCTTCCACCATCACTTCTTTATCTTCACGGAAGGCAATTTCAATGGCTTTCGCAAAATCTTCGCGGTTGCTAACACCCTGTTGGAAAATGGTGATGCCTAAGCCGTAATTGGTGGATTTTGGCTTAATCACCACGGCGCGCCCTTCAAATAAGCCGTAATTCGCAATGGCTTGTTCGGCGGAGGTAAATTCCAAACTTTGTGGCACGTTAAAGCCTGCTTTATGCAACACTTTTTTGGTTACCACTTTGTTTTCCATAATTAATGGTGAAATGTAGCTGTCTTTTGAGGTCATATTGCCGTTTTTCACATATTCAATATGATCGCCCACTTGCAAGCATAGGAACTGATCCTGCTCGTCCAAAATTTCTGTTTTAATGCCTTTTTGGATCAAATCAAACAATAACGCTTGAGTGGATAATTCCATCTTATCGAAGGCTTCCAATGCATAAAAACGCGCAAAGGCATTGGCTTTGTATTGCTGTGCAAGGGTTGCTCCTAGACGTTGATAATCTCCAGCCTTTTCAATAGCTTGAACTAAACGTCCACCAAGGGTTAAAGTAGGATCAGCAAACTGTTGTAATTTTTGTTGCACAATTTCACTGATTTCTTGCGGTGCGTGAATATCTTGCAACATTGCTAATAATTGGTTTAATAATTGTTCGCCTTCTGCTGTATATCGCGTTGGTGAGAGAGGATTTTCTAATGCCACTTCAGCCAGTCTTGCTTTGCCTAATTCCACGCCATTTTGATCCACGGTTTCATCAAGCCAAATCATTAATAAGACGAAATAATGGATAAATTTCGCATCAGCAAGGGAAATGCCATATTGTTCAAATGGGTTAAGATCGAACAATCTAAATTCTAAATATTGGATACCACTCTTGAGTAATTCGCGAGCTTTTTTTGCACCACGCAAACGCACGTTAGAATAAAATTCTTTTTCTGCGATAAGCTTGCCTGTTTTTACCCAATGCTCAAGGCTTTCCACATAGCTTTCAATACTATCAAAAGACACTTTAATTTCAGGGTCATTCACATAACCATATTGGCTTGAGCGCAGACTACGCACATATTGCCCTGCTTTTAATGGGTTACCTTGTTTGAAATAATTGTCTTGCACTGTTGGCGTTGCAGCCAGCAAATAAAGTAAAACCCATTGATAACGAAGGAAATTCTTCGCCATTTTGAGATATAAATCATTCTGAAATTGCACCGCACTTTGATATTCTGACTGTGCTTTGAAAAGCGTCTGCACCAATTCAGGATCAAGCTGGAAGTTATAGTGAATGCCACTTACCATCTGCTTATTTTTGCCATAAGATTTCACTAAATGTTCGCGGTAAGCTACATCTTCAGCATTATCTAACTGCGCCACTTTAATTTGCTCTTCAGGTGGTAAACCTGCCGGCATACTCAAAGGAAACAAATATTCATTTTCTGGCAAAGAACGCAACACCACTTCATGAATAGTAGAAAGCCAGCGTAAGCTATCTTCCAATGTTTTTTGTGGAGGGGTAATAAGTTCTATTTGACTCTCGGCAAAATCTGTCTGAATATAAGGATGATATGAGCGATTGCCAAAAACCTTAGGGTGTTCAGTGGTAACGATAGCCGCATCTGCGTGTACACGCTGACTTTCTTTTTCAATCCCAAATGAGCCTTGTTGGAATAACAGACCGAGATGATTTTGCTTAATGGTTTGTTGGATTTTCATATTTTTCCTTCTATTCAAGGTCAGGACAATGCTGACTATTATCTAAGCTCATTATTAAAAAGGCAAAAACTAAATCTTTATGAGTTATATCGATTTGATCTTAAACAAGCTACTGCGTATTTTGCCATAAAATAGATAGGCGGATTTTACTCCGCCTTAAGTTAGTTTTTTGCTTTAAGCTATGATTAATGTTCTTCTCTTGCATGGTTTAAGCTATATTTTGGAATTTCTACTACAAGATCTTCATTACCAATTTGACATTGGCAGCTTAAACGGCTATCGACTTCTAAGCCCCAAGCCTTATCGAGCATATCGTCTTCCGCTTCACTACTTTCATTTAAGCTATCAAAGCCTTCGCGAATAATTACATGGCAGGTTGTACAAGCACAGGATTTATCACAAGCATGCTCAATTTCAATGCCTGCCTCTAAGGCAACATCTAATAAATTATCTCCTTCGGTGGCATCTACCACCATTCCTTCTGGACAAAAAGTTTCATGAGGTAAAAAAATCACTTTAGCCATAATCACTATTCCTTAAAATTCTCAACGTCATCAATAGAGTGCCCTGAAAGTGCCGTCCTGATTGATTTATCCATACGGCGTGCGGCAAATTCTTGCGTGGCACGATCCAAGGCTTTAATTCCTTGTTTAATGGCAAGGCTATCTTGTTGTTGTACTAATGTCTGCAGTGAAATTAACGCATTTTTCACCGCTCTTAATTCTTCATCATTAAGCAAACTTTCGTCTTGTTGCAAAGCAGAATGCACGCTTTCAATCACCCGTGTTGCTTCGACACGTTGTTCAGCAAGTAAGCGTGCTTGAATGTCCTCTTTGGCGTTTTCCATTGAGGCTTTCAGCATTGTGGCAATTTCTTCATCGGTTAGCCCGTAAGAAGGCTTCACTTGAATAGAAGATTGCACACCAGTGGATTTTTCCATTGCGGTTACGCTCAGAAGACCGTCTGCGTCCACTTGGTAAGTAACGCGAATATGTGCCGCCCCTGCCGCCATTGGCGGGATACCACGCAAGGTAAAACGTGCAAGGGATCGGCAATCTGCTACCATTTCACGCTCACCTTGTACAATATGCACGCTCATTGCGGTTTGACCGTCTTTAAAGGTAGTGAACTCTTGCGCTCTAGCCACAGGAATGGTAGTGTTGCGTGGAATGATTTTTTCCACTAAGCCACCCATTGTTTCAATTCCTAAGGAAAGCGGGATCACGTCCAGTAGCAGCATTTCGCTATCTGGCTTGTTACCCACTAAAATATCCGCTTGAATAGCCGCCCCAAGCGCCACAACTTTATCAGGATCGATAGACGTTAATGGTTCACGTTGGAAAAATTCACCTACTTTTTCACGCACAAATGGCACACGAGTTGAACCGCCCACCATCACCACTTCTCGTACATCTTGCGGGCTAATGCCTGCATCTTTTAATGCACGGCGACACGCCATTAATGAGCGTTTCACCAAAGGCTCAATGAGCTGATTAAAACTTTCGCGGCTAAGTTCACCTTGCCAATTTTGATATTCAATGTGGCTGCTTTGCACATCAGACAAATGAGTTTTCACCTGCTTCGCTAAATTCCAAAGTTCACGGGTTTGTTGATCATTTTTCGGTGCAATGCCAGATTGTTCCACGATCCAATCGGCGATGAGATGATCGAAATCATCACCGCCCAATGCCGTATCACCGCCCGTAGCCAGCACTTCAAACACGCCTTTGGATAAACGCAAAATGGAAATATCAAAGGTGCCGCCACCCAAATCATAAACCGCAATGACGCCTTCTTGTCCGCTATCTAAGCCATAAGCAATCGCCGCAGCCGTAGGTTCGTTGAGTAAACGTAATACGTTTAACCCTGCCAATTTCGCTGCATCTTTGGTGCTTTGGCGTTGTGCGTCATCAAAATAAGCTGGCACAGTAATCACCGCCCCTTGTAATTCCCCGCCTAGACGTTTTTCTGCAAGTGCGGTCAATTTTTTCAGAATTTCGCTTGAAACTTCAATAGGGCTACGCACGCCTTGCGCGGTTTCAAATAAAGGCAAACCATTTTCACTTTGCTGAAAACGATAAGGCAAATTCGGGTAGCGATTCTGCACGTCCGCCAATGAACGCCCGATTAAACGCTTAACAGAAATAATGGTATTTTGCGGATCAAGACTGGCTAATTCCCCAGCCTCATCCCCCACAAGCACGGGCTGGTTGGCTGAAAAATTAACAATTGAAGGCGTTAATACGCGCTCTTTTTCGTCCAATAAAATTTCTGCCATTCCACTGCGCACGCTCGCAACAAGGGAATTGGTTGTACCAAGATCAATACCCACCGCTAATTTATGTTGGTGCGGTGCACTGTTTTGCCCCGGTTCCGCAATTTGTAATAAAGCCATTGTTATTCTCTTTAAAAATCCATTAAGTTGTCTTCAATGCGTTCAACTTCAAGTAACAGTTTTTTGATAAAACGTAAACGATCCGTCAGCATTTGTGCAGTTACCCAATCTTGTGTGGAAAGTGCGCTGTTTAATTGACTTAAAATTTCCTGCCGTTGTACGCTAATTTGATCTGAAAACTGCATTAGTACATCGCTGTCTTTCTGCTGTTCAATGTCTTCAAGCGCTTCGCGCCATTGCATTTGTTGCATTAAAAATGCCATATCTTGGCTGGTTTTTTCTTCCACATTTTGGCTACCTAAATGCAAGGCGATAATGCTATCGGCACGGGAAATAGGATCTTTTAATATTTGCAAGGCATCATTCACTTCTGCCGATTTTTGCATTGCTAAACGCTGTTCTTGCGTTGAACGATGTGCAAAATTATCTGGATGTAGGGATTTTTGCAATGCCAAATAACGGGTATTCAAGAGATCAAGATCAAGTGAAAATGCCAGCGGCAAATCAAACAATGCAAAAGGATTGGTCATTGCTGTTCCTATTAAACGTTAAAACTTTCACCGCAGCCACATTCATCTTTCACGTTAGGATTAGTGAATTTGAACCCTTCGTTTAAGCCTTCTTTGACAAAATCAAGTTGTGTGCCGTTGAGATACACCAAACTTTTGGTATCCACGATCACTTTCACTCCGTGATCTTCAAAGACTTGATCATCGTCGTTTAAGGTATCCACAAATTCAAGCACATAAGCCAAGCCTGAACAGCCTGAGGTTTTAATACCTAAGCGTAACCCAATGCCTTTGCCACGATTAGCAAGGAAGGTTTTGACGCGATTTGCTGCACTTTCGGTTAATGTTACGCTCATAAGGTTCTCCACAAAATAATGAAAAGTGCAGTTAAATTTCACCGCACTTTTATTTGCTTAAATTATTCGTCGCGTTTTGCTTTGTAATCTGCAATAGCTGCTTTAATGGCATCTTCTGCCAAAATTGAGCAATGCACTTTTACTGGTGGAAGTTCTAATTCTTCCGCAATTTGGCTATTTTTGATAGCTTGTGCTTCATCAAGAGATTTACCTTTCACCCATTCAGTAATAAGTGAGCTTGATGCAATGGCAGAACCACAGCCGTAAGTTTTGAATTTCGCATCTTCAATAATGCCGTCATCATTCACTTTAATTTGTAACTGCATTACATCACCACAAGCAGGTGCCCCCACCATTCCGCTTCCCACGCTAGGATCTTTTTTATCGAATGAACCTACATTACGCGGGTTCTCATAATGATCGATTACTTTGTCGCTATATGCCATTTTTCTGTTCCTTTTAGTAAATTAATGGTGAGTCCACTCAATTGAGTTAAGATCAATGCCTTCTTTGAACATATCCCATAATGGGGATAATTCTCTTAATTTTTCTACCGCACCTTTCACCAGATTGATGGTATAGTCAATTTCTTCTTCGGTGGTATAACGTCCCACAGTAAAACGGATTGAGCTATGTGCCAGCTCATCGTTTAGCCCCAACGCACGCAATACATAAGATGGCTCAAGGCTGGCTGAAGTACAAGCTGAGCCTGATGAAACCGCAATATCACGCAACGCCATCATTAAGCTTTCACCTTCCACATAGTTGAAACTGATATTTAGGTTATTATCCACACGGTGTTCCATTGAACCATTCAGATAAGTTTCTTCAATGTCTTTTAAGCCATTGTACAAACGATCACGCAATGCTTTTAAGCGTGGCATTTCGGTCGCCATTTCTTCTTTACAAATGCGATAGGCTTCCCCCATCCCCACGATTTGATGAACAGGCAATGTACCTGAACGCATACCACGTTCATGGCCGCCACCGTGAATAATCGCTTCTAAACGAACACGCGGTTTACGGCGTACATATAACGCACCAATCCCTTTTGGCCCGTAAAGTTTATGGCTTGACATAGACAGTAAGTCCACATTTAATTCCGCTAAATTAATCGGCAATTTACCGACGCTTTGCGTTGCATCGGTGTGGAAAATAATTTTGCGCTCACGGCAAAGATCACCAATAGTTTTAATATCTTGGATTACACCAATTTCGTTATTAACGTGCATAATGGATACTAAAATGGTGTCATCACGCATCGCATTTTTTAATTCGTCTAAGTCAATTAAACCGTCTGATTTTGGTGTTAAGTAGGTGACTTCAAAGCCCTCACGCTCTAATTGACGACAAGTATCTAGCACCGCTTTGTGTTCTGTTTTGCAAGTGATAATGTGCTTGCCTTTGCTTTGATAAAAATGCGCAGCGCCTTTAATTGCAAGGTTGTCTGCTTCTGTTGCACCTGAAGTAAACACGATTTCACGACTATCCGCACCGATTAAATCCGCAATGTGATTACGTGCTACATCCACGGCCTCTTCTGCTTGCCAACCAAATTTATGAGAACGTGACGCAGGATTCCCAAACGTACCTTCAATGGTTAGAAACGCCATCATTTTTTGGGCAACACGCTCGTCCACAGGACAAGTTGCCGCATAATCTAAATAAATAGGTAATTTCATTCTACACTCCTAAAAATCTGCATATTCACACCGCGCTTTATTTTTTACTACGAAAGACTAAGCGCTTTCATTTAACACGACCAAGTTGTCAAAATCTTTATGATGACGGTGTTTCGGCTTTTCCTGATAATATTTTTCCACCAATTCAGCCAAGGTAATTTCATTTAAAAAATTTTCAATGCGCTGGCTGAGTTCATCCCATAAAGAATGGGTTAAACATTGCTGCCCCCCTTTGCAATCCCCTTGTCCTAAACAACGGGTTACGGTGATATTTTCATTCACCGCCGCAATGATCATACCAATCGAAATTTTATTGCTCGGCTGGCCAAGCTGATAACCACCACCAGGACCACGCACACTTTTCACTAAACCGTGGCGGCGTAATTTTGCGAATAATTGTTCTAAATAAGAAAGGGAAATATGCTGCCTTTCTGAAATATCAGCCAAGCTAACGGGGCCATTTTCAGTATTTAATGCAATATCTAAAATCGCAGTTACAGCATAACGACCTTTTGACGTTAATTTCATCTTCTACTTCCTTCTTGCAATTAGGCGGTTATCTTACATAACCTTCTAAATTAGTCAACTATTCCCCATTAAGATTCTAACTTTTTTTCCACCGCACTTAACATTCCGCGTAGAATATTTAATTCATTTTTTTCCACTTCAGCGCGCAAATATAGACGTCTTAATTTTTGCATAACACCTTGATTTTGAATAAAACCTAGCTGTTGATAAAGACGTTCTGTATGGGCAAAAAAGAATTCCAATTCCTGTGCTGTTGGATAGGTGTTTTCTATTGATGAAAGAGATAAATCCATATCTTTTTGATTTTCTTCTAGCCATACCATTCGCAACTCATAGCATATCAATTGCACTGCCATCGCTAAATTTAGCGAAGAATAATCTGGATTGGCAGGAATAGTTAAATGATAACGACATTTCAGCAATTCTTCATTGGTTAGCCCAATGCGCTCTCGTCCAAACACGATGGCGACGTTATGCTGTTTAGCAAAGGCTATGGTTTTTTCCGCACAAGCACGGGGTTCAAGCAAGGTACTTTGTAAATGGCGCAGGCGTGCGCTTGTACCAATAACGAACTCACAATCTGCCACTGCTTGATCAAAGGTTGGCACGATAACCGCATTCTTCACCACCTCATCAGCACCTGCTGCTAACGCAATGGCTTGATCATCAACACCTTGCTTTGGCGCAACGAGATAAAGCTGGCTTAATCCCATTGTTTTCATTGCACGTGCCGCTGATCCAATATTACCGCTATGAGAAGTTTCTACTAGTACAATGCGAATATTTTCTAACATTTTGATCCTGCATTATCTGACTATAAATTGTGGTTATTCTAGCACAATACCCACAAAGTGCGGTCAGAAATAGGAAAATTTTTCATGTCCAACAGGGTTTTTCTCGCTTTTTGCTTAAAAAATCACTATAATTCCCGCTCTTGAATGATGTTCTTTAAAATCTGGTGGAAATATGAATCCAATGTTAAATATCGCTATTCGTGCGGCACGAAAAGCAGGCAATATTATTGCTAAAGGTTATGAACGCCGTGATGACATTCAAACGGTGGCAAAAAGCGCCAATGATTTTGTTACCAATATTGATAAAGCCTCTGAAGCAGCTATTATTGATGTAATCCAAAAAGCCTATCCTGACCATACCATTATTACCGAAGAAAGTGGTGCGTTGGAAGGTAAAGAAAGCGATGTGCAATGGGTGATTGATCCACTAGATGGCACGACAAATTTCATCAAAGGATTACCGCATTTTTCTGTTTCTATCGCTGTTCGTGTGAAAAACAGAACCGAAGTAGGTGTCGTTTATGATCCTATCCGTAATGAGCTTTTCACTGCTGTGCGTGGACAAGGCGCCAAAATCAACGAACTTCGCCTGCGTGCTGAAAATACCAGACGTGAATTACAAGGCACAATCTTAGCCACTGGTTTCCCATTCAAAAAAATGTCTGCAATGCCAACGCAATTTGCTATGATGGCCAATCTTGTCAATGAAAGTAAAGTGGCCGATTTCCGCCGTACAGGTTCAGCAGCATTAGATATGTGTTATGTGGCAGCTAACCGTGTTGATGGCTATTTTGAAATGGGCGTGAAGGCTTGGGATATTGCAGCAGGTGATCTTATCGCCCGCGAAGCTGGGTGTTTAGTAACCGATCTTGAAGGTGGACATAGTTATTTAACATCAGGTAATGTTATCGCTGCGCCAGCACGTTTAGTAAAAGAAATAATAAATCGAATTCAACCTTGTCTAACTAAAGAATAATTTAGGGACTATCCTAGGTAACTAGGCTAAACATCCCTTAATCGATTGTTTTAAAAAATTTTAGATTTTAAGTTACTGTCATTAAAACCCCATTCGTATTCCCAAAAGTACAATTCCAAATGTACTTTTGGAATACAGTTAAACATCGATAAATGGTGTTTAGCCTTGCTAAATAGGTATAATGATCAATTCTAAAATGTTTAAATTCATTCACATCTAACACATCATAGCTGTGATAATCTCTGAACAAACAACAAACACTATTAAGAAATTTGGCATAGTAGACAAAAGCGTTGGTTTTATCCACTCTTTTTGTTTAAAAACTCTTTATAAACATAATGTTATGAGCTCTTGTTAAGCCGTTATGAATAGCAAGTTTTTGCTTGAATTCTTTAAATAATCCTTCTAGACGATTGTTATTTTTCAATACACAAAGCCTCCTGTTTTTCATAGATGAAAAGATAATTTTGATAATGTTTTAGACTTGTATAAGCACTTCGAACATAACGATGTTTATAGGGATAATAGCCTTTCTCTGTCGGGGTATCTGAACGTTCTTACAAGAAGGTTTTATGTACTAAATACCAGTAATGTAATAGCTGATAAAAACGGTTGTAATCACTTTTTTACTAATACTTTTAGCGCTTTTCCAGCCTCCGATTAATGCGTTTTCCTCAACTTTTTCATCACGATTGCGACCATATGAAATTGATACATTTGAGTGGGGGGATTGAATAAATCCTTTAATAAATCTCCTATGCCGTTACAAGTAATTGATTGAATTATATAGCCCTTTTCTCTCAATTTGCTCATTGCAACTTTGTAATAACTGTCTTTTTCTGTCGTACAATTTGGTGATAAACAACCTGTCATGATAATGAATCTAAGAAGACCATTACACCAAGATCTCGACCACCAAAAAGTGGTATCAATAAGTAAATTTAAGTACTGATTTGATGCTGGTCTTAATCTAGATTTTGGCACTTTACCAATATGTGCCTTTGGACGCTTCTAATAGAACATTGGTGTGCTTAGGCCAGTTGCTGATAAGTCTGTTTCTTGGTGGTATATTCATACCAAAGTTGAGTAGAATTTAATCGTTTAGTGAGAGAAAAGGTCTTATGGCAATGCGTACATGTATAGCGTTGAACACCATTTTTCTTGCCATATTTTTGATATGCTTGAACTTGAGCAAAAAGTGCATTTTTAGGTTCATATTTCAAAAAATGGTCTATAACTAAACCAAATTCCCTTTAGCCAATTGTTTTAAGTAGGAAATCTGAATTTTTATGTCACTGCAATTAAAATGCCATTTGCATTCCTTTAAATAAAACTCAAAATGCGCTTTTGGAATCCCCTTAAACTTGCGTAAATGGCGTTTTACTTGACTCCAAAAATTCTCAATTCCGTTAATGTGATGATGATTTTCAGCAAAATGTGTGCTGTGATTGATACCAAAATGACTAAATTCACTTACATCAATTTCTTTTTAACCACATAAAAAAAACGCCACTGAGTTCCCTCAATGGCGTTCTTCTTCATTCAATACCTGGCGGTGCCCTACTCTCACATGGGAATATCCCACACTACCATCGGCGTTACAGCGTTTCACTTCTAAGTTCGGCATGGATTTAGGTGGGTCCACTGCACTAACGCCGCCAAGATAATTCTTTCTATTCTTTAAGTCCTTTCTCTTAGTTCATAACTTCTATTATTTCGTTATCTCACTAAGTATTCTTACTCTTCCTTCTCAATCAAAAACAAGCCAAAACCCTTGAGCGTTGTATAGTTAAGCCTCTCGGGCAATTAGTACCGGTTAGCTCAACGGCTCACACCGCTTACACACCCAGCCTATCTACGTCTTAGTCTCAAACAACCCTTACAGCCTTATAGACTGGGAGAACTCATCTTGAGGCAAGTTTCGTGCTTAGATGCTTTCAGCACTTATCTCTTCCGCATTTAGCTACCCAGCAGTGCCTCTGGCGAGACAACTGGTACACCAGTGATGCGTCCACTCCGGTCCTCTCGTACTAGGAGCAGCCCCTCTCAATTCTCCAACGCCCACGGCAGATAGGGACCGAACTGTCTCACGACGTTCTAAACCCAGCTCGCGTACCACTTTAAATGGCGAACAGCCATACCCTTGGGACCTACTTCAGCCCCAGGATGTGATGAGCCGACATCGAGGTGCCAAACACCGCCGTCGATATGAACTCTTGGGCGGTATCAGCCTGTTATCCCCGGAGTACCTTTTATCCGTTGAGCGATGGCCCTTCCATTCAGAACCACCGGATCACTATGACCTGCTTTCGCACCTGCTCGACTTGTCTGTCTCGCAGTTAAGCTTGCTTATACCATTGCACTAACCTGACGATGTCCGACCGTCATTAGCAAACCTTCGTGCTCCTCCGTTACTCTTTGGGAGGAGACCGCCCCAGTCAAACTACCCACCAGACACTGTCCGAACACCCGTTTCAGGCGCTTCGTTAGAACATCAAACGTTAAAGGGTGGTATTTCAACAACGACTCCACGATAACTGGCGTTACCGCTTCATAGTCTCCCACCTATCCTACACATCAAAATTCAAGGTTCAGTGTCAAGCTATAGTAAAGGTTCACGGGGTCTTTCCGTCTAGCCGCGGGTACACCGCATCTTCACGGCGATTTCAATTTCACTGAGTCTCGGGTGGAGACAGCCTGGCCATCATTATGCCATTCGTGCAGGTCGGAACTTACCCGACAAGGAATTTCGCTACCTTAGGACCGTTATAGTTACGGCCGCCGTTTACTGGGGCTTCGATCAGGAGCTTCTCTTTCGATTACACCATCAATTAACCTTCCAGCACCGGGCAGGCATCACACCCTATACGTCCACTTTCGTGTTTGCAGAGTGCTGTGTTTTTAATAAACAGTTGCAGCCAGCTGGTATCTTCGACTGGTTCATGCTCCATCCGTATAGAACTTCACACTACGCCAGCGCACCTTCTCCCGAAGTTACGGTGCTATTTTGCCTAGTTCCTTCACCCGAGTTCTCTCAAGCGCCTGAGTATTCTCTACCTGACCACCTGTGTCGGTTTTCAGTACGGTTTAGATAAACCTGAAGCTTAGTGGCTTTTCCTGGAAGTGTGGTATCAATTACTTCAGCACCTTAGTGCCTCGTCATCATCTCTCAGTGTTTATAGTGAACCGGATTTGCCTAATTCACCCACCTACCAACTTAAACGTACATCTCCAACAGTACGCTAACCTAACCTACTCCGTCCCCACATCGCAGTTTATCCAAGTACGGGAATATTAACCCGTTTCCCATCGACTACGCTTTTCAGCCTCGCCTTAGGGGCCGACTCACCCTGCCCCGATTAACGTTGGACAGGAACCCTTGGTCTTCCGGCGAACGGGTTTTTCACCCGTTTTATCGTTACTTATGTCAGCATTCGCACTTGTGATACGTCCAGCAATCCTCTCGAACCACCTTCTTCCGCTTACACAACGCTCCCCTACCCAACAGTATTACTACTGATGCCGCAGCTTCGGTACTATATTTTAGCCCCGTTACATCTTCCGCGCAGGCCGACTCGACTAGTGAGCTATTACGCTTTCTTTAAATGGTGGCTGCTTCTAAGCCAACATCCTAGCTGTCTAAGCCTTCCCACTTCGTTTCCCACTTAATATAGATTTTGGGACCTTAGCTGGCGGTCTGGGTTGTTTCCCTCTCCACGACGGACGTTAGCACCCGCCGTGTGTCTCCTGTGCATTACTCTTTGGTATTCGGAGTTTGCATCGGTTTGGTAACCCGGGATGGGCCCCTAGCCGAAACAGTGCTCTACCCCCAAAGGTATTCACACAAGGCTCTACCTAAATAGATTTCGGGGAGAACCAGCTATCTCCCGGTTTGATTGGCCTTTCACCCCCAGCCACAAGTCATCCGCTAATTTTTCAACATTAGTCGGTTCGGTCCTCCAGTTAGTGTTACCCAACCTTCAACCTGCCCATGGCTAGATCACCGGGTTTCGGGTCTATACCTTGCAACTCTTCGCCCAGTTAAGACTCGGTTTCCCTTCGGCTCCCTTATTCAGTTAACCTCGCTACAAAATATAAGTCGCTGACCCATTATACAAAAGGTACGCAGTCACCCTTTCAGGCTCCCACTGCTTGTACGTACAGGGTTTCAGGTTCTATTTCACTCCCCTCACCGGGGTTCTTTTCGCCTTTCCTTCACAGTACTAGTTCACTATCGGTCAATCAGGAGTATTTAGCCTTGGAGGATGGTCCCCCCATCTTCAAACAGGATTCCTCGTGTCCCGCCCTACTTGTCGTAAGCTTAGTACCATCACCAATTTTTTAGATACGGGATTATCACCCTCTATGATTGAGCTTCCCAGCTCATTCTCCTAAATCAATGACTATCACTTACTGGCTACTCCGCTTTCGCTCGCCGCTACTCACAGAATCTCGGTTGATTTCTTTTCCTCGGGGTACTTAGATGTTTCAGTTCTCCCGGTTCGCCTTGTTTACCTATTTTATTCAGTAAACAATGATAGGTTCTTCACCTATCGGGTTTCCCCATTCGGACATCGTGGGTTAAACGCTTCTTATCAACTCACCCACGCTTTTCGCAGATTAGCACGTCCTTCTTCGCCTCTGATTGCCAAGGCATCCGCCCTGTACGCTTTCTCACTTAACTATACAACCTCAAGGATTCTCTCCCCGAAGCTATATCCATTCTCGTTGAGAACGCTTACTTGCTTTTGTTCAAGTAAGTCTTCTTCTACTCAGACTTTTTCAACTTAATAAGATATGGTCTTCTCATCCCATCATCTCATCAGCTTGAAAGTCTCTTCAGTTTTCAGCTTGTTTTTACATTGTTAAAGAGCAAATCGCTAAAAAATTAGCTTTAAATGGCGTCCCCTAGGGGATTCGAACCCCTGTTACCGCCGTGAAAGGGCGATGTCCTAGGCCTCTAGACGAAGGGGACTACATGTAAAGGTAATCTCTACGCAACATTCAGTTTCGCTATTCTGTCTAACATCAATCATCACAATCTGTGTGAGCACTCATCTTCCCTGTTTCGTTAAGGAGGTGATCCAACCGCAGGTTCCCCTACGGTTACCTTGTTACGACTTCACCCCAGTCATGAATCATACCGTGGTAAACGCCCCCCTCGCGGTTAAGCTATCTACTTCTGGTACAACCCACTCCCATGGTGTGACGGGCGGTGTGTACAAGGCCCGGGAACGTATTCACCGCGACATTCTGATTCGCGATTACTAGCGATTCCGACTTCATGGAGTCGAGTTGCAGACTCCAATCCGGACTTAGATGCACTTTCTGAGATTCGCTTACCCTCGCAGGCTCGCTTCCCTCTGTATGCACCATTGTAGCACGTGTGTAGCCCTACTCGTAAGGGCCATGATGACTTGACGTCATCCCCACCTTCCTCCAGTTTATCACTGGCAGTCTCCTTTGAGTTCCCACCCGAAGTGCTGGCAACAAAGGATAAGGGTTGCGCTCGTTGCGGGACTTAACCCAACATTTCACAACACGAGCTGACGACAGCCATGCAGCACCTGTCTCATAGCTCCCGAAGGCACAAACTCATCTCTGAGCTCTTCTATGGATGTCAAGAGTAGGTAAGGTTCTTCGCGTTGCATCGAATTAAACCACATGCTCCACCGCTTGTGCGGGCCCCCGTCAATTCATTTGAGTTTTAACCTTGCGGCCGTACTCCCCAGGCGGTCGATTTATCACGTTAGCTACGGGCACCAAGCTTAAAGCCCAATCCCCAAATCGACAGCGTTTACAGCGTGGACTACCAGGGTATCTAATCCTGTTTGCTCCCCACGCTTTCGCACATGAGCGTCAGTACATTCCCAAGGGGCTGCCTTCGCCTTCGGTATTCCTCCACATCTCTACGCATTTCACCGCTACACGTGGAATTCTACCCCTCCCTAAAGTACTCTAGCGACCCAGTCTGAAATGCAATTCCTAGGTTAAGCCCAGGCCTTTCACATCTCACTTAAGTCACCGCCTGCGTGCCCTTTACGCCCAGTTATTCCGATTAACGCTCGCACCCTCCGTATTACCGCGGCTGCTGGCACGGAGTTAGCCGGTGCTTCTTCTGTGGCTAACGTCAAATCAGCGTGCTATTAACACACCAACCTTCCTCACCACCGAAAGAACTTTACAACCCGAAGGCCTTCTTCATTCACGCGGCATGGCTGCGTCAGGGTTTCCCCCATTGCGCAATATTCCCCACTGCTGCCTCCCGTAGGAGTCTGGGCCGTGTCTCAGTCCCAGTGTGGCTGGCCATCCTCTCAGACCAGCTAGAGATCGACGGCTTGGTAAGCCTTTACCTCACCAACTACCTAATCCCACTTGGGCTCATCTCATGGCAGGTGGCTAAAAGTCCCACCCTTTAATCTTCCGATTCTATGCGGTATTAGCCATCGTTTCCAATGGTTATCCCCCTCCATAAGCCAGATTCCCAAGCATTACTCACCCGTCCGCCACTCGTCAGCATCGAAAGCAAGCTTTCAACCCGTTACCGTTCGACTTGCATGTGTTAAGCCTGCCGCCAGCGTTCAATCTGAGCCATGATCAAACTCTTCAGTTTAATCTTCTCAATTCGTACACTAACTAAGCTATATGATTCAATTACATTAAATCACTATGAATTTCAGTTAAGCACTTATCGTTTATAAATCTTTTAATTTACACAGTATCAACAAGTGCCCACACAGATTGTCTGATTGATTGTTAAAGAGCAAAAAACAACGACGCGATTTGTATCAGTCTACTTTTACAACGTCGCGTCGTTGTCTGCCGCGTATTATAGACATCTACGAAATCTTTGCAAGCCTTTTTTTGCAAAAAAATTGCAAATAATGCGAAAAATCATTGCAACTGATTATTTTAAAATCACACCGATGATTTATTAGGCTAAGCGCGGTGGAAAATTAGCAAAATTTTCACCGCACTTTATTATTTCTTAAGTTTCTTTATTAGTCCTGGCAAGTCTGCCACGCTATTTATCACAATGTCTGCGGATTTCTCACTTTCTTCGGTTACTGTTTTTCCTGTTCGCACCAAGACACAGGTTTTTACGCCAGCCCTTTTACCAGCTTGCATATCTTCTTTTTTATCTCCCACTATAAAAGACTGCGCGGGATCAATATTCAATTCTTTAATTGCTTGTAATAACATTCCTGACTTTGGCTTACGACAATCGCAATCTTCTTTATATTCGCCTTTACCGTCTGGGTGATGCGGACAATAATAGATGCCATCAAAATCCACACCGCGATCAGCCAGCGACCAATCCATCCATTCTGTGAGTTGTAGGAATTGTTGCTCAGAAAAATAACCGCGCGCAATACCTGACTGATTAGTTACCAGCACCAATAAATAGCCCATTACTTTTAATTGCTGTAATGCTTCAATGCTACCCTCGATAAATTGGAAATCATCAATTTGATGTACATAGCCGTGATCAATGTTGATCGTACCATCTCGATCTAGAAAAATCGCTTTATTCACATTCTGATCCTTATTTATCTCTATCCTTATTTGTGCCATTATGACTTAATTTTGTTCTAACTAATAGCTTAACATTCTAAAAATGTTATGAATAAATATTGACATAGCAATCTAGACGTCTAAAATACGGAAAAACTTAAATTTAAGCATTTTGAAAGGGCTTATATGATTAAGCTAGAAAACCTTAGTAAAATTTTTGACATTGCGGATAAAAAAATTACCGCACTTGATAATGTCAATCTTCAGGTTCCTAAAGGGCAAATTTGTGGCGTGATTGGCGCATCTGGCGCTGGGAAAAGCACGCTTATCCGTTGTGTAAACTTGTTGGAGCGCCCAACCAGTGGCTCAGTAATTGTAGATGGTAAAGAATTAACCCATTTATCCGACAGCCAGCTCATTCAAGAGCGCCGTAATATTGGTATGATTTTCCAACATTTCAATTTGCTCAGTTCTCGCACTGTCTATGGCAATATTGCTTTGCCATTAGAATTAACCGGTGAAAGCACAGCCAACATCAAACAAAAGGTGGAGGCGCTACTTTCCTTAGTTGGCTTAAATGAAAAGCGCGATGTCTATCCGGCTAATCTTTCAGGTGGACAAAAACAACGTGTTGCAATTGCCCGTGCTCTGGCGAGTGATCCGAAAGTATTACTCTGTGATGAAGCAACCAGTGCCTTAGATCCCGCCACTACGCAAGCGATTTTAAAATTATTAAAAGAAATCAACCGCACTTTAGGTATTACTATTTTATTAATTACGCACGAAATGGACGTGGTAAAACGTATTTGTGATCAAGTTGCTGTCATTGATAAAGGACAATTAGTTGAGCAGGGATCTGTGAGTGAGATTTTTTCTAATCCTAAAACGGAATTGGCACAGCAATTTATTAGTTCAACTTTTCATATTAATTTACCCGACGAATATTTGCAAAAATTATCACCAACACCAAAACATCCAAACGCTTGGCCTATTATTAAATTTGAATTTACCGGACGCTCTGTAGATGCCCCGCTGCTTTCTCAAGCCTCTAAACGTTTTGGGGTAGATTTAAGTATTTTAACCTCGCAAATCGATTATGCTGGTGGCGTGAAATTTGGTTTTACTATTGCTGAAGTAGCGGGTAATGAAGATGCAATTACGCAAGCTAAGGTTTATCTAATGGAAAATAATGTTCGTGTGGAGGTATTAGGTTATGTGGACTGAATTTAGTGCAGAGTTTTCACGCCAGCTTACTCCACAAGTTTGGCAGCTTATCGCTAATAGCTCATTTGAAACGGTTTATATGAGCCTTGTGGCAACATTTTTTGCCGTGCTATTTGGCTTACCACTGGGCATTATTACCTTCTTAACCAAAGAAGGACAAACCCTAAATAACAAAAAATTGAACCGCACTTTAGAAGTGATTATTAACGTAGGACGTTCTATTCCATTCATTATTTTATTATTCGATTTAATGCCTATCACGCGTTTCTTAGTTGGTACAACCTTAGGCACAACCGCGGCGATTATTCCATTAAGTGTTGCGGCATTACCATTTTATGCACGTTTAACAGTCAATGCCTTAGGCGATATTCCAACTGGTTTAACGGAAACCGCCAAAGCAATGGGAACAAACGTTTGGCAGTTGGTAACACGCTTTTATTTACCTGAAGCCTTGCCAATTCTAATTAAAGCAATGACGCTCACCTTAGTTACACTTATTGGTTATTCCGCAATGGCCGGTGCTGTGGGCGGTGGTGGTTTAGGTAACACCGCAATTTCTTTTGGATTGCACCGCAATATGCCTTATGTACTTTGGGTGTCTACTATTATCATCGTACTTATCGTAATGTTATGCGAAAAATACGGTAATAAATTAGCGAATCATTTCGATCATCGTTAATCTCAATATCAACTTAACTCACTAAAAAGGAAAGTAAAAATGAACTTCAAAAAATTATTCACTGTCGCAGCACTTTCATCAGTTTTAGCGCTAACTGCTTGTAAAGATGACAAGAAAACAGAAACCGCTGCTGCACAACCTACTACACAAAAAATTAAAGTTGGCGTAATGTCAGGCCCTGAACATCAGGTAGCTGAAATTGCAGCGAAAGTAGCCAAAGAAAAATATGGTTTAGATGTAGAATTCGTTGAGTTTAATGAATACTCATTACCAAATCCAGCAGTAAGCAACGGCGATTTAGATCTTAACGCAATGCAACACAAACCTTATCTTGATAAAGATTCACAAGAGCACGGCTATAAAAATCTTGTCATTGTGGGTAACACTTTTGTTTATCCATTAGCCGGTTATTCGAAAAAAATTAAAAACATTAGCGAGTTAAAAGATGGTGCGATCATCGCTGTACCAAATGATCCAAGTAACCTTGCGCGTGCATTAATTTTATTAGAAAAACAAGGATTAATTAAATTAAAAGATAACACTAACCTATTCGCAACATCTTTGGATATCGTAGAAAATCCGAAACATCTGCAAATTAAAGAAGTAGATACTTCAGTGGCGGCACGTGCGTTAGATGATGTGGATCTAGCTGTTGTGAACAATACTTATGCTAGTCAAGTGGGCTTAAATACTGAAGAACACGGCGTATTTGTGGAAGATAAAGATTCCCCTTATGTAAACATTATTGTTGCACGTGAAGACAACAAAGATAGCGATGCCGTGAAAAACTTCGTGAAAGCTTACCAAACTGATGAAGTGTATCAAGAAGCAGTAAAATACTTCAAAGACGGTGTAGTTAAAGGCTGGTAATCCGCTTCTTCCTTTCTGTGATCGCCCCTACTATTCAGGGGCGTTATTTTGGTTTCAGCTTGAGCATTTTCTTAACCAAAAACCCCCGCACTTTCCTTGTTGATTTGCTCAATCAATCCTATAATAACGATCCTATTTCCACTATTTCATTCTATTTATGGATCTCGCAATTTATATTCAATTTTTTGTCAGTCTTATTGCCTTGGTAAACCCGATTGGGGTTATTCCGATTTTTTATTCAATGACGACTGACCAAACACCCACTCAACAAAATCGCACAGGACTGATTACTTGCTTTTCTGTAACTGTGATTTTGTTGGTCAGTTTCTTCTTTGGCAATATGATTTTAGAAGCCTTTCACATTTCCATTAACTCTTTCCGCATTGCGGGAGGGATCTTGGTGGCAATGATTGCTCTCACAATGATTAACGGTAAAATCGGTGATCATAAAATCAATAAAGAAGAAAAAGCAGAAAACTTTGACGATTACAACAACATCGCCGTTGTGCCACTAGCAATGCCGATTATGGCCGGTCCTGGCTCAATCAGTGCAACCATCGTGTTTGGTTCAAATCAAAACACACTAATGGACTATGTTTATACATCTCTGACCATTGCTCTCTTTGGGCTATGCTGTTATATCCTACTACGCTACTCTGAACCGCTGATTAAGAAATTAGGTAAAACAGGCTCAAACGTTATCACCCGTATTATGGGGTTAATTTTGATGTCACTCGGCGTTGAAATTATTGTAGAAGGAATCAAAAATTTAAACTTGTTTTAAAAATAGAATATTTACACTCAATAAAAAGGGTTGCTTATTGTGCAACCCTTTTATTTTAAGTTTAAACAGATACTTATTCATCCAAAAAACTACGCAAAGTCTCTGAACGACTTGGATGGCGTAACTTTCGCAAGGCTTTGGCTTCAATTTGACGAATACGCTCACGTGTTACATCAAATTGCTTCCCAACTTCTTCAAGCGTATGGTCCGTGTTCATATCAATGCCAAAACGCATTCTTAGCACTTTTGCCTCTCTTGGCGTTAAGCCTTCTAGCACTTCGTGTGTAGCAGCTTTAAGGCTTTGTGCAGTGGCGGAGTCCAATGGCAACTCTAACGTGCTATCTTCAATAAAATCCCCTAAATGAGAGTCATCATCATCACCAATAGGCGTTTCCATCGAGATTGGCTCTTTAGCAATTTTTAGCACTTTGCGGATTTTATCTTCCGGCATTCCCATTCTTTCTGCTAATTCTTCTGGTGACGCCTCACGCCCCATTTCTTGCAACATTTGACGGGAAATGCGGTTCAATTTATTGATCGTTTCAATCATATGAACAGGGATACGAATGGTTCTGGCTTGATCGGCAATGGAGCGCGTAATAGCCTGGCGAATCCACCAAGTGGCATAAGTAGAAAATTTATAACCACGGCGATATTCAAATTTATCTACCGCTTTCATCAAGCCAATGTTGCCTTCTTGAATAAGATCCAAGAATTGTAAACCACGGTTGGTATATTTTTTCGCAATAGAGATGACCAAACGTAAGTTCGCTTCAACCATTTCTTTTTTCGCACGACGAGCTTTTAATTCACCTTGTGAAACCGCATCGCAAATATCTCTAATTTGACTAATTGTCAGTCCCGTATCTTGCTCAATAACGACAAGATTATCAATCGATTGACGAATTTGCTCTTCATATTGCGCTAATCTTTCTGACCAAGATTTACCTGCATTTAGTGCCTTTTGCAACCATACATCTTTAGTCTCATGCCCGATAAATTCTTTCTGAAAAGTGCCTTTTGGCATTTTTGCATTATCTACAGCCATTTTTTGAATTCGACGTTCTTGATGACGCACACGCTTCATCATATTACGCATAGACAGGACAATCTCATCGAATTGTTTCGGCACTAGGCGGAATTGAGTAAACACTTCTGCTAAAATTTGAATTTGATCACGTGCGACTTTTTTATGACGTCCATGCTTCGCAATTGTATCTAACGTTTTCTTATGCTGTGCTTTTAATGCTGCAAACCTTTCACGAGCCATTTCCGGATCGATGCTGTTATCAGAATCACTATCATCAGAAGAACTACTATCGTCATCTTCTTCATCTTCATCCTCTTCTACGATAATCTCTGATTTAACCGCTTCTTCGTCTTCATCATCTACAAGATGTACTTCATCATCTTCTTCCGTCGTCGCTTCGACGACTTCATTAGGATCTACAAAACCAGTAATCAAATCGGCTAAACGCATCCCTCCAGCTTCCACAAGGGCATACTTTGCTAATAAGTCATTTAATGCTTCAGGATAAGCTGCCACTGCTGTTTGAACTTCATTAATACCTTCTTCAATACGTTTAGCAATGTCAATTTCGCCTTCACGCGTTAAAAGCTCTACACTACCCATCTCGCGCATATACATCCGCACGGGATCAGTGGTTCGTCCTAATTCAGCCTCTACGCTAGATAACACTTGTGTAGCTTCTTCTACCGCATCTTCATCGGTGATATTTTCATTCAGCATCAAATCATCAGCATCCGGTGCTACATCTAGCACTTGGATACCCATATCATTAATCATTTGAATAATGTTGTCGATTTGCTCCTCATCCACAGATTCTGGCAAATGGTCATTCACTTCAGCATAGGTGAGATAACCTTGCTCTTTACCTTGTGCGATTAGCAATTCTAATTGAGATTGTGGATTTTGCTCCATATCCATATTATATATCCGCCTCGATGTGTAATTGTGGGAGATAAAATGACTTCAATTTTATCACCCTTATGTTGGATTAACTATTTATTTTGCTGTTTTTTCAATAATAATTGAGCAAGCACCTGCCTTTCTTGCTCATTTAGACCTTCTGTGCGCTCTTTTGCAATCAGCGTTTCGATATTTTTATCCATCAGCTGCAAATAAAAATAACGTAAGGTTTCACGAAATGTTTCTTCGATTTTATCCTCATCGACTAAATGATCCCACACGGCAAGAATTTCAAGGGGGCGAAAATGTTCCGTATCACGATAATGTTCCAAAATTTGTGCGGTGGTAATGCCCACACGCTCACGACAAAGTGCGGTGATTTTTTCAAATAAATCTAGCCCAGCTTCCTTCAGGACTGATAAAACGCTTAAATTTTCTGGCACAATTTGGATCAATTCGGGATTTTGTAACAACAATGCAATCAATACCCGCATTGGCGTACGTTTCACCACATTTTGTTTAGGCAATGATGAACTATTTTCTTTTTGTGCAGGGATTAAATGCTCTATCTGTGATTCATTAAAAATGCCCAATTTTTGTGCTAAAAGCTGACGCAATGATAAACGCAGCAATTGGCCCGGAATGCGGTTAATCAATGGCACAGCAAGAGCGGCTAGTTTTCCTTTGCCTTCTTTACTCGAAAAATCCACCTGCGAACTTAGGGTAGAAAACAGAAAATCGCTTAATGGCTGTGCCTGACGAATATAGTCCTCAAATCCTTCTTTGCCATATTGGCGAATAAAGGTATCGGGGTCTTCCCCATCTGGCAGAAAAATAAACTTAATTTGTCGCCCATCTTCTAAAAAAGGCAGTGCATTTTCCAACGCACGCCACGCTGCATCACGCCCTGCACGGTCCGCATCGTAACAACAAATCAGTTGTTCAGTGGAACGAAACGCAAGCTGAATTTGCTCCGGTGTTGTGGCTGTACCCAATGACGCCACAGCATAATCCACGCCAAATTGAGCCAGCGCCACAACGTCCATATAGCCTTCCACCACGAGTAACATTTCAGGACTGTCATTTACTTGTAATGCTTCAAACAAACCATAAAGCTCATTACCTTTGTGGTAGGTCATACTTTCTGGTGAATTCAGATATTTCGGTTTTTCATCACCCAGCACCCGTCCACCAAAAGCAATGGTTCGCCCACGGCGATCACGAATAGGAAACATAAGACGATTGCGAAAACGATCGTAAACATCTTGCTTTTCATTACGCGATAACATTCCCACATCAAACAATTTTTGCCGCTCTTCTTGACTGCGACCAAACTGATTTAACACGCCATTAAACTGATTCGGCGAAAAGCCGATTTGAAAACGTTCAATCACATCAGTGGATAAACCACGTTTTTGCACATAGGATTGTGCAGGAATATTGTGCGAAAGCTGCTGATGATAAAACGCCGCAATCTCTTGCATTAGCTGGTAAAGATCTTTCTTGGTACGATAATTGGCTTGCTGCTTGCCCTTACTCTCAAAGTGCGGTGATTTTTCGTAAGGAATTTCTAAGCCCAAATGATTCGCCAGTTCTTCCACAGCCTCGATAAATTCCAGTTTTTCATATTCCATTAAAAAGCTGATAGCATTACCGTGCGCATGGCAGCCAAAGCAATGGTAAAACTGTTTTTTCGGACTGACAGTAAAGGAAGGTGTTTTCTCGTGATGAAAAGGACAACAAGCCTGATATTCGCGCCCAGCCTTTTTCAGCTTCACCCGTGAATTAATCAATTCGATAATATCTGTTTTGGCGAGAATATCATCAATAAATGAACGTGGAATATGACCTGCCACAATAATTTCCCCTCATTTCAATCAATGCAGATTTTGAAAGACATACCTAAGATAATAAGAAATGACGCAGGTAAAAACAACAAAACCGTGATTCCAAAAGGTTTCACGGCCTGCTTAACTCGAGTTTAATTAAAAAATTTTTAATTAGTATAAACGTACGTTACGTGCATTTTCACGAGCAACACGTTTTGCGTGGCGTTTAGCACGAGTTGCGTTTTCACGTTTACGAATTGTTGTTGGTTTTTCGTAAAATTCACGGCTACGAACTTCCGCTAAGATTCCCGCTTTTTCACAAGCGCGTTTGAAACGACGTAATGCTACGTCAAATGATTCATTTTCACGAACTTTAATTACCGGCATAAGCCATCACCTCAATATGGATTAATATTTTGCAAAATTTAGACCGTTTCGTTTTGATAAACGGCTTATTTAAATTAATAAGGGTCGCAATTTTAATTCAAATTAATAGCAAAAGCAAAGAAAAGATCCAATTTTTGTTGAAATTGTACCTCTCTCTAAAAGGAAAAATCATCGCCAACTGGTGAAAATACAATAAACAGGGTAAAATCACCCGAGTTTTTCCCATATAAAAAAGAGAGAAAAAATGCGAATTTTAGGCATTGAAACATCTTGTGATGAAACTGGTGTGGCGATTTATGATGAAAATAATGGGCTTATCGCCAACCAACTTTACACCCAAATTGCGTTACACGCCGATTATGGTGGTGTTGTGCCAGAATTAGCTTCGCGCGATCACATTCGTAAAACTGCGCCCCTTATCCAAGCGGCATTGCAAGAAGCCAATTTATCAGCGCAAGACATTGACGGCATTGCCTATACTTGCGGGCCGGGCTTAGTGGGCGCATTATTGGTAGGCTCAACCATTGCGCGTTCCCTTGCCTATGCGTGGAATGTACCCGCTATTGGTGTTCACCATATGGAAGGACATTTGCTCGCGCCAATGTTAGAACAAAATGCACCGCACTTTCCTTTTGTCGCCTTACTTGTTTCAGGTGGGCATACTCAGCTTGTACGCGTAGATCGCGTAGGGCAATATGAAGTGCTAGGTGAAAGCATTGATGATGCAGCAGGCGAAGCTTTCGATAAAACCGCAAAATTGCTCGGTTTAGACTACCCTGGCGGCGCAGCCTTAGCACGCTTAGCGGAAAAAGGCACGCCAAATCGCTTTAGCTTTCCGCGTCCAATGACTGATCGCCCTGGGTTAGATTTCAGTTTTTCCGGTTTAAAAACCTTCGCGGCAAACACCATCAATCAAGCAATTAAACAAGAAGGCTCGCTTACTGAACAAACCAAAGCGGATATTGCTTATGCTTTCCAACAAGCAGTAGTGGAAACCTTAGTGATTAAATGTCGTCGTGCTTTGAAAGAAACGGGCTTTAAACGCTTAGTGATCGCAGGCGGTGTAAGTGCTAATCAACAGTTGCGCCAAGCCTTGAGCGAATTAATGGCACAACTAAATGGCGAAGTGTTTTATCCACAACCGCAATTTTGTACCGACAACGGTGCAATGATTGCCTACACAGGCTTTTTACGTCTGAAACACGGTGAACACTCTCCCTTAGAAATTGAAGTGAAACCACGCTGGGCAATGACTGAACTAAACGAAATAAAATAAGCTAGGCGAAATTAAACAAGCTGAGTGAAATAGAACAAGGATCATTTATGCAAAATCAACAATCTAACGCAATGCGTGCAGCTGGGATCGGCTGCGTTCTTATGCTTCTCCTTATCGCCTTCGCCTTGATCAAACTCCCTACCGTACAGGTGATGGATTACCTTACTCTTGCAGGGCAATGGGTAGGGCAAGGCACAACCGTTGGCATTTTAATGCTCGCCACATTGCCCCCGCTAACTGGGTTTGTGTTTTACTTGATTTGGAAATGGCTAACAAAATAACCGCACTTTACTATGGCTAATTACTATGGCTAAACTTTATTTTTACTATTCTACGATGAATGCAGGGAAATCTACCACTCTGCTGCAGTCGGATTACAACTACCGCGAACGGCAAATGAATACGCTGGTTTACACCGCAGCGATTGATGATCGCTTTGGCGTGGGCAAAGTGACTTCGCGCATTGGCATTAGCCAGCAAGCGAAATTATTCCATAAAGAAACGGATCTTTTTGCCGAAATAGTGCTGCATCTTGAACAAGAAAAACTACATTGTATTTTGGTGGACGAAGCACAATTTCTCACCAAAAAGCAAGTTTATCAGCTCAGTGATGTGGTGGATAAATTACACATTCCTGTACTGTGTTATGGCCTGCGCACGGATTTTCAAGCAGAATTATTTGAAGGCAGCCGATACTTACTGGCTTGGGCCGATCAGCTGGAAGAATTAAAAACTATCTGCCATTGTGGTCGCAAAGCTAATTTCGTACTGCGTTTAAATGATCAAGGCAAAGTTGTCAAAGACGGCGCACAAATTCAAATTGGCGGCAATAATCACTACGTTTCCGTATGTCGCCGCCATTACAAAGAAAAAATTGAACAGGCGTAACATTCACCATTTTTGCACCGCACTTTTCACTCAACGTTTGCAAATGTAGGCGCGTTCCTATGCGTGCGTCCGATTGGGCTATCGACACGGGCGGACACATCGATCCGTAGAGCCATAAAAGGCAATTTTATTTCATCATAAAAGCTGATATATTGAGTCAAGTATTGAAATAAGGAGTCAGAATGAAAAAAGAAGAAATGGGACATAATTTTCTTGCTCGATTAGGCAAAACTCGCTTACGCCCTGGTGGTCGTAAAGCTACAGAATGGCTGATTGCTAACGGCGATTTCAACGCCAATAAAAAAGTGTTAGAAGTGGCGTGTAATATGGGCACAACCGCCATTGATCTAGCCAGCAAATTCGGCTGTCATATCGAAGGCGTGGATCTTGATGAAAATGCCTTAGAGAAAGCAAGAAAAAATATCGCTGAAAAAGGGCTACAAGATAAAATTCACGTTCAACGTGCCAATGCAATGAAATTGCCGTTTGCCGATAATAGCTTTGATATTGTGATTAATGAAGCAATGCTCACGATGTTGCCTGTTGAAGCGAAAATCAAAGCAGTTCGCGAATATTATCGCGTTCTCAAACCCAACGGTTTTTTGCTCACTCACGATGTAATGCTCACCACAGACAATGCGGAAGAAGTAATCCAACAGCTACGCGATGCCATTAACGTTACCGTTACACCATTAAGCAAACAGGGTTGGAAATCCGTTTTCTTAGATGCTGGATTCCGCAACGTAGAAACCTATTCAGGGGATATGACGTTGCTCTCGCCAACGGGAATGATTTATGACGAAGGCATATTAGGTACAGCGAAAATTATCCGCAATGCGTTAAAAGCAGAAAACCGCCCAACATTTAAAAAAATGTTCAAGGTTTTCAATGATCCAAATAAACAACTGTACTTTATTGCCTTATGTAGCCAAAAATAACTAGCCTTATCACTAGAATACATAAAAAAATAACCGCACTTATAATTCTGTAAAGTGCGGTTAGTATTCTCATAATATTTTCTTATAACACATCAACGCAGTTTAAATCTTGGAAAGATTTTTCTAAGCGTTTAGACATTGATTCTTCAGATTTGCGTAACCAAACACGTGGATCGTAGTATTTTTTGTTTGGTGCGTCTTCACCCTCTGGGTTACCAAGCTGACCTTGAAGATAAGCTTCGTTGGCTTTATAGAAGTTTAAGATACCTTCCCAAGCTGCCCATTGTGTATCTGTATCAATGTTCATTTTCACTGCGCCGTAGCTGATTGCTTCACGGATTTCTTCAGTTGATGAACCTGAACCGCCGTGGAAAACGAAATCTAATGATTTTGGTGGAAGACCGCGCTCTTTAGAAACAAATTCTTGCGAAGCACCTAAAATTGAAGGTTTTAATTTCACGTTACCTGGTTTGTAAACACCGTGCACGTTACCAAATGCCGCAGCAATGGTGAAACGTGGACTTACTGGGTTTAATTGATCGTAAACGTAAAGCACGTCTTCAGGTTGGGTATATAAACGAGATTCATCAACATCAGAGTTATCTACGCCGTCTTCTTCACCACCTGTGATACCGATTTCAATTTCAAGGGTCATTCCCATTTTGCTCATACGCGCAAGGTATTCACGACAGATAGCCATATTTTCTTCCATTGGCTCTTCAGAGAGATCGATCATATGAGATGAAAAAAGCGGTTTACCCGTCTGTGCAAAGTGTTTTTCACCAGCATCTAATAAACCGTCAATCCAAGGTAACAATTTTTTTGCAGCATGATCAGTATGCAGGATAACTGGTACACCATATTCTTCAGCTAATTCATGTACATGTTTTGCACCTGCTACAGCACCTAATACATCAGGACGAGCACCAGTTGTCGGTTTAATCCCCTTTCCAGCATAGAATTGTGCACCACCGTTAGAGAATTGAATAATTACTGGTGCTTTAACACGTGCTGCGGTTTCTAATACAGCATTGACGGAATCTGTACCCACACAGTTTACTGCAGGAAGAGCGAAGTTGTGCTCTTTTGCATAGTTAAAGATTTTTTGAACATCATCACCAGTCACAACACCTGGTTTCACAATGTCTAATAATTTTGCCATTTTTCTGTTTCCTATTGTTATGTTAAGAGGTTTTCCGTATAAAAAGGGCGCACTAGTTAACCACGCCCAACATCATTTAATTAGTTTTTCGCACGTTTTTCTAAAATTTCAACGGCTGGTAACACTTTGCCTTCTACGAATTCTAAGAATGCACCGCCACCGGTTGAAATGTAAGAGATTTTATCTTTGATACCGAATAAATCGATCGCTGCAAGGGTATCACCACCTCCCGCTATAGAGAACGCACCGTTTTGTGTTGCTTCCACAATGGCATCTGCCACTACTTTTGTACCATTACGGAAGTTAGGGAATTCAAACACGCCCACTGGCCCATTCCAAAGAATGGTTTTTGCACTTCTAATGATTTTCGCTAATTCTTCCGCTGATTTTTCACCAATATCAAAAATAGACTCATCCGCTTTAATATCATCAACAGATTTTTCAACCGCCGGCGCGGTTTCAGAGAATTCTAAGCCTACACGCACATCTGTTGGCACTGGGATTTGTGTTGCTTTCGCTAAGCGTTGCGCTTCAGGGATTAAATCTGCTTCGTATAAAGATTTACCCACATCTTTGCCTTCTGCAGCGATAAAGGTGTTGGCAATACCGCCACCGACGATCAGTTGATCTGCTACTTTAGAAAGAGAATCTAACACAGTTAATTTGGTTGATACTTTTGAACCACCTACAATAGCTAACATTGGACGTTGTGGCTCTTTTAATGCTTTGCCTAAGGCATCTAATTCCGCTGCTAATAATGGGCCTGCACAAGCGATTGGGGCAAATTCTGCCACGCCATGGGTTGACGCTTGCGCACGGTGTGCGGTACCAAACGCATCCATCACAAAGACATCGCAAAGTGCGGCGTATTTTTTACCTAATTCTGGATCGTTTTTCTTTTCGCCTTTGTTGATACGTACGTTTTCAAGCACAACGATTTCACCATCATTGACTTCTACGCCATCTAAATAATCCTGCGCTAAACGCACGTTAAAACCTGCGTCTTTTAAATAATTGACCACCGGCTGGAGGGAATCTTCAGGTTTAAATTCGCCTTCTGTTGGACGACCTAAGTGAGAGGTAACCATCACTTTCGCACCTTTTTCAAGGGCAAGTTTTAAGGTTGGAATGGTTGCTTGAATACGTGCATCAGACGTTACTTTACCATCTTTTACAGGTACATTCAGGTCTGCACGAATAAATACACGTTTACCTGCTAAATCTAGGTCGGTCATTTTAATTACTGACATAATTTACCCTCTTTATATAGTTTAAAAATAAATAGAACTGCTTGCATTATACCTAGTTCAAGCTAGATTGTAACTGGTTTAGATCAAATTATCCGCGGGATTTTTTTCATTCTCAAAAATAATAGATCTTTCAACACGCTAAATCGAGCCAAATTCCTCTAGTGCGGACAATCCATCACTTGCCACTGCAAATCATAGCAAATAAATAATTCATTATGGCTTGCGCCCAAATACGCACCTTTCAGTTGTGGGTTATGTTTTTTCAACCAAGTAAACAATGCTTTACGCGGCAAATTGCGATCAGGCAAATTAAAAGTGCGGTATAAATTTTGCTGTTTTTCAAAATAAGCGCTGGCACTTTTGAAAGCGCAAGCACCGTGCTTTTCCCATTCTCCTTGCAATAAATTCGCACTCGGACTCTCTGCGAGATAAGGCTTAATTACCGCAGGATCGACCATCGGCAAATCACCTTGGCAAAAGCGAGGATGATCACTGACCGAACGGGCATTGGCATTTTGTGGCCATAAGCCGTGGATCACCCAGCCATATTGCTGCGTGCCACATTGGCTCATTAAAGATTGCGGCAAGTTTCCGTTGTAACGTTCTTTTTGCGCTTGGCAAAATCCCGGCGACCAAGACAATGCCAGCATATAATAATCCACCGGTGCGTTTTTATTTTGCCCAATAGCATCATCGCGCATTATGTAATCATAATTCTCACCAAGTGGTGCTTGTGTATTTTGTTGCGTTGGCGTTTTTGCTTGATTTTGTTGAGATTGCGCTGTAGGTTCTGGTTTATGCGTTTTTTCGGCAGGTTGAAAATAATTCCAAATCAATGCAATACCTGCAATGATTAATGTGCCTAAAAAAGAAAGTCCTTTCGTGTTATTCTTGTTCATTTTGCTTTGCCTATTTAATTTTCCTTGCCGATTCTTTATAATCTCGCCCTTTCAATCATTTTATGGGGAAATTATGGCACTTTTAATTACAGATAAATGCACAAATTGCGATATGTGCTTGCCAGAATGCCCGAATGATGCCATTTCCGTGGGTGATGACATTTATGTGATTGACCCCAATCTTTGCACAGAATGTGTGGGGCATTACGATACCCCAACTTGCCAAAAAGTTTGCCCGATCACCAACTGCATTAAGCCCGATCCCGAGCATCAAGAAAGCGAAGCTCAATTGTGGGAACGCTTTGTGTTAATTCATCATTCTGATCAGTTATAACGATTTAAAGGGTTTTCTCCACCCATTTTGCCAATAGCACGCCCGCTGCCACCGCAACATTCAAGCCCGCTTTCAGCGGATTGGCAAGGGACAAATTCACTACTTCATCGTGATTTTTTGCCAAATTTTCACCCGCACTTTCGCTTAAAACAAGGACCACTTTATCACTTAATTTCAGCTGAGCGAAAGGCTTGGCTTGCTTGCTTTGGCTTAAATGTATGATTTGATAGCCTTTCTCACGCAATTTTTCTAACGCCCACTCACTGCTGTCGGCAAGCAAAGTATGCACATATTCCACGCCGCCTTCTGCCACACGCATTGCTGCGGCAGAATTTAGCAAATCTGCTTCACTTAACACTAAACCTTTCACGCCATAAACTGCACAAGTTCGCACGATCCCGCCAATATTATGGGCGTTATGCACATTATCAAGTAAGATCAACGCATCTTTTTCACGCGGAATATCCAAATAACCGTTCAACGTAAAATGACGTGGCTTTTTCACCAACATACAAATGCCGTTATGATGTTCTGTGCCGCTCACAAGTGCAAGCTCTTTGCTATCGACAACGTGATAGACTTTTTTATTCGCCGCTAAATAGCTAAATAACTCGCCCACACGGTGCGCCATTTCCACGGTTGTCCACACGCGAACAATGCTTTCTGGGCGCTCTGTAAATAACGCAAGGCAAGTATTTTCGCCATACACTTTCATTTCTTCTGCGCGATTTTTCTTAATTTTTTCTGGCGCACGTGGGGAAAGTGGCCCTGTTTTTTTCTGTTTTTCTTTCACACCAGTGCTTTTTATCACCACTTTCACATTCGCTGTACCACGCGCATTTCCCATCATTAATTCTGTGCGTTGTTGCACTTTTTCAGCGGATTTTGTAGGCGTTCTTTCACGCGAGAAAGTGCGTTTGTCGTCCTTTTTGCCACGCGAAGAGTGAGGGGAAAAGTGCGGTGCTTTTTTATCTTGTTTTTCGCCAGAATAGCGCTCATTGAAACGTTTGGTGGAATCTGCTTGCTGGAAAGTCGGTTTTTTTGCGTTCATTTTATATTGCCAAATTGTGATAAAAATGGGAAAAGTGGGCGAATTTTCACCGCACTTTGTAAGAAATTGAATGCATTATAGCGAAAAAATATCTTTTTTCTACCAAGCTAAGAAGTAAATATTGTAAACTACAAGGCTCAAAAAATGGATTATCAAAATTAGAGTAAAAAATGATGTTGATAAATAAAACGAAAAGGGCTGAAGAAAATTTGCAAGCTTTACCGAGTTTGGCACTACAACCATCGCAAATTGATTTTCTTCATCACCCTGCGGAATTTAAGCAACAAATTATCCAGCTGATTC
Source organism: Avibacterium sp. 21-586 (assembly GCF_026226775.1). GTDB lineage: Bacteria > Pseudomonadota > Gammaproteobacteria > Enterobacterales > Pasteurellaceae > Avibacterium. The sequence continues at coordinate 370,474 of NZ_JAKKOD010000002.1, read as the reverse complement.
GTGAAGCAAAAACACGCATTTATATCACCGCACTTTATTGGCAAAATGATGAAGCGGGGCTAGAAATTTTAAATGAAGTTTTTGCCGCCAAAAAACGTAATCCTGAGCTTGAGGTGAAAATTTTTGTCGATTGGCATCGCGCACAACGTAATTTGCTTGGCGCAGAAAAATCTGCTACCAACGCCGATTGGTACTGCGAACAACGTGCTATTCATCAATATAGTGAACACGCCCATTTGTTTTTCGGTGTGCCAGTAAATACGCGCGAAGTATTTGGCGTGTTGCATATTAAAGGCTTTATTTTTGATGATACCTTGTTATACAGTGGGGCGAGCATTAATAATGTGTATTTGCAACAAAATGAAAAATACCGTTACGATCGTTATCACAAAATCACTCATTCAGCCCTTGCGGATTCAATGGTGAATTTCCTGCAGCAGTATTTACTGAGCAATCAAGCGGTGCTACCGTTAGATAGTTCTAATCGCCCAAAAACAAAAGAAATTCGTCAGCATATTCGCGCTTTCCGTAAAGGCTTGGCTGCGGATGGGCAATATAAGTTTGGGAACGAAGAAAATTCTCGCTTAAAAATCACCCCACTTTTTGGCTTAGGCGGTGGTGCAAACCTGCTTAATCGTACAATTGAAGATCTTTTCCAGATCGTGCAAGAAAAATTGGTGATCTGTACACCATATTTTAATTTTCCACGTCCATTACAACAAAAAATCCGCCGTTTATTACAAAAAGGCAAGCATATTGAAATTATCGTGGGCGACAAAACCGCCAACGATTTTTACATACCCCCTTCACAACCTTTCAAAATGGTAGGTGCACTACCTTATTTATATGAAAGTAATTTACGCCGTTTCAGCCAAAAATTTGAACCCCAAATTAATCAAGGTCAGCTTGTCATTCGCACTTGGAAAGACGGCGATAACAGCTATCACCTAAAAGGCGTGTGGGTGGATGATAGCCATATTTTATTAACAGGCAACAATCTCAACCCACGCGCTTGGCGTTTAGATGCAGAAAATGGCTTGCTCATTCAAGACCCAATCCAACAACTGCAACCGCAAGTGCAACAAGAGTTAGGCCGTATCCGCCAACACACCACCCTGCTAAAACACTACACGGAACTGGACGAACTCTCACAATACCCAGAATCTGTACAAAAGCTCCTGAAAAAATTCGCCCGCATTAACGCGGATAAATTGGTGAAGATGATTTTGTAATATTTCTGCTATAACGCTAGAGCGGACTTAGGTCCGCTATAAATAGAAGCTTAAGCAAGGTTCAGCTACTCTTTCTAACATAAAAAAGGCATTAAAATCTAACCAAATAATCTCTTACCAAAGAAAAACAGTACTAAACCTAATCCCATAAATACAAAGCCAATGAGTTGCCAGATTTGAATTGGACGAATAGCCATTCCGATTAAACCAAAATGGTCAATGATTGCAGCGGCGATAAGTTGCCCTACAATAATAAAAAATAGCATATTAGTTACGCCCATTTTCGGTGCAAGAAAGATAGTAGTAAATACCACTAATGCACCAAGAGGCCCACCAATCAGTTTCCATAACGGTTGTTTTGGCACTTGTTGCAAAGCCGTGAAAAGATCGGCTTTCCACCAGCAGATGAAAAAGAGCAGTAATGTTCCTGTTGCGAAGGAAATTAAGGCGGCAACAACAGGTTGCCCCATTAATGAACCGGCAAGTTGGCTGTTAATGGCGGCTTGCGTGGCAAGGGCAACACCGGCGCATAGTGCGATAAGGATAAATGAAATTAACATAATTGTTCCGAGATTTTTTAGAAAATAAAAGTTGAGAAATTTACACTGCACTTTGTCTTTGCGAAACCTAAAGTGCGGTGCGATTTTTGGGGATTTTTACTTCACCCATTCCACCACGTTATCAAAGGCTTGACGTGTTTTTTCTCTTGGTTCGTTTAGGCGGTAGCCAAAGGCTGCCATTACGCTGAGTTTGTATTCGTCTGAGTTGTATAAGCCTTCTGCCACCAATAAATCATTCATTTTTTCCAGTGGGAAGCCTTCAATCGGTGTGCTGTCAATGCCGATCATTGCAGCGCTGGTGAGCATATTGCCCAATGCGATATAACTTTGGCGGCACGCCCAGTTGTAAAACGCCACAGGGTTTTCAGTTAGGGCAAAATCTTTTTCGGTGAAGTTGCGGTAGAAACCTTGACGCAGTTTGAGTGCATCTTCAGGGATATGATGCACATCACGCATAATATGCGGAACGTATTCGCCATCAGCTAAAAGGGTTTGTGGTTGGCGAACCAAAATCACTACAAAATGGCTACAATCCATAATCTTATCTTTCGCACCCCAAGCGTTATCACGAATTAATTCTTTAATATGCTGATTTTCAATGACTAAGAATTTCCACGGCTCAAAACCGAATGAGCTCGGTGAAAGACGGGCGGTTTCAAGGATAAAACGAAAATCTTCATCACTGATTTTCTTGCTGGGATCATATTGTTTGCACGCGTGGCGGAAATGGTAAGCATCAAGAATTTGTTGTTTTGAAATAGTCATTGTTATTTTCCTTTTGTTCTATCCGGTAGCAATATTATGCGGAAGTTTGGCTAGGAATGCCATAGCTAACTTTTTATATAAGAATGCAGGCATAAAAAAACTGGGAGCAATGCCCCCAGTTGAGAGATAAAGTGCGGTAAAAATTACAGCAGAATATTGGCGAATAATAAGCCAAAGGCAAGGCTGAACGCCATACTCAATAAGCCTGGCAACATAAAGCTGTGGTTAAAGATAAATTTACCAATGCGTGTTGTGCCGGTAGTATCAAAATCAATGGAAGCAATGATTGGACCGTAGTTTGGAATGAAGAAGTAACCATTTACGGCCACAAATACCCCGATTAACACTGGAGCGGGAATGCCCAATGCAATACCGAGAGGGAATAAAGTTGCAACGGTCGCCCCTTGGCTATTTACTAAAACAGACAGTAAAAATAATGCGATTGCAAACGTCCAAGGTGCTGTTTCGACAAGAACTTTTACACTTTCCTTTACTTCAGCTATATGAGCTTGCATTAAGGTATCGCCTAACCATGCAATACCGAAAATTGCGATTACCGCACGCATACCCGCGTGAAATACTGATCCCTGTGTAATGGCGTTGCCGTTTGGCTTACAAGTTAAGATGATTAATGCCCCCACCGTAAGCATTACGATTTCAATAGTGTGTGCCATTCCCATGGCTTTACCATCAAAGGCTGGGCGTAAGCTTGGGAACGCCCCCATTAACACCACAAGTAAGGCACCAAACAGGAATAATCCTACAGACAATTTCGCAGTTGGTTTTAATTGAATATTGTCTGGAGTTACGTCTGTATGATTTTCTTTTACATAGTCTGGATCTTGTAATAAGCGTTGATAATTTGGGTCATCTTTTAATTCTTTACCCATTTTATTGACAAATACACAAGCAAAAGCTAAGCCTAAGATGGTTGATGGTATTGTTACCATTAACACATCGCCGAGATGAATACCTTGAGGCTCTAAGAAAGCCACCACAGCAACTACTGCCGCCGCAATTGGGCTGGCAACAATTGCAAATTGTGAAGCAATTACTGCCATTGAAAGTGGGCGCTCAGGACGCACACCATTGTGGCGACTTACTTCAGCAATGACAGGCAATACAGAGTAAGCAACGTGACCTGTGCCTGCTAATACGGTAAATGTCCACGTTACCGCTGGTGCAATAAAGGTGATATATTTGGGGTGTTTACGCAAAATGTTGGTAGCAATTTTGATCATATAATCTAGTCCACCTGCAGCTTGCATTGCTGCAGCGGCAGAAACTACCGCCATAATCATAAACATTACATCAATTGGCAAACCTGCTGGTTGTAAACCAAAACCGAAAGAGAGAATGGCAAGCCCTACGCCCCCCATTACCCCTAAACCGATACCACCAATACGGGCACCAATCAAAATGCACACTAAAACAATGGCAAATTGGATAAAAAACATAATCTAACCTCTTATAAAAGTATGTCTCACCTATATTTCTCTTTAAAAAAGAAAATAGATGATAAAAAAAGAAAATAACCTCTTATTGAATAGGGAAATAATAATAGCAATAAACTAGAATAATCGCTATATAAGATATAACTGTTTTTATCTATTGATTGATTTAAAATAAATACCATCATTACAAACTAGAAATTTAGCAGACTTTCTTTGAAAGATGAATAAAGTGCGGTTATACTTAGCTTCCAATTTAGATTTGGCCCTTTAAATTAAAAACAGAGAGTAAAATGCAAGAATTTATTCCTATGGCAACCGAGTTTGTCAAACATCATACATTAATGGTTATTGCTTGGATCGCAGTATTTGTTATGGTAATTTACACCTATTTCAAAGCCATCACATCAAAAGTAAAAACTATTGATAACTCACAATTAGTTAGCCTAATTAATAATCAAGATGCTGTCGTAATTGATGTGCGAACCCTTGACGAATTTGATCGTGGACATATTATCCACAGCGTCCATTTATTACCGAGTGAGATTAAAAACCAAAATATCGGTAAAATTGAGCATCATAAAGAAACACCTCTGGTATTGGTTTGTGCAACAGGTATGACTGCAGGAGCATCTGCAGATCTATTAGTTAAACAAGGATTTAACAACGTGTACATATTAAAAGAAGGTATCGCTGGTTGGCGTTCAGCGAATTTACCATTAGTGAAAAAAGATAAATAACTCACAGAGGAATAGAAAATGACTGAGCAAAATCAAGAAGTTGCAACAGAAGCACAAGCAACAGAAGCCGTATTACAAATTCAGCGCATCTATATTAAAGATGTGTCTTTTGAGGCACCAAATCTTCCACATATTTTCCAACAAGAGTGGAAACCTCAGCTTTCTTTTGACTTAAACACAGAAGTGGTTGAATTAGGTGAAGATCTTTATGAAATTTGTTTAAACATTTCCACCGAAACCACCCTTGAAGAAAGCGGAGATGTCGCATTTATTTGTGAAGTAAAACAAGCAGGCGTATTTACTGTGAGTGGTCTTGAAGGCGTTCAACTTGCCCATTGCTTAACCTCACAATGCCCAAATATGCTTTTCCCTTATGCGCGAGAATTAATTGCAAGCCTTGTAAACCGTGGCACATTCCCACCATTAAATCTTTCTCCTGTAAACTTTGATGCGCTCTTTATGGAATATTTAGAGCGTCAACAAACGGAACAAGCACAAAGTGAACCACCTGAAAAGGTTAATTAATCAATAATGAAGTGGGCAAAATGCCCACTTTCTTTAATTAACAGTTATTCCCAGTCAAATCTAACTAAGTTAAACTCAAGGTGCAAAACACTAGAGTATTATTCATCTTTATATTGATGATGGGGAGCCTTATTAATGTACGACAGCATCTCAAATTCACCTATTACCGTCATCGGCGCAGGATCTTACGGTACAGCATTGGCAATTAGTTTTTCTCGTAACAATTCTCCCACCTATCTTTGGGGGCACGATCTAAAACATATGCAACGTCTAGATGAAGAACGCAACAACCAAGCCTTTTTACCGAATATACCTTTCCCTAGCACGCTTGAAATTGAAGGTAATTTAGCTAGTGCGGTGAAAAAATCACGCGATTTATTAATCGTTGTACCTAGTCATGTTTTTGGTGACGTACTTGACAAAATTCAACCGCACTTACACCCTCATCACAGGATCGTATGGGCAACAAAAGGATTAGAGCGCGATACAGGACGATTGCTACAACAGGTTGTAGAAGAGAAATTTGGCTCGCAATATCCTCTTGCCGTGCTTTCAGGCCCTACTTTTGCCAAAGAATTAGCTGCAGGTTTGCCTACCGCAATTGCCCTTGCTTCACACGATCAAGACTTTGCTGAGGAATTTCAAGCTCGTATTCATTGTAGTAAGCACTTTCGTGTTTACATTAATCACGATATGATAGGCGTCCAAATTGGTGGGGCACTGAAAAACGTTATTGCGATTGGTGCTGGAATGTCAGATGGGATGGGCTTTGGAGCAAATGCTCGCACGGCGTTAATCACTCGTGGGTTAGCCGAAATTAGTCGATTAGGCGAGTCATTAGGGGCAAACCCAAACACTTTTATGGGGATGTCAGGATTAGGTGATTTAGTGCTAACCTGCACCGATAATCAATCTCGTAATCGTCGTTTTGGCGTTATGCTAGGTCAAGGTAAAACGACAGATCAAGCGCTAACTGAAATAGGCCAAGTAGTAGAAGGTTTTTATAATACTAAAGAAGCTTATCTACTCGCACAGCAACAAGGTATTGAAATGCCCATCACCGAACAGATCTATCAAGTATTATTCTGTGGTAAAAATGCTCAAGATGTAGCATTAAGTCTACTTGGCCGAGCACGTAAAGGAGAATAAAATGGCTGCTGAAGTTTGGAATTTATTACGCCAAGAAGCAAAGGAACTGACAGAGTGTGAACCCATGCTCGCCAGTTTTTTTCATTCTACTATCCTAAAACATCAAAATCTCGGCAATGCTTTGAGTTATATTCTCGCCAATAAATTGGCCAATCCTATTATGCCTGCTATTGCATTAAGAGAAATTATCGAGGAAGCCTACCAAGCTGAACCAGATATTATTAGTAGTGCGGCTTGTGATATTCGAGCAGTACGACAACGAGATCCTGCTGTCGAATTATGGACTACTCCATTACTCTATTTAAAAGGTTTCCAAGCGTTACAAAGTTACCGTATTACGCATTATCTATGGAGGAAAAACCGTCAAGCTCTCGCTATCTATCTACAAAACGAGATCTCTGTTGCATTTGATGTGGACATACACCCTGCGGCAAGAATCGGATGTGGAATTATGTTCGATCACGCCACAGGAATTGTCATTGGTGAAACCTCTATAGTAGAAAATGATGTCTCCATTTTACAAGGCGTTACACTAGGCGGAACAGGTAAAGAATCGGGAGATCGCCACCCCAAAGTACGGGAAGGTGTAATGATTGGTGCTGGAGCCAAGATTCTCGGTAATATTGAAATAGGACGCTACGCCAAGATAGGAGCAAATTCAGTCGTATTACAACCGGTCCCAGAATATACTACTGTGGCAGGTATTCCTTCAAAAACGATTAGCAAACACAAAGATGCTAAACCTGCTTTCGAAATGAATCAATGCTTTATTGATGATAAAATAAACTTAAATATCTAATTAATGTCATTATTGCTAAACGCCAAAGGTAGTGTAATAATCATTACCCCACCTTTGGGGGAAACCCAATTAAAGTTTTTCCACTAACGCCACCGCAGCGCCAATATAAGTGGCTGGGGTAAGTTGTTGTAAGCGTTGCTTTTCGTGTGCTGGAATGGCTAACTTTTCAATAAAATCACGCATTGCTTGCTCATCAACACGTTTACCACGTGTTAATTCTTTCAATTTTTCGTAAGGTTTTTCAATGCCATAACGGCGCATTACAGTTTGAATTGGCTCAGCCAGTACTTCCCAGTTTTGGTTGAGTTCATCACGCAAGTGCTGCTCGTTCACTTCAAGTTTGCTAATGCCTTTTCGTGTGGCCGCATAAGCAATTAAACAATACCCCAAGCCCACGCCCAGATTACGCAACACGGTAGAATCCGTTAAATCACGCTGCCAGCGAGAAATTGGCAATTTTGCCCCTAAATGCCCCATTACTGCGTTCGCAATGCCCAAATTGCCTTCTGAGTTTTCAAAATCAATCGGATTCACTTTGTGTGGCATTGTTGATGAGCCAATTTCCCCAGCAATGGTGCGTTGTTTGAAGTGATTTAATGCAATATAGCCCCATAAATCGCGATCAAAATCGATAATAATGGTGTTGAAACGCGCAATGTTATCAAACAATTCGGCAATGTAATCGTGCGGTTCAATTTGGGTGGTGTAAGGATTCCACTTAATACCTAAACAAGTGACAAATTCTTCGCTGAATCTATGCCAATCTACATCAGGATAAGCGGATAAATGGGCATTATAGTTCCCTACTGCGCCGTTCATTTTGCCAAGAATTTCAATCTCTTGCAGTTGTTTAAACTGACGTTTTAAGCGGTACACCACATTCGCCATTTCTTTCCCAACGGTGGAAGGAGAAGCAGGTTGACCGTGGGTGCGAGAAAGTAACGGGATCGCTTTGTATTCTTGTGCTAGTCGCTCAATTTCAGTAATTAATTTTTGCCATTCAGGCAAAATCACTTCTTCACGCGCCGTTTTCAACATTAAGGCGTGAGAAAGGTTGTTAATATCTTCAGAGGTACAGGCAAAATGGATAAACTCGCTCACCGCAGCTAATTCTTCAAGTGCGGTGGTTTTTTCTTTCAAAAAGTATTCCACCGCTTTCACATCGTGGTTAGTGGTTTTTTCAATTTCTTTGATACGCTGCGCATCCGCTAAACTGAAATTCGCCACAATCTCATCAAGGTAATCGTTTGCTTTTTGTGATAAAGAAGGAACTTCTTGAATTTGTGCAGTTGCCGCCAATTTTTGTAGCCAACGAACTTCTACCGTAACACGGAATTTGAGCAAGCCGAATTCGCTAAAAATAGCACGCAAAGCCGTTGTTTTGTCTTGATAACGACCATCAATCGGGGAAATCGCGGTAAGTGCGTTTAATTCCATAAGAAAGAACTCCTAAAGGGTTGAGTAAATTTGTTGTGCCGTTGTGGCGATTTTGCCACGGGAAAAAAGAAATTGATATTTTTTGCCGCCCACTTGACGCCATAGCACCGCCGAGCGAATACCTGCTAATAGACTTGCGCGAATACGGTGTTGAATGCCTTGTTGCTGCAAATAATCTGGCGCCCCAAGTACCTGGATACGGCTACCTAACGGGCTTATGACGTCTACATAAATACTAGCGAGATTGCTTATCATCTGCTCATCAAGCAAATCATAAAAATTCAGCTGTGAAGGCAAATAGGCGATGCGTTGCGCCAATTCAGTCTTTGCTTTTGGCGATTTACTCAGCTTGCCTTCCAACGCCAGCAAGCTCACCCAGTAGCGAGTTAACTCCGCATCTCTGCCATTTAGCTGTTCCATCAAGGTTTGCAAGCCTACTTTCAAGTTTGCCGCCTCACCGCCATAAACCGCCAAAGTATTTTCAGGCGAAGTTTGTAATAAGCTTTGTAGGCTGGCGTTGAAGGCCGAACTATCGGCATTGCCATGATGAGCGAATTGTTTTACTAGCGTTGCCGCTTGGCATACACCAGCAAGAGCAAGGGTGATGTCGTAATAATCTGCCATTTTGCTATGAATGTTGTATGAAAATTGTTATGTGGGCGAGAATCTCTCAAAAACTGGAGCAATATAGCATTTTTCGCCTTGCTTTAAAAGGCAAACAAGAAATGAAAGCAAAATGACAAATTCTTGCTAGGGTCTGTTGATAATTTATTTTGTATTTGAGCTGGAGGCTATTTTTTGTGAGAACAAGGTGAATATGGTAAAGTTTAGTTATTCTAAACAAGCCACAGACCTTGCAATCTGGCGGTTTTATTTCAATCTATTTTAATAAAAAGGAGAATCCAATGAACACGATGAAAAAAATCGGCTTAATTTGCACCGCACTTTTCCCACTCATTGCCCAAGCGGAGATTATCGCGAGCCAAGCCACCATCTTCCCTACAGAAAAAGCAGGGCAACCAAGCGCGATCTTTATGCAGCTGCAAAACACTGGCAATGAAACTGTTAATCTGCTTTTTGCCGAAAGCCAACAGCCCGCGCGCCTAGAATTACACGGAATACACAACGGCAAAATGCACGCACTCAATGGCATTGAAATCCCCGCCAAGCAAAGCATCAGCCTAAAACGCGGTGGTTTACACATTATGGTTTTCGATCTCACCCAGCCAATCCAACAAGACAAAACTTTCCCGTTCAAGCTGTTTTTTGATAATGGGGAAGTGGTGGCGGTTGAAGCTACGACTCAATCAAAGTAAATTTTTAGAAAAATAATTTAAATGCGTTTGTAGCACCCAGCCTTGTTGTTGCCAGAATTGAGTGGCTTGTTGATTATGGCTAAAAGCTAACAAACGCCCTTTTGTAATTTTTTTCTTAGCAAGGGCTTGTTCTAAATGTTGAACTAACGCTTTTCCAATTCCTTTACCTTGCTGATTTTGTGCTACTGCAGTATGGTAGATTGTCGCACGCCGCCCGTCAAAACCACACATAATCACACCGACGACTTGTTTATTATGTACTGCTACATAATTCAAATCAGGGTTAAAACGTAGAAATTCACCTATTGCATCAGGATTATCATCAAGAGGATTGAGATCCATTCCATCAATACTTTGCCACAGTTGATAAACTGATTCGTAATGACTTAATTGCATTGGTTCAATTGTAAAATCCATTGTTTATCCTTAAGTCTTGTAAAAGTATGAGAAAACGCACCGCACTTAGTTACTCCCCCGCTCGATTCTCTTCCCCGGGTTTCCAATCCACTTCACCGCCAGCAAGCAAGATTAGCATCATCGACTTGGTTTCTTGCTCAAGTTCTTTGGCGCGAGCGATCATTCGTTCGTTGCTAAATACGGAAATTTCAGGATCGTAAAGGCTTGCCATTTCGGCTAAGCCGTGGCGATCGCGGTGATAATAAAATTCTGCAATGTGCTTGGCTTTTTCTTTGTCCATTCCAAGCTGCTCTAGGGCTAAACGACCACTGCGAATAGCGGAGTCGAAGGTTTCTCGTACAATATTTCTTGCACCAGCACGGTACAAATCATAAACATGCAAGCGATCATAAGCGCGGGTAATAATCGGTAAATTCGGGTAAAAATGATGGGCAAAATGTGCAATCTGTATGGCCTGTTCTTTGTCATCAAGCGCAATGACCAATAATTTTGCTTTCGCAATACCTGCAGTTTCCAACAAGTCAGAGCGTGAGCCATCACCAAAATAGGTTTTTAAACCAAAACGTGATAGCCCCTCCACCAAAGTAGCATCATAGTCAATAACTGTCGGCTTGTAGCCGCAACTCATTAACATTCCACTGATAATTTGCCCGTAACGTCCGTGACCGATAATGAGTACGTCATTTTGATCTTTAATCGTGTCGTTTTCGTGCTGTTGTTGGTGGCTTGCACGCGGTACAATCAGTTTATCATAAGCAATAAACAAGAAAGGCGTGAGCAACATTGAAATCGCTACGGCAAGCAATAATTTGTCGGTGATTTCTCTCGGTAAAATACCGTTTTGTTGGCTGAAAGAAAGTAACACAAAGCCAAACTCCCCCGCAGGAGCAAGGCTTAAGGCGAATAAATTTCGATTAAGGCGATCCAAACGGAAGAGTAACCCCAATCCCCATAAAAGAATGGCTTTGATGAGAATAAATAATAGCGTAATGCCTAAAATCAGCGTAAAGTCATTGAATAATAAGCTAAAATTAATATCTGCACCTACGGTGATGAAAAACAAACCAAGCAATAAGCCTTTGAAAGGCTCAAGATTACTTTCTAGCTCGTGGCGATATTCGCTATTTGCCAATACCACCCCCGCTAAGAATGTGCCTAAAGCAGGCGAAAGACCGATCGCCGACATCATTGCAGCAATCCCAATCACCAGTGCTAAAGCAAATGCAGTGAAAATTTCACGCATTCTTGACGCAGCAATATAGCGAAAAATAGGACGGGCAAGAAAATAGCCTCCAAAAATAATTGAGCCGATAACGCTAAAAGTTATCAGTGTTTTTACATAATTATTCACGCCATCTAATAAATTGCCTGAATGTTGCTCTGCACTATGCAAACTATCGATCAATTCAGGCGAAGCAAGCATTGGCAAGAAAGCTAAAATCGGAATAATTGCAATATCTTGGAATAAAAGCACGGAAAAGCTGCTTTGCCCGCCTGGACTATTAAGTAAATGCTTTTCCCCTAAGGTTTGCAATACAATCGCGGTGGACGACACCGCCAACACACAGCCAATGGCAATACTCATTTGCCAACTAAAATCAAAAAGATGAGCGATTCCAGCTATTGCGCCAATAGATAGAATAACCTGCAAGCCACCCAAGCCGAGCAATTTGGTGCGCAATGCCCATAGCATTTTAGGATCAAGTTCTAAACCGATTAAAAATAACATCATCACTACGCCAAATTCAGCAACGTGTTGCACGCGTTCTGCTTCCTGCCCGACTAAGCCTAAAATCGGCCCAATCGCCACCCCTGCCAACAAATAACCTAGCACCGAGCCTAATCCTAATCGCTTGGAAATTGGCACTGCCACCACTGCGGCAAATAGATAGATAAACGCAGAAATGAGTAATGATGTCATAGTAAATTATTTCCCTTATAACGATTAATAAAAATCGTGATAAGCCTAGCATAGAATGAATATTTAACCAAAGATCTGTGAGAAATAAAAAGTCAAGAGAAAAGTACCGCACTTGAAAGTATTCCAATATCATGTTGATGATTATACTTTCCCCTCTATCATTACCTATATAGTCTTGTTGCTATGTCAGTCATAAAATGGGTTTTCTTTATTAAGCAATCAATGCAGAAAAATTTATTTTTTGAGCCCGAAGTAATTGCATATTCTGTAACAAATTTACTGTACATATCGCCTAATTCTGCGACCTTATTTTATCGCAAAAGCAGAGAAAGTTATTGCCCCAAATTTCTATTTTGCAACAATGAGTTAAGAGTAATTTAGATTATTATCTAGGGCTATCCCTTATCTAATATCATCTATAGTAAATCATCTAATTTCATTAAATACAATATAATTCTAAAACTATTTTTAACATACAAAAAACCCCGATATCGCTATCGGGGTTTTTAGAACCAGAATTGGTCGCAGAAAAATCAAAATTATTTGATTTCTACTTGTGCACCAGCTTCTTCTAATTCTTTCTTAAGTGCTTCAGCTTCAGCTTTAGCTACACCTTCTTTTAAGGTTGCTGGAGCAGATTCAACTAAGTCTTTAGCTTCTTTTAAGCCTAAGCCAGTTGCACCACGTACTGCTTTGATAACTGCTACTTTGTTAGCACCTGCTGCTGCAAGAACTACATCGAATTCAGTTTTCTCTTCTGCTGCACCCGCATCACCGCCAGCCGCTACTGCTACTGCAGCCGCTGCTGCTGAAACACCGAATTTTTCTTCCATCGCAGAGATTAATTCTACGATTTCAGTTACTGATTTAGAAGCAATCGCTTCAATAATTTGTTCGTTAGTTAATGACATAACAATCAATTCCTAAAGTAAATAAGTTAAACCTGGTAAGAAACGCTTTGATTAAGCTGCTTCTTGTAATTTGTCGCGTAATGCTGCAAGAGTGCGAACAAGTTTGCCTGCCGCAGCTTCTTTCATTGTACCCATTAAACGTGCAATTGCTTCTTCGTAAGTCGGTAATGTTGCTAAGAATTCAACATCTTGGATCTTACCTTCAAAGGCTGCACCTTTAATTTCAAACTTATCATTTGCTTTTGCAAAATCTTTGAACAAACGTGCTGCTGCACCTGGGTGTTCAGTAGAGAATGCGATAAGTGTTGGACCTACAAACGCATCTTTTAAGCATTCGTAATCAGTGCCTTCAACTGCACGGCGTAATAAAGTGTTACGCACAACACGCATTGAAACACCAGCTTCACGAGCTGCTTTACGTAATTCAGTCATTTTATCAACGGTTACACCACGAGAATCCGCGATAACTGCTGATAGGGCACCTTTGGCTGCTTCATTTACTTCAGCAACAATTGCTTGTTTGTCTTGAAGATTTAATGCCATTGGCTGTTAGCTCCTGATACACTCCGCCTAAGCGGAACTTCTAAAAAATCTCAAAAAATCAACCGCACTTTTACTGCAAGGCAATTTCTTTTTTGAGGCTAAGGTGTCCAGAAGCAGAAAATTCTGTCTGTCCACCATCTACGCAGGCGTTAAAATTAAGAAATGATTCGCATCATTTCGCCTACGGTCTTGGACGGGGCTTGATATTGGTAAGCACCATCATAATTTGTGCAGTGCACAAAATAGGTCGGCTATTTTAATCTATATTTGATAAAAGTAAAGAAAAAGTTCATCGAAATTATTCGAAAATCCATAAAGGTAAGGAAAGCTTGATTCTTAACCCACCTAATTCACTATGTCTCGCAATCACGTATCCTTGGTGCTCATTAATGACGTTTGCTACAATTGCAAGACCTAGCCCCGTACCGCCTGTTTCTCTCGTCCTCGCCTCATCAATACGATAAAATGGTTTAAAAATATTACTATATTCTGAATCAGGAACGCCATCTCCATCATCATCAATTGCGATGACAAGCATATCTGATTCAATAAAAATAGTCGTCTCAATTTTTGATTTCGTATATTTCAGCGCATTACGTAATACATTTTCCACTGCACTACAAAGCAAGGTTTTATTTCCATTAATGTAATATTTAGCTGGATTATTGATCAATAAATGTACTTTAAATTGTAATTGACGCTGTTCTGCCTCAAATTGATTATCTTTAATAATCTCTTGCCAAATGTCAGAAATTGGAAAAATTTCACGCAACATATGGCTATTTAGCTGTTGACGAGAAAGTAATAATAAATCATTTATCATTTCATCTAGTCTAATAGCCTCTTTTTCAATGCGCTCTATCTCTGCATTATGACCAATCCTACGCCTTAACAAAGCTAAGGCTAGCTGTAATCGGGTGAGAGGCGTTCTAAGTTCATGTGATATAGAAGATAATAAGGTCTGCTGATTTGATAGTAAATCTTCAAGCGCAACTGTCATTCGGTTAAAACTTTGTCCAACTTGGCGTAATTCTAAAGTTCCTTGTGTCTCCAAAGATTTGTCCACTTTAAAATTTCCTAATGCCACGTGATTAGCCGCTTGTTGTAATTGACGTAATGGTCGCCCAATACTACGAGATAACCACCATAGCAAGGGAGTAGAAATGAACATTACAAATAAAATGACAATATAAGGGCGGTCAAAAATATAAGAAACTATTTCTTGTTGTGGGTTCACTTTACTCAAAAAATAAAGCTTATATTGCGCTTCTTTTTTCTCCAATTCTAAATGGACAGTAAAGGGGCCAACCACCTGTAAATCATAGAAATTCTTTTTTAAGGGTCTAGATAATACAGTAGTATTATACATAAACTGTTGTATGGCAGAAATTTCTATTTTTTTTCTTGTACCAAAAAGATTCCCGTCTTCATCCACTAAAACGGGGCGTATCCCGTCAAGCTCATCAAAAGCAACCACGGGCAGACCTGATAAAATGTGCCTAAGTTGATTAGTTCGAATTGCGTTACTGATTTCCCCATAATAGCCTGAAATCTCATCGCTATTTAGGTTAGAATAGCTTCTTGAATCAAAATAAGGTAGCATAAAAATCAATGCAAAAAGGAGTGTAAAGGCTAACCAGAATAGTGCAAAAATTCTGATAGATAATGTGTTCAGAAAGGTGGGTTTAGCAATATTCATTGGTCAAAATCTGCCTACTTTTCGCCCACAAAGAAATAACCTTTTCCACGCAATGTTTTAAACCAAGGTAAGTCATTTTTACGCTTGGGTAATTTTCGCCGTAAGTTAGATATATGCATATCAATAGAGCGATCAAAAGGAGTAAGCGATTTCCCTAATACTGTTAGGCTTAAATGTTCCCGAGATAATGCCTGACCGGGGTTAGACATTAAGCTTTGTAACAGGGCAAATTCTGTACCAGTAAGCTCTAGATCTCTCTCTTTATAAATTGCTTGCTGGCGCTTTGGGTATAGAACCAAATCTTCAAATTGAAGCTGAGTGGGACGCTCGTTTTTCTCATTATCTTCATTGCGCAAAGTGTGAGATTCTGTGCGGCGTAAAATTGCCTTAATGCGTGCCACTAATTCTCGGTCATTAAAAGGCTTGGCTAAATAATCATCCGCACCTAGCTCTAAACCTAAAACGCGATCAATCTCATCACCTCGTGCGGTAAGCATCATAACTGGAATAGATAAATTCTGTCGAATTCTTTTCAACGTCTCAATACCATTTAAAACAGGCATCATTATATCCAGTAAAACTAATTGATAACTTTCATCTAATTTTTCTAAACAAACTTTGCCATTATTTGCCGTTTCCACTTCAAATCCTTCAATTCGAAGTAGTTCAGCTAATAATTCAAGTAATTCCAGATCATCATCAACCACTAATAGCTTTGCCATACCCGCTCCTAACAACAGAAAATGGTTAAACCAACTCCAGTATTTCCTTCTACTTCCAGAATTGCCACCAATGTTTTTCTACAGCAACTGCCTTAATAATTGCATTATTAATCTCTTTTTTATCTGAATCTGGTAAAGGTTTGTCTAAATCAATATGAGTAACAATGCCACGATCATCAAAATTCACCACAAAAGTATGTTGCTCTGGTGTTTGATACGCTTTTTGAACAAGGAATACATAGTACCAAGTATTATGACTAAAAGGATCAATTAATACAGGAGTACCTAATAAATATTGAACTTGTTGATTATTCATCCCTACCTTAACTTGGTCAACCGTTGCGGCTTCAAGATAATTTCCTTGTGGTACATCAATACGATATACCACTTTGCTAACGGTTGAACAAGCTGTTACGCTTAGTGCTAACATTGCTGCTGTAATAAGAGTTTTTAACTGCATATTCGTTACCTTTTATTCTTTAATAATTAAGCGGATAATACCTAAACTTCTCCATATTGCCAAATTAATTCTTATCTTTTAACCAACGTTGTAATTGATCGCGCAAATTTGGCGGCAAACCTTTAATGGTCAGTATATCGTCCATTTCATCCCAAATCACACGTTGGTTAATTAGCTCTGCGTCAAAACTGATGGTGACCCCTTTGCCTGAGCCTGAAAACTTGGTTAAGCCTTTCAACGCTGAACGCACAGGTGGGATATGCTCTTCTAAGCCGTAATCTTGCGTTTGGGTAAAATCTGCAAAAGACTGCTCGTTTAGAGTCGGCAGATTATCGGAAAGTTCCCGCAATTCAATTTCTTCTCCTGCACTCATTTGTCCTTTGCAATATTCAAACACTTGCTTTTTCACCGCTTGCGATTGCTCATTATTTAATTCGCCTTGTTCGCAATAATCGCTCACTGCTTGCAATAAACATTGGTTTTGCACTTGGGGATTTAAGCCTTCTTCCGCTTGTAGAAAATCCATAAAAAAGTCGGCAATTTTACGCCCCACTTTGCCTTTAATAAAAGTAAGATAGCGGTTGGAATTGGCGTCCACTTGCAAATCAGTCAGGTTAATGCGTGCAGCAATGTCAAATTGAGTGAGGTCCAAATATTGCGTACGATGAATTTCTAAATTTTCGTCCACCAACATACTGGCTCGGCTATCAAGCAAGGCAATAAATAAATAATCGGTGGCTAAAAAATTATATTGGCACAGCACGAACGTTCCGCTATCAGCAAAACTATACTTGCCTAACTCTTGGGCGAGTTTTTGCGCCGATTGGTGGCTAAACGGCAGGAAATCTAATTCATTTTCGAGAAAACGGTTAAGATTTTGCGCAAACGCTGAAGCCTCTTCAAACACGCCATAGGCTTTGGCTTTATTTTGATAGCCTTGGTGTAAGTGTAACATCATTTGTTCGACTTCAGGGCTAATGAGCAACAGCTCATTGCGCAGCTGCACATCAAGTTGAATGGCCTCTTCTTGCTGGTGTTTGACCAATTGGTGTAACACAATTTGCTTAACCGTAATACTCATTTTTTAATCCATATTTATAAAAACAAATTTGTGCGATATTATAACCGCACTTTAGGCGAAAATATGCTAGCATACGCAAAATTATTCTCAGCCTTCAAATTTAACAACAATATTCATTATGGCGAAACAATCAAAATTTCAAGATAAACAAGTCGATACGTTATTAAATGAACTCATTGCCGTGTTTGAAAAACATCAAACCCCGGTGGATTTATCTTTAGTGGTGTTAGGCAATATGGTTACCAATGTGCTAAAAAATAATATGGGACAACAGCAACGTATCGCCCTTGCACAAACTTTTTCTGACGCGCTAATGAATTCCTTAAAAGAGAAACAATAATCAAATGTTTGGCATTAAAACAAGCAAACAATATCGTGAAAACACCTCGCGAAAAATCGCTTGGGGGCATTGGTTTGCTTTTTTTAACATCCTTTGGGCGATTGTGATTGGTGCGCGTTACGCCTTTTTGATCGATTGGCCAGACACACTATTTGGCAAGCTCTATTTTTTCATCAGCCTGCTCGGGCATTTTAGTTTTATTGTTTTTTCCCTGTATTTACTGATTATTTTTCCGCTCAGTTTTATCGTAAAAAACAACCGCACTTTCCGTGGGCTGAGTGTGATTCTCACCACCATTGGTGCCACCTTATTATTAGTCGATACCGAAGTTTTTGCACGCTTTAATTTTCACCTTTCTTCGTTAGTGTGGAATTTATTGGTGAATCCTGATAATGGTGAACTTTCGCGCAACTGGCAACTATTCTTCGTGCCAATGCCGATTATTCTATTGATTCAAATGCTGTTTTCTCGTTGGTCGTGGGAAAAATTGCGCAGTCTTGAACGACAAAAATGGCTCAAGGGCGTGGGCGTATTCTTTGTTTGCACCTTTATTGCCACCCATTTAATTTATGCTTGGGCAGATGCCTTTATCTATCGCCCAATCACAATGCAGAAATCCAACTTTCCGCTCTCTTACCCAATGACGGCGCGCTCTTTCTTGGAAAAGCACGGTTTCTTAGATAAGGATCAATATAGCCAAACCCTAGAACAAGAAGGGCGGCCTGAAGCCTTAAAGATCGATTACCCGAAATCGCCATTGCATTTTACTCCAGTTAAGCCGAGCAATATTCTGATGATCACGGTATCTGGGCTACGTTATGATGCCGTTAGTGCAGACAAAATGCCAAAACTCAGCGCCTTTGCCGAGCAAGCCACGCAGTATCTCAATCATTACAGCACGGGCAATAACAATAATACCGCCTTAACTGGTTTGTTCTACGGATTAACAGCGAATTACACCGATAGCTTATTAAGCAATAAAACGCCTTCTGTACTGATTCGTGTACTCACTGAAGAAAAATCGTCTTATCAACTGGGATTATTTGCCAGCGATGGATTTCACGCTAGCTTGTTAAGCCAGAATGTGTTTAATCAGCAAAAATTAAATCACAAAGTTCGCAGTAACCAAGCCAGCGTGCAGCAATGGCAAAATTGGTATGCGAAACGCAATAGCGAAAAGCCTTATTTCAGCTATTTAAGTTTGACTATTCCACAAGGCTTAAATGAAACAGGCTATGCCCTTCAACTGAATGAATTAGACGGCTTGCTAGATAGCGTATTAAATCAAGTTGATCGTCAAAATACGTTAATTTTGATCACCGCCGAAGAGGGCTATCACTTCAAGCCATTAAGTGAGAAACAACAAATCAATTATTTTGCACCAGAACAAATTCAGGTTCCGCTGATTATTGCGTGGCAAGGGTTAGCGCAAGGTCAAGTCGAAAAACTCACCAGCCACACAGACATTTTGCCTGCCTTAATGAAACATTTATTTGGCGTGCAAAATCCTGCTTCCGATTATGCGCAGGGCGTGGATTTATTTAACCCTACATTACGCCGCACTTGGGTGCAAGCTGGCAATTATCGCTGGAATGTAATCATAACCGCTAATGGCACACAATATCACATTGATCGGCGCGGAAATTATCAAAAATATGACCGCACTTATGAAAAAGCCTCTTCACGCACGCCACCGCTGGGCTTGTTCCTAGAAGTGTTTAACCAAGATAGTGCATTTTTTGAAAAATAAAATGCAGAAAATTTAGACAACCAATAGTTAAAACCAATTATATTTTTACTATTGAACCGCTTATACTATCGCCCCAACAAAGGCATTTCGCCTTCTTATTATTCAAATCAATCTGGACAAGATAGAATGTTATTAAGTAAAAATCTGCGAATTTTTCATAACATTACACAACATACCAATCAAGACACTCACCGCTTGAGCGCAAAGCTATTTTCTCTTAATAACAAGATCCCACTTTATTGGGATTTTTTCATATCTAGCCTATTGTCCGCCTCGCTTTCATTATTACGGAGAAAATTATGCGTAATCACGTTCGTAGCTTTAAAACCTATATCAGAGATGAAATTATCAAGAAAGGCGGTTGGGTAAACTCTCACGCTCACGCAGACCGTGCATTCACGATGACGCCGGAAAAAATCGGCATTTATCACAGTAGTAATTTACAACAAAAATGGGATTTAGTGGACGAAGTGAAACGCACTTCCACCGTAGATGACTATTATGCACGCTTTTGCCAAGCCATTGAATTAATGATCTCGCAAGGGGTAACGGCATTTGGCACCTTCGTAGATATTGATCCGATTTGTGAAGATCGCGCTATCATCGCCGCCCACAAAGCCCGTGATGTGTATAAACACGACATCACCCTTAAATTCGCCAATCAAACCCTAAAAGGTGTAATCGAACCCACCGCGAAAAAATGGTTCGATATTGGCTCGGAAATGGTGGATATGATAGGCGGGCTGCCTTATCGCGATGAGCTGGATTACGGACGTGGCTTGGAAGCGATGGATATTCTGCTCGATAAAGCTAAATCTCTCGGTATTATGTGCCACGTTCACGTTGATCAATTCAACACACCAAAAGAAAAAGAAACGGAACAGCTGTGCGATAAAACCATTGAACACGGAATGGAAGGACGCGTGGTGGCGATTCACGGCATTTCCATCGGCGCACATTCCCGTGAATATCGCTACAAACTGTACGAAAAAATGCGCCAAGCGCAAATGATGATGATCGCCTGCCCAATGGCGTGGATCGACAGTAACCGTAAAGAAGATTTAATGCCGTTCCATAATGCCCTCACCCCAGTTGATGAAATGATCCCCGAAGGCATCACCGTTGCCATTGGCACAGATAACATCTGCGATTATATGGTGCCACTATGTGAAGGGGATATGTGGCAAGAACTCAGCCTACTCGCCGCAGGCTGCCGCTTCCCAGATTTAGACGCAATGGTAAACATCGCCAGTATCAATGGACGAAAAGTGTTGGGGTTAGATATTTAACCTCCACAAATAAAAATCCTCCATCATGATGGAGGTGATTTTTTCACCTTATCAGACTCTCTTATTTTTGCATAATACTTTTTATGCGCCAATATTAAAATTCTGTCCGTTCAATGCAAAATGCAAATAATGGTTTTCAGGCATAGAATAAGGTGCAGTAGAAAAATTTGGCGAATTTTGCACCGCGCTTGTTGTTAGCGTATTTTCTCCTGTGGCATTACTGAGCAACCACCAGCAGCTTCCTTCCCATTCCGTATCAGTGGGCGATTCAAATCCCCAGCCTAACAATACTTGATCCGTTATGCCGTTTTTCAATTCTGTTTGCAGCAGTTGTAATGGCTGCGCCTTATCTTCTGGTGAAGTGATTAAGAAAATGCTATTGCCTGTGGTTTGCAACAGCTGCGACAGCTGAAAAACCGTCGCGTTATTGAGATTTGCCATAAAATCCAACGGACTAGGTAAGTCTTGTTCCATTAACTGGTGGAATAATTTGTTGAATTTACTTGGTGAATTAAAGGGGGAAGCCAAGTAAATGGCTGTATTTGGCGTAATATAGGGCTTTAGCGGTAATGCTCCAAGCAAGCAGAGCTGGGTAAATTTGCTTAAACGGCGAGCGTCCACGCCAAACGCTTTAAGCTGTTGGCGTAGCTCCGCCTCACTCTGCCCTTGAGTGATAAATTGGCTTTGCTGTTGGAGATAACTGTTTGATTTCATTTTAATTACGCTTTCCTTGCCAGTGAAGAATCCAAGCAATATTGCTGCCACCAAAGCCTAAAAAATAATTCAAATAATAGCCAGTGGAAAGTGGTTGCGATTGCTGATCTATCGCACCTTGTGGCGTGATGAACAGGCAATCTGCGTTCTCTTGTTGTAATTGCTGCCAAAGCCATGCGGTTTCCATTGTCCCACTTGCACCTAAACTATGCCCAAGGTAAGGTTTTGCTAAAAAGCAAGGAATAGCCGCAAATTGATGTTGTAAAAATGCGATTTCCATTTCATCGCTGTTTCCACCTACAGCGTGAACTTTAATGCCAGCTAGTTGATGAGCTTGCAATCCTGCCTTATGCAAACAATTTCCGATCAGTTGAGCAAATGCGTCTGCGGAGCTATTGGTGAGATTATGGTAATCCGTAATGGTGGTGATGGCAGAAATTTCTAGCTTTTTCTCTGGATTTGGTTGATTTTCCAATACCACGCAAGCGATGCCTTCCCCTAAAATAATGCCGTTACTTTGTACAAAAGGCTGATAGGGGAAATTTTCCGCCAGCAAATGCATTGCGTTGAAATGTTCAAAGGTTAAACGGTTAAACATTTCAAATCCAACCACCAAAGCACGTTCACATTGTCCTTGCGCAATCATTTGATAAGCATAGCCCATTGCCTGTGCAGATGAAGTGCAAGACGTGGCAAAGCTGAAAACCTGTGTTTGATAGCGAGCTTTTAGTCGTTCCGCGATCACCGCTAGGCAGTATTCTTGCGGTAAAGGTTGATTGTTTTGCCAACGAAATTCGCAATCACTCATTAAATACGCCGTTGAGCCTAAAAGAATGGGGGCATTGTGCAATCTATCAGCTTGCCAACCCCGTTGCGTTAATAGGTTGTCAATGTGATTTTCTAAATAAGTGCAGAGCTGCTCGAAATTCAGCAGCGGTTGCTCAAAAGCACGAAAATAGGGCAAATTCTGCGTTTGCCCAAGCATTGAAGATTGCTGCCAAGGATTGAGTTTGGCAGTTTGTGCATTTTGCTGGCTGACTGCGGTGATATAAACTTTTTGCATTGTTAAGAATGTTGGTTACGAATAAAGCTCGCTAAATCACGAATATTCATCATATGCTTACGCACCATTCGATCGCCATTTAATCTCACTTTAAAATGGGCTTGCAGTGCCACCGCAATTTGCAGCGCATCTAAAGAATCTAACTGGATACGGCTTTGTTCACCAAATAACGGCTCATCATCGCTAATTGTGCTGGGATCAATGTCCATTTTATCGCTTTCTTGCACGATCAAGTTTTTCAGTTGTTGTTCTAACTCAGGTTGGCTGAGAGTAAAAATGTAGCTCATTAAAATCTCGCTTGTGTTTTGAGTTGATAGGCGTAAACTAGCACAGCAATCAATAGCATCGCTGCACCAAATCCCGTTAAAAGCCAAAGTTCAGGCTGAATTTGCATTAAGGTTGTCTGATTTAATAATAGCTGCTGAAATGCCGTTAATGCCCACCCCATTGGTGAAAATTGGGCGATTTTTTGCATAATCTCAGGCATTACATAGGTTGGCACCATAATGCCACCAATAGCTGCCATAATGATAATGCCACCGCCACCTAGCACCACGGCTTGTTCTGTGGTGCGTGCAATCACACTAATTAATAAGCCGTAACCTAACGCAGAAAGGCTTACCGTAGCTGACAGCACCGCGTAATACCACCATTCACCATTTAAGCTAAAAGCGGGCATAGCAAGCATAGGTAGTACCCAATAGCCTAGGGCGATCATTCCAATAAATTGGCATTGATTGATAAAAAAATACGGCACTAATTTTGCCAAAATCAGTTGCAAACTTGAGGCTCTTGCCAAACGCAGACGAGTAAGCGTGTTGGTTTGTCGCTCCATCGCCATTACGTTAGAAAGGGGTATCATAATAAAGAACATACCAAAAATTAACCACGCAGGCACGCTATGTTGCACCGCATTAGGCTGACTAACCCTTTCCCCTTGACGGTTAAGATAAATTTCCTGCCAGCGTTCTCGTGCCAAATAAATATTTATTTCATTGAATTTTTTATCCAACGCTTGATTAACTTCTTTCTGAATTTGTTTCATCGGATTGCGTTGATTATTTTTCAACACAATGTGATTATCTTTGGAATAACGCTCAAGCCGTTGCTGGCTATAATGTTTTTGCAAGATACCTTTCACCCCAAGCAACCACGCACGATCCACACTAGGATTAAGCCAAAGTTGCAAAGGCTGTTCTTCTTTTAGGGCATTTTTATCTTGATTTGGATTAACCACAATCAAAGCAAATTTTTCTTGCTGCAAATCTTGCTGATAAGCCTCTAATTGCGCAATATCCCCTTGTTTTATGAGCAATTCCTCTTGTTGTAGTGCGCTAAAAAATCCGTCATTGAGGGGATCATTTGGCGTGCCTAGTAGCAAAATTTCGCCACGATTACCTAATTCCTTTTCACTGCTTAACGCTGCGGACATAATCAACATAAATAAAATCGGCATAATAAATAATACTGCTACACCGTGCAGATCGCGACTTAATAGGCGTAATTCTTTAAATATAGAGGATAATATCATATAAATTGTTTGGGCTATTCTAGTTCCTAAAAACTTGTGATGTTGTGCAAGTTTAAAGTAATGCTTTTAATAACACTATAATTTTTTTGAGATAATTATTTGCAGTTGCATTATTTTTATACTACTATGACCGCACCTATTTTATATATTTTATAAGGATTTTCTATGCGAAAGTTAGTTCAAGTTGTAAGTTTTATCATGGTATTGCTTTTAACCGCTTGTGCAAGAGTTCCTCTAACTACTTCTGAGCAGGATGCGCAAGCAAAGCAATTTAATGCGCCACCAAAAGACCAAGCAGGTTTATATGTCTATCGAGAAAAACATTTCGGAGGATATGCATTAAGAAAATCAATTAGTATTGATGGTGAGGAAATTGGTTCTTTAGTTCGAGGAACTTTTTTATATACGCACCTTCCTGCTGGTAAGCATCAAATTTCCACTTATTCTCAATTTGGTAAAAATCATATAGAGTTATCGATGGAAGGTGGAAAAAACTATTTTGTAAGACAAAAATTAAAAATGGGTATTGGTTTCGCTGGAGCTGAGCTGGTTGAAGTTTCAGAATCTCAAGGTAAGAGAGACATATCATCATTAAAAAGAGTGAAGACACGATATTAAGGTATAATATATTTCCAATAATAGATTAATTATTGCTAAACAAATTTATTTTAGCGATAAGTTAAAACAACTAAAGACTTGCTAATTAGCAAGTCTTTAGTTATCTAAAAAATCCAAATAAAAATGCTCAAGGCTTTGCCCTTCCGCAAGAATGCCTTTTATTTGACCTTGATAAATCAATTTTCCTTCATTTAATAAAACTAATTTATCGCATAATTGTTCGATTTCTTGCAGATAATGTGAGGTGTAAATCACCGTGATACCTTGCTGAGTTAATTCCGCTACGGAATTTAAAATAAATTGGCGAGATTGGGGATCAATGCCAACCGTAATTTCATCTAAAAAAATGACTTTAGGGCGATTAATTAAACCAATAGCGAAATTTAAACGGCGTTTTAATCCGCCTGATAAATGCTTTGCCAATCTTGATTTATAAGAAGTTAGCCCCACTTTTTCCAATAATTCAATGAGCCAGTTTTTATCATTGATATGATAAAGTGCAGCGAAAAATTTTAAATTTTCCCATACCGTTAATAAAGGATAAAACGCAAAATCCTGTGGTACTAAAGAAATTTGATGACGCTGTTTTTTGCTTAACTTGTGAAACGGTACTCCTTCAAAATAAATCTGCCCTTGCTGCACCGCTTGTAACCCACAAAGCAAAGACATCAATGTCGTCTTCCCTGCGCCATTAGGGCCAAGCAAACCGATAGCGGAGCCTTTTTTGATTTGCAGATGTATACCGCTTAAAGCTAAGTTTGAACCATTAGGGTATTGATGGCTGAGTTTATCAATATCAATCATACTTTTGTTACTTTCTTTTTCGGTATTTTTGGTTACGATGTTTTGGGTTACCTGGGTATTTCATTTCGATTAAACCAAGGCATAATGCCGGATTTAGATAGCGTTTTCCAAAGTTAACTCTGTGGGAGACACCAAGTATCTCCATCAATTCTTTCGCGCTTTGATATTCATTCCCTAAAGCAGCAAGTAATTGTTTTACTTTATCACTTTCTTTATCACTTTCTTTATCACTTTCTTTATCACTTTCTATTGGCGATGCTACTTTTATATTTCCTAAATCCTTATTTAATAAGGCCTCTGGACTTTCTTTCTCAGATGAAATAATAGTGTAATCAGGTTTTGATTTAGTTTTGATTTCATGAAAACTAACAAGTCGGTAGATTAGCTCATTGCGTTTTACACCTTGCACAACCAAGAAACCCTTCTTTTTAAGCTGAGATAAAGCAAGGGTAATTTCACGTCCTGTATATTGAGGAATGGCCTCAACAATTTGTTTATGATTTGCTTGCTGCCCGTTGATAGCAATATATAACAAACAATCTTTCACTCTTCGCTTTAGTTGTGTAAAGCGAGTACCAAAGTGATCTGCTAACTTTTCTTCCCATTTTATAATTTCACCATCTTGGAACGTTAAGGTTAATCTTGTGTAATCAATCTGGCTTTCTAATTTAGGGGTTGTGAAATAGTAATTTTGCCAATTTTGAAAAATATCTTTTACTCCTTGTCCTTGACGTTCACATAAACCCACACGGCGTAAAATATTATGAATAGTACCATTCCTACATTCTGAACGATTTCCCACAATAGCATGTTGAATATCAACTAGCATAGTTCCTGCATTCTCAAAACAAATTTGATTTTGTGTTTTTACAATCTTTAAATGCCGGCTGTCATTAAAATAATCTGCATGAGCAATAGCATTGACTAAAGCTTCACGTAATGATTTCGTAATTTCATTTTCTTCGGTTCGAGTGAGGTTATCAAGTTTAAAGTGGCTATCTTTTCCTAAAGAGGTCAATAGAGGAGCAATCTTCCAATAGAATTCAAGTAGATTTCCTTCCTCTATATCAAAGTCTGTAATACGTAAATCATAGCGACTGTTTTGTTCACTAGTTTCGTAATATTCAAAGAAAAAGTGTTTAAGAAAATTTTTGATAATATGCCCTTTACCAAACAGAAGTAACCCAGCAAAAGTAACTCCTTTTTGCCCTGTTTCAATATCCATTGCGATTGCGCCAATACGCTCCAATAGTTCCTCATCAGATAATAAAAGTAATGGTTCAGAAGCTTTTTGTGCTTTAAGCAAATTACGATATTTATTTAAGGTATCTAAATTTAGATAATTTAAGTCACTCTGAGGCAGAATTTTTCCGTCACGATTTTTACTCGTGGCATTTGAAATCATTGAACGTAGTTCCCCGTCATTTAATTTATGATCACCTGTTTTCAGACGAATGTAAGAACGACGAAGATCTTGATTCAAGTGAACTGGGCGATCGGTTTCTTCTGCTTTGGGTACATAAACCACAATAACTTGTTTATCGTTGATCGTAAAACAACGGACATTCCCATCAGATAATAAAGCAGCACTGACTTTTTCTTTACTGCGAGATTGAGTAAAAATAAGTTCTTGGATTTTTTCAGCATTATTGACACCTAGAATATGCAGCCCTTCTTTTTCTGATACACCAAGTATAATAAAACCGCCCGATTGGTTTGCAAAAGCACAATAGGTTTCCCACATTGATCTAGGAATATCATTTTTAGCCTCTTTATATTCTAGCCACTCTTGCTCAGTATATAAATTGCCAGAGACTAGCATTTGTTCAATATCAGTCCAACTTAGCATATTTTCCCTGCTATTTATTTCTTAATATACGCCATAATACTTCTTCTTTTTCAGCAATAACTTTTAAAAACTTGGCGATCTTTTGATAACCCTCAACACTCGGCTCTCGACATTGCTTCACACAAAGGCTGGCAAATTGTCGCCATTGATCACCAATTTCGGTCATTTGTTGTGAAGCTTGTTTGAATTTGGGTTCTTGGCAAATTTCTGCCGCTTGCTCTAGGAAATAGGCATAAATATAACGAAAACCCGCACCACCTGTGCCAATTTCTTCTTGCATTCGCACGATATGACCGAGAAATAATTTCTTGTATTTTTCACTTTGTTTGCTATAAGCAAATTTTTCAATCTGCTTTGCAAGAGAGCACATTCCACGCACGCCAACAAACCAAAGTGGTGCGAGCATTTGCTTGGCATTTTTGCGAATGGCTTTGCGTAAAATTGTGGGTAAATCAAGTGCGGTCAAATTTGGCGAAGTTTTCCAATAATACATCAACCCTTTCGCTGCGAGCGCGCCTTTGGCAAAACGCGCACGTTCTAAATCCTGTGCAGAACAGCGTTGCACCTGCTCAAACACGGGATCGCTAATTAAATATTCGTTCTCCTGTTTGCCATAAACCAGCAAATTATGTGCATTAAAATGAAAACGCATTTCGGGTGGAAAATGAGGTAGCCAAAATACCGAAGTTTGCAACCCCACCAGCTTTCCTTGCGCCAAGGCGTTATCTAAAGCCTGTTGCCCTTGTTGCGCCGAACGAAAACGTTTTAACGCAAGTTTCCCTTTTAATATTTTTGACACTTTTTTAAGAATTGACCCCGGCGGCATTCGGTAAGAAATTAACGGCATTCCACTAATTTTAATTTGTGGAATATAAACAAAGGTCAATGCCGAAGCCAAGCCGAATACCATTGCCTCGTTGAAATCAACGCCTTGCGATTTGAGTAAAGTGGACATCACACCACTTTCGCAATGGGCGGTATGTTGGTGTTGGAAGTTGTTATTCATATTCTCTATCTAATAGATATAAACCAAGTCTTCTTTTCCAAGGTAATTTAATTCCATAAGTAGGATAATTTTCTGGCCATCTATATGGCTGTCTAATTACTATTGGACTGTATCCTTCTATAAATTTTTTTGGATCTATCATATTGTCAAAGTTCCAATCAGTTTCATTATATTTGATAGAAGCTACAGGAATAGTCATAATTCCATTTGGGGCATGATTAAGAATTACCCATTCCCCTGATTCGACAGGATATGATTTTTCTTTCCTTTCACCAATAAGCTGACTGCAATAAAAAACATCCTTAGCTGGAATTTTCAATTCTAGACAAAGTGGTTTATTGGTATCTTGGTAGAAACCAGCCTCATCAGTAAAAGAATTAAGCATATCCATCTCAATTTGTATTTCCTTAATGTTCAATTCATCACAAGCTTTACGTAACATCACCAGTGTTTCAGCATAAGAATCCTTGTCTGTAAGATTGAAATTTATTCCTTTTCTTTCTTGATATCGAATTTGCCTTCTTAAATATACATATTCTAACTCTGCATTTTCTAATGCTTTTTGAGTATGTTCATAAAGTTGTATGACTTCATTAATAATTTCATCTACTTCTTTTGAATTTAGTTTTTCTAATATTTCTCTATATTCAGACAGTTCACGATGGCAATAAGTTGAATAGACTCGATCTAAACAAAAGGGATTGCGTCTAATATTTAGGGCATATGATGTAAAATAAGTTAATAGTGCATATCCAAATGATTCTTTATTTCCGTTAAAGCCATCAAACTTTGGGTTTCCCATACCTATACAATCAAATAAAATATTATTCGTTATATAAAATTTAGGATAATTTTGAAATTGTTCTTTTTGATCTGTTGTTTTAAATGTCATTTTTTTACCAATAATTGAATATCATTTCCAAAAACTTCAGCATATCGTGCCAGCGTTTTCTTAGATAATTTAGGCCACACCTCAGGCCTAAAATGCCTTTTGATTTGCCATTGCCAGAAACCAGTGGCTTGGGCGAGGGTTTGGAGATCATAGCGGTTTTTATACATCAGGTAGTAAATGACCGATTTTTCCCCTTTTTTAACCGCCTGAAGTGCCTGTTCAGTCAGTTCATTTAAGGCATCAACGGCTTGGTGGGTGGCAAATTCCTCCGTTTGCCAGCCTGTGCTAGTGCTAGGCTGGTAATGCCCATTTTGCGTAGCATAGATGATTTTTTTTTGTCCGCGAAAAATGCGGCTATCATCTTGGGGGATTTCATTCAGCTCCATTCACGACCTCAAGCAACATAAAACACGAAGAAAAACGACCGCTCTCTGGAATATAGCACAGCACTTTCTGCCCATTTTTGAGTGAGAAGGTGCGCATAAACTCTTCTAAAATAATGTAAATGGAAGCGGAACCCGTGTTGCCTTTTTCTGCAAGGTTAGTAAACCATTTTTCTTGCGGAATATCAAACTGAATGCGCTGTAAGCCTTCTGATAATTTGTTACGGAAAAAGCCTGAAGAATAGTGCGGTAGAAAATAATCAATTTTTTCCGCACTGAGCTGATATTTTTCTATTAAATGCGATAAGGCTTTTTCCACTGTATAGCTAACAATATTTTCATTGAGTAATTTTACATCTTGTTTAATTGCCATTAGGCTGTGTTTGTCACGGTGTTCGTTATCCACCGCTTTCCAGCTAACAAACTTACCATTGTCAATTTCCGCACCTGCGTACATACAAACAGGCATTTCATTGGCGTAAGAGATGAGATCAATCCAATGAATTTTAAAGCTAATGCCTGCTGGATTAGGACGGTGGCTTAGTTGTGCTGCCCCAGCACCGTCTGAAAGCATCCAGCGTAAAAAATCTTTTTCAAAGCCAATTTCCGGTTTTGCATTATCCAGTTGTTTTTGATTTATTTCAGGGCGAAAATTTTCGCTACGCATCACCGCTGAAGCCGCTTCTGAAGCCACTGCGATGGCATTTTGATGTTCCCCTGTGCGAATAGCATTATAAGCGTGTTTCATCGCAGCCATTCCTGCCACGCAAACCCCTGCGGTGGTTAGCACTTCGCAAGCTGGCGCATTGGGAATTAAGCCGTGTACCATTACCCCTTGCCCCGGCATAATTTGATCTGGGTAAGAGGTGCCACAGGCTAAACAGTCAAGCTGCTGTATATCAAAGCCCTGTTCCACTAATTTTTCAATGGCACAGACTGCAAGTTCTGTACTGCTGTGCGTAGCTTGGCGTGTTTTCGGATCAAGGGCGTAATAGCGCGTGCGAATGGCATTAGAACGTAAAATCATATTACGGACACGGGAAGGCACATCGCCGACCATTCCCAACACGGCTTCCATTTGATCATTGCTAACGGGAGCATTTGGCAAAAAACTTGCCACAGAATTAATATAAACCTCAGAAAGTTGCGACATCATTATTCTCCAGATGGTGCAGCAAAATAGCGTTTTTGGCGTTCAAGTTTTTCTTTTAATAAAGGTTTTAGTAAACGCTTAATTAGGGCGGAAATTGGCACAACAGTGATAATTAATAAGACTAAAAAAGCGATATAAACATACAGCACTGCTTGGCGTAAACGTGGCGAAATTTGACCGCACTTGAGTAATAACTTTCCCCATAAATAAAAACTGCGGTGTCCTACTTTTTCACTCATCATCAGTTTCTCATCAATTTGCACCGCGCCCATATGTTGAAATAGCGGTTGATCGAGCGAGGCATTTTCTGCTAATTTTTCTGCAAGTTCTCGACCAAATCGCTGCATATCGGTAATATTTTCTTCACTAATGCCCGCGCTAGGTAACCATTCATAAGGACGCTTTTTTCCTGTAAACAGCCATAATGGCGTGGTGATAAAACTTGCCCACGCATTAGATTGATCGGTTTTAACAATATTACCCACCAGCGTTGCGCCCGCTTGATTTAACAAGGCTTTGACTTTTTCTTGCGCCATTAACCACATATTACGGCAGCCGATTAAGGTGATCACAGGCGTGTTGTGCAAGACTTGTTTACCTTGTTCACTTTGCAAAAACGCAGTAATAGGTTGAGAGGGGGAAAGAAACCAAACGCTATAGGCGATAATCACCAAATCATAGTGATCACGCTGTAATTGCGGTGGCTGAATTGGCGCAGGTTGTAAGTGAACACTTTCAGGAAAGGTGTTAAAAAATGGGGTAAATTTCCACGGAAACGCATAATCTTGCTGCGGTTTCACCTGATATTCTTCAATAATGATCTCTTGCTGTGTGCGTAATGGTTGCAGAAAATTTTCTACTAGACGAGAAAGTTGCCCTGTTTGTGAATAAGAAACCACAAGAATATGTTTAGGTGAATGCGTGTCCATAAAGTTAAATGCTAAAAAATGTGTGCCAATAAAATTCGGCGCGAAATTATAAATTTGATAATCTGATTGTCAAGCCAGCTAAAATGTTAAGTGCGGTGTAAAATTTCCAAATTTTCGACCGCACTTAAAGAAATGAATTAGCGAACAATATCGCCTTTTAAGGCAACGCCACTCATTAAATTACCAGCGTGGCATTCGTATTGTGTTGTGCTGCGATAAGGATTTTTCTTATAGAAACTAATAAGGTTGCCAACTTTGGTTGCACCTTGTTTTTTTGCGGTATCTTGGAATTGTTTCACTACAGTTAGGAACGCCCATTGACAAGATTTTTCATCGCTCTTATTTGCCGCATTGGTTTTACGATTACTCACTAACCCCGCTTTGACAACTTTACCCGGTGCGGGTTTGCCAAAATAAAGTTTAATTTTTGGATCTAACACTTCTTTTGCTTCAGGGGAATTTAATGCTTCCTGAATGGAGTAATAATGGGTGGTATCTCTAGGGGCGCAAGCTGCGAGTAAAAGAGCTGTTAAAGCAATAGCAAGTTTTCCTGAATGTTTCATAGTTTTTCCTTTTTTGTAAGCATTAATAAAATGCGTGAGATTAGGTGATTATTCTATCGTAAACGGTTGCTTTTCCGCTTGGTAATTTAACGTAAATTAAGGTAAACTTCCACCATATTTTTTATTAATAACTAATTAGGTTTTGATAATGAAAAAATTATTTTTGATTTGTTTATGTGCCGAGACTTTAGTGGGCTGTGCCGCTGGTATTAGTGATTCACAACCCGTGCAATTAAGCAGTCTTAAACAGCCATTATGCGTTACCACTGATTTACGAAAAGCCCCCGAAGATTTTGCTGACGCGATTTTAGCGAGCTTAAAAAAACGTGGTATTAAGGCGAATTTTGTTAGATCTCGTGAACTAGCAGGCTGCACATCAATTTTGAAAGCTGCTGTTCGCGGTAATCGTACCATTATTGCCCATGCGCGTTTAACTGTTGTGCAAGATAAGCAAATGCTTGGCTCTATCACATACAAAAGACGTGGCGATGAAGCAGAGCGTGTAAAAGAAGTGGGCTTGCAAGGTCAAACAGATTTAATGATTAACGAATTATTTCAATAATAATCAATGAACACCGCAATTTGTCAGTTTAATTTTTCTCTGCGCGGCTGGAAAGTGGTTACTAACCGTGAACTTTCTCGCCAAGATTGGCAATTAGGCGAAGCTCATTGGGCGAAGAATAGCCATTTATGGCAGCCTTTTGCGCCTAAGTTAGCCTTTCTTCCCCCTTTAAAACGGCGACGTTTAAGTGAGCTGGCTCGCTTATTTTTTGAAGCCGCTTGGGATCTTATTGAAGAACAACCCAATATCCCTGTGGTTTATGCCTCTGCCAATAGCGAAATCAATCGAAACTTTGCCCTTTGGCATAGTCTTTTAACAGAGGGTGATGTTTCGCCGACTTCATTCAATTTATCTGTGCATAATGCACTGGTGGGACAATGGTCGGAAATGCGCCAAGTCAAAGCAGAAACCACGGCAATTATGGCAAAACAAGATAATTTGGAAGTGGCATTGCTTGAGGCTTATTTCTTGTTGCAAGAAGGGCAAGAACGCGTGCTTGTGGTGGTAGCAGAATCACCATTGACCGAACAATATAATGCCGAACCTGTGGTGCGTCAGCCTTTTGGTTATGCGTTAGCCTTAATAGTAGAAAAAGGCAATCAATATCAACTTAGCTTACATTGTACTGAAGAACGTGGAGATCTTGCAGAAAAATGTAGTGATAATGCGTTATTTTGGGTACAGCAACAATATTTAGACCAATCTCAGTGGCAAACCCCAAGTTCGCGTGGAGATATTTGGTTATGGCAGAAAAATTAGATTGGCTACGCCGTTTTCTTGCCACTGCCATAGGATTCGCTTTTTGGGGCGTGGCAGGAACATTATTGCAATTGGTGTTATACCCTTATGCACGCTGCCCACAAAACTTAGCTACGCAATTAAAAGTACGCCGTTTTGTCGGAAAAATTTGGCGTTATTTTGTGCGTTTTACTGTTTGGAGTGGCGTGCTAGAAGTCAAATATCAAGGTTTTGAAAGATTAGGGCGAGCCGGGCAATTAGTTATTGCCAATCACCCCTCTTTGCTTGATGTAGTGCTGACCTTAGCGAAAACGCCAGAATTAAATTGCATTGTCAAACAAGATTTATTGCATAACCCGACAATGCGAAACCAAATTTTGGCTTGTGGATTTTTGCCGAATACGGAATCCCTTGAGCTGTTAGAACAATGCGATAACGTGCTGAAAGAACAGGCAATTTTGCTTTTCCCTGAGGGAACTAGAACAGGTTGGGACGGTGTGGTGAAACTTAACCGTGGTGCAGTATCTATTGGTTTGCGTAGCGCAAAAGTGATTACCCCTGTGGTGATCAAAATGCACCCGTTGAATTTCAAAAAGGGGCAACCTTGGTACCAATTACCTAAAAGCCGCATTACTTATGAACTCTCTGTGGGAGAGAATATTGATCCACAAAATTGGCTTGCTGAAAAACCCTTACCGTTGGCAGCGCGTCGCTTAACACAATATTTAAATGATTATTTTAATTCTCAAACTCAACAAAAAGGATAAATAAAATGGAATTAGAACAACAACTTAAAAATATCATTATCGAAAGTTTAGCATTGGAAGACATCAACCCAGAAGATATTGAAAACGATACATTGCTGTTTAGCGATGAGGGCTTAGGGCTAGATTCTGTTGATGCGCTAGAACTCGGTTTAGCCGTACAAAAAGCCTTTAATTTACAATTAGATAGTGAACAGCACGCATTGCGCGATCACTTCACTAATGTCAATACTTTAGCCGCATTTATTCGCTCACAACAAGGTTAATGACGATGATGACAGAACAACAAATCCAAGATTTACTTTCTGAAGCTTTAGTATCTTTATTTGAAATTGATCCCAATAAAATCACCCCAGAAACGAATCTTTATGAAGATCTAGAAATTGATAGCATTGACGCCATTGATTTAATTGACTACATCAAACGCAACACAGGATACAAAGTGAAACCTGAAGATTTCCGCAATGTGCGTACGGTAAATGATGTGGTGCAAGCGGTGTTAAAAATGAGCCAAGAAGCCCAACAAGCCACAGACGACTCTCAGAATGCCTAATTACACGGAACATAGTCTTATCGCCACGCAGCCCGATTGGCGCTATGGCGATTTTACTTACAAAGCCCTACAAATGGCGCAAGCTTTCAAACAGCAAAAGGTGAAATCTATTGCGGTTTGGTTAGAAGACGGCGCAAACCTTGCCTGCACCCTACTTGCTGCTTGGCAGGCTGATGTACGCGTGCTTTTTCCACCCAATTTAACCCAAGAAAGCCGTGAATGGGGTGCGCAGCACGCTCAGTTCTGGTTGTGTGATAATGACGCTGAACTTTCACCTTGTATGGCGTTTAAGGATTTTGGTGGCGATCAGCAGGTACAAAAACAAGAAAATTTTGCACCGCACTTTGATCGTAATGCACAAACAGAAATTTGGCTAAAAACGTCAGGTAGCACAGGGGAAGCAAAAACCATTGTGAAAACTGCTCAGCAAATGTGGCGAAGTGCGCAAGTGTTAGCAGAGGCTCTGTCTTTCCCTGCGGATAATCACTGGCGTGCCATTAGCACGGTGAGCATTCAGCATGTTTATGGCTTAACCGTGCATATTATGATGTCGTTAGCGCTTGGCTGGCAAATTGGGCGTAAGCAATTGTTTTATCCTGAGTGTATCAAATCGGCGCTTAACCAATCAGAAAATGCCGTGTTGGTGAGTAGCCCTGCGATGTTATCAAGCATTACTTGGGACACAATGGCAATGCCAAAAAGTCTGCGCGGTATTGTTTCTTCAGGTGGCGCATTGGCTGAAGATGTTTCAACTCAAATCCGTGCGGCAATCCACGCCCCCGTGGTAGAAATTTACGGCAGCACGGAAACAGGCCCAATTGCAATCCGTGATGATATTCATCTTTGGCAAAGATTGCCAAATAGCCAGCTTGGGCAAGATGAACAAGATGCCTTATGGATTGAAGCGGATTGGATTTCAGGACGCGAGCAAACCGCAGATATGGTGAAATTTGAAGGCTCAGGCTTTCGTTTACTTGGACGTTGTGATCGCATTGTAAAAATTGGCGATAAACGTACATCTTTAGTGAGCATTGAACGTCAGTTATTACAACACCCTTTTGTGGAAGATTGTTATATCGCACGCCACCCAGAGCAAAATCGCTTAGCTGCGTGGGTGGGATTAACGGAGGCTGGCATTAATGCTTTCCGTGAACAAGGTCGCCGTGCATTAATTGCCGAACTGAAACAAGCTGTTGCTGCAAATCAAGATAAATCCGCCATTCCACGTTTTTGGCGTTTTACTGATAAATTACCGCGCAATAGTCAATCGAAAATTAATAAATTAGCCTTTAATCAGGTTTGTGTGGAAAGCGTGCTTGATCCTATTTGGTCTAGGCCTGAGCGTGATGGCAATCAATATGTGATCAAAGGCAAAGTGCCGTTGGAATTGCGTTTCTTAAAAGATCATTTTGCTGAATTTCCCTTAGTGCCGGGCGTGATTGAGTTACAATGGATCAGCGAAAAAATGCAGGATTTTTTAGGTAGGAATCTTAATTTTTCGAGCATTGATCGTTTGAAGTTCCAGCATTTTTTACGTCCAAATGATGAATTTGAACTCACGCTTAGTTGGCAGCCTGAAAAGCGGCGGATCGCGTTCCAGCTTAAAGTTGCCGAAGAAACTTGCTGTAGCGGTGTGGCACTTTTAACGGAATAACATAATGAAAGCCCTAACTTCCGTTCTTATCACCTTATTCCTTGCAGTAAGTGCGGTGGCTTTTCCCATTGTTTTTTGGTGGCAAGGGGCAAATAGCCCCATTTTGTTTTATCTGCCGTGGATAATGGCGGCATTATGGGCGGTGAAAGGGCTGCTACAAAAGCCCTCAGCGCAGCGTTATTTCTCTTTTTGCCTAGCATTAATTTTAGCGGTGATCGCAGGCACACGCGCCTTAGTGGGAATGTTTTGGTATCCCGTGATTATCAATGGATTAATGCTCACCTTATTTGCAAGCAGCCTATGGCAATCGCAAACTTTTGTAGAGCGTTTAGCCCGCTTGCAAGAACCGAATTTAACCGCAGAAGGTGTGCGTTACACCCGAACTGTAACCCAAGTATGGTGCGTTGTGTTTATTATCAATATTGTGATTACCAGCGCACTAATATTCGGGCAATATTATGATTATTGGGCATTATATTCAGGGGTGATTTCCTATGTGTTCATTGGTTTAGTAATGGGCATTGAATGGATCATTCGACAACAAGTAAAAAAACATCATGCAAATTAATTTTTCAGCAATGAAGGACATCACCTTAAATCCTTCTTGGTCAAAACAAGATTTTACCTCTCGTGCGTGGCAAATTAGTCAGCAATTACAGCAGCAACAGATACATAGCCTAGGTTTATGGCTTGATGATGCGGCACAAATGGCGTGTGTGTTGCTGGCGTGTTTTCAGGCAAAAGTGCGCGTGTTATTGCCGCCAAATTTATTGGCGGAAAACCAACAATGGCTAGCACAAGAAAATGCGATGTTGATGGATAATGAATGCTTTGCCATCTTTGGTTTAGCACAACAAATTAACGATGAAACTTTAGCCCAGCCTTTAATCGATCCCCATTGTCAAAGTGAAATTTGGCTTAAAACCTCAGGTAGCAGTGGTGAGCCAAAAATTTTAGTTAAAACCGCAGAAAAAATGTGGCAGGAAGCTCAAGCTATTGCGCAGAGTGTCGCATTTTCAGAGAATACACCGCTATATGTGGTATCAAGTGTATCAGCCCAACATCATTACGGTTTATCTTACCGAATTTTCTTACCGCTCTATTTAGGCTGGCCGTTGGCACGCTTGCAATATCATTATCCCGAATATTTGATGAGCGAAAGTTTACACGCAGAAAATGTATTATGGGTAAGTAGCCCTGCCTTGCTGACTCACCT
The DNA here is from genome assembly GCF_026226775.1 of Avibacterium sp. 21-586. Classification (GTDB taxonomy): domain Bacteria; phylum Pseudomonadota; class Gammaproteobacteria; order Enterobacterales; family Pasteurellaceae; genus Avibacterium. The sequence continues at coordinate 332,375 of NZ_JAKKOD010000002.1, read as the reverse complement.
TAATTTAAAAGATCCCAAACTTGCTCGTTGTGGCATTCGTGCTGTTGTTTCCGCAGGTTCGCCCTTACCTTTGGATACGGCAAAACGTATTCGTGATACCTTATCTTGCCGAATGATCGAATGTTACGGTAGCACTGAAACAGGGGCAATTGCGTTTCGTGAGCAAGAAACATTATGGACGCCGACCATATTTACCACAGTAGGATTAACAGAAAATGGCACGCTTTGGGTGAAATCCCCTTGGCTTGATCAGCCAGAAATTATGGCAGACGCGGCGGAAATGCACGGTGAGCGTTTTTTATTGCTAGGGCGTGTAGATCGCATAGTGAAACTGGGTGATAAACGCATTTCGCTGGTTAATATAGAACAAGCCTTGCAGCAGCATTCTTGGGTGGTGGATTGCTTTATTGCACAGCACCCTAATCAGGCTCGCCCTGCGGCTTGGGTAGCATTAAATGAAGAAGGGGTAAACCTATATCGCACACAAGGGCGTAATGCGGTCATTCATTCACTTCGCCAGCATCTTAGCCAAACTCAAGAAGCCGCAGCATTGCCACGTTTTTGGCGTTTTACCGATAAACTGCCACGCAACAGCCAATCAAAAATTTTAAAAGCGGATTTCGAGCAGGTTTTCCTCCGCCAGCAAAAGGAATTAACCCATGTATAATCAGCCAATAAATCAACAAGTGATTGCCCTTATTCCTCATTACAATCATTCCAACACCGTAGGTGCCGTGGCACATCAGCTACGCCAACTTAATTTACCTGTGCTGATTATTGATGATGGCTCAACAGCAGATCATAAAGCAGCACTTCAAGAACTTGTACAACAAGACGGTATTCAAGTTCATTTTTGTCCGCAGAATGGGGGCAAAGGTGCAGCAATGAAAGTGGGATTTAAGCTGGCGTGGGAACAGGGTTTTGCCTATGCCGTACAAGTCGATGCAGACGGGCAACATCAACTTTCTGATGTAGCGATCTTTTTACAAAAAAGTGCAGAAAATCCCACCGCACTTATTTGTGGACGTCCTATTTATGGCGATGATGCGCCAAAATCCCGTTTATACGGTAGAAAGATTACCGATTTTTGGAATGCCATTCACACCCATTCAGGGGATATTTTAGATGGAATGTGTGGTTTTCGGCTTTATCCTGTGGTGGCAATGATGGATTTGTTGAAACAGGAAAAAATTGGCGATCGAATGGATTTTGACATTGAAATTATTGTCAAAGCACATTGGTATAAAATTCCAATGGTGTGGGTGGATACCCCCGTGCGTTATGATAAGAATGGCACATCACATTTCCGTGCTTTTGCGGATAACTGGAAAATCAGCAAAATGCACACCAAACTTTTTTGGCAAATGGTATGGCGAATGATACGAGGCAAACCGTTATGAGCCAACAAGAAAAACATTGGGCAAAGCAACAAGAGCGTGGAACTCGATTCTTTCTCAATCTCACCCGCTTGATTGTGGCATATCTGCCTTTGTGGGCGATCCGCATTGCCACCTTCGTGGTGGTGAGCTATTTTTTTGCCACTTCAAAGAAAGCGCGTCAGTATATTGCTGAATATCAGCAACGTTTGTGTCAAACCTTTCCAGAGGTGAAATTACCAACTTGGGCGGTTTTTCGTCAATTTTTGACTTTTGGCGAAGCAATCACGGATCGCTTTGCGGTGTGGCAAAATAAAATTAACTATCACGATTTGCATATTGATGATATGGATAATCTTTATCACGACATTGATCATCAAAGCTGTGGGCAAATTTTATTATGCTCCCATTTTGGCAACATTGAAATTTGTCGCGCGTTAGTTGATAGCGGACATCATCCTAATTTTGTGCTGAACGTGTTAGTACATAGCCACCACGCAGAGGCTTTCAATGAAGCCTTAGAAAAAGCGGGGGCAAAAGCGCTTCCTGTCATTCAGGTAACGGATTTAGATGCACAAAAGATGTTTGAATTGCACCAACGTATAGAACGTGGTGAATGGATTGCCATTGCTGCGGATCGCATTCCTGTGCGTGGCGATAAAACACAAAAAGTTAATTTTCTTGGTAAGCCAGCGGATTTCCCGCAAGGTGCTTGGTTGCTTTCAGCATTGCTCAAAGCACCGCTTAATACGGTGTTTTGTGTGAAATCGCAAGGACGCTATCAATTAAAACTGCGCCGTTTCAGCACTGCCATTTCAGGGCGAGGTGAAGTGCGCCAGCAACATATTCAACAGGCAATGCAACAATATGCTGATGTATTGGCGCAAGCCTGCCGTGAGCAGCCATTACAATGGTTTAATTTTTACGATTTTTGGAACGATAACAAAGAATGAAAGCGAAAAAACATGTTTATTGCCAACATCAATCTGATTATGAAATTCCCTTTTTTGATGTGGATTCTGCGCATATTATGTGGCACGGGCATTACATTAAATATTTTGAAATGGCGCGTTGTGCGTTGCTGGAAGACATTGGCTACACTTATGATGATATTCGTGCAGATGGCTATGGTTGGCCCATTGTACAACTGAATGTGAAATACGTTCGCCCTGCGCTTTTTCGTCAAAAAATCCGCGTAACCCTTTCCGTGGTGGAATATGATACCTGCCTGCGTATTGATTATGTGATTACCGATTTAGCAACGGGCAAAAAACTCACGGTCGCTAGCACCACACAAGTGGTGGTGGACGCCCAAACAGGTGAAATGCAATTAGAGGCAACAGAAAATTGGCGTAAAGCCTTTGAAGCCTACAAAGGCTTTCAACCGTTAGCCTAAGGTACAGGAAAAACAGAAATGAAAAAATATTTGGTGTTATTGTTATGGGTAATCAGCTTGCCCCTTTGGGCGTTCTCTGAGCAAGATCTGATCAAGCAACTTCAACAAAGCCATAATATGCAAGGGGATTTTTTGCAGCAACGCTTTCTCAAAGCATTACCTCAGCCGATTGAAAGCAGTGGGCAATTTGCCTTGGTGACAGAAAAAGGATTGCTGTGGAAAATGCAACAGCCGTTTAGCACGGAATTACGCATCACGTCACAAGGCATTGAGCAATGGAATGGGCAACACTGGATTTCCAACGGAAATATGACACAATCGCAACAAATTCGCTTGTTTTTAGGGTTGTTGTCGGGAGATTTATCAGGGCTAAAAAGCCATTTTGACGTGGTATTGAATGGCGATGCAAAACAATGGACATTGCACCTTACGCCTAGTTCACTCTTAATGAAACAGATCTTTACGTCAATTATTGTGCAGGGAAATCAAAGCGTTACCACAATGCAACTGAATGAAGTGCAAGGTGATAGCACCAAAATTCACTTTCAGCACATTCAGCTTAATCAACCCTTACCACCTGCGGTGAAACAAGCACTAGAATAAAAAGTGAGAGCCAAAATGTCGCACTTGCCAATAAAAACAGCAAAATTTTCCCCCGCACTTTTTTCTACATCGGTTCGTCTTGCTTATGTAATAAGCTTGGTGTCTTGTGTGGTTGTGCTGGCGGTGTTTATTTGGCGTGGGAATTGGCTACAAACAGATTTGCAAGCGCTACTCCCTAAGGATCAACAATGGCAAGCGGTGCAGCAACAAGTGGATAAACAACAGGAACAACAACTTAACCGCAAAATTATTGCCCTTGTCGGCTCACTGCAAGCTCACCAAGCATTGCAACTTTCGCAACAAATCGCACAGCGCTGGCGTGAGAGCGGATTGTTCAGCCAAGTGGCGAGTGAATTTCAACCCGATCTTAATCAGCTTCGTGAGGGCGTAAAAGCTCTTGCTTTCGCCACCTTGCCTGCAAATATTCAAACACAATTAATTCAACAGCCTCATCAATATTTTCAGCAATATGCCCAGCAAATTAGCAATCCTTTTACGGCACAAAGTTTATTGCCCTTAGATCAAGATTGGCTTGGCTTCGGACGATTTACACTCGCGCAAGCACAGCCACAAAGCAATGTGCAATGGCAGGCAGAAAGTGGCGCATTAACAGTCAATGAGCAAGGAAAAACTTGGGTATTATTACAAGGCGAATTAACCCCACAAAACTGGCTTACTCCACCTTTGGCATTGCAGCAACTGATTGCGCAAAATCAGCACCTTGTGCAAGAACAGGGGGCGGAAATGGCGATCACTGGAGCAAGTTTATTTGCGCTGCAAGCCAAACAAGGAGCGGAACAAGAAAGCCAATTAATGAGCGGCTTTGGTATTGGGCTGACTTTAATCTTATTGCTGATGGTATTTCGCTCGTTACGCGTATTATGGCTATTTTTTCCCATTGCGGCTGGCGTGTTGGTCGGTTTAGTGGCAACCCTTGCTTGGTTTGGACAAGTGCATATTTTAACCCTGGTCATCGGTACGAGCTTAATCGGTGTATTGATTGACTTTCCGTTACATTGGCTATCTGGCTCATTGCTTTCTCGCCGCTGGAAACCACAGCCTGCAATGCAGAAATTACGCCTAACCTTTAGTGTGAGTTTATTAGTCACCTTGCTTGGCTATAGTTTGCTGGGTTTCACCACCTTGCCCGTGTTACAGCAAACTGCGCTATTTTCAGCGGTGGCACTATTAGCCGCGGTGTTGTGTACACAACTTTTATTGCCTTATTTTTTCCGCCATTATCAAACTAAACGCCCAACAAATTTGTTATATGCCTTTTACAAAGTGCGGTGCTTTTTGCAAAAGTTTTTGGTTTACAGAAAAGCCTTGAACGCTATGTTCATTCTTTTTGTGGTAGGCGGAATTACTCAATCTAAATGGCAAGATGATATTCGCCAATGGGTGGCATTGTCGCCCAACTTAGTAAGCCAAGCACAAAAAATTGGTGAATTAACCGGAATGCAGCTAAGTGGGCAATATTTTTTAGTGCTAGCAGAAAATGATGAAAAATTACTCGAAAAATTGACCGCACTTGATATTCGATTAAAGCAAGCCAAGCAGCAACAGCAGCTAGAAAGTTATCAATCTTTGAGCCAATGGTTAATGAGCGAAAAGCAGCAACATAATTTTGCCCAACAATTACAGCATTTATCTGAACAGGATTTCGCACCGCTCACAGCAATGGGTATTCCTGCTGAAATTGTGCAACAGCAACTTAACTCGCTGACACCCCAATCTGCGGTATCTTTACAAGCCGCACTAAAAAGTCCCTTAGGGCAAGGGTGGCAAAGTTTGTATTTAGGGCAAATAAACGGACAACGCACAGCGATTGTTCCTGTTAATGGTGGGGTTCACCAAGCCTTATCGCAACTTGCGAATGATCAAGATATTTTCTGGCAAGACAAGCGTAGCCACTTAAACGAATCTTTCCAACAAACCCGTAATCAAGCCGCGTGGTTGAAACTGCTTTCTTTCGCGTTGGCGGGATTGTTGTTATGGCGTTATTTCGGTGCGAAAACCAGTGGCAAAATGTTATTTGTGCCAGTTTGTGCGGTGCTTGCCACCTTGGGGATTTTCGGCTGGCTTGGCTTGCCAATCAGTTTGTTTGCGATGTTTGGAATGTTATTAGTTTCCGCCATTGCAGTGGATTATGTGGCGTATTTGCAAAGTGTGTCGGCATTGACTGCGCATAAGCAATTCGCCATTTTACTCGCTGCCAGTACCACGCTGATTTCTTTCGGTTTGCTCACGTTAAGCAGCACGCCAGCAGTGGCGTTGTTTGGACTAAGCGTGAGTATCGGCGTGATCTGTGCAGTGGGGATTGCGTTTATAATGTATCGTAAATAATAACTAAACTTTTTAGGGAGAAAAAAATGAGTCAATGTGATGTTGCAATTATTGGTGCAGGGCCTTCAGGTTCAGTGGCTGCGGCATTGTTAGCAAAGCAAGGGCTGTCTGTATGCGTGTTAGAGAAACAATATTTCCCACGCTTTGTGATTGGTGAGAGCCTACTGCCTTATTGTATGGAGATTTTGCGTGAAGCAGAATTGGTGGATGCAGTAAACCGCGAACCGAGTTTCCAATTTAAAAATGGCGCAGCGTTCACTTGGGGCAATCGCTATACTTATTTTGATTTTACCGACAAATTTACCACTGGTGCTGGTACAACCTTTCAAGTTAGACGAGGAATTTTCGATCAAATTTTAATTGATGAAGTGGCAAAACGTGGTGTTGATGTGCGTTTTGGCAATGAAGTATTAGCTTTTGAACCTCAAGACAATGGTGTGCAATTACAGGTGCGTAATGATAAAGGCGAAAGCTACAATTTGCACGCGAAATTTGTTCTTGATGCAAGTGGTTACGGGCGCGTATTACCACGCTTATTAGATTTAGAGTTACCTTCGCACTTGCCTGCTCGTGTGGCTCGCTTCACCCATATTGATGACAATATTGATGATCCTGAGTTTGATCGAAACAAAATCCTTATTACCACCCACCCAGTGCATCGTGACGTGTGGCTATGGTTAATTCCATTTGCCGATAATCGTTGCTCAATTGGCGTGGTAGGCTTGCCAGAAACCCTTGATGGTGATGATGAACAGGTGCTGAAAAAGTTTGCTTTAGAATGCCCTATGTTAGGGCGGATATTAAAAAATGCAGTGTGGGAAAACGACTTCCCTTATCGCCATATTCAGGGCTATTCTGCGAATGTAAAAACCTTGCACGGCAAAGGCTTTGCTTTATTGGGTAATGCGGCGGAGTTTTTAGATCCCGTATTTTCATCAGGGGTCACCATTGCGTTGCATTCCGCACATCTTGCTGTGCCGTTAATTGTACGTCAATTAAAAGGCGAGAGCGTTGATTGGCAAAAAGAATTTGCCGAGCCATTAATGCTTGGCGTTGATACCTTCCGCACTTATGTGAATGGCTGGTATGATGGTTCGTTCCAAGATGTGGTGTATGCCAAAGATCCACAGCCTGAAATTCGCCGTATGATTTCTTCTATTTTAGCTGGCTATGCGTGGGATAGTGCCAATCCATTTGTGGCGAAATCAAAACAACGCCTTGCTGCGTTAGCTGAGATTTGTGGTGCGGCAAGCCAAGAGTAATGAGAAATAAAAATAGATAGAAAATTAAAGTGCGGTGGGATTTTTGCGTGTTTTTCCAAATTCGTTGGTGCATAGCATCAGGTTCTCGTTTTTCTGTGAATTGAAATAAAAAGAAATATGCTACAATCGAAAAAATCAAAAAAAAACAACCGCACTTAATATGATGATAAAAAGAATGAATCAATGGCGAGCTGGGGTTATTACTGTTGTGCTATGTGGTTTGATGGGCTGTCAGAATTTGCCACAACCGCAAGATTTTCCAGCGAATACGCCAACGAGCCAATTATTTAAAATTGAACGGCAAGATGAGCAACATCTCTCACAGCAACAAAGTTTACTTGCCTTGCAATATCAACCTAAACAATGGCGTTGGGTGCAAACCGATCCCCTTGGTGCGCCCTTAGCACGGGCGATTTTAACGCCGCAAGGTTGGCAAAATGATGGTTTTGTAATGCCAAACCCACAAGCGAAGTGGTTATTTTCTGCGATCGCAACGGCGTTATATCCAGACGCCCCACTTTTTCCATTTAGCGCAGTGGAAATGCAAGGTAAACGACGAGTTTATTTTATTAATCACAAACCAGTGTGGTCGATTGAAGGGCAATCCCCTGCGTGGAAAATAGATTTAACCGACAACAGCCACTGGCGTGTAACGTTACTAAATTAAGGAATAATGTGAGTAAATTGTATTTATCGCAACCTGCGGTGGTAAGTAGTTTAGGTGAAGGGCTGGCAGCCCATATTTCAACCTTATTATCAGGCGCACCTTCTACATTAAGTTTGTGTGATACGCCATTTACCGAAAATGGGCTGTCAGACAATGCACGAATGTATGGTGCGGTGAATGTGCCACTTCGCCCTTTTCAAGATACTGTTCCTGACGAACATCGTAGCCGTAACAATCAACTATTGTGGCATTGTCTCACACAGTTAGAAACGCAGATTGAACAAGCTATTCAGATTTTCGGTAAACATCGTATTGCGGTGGTGGTTGGAACCTCCACAACGGGGGTTGATGAAAATATTGCATTGTTTAAGCAGGGTGCAGAATATCAAGATTGGTCGTGTACTCCATTTAAACAGCAACAACAATATTTTTCAGCACCTGCAGATTTTGTTGCGTGGCAATATTGTTTAGATGGCTTATGTTATGGCATTTCCACCGCTTGCACGTCTGGGGCAAGAGCCTTAATGAGTGCGGCACGATTATTGAAAAATAATCTATGTGATGCGGTGATTTGTGGCGGCGTGGATACCTTATCGCCTTTAACTATCAAGGGCTTTCAATCCTTATCTGTGTTATCTGATAGCCAAACGAATCCGCTTTCAGCAAATCGTAAAGGGATTAATATTGGCGAGGGTGCAGCAATGTTTGTGCTGTCTAAACAACCTTTAGGACAATCGGTGGAATTATTAGGTTATGGCGCGAGTAGTGATGCGTATCATATGTCTTCTCCACACCCCGAGGGCGAAGGAGCTATTGCGGCATTTCGTGCCGCTTTAGCAAATAGCCAGCTTGCAGCAGATGAAATCGGTTGGATCAATTTGCACGGCACAGGCACGCTCCATAACGATCAAATGGAAATTTTAGCGGTGCATAATGTGTTTGGTGAAAATACCCCTTGCACCACAACGAAACCTTATACAGGGCATACATTAGGCGCTGCCGGTGCTGTAGAAGCGGCAATTTTGTGGGGAATGATTCATTCTGATTTCAATCCCGAGGGGAAATTGCCTCCACAGTTATGGGACGGCGAGCCAGATCCTGCCTTACCAAAAGTTGCGATTACAGACGATAATAGCCGTTGGACGCATAGAAAACGCATTGGTGCAAGCAGCTCCTTTGCTTTTGGCGGCAATAATACGGTGATCATTTTGGGAGAAAGCGATGTTTGATTTAGCCTGCCCAATTACCCATATTGCACCACTTTTGCCACACAGTGGTGAAATGGTGTTATTACAACAAATTGATGAATTTGGGGAAGATTTTCTCATTGCGCAAGCGCAGGTAAGTGCGGATCATATTTTGCTAAAAAATGGCAAACTAGCAAGTTTTGTAGGGGCTGAAATTATGGCTCAGGGCATTGCGGCTTGGGCGGGTTGTAAATGTGTTCGAGCAGGTCAGCCTATTCGGCTAGGTTATTGGCTTGGCACAAGAAAATTACATATTTATCAGCAAGATATTCCTGTTGACAGCACATTAGAAATTCGCATTCAGCGCTCTCTTGAAGATGACACTGGCTTTGGCGTATTTGATTGCCAATTGCGAAATAAAAATACGAATGAACTGATTATTGAAGGGACGCTAAATGTATTGCGTCCACCAAAAGAGAAAAAAGTATGACAAATAGCGTATTAATTACAGGCTCTAGCCGTGGTATTGGCAAAGCTATTGCGTTACAACTGGCGCGATCAGGCTTTGATATTGTATTGCACTGCCGTAGTCGAGTGGCAGAAGCACAAGCAGTGGCAGAACAAATTCGAGCAATGGGACAAAATGTACGCATTTTGCAATTTGATGTGAGTGATCGTGATGACACCGCACAAAAATTACTGGCTGATGTTGAGCAATTTGGGGCTTACTATGGCGTGGTGCTCAATGCAGGATTAACCCGAGATAACGCCTTTCCTACATTAACTGATGAAGATTGGGATATTGTGTTACGCACCAATTTAGATGGCTTTTACAATGTTCTTCACCCCATTATGATGCCGATGATCCGCCGCCGAAAAGCAGGGCGAATTGTGTGTATCACATCCGTGTCAGGCTTAATTGGAAATCGTGGACAAGTGAATTACAGCGCCTCAAAAGCGGGGATTATTGGCGCTGCCAAAGCCCTTGCAGTGGAATTAGCAAAACGCAAAATCACGGTCAATTGTGTTGCACCGGGGTTAATTAATACAGAAATTTTAGACGAAAATGTGCCTGTTGAAGAGATTCTCAAAGCCATTCCCGCTGCAAGAATGGGGGAACCTGAAGAAGTGGCACACGCAGTAGATTTCTTAATGAATGAAAAAGCAGGCTATATTACTCGCCAAGTGATCGCCGTAAATGGCGGATTATGCTAAGGAACAAATGATGAAACGAGTTGTGGTAACAGGTGTTGGCGGTATTACCGCATTTGGGCGTGATTGGGCGAGCATTAAGCAAGCCTTTGCGAAACAAAAAAATGCGGTGCAAACAATGGATTGGGGCAAGTTAGACGGAGAAATTGAATCTCGTCTTGGTGCACCGCTCAACAATTATACACCGCCAAGCCATTGGAATCGTAAGCAGTTACGCAGTATGGGGAAAGTGGCTCAGCTTTGTGTTGATGCTGCTGAAATGGCGCTAACAAATGCAGGATTATTACAAAATGGCGAACTGGATCCTTGTGTACTCAATGGTAATATGGGGGTAGCAAGTGGTTCATCATCAGGTAGTACCAAAGATATTCAAGATATTGGCTTAATGATGGCAGGCTATCCGAACACCAGCAGCGCCAATACTTATGTGCGAATGATGCCCCATACCACAGCGGCAAATATCGGCATTTTCTTTGGCTTAAGCGGACGCATCATTCCCACCTCAAGCGCCTGCTCATCAGGCAGCCAAGGCATTGGCTATGCCTATGAAGCGATCAAATATGGAATGATCCCAATGATGTTAGCTGGAGGTGGTGAAGAATTCTGCCCTTCACAAGTTTATGTGTTTGACTCCCTTTATGCCGCAAGCCGCCGTAATGACCAACCACAGCAAACACCGCGCCCTTATGATCAAGATCGTGATGGCTTGGTGATCGGCGAGGGAGCTGGGATCTTAGTCTTAGAAGAACTTGAACACGCGAAAGCGCGTAATGCAACAATCTTAGCGGAAGTCGTAGGCTATGGCGCAAACAGCGACGGCAGTCATATCACGCGTCCGCAAAAAGAAACGATGCAACGCTGTATGGAATTGGCTTTAAAAGACGCAGGCTTACGTCCTGAGCAAATTGGCTATGTAAATGGACACGGCACCGCCACAGAGCAAGGCGATATTGCTGAAACCCTTGCCACCGCTGCTTTATTTGGCAACGTACCGCTTAGTTCTCAAAAAAGCTATCTTGGACATACGCTCGGTGCGTGCGGTGCATTAGAATCTTGGTTCTCCATTGAAATGATGCGGGATAACTGGTTTGCCCCAACGCTCAACCTAGACAATATCGATCCATGTTGTGGCGAGTTAGATTATATTCGCCACACGGCAAGAGAAATCCACGCAGATTATGTGATGAATAATAACTTCGCCTTTGGCGGAGTGAATACGTCGCTTATTTTTAAGCGTTGGACAGAAGAATAAACATGCGATGGATTTTTATAAGCCAGCTTTTGTCAATCCATTGAATTGATGATCTCGCAAGGGGTAACGGCATTTGGCACCTTCGTAGATATTGATCCGATTTGTGAAGATCGCGCTATCATCGCCGCCCACAAAGCCCGCGATGTGTATAAACACGACATCACCCTCAAATTCGCCAATCAAACCCTGAAAGGCGTAATCGAACCTACCGCAAAAAAATGGTTTGATATTGGTTCAGAAATGGTGGATATGATCGGCGGGCTTCCTTATCGTGATGAGCTGGATTACGGACGTGGTCTGGAAGCAATGGATATTCTGCTCGATAAAGCCAAATCCCTCGGCATTATGTGCCACATTCACGTTGATCAATTCAACACGCCAACAGAAAAAGAAACGGAACAGCTGTGTGACAAAACCATTGAACACGGAATGGAAGGGCGTGTGGTGGCTATTCACGGCATTTCCATCGGCGCGCATTCCCGTGAATATCGCTACAAACTGTACGAAAAAATGCGCCAAGCGCAAATGATGATGATCGCCTGCCCAATGGCGTGGATCGACAGTAACCGTAAAGAAGATTTAATGCCATTCCATAACGCACTCACCCCCGTTGATGAAATGATCCCAGAAAACATCACCGTTGCCATTGGCACAGACAACATCTGTGATTATATGGTACCACTGTGTGAAGGGGATATGTGGCAAGAACTCAGCCTACTCGCCGCTGGCTGCCGTTTCCCAGATTTAGACGCAATGGTAAACATCGCTAGTATCAATGGACGAAAAGTGTTGGGCTTAGAGGTTTAGTCAATGAATTTAAAAGTGATCGCTCACCGATTAGCGGTTATGTGCTAATTACGCCTTTAAAATCGATAAGACTCATCACAGCGTCTAATAGCTATCAATGATAGCTGAGAGTATCTAAAGTGCATTCATATTGGGATTGACGATATTATGAAGATAAATCTCACCTTTTTTCTGCTCTGCTTGAATTTCAGGCTCGCTTTTAACGACAATCACATCTAATTCCTCCGCATTCGCTACAATATCTTAAGAGGGCAGATAACGCTAAGGATAAATAACATTGTTGAAATTTTATTATGAACTTATAATATAAATAATGACAATTCTCATTGAATTTAATGGCAAATAATAATTTCCCAAAATTCAAACAACTACTAGCTAAAAATAATTATAAATTCATTAGTTACTATTAACAATTATCGCTCTTATTTGCCGCCTTTCTACATAATTAATAGACTTAGGTCAAGTCAATTAAAAAAATTCCTTTTTGTATAAAAAATATGCTTTTCAAATGGGTGAAAAGTGCGTATTATAGCACGCCTTGCCCGTTGGGGCTGGCGATAGATTGTGTGTTAAAGGTAGTAACTTGTTAGGGGTAGCGCAGTGCGAATTGGTGATTATCAATTAAAAAACCGTATTTTGCTTGCGCCAATGGCAGGGATTACCGACCAACCTTTTAGACGCCTTTGTGCGAACTATGGGGCAGGATTGACCTTTTCAGAAATGATGGCGAGCAATCCGCGCGTGTGGCATACAGAGAAATCGAAACAACGTCTTGCTTATCATCAAGATGTACGCATTAACGCTGTGCAAATTGCTGGATCTGATCCGCAGGAAATGGCACAAGCTGCGCAAGTAAATGTGGGCTATGGGGCAGAAATTATTGATATCAATATGGGCTGCCCTGCAAAGAAGGTAAATCGTAAATTGGCAGGTTCTGCCCTTTTGCAATATCCCGATTTAGTGCAACAAATTCTTGAAGCAGTGGTGCGTGCTGTGGACGTGCCTGTAACACTAAAAATTAGAACAGGCTGGGATCGACAAAATCGAAACTGCGTGGAAATCGCTAAAATTGCCGAACAAGCAGGTGTGCAAGCGCTCACCATTCATGGGCGAACTCGTGAATGTTTATTTGAGGGCGAAGCCGAGTACGACAATATTAAAGCGGTGAAACAACAGGTTTCTATTCCAGTGATTGCCAATGGCGATATTACATCGGCACAAAAAGCCCAAGCGGTGCTTGATTACACCGGTGCTGATGCAATAATGATTGGACGTGGCGCACTAGGTCAGCCGTGGATTTTTCAATCGGTGGCAGAACTAGTGGAAAACGGCTCAACGACTTTAACACCAAGTTTAAAAGAAAAGTGCGGTGTTATTTTGCGACATATCCAAGAACTTCATCAATTTTATGGTGAAGAAAAGGGATATCGCATTGCACGCAAGCACGTTGCTTGGTATTTACAGGGAATTCAACCTAATTCCAGTTTTAGACAGACTTTTAATGCCATCACCGATGCGCGAACGCAAATAATGGCATTGGAAGAATTTTTTAATTTGATTTTATTGGATAAAGACAACAATGTTAGAACAACAACGTAATCCAGCTGAAGCTCTGACTGTTTCAGTATTAAATTCACAATCTCAAGTAACAAACAAACCACTTCGTGATTCTGTGAAACAAGCGATTAGAAATTATTTAGCTCAATTAGATGGTCAAGATGTGGACGATCTTTATGAATTAGTTTTATCGGAAGTTGAACACCCTATGCTCGATATGATTATGCAATACACTCGCGGTAATCAAACTCGTGCAGCAACAATGCTTGGCATTAACCGTGGCACATTACGCAAAAAATTAAAAAAATACGGTATGGGCTGATTTTTTTATCTTCTTACTTCATAAATAAAAAGCACTGCATTTCTAAAATGCGGTGCTTTTTGCAAAAATTCCTTTCTTCAATAATCTTATACGCAAACGTTTTCGTTTTGCGCAAAATTCTTTTATAATAGACGCGTTTTTCATTCACCTAACTTAATGGTAAAGTCTATGTTGCAGATTTTTCGTGGCTCACCAGCCCTTTCGCCTTTCCGTTTAAACCAACTCACCCAACGCTTTCAACAAGCACAACTTCCAGTGAAATCTTGCTATGCAGAATACCTGCACTTTGCAGAACTCAGCGAAGCACTAAATTCGCTTGAAGAGCAAGAATTAACCCAACTATTGCATTATGGTCCAACCTTAGCACAACACGAACCGCAAGGGGAATGTTTTATTGTGATTCCACGGGTTAGTACCATTTCTTCTTGGTCATCAAAAGCCACCGATATTGCACACAACTGCGGTTTAAACAACGTGTTGCGTTTAGAGCGTGGGTTGGCATTTTATTTTGAGCTAGAACGTGCGTTAAATGAACAAGAGCAGGCACAACTCATTAGCCATATTTATGATCGAATGATGGAAACGGTGATCCGCACCCCACAAGAAGCGGAAGTGCTATTTCAACAACAGCCACCAAAACCATTTACCCCTGTGGATATTTTGGCTGGTGGGCGTAATGCGTTAGAACAGGCAAATGTGGAACTCGGCTTGGCATTGGCAGAAGATGAAATTGATTATTTAGTGGAAAATTTCACCGCACTTGGACGTAATCCAACAGATGTGGAACTTTATATGTTCGCACAAGCGAATTCAGAGCATTGTCGCCACAAAATTTTTAATGCAGATTGGATCATTGACGGCAAAAAACAAGAAAAATCCCTGTTCAAAATGATCAAAAATACCTTTGAGAAAACCCCTGATTATGTACTTTCTGCTTATAAAGATAACGCAGCGGTTATGGAAGGCTCGAAGGTTGGACGCTTTTTCCCCGATAAAGATGGACAATATCGTTACCATAGTGAAGATGCCCATATTCTAATGAAAGTAGAAACGCACAACCACCCAACGGCAATTTCCCCTTTCCCAGGTGCAGCAACAGGATCGGGCGGTGAAATTCGTGATGAAGGGGCAACAGGGCGTGGCGCAAAACCAAAAGCAGGTTTGGTTGGCTTTTCCGTTTCTAACTTGATGATTCCTGATTTTGAGCAGCCTTGGGAAGGTCCATTATCTAAACCGAACCGCATCGCTTCTGCCCTAGATATTATGTTGGAAGGACCTTTAGGCGGTGCGGCATTTAACAATGAATTTGGTCGCCCAGCCTTGCTTGGTTATTTCCGTACTTATGAAGAAAAAGTCAACAGCTTTAACGGTGAAGAAGTGCGTGGCTATCACAAGCCAATTATGCTCGCAGGCGGTATCGGGAATATCCGTGCAGAACACGTGCAAAAGGGTAAAATCCCTGTGGGCGCGAAATTGATCGTGCTTGGCGGTCCTGCGATGAATATTGGCTTAGGCGGTGGTGCGGCTTCTTCAATGGCATCAGGTAAATCGAAAGAGGATTTAGATTTTGCTTCCGTACAGCGTGATAACCCTGAAATGGAACGCCGTTGCCAAGAAGTGATCGACCGCTGTTGGCAAATGGGCGAGGATAACCCTATTCTGTTTATCCACGATGTGGGCGCGGGTGGGTTATCTAACGCAATGCCAGAGTTAGTTCACGATGGTGGGCGTGGCGGGCGCTTTAAATTGCGTGATATTTTATGTGATGAAAAAGGAATGTCACCATTGGAAATTTGGTGTAACGAATCGCAAGAACGTTATGTGCTGGCTGTTGCACCAGACAAATTAGCGTTATTTGAGCAACTTTGTCAGCGTGAACGTGCACC
The DNA here is from genome assembly GCF_026226775.1 of Avibacterium sp. 21-586. GTDB lineage: Bacteria > Pseudomonadota > Gammaproteobacteria > Enterobacterales > Pasteurellaceae > Avibacterium. Next base: position 316,502 of record NZ_JAKKOD010000002.1, on the reverse strand, counting down.
ATTTGCCGTGATTGGTGAAGCGACAGAACAAGAGCATCTTACCTTGCACGATCAGCATTTCCATAATGATCCGATTGATTTACCAATGAACGTGTTGCTCGGTAAAACGCCAAAAATGACGCGCGATGTGGTATCTAAACAAGTGCATAATCCACCACTTGATCAATCAGCTATTGAGCTAAAAGAAGCGCTACACCGCGTATTACGCTTGCCGGTAGTGGCTGAGAAAACTTTCCTGATTACCATTGGCGATCGCTCCGTAACGGGTATGGTGGCGCGCGATCAAATGGTTGGCCCGTGGCAAGTACCAGTGGCTGACTGTGCGGTAACCACCACCGCTTTAGATAGTTACCACGGTGAAGCTATGGCAATGGGCGAACGCGCGCCTGTGGCATTGTTAGATTTCGCTGCTTCTGCGCGTTTGGCCGTGGCAGAAAGCCTAACCAATATTGCTGCAACAGATATTGGTGATATTAAACGCATTAAACTTTCTGCTAACTGGATGTCTGCCGCAGGACATACTGGCGAAGATGCTGGGCTTTATGAAGCCGTGAAAGCCGTGGGGGAAGAACTTTGCCCGCAATTAGGCTTAACCATTCCAGTGGGGAAAGACTCAATGTCTATGAAAACCACTTGGCAGGAAAATGGCGAACAAAAATCCGTTACCGCACCGCTTTCTTTAGTTATCAGTGCCTTTGCGCGCGTGGAAGATGTGCGCAAAACCGTTACGCCACAATTACGCACAGATAAAGGCAGCAGCCGTTTATTGTTGATTGATTTAGGTGAGGGCAAAAATCGCTTAGGCGCAACGGCATTGGCGCAGGTTTATAAACAATTAGGTGATAAACCTGCAGATGTAGTAAATGTGGAAAGCCTGAAAGGCTTCTTCAATGCAATGCAACAACTGGTGAATGAACAAAAATTGCTGGCTTACCACGATCGTTCAGACGGCGGCTTGATCATCACCCTTGCCGAAATGGCCTTTGCTGGGCATTGTGGTGTTTCTGTAGATATTAGTGCTTTAGGCAATAACGATCTGGCGGTGCTGTTTAATGAAGAATTAGGTGCGGTGATCCAAGTGAAAGAAGGCGATTTGGCCACTGTCCGTCAGGCTTTCGAGCAAAATGGCGTATTACATTTATTGAAAGAACTTGGCACGGTAACCACAGACAATCAAATTGAAATTACGCGTGGCACGAAAGTGTTATTGAAAGAAACTCGTTCTGAACTGCGTGGTATTTGGGCGGAATTGACTCACAAAATGCAGGCATTGCGTGATAATCCAGAATGTGCCGATCAGGAATTTGCTGCGAAGAAAAATCCAAATGATAAAGGCTTCTCCGTGTCTTTAACTTATGATGTCAATGAAGACATTGCCGCCCCTTATATTGCTAAAGGTGTACGTCCACGCATTGCTATTTTACGCGAGCAAGGGGTGAACAGCCATTATGAAATGGCAGCCGCCTTTGACCGCGCAGGTTTTGATGCTATTGATGTGCATATGAGCGATTTACAACAGCAACGCCATCACTTAAAAGACTTCCAAGCCCTTGTTGCTTGTGGTGGTTTCTCTTATGGCGATGTGCTAGGCGCAGGTGGCGGCTGGGCAAAATCTATCTTATTTAACACCGCACTTCGTGATCAATTTGCTACCTTCTTTGAGCGTGAAAACACCCTTGCCTTAGGGGTATGTAATGGCTGTCAAATGTTAGCGAATTTGGCTGAAATTATCCCAGGAACAGAAGCCTGGCCACGTTTTGTGCGTAATCAATCAGAACGTTTTGAAGCGCGCGCAGCAATGGTTCGCATTAATGATACAGGGTCTTTATGGTTTAACGGAATGGCAGGATCTCATATGCCAATCGCCGTTTCGCACGGTGAAGGACGCGTTGAGTTCAAAAATGATCAGCAACTTACGATGTTACGTGAACAGAATTTGATTATTGCGCAATATATTGATAATGATCTCAAGCCAACCACTCAATACCCAGCCAACCCAAATGGCTCAGTGGACGGTATTACCGCACTCACTAACTGCAACGGACGTATTGCTATTATGATGCCACATCCAGAACGCGTTTACCGCGCGGTTTCCAACTCGTGGTATCCAGAAGATTGGACAGAAGACGGTGCATGGATGCGATTGTTTAGAAATGCCAGAATAGCACTGAAATAATTTAACTTACTTCCTTATAAATAAAAGAGCGGTGATTTTTCACCGCTCTTTTTTTGGGGGAATTAAGATGAGAAATTCCCCATTACTTGTAAAAACAACCGGTTAAATCTGTTAGCTAAATTAATTTACTAACTGTTTTAAAATGCGGCGGACAGGTTCTGCAGCGCCCCATAATAATTGATCGCCAACGGTGAAAGCGGCAAGATATTCTGGCCCCATTGCCAATTTTCGTAAGCGTCCCACTGGTACGCTTAATGTGCCGGTTACTTTGGCTGGTGTTAATTCACGTAGGGTGGTTTCTTTATCGTTTGGTATCACTTTCACCCATTCATTGTGAGAAGCTAGAATTTGCTCAATTTCTTCTAATGGTAAATCTTTTTTCAACTTAATCGTGAAAGCTTGGCTGTGGCAACGTAATGCGCCGATACGCACACATAAACCATCTACTGGGATTGGATTATCACTTAAACCTAAAATCTTGTTGGTTTCCGCGTAGCCTTTCCATTCTTCTTTGGTTTGTCCGGTTTCTGGTAATAATTTGTCGATCCAAGGAATTAAGCTACCTGCAAGCGGTGCGCCGAAGTTATCAATCGGGAATGACGCATCACGCATTTTTGCGGTAACTTTGCGCTCAATGTCTAAAATTGATGAAGCGGGATCGGCTAATTCTGCTTTAACAGACTCTTCTAATTCACCCATTTGCACTAATAATTCACGCATATTTTTCGCACCCGCACCAGATGCTGCTTGGTAAGTGGCAACGGATACCCATTCCACTAAATCACGCTCAAATAAGCCACCTAGTGCCATTAACATCAAACTTACCGTACAGTTACCGCCTACAAAGGTTTTCACGCCATTTTTTAGTCCTTCGCTGATCACGTTTTGGTTTACTGGATCAAGCACGATGATCGCATCTTTGTCCATACGCAATGCCGAAGCCGCGTCAATCCAATAGCCATTCCAGCCAGCCGCTTTTAACTTTGGATACACTTCGTTGGTGTAGTCACCACCTTGACAGGTAACGATGATATCTAATTTTTGTAATTCAGCGATGTCGAACGCATCTTTTAACACGCCCGCATCTTTACCTGCAAATACAGGCGCTTTTTGCCCCGCTTGTGAAGTAGTGAAAAAAATAGGATTGATGTTCGAGAAATCATTTTCTTGTTGCATACGATCCATTAGTACCGATCCAACCATTCCACGCCAACCGATAAAACCAACGTTTTGCATAAAATTTTCCTTATAAATAATGTTGTGTTGAAAATAAAATCTGAGTGAATTACCCACACTGAAAGGGTAAAACGAAATACCCATTCAGCTTTAATTCACGGGAAAGTGATTACGTTAAACCGTAACAAAAAACGTACAAGATAGCGTAAACAAAAGCAAGTGTTTTTATAAAAAAGTTGCGAATAATTGATCTTTCTATAAAGAATACTCAATTTGACTCACAAAGTGTTGATAAAATGGGAAAGAACAGAAAAGGAAAAATCCCCTTTACACGAGGAAAGGGGGATAAAATTAGCTGTATTTTTTCGCTGATAACCATGCTGCGGTGTAGCCCACGAAAGCGCACATCGCGAGAAGAAATAGCAGTTCGCCGATCATTACGCCGTGTAGCTCAAAGTTTACGGCAAAAATTTCCGTGACATATTTCACTGCACTGGTGAAATAGCCAATCACAATGGCACTGAAAATAGAGGCAAGTAACCCTCCTAACACGGCATAAATCATTCCCGTGTAAAGGAAAGGGCGTAGGATAAAGTGATCTGTCGCACCGAGCAATTTCATTACTTCAATATTGGCTTTATTACTATATACATCAGAACGAATACTGTTGCCAATTACAAGGAAAACAGAAATAGTCATCAAAATAGTACAAACCACCGCAATATGTGCAATAAGCCACGAAAGAGCAGTAAGTTTTTCTATTAAATTATTATCTAAACGCACTTCTTGCACGCCTTTAATTTTGTTTAGGTTTTCCCGTAGTTCATTGCGTTTCTTGCTTTCGTTATAGTCTTTGGCGGGTTTAATAATCACCACTGCAGGTAATGGATTATCATCTAAAATATCCAAGCCCTCATTGAAACCAGACCAATTTTTAAATTCATTAAGGCTCTCTTGGCGAGAAACATAATTCAGGCTTTCCACCCCTACTTGTTGACGAATTTTTTCCACCACTAAATTGGCATCAGCTTCCGTAAGATTTTTATGCAAATAAACAGTCAGTTCACTTTCAGGATAAAATTGCGTAGTGGCCTGATGAATATTTTTCCACAATAAATAGCTTACCGTTGGCACTGTCAGCGAAACGGCAATAACGAGAATGGTTAATAAGGTTGCATATTTTTTCTTAATTAAATCTGCCAGCACGGCTCGCAGCACATAATGGGTTTGTACCCAGCAAGAGGCATTGATCGGACGAGAACTCATTGGGCTTTCCTTAACGTAAATGACCTTGTTCTAAGATCAAACAAGGTTTTGGTTTTTGTTGAACAATATTAATATCGTGAGTGGCAATTAACACCGTCATCCCAAGACGGTTAAACTCTTCAAATAAATTAAAAATATCCAGCGAAAGAGCGTTATCTAAATTGCCTGTTGGCTCATCGGCAAGCAATAATTGTGGCTTATGGACAATGGCGCGAGCAATATCTACACGCTGCTGTTCACCACCAGATAAGTGGATTGGCAAGTGATTAGCACGATCACGCAAGCCAACGCGATCTAACGCCGCTAAGGCACGGCTTTGCGCTTCTTTCGGATGAATGCCAGCAATAATTAATGGTAAGGCTACATTATCTACAATACAACGATCAGCAAGCAGACGATAATCTTGATGCACCATACCGATTTGGCGGCGTAAGAATGGTAATTCGTATTTAGACAGGCGCGTAATATCGTGTCCATTAAACCAAATTTGCCCGCCATTAGCTCGTTCCATACCCATAATGAGTTTCAATAGGGTACTTTTCCCCGCGCCAGAATGTCCAAGGACATAGGTCATACTCCCCACGGGAAGATGAAAGTTTAATCCCTGCAAGGCAGGCTTGCCACCCAAATAAGCCTTGCTGACGTTTTCAAAGCGTATCATCGTTGTTATCTCTTTTCTTTTTGTGTTAATAAAATGATTATAACGGATATTCTCATTTTTTGAGCAGAAAATTTGGTGTGATGTTGGCGTTTTATTAAGTGTTAATGATCATACCTGACAGACAGGAGAAGATCAGCGAAAAGCGCTCAACTGTGTTTTTTTGATAAATGCCTTGTTATTTAAACTGGCATATTGCACCGTGCTTATGTTAAGTAAATTATACTCGCTTTCTTCAAATTTTTATAGCCACAGTAGACTCTTTAACTTTTATCAGACATTGAGATATTTATTTTTTGTGTAAGCGCTAAGCTTCTACGATTTTTTCTCGCACATGTAAAAAAATTTTATTGGTAAAAACGAACAAAAAAAAAGCCAATCATTAGATCGGCTTTAAAAGTTTTTTGTGGTGGAATTAAACAAAAGGCTTTGGCGCGATGCTTTCTAAATAATCGCCCCAATCTTGCAACATTCGCGCCCGTTGCTCTAAATACTTCGCCTTATTGTAAATCTCTCTTATGCGGTCTTTTCCCTTGCCTAGAGTCTTTATTATGGCGTTGCGCATTGCTTCAATCGTAATATGGCCAGATTTTGCAGTAAGGCTAGGGAACACAAATTCACTACTTAAACTAAGTGCGGTGCTAATTTCTCGCATTTTTTGCAATACCGCCACCGCTTGCCGTGATAGGGTGACAATATGCAACCGTCCGCCCTTTAAGTTCTTATTGCCTTTCTGCACGCGATACGCCCAAAGGTTCTCACTAAAATCTATATCTGCCCACTTCGCCCCCGCTATCTCTGATGGTCTTCCACCAGTTAAAAGCACCAATAGCACCGCATAGAAAGAAAACGGGCTAAAGCGGTTTTTCTCTTTGGCTTGGTAAAATGCTGTGATAAAGCTCTCTAGCTCTTGCGGCTCTATGGTGTTCATTCCTTGCGGTGTCGGCTTGGTGAACTCCTTGCCAATCTTAGCAAGGTTATTAGTGGGGATAATCCCACGGTGAAGCGCATAGGTCATCACTTCGTTAATCTTCGTGACTACCTTGGATAACTCTGTGTATTTGCCTACTAATTCCAACGGTTTAAGCGCATTGATTGCCATTAATGGCGTGATTTCTGTAATAGGATAATTGCCAATAGTGGGAAAGATATGCCGCTGAAAACGCTTTAGAGTATCTTGTACGGTACGCTCCGAAAAGTCAGGTTTTAGCTTCCTATCCTCAAACCAATTCAACGCCACTTTCTCAAAGGTATTGTTTAACGCATTGGCTTGCAGTTGGCTTTGCTGTTGCTCATAGTCTTTTGGATCGATGCCTTGCGCTAATAAGGCTTGATATTCATCACGCTTAGCCCGTGCTTGCGCAAGTGTGATAGTAGGATAATGCCCTATAGTCTTTTTGGTTCGCTTCTTAGTGCGTGGGTTAGTGTATTTAAAATGCCATATCTTAGATTGAGACAATGCAACCACAATAAAAAGCCCGTTACCATCGCTTAAAGTGATTTCTTTATTGTCGGCTCTCGCCTTTCTAATCTGTGTGTCTGTTAGTTGCTGTGTTTTTCTTGCCATAGTATCAACCTTTAAAAAATTGTACCAAGAAAAAACAACCACTTTGCCACCTGGTGGCATAATCTAACCATATGAAAATAAATGATTTTTAGGATAATTGTACCAAGATTTTTATTGTCTAAATCATTACTTTTGGGAGTAACGTAGAGAAATTTTAAAATCTTGGTACAATTCTTGGTACAATTATATTGCGTTATAGAGATTTACGAAGACGCAATCAGACACATACAAATCGCCAAAGGCTAGATTTTACAAGGATTTTTGAAGCAGTGGGATTTAGTTAGAGACGTGTAGAACAGTGAATTGGCGGAAGACAATGGGAGTCGAACCCACCCAAGATTGCTGGCAACCTTAACAGGATTTGAAGTCCTGCCGTTTCACCGGAAACGCCTATCTTCCAAAAGTGTGTTCACTTTAAAGGAAATCAGCTGATTATTCAAGGTGTTGCTAGGGAAATTTAGTCAATACGGCACACTTGATAAGTTAGGGCTGAATTTTCAACAAAAAAACAGTATGATTAAGGCTAATTTTCCTAGAATGGCATAAATGATAGATAGGACAGCATAATGAACAGCCTATTCCAACAACTTCCTTCCATTGATAAATTGCTAAAACAGCCTGAAATTACGTCTTTGATCGCAGAATTTGGACGTAGTGCAGTAGTGAAAATTTGCCGAAACTTGCTTGAGAATGCACGCTATCAGATAAAAAGCACGCAAAAAATATCACACTTTTTTCACGATAATTCCACACTGATCGCAGAAATTCAACGACAATTACAAACCCAACAACAAATCAAAATTCAGCCTGTGCATAACTTAACAGGTACAGTGCTGCATACCAATTTAGGACGTGCGTTATGGGCAAACACAGCACAACAAGCGGCGTTATTGGCGATGCAAGAGAATGTGGCGTTGGAATATAACTTACTCGAAGGCAAGCGTAGCCATCGAGATAATTATATCAGCGAATTATTATGTGAGCTCACGGGCGCGGAAGCAGCTTGCGTGGTGAACAACAATGCAGCGGCGGTGTTGCTGATGTTAGCCACCTTTGCAGCTGGTAAAGAAGTGGTGATTTCGCGTGGTGAGCTAATTGAGATCGGCGGGTCATTCCGTATTCCAGATATTATGCAGCAAGCAGGTTGTAAACTGGTGGAAGTGGGAACAACAAATCGCACCCATTTGGCGGATTATCGCTGTGCAATCAACGAAAATACCGCCTTTTTAATGAAAGTTCACAGCAGTAATTATCAAATTTGTGGTTTTACACATTCTGTCAGCGAAGCCGAATTAGCACAACTTGGCAAGGAAATGAATGTGCCAGTGATGACTGATTTAGGCAGCGGTGCATTAGTGGATCTCAGCCAGTATGGCTTGCCAGCTGAACCCACTGTGCAGGAAAAATGGCAACAAGGTGTGGATTTAATCTCATTTTCTGGGGATAAATTACTAGGTGGCCCACAGGCAGGCATTATTGTTGGGAAAAAAGATTTTATTGACCAATTACAATCCCACCCGCTGAAACGGGCGTTGCGTTGCGATAAAGTGATTTTAGCGGGCTTAGAAGCGACCTTGCGTTTATATCTTCAGCCTGAGCAATTAGCGGAAAATCTCACCAGTTTGCATTTGCTCACGCAGCCTGTTTCAACATTACGCCAGCAAGCGGAAATACTCAAAGTGCGGTTGGAAAATCAGTTAAATTTTGCCTATACAATCCGCGTGGAAGAAAGCCAAGCACAGATTGGCAGTGGTGCGCAGCCTTTAGCGAAAATTCCCTCTGTTGCGGTAACCGTTGAAGAAAAAACCTCGCAAAAATTGACCGCACTTATCCACTGCTTCAAACAACTTTCTCAACCGATTATTGGTCGAGTGGAACAAAATAAACTTTGGCTCGATTTGCGTAGCCTTGCGAATTTTGAGCGCCTACTAAATACCTTGGAGCAACTATGATTATTGTTACCTCAGGCCACGTTGACCACGGCAAAACCGCGTTGCTACGAGCTTTAACTGGCACGAATGCCGATCGCCTGCCTGAAGAAAAAAAACGTGGTATGACCATTGATTTAGGCTATGCCTATTTGCCATTGCAAGAGAAAAGGCTTGGTTTTATTGATGTCCCCGGCCACGAGAAATTTCTTTCTAATATGCTCGCGGGCTTAGGTGGCGTGTATTATGCAATGTTGATTGTGGCGGCAGATGAGGGCATTCAGCCACAAACGGCGGAACATTTAGCCATTTTGCGTTTATTGCATTTTGAACAAATTATTGTGGTGCTGACGAAAGCGGATAAAGTCAGTGAATCAAAAATTAATGAAGTAAAACAATCAATTATTCAGCAATATCCATTTCTAGCAGAAGGCCCATTTTTTATTACTTCCGCCCAAACAAAGCAAGGTATTGCACAATTACAACATTATTTAGCTAATTTACCTGAACTGGCAGATCGTAACAAACCTTTCCGTTATGCCATTGACCGAATTTTTACCATCAAAGGTGCAGGGACGGTGGTAACGGGTACCGCTTTTAGTGGACAGGTAACAATCAATGATGAACTTTATCTTTCCACAGGGCAGAAAGTGCGCGTAAAAAATATCCACAGCCAAGATAGCCAAGCCGAATTTGGCGAAGCGGGGCAGCGTTTGGCGTTAAATATTCAAACCGAGGTTTCGAGAGAGGCAATTCAACGTGGGGATTGGCTTTTTTCTTCCCCCCCACTCTCGCCAACGGATCGGATCACCCTTGAAGTAGAAGCCGCGCAAAACTTGCAAGAAAGCCAGGTGGTACATATTTATCACGCAGCATCTCGCACCACTGGAAAGCTCACATTATTACAAGCTAAACAGCTTCCCTCCCAACAAAAAGCCTTGGCAGAGCTAATTTTACAAGAACCGCTATTTTTAACCTATGGTGATAAATTAATTTTACGTACAGGCGATGCAAAATGCTTATTGGCAGGCGGCAAAGTGATCGAAATTCATTCGCCAAAACGTTATAAACGCACCGAAGTGCGGTTGAATTTTTTGCAAAATTTACTCACTGCACAGCATTCCGCTCAACGCTTGAGCTACTATTTACACCATCGTCCTATGCAGTTGGCTGAACTGGCGTGGCTGGAACAAATGGAAGGAGCCCAACTCAGCGCGTTGATTGTCGATAATCAGGCGCTGGCTTGGCAAGGTTGGGCGTTTAGCCAAGACTATCAACAAACGCAATCCGATAAACTCATTGAAACCTTGGCAAACTATCATCAACAACAGCCAGATCAACTGGGATTAAGCAAAGCGCGTTTATATCGCATTGCGGCCATTAATCAGCCTGAAACCTTGATTTATCATTTTACTGAAAAGCTTCTGGAACAAAATAAAATTCAGCAGACACGAGGGTGGTTACATCTTCCTGAGCATAAAATTCGTTTCAATGCTGAAGAACACGTTTTGTGGCAGAAAATCTTAACATACTTTGAACTGCAACAAGGACAAGCCCTTTGGGTACGTGATCTAGCCAATTTACTCAATCTTGAAGAAAGCGAAATGCGCAACTTTCTCTACAAAGCAGGCAAATTAGGCTATCTCACCCCCATTATACGTGATCGTTTTATGCTCACCGAAACCCTTTATGCTTACGCTCGCTGGATCAAAGAATTCATTTTGCAACAGGGTGAGATTTCCGTCAATCAGCTGCGTGATGAATTGCAATGGGGAAGAAAAATGACGGTACAATTAATGGAGTACTTTGATCGCTGCGGATTCTTACGCCGTAAAGGCAATGTGCATTTATTACGTGATAATGATTTGTTTGATTTATAATCACAATAAAAAATTGGCTTTAACTATAAATAGCTAAAGCCAATTGTACGTTAATTAAATATAACGGTAAAAACTGCTATATTTAATATTATTCAGATGCTGAAACTTCTTCAGCTGCTGGGCGATCTACTAACTCAATGTATGCCATTGGTGCATTATCTCCAGCACGGAAACCACATTTAAGGATACGAGTATATCCTCCAGCACGTTGTGCAAAACGTGGCCCTAATTCGTTGAATAATTTCGCAACAGTTTCAATGTTACGTGTACGCGCAAAAGCTAAACGACGATTTGCAACGCTGTCTTCTTTTGCTAATGTGATTAACGGCTCAACTACACGACGTAATTCTTTTGCTTTTGGCAATGTTGTCTTGATGATTTCATGACTAACTAATGCAGTTGCTAAATTACGAAACAGCGCTTTACGATGGCTGCTATTACGATTTAGTTGACGACCAATCTTACGATGGCGCATGATCTTATCCTTCTCAGAAAAATCTTAACCCAATGACCACTAATCTTCAGCAATGCTTGCTGGTGGCCAATTTTCAAGGCGCATACCAAGTGATAAGCCACGAGAAGCCAGCACATCCTTAATTTCAGTAAGTGATTTCTTACCAAGATTAGGTGTTTTTAATAGCTCAACTTCTGTACGTTGTACTAGATCACCGATATAGTGAATTGTTTCTGCTTTCAAACAGTTAGCAGAACGAACTGTCAACTCTAAGTCATCAACAGGACGTAAAAGAATCGGATCAAATTCCGGTTTCTCTTCCTTGACTTCAGGCTGACGAACATCTCGCAAATCAACGAATGCATCTAGTTGCTCTGCTAAAATTGTTGCTGCACGACGAATCGACTCTTCTGGCTCAATAGTTCCGTTTGTTTCCAGCTCAATGACTAACTTATCCAAATCAGTACGTTGTTCAACACGAGTCGCTTCTACATTATAAGCAATACGTTGAACGGGGCTGTAACAAGCATCGACCAATAAACGCCCAATAGGACGCTCCTCATCTTGGCTATGAGCACGCGAAGAAGCTGGCACATATCCTCTACCACGCTGAACACGAATACGCATATTAATTGATGCATTTTCATCTGTCAGATGGCAAATTATGTGCTCAGGATTGACAATCTCAACATCACCATCATGGATAATGTCAGCTGCAACAACAGGGCCAATTCCAGATTTATGTAGTGTCAGAAATACGTTATCTTTATTCTGAACTTTAACCGCTAGACCTTTCAGGTTAAGAAGAACCTCAAGAATATCTTCTTGAACGCCTTCTTTACTACTATACTCGTGTAAAACACCATCAATCTCTACTTCAGTTACAGCACAACCTGGCATTGAAGAAAGAAGAATTCGGCGTAATGCATTACCTAGAGTATGGCCAAAACCACGCTCTAACGGCTCTAAGATCACCTTAGCATGAGTTGGGCTAATTTGCTCAATATCAACTAAACGTGGTTTTAAAAATTCTGTAACAGAACCCTGCATTTTATCCTCTCTTTGCTACGAAGCTTTAACTATTATTTAGAATAAAGCTCTACGATCAGATGTTCGTTAATATCTGCTGATAAATCAGAACGTTCAGGAACACGTTTGAACACACCTTCCATTTTTGCAGAATCAATTTCTAACCAAGTTGGCTTTTCTCTTTGCTCTGCGAGTTCTAATGATGCCTTAATACGAGCTTGTTTCTTAGACTTTTCACGAATAGCTACAACATCATCGACCGAAACTTGGAATGATGGAATGTTAACAACACGACCATTTACAACTACTGACTTATGGCTCACTAATTGGCGAGCTTCAGCACGAGTAGCTGCAAATCCCATGCGATAAACAACGTTATCCAATCGACCTTCTAGCAATACCAATAAATTCTCACCAGTATTACCTTTTAAGCGGTTTGCTTCTTTATAGTAGTTACGGAATTGACGCTCTAAAATACCATAGATACGACGAACTTTTTGTTTTTCACGTAGTTGACTACCATAGTCTGACAAACGCGGTTTACGAGCACCATGTTGACCAGGCGCTACATCAATTTTACATTTTGAATCAATCGCGCGTACTCCTGACTTAAGGAATAAGTCAGTACCTTCACGACGGCTTAGCTTGAGTTTTGGACCCAAATATCTTGCCATTTTCTTTCTCCAACTATCCTAGTACGTCTTACACACGACGTTTTTTCGGTGGACGACAACCATTATGCGGGATCGGGGTCACATCAGTGATATTCGTGATTCGGAAACCCGCTGCATTTAGCGCACGAATTGTCGATTCACGACCTGGTCCCGGTCCTTTTACCATAACTTCCAAGTTCTTTAAGCCAAATTCTTTGACCATTTCTGCACAACGTTCAGCAGCAACTTGTGCAGCGAACGGAGTTGATTTACGAGAACCGCGGAAACCTGAACCACCAGCGGTAGCCCATGCCAAAGCATTACCTTGACGGTCGGTAATAGTAACGATTGTATTATTGAAAGATGCGTGAATGTGAGCAACGCCATCTACCACTTGTTTTTTTACACGTTTACGTGCACGAACTGGTGTTTTTGCCATTTAATTTACCCCGACTTACTTCTTGATCGGCTTACGTGGACCCTTACGGGTACGCGCATTAGTTTTAGTACGTTGACCACGCACTGGTAAGCTACGACGATGACGTAAACCACGATAACAACCTAAGTCTAATAGACGTTTAATGTTAAGTGTTACTTCACGACGTAAGTCACCTTCAACGGTAAATTTACCAACTTCGTCACGCAGTTTATCAATCTGCTCTTCAGACAATTCTCTGATCTTAACGTCTTCAGCAATTCCTGTTGCAGCACAAATAGCTTTTGCTCTAGTTTTGCCGATACCATAAATTGAAGTTAATGCAATTACAGTATGTTTCTGATCAGGAATGTTAATGCCTGCAATACGGGCCACTATGCACTCCTATTATTTTAACTAAATTGATATACTGATCTTGAAAAGCCCGTTTTCAGGATACTCAAACAGTATACCAAGGACATAAATGAGCTGAGCATTATATATGCTCAGCTGGTTCTTTGCAAGAAAATTATGCCATTAACCTTGACGTTGTTTATGCTTAGGGTCACTGCACAATACTCGTACAACACCTTCGCGTTTAACAATTTTACAATTACGACATAATCTCTTTACGGAAGCACGAACTTTCATTGCTTATCCCTTTTCTATATGGCATTACTGCCCTAAACCTTTTAGGTTTGCTTTTTTCAGCGCAGATTCATACTTATTTGACATTAAATAACTTTGAATCTGAACGATGAAATCCATAATTACAACTACAACAATCAACAAAGAAGTTCCACCAAAATAGAAACGAACATTCCAAGCTGATGTCATAACATAAGGAACTAAACATACAAACGTAATATATAAACCGCCAATTAGGGCTAGGCGAGTCATAATCTTATCAATATAACGTGATGTTTGTTCACCTGGTCTAATCCCTGGAATAAATGCACCAGATTTTTTTAAATTATCTGCTGTTTCACGTGGATTAAATTGCATCGCAGTATAAAAAAAACTGAAGAATATAATTGCGATAGCATAAACGATCAAATATAAAGGTTGACCCGGATGCAAGAGCATTGAAAGATCAGTCAGCCAATCAAAATTAGTTCCTTGACCAAACCAAGAAGTCAATGTCGCTGGAAACAAAATTACGCTTGAAGCAAAAATTGCAGGCATAACACTCGCCATATTCACTTTTAGTGGAAGATGCGTTGTATGTCCACCTAAAATTTGACGACCTTGTTGACGTTTAGCATACTCAACTTTAATTCTACGCTGTCCTCTTTCAACAAAGACTACAAAGAAGACTACCGCAAAAACAATAACAGCGATTAATAAAAGTGCTAACAAATGTATTTGCCCTTGACGAGCTTGTTCGATTGTTGCCCCTATCGCTGATGGTAATCCGGCAACAATACCAGCAAAAACAATTAAAGATATACCATTTCCAATACCACGCTCAGTAATCTGCTCGCCTAACCACATCAAGAAAATTGAACCAGTTACTAAGCTAATGACCGCAGTAAAGTAAAAACTAAAACCCAAGTTTGGTACTAAGCCTGGTAGCATATGTGGTAAACCAGTTGAAATACCAATCGCCTGAATAGTAGCAAGTACTAATGTGGAATAACGAGTATACTTGCTAATTTTACGGCGTCCTGCTTCACCTTCTTTCTTTAATTCAGCTAATGCTGGATGAACCGTTGTCAGTAATTGAATGATAATTGATGCCGAAATATATGGCATAATACCTAAAGCAAAAACTGACGCACGACTCAAGGCACCACCAGAAAACATGTTGAACATATCAATGATGGTACCTTTTTGTTGCTCAAGCAATTGAGCTAAAACAGCTGCATCAATACCAGGAACCGGAATAAAAGAACCGATACGAAAAACAATCAGAGCCCCCAATACAAATAGTAATCGGGTTCTTAGCTCTCCTGTTCCACCTTGTGTGGCTCTACTTTGATAACCTGGTTGTTTAGCCATTTATGAACTATTCCTCAACTGAACCGCCGGCTGCTTCAATCGCCGCTTTTGCACCTTTAGTTACGCGTAAACCACGAACAGTTACAGCACCTTTTACTTCACCTGAAAGAATAACTTTAACAAATTGAATATCTTTAGTTAACACATTAGCCGCTTTTAGCGTGTCTAATGTCACAATGTTGCCTTCAACTTTTGTTAAATCATTCAAACGAACTTCCGTAGTTACAGCCGACTTCATTGAGGTAAAACCAAATTTCGGTAAACGACGATATAAAGGCATTTGACCACCTTCGAAACCGCGACGAACACCGCCACCAGTACGAGATTTTTGACCTTTATGACCTCGACCGCCTGTTTTACCTAAGCCAGAACCAATACCACGACCTAAGCGTTTTGCACTATGCTTAGCACCTTCAGCCGGAGATAGAGTATTTAAACGCATTCTCTTATTCCTCCACTTTAACCATATATGAAACTTGGTTAATCATTCCACGCACAGCGGGAGTGTCGATTAACTCAACAGTATGGTGCATACGGCGAAGACCTAGTCCACGCAAGGTAGCCTTATGCTTCGGTAAACGAGCGATAGAACTACGAACTTGAGTTACTTTAATAGTTTTAGCCATTCTGCATTACCCCAAAATTTCATCAACGGTCTTGCCGCGTTTAGCAGCTACCATTTCTGGTGATTTCATATTTGCTAGTGCATCAATTGTTGCACGAACAACGTTAATTGGGTTAGTTGAACCGTATGCTTTAGAAAGAACGTTACGAACACCAGCAACTTCTAAAACTGCACGCATTGCACCGCCTGCAATAATACCAGTACCCTCACTTGCAGGCTGCATAAATACGCGTGAACCTGTATGAGAACCCTTAATTGGATGTTGTAATGTGCCTTCATTTAAAGCCACAGTAATCATATTGCGACGAGCTTTCTCCATCGCTTTTTGGATCGCTGCCGGAACTTCGCGCGCTTTACCATAACCAAAACCAATGCGACCATTGCCATCACCAACCACTGTCAATGCAGTGAAACTCATGATGCGACCACCTTTAACTGTTTTTGATACACGGTTTACCGCGATGAGCTTCTCTTGCAGTTCACCAGCTTGTTTTTCGATGTTTGCCATCTCAAATTACCTCTATTAGAACTGTAGACCAGCTTCACGGGCAGCATCCGCTAAAGCTTGGACGCGACCATGATATTTAAAACCGGAACGATCGAATGCTACGTCTTTGATACCTTTTTCTAAGGCTCTTTCTGCAACAATTTTACCAACTACTGCTGCAGCATCTTTATTACCGGTATACTTAACTTGCTCACTGATTGCTTTCTCAACTGTAGAAGCAGCGGCAAGCACTTGTGAACCGTTCGGTGCGATTACTTGCGCATAAATATGGCGAGGAGTACGGTGAACAACTAAACGAGTTACACCTTGCTCTCTCATCATATGACGAGCGCGAGCTGCACGACGGATACGAGCTGATTTCTTATCCATAGTGTTACCTTAATTATTTCTTCTTAGCCTCTTTTGTACGTACAACTTCATCAGCGTAACGTACACCTTTACCTTTGTAAGGCTCAGGACGGCGATAAGCACGAATATCTGCGGCTACTTGACCGATTAACTGTTTGTCTGCACTTTTCAGAACGATTTCTGTTTGTGATGGACATTCACCAGTAACGCCTGCAGGTAATGTATGCTCAACAGGGTGTGAAAAACCTAAACTTAATGCAACAACGTTGCCTTTCATTTGCGCTCTATAACCAACACCCACCAATTGTAACTTCTTAGTGAAGCCTTCAGTAACACCGATAACCATTGCATTAACTAATGCACGCGCTGTACCCGCTTGTGCGTCAGCACCAACAACACCTTCACGAGGTGTGAAAGTTAATTCATTATTATCTTGTTTAACTTCAACTGAGTTATGAATAGTGCGAGATAATTCGCCATTCTTACCTTTAACTGTTAGTAGCTGTCCGTCAAGTTTTACCTCAACGCCGGCAGGAATACTAACAGGTGCTTTTGCAACACGAGACATTTTCCTACCTCTCTATTAAGCTACATAACAAATAACTTCACCGCCTAAGCCCTCTTGACGAGCTTTGCGATCAGTCATTACACCTTGAGATGTAGAAATTACAGCCACACCTAATCCACCCATAACTTTTGGTAATTCGTCTTTACGTTTATAAATACGAAGACCAGGACGGCTTACGCGTTGAATGCTTTCTACAACTGGTTTCCCTTGGAAATATTTTAAAGTAATTTCCAGTTCAGGCTTAACACCTTCTAAAACTTTAACGCTTTCAATATAACCTTCTTCAGCTAATACATTGGCAATTGCCACTTTTAGCTTGGATGAAGGCATACTGATCACAATTTTATTCGCAGCTTGACCGTTACGAATACGGGTCAACATATCTGCGATTGGATCTTGCATACTCATTGTGCTTTTACTCCGATTCCAAAATAAAGTAGTAAATTACCAACTTGCTTTTTTAAGGCCAGGAATTTCGCCACGCATTGCTGCTTCACGAACTTTAATACGGCTTAATCCAAACTTACGTAAGAAACCGTGTGGACGGCCAGTTTGGTTGCAACGGTTACGTTGGCGGCTAGGGCTTGAATCACGTGGTAAAGATTGTAGCTTTAACACAGCAGCCCAACGATCTTCGTCTGATGCATTTACATCAGAGATGATTTTTTTCAACTCCATACGTTTTGCATAGAATTTCTCAGCGAGTTTTACGCGTTTCACATCGCGTGCTTTCATTGATTGTTTAGCCATTTGTAACCTGCCTTATTTACGGAATGGGAAATTAAAGGCAGCCAATAGTGCTTGACCTTCTTCATCGCTGCGAGCAGTAGTTGTGATTGTGATATCTAAACCACGAACGCGATCTACTTTATCGTAGTCGATTTCAGGGAAGATAATTTGCTCACGCACACCCATACTATAGTTTCCACGACCATCAAATGATTTAGCACTTAAACCGCGAAAATCACGAATACGTGGAACAGCAATCGTAATTAAACGTTCAAAGAACTCCCACATACGCTCACCGCGTAGTGTCACTTTACAACCGATTGGATATCCCTGACGGATTTTAAAGCCTGCAACAGATTTGCGTGCTTTAGTAATTAAAGGTTTCTGACCACTAATCGCTGCTAAATCCGCAACTGCGTTATCTAGCAACTTCTTATCGGTCAATGCTTCACCCACACCCATATTCAGGGTAATCTTTTCGATTCGTGGGACTTGCATGACAGACGAGTAGCTGAATTTCTCTTTCAATTCATTAACTACTTGATCTCTGTAGTAATCATGCAGTTTCGCCATCGCATTACTCCAGTTTTTGATTAAATAATTTCATTGTTAGATTTAAAGAAACGTACTTTTTTACCATCTTCAAATCTAAAACCTACACGGTCAGCTTTATTTGTTTTCGGGTTAAAAATCGCAACATTTGACGCATCAATTGGTGCTTCTTTTTTCACTAAACCACCTTCTTTTCCTAATGCAGGAACTGGTTTTTCATGTTTAGTGATAATGTTGATACCTTCAACAACTACTTTACCGTTTGGTAACACTTTAGTTACCTTACCACGTTTGCCTTTGCTTTTACCAGCAAGAACAATTACTTCATCATTTTGACGAATTTTTGCAGCCATTTCTTACTCCTTATAGTACTTCTGGTGCCAAAGAAATGATCTTCATAAACTTCTCAGAACGAAGTTCACGAGTCACAGGTCCAAAAATACGAGTACCGATTGGTTGCTCTGTGTTATTGTTTAAAATTACACAAGCATTACCATCGAAGCGAATGACTGATCCATCTGGGCGACGAACACCCTTCTTGGTGCGCACAACAACTGCTTTTAATACATCACCTTTTTTAACTTTACCGCGAGGAATTGCTTCTTTCACAGTAATTTTGATGATATCACCAATAGCAGCGTAACGACGGTGCGATCCACCTAGAACCTTGATACACATTACACTGCGAGCGCCTGAGTTATCAGCAACGTCCAGCATAGTCTGTTCTTGGATCATCTTAGTACTCCGCTAAAATTAATAACACCCTTTCGGGACGAACCTATCCAAACTATATGGATAGACTGCGAATTCTACTACAAATTCAAGACATAAATCAACAACAGTCTTAGTAAAAAATGGATTATTTTGGCAAATTAATTTATCACCAAACAATAATCCATTTTATTTACATCTTTTATAACGCTTTGAGCTTGTACACGTTCGCTAAAGTGCGGTTATTTTTCTGTAAGTTTTGGTTTAATGACTGCATAAATTACGCCAGTTAGCACTGCACCAATAGCAATTGTTGCTAAATACATTAATGGCTGAGTCACAAATGGGATCACGAATAAGCCACCATGTGGTGCTTGTAAGCCGATCGATAAGCCTAAAGAAATCGCGCCAGCTACTGCACCACCAATAATACTTGATACAATCACACGCACAGGATCTGCCGCCACAAATGGCAATGCACCTTCAGAAATGAAGCATAAACCTAATACAAAAGACGCTTTACCCGCATCACGTTGATTGGCGGTGAATTTTTTGCGTGCTAATAATGTAGCAATTGCCATTCCAATCGGTGGCACCATCCCTGCTGCCATTACCGCAGCCATTGGGGTGTAAACGCCAGAAGCGATTAAGCCTGTACCGAAAGTATAAGCCGCTTTGTTTACTGGACCGCCCATATCCACACACATCATCGCACCAAGCACCGCGCCTAATAACAACGCATTGCTTTGTCCCATTGTGTTGAGCCATTCCACCAATGCGTCCATTAAGCCTTTTACCGGTGGATTGATGAGATAAATCATCACCAAGCCGACAATCGCAGAACCGAGCAATGGCAGAATTAAAATCGGTTTTAATGAGCTTAAACTAGCAGGTAATTGAATGGCTTGGTTTAAGAATTTCACCACATAGCCTGCAAGCAAGCCGGCAATAATCCCACCTAAAATCCCAGCGCCTGCGGTGGTAGCGAGCATACCACCAATTAACCCCACGGCTAATCCAGGGCGATCAGCGATAGAAAACGCCACATAACCTGCGAATACCGCGATCATTAAGTGGAACGCTGCACCGCCACCAATATCCATCAAGGCTTTTGGTAAACCACCTGCAATATTCGGATCTTTAAAGGCTTCAATCCCAAACATAAAGGAAATGGCAATCAGCAAGCCCCCTGCGACCACCAATGGCAACATATGGGAAACCCCTGTCATCAGGTGTTTATACAACCCTTTACGCTCACCAGTGCTTTCTTCGCTGGCTTGTGATTTGGCGACATTTGCCCCCGTATAAATTTTCGCTTCTTTGAAGGCTTTTTCAAATTCTTGCGCCGTTTTCTTCAACGCAAGTCCGGTGGACGTGCGGTACATCGGCTTGCCTTCAAACTTGCTTAAATCCACATCAATATCAGCGGCAATAAAGACGAGATCCGCGTTCGCTACATCTTCAGGCGAAATGATATTGCTCGATCCCACTTGCCCACGGGTTTCCACTTTCACATTCCAACCTTGTTTTTTAGCATATTCAGCAATGGCTTCCGCAGACATAAAGGTATGCGCTACGCCCGTTGGACAAGCGGTCACTGCCACAATATTTTTCGTTTGATTAGAAAAATCTGGCGCATTTTGCACCGCACTTTTATTTTCTGCCCCATTTGAATTTTCAGGCTGATATTCCACCGCTTCCAACTGCGCTTGTTTTAAGATCGCTTCTGGCGCATTAAAGGCGTTTTCCACCTCTGCCACAAACAGTTTTTTGCCTTGTAATGCGCTGTTATTTGGCGTACTGCCTAAGGCGATCACTAAATCCGCTTGGTTGGCTTCTGCCACCACTTCATCACCTTGCTGTTTTGCTGCCACAGTAAGCACCTGTTTAATCAAAAAGGCTTTGGCATTGCCTAATTGTTGTGTGTTTGTCAAAAAAATCTTCATTGTTCTACCCTTTAATCACTGAAATTTCTACTTTTTCTAAGATTGGTGTTAATAATGTAGGATCGCTCACGCCCACATTGCTTTGCGATACCGCAAAGGCAGATACCGCACTGGCAAACGCCAAGGTGTCTTGCTGTGAAAGCGATTTGCTCAATCCGTAAATTAATCCAGCCACCATCGAATCTCCCGCGCCCACGGTGCTAACCACTTGTTCACATTTTGGTGGTTTCGCTTGGATCACACCTTGTTCGCTTAACCACAGAGAACCGTCTGCTCCCATTGAAATAATCACATTGGCAATGCCTTGTGCGCGCAATTTTTCTGCGGCAGCAATAATCTCTTCAAGGGTTGGCAAGGAATGCCCAACCCAAGCCTCAAGCTCACGATGATTGGGTTTCACTAGCCAAGGATTGGCGGATAACCCCGCGCTGAGCGCTGCATTGCTGCTGTCTAACACCACTTTTACGCCTGCTTGTTGTAGCTGTTTAAGCCAATCTGCAAAATCTGCTGGACTGACACCGCGCGGCAAGCTGCCACACACTGCGACAATGTCAAAATCTTTGCATAACAACAAGGATTGCTGCACAAAATCTTGCCAATCTTGTGGTGAAATTTCATAGCCTAAGAAATTGAGATCCGTTACATCGGCTTCTGTCTCGGTGATTTTCACGTTTATACGGGTTTTGCCCGCCACACGCTGAAAGCGATCTTCTAAGCCCAGTTCCGCAAACATTATGTTGAAATCCCCTTGATTATCACGCCCAAGGAAACCACTCACCGCTACATCAACGCCTAAATCTTTCAACACTTTTGCCACGTTGATGCCTTTGCCCGCAGGGAATAAGCCCAAGGTTTCCACCGTATTAACTTCACCTAGCTCAATACGTTTTAACCGCCCCACTAAATCATAGGCGGTATTTAACGTGATAGTTGCCACTTTTGCCATTATCAACTCCTACTCACCCAAGCCAGCTTCAATCGCCGCACCAATGCCATCAAGGGCTTTTTGTGCTTCTTCACCGGTTGCCACGAAACGTAAACGATGCCCTTTCACCACGCCAAGTGCCACCACTTTCATCAAACTTTTAGCACTCACTAATTGGCTATCGCGATCTAGATTTTGCACCGCCACTGAAGCGTTATATTTCTTTACTTCATTAATTAACACAGCGGCAGGACGTGCGTGCAAACCGTGTTCGTTACGCACCACAAACACTGCTTCAACGCTTTCGCTTGGATCTTGATTATCAAGTGCGGTGGTTTTTTCAACGGTTTTTTCGCTAGTCGTGTTGCTTTCGCCAATCACTTCAATATGATCAGGCTCTTTCGGCGATAAAGAAGACACTTCTTCCCCTAAGCCGTCCGCAATGGCTTTACCAATGGTTTCAATGGCTTGCTTGGCATCTTCACCCACCGCGCTAAAACGTAAACGATGTCCAAGGGTTGCACCCAATGCCACGATTTTCATCAGGCTTTTAGCGCTAATGGCTTCACCACCACGGGTGAGATTTTCTACCGTAATTTTTGAGGCAAATTTTTTCACCTCATTCACTAATACCGCTGAAGGACGCGCGTGCAAACCGTGTTCATTACGCACGGTGAATGTGCCGATAACCGTCCCTGCATTTTCGCTACTGGTATTGGCAGGCGCAGGGCTTTCAACACTCACTTCGCCACCATTAAGTGCGGTCAAAATTTGGTGAGTATTTCCATTTAATAAGGCTTGTTGCACGGAATTTTCTAGCAATCGCGCAAGCAGCTCATCGATTTGCTCATTCACACAAGCGACGGTTAGCACGCCTTTCACGTCTTTATGATTATGCTGGAAAGCTTGCTTTACACGGCTGAATACAAGGGCATTTTTCTCGTTACCTTGCACGGAATCAGTAAGCCATAACCCACCGCCTAATGGTAAGGCTGGGGAAGCGATCACCTCTGCCACAAATTGATTATTCACCGCCCCTTGGTTTTGCAATTTACCGGCATTAATCGCAATTAAAGTAAGCAGGCTTTTAGTATCCACATCAAGGCTCAGATCTTCACTTTTCACTTCCAGCGTTTCTTCGCCCATTAAAATGGCACGGAATTTTTCTACCTCTTGTAATGTCGCTAATTTTGCTGCTTTTTCTTCATCACCTAACACTTGAGTGAGCTGACGCAGCAAGGTTAAATGCTCATCTGAACGGGCTGCAATGCCAATCACCACATAAGCTTTATTGCCTTCGCCCCATTCAATCCCTTGTGGAAATTGGAACACTTGCACGCCCGTTTCTTTTACCATTGGACGCGTTTCCAATGTGCCGTGCGGAATGGCAATGCCATTGCCTAAGAAAGTTGACGTTTGCGTTTCGCGCGCCAACATTCCTGCTAAATATCCCGCTTCCACATTGCCTGCTTGCTCTAAGGCTTGCGCCACCAATTCAATAGCTTGCTGTTTATTTTCGGCCTGCGCCGATAAATGAATATTTTTTTCTGATAAGTTAAGCATTTTCTCTCCAGAATATTGGTTTGAATACCAAATGGCGTTGTGATACCGGCTGACTTCTTCGCAAAACCAATTTGGTGATAATTTTGACTAACGGCTTGCCAAACAAAGCAAAAACCTTTCAGCTGAAATAGTAAACGAAATCATATCAAATAACTAGCCTTAATCTTAATTAACTCTCTTAAAAGGGAAATTTTAATTTGTATATCACTGTAATAAAAACGCTATTCGCATTCCTTTAAATAAAGCTCAAAATAGGCTTTCGGAATACCGTTAAACTTGCGTAAATGGCGTTTTTCTTTGCTCCAAAATTCTCAATTCCGTTTATGCTGAGTTAAATGATTGTTCTCATAGTATTATGTTAATCTAAATAGCGTTTTTATTTTTAGTCGCTATCTAGGACCATCCCTTATTTAATAATAAAATAAACCTCTCAACATCACCTTTCTACTTATCTACTTGAGATAATATTATTCAGTTAATTTATTTGGGGATGTTTTTATCTCATACAATGAGATTCATTTGACACAATATTATTGCGTTTAACTGAAAGAATAAAATAACGCATTATATTTACTAACAAAGTTATTCTCTAGCTTTAACGACCACACCTAGAGAGTAGCTTATTGCTATAGACTAGATTATCTTGGATAAACGCAGATTACTATGTAAATTTAATTCGCCAATAAAAAAGCCTGCTTTATAAGCAGGCTCTATACATTTTATAAATCCAAATCAAATTCATCAGCTTGTTTTTCTGCTTCTTCTTTAGTTATGCCATAGCGCTCTTGAAGCATACCGATAAATTTATCTTTTTTACCTTCGATCAATAAAAGGTCATCGTCTGTTAATTCAGCCCATTTGGTTTTAATAGTACCTTTTATTTGATCCCATTTACCTTCGAGTTGCTCCCAATTCATAATTTCGCTCCTAATTTGTTGAATTAAATAAATAATAAAGGCTTATTTAAGATATGTAATATTGACAACGTCATCACAAGTATTACTACATATCTATGTAAAAGGATATTAAAATTATTTTTTAATGTCAAGATTCTACAAAATGAGGAATCTTCTAAAAAAGAAAAGGTTACTAACTAAACGTCAGTAACCTCACACATTATTTACCAGTACAGACTTTCAACACTTGATCGCTGCCTTCTGCGATATAGCCCTCATCTAAGGAACGGGGTTGCCCTTTTTGTAGATCTCGCATTGCATCATAAATCCCTTGCGTTGCACTTGACTGGCTGATTTGCGACCAACAATTTGCACTTAAGCGATTGAAATTATTCTGTAATTCAGAAGCGAACACCACACCACTATAATACGCATAAACTTGGCTATCCACGCCACCGCCTTGGTATAATTTCGCTTTCACTTCTTCAATCGGCACTAAAATGCGGTTGAGATACCAATCATTCACGCCGCTGGCAAAAGAATTCACATCATAATCTTGATTCACTCGACCGGAATAGGTTTGCACCGTTGCCGCATAAGCAGAGGCATAGGATTTTTGATCGATTTTATCTTTATCCAGATCGATGACCTTTTTCTCCTTGTCCATAAACGGCACATAAGAAGTCAAAGAAGAACACGCCACTAAAAAGGCACTTAACACTGAAATTGAAATAATTTTGAACATAACTTATCCGTTTTTTGTTAATCAGATTTTCCTTATTATACTGATTATGATTTGAATAAAAAGCCAAATTTCCGTGATTTTTTCACCACTCTTTGCTTTCTAAATCCGCCAACGTATTAAAATTTTGGAACGCGTCTTTCTGATCGCTAAAATCTACCGCAATCGTCTCATTTTCTCGCATAAACTGCAACATTCGCCGCTCACCGCTCTGTAAATAAGTGGTGAGCTTTTCCACCAACAAGGTGGAAACCAAACAAAATGTCGGGTGTTCGCGCTCACCATCAGAGGCATAAGTGAGTAAAACTGGCGAATTTTCTCCCGCACTTTGGCTATCGCTTTGATAATGTTGCAAAGATCGCAAAATAGGCTGCTGCAACTTTTCCAATAAATTCAACGGTAAAAAGGGGCAATCACAAGGTACAAACAACACAAAATCGCTCTCCGCCTGTTTTAGCCCTGTTAAAATACCACTCAACGGCCCTTGGAAATCCGCCAATTCATCAGCAAACACTGGCAACCCAAACTGTGCATAGCGTTCTTGATTGCGATTGGCATTCACTGCCACCTGTGCCACTTGAGCTTTCAAGCGCTGATAACAATGCCATACCAATGGCTGCCCACGGAAAAGCTGCAACCCTTTATCCACGCCCCCCATACGCCTTGCCCGCCCACCAGCAAGAATCACCGCACTAATTTTCATTTTCCCTTATTCTCATTTTTAACCATCCAACCACCATCAAATGATGCCATTCTACTTGATAAATCCGTAAATAAAAAAGCGCGGTGGAAAAATTATGCGTTTTCCTACCGCACTTGTTAGATCAGCTTTTTTCCGCCAACTTATTCCTTTCTCCCCCTAATTACAGTATTATTTAACCTTTGTTATTCAAGGTAAGGAACTGTTATGAAATGTCATCGTCTAAATGAAGTATTGGAATTATTGCAACCTTATTGGTCGCAAGATCCTGATTTGAGTTTAACCCAGATTTTGCAAAAAATCGCTGATGAGGCGGGGTTTGATAAACCTGTGGCAGAATTAACGGATGAAGTCATTATCTACCATTTAAAAATGTATGGCACAGATAAGCACGAGCCGATTCCTGGGATTAAAAAAGACTATGAAGAAGATTTTAAAACCGCGTTATTAAAAGCACGCGGCATTATTGAATAAGGAAAATTGTAATGAAAAAATTTCTTGTTGCCTTAGCATCACTATTTTTTGTAGCAAATGTACAAGCTGCGGATTTAACAGAAGGAAAACAATATATTGCGTTAAACACAGAACGTGCGATTCAGCCTGAAGTGATTGAGTTTTTCTCCTTTTATTGCCCACATTGCTATGCCTTTGAAATGGATTATCACATTCCTGAAAAAGTGAGCGCAGCATTACCTGAAGGCACAAAATTTAAGCAATATCACGTTGATTTTTTAGGTTTCCAATCTGAAAATCTTACTCGTGCTTGGGCATTAGCGATGGCATTAGGCGTGGAAGATAAAGTCAAAGCACCATTATTTGAAGCAGCACAAAGTGCGGTGAAAAATCGTGATCAAAGTGCACCGAGTTTAGACGTGATTCGTCAAATTTTTCTTGATAATGGTGTAACGGCAGAGCAATTTGACGGTGGCATTAACAGCTTTGCGGTAACGGGTTTATATAATCAACAAGTGCAAGCCGCCAAGCGTTTTGATGTACACGGCGTGCCAGATTTCTACGTAAACGGTAAATATCGTGTAAATCCAGAAGGATTATCGCACAGTCAAGAGGGTTTCATTCAAGATTATGTAGAAACCGTGAAAGGCCTGCTACAAAAGTAACAAATAAATTGCAAAAATAAGCAAAAATTGGTTTAATGCGTGCCGATTTTGAATTCGCAATATTTGAGGATATTATGGCAGAAAATTTTAGCGTAACCCGTCGTTTTTTTGACGATAAAAACTATCCCCGCGGTTTTGCTCGCCACGGTGATTATACAATCAAAGAATCTCAAGCTTTAGAGCAATATGGTCAAGCTTTTAAGGCTTTAGATAGCGGTGAGCGTACACCAGTAACAAAAGAGGAAAAAGACTTTGTGGCCTTTTGTAAAGGTGAGCGCCAGCCAGAAACGTTCTTTGAAAAAACTTGGCATAAATATCGCACATTAACCAGCGCAACAAAACGTGTTTATACCTTATCTGGTGTGGTTGCGGATAACCTAGAAGAGATCAGCAACGCGGATTAATCTGCCTAACAAGATCATAAGGCTTGAGCAATCAAGCCTTTTCTTTTTGTTGGCAACGAATAATGAGAACTATCAATGCAAGCCTTACCAATCGAAAAATATGATGAATTATTGGCAGAAAAACACCAAAAATTGACCGCACTTTTAGTGCCCTTTAATGCGCCAAAATTAGCGGTATTTGATTCACCAAAACAACATTATCGTATGCGTGCTGAATTTCGTGTTTGGCATCAAGATGATGATTTTTATCATATTATGTTTGACCGTCAAACGCGCAAGCCGTATCGCATTGACCATTTTCCGATTGCCAGCCAGCTTATCAATGAAATGATGCAAGCCTTGCTACCCCTGCTCAAACAGCAAGCCATTCTCAAGCATCGTTTATTCCAAATTGATTATCTCAGCACGCTAAGCAATAAAATTGTCGTAAGCCTGCTCTATCACAAAGTCTTAGATGAACAATGGCAACAGGCTGCGGTAGCATTACGCCAAACCTTACAACAACAAGGTTTTGACGTGCAGATCATCGGACGCGCGTCTAAACAAAAAATTTGTTTAGATCAGGATTATGTGGACGAAATTCTGCCTGTAAACGGCAAAGAATATATTTATCGCCAAGTGGAAAACAGTTTCACACAACCCAACGCGATAGTGAATAGCAAAATGTTGCAATGGGCGATTGATTGCACCCAAAACAGCCAAGGGGATTTGCTCGAGCTTTATTGTGGTAACGGCAATTTTTCTATCGCACTAGCGCAAAACTTTCGTAATGTGCTAGCAACCGAAATCGCCAAGCCATCGGTTGCCGCAGCACAATTTAATATCGCCGCGAACCATATTGATAATTTGCAGATTATAAGAATGTCGGCAGAAGAATTTACCCAAGCAATGAACGGCGTGCGCGCCTTTAATCGTTTAAAAGGCATTGATTTGCAAGCTTATGATTGCAATACCATTTTTGTTGATCCACCACGGGCAGGGCTTGATCCTGACACGGTAAAATTGGTGCAACAATATGATCGCATTTTGTATATTTCCTGCAATCCATACACCCTATGCGATAACTTGCAAACCCTGTGTCAAACCCACCGCATTGAACGTGCGGCGCTGTTTGATCAGTTCCCTTATACTGAACATATGGAGTCAGGTGTATGGTTAATGCGAAAATAGCCGTGCAACTGATTTGCGAAACAAAAAATTTGCAAAATTTCACCGCACTTTGTGAACAACAAGGTTTAATCCACCACCCAGACAGTCAACTGGCCTTGGTACAAACGGAACAAAATGGCATTGAGCGTTTAGAATTGCGCAAATTAGACGAGCCCAAATTAGGCGCAGTATATGTAGATTTCGTCAGCGGTGCCATGGCGCATCGGCGAAAATTCGGCGGCGGACGTGGCGAAGCGATCGCTAAAGCGGTTGGGATAAAAAAAGATTACCTACCTCGCGTGATTGACGCTACTGCAGGGCTCGGACGCGATGCCTTTGTTCTCGCCGCCATTGGTTGCCAAGTACGCTTAGTTGAGCGCCACCCTGTGGTCTATTTATTGCTACAAGACGGCTTGCAACGGGCTTATCAAGATGTTGAAATCGGTGCAATGATGCAACAAAATATGCAGTTATTGCCCGTAAAACAGATCAGTGAGCTTGCTCAACAAGGCGTGCGAGCAGATGTGGTATATCTAGACCCGATGTATCCTCATAAAGCAAAAAGTGCCTTAGTGAAAAAAGAAATGCGCGTTTTTCAACATTTAGTAGGCGCAGATGAAGATGCGGATACGCTACTCGCTCCCGCCTTACACATCGCACAAAAACGTGTGGTGGTAAAACGCCCCGGCTACGCTCGATTTCTCGCAGAAAAAGCCCCGCACTTTAGCCGAGAAACCAAAAACCATCGTTTTGATATTTATCTTGCGCAATAAGAAACAAGATAAGTGGGGTAAGAATTTTGCTATTTTTTTGCCACTCTAATTTGCAAATTCTCACCATCTTGCTTTCTTAAACCAGAAAGAATCAGTACCAGAATAAAGCCGAATAAACTGGAGGTTAAGAAGGTATAGCTAAAAGCCTGTTGTAGCTGTTCGGCACTTTCCCCAAAAGCATTGCGATATAAGCCTAAAATCACCGAAGAAACCGCAATGCCAATGCCAATCCCTACTTGCTGAATCACGCTCAACATTGTTGAACCTGCGCTGGCGTTGTTGTCTGATAAATCACCTACGGTTAAGGTATTGATTGCGGTGAAACTGATCGACATACAACCACCATATGCCAATAAAATCAGTACAATTTGCCAAATTGGTGTGTGGCGTTGCAGTAAGCTCATTGCAGCAATCACAAAAATCATCACAATGGCGGTGCTGATAAGCGTTTTCTTATAACCAAAACGAAAAAGAATGCTGCGAATCAGCGGTTTGAATGCGATGGAGCTCACTGCAATCGGCACCATTAGCCAACCTGTGACTTCTGCGCTGTAATCAAATATCACTTGAAGCATTAGGGGTAACAAAAACGGCACGCCGGAGCCACAAAGACGAATAAATAAATTAGCAATAAAGCCTAAGCGGAAGGTACGAATACGGAACAAAGAAAGGGGCATTAGGGGAGTGGGAACGCGTTTAGCATAAAGATAATAGCAGGCAAGGAATGTCATTCCCACAGCGAGTACGACTAACGCAATCCAAGTTGCGGTGAAATGTTCTGCCATCAGATCTAACCCCAAAGTCAAGCCAACAAGCCCGCCTGCAAAAAGCACAAAACCCCATTTATCTAAACGGTTCGACTGCCCTTTCATATTTGGCATATAAATGCCCGCAAGAAAAATACCTGCTAGCCCAATAGGAATGTTAATTAAGAAAATCCAATACCAGGTCATATAACTAACGATTAAACCACCTAATACAGGTCCGAGAATTGGTCCAATCAGCCCTGCCATCGCCATAATATTCCACGCATTTAATAGTTCGTTTTTCGGCACACAACGGATTATGGCAAGGCGCGCAACGGGCATCATTAACGCGCCGCCAAATCCTTGCAAAATACGAGCAAAGATCAATTGCGACAAAGATTGGGATAAGGCGCACGCTACCGATCCCAACACAAAAATGCCAATTGCAGAACGAAAAACCTTGAGCGTACCAAATTTATCTGCTATCCAACCACTTAAAGGAATAAATAGCGCTACGGTTAAGGCATAACTGATAATCGCCAACTGCATATTCAGTGGTGATTCATTTAGGCTATGCGAAATGGTGGGTAATGCCGTATTCAAAATGGTGGCATCTAAGGTTTGCATAAAAAAGGCAACAGCTGCAATCCACGCCAAGCCGGTATAATTATTCGTTTCTGTCATAAAAATTCTGCAATTCTACACCGCACTTTATTTCATTTGTTGTTGATACCAATGAAAAATAAATTCAGCAATTTGCTCAACCTGATTAATATCTAAATGTGGCACCGCACAACCTAAAGGATAATCTGTTGCCAGCGCAATCACTTTTTCATCAAGCTCAGGCAAGGCTTTCTCCATTGCCTTTCTATGTAATAAAATCTTTGCAATAGGTTCGTGTTTAAAGCCTTCCACCAAAATCAAATCCGTCAGCTGCGGATCAAATTGCGCTGCCAGATACGCTAAACTCACTGGCTGTGGTGTTTCTGTCATCAATGCCCAACGGTTATCACACACCATTACCACTTGGCTCGCCCCCGCTTCTTTCATTCGCCAGCTATCCTTGCCCTCTTTATCCACCTGCGCGTTATGATGGCTGTGCTTAATCACCGCCACACGCAAACCTAGCTCAGCAAGCTGAGGTAAAAGTTTTTCCAGCAAAGTGGTTTTGCCACTGCCACTGTATCCTGTAATGCCAAGCATAGGGCGCATTTTATGTCCTCTATTTGAGAGTTAATTAAGCAATTAAATTTCACAATGATCTTTTTGTGAAGAATATCACAGATTAGTTTATTCAAATACCTAATAATACGCCCAATTTCACAAAATAGGAGATCTTATGTTTCGATTTTTAAAGGCTTCACCACCTGCCCCACGTATCACTGATAAAACCAAGATTGACCGAGATTATCATCGCTTACGTTGGCAAGTTTTCTTTGGCGTATTTATTGGTTATGCGGCTTATTACTTAATCCGCAAGAATTTTTCTCTCGCCATTCCACATTTAATTGAAGAATATGGCTACACAAAAGCTCAGCTTGGTACCGTTTCCTTTGCTTTAGCCATTGCCTACGGTTTTAGTAAATTTATTATGGGGAATGTATCAGATCGCAGTAACCCAAAATATTTCATTACCATTGGTTTAGTTGCCTCAGCAATGGTAAGTATGATTTTTGGTTTAGTGCCCGGCGTGCTTTCTTCACTTTCAGCAATGATTGTGCTTAGTGCCTTAAACGGTTGGTTCCAAGGTATGGGCTATCCGCCGGGGGCAAAAACAATGACCAACTGGTTCTCTACTTCCGAACGAGGAAGTTGGTGGAGTTGGTGGAACGTTTCTCATAACCTTGGTGGCGGCTTAATTGGCCCACTGGCTATTTTAGGTTTATACCTTTTTGGTGCGTGGCAAGCGTTGTTCTATCTCCCAGCCACAATAGCCATTTTGCTTAGTATTGTGATGTTTTTCTTAATGCGTGATACGCCTGAATCGCAAGGCTTACCACCCATTGAAGAATACAAAGAAGGTAAAGTGCAACAAATTGAATCTGCCCACACCTTAACAGGTAAAGAAATCTTCTTTAAATATATTATTAACAATAAATTCTTATGGGCTATTACAATTGCTAACGTATTCGTTTATTTTATTCGTTACGGTATTATTGACTGGGCGCCAACCTATCTGAAAGAAGTTAAACACTTCACTTTTGATAAACAAAGCTGGGCATATTTCCTTTATGAATATGCAGGAATTTTTGGAATGCTAGCAAGTGGGTATTTGAGTGATAAAGTGTTCAAAGGACACCGTGCGCCACCGATGCTAATGTTCTTAGTAGGCGTATTAATTGCAATTTTCGTTTATTGGAAAAATCCAGCTGGTAACCCAATGGTGGATAACATCTGTTTAATCGCAATCGGCTTCCTCATTTATGGTCCTGTAATGATGATTGGTTTACAAGCCGCTGATCTTGTGCCTCGTGTCGCCACTGGCACAGCAACAGGATTAACAGGCTTATTTGGCTATTTACTAGGATCAGCTAGTGCAGGGACAGTGTTAGGTGCAGTAGTTGATAATTTTGGCTGGGACGGCGGATTCTATATACTCATCGCCTCAAGTATCCTTGCCTTTATTTTTATTTCCCTGACTTTGTTTAGGAAAACAAATAATTAGCTAAAATTAAGCTTAATTGTAAAATAATATGGTCGATATTCGATCATATTATTTTTTGCCAAATTATATCTGAGCAATGTATACAAGCACTTTGTAACAAATCTGTACTTCAGCTTTCCTTTCTCATTATAGAACTGATTTTCTCTGGCCTATATCGCGTATTTCTAAATTTAGGATTAGTCTAGTTATCTAGCAAATAATAAAAAATATCATTTGTATTTAAGTGCTCCTATTGGTATTATTTTTACTGATTTTAATAAAATTAAGGAAATGATAATGTTGTTAAAACAGGCCAAATCACTTTTATGCTTCTTTTTTGCTATTTTTTCTTTCACTGCAAATGCTATTACAGTGAAAGATGCGCAAGGCGAATTTACTATCAATTACCAACCTAAACGTATTGTTGCATTGGAGTATTCCTTTGTTGATGCTTTAGCAAATGTTGGTGTTAGCCCTATTGGCGTGGCTGATGATAAAGATAAAACCCGTATTTTGCAAAGTGTACGAGATAAAATTAACGACTGGCAGTCTGTGGGCACACGCTCACAACCAAGCCTTGAAGCGATTGCTGAACTCAAACCAGATTTAATTATTGCTGATCAAAATCGACATAGTGCTGTTTATAATGAATTAAAAAAAATTGCCCCAACATTATTACTCAAATCGCGTCAAGAAACCTATCAAGAAAATTTAGTTTCTGCACAAACGATTGCCGATGTAGTTGGCAAATCAGAGCAAATGCGTCAACGTATCAAGGCACATAATGAGAAAATCGCTGCGATTAGCAAAACCTTACCCAAAGTACACGCTATGATAGGTATTTCTCGCGAAAATCAATTCTTAATCACCACCAATGAATCTTACACAGGTAGTTTGTTAGAGGCACTAGGCTTTATTGTGGATAAACCATTAAATAGTAAAAATAAAGCCAACAATCCAGCAGGTCTAGAGCAACTTGCCGCCTCAAACCCTGCTTGGTTAGTTATCGTCCATTATCGTGATGAAAGTATTACCAAAAAATGGGCTGATGAACCTTTATGGCAAGCTTTAACAGCCGTGCAAAAACATCAACTAATTAATACAAATGATTCTGCCTTATGGACACGTTCTCGTGGGCTTGATGCAGCTGAGCAAATTGCACAAATTTTGCAAACGGCAATATTGAAAGAATAATGCGTTTAGTTTTCCGTTGGCTACTCCCAATTATCTTATTACTTTTTGTATTTTGGGGTAGCCTTTTTCTCTTTTACCCCCTCAAGGTAGCACCACTTGATGCATTAGGTGTAATACTTTTTCGTTCTGATAACAGCATTGCAGACATTACGGTAACCAATTTGCGTCTTCCAAGATCTTTAGGTGCAATGCTAATTGGAAGTGCCTTGGCTGTGGCTGGAACATTATTGCAAGCGATGACACGCAACCCTCTCGCTTCTCCTACTTTGTTAGGCATTAATTCTGGTGCCTCCTTAGCAATGGTTATAGCAAGTGCAATTAGTCCTAGTATATTATCCTCTTTGAGTATCAGTTTCATTGCCGCGTTAGGAGGAGGACTAAGTTGGGCATTAGTCATGCTGATTAGTCAAGGCTGGGCACAACATATTGAGCGTACGCGCATTGTCCTTGCAGGTATTGCGGTTTCAATGCTGTGTGCAGCCTTAACAAAAATGACCTTGATTTTATCCGAAGATAACGCCTATGGCATTATGAGCTGGCTGGCTGGCAATATCAGCCATATCCGTTGGAGTGCGGTGCAAACTTTAGCCCTTTTTTCTTTGCCCGCGATCATTATTAGCCTTTTGCTTGCCAATAAGCTTAATATTATGAATTTAAGTGATGACAATGCTAAATCATTGGGCATTGAGCTGAAAAAATTACGCCTCATATTGAATATTGCAGCTTTAGTGTTAGTGGGGGTGAGTGTCAGTGTTGCAGGGCCATTTGCCTTTATTGGTTTGCTTATTCCTCATTTAGCTCGCTATTGGATTGGCTATGATTTGCGCAAGAGCTTACCTATAGCAATCATCTTTGGTGCCAGTTTAATGCTCTTAGCTGATAACCTAGCAAGAGCAGTCGTTTTTCCAAATGAATTACCTGCCGGGGCGATTCTAGCCCTGATCGGTGCACCATTTTTTGTTTGGATCGCACGAGGAAAGCGCTAATGCAAATTTCACGTTTTTATCTATATTTAATGCCCTTAAGCGTCATTTTCTTGTTCATCTTAAGCCTAATGATTGGCACTTATTGGCTATCTTTTAATGAACTTGGCGAAATTCTCACCACACCACAACATAAAGACTACTTCACTCTCGTTGAATATCGCTTACCCCGAGCCTTATTAGCTATTTTCTTGGGGGCCGCATTAGCACTATCTGGTACACTGGTTCAAGGGATTATCCGTAATCCTCTTGCTTCTCCTGAAGTGTTAGGGATCAATAACGCGGCAGGTTTAGCCGCTGTAACCATACTAACCTTTTTCCCTACAATATCTATCTTTTGGCTTCCACCTATCGCTTTCGGCGCAGGGTTGCTTGCCTTTTTACTACTGCTTATACTATGTCATTATCGTTTTTCCCCTCTCAAAATGGCATTAATAGGTATATCTCTGTCAGCATTATATGTTGCGATAACCCATTATATGATGCTCGCCAATCCATTGGAAATTAACCTTGCAATGTTATGGCTTACAGGTAGCCTTTGGGGGAGAAGTTGGCACGTTGTGATGTTCGCTGTACCTTGGTTATTGGTATTTTTACCACTCACAATTATGCTGGCAAAATCACTTGATACCCTCGCACTGGGAGAAGAAAAAGCCCATAATCTTGGGGTTAATGTGCGTGCCATCCAACTTATCACGCTACTTATTGCGGTGGCACTCTCCGCTACCGCTGTTGCCGTATGTGGACCCATTTCCTTTTTAGGACTTATCGCACCACATTTAGCACGCAAATGCTTTGGCGGACGGCACCTTATTTTAATTCCCGCCTCTTGCTTCATTGGCGCTCTCCTATTACAGACCGCTGACATTCTAGCACGAGCCATTGCACCACCAATAGAACTACCTGCAGGCATTTTAACTGCTATCATTGGCGCCCCTTATTTTTTTGTGTTATTGATGAGGAAAAACTAATGCAACTTTCAATCCATCAACTTTCTGTTGGTTACGAAAAACATACCATCATCAACAATTTTAGCCTCGATTTTCCACATAATAAAATCACCGCACTTATTGGCCCGAATGGTTGTGGAAAATCCACCTTGTTAAAAAGCATCGCTCGCCTTTTACCCCTACAGCAAGGTAAAATTTGTTTGGACAATCAAAACATTCGAGATATAAAACCAAAGTTATTTGCACGATATTTCGCCTTACTCCCTCAACAACATATCGTACCAGAGGGAATTTGCGTTAAAGAATTAGTGGCTTATGGACGAAGCCCTTATGTGAATTTATGGGGAAAATTAAGTCGTGTTGATCGCGAAAAAATTGATGAAGTGATGGAGATTACTCAGACCACGCATTTACAACAAAAATTAGTCAGTGATTTATCTGGCGGTCAACGGCAACGCGCTTTTCTTGCAATGGCATTAGCACAAGATACACCATTTTTATTACTTGATGAACCCACTACTTATTTAGATCTAAACCACCAAACAGAATTAATGGCAATGATGAAAGCCCTGCAAGCGCAAGGAAAAACGATTATTACCGTACTTCACGATCTAAATCAAGCTAGTCGCTACTGCGATCATTTGGTGGTCATAAAGCAAGGGAAATTGATGGCTCAAGGCCGCCCAGATGAAGTAATGAGCCAAGAATTATTGTATCAAGTTTTTTCTTTGAAAGGGGAAATTCACCAAGATCCCATTAGTCATACACCAATGTTTGTGGCATATTAATGACCCTTCTATCGTGCTTTACTTAAAACGAAATGCAAATAAGAACGGTAAGGCCAGCCTAATCGCAAATAAAGTAAAGCTCAAATCATTCGGGCTTTATTTTTGCCTAACATAAAGTGCGGTGTAAATTTCACCACTTTTTATTCAAACACCTTCAATACATCTAAACTCACCCCTTCACCATTTAAATAATCTTGCAGGGCTTGGCTGACGAGTGGGTTGCGTTCTGCCTGTCCTTGTTGCTGGATATAATGCTGAAATTCTGCAGGAGTGAGCCATAAACCGCCTACTATATCAGGATCATTTGGACGAATGAGCAATGGTTCCGCAAGCTCTACAGCAAACACAAAGCGTAAATAATCTTTTTGGCTACGTGGCGCGTGCCATTGGTAGATTTTAATCAGCTTACTTGGTGTTGCGTCAATCCCTGTTTCTTCACGTAATTCTCGTATTGCCCCCTCAAGGATCGTTTCGTTTTGCTCTAAATGCCCAGCTGGTTGGTTTAAGGTCATTTTGCCGTATTCAAATTCTTTGACAAATAAAAATTTGCCTTGGCAATGCACGACGCACGCCATTGTAATATAAGGTCTATGCATTCGATTTCCTTAATTTTAACCGTTGATAAAGCGCTTCTAGTTCTTGATTATTGAGTTGATAATACTGCCCTAATGACAAATTTTCCACACTAAACCCTGCCATTTTGGCACGAATTAAACGCAAAGTGGGAAAGCCAATATGCGCGGTCATTCGGCGAACTTGGCGGTTTTTGCCTTCACGAATTTTAATTTCCAGCCAGCTTGTGGGGATATTTTTTCGTTCGCGAATAGGGGGATTGCGTTGCCA
This sequence comes from Avibacterium sp. 21-586, assembly GCF_026226775.1. Classification (GTDB taxonomy): domain Bacteria; phylum Pseudomonadota; class Gammaproteobacteria; order Enterobacterales; family Pasteurellaceae; genus Avibacterium. Next base: position 278,894 of record NZ_JAKKOD010000002.1, on the reverse strand, counting down.
TAAAAAATTTGGTGCAGGAATCAACCGCACTTTCGCTGGCAAAGTTTTGCCATCTTTTAACATTACGCCTTGACGCAATGGTTCAAGCTCGCTCTCCATTGGCTCCCCCTCCACTTGCACGAAATAGGTTTTCTCCGTTTTGTATTTAGGATCGGCCAAGCGATGCTGAATTTCACCGTTGTTAGTAAGAATTAACAGCCCCTCACTATCACGATCTAAACGCCCTGCAGGGTAGATATGCGTAACGGGAATAAAATCTTTCAGGGTTCGTCGCCCTTTTTCATCGCTAAATTGGGTCAGTACATCAAAGGGCTTATTAAACAGCACCACTTTGGTTTGGGCGAAATTCGGTGTACTTGTTTTTTTACGCGCAAAATGCTGAACCGTTTTTTTATGTAAATTTTGCCGTTCTTGATGATTACGGCTTGAAAGAAATTTAGCCTTCATATATGTTATGTGAATCAGTGAATAAAAATCTAAAAGCGCAATTTCAATTTGCTTACTATTCGTCCACTATAACACAACATCAAGCATAAAGGAGAAATCCAATGAGCCAAACCCAATCCGCCGTTGTAATCCCACAAGGTGAAAAAATTCGTTTAGATGCACAGGGCGCATTAATGGTGCCAGATAATCCGATCATTCCGTTTATTGAAGGCGATGGCATTGGCGTGGATGTAACGCCTGCAATGCAGCGCGTCATCGATGCTGCCGTGGAAAAAGCCTATCAAGGCAAACGCAAAATTTCTTGGCTAGAAATCTATGCCGGTGGCAAAGCCAATGAAGTTTATGGTGAAAACACTTGGCTACCAGCAGAAACCCTTGATTTTATTAAAGAATATCACGTGGCCATCAAAGGCCCTTTGATGACTCCCGTAGGTGGTGGTATTCGCTCACTAAACGTAGCAATGCGTCAAGGCTTGGATCTTTACAACTGTTTACGCCCAATTCGTTATTACAGCGGCACGCCAAGCCCTGTGAAGCACCCTGAAAAAGTGAATATGGTAATTTTCCGTGAAAATTCAGAAGATATTTACGCCGGCGTGGAATGGAAAGCTGGCTCGCCTGAAGCGGACAAAGTGATCCAATTCTTGCAACAAGAAATGGGCGTGAATAAAATTCGTTTCCCACAAGATTGTGGTATTGGTATCAAACCTGTTTCAAAACAAGGTACACAGCGTTTAGTGCGCGCGGCTTTGCAATATGTCATTGATAATGATAGAAAATCTCTCACCCTTGTGCATAAAGGCAACATTATGAAATTCACTGAGGGGGCGTTTAAAGAATGGGGTTATGACGTGGCGAAAGAATTTGGCGCAACCCTCATTGATGAAGGCCCGTGGATGAAACTGACGAATCCAAAAACAGGACGTGAAATTATCATCAAAGATTCCATTGCCGATGCGTTCTTGCAAGAAGTGTTGCTCCACCCAGCCGATTACGATGTTATCGCCACGCTCAACCTAAACGGCGACTACATTTCCGATGCCCTTGCCGCACAAGTGGGCGGGATTGGTATCTCACCGGGGGCAAATATCGGTGCAGAAGCAGCAATTTTTGAAGCTACCCACGGCACAGCACCCAAAATCGCAGGGCAAAACAAAGGCAACCCAGGTTCATTAATCCTAAGCGGTGAAATGATGTTACGCCATTTAGGCTGGACAGAAGCCGCCGATTTAGTGGTAAATGCGGTTGCCAAAGCTATTGAAAACAAAACTGTTACTTTCGATTTTGCAGAAATGTTAGAAGGCGCAAAATTATGTTCCACGTCTGAATTTGCTGAAGAAATTGTGACAAATATGTAACTTAGTCACCAAAACGAAAAAGTGCGGTCTTTTTACCGCACTTTTTTCTTTGTAATTCAATAAACTACGTTCTATCGAAACCCTATGCGTTCTTTTAATTCTGAAATGAGTCACACAACGTGTCTGACTACTTTTTATTGATAACACATTAGCACAACAGGCACGGTTAAAGCGTAAACATAGCTTAGTATTTCAAAAATAATCCACAATCTTAACTTGAATAATAAAAAGGTCTGACTTATGCGCTACTAAAATAGCACTTTAATTGTTGCACCACTACAGTATACAGTAAAAACCATTAGAAATCGCTATAAAACTACATATACCAGCGTTCGAAAACCTGCACCACTTTCAAGCGTCGCTTGTATCATTTGCCGGTAACCTGATGAGTATGTCATGTGGCTAGTGAGCCATATTTAATGGAGTTTTACTATGACACTACAATTTATACACTAATGAGCAACATGTGCTCATTTTCTTTAAGCGATCACTCAAGCTAGACAAAGATTATTACTATTTTCATTTCTCATCAAAAAAGCCATCTGCGAGATGGCAAGATGGCTTTCGTTACAATTCAATTGACTAATATGAATTACATTCCCACCAACACACAAGGTGTTATAGCTTTAGCTTTCTCAAGGGATTTAACCGTTGTCGCACGATCGCCAATTGGCCCTATGACTACTCGATTCCAGTCAGCACTTGCATTGACACGCGCATTAAAGCCCGACATAATCAGCTTCGCTTGCACATTTTCAGCCTGCTGACGATTTTTAAATGCACCACATTGCAAACCATATTTTTTCTCTCCGCTGGTATTTTTCGTCACCACCGTTTCCACTTTCTTCGGTGCTTCTACTTTTTTGCTTTCTTCTTTTACTTTCGAAACTGGTTTTGTTTCCACCACTGCAGGCTTACTTTCCACCACGGTTACTTTAGCTGGTTCAGGTTTCTTTAACGCTTCTTTAGCTGCCAGCTCTTCTGCTTTCTTACGTTCTTCTGCCTGTTTTAAGCGTGCGGCTTCGGCAGCTTTTTGCTCTTTCTCCATTTCAATAAGCACTTTTTTCTGCTCTTCTGTTAGACGCATATTTTTTTCTAAAGATTTTGGATTATCGTCCACTGGTACTGTACGAGTTTCCAAGGCTTTAATATAACTCCACACTTCTTCCGGTGGGGTTGGCAAAACACTTTTCGGGGCCTTTTTCTCTGGTGTTGGCACCACCGGTGCAATTTGGTTAGATTTTTGTTTAAGAAGATATAATCCACCAGCAAAAATGGCAATCACTAACGCCACAATCGTTAAAATTACTGATTTATTGACTTTCTTTGCTTTCTTATTTGTTGCGCCAGATCGGCGAGAAACATAATCACGTTTAGCCACAATAACACCTAGTTTCCATTAAAAGTGCGGTTAAAATTCAGGATAAATTTGCTTAACCAGTGGAGAATTTAACAATTATCCCCAACCGTAATAAAAAATAACCGCAATTCTACTGAAAAATAGGAGCAATGGCTAGCGAGTTTTAACTTAAATCTAACGGATCGACATCTAAAATCCACCGCACTTGGTGAGCCTTTTGCGGAATATGCTGTTTAAATAGGTTTAACACTTGTTGTAATTTCGCTTTGGAAGCATGTTGTAACAATAATTGCCAGCGGTAAAACCCTGCTTTTTTACTAAAAGGTGCTGGCAATGGGCCGTAAATTTGCAAGCCTGCAACATTTTGTTGTTGTAGCTGTTCGGCAATGTGTTGTAAAAACTGTTCAGCTTCTTCGCTATGTCGGCTCTGCGCGCGAAATAAGGCTTGTGCGCTATAAGGTGGCAGCCCCATTTGTTGGCGTAACTGCAAAGCTTGCTGAGCAAATTCGCCATAGCCATCTTTTAACAAGGTACGTAATAAGGGATGATCGGGATAGTGCGTTTGCAGCACCACTTGCCCGTGTTTTTCACCACGCCCCGCGCGCCCTGACACTTGCACATAAAGCTGAGCAAGTCGTTCTTCTGCACGAAAATCCAGAGAAAACAAGGCGTTATCCACATTCATTAAGCCCACTAAGGTAACATTAGGAAAATGATGGCCTTTTGCGAGCATTTGCGTGCCAATTAAAATCTGGCTTTTGCCTTGCTGAATATCTTGCAAATGCTGTTCTAGTTTGCCTTTGCGCGCGGTGCTATCGCGATCAATACGGGTTACCACATAATCAGGGAAGCGTTGGTTTAGGGTTTCTTCCAACTGTTCTGTGCCAAGCCCTGTGGTCATCAAATGGGTTGAACCACAATGCCCACATTGCATTGGAATGGGCTTTTGTGAGTTACAATGATGGCAGCGCAACACCCGTTGATGTTGATGATAAGTATAAGGTTTTTCACAATGCTGACATTCAGCAACCCAACCGCATTCGTGGCAGAACAGTACAGGTGCAAAACCACGGCGATTTAAAAACAGCAACACTTGATTGCCTTGCTGTAAATGTTCCTGCATTTTGTTGGCAAGGGCATCTGACAAGCCATTTTGCATACGCTGATGTTTCAGATCAATGACAAACTGTTGAAGTGCGGTGCTATTTCCTGCTCTTTTTTGCAAAATAATGTGCTGGTATTTGCCCAATTTCACGTTATTTAAGCTCTCAAGGCTTGGCGTTGCCGATCCTAATAAAATGGGAATATCTAGCTGTTTGGCATACACCACTGCCAGATCCCGCGCGTGATAACGCCACCCCTCTTGCTGCTTAAAGGAACTGTCGTGTTCTTCATCAATCACGATCAAACCAAGATCAGCAAATTGAGTAAAGAGCGCCGATCTGGTGCCAATGACCACCGCACTTTGCCCCGATTTTGCCCGTTTCCAAGCCTGCAAGCGTTGCATATCGTTCAAATTAGAGTGCAGAACATCAATCTCCACATTAAAACGCGCCTTGAAACGTTGCACGGTTTGTGGGGTTAAGCCAATTTCAGGCACTAGCACCAGCACTTGTCGCCCTTTTTTCAAGGTTTCTTCAATACTTTGTAAATAGATTTCCGTTTTGCCCGACCCCGTTACGCCATCAATCAACCACGCTGCAAAGCCTTGATGAAATAAAATTTGCCCTAGTGCCAACGCCTGTTCTTTATTTAAGCGATGTTTATTTTGCTCATTCACAATCGGCTGTTCAATATCTTGCCAAGGGCGAATTTCCGCTAGCTGTTCTTTTTCCACCATATAGCCTTTTTCTTTCAGGTTGTGCCAGATGCTCGCTGCAAAGGGATTCTGCCCTTTTTCCACTGGCTGTTTTGCCAATAATTGCAAGGCTTCTTGCTGTTTCTTCGCACGTTTCAGCCAATTCTCACGCAAGGCTTGCTCACCAAATTCTGTGATCTGGAAAAAAACTTGTGCATTTTGCACCGCACTTTCGCCCTGTCGCAATTTCACTGGCAAGGCTTGAAATAAGGTTTCCCCCAAAGGGGCTTGGTAATAATTTGCCGCCCAGTGTATTAAGCGCCACACAGGTTCGTTAAATAAATTTTGTTCATCTAGCACGCCTAAGATCCCTTTGAGCTGTTGTGGCTCAATTTCACTTTCAGTAGGAAAAGCCACCGCGATCCCTACTCGTTTTTGCGTTCCAAATGGCACCACCACTCGCCCCCCCAGCACAGGACTTAAGCCTTCGGGCAGAAGATAATCAAAAAATTGGAACAGCGGCACAGCCAGCGCCACACGAACAAGTTTCATTATGCGAACCTTAACAAATAAAAATTGCCTTATTATAGCGGAATAATCTCGCCCCTTGAATATTCCTTTTTTTTCGGTATAATCTACAAGCTTAAATGAAAGATCCTGCTTATGGCGATGTGTTATAAGCGTAATATTAACCACACTCGGTGCTAAATTCAGTTTTAGAGAGCGGAGTGGCTTCAAATTGAGGTTTTCTATGCAACAAGGTATTCACCCAGAATATAAAGAAATTACTGCAACTTGTTCTTGCGGTAACGTAATCAAAACGCGTTCAACTTTAGGTAAAGATTTGAACTTGGATGTGTGCAGCAACTGCCACCCATTCTACACTGGTAAACAGCGTGTTGTTGATACTGGTGGTCGTGTTGAACGCTTCAACAAACGTTTCAACATTCCAAGCACAAAATAAGATTGTTGATGATAAAAAACCCTACGCAAGTAGGGTTTTTTATTACCTAAATAAAACTATTTAGCTAAAAACTCAACTGCCGTATCAGGGAAATCCGTGAAAATACCTGTTGCGCCGGCTTGGTTTAATAAGGCATCGTACATTTGGTTTACGTTAGTAAAAAATGCAGGTAAGGCATCTTTGCGTACCGTGTAAGGGTGCAGTTCCATATTGTATTTTTTCAATTCTTGCACAAGTGGGGTGTAAACCACTTTGTCTTTGGTCGAATTGTTTTCATCGATCAACATATACCAACCTGGCCCTACGCCGTCAGCATATTTTGCCACTTCTGCCATTGCCCCCTCTTTGAACATCCAACCATAATCATAGTTTACCCACTCGCCTTGCGGATTTTTTTCTTCCGTTTCGTGCCAATCAGTATAAGCAATAAGCTGAACTAATTTCAGATCCATTCCTAACTCTGGCAATAACTCATTTTTAATGCGTTTTAATTCATTAAAATCAAAAGTTTGTAGATAGACAGGTGATTGTTTGTTGGTATAGCCATATTTTTTCAATACTTGCAGTGTTGCTTTGGCGATATCTTTCCCTTCTTGATGATGTAACCAAGGGGCTTTAATTTCAGGATAAATACCAATTTTTTTCCCAGTAGATTTTTCTAAACCTTGAATAAATTCAATTTCTTCTTCAAAGGTATGAATTTTAAAGTTAGATTTCCACATAGGAAAACGGTTTGGATAAACTTGTACTTGTTTACCATTTTCAGTTTTGAAGTTTTCCGTCATATTAAGGCTTTTGATTTCATCTAGTGTGAAATCCATCACATAATATTTGCCATCTTTACGGTGGCGTTGAGGGAATTTTTCTGCAACATCGGTTAATCCATCTAAGAAATGGTCGTGAATAACGATAAGATGGTTATCTTTGGTCATCACCAGATCTTGCTCTAAGTAATCCGCTTTCATACCAAATGCTAACGCTTTTGATTCTAAGGTGTGTTCGGGTAAGTAACCACTTGCACCACGGTGTGCAATAACTAATTTTGTATTATTCATATTATCAGCAAGAGCTAGATTAAACGTGACACTGCCCGCCAATGCAGAAAGTGCAACTAACCCAGATAAAAAATGAGATTTAAACTTTTTGTTCATTTTCATATTTAATTTTCCTTTATTTTACTACAGTTTAAAATAAGACAAGGTCATAAGCTGAAGACAGTGCAAATAATGCGGCAACACGATGTAATGCAATATTATTTTGCAATCAAACACTTATATTTCTGTGTCTGTTTTTTACACTCTGATAGCGTCCAATAAAAAAGGCGAATTTTTATCCGCCCTTTTTCATATTTAATTAGTTACCGTAACGATCTTCTTTAGCAATTTTTGCCTTATGTTTAGCTTCTTCAACCATTGTGATTAGCATTAATACACAAGCTAATACTGCGCCGCCGATCATCACATAGAAACCGCCGTCCCAGCCAAATTTGTCTGCCGCCCAGCCGATAACTGCACTTGCTGCTACGGTGCCACCTAAATAACCAAATAAACCTGTAAAGCCTGCTGATGTACCTGCTGCTTTTTTCGGTGCAAGTTCAAGGGCGTGTAAGCCTATCAACATTACTGGGCCATAAATTAAGAAACCAATAGTGGTCATCATAATGAAATCCATTAATTGATAAGGATTTTCATACCACGGTAATTGAGCATAATGTGCAAGTTCAGCCTCTGGCGTTGCTGGATTGAGCCACAACATCACCACCGCAATTGTGACTAACACCATAAAGATAAAACCGGTTAAACCACGTTTACCTTTAAATAGTTTATCCGATACCCAACCACATAATAACGTGCCCGGAATAGCGGCAAACTCATAAATTGCATAGGCAGAAGCGGTAGCTTTAATATTGAAATGTTTCACTTCACCTAGATACACAGGTGACCATTTCAACACGCCGTAACGAATCAAATAAACAAATACGTTTGCGATAGCGATATACCACAATAAGCGATTTTTTAATACATAAGTCACAAAAATGTCTTTCGTGCTAAGATTATGTTCGTAGGTTTTTTCATCATAATCCTCGGGATAATCATTTTTGTATTTTTCAATTGGTGGTAAACCGCAAGATTGTGGTGTATCTTTCATCACGAAAAAGATAATGACAGAGGCGACCATTGCGGCAATGCCCGGATAATAAAGCGCTTCTTGCCAAACGTGTCCGAAGGTAACTTTAGCCACTTCAGGGTGATTTGCAGCATAAATTGTGCTTGCTAAACCAACCAACAATGCAGGTACCATTCCTCCAAGGTTGTGAGCGGTATTCCAGATCGAAACAATCGTACCTCTCTCTTTTTTCGACCACCAATGCACCATTGTGCGTCCACACGGTGGCCAGCCCATACCTTGGAACCAGCCATTAAGGAATAACATCACAAACATAATAAGAATGCCTGAGGTCGCCCAAGGCACAAGTCCCATTAATGTCATACACAACCCAGACAACGCCAAGCCAAAAGGTAAAAACATTTTTGGGTTAGATCGGTCAGAAATTGCTGCCATAAAGAATTTAGATAAGCCGTATGCTAAGCCAGGCGCAATACCAATTACCCCTAATTCAGTTTTTGTGTACATTCCTGCTTCGATTAAGCCTTTTTGTGCTAAGTCAAAATTACTACGCACAAAGTAATAAGCAGCATAACCAAAGAAAATTCCCATAAATACTTGCCAGCGTAAGCGTTGATAAGTGGGATCGATTTTCTCTTTTGGCAGCTCCGCAATATGAGAAGCTGGTTTAAACGGTCCAAACATAGAAATTCTCCAAATTGTTATTTTTTATAGATGAAAGACGCTCTTTTACGAACATTTCCAACATATCATAGCGAGAAAATAAAAAACGAAAAGAAGATAAAGTTTAAGATGTGATATTTATCACAAAAAAATAACAAAAATTTTTCAATGGTGGACAAATAGTGATCTACCTCACATAATTTAATACAAACTCGCTCATTTTATTTTCTAAAACGAACATTTATCGTATGATAAAGCTATTAATTTTATCTTTTTGTTTACACATTTAATGTGGGGAAAAGCGATGAAAAAATCACCGCACTTTTATCAAAATGCACAGGACTTTTTACCTATTAATACAGATGTGATTATTATTGGCGGCGGTGCAACGGGCGCGGGGATTGCTCGCGATTGTGCGTTGCGTGGCATTAATTGTGTGTTGTTGGAACGCCGTGATATTGCTACAGGGGCAACAGGGCGTAACCACGGGTTGTTGCATAGTGGCGCGCGTTATGCGGTGAATGATGAAGAATCTGCGCGCGAATGTATCCAAGAAAATCTCATTTTAAAAAATATCGCGCGCCATTGTATTGAAGACACCAAAGGGCTATTTATCACGCTGCCTGAAGATGATTTGGCCTATCAAAAAACCTTTCTTACCGCTTGCGATAATGCTGGCATTGAAGCGGTGGCGATTGAGCCTGATTTAGCCAAACGCTTAGAGCCTTCGGTCAATCCAAATTTAGTGGGGGCGGTGGTCGTGCCTGATGGTTCGATCGATCCTTTCCGTCTTACTTCCGCCAATATGCTTGATGCCAGCGAACGTGGTGCAAAAATTTTCACCTATTGCGAAGTAAAAGGGCTAATCCGTGAAGGTGATCGCGTGATTGGGACGAAAGTTTACGATCATAAAAATAAAGTCGAACGTTTGTTTTTTGCCCCTGTTGTGGTGAATGCGGGCGGGATTTGGGGGCAAGGCATTGCCGAATATGCCGATCTGAAAATCCGAATGTTCCCGGCTAAAGGAGCATTGTTAATTATGGGACACCGCATTAATAATCTGGTGATTAACCGCTGCCGTAAACCTGCTGACGCGGATATTCTCGTACCGGGGGATACCATTTGCGTGATCGGTACAACCTCAAGTCGTATTCCTTATGATCAAATTGATAATATGGTGGTAACGCCTGAAGAAGTGGATATTTTGTTCCGTGAAGGGGAAAAACTCGCCCCCTCCCTACGCCATACCCGTGTGCTGCGTGCTTATGCAGGGGTGCGCCCACTGGTTGCCACTGATGACGATCCTTCAGGGCGCAACGTGAGCCGTGGCATTGTATTGCTCGATCACGCACAACGTGATGGCTTAGAGGGCTTCGTAACCATTACAGGCGGCAAATTAATGACCTATCGCCTAATGGCGGAATGGGCAACGGACTTGGTGTGCAAAAAACTCAATAAATCCGCCACTTGCACTACCGCGAGTCAACCTTTACCGGGGTCAGGCGCAACACAAGAAGAAACCTACAAACAAATTATTTCACTGCCAACACCAATTAAAATTTCTGCGGTATATCGCCACGGCCAGCGCGCCACCAAATTGCTCGATCAAGAACGCTTAGATCGTTCCTTGGTTTGTGAATGTGAAGCGGTGAGCGCAGGGGAAATTCGTTATGCCGTTGATGAACTCAAAGTGAATAATTTGGTGGATTTACGCCGCCGTACCCGTGTAGGAATGGGAACCTGCCAAGCGGAACTTTGCGCCTGTCGTGCAGCGGGCTTAATGGCACGTTTTAATGTTGCCACACCACGCCAATCCACCACGCAACTGGCTTCTTTTATGGAAGAACGTTGGCGTGGCATTCAGCCTATTGCTTGGGGAGAAGCAGTGCGCGAAGCAGAATTTACCAGCTGGATTTATTACAGTTTACTCGGTTTGAATGATGTTAAACCACTTGATGAACAAGCCACACAGGGGACAGATAGCAATGAAATTTGATGTAATTATTATCGGCGGTGGCTTAGCAGGCTTAACCTGTGCCATTGCACTGCAACAGCAAGGCAAACAGTGCGCTATTGTCAATAATGGGCAAGCGGCAATGGATTTTTCCTCTGGCTCATTAGATTTACTTAGTCAGCTTCCCGAAGGAAGTGCGGTGGAAAAAAGTGCGGTGGAAAATTTCGCTGAAATTTACCCGCACTTTACCAAACTGCTGCCGCACCACCCTTATACATTGTTAGGCAAAGAACAGGTGCTAGCCAAGGCCGAACGCTTTGAGCAATTGACCCAATCGCTCAATCTGGATCTGGTTGGTTCAAGCAAGGAAAATCACTTCCGAGTTACCCCACTGGGTGGCTTGCGCCGTACCTGGCTATCTGCCAACAGCGTGCCGACCTTACCTTTATCACAAGCTGAATTTCCCCATAAACGCATTGCAGTGCTAGGTATTGAAGGCTATCACGATTTCCAACCACAATTATTGGCGGATAACCTAAAACAAAATCCGCAATTTGCCCATTGCGAAATCAACATCGGCTACCTGCATATTCCACAGCTAGACCAACTGCGCAACAACGCACGGGAATTTCGTAGCGTCAATATTTCCCAAATGTTAGAGCATAAGCTGGCCTTTAGTGAATTGGCTCAAGAAATCAAACAAGCCGCAAATGGTGCAAGTGCGGTGTTTTTACCGGCTTGTTTTGGCATAGATGATCAGCACTTTTTCAATAGCCTAAAACAAGCAACAGGGCTGAATTTATACGAACTACCTACCTTGCCACCGTCTTTATTGGGAATGCGTCAGCGCAAAGCCTTAAAAACAGAATTTGAGAAATTAGGCGGTGTGCTGCTCAATGGTGACAAAGCCTTGCGTGCAGAAATTGTCGATCACCAAGTGAAAGCCCTTTACACGCAATTACATCAAGATGATGCGCTTTATGCCGAGCATTTTGTGCTGGCTTCAGGGCATTATTTTAGCTCGGGTATTGTGGCCGATTTCGATCGCATTTTAGAACCGATTTTTGATTTGGATATTATCGGCTATGGCGATTTTGACAATGACAAGCGCCTTTCTTGGACGAAAGATCGTTTCTCCGCACCACAGCCTTATCAAAGTGTAGGGGTAAAAATTAACGCAAAATGCCAAGTACAAAAGTGCGGTGAGATTTTAACCAATTTATACGCCGTAGGCTCGGTCATTGGTGGCTACAATAATTTAGAGCTCGGTTGTAGCTCTGGTGTGGCGGTAATTACCGCGCTCACCGTGGCAGAACAGATTCTTGCAGGGGGCAAATAATGAACATTCAACAATTAATTGAAAACGCAAAACAAAATGCCACCTTGCCACCCAGCCACCAATATGTGGATAACAGTTTTGAAAGCTGCATAAAATGTACAGCTTGCACGGCAGTTTGTCCGGTATCAAAACAAAACCCACTCTATCCCGGCCCAAAACAAGCTGGCCCAGACGGGGAACGCTTTCGTCTAAAAAGCACCGCATTTTATGATGAAGCACTGAAATATTGCACCAACTGCAAACGTTGTGAAGTGGCTTGCCCTTCTGATGTAAAAATTGGTGATTTGATCGTTCGTGCGCGCAATAACCATTTGAAAGAGCAGAAAAAATCGCTTATTCATAAATTGCGTGATGCGGTGCTAAGTAACACCGACATAATGGGCAAACTCAATACGCCTTTTGCCCCAGTGGTGAACACGATTACAGGCTTGAAAGCCACAAAATTCCTGCTGGAAAAAACCTTACAAGTCAGCCAGCATCGCAGCCTGCCGAAATATTCCTTCAGGTCATTCCGTCAATGGTATAAAAATAATGCCCTTGAGCGTCAGTGTTATTACAAAGACAAAGTGGCGTACTATCACGGTTGTTATGTAAATTATAATAATCCACAGCTCGGTAAGGATTTAATTAAAGTTTTCAACGCCTTAGATATTGGCGTAATGTTGCTAGAAAAAGAAAAATGTTGCGGTTTGCCATTAAGCGTGAACGGATTTCCAAAACGTGCCAGACAACTTGCCGAATTTAACCTTGCTCAACTAGAAAATACCATTCTTAACCAAGAGCTTGATGTGGTTGGCACCTCTTCTAGCTGCACAATGAATTTACGTGATGAATATCATCATATTTTAGGTATGGATAACGCCAAAGTGCGTCCGCATATCAATATTGTAACCAAATATTTATACCAGCTAATCCAACGCCAAAATTCACCGCAGTTTAAATCAATGCCGTTAAAAGTGGCGTATCACACCGCCTGCCACGTTGATAAAGCAGGTTGGGCGCCTTATACACTTGCGCTACTAAAACGGATTCCTGATTTAGAGGTGGTAATGCTCCCAAGCCAATGTTGTGGTATTGCTGGGACTTATGGCTTTAAAGCTGAAAACTATGAGGTTTCCCAAGCCATTGGCAAAACCTTGTTTGAGCATATTGAAGAAGGCCAATTTGATTTTGTGATTTCAGAGTGCGAAACCTGCAAATGGCAAATTGATATGTCTACCAGCCTTACCTGCCTACATCCGATCACGTTGTTGGCGAAGGCGTTATAAAAATCAAATCGTCAATAGATATGATAAAAAAAACCGCACTTTAAAAAGTGCGGTTTTATTTTTCTGAATTTTTTAATCTTAAATTACGCTAATTTTTTGATTTGAGCAGATAATTTAGATTTGTGGTTCGCTGCTTTGTTTTTGTGGATTAAGCCTTTAGATGCCATACGATCCACAACTTTTTGCATTTCTACAAAAGCGGCTTCAGCCACAGCTTTCTCACCTGCTGCTACAGCGGCGTAAACTTTTTTAATGTAAGTACGCATCATAGAGCGTTGGCTTGCATTGTGTTGGCGGCGTTTTTCTGATTGAACCGCACGTTTTTTAGCTGACTTGATATTAGCCAAGGTCAAACTCCTAAAAATTTCTGTTAGTTTATGAGATAAATAAAGGCGTAAACTATGCCTTTCCGTTCCATAATTGTCAACAAACAATTAGCAAAATTTAGCTTGATTACTCGGTGAGACACAACCGAAAGTCTGCATCGTTCGCTGAAAATGCGGCTTTCAATGTAGCCCACCCAAACGATGTGGGCGAATTTTATCAGTTTTTTTGCCTAGAATATAGCTTAAAAACAAAATTTCTATACAATTAAGCCAAATTTTTCTTGATGAGAAAGCTATTTTGAGTAAACGATTATTAAAATCTGGCATTATTGTCAGTGCAATGACTTTATTATCACGCGTACTTGGACTCGTGCGTGATGTAATTATCGCACAAATCATCGGGGCAGGATTAAGTGCTGATGTGTTCTTGTTTGCTAACCGTATTCCTAATTTTTTACGCCGTTTATTTGCTGAAGGGGCATTTTCCCAAGCCTTTGTACCCGTGTTAGCAGAATACCAAAAAGCTGGTGATCTCAACAAAACCCAGCAATTTATCAGCAAAGTTTCGGGGACATTAGGCGGATTAGTCACTATCGTGACCGCCTTTGCGATGATTTTCTCACCAGTGGTCGTCGCCATTTTTGGCACGGGCTGGTTTATTGATTGGCTTAATGATGGAGTAAATGGTGTGAAGTTTGAGCAAGCTTCACTGTTACTCAAAATCACCTTTCCTTATTTATGGTTTATCACCTTTGTTGCCTTATCAGGAGCAATTTTAAACACCTTAGGGAAATTTGGCGTGATGGCATTTTCGCCCGTGTTACTCAATATTGCGATGATTTGCGCCGCACTTTTCCTTGCGCCATACACATCAAGCCCTGATCTTGCCCTTGCTATTGGGATCTTCATTGGTGGCTGGTTGCAATTTTTATTTCAATTACCTTTCTTAAAGCAAGCTGGCTTATTGGTGAAACCAAAATGGGCGTGGAATGATGAAGGGGTAAAAAAAATCCGTACACTGATGATCCCTGCGTTATTTGGGGTTTCTGTAAGCCAAATCAATTTACTACTTGATACCTTTATTGCCAGCTTCTTAATGACAGGCTCGATCAGCTGGCTTTATTATTCTGATCGTTTGCTCGAATTTCCCCTTGGTTTATTTGGTATTGCGATTTCTACTGTGATCTTACCCACACTTGCACGCCACCACGTTAATCGCACAGATAATGCTGAACAAAGTGCGGTGGATTTTCGTAACACAATGGATTGGGGCGTGCGAATGATTTTATTACTCGGCGTGCCAGCGATGATCGGCATTGGCGTGCTTGCCCAACCAATGTTGCTAGTGCTCTTTATGCGTGGCGAATTTTTATTTTCTGATGTGCAAGCGGCATCTTATTCTTTGTGGGCATTTAATATGGGCTTGCTTAGTTTTATGCTGATCAAAATTCTCGCCAACGGCTATTACGCTCGTCAAGATACCAAAACACCAGTGAAAATCGGTATTATCGCAATGGTGAGCAATATGGCATTCAACCTGCTTGCCATTCCTTTTAGCTATGTGGGGCTTGCCATTGCTTCGGCGATGTCTGCCACCTTAAACGCCTATTTGCTCTACCGTGGACTGGTGCAAGCAAATGTCTATCACTTTAGCAAACAAAGTGCGGTATTTTTTGCCAAAATTTTCATCGCGGGGCTGGCAATGGGGGCAGTAGTTTGGCACTATTGTCCAAGTTTAATCCAGTGGCAACAAATGGCGTTTGTTCAGCGTATTCACTGGCTAGTGTGGCTGATTGCTGTTGCAGCGGTAATTTATGGTGGTGCGCTGTTACTTTTAGGCATTCGCAAACGCCATTTAGTCCATTCATAAACCAGATTATAAAAATAACGAAAAATTTCACCGCACTTTACCGCAGGAATATTTGCGCAGGGCGCCACTAAAACGTAAACTAGAGCGAGATTATTGGGGAACATTATGAAATTATTACAGTCAAAAAAACGCCATTTACTCAGTGCACTCAGTTTACTTGCGACCGCTGTTTTAACTAGTTTAAATGTTTATGCTGAACATACCGTGGATCTTAAAGTGATTGGGGTAAAAGGGGTAAAAGCCATTGAAAACGTGGACATTTACACCAAAATGATCGATCCTGAAGAATCCGACGGTTCGGATCGTCATCAATATATTGTGAGCGAAGAAATCAAGAAAGCCTTACGTGTTTATGGTTATTACAACATTAAAATTAATTTCACCCTGCAACCTGCCAAAGGAGGTAAACGCCCTGTACTCATCGCGGATGTCAATGCGGGTAAACCTGTTTTGCTGACAGGAATGGATATTCAAATACTTGGTCAAGCGAAAGATGACGATACGTTCAAAACCTTAGATAAAAGATTACCGAAACTTGGGGAGTTGCTGTATCACTCTAAATATGATGACTATAAAAGTGATCTTCAATCTTTGGCGCTAGCAAGAGGCTATTTTGATGCCGATTTTAATGTTTCCCAATTATTGGTTCGACCCTCCACTTACCAAGGATGGTGGAAAATTATTTTTGATAGTGGCGAACGTTATCGCTTTGGCAAATTTACCTTTGAGCGCTCACAAATTCGTGAAGATTACTTGCGTAATATGATGGAAATTAAAGAAGGGCAACCTTATTTAATTGATGATCTCTCGCGTTTTACCAATGATTATACCGCTACCAATTGGTTTAATTCAGTGTTAGTGCAACCTCATCTTGATGAAGAAAACAAAATTGTAGATGTTACAGTATTACTCACACCCCGTAAAAAAAATGCAATGGACGTGGGGATAGGTTATTCCACCGATGTTGGCCCGCGCTTTCAATGGAGTTGGATAAAACCTTGGATTAATAGCCGTGGGCATAGTTTCCGTTTTAATCTTTATGCTTCTGCGCCAAAACAAACAGTGGAAGCGGTGTATAAAATGCCTTTATTGAAAAACCCATTACGCTATTATTACGAGTTTTCTACTGGTTACGAACGCGAAAAAACGAACGACACGGAAACAGCCTCTGGCACTTTTGCAGCGTTACGCTATTGGAATCGCGTGTCAGGCTGGCGGCATGCTTTAGGTTTACGGGTACGCTATGATTCTTTCACCCAAGCTAATCATTCTGATCGCACTTGGTTGGTTTATCCCACTGCGTCTATTAGCCGTACACGTTTAAGAGGTGGTTTATTCCCAACTTGGGGCGATGCACAACGTTTAACGGTGGATTTCGGGCATAAAATCTGGCTTTCTGATGCAAATTTTTTCAAAGTGCAAGGTTCAACAGCATGGATTCGTACTTTTGCCGATAATCACCGCTTCTTAATACGCGGAGAGTTCGGTTGGTTACAAACTAAAAATTTAGAAAAAATTCCACCCGCACTTCGTTTCTTTGCGGGCGGTGATCGCAGCATTAGGGGCTATGGCTATAAAAAAATCTCCCCTAAAAATGCGGAAGGAAAATTAGTTGGGGCTACCCGTCTTGCCACGGGTACTCTAGAATATCAATACCAAGTCTATGAAAATTGGTGGCTTGCCACCTTTGCTGATACAGGGCTTGCAGCGAATAGTTTCAATTTAAAAGAACTACGCTATGGCGCAGGAATGGGGGTACGTTGGGCCTCTCCCATCGGCGCACTGAAACTTGATATTGCCACCCCAATTCGCGATAAAGACAACAGCAAAAACGTACAGTTTTACATTGGTTTAGGCTCGGAATTATAGGCAAAAAAATGACAAAAGAAGCGCAATCCACCCCAAATATGGAAAAGCATGGTACAGAAAACCAAAGTATAGAAAACCAAGGCGCTGAAAATCAGGCGGAACAATCCCCTAGCTTAAAGAAAAAACGCCCGTTATGGAAAAAGTTGCTATGCATAAGTGCGGTGATTTTTTTGCCAGTTTTTGCCTTGCTCGCCACCCTTGCCACTAATCAAGGTCAGCGTGGTTTGATTCAACTTGTTGATAAACTCATGGATAGCCTTTCTATTGAGCAGGTAGAAGGTGGTTTGCAAAACGGATTAACCCTGCATAATGTTAAATTTCAGTCCGAAGGCGTCGATACGACAATTCCGCAAGCTCATTTGCGACTGGATTTATCTTGCTTGCTACAAGCCAAAGTTTGCCTACAAGATCTGAGCATTCAAAAACCGCAAATTCATATCGACACTTCACTGCTTCCACCTTCACAAGAAAAGGACAAAGATCCTAGTTCGATGAAGAAAATTCATCTGCCTGTGGCGGTGCAAGCAGATAATGTGGAAGTGCAGGATTTAGCTTTAACCATCGATCAAACGCAGATTAATTTAGCCCATTTTTCCACCGCACTTAGCCTAAACAATGAAAGCGGTTTTACCCTTGAGCCAACGCAGATTAATGATTTGTTAGTACAAACTTACGGCACACCAGAAGAAGAAAAAACCACACAAAAAACGGAAAGCAAACCGGCTCAACCAGCTGGGCAAGCCATTGATTGGCAACAGTTAGAACAACACCTTACCCCAGCACTGCTCGGTAATTTAGACAAAATCGAGCTGCCTTTTGATCTCCATATTACCGATATTCAAGGCAAAAACTGGCAATATCAACAGCATTTCAGCCGCAAAAATGAGACACAAGATAATGCACAAAATAAGGCTGAGAAAAGTGAAACAATACCTGTCCCTACACAGCAAATTGAGGTATCCGCTTTGCAAATCAAAGCGGATGCCACAGGCAATCAAGTGCAACTGCACAACCTGAATATCGCCAGTTCATTGGGAACGCTAGCAGGGCAAGGCTCAATGCAGCTGGACGATGATTTTCCCCTTGATTTTGAGCTTAACAGTCAACTCAAAGGCTATGCGCCATTGAATATTCCACAAGGCGATCTGAGCCTACAACTTTCAGGCAAATTACGTGGGAAAACACAACTTCATCTACAAAGCAAAGGGGATATTAATGCAGAGCTGGTGGGCAACGTAGCACTTAACCAAGAAAAAACGCCCTTTGATCTCAAGCTAACCAGTAAAAGTTTGCAATATCCTTTTGATAAAAAGGAAAAAGATCCGCTGAAAGTGCAAAATTTAACGCTCAATCTGACAGGCGATTTGCTGGATTACCAAGTGCAACTGAATGCCGACGTTTCTGGAATGAGTACACCAAAAACGCAAATTAGCAGCCAAATTAACGGCAAACTTTGGCAAGCGAACATTACACAATTTGAGCTTAACACCTTACAAGGCAAGGCTAATTTAAGCGGTGAAGTAAACTGGCAAAAAGGCATGCAATGGCAAAGTGCGGTAGATTTTTCACAATTAAATATCACTCAATATTTGCCTTCAATGCCCGCGGTGCTGTCTGGTCATTTCAGCTCGCAAGGACAAGTTGATGGACAAAATTGGACCATTAACGTTCCCGATTTAGACATTAACGGTTCGCTTTCTCGCCAGCCATTAAGCCTAAAAGGTAAACTCAGTGCAGATAACAACAAATGGCTACAAATACCAAATCTGTTGCTCAATTACGGTGAAAACCGCATTGCAATGCAAGGGGGAATCGGTCAACAATCAGATTTATCCCTTGATATTCACGCGCCAAACTTGCGTGGTTTACTGCCTGAACTTTCCGCTACTCTATTTGGTTATGTCAAATTGAAAGGAGATATTCGTGAACCTAATTTAAATGTGGATTTAAGCGGTAACAATATTCGTTTCCAACAATTACAGCTGAATAAATTCGCCGTTAAAGGGGATATTCGCTCGCAGAAAATCATTAGCGGTGATTTAAACGCCAATGTAACGGGGTTGAAATATGCCGATGTGGCAATTAGCCAAGCGACCTTTGCTTTATCAGGCGATGAAAAAAACCATCAGTTACAACTGCAATCACAAGGCAAACCTGTAGCGGCTAATCTCAAAATTGCGGGAAATTTTGACCGCACTTCACAAATCTGGAAAGGGCAAATTAGCGGCGTGGATATTCAATCACCGGTGGGAAAATGGCAAACTAATCAAGGCATTGCAGTAAATTACAATCAAAATAAAATGGAAGCAAGCATTTCCTCACATTGTTGGTTAAATAGCGATATTGAATTATGTTTCCCAAAAAATTTCACCGCAGGGAAAAACGGCGAAGTGCCATTCCAAGTGCGTAAATTGGATTTAGCCTTAATCAACAAATTATTGGATAAAGAACAAAGCCAAACGAAAATCAAAGGGCAATTACAAAGTCAGGGTACGGTGGCGTGGTTTAGTGATAAACCGCTCAAACTCAATGTGCAGGTAGCCGGTAATCATTTATCTGTGGCGAAAAAAATTGATTATCGCACCTTCAACCTTGCCATTCCGAAGGTGGATATCAAAGCACAAATGGAAAACAACAATCTAAACTTGGATTCCGCCATTGATTTAATGGAAAATGGTCGCATTACCACCGCACTTAAATTGCAAGATTTGGCAAAATCTCGCACCTTAGGGGGAACCATTAACATTCAGCGGTTAAATCTCAATTTAGCCAAACAACTGCTTTCAAGTGGCGAGAAAATCGATGGTGAAATTGCAGCAAATCTTACCTTAGGGGGCAATCTCAATGCACCGCTTATTCACGGTAATTTTGATGTCAACCATTTAAGTGCCACAATGAAATCCCTGCCATTCACCATCAAAGACGGTAATTTATCTATGCGTTTTGCAGGCAATCGCTCTACCTTGCTGGGCTATGTAAGAAACGCTGAAAGTCGTTTAGATATTAGTGGTGAGGCAAATTGGAAAGATATTGATAACTGGAATACCAGAATCAAAGCACAAGCAGATCGCTTTAATATGAATATTCCATCAATGGCAAAATTAAAAATTAGCCCAAATGTGGAACTCGTGGCTAGCCCTAAACTTTTAGAAATATCAGGATCAGTTGATATCCCTTGGGCAAGAATTGCTATCGAAGCATTACCAGATAGCGCGGTGACAGTTAGTCCTGATGAGGTAATTTTAGATGGCCCCGATAAAACAAAAATTGGGGTGAAGAAAGGTGAAATAAAAGCCCGAACAAAAAATGGAATGGAAATTCGTTCTGACCTTAAAATTAATATAGGGAATGATGTCACGCTCAAGGCTTATGGCTTAAATACTAACTTGGACGGCTTGCTTTCAGTAAAACAAGATAAAGGCAAGCTAGGTTTATTCGGTCAAATTTACCTAAAAAATGGACGTTATACCGCCTACGGACAAGATTTACTCATTCGCAAAGGGCAAATTAACTTTTCAGGCTTACCATCACAACCTATGCTTAATATCGAGGCAATTCGCAATCCAACTGCGATGGAAAATAGCAACATTACTGCTGGAGTGAAAGTAATCGGTTTGGCCACATCACCACAGGTTACCGTATTCTCTAATCCTGCCACTTCACAAGATGAGGCGCTTTCTTATTTGCTCACAGGTCGTTCATTAGAGAATAGTGGTGAAGCCGGTTCTGGAGGTGCTATTGGTGCAGCATTACTCGGAATTGGCTTAGCGAAAAGCGGTAAGTTAGTTGGCGGTATTGGTGAGGCATTTGGAATTCAAGATCTCAGTTTGGGAACTCAAGGCGTTGGAGATAATTCAAAAGTAACGGTAAGTGGTAACATCACGCCTCGATTACAGCTCAAATACGGCATTGGATTATTTGACGGATTGGCAGAATTTACTGTGCGCTATAAACTATTACCACAGCTTTACTTACAATCAGTTTCCGGTGTCAATCAAGCCTTTGATCTACTTTATCATTTTGATTTTTAGGACTATTTTATGAATAACGAAAACCTTCTAGCCAAAGCCTCTGATTATTTATATCAGCGTGGCGAAGTACGTGAAATTGCTGCAATTGACTTGGGTTCAAACAGCTTTCATATGATCATCGCTCGCATTATCAATGGCTCAATCCAAGTGCTTTCACGCCTAAAACAGAAAGTACAACTGGCTGAAGGCTTAGATGAGAACAATCAGTTAAGCCAAGAAGCCATTCAGCGCGGCATAAATTGTTTAGCGCTCTTTGCTGAACGGCTGCAAGGATTTCGTCCAGAAAATGTCAATGTAGTAGGCACGTTTACCCTGCGTACAGCGAAAAATAATGAAGCATTTTTACGCCAAGCGGAACAAGTTTTCCCCTATCCGATTAACATTATCAGCGGACAAATGGAGGCCAAAACCATTTACGCCGGCGTTTCTCACACCCAGCCAGAAACAGGGCGAAAATTTGTGGTGGATATTGGTGGCGGCTCAACAGAAATGATCATCGGTGATGATTTTCATCCCCTAATTGCAGAAAGCCGTCATATGGGTTGTGTGAGCTTCGCCAAAAAACTCTTCCCGCAAGGTGAAATTTCTGCCGAAAATTTTCAGCGTGCCAAACAAATTGCGGTGAATAAAATTGAAGATTTAGCCTTTGAATATCGTAAATTAGGTTGGCAATCGGTGCTGGGTTCATCAGGTACGATCAAAACCGTCTATCAAGTGATTGCGGCAAATCTTGATCCCAATGGCATTATCACCTCCGCCCGTTTAGCGCAGCTCAGTGAAAAAGTGCTACAAGTCAGCCATTTTGATGATCTGCATTTGGACGGTTTAAATGAGGATCGCGCAGACGTTTTCGTGCCGGGGCTAGCTATTCTCACTGCGGTATTTGAAGTGTTTGGCATTGAACAAATGCGTTATTCAGACGGCGCATTGCGTGAAGGCGTGATGTACAGCCTAGAAAAAAACTTCCAAGTGAGCAAT
The DNA here is from genome assembly GCF_026226775.1 of Avibacterium sp. 21-586. Taxonomy (GTDB): domain Bacteria; phylum Pseudomonadota; class Gammaproteobacteria; order Enterobacterales; family Pasteurellaceae; genus Avibacterium. The sequence goes on along the minus strand of NZ_JAKKOD010000002.1, from coordinate 256,542 downwards.
ATCCGCCAACGCACCGCCCTTGCCCTTGCAGAACAATTTAACCTTGATATGGCGCAATCTGAGCGAGTCTATCAAAGCGCTAAACGCCTTGCCGGACAATACAAAGCTTGGCAAAACAGCAAATTACAAGATGAAATGGTGGATATTCTCCTTTGGGCAGCACGTCTGCACGAAGTAGGTATTGTCATCAATCATAAAGGCTTGCAAAAGCACTCCGCCTACATTCTGCAAAATATGGAACTACCGGGCTTTGATAAAGAGCAACAGCGATTGCTCACCACCTTGGTTCGTTACCAAATCAACAATATCAAACAGGCTGATTTTGCGAAATTTTCTCGTTATACGGAACAAGACGTTATCGCCCTTGTGCGTTTGTTACGCTTAGCCATTTTGCTGAATAAATCACGCCAAGCCACCGTATGGAGTGAAAAAATTGCACTAAAAATCGACCGCACTTTAGCGCAATGGACAATCCAATTTGAGCCAAATTATTTAGTGCATAATCCCTTAGTGCGAAATGATCTCAGCGCTGAAAAAAAATTATTAAAAGAATTAGATTTAGACCTAACCTTTTCATAAATAAGGAAAAATAATGACAAGAATCAATGTTGTCCCGCCACAAGAACTTTGTGACCAACACCTGCTCGCTGAACATCGTGAACTCACTCGCATTCCCAACGCCGTTGCCAAAGGGAAATACAATCTCACAGGACAACCTGCGGATTACAAATTAGGCGAAGGACACGTTCGATTCTTTTTCAACAAACTGCAATTTCTCAAAAACCGCTACGATCTACTCCACCAAGAATGCAAAGCGCGCGGCTTTAACGTGCAATATTTTTGGGCGGAAGATTTACCGCAAGATCCTAGCCTATGGCAAGATTATCAGCCCACAGAAAACGCCCTAAAACTCAACCGCGAACGCATTCAATTAAGAATGCCTAAAGTGCCGAGATTTACCCCAGCAAATAAATTGTAATTCAGCTTATTTTGTTAAATAACAAGATGATAATGCACGCAATTTGAAAAATTACTTTCCGCACCAGATTTACCCACACCACTACGACGAGAAATCGGCACCTATCTCAATACCTTGCGACATCGAAACCAATGGGAAATTCAATTCAGTGGGTATTATGTGCGTGATACAAATGTGAATAACGCCAATAATACAAGGCAAATTGAAGGTATCTCTCAGCTCTATAAAAAAGATGATTGGTTACCACAAACGGCACACGGCATTGCTTATAGCTTGCAAGCAAGACGAGATTTCAACCTTTGGCAAGCCTATTATCTACATTTAAACGCAGAATTATTTGGCAAAACCTATTGGGATAATCACGCTTATGATGATCTCTACACTCGTACTTATGCAGGAATAAAGCACAAAAGCCAAAATTGCGATTTTCACTCTGGGTAAAATTCGTCAAGATTACATTTATCGTGCGGAAATTTTACTATGGAAACGTGATTGGCACTGGCTTAGCATTACCCCTAAATTGCAATTCCAATGGCGAAAACAACGCAGTAATTTACCATCACTCTATAATTATCAAAACAAAAGCATTAATCTGATTTTTGAGAAAAGCTTCTAAATAAGAATGGTATAGAAAACAAAAGTGCGGTGAAAAATTTGTGATTTTTCCACCGCACTTCATTTTTAATAATTAAAAAGTGATTTGTAATCAACCTTCAAGGTTGGCATTTTCGCTCAATTGAATATTCGTTTTTGAGAATGGGATCTCAATCCCTTCTTCATCAAATGCTAGCTTAACTTTTTCCGTTAAATCAAAATGTACAGTCCAATAATCCGCAGTATTGACCCAAGGGCGCACCACCAACTGAACACTATTAGGAGCCAATGCACCCACTGCAATCGTACATTTGGGTTCTTTCAGAACACGAGAATCTTGTTCCATTATTTTTGCCACAATGGACTTAGCCTGCTCAATATTGGCATCATAAGCAATATCAAAAATGAAATCGATACGGCGTGTGGCATTACTTGAATAATTTGTAATACTATCGCCAAATACTTTGCCATTAGGAATCAAAATTGTTTTATTGTCCCCTGTTCTTAATTCTAAAAAAAGCAAGCTAATTTTTTCAACCTTACCAACTACGCCGCCAGATTCTACCGTATCTCCTTTACGAAATGGTTTGAAAATTAAAATCATCACCCCTGCAGCAAAGTTTTGCAGTGAATTTTGTAATGCTAAACCTATCGCTAATCCTGCTGCACCAATCAATGCAACTAATGATGAGGTATTAAGCCCTAATTGGGAAAGCGATGCAATAATCACTATGAGTAAAAATAAGAAATAACTGATGGATTTAACAAAACTTTGTAGCATCTCATCTTCGGTAGAATGATATACTGCTTTTGATAATAAACGACTCAGAAAACGTGCTATACGTTTACCTATCATATAAATAGCAATTGCAAGCAAAATTCTTGTACCGTAAGGAAACACATAATTATTCAAAATATCATCCATTCCCATTGAGTGGACTTTTCCTAATAATTCCGAAGTTTTTTCCTCAATATTAAGCGGATTTTCGAAAATCTTTATCGGTTCTGTACTCATAAACAATCCTACACTAAACAATATAATGCATCTTATTCCATATTATAGTAATTAGGCATTTAGAATTTTCTCTATTTCAGCCATACTTAGATGATATTCGTGCGGGCAGCTACGCCACGCTTCTAGCATTTTGATGTATTTATCCCACATTGGGGTCTGAGAATCACAACCGTGTTCACACTGCATAAACTCTGAATATTTGCCTTCCGTGGTGGTAATAAAGCGTAAATAGTTGAGATATTTTTTCTCACGTACCGCACAATAACCCGCAAATTGTAAGCGGTGTGGTGTTACGCTGGTGGTGTCGCCTAAGTTGTTATAAGAAACCTGTAAGGCGTGGTACATTTCAAGAGTATCACGCACAGTTTGGCATTCTTGTTCTGAAAGGTTAGAAAATTCTTTGTCTAACTCTTTTAATTCTAAGCCAAAACCACCTTTCACAATGGTTTCAAAACGAGCGTATTTCGCCGCATTATTAGGATCTAACAATCCCATTAGTTTGTATTGATTGGCTAAAATTAAGCGTTGTGTTGAGGTCATTTCCATAGTGTTATTTCCTATAATTAATCAATTTCTTTTAATTCATCTTGTGAAAGGGTTTCGCCTTTGCTTTGCACATTGCCATCTTTAACGTGATATTCCAAATTTTGAAAATAGGCTTCACGAAAACTCACATAAGGATCTTGTGCCTGGTCTAACAATGCTTCTTTATCTAACATTTTAGCTCGTGCATCAATGCCTTGAATCCCAGCCTTTAATAATCCCCAAGGACCTAATAGAGAAAGCATTGGATAAGTGGTATCCACTAAATTACCAAGATCCTGACGCGGAGTGGCAGGCCCGTACATTGGCAACATCACATAAGTGCCTGTTTCTACGCCATAAGCGCCTAGGGTATCACCAAAGCGGCGTTTGTCGTCCACGCGTAATGGTGGGCTGGCGCTCGCCCAGTCAATCAAGCCACCTAAGCCGAAAATACTGTTAATCCAGAAGCGATTGAAATGCACCATTGCTTTTTTAAATTCACCTTGCAATAAGCGGTTGACGAAACTGGCTGGCTCATCAAGGTTATTGGCCACATTGATGATCCCTGTTTTAACGGGCTGCGGCACATAATCTTTCCAACCTTTAGCAACAGGTTTGAGAATATAGGGATCAGCAACCTTATAGTTGAAATCCCACATTGCGCGGTTAAATCCTTCAAGAGGATCTTTACGCTCACCAGTTTGCGGATCAATAGTCGCACAGCCTGTAAGCATTGCAGAGCCCAGTACAACGCTGGCAAGTAATACAGATTTTTTCATAAATAAGCCTTGTTACTTAAAATAAGGTACATTGTAAACAACTTAGCCAGAATCTACAAAATAAATCAAAGAAAAATAAATTAGTTGCATAACATTGATTATTTATGCAAAAATAAAGCATAAATAACAATTCATTCCTTGCGAATTTGCTTGTGTTATGTGCAATTATCTTTTAGAATCGATGCAATTAGCCTGTGAGCTAATAACCAATCCAATTTAGTGCAAACACCAAACCAAAGTGCGGTGTATTTTCGCTAAATTTCGGTTAATGAGCATTCGTAAGTGTTCACCTACAATTAAGGAGTTTTTTATGTCTAGTCCAGCAATTTTAGTATTGGCTGACGGCAGCGTTTTCCACGGCACGTCTATTGGCGCAAGTGGTACAACCATTGGCGAAGTGGTTTTTAATACGTCAATCACTGGCTATCAAGAAATCTTGACCGATCCTTCCTATTTCCAACAAATCGTTACCCTGACCTATCCCCATATTGGCAACACTGGCACCAATAATGAAGATCAAGAAAGCAATGCGGTGTACGCCAGCGGATTAATCATTCGCGATTTACCTTTATTACACAGCAATTTCCGCGCCAATCAAAGCCTAGCAGATTACCTAAAAGCCAATAACGTAGTGGCGATTGCAGACATTGATACACGTCGTTTGACCCGTTTATTGCGTGATAAAGGGGCAATGGCAGGCTGCATTATGGCGGGCGAAATTGATGAACAAAAAGCCCTTGCACTGGCACAAAGTTTTGGCTCAATGGCAGGCAAAGATTTAGCCCAGCAAGTTACCTGCCAATCGCCTTATGAATGGACACAAGGGGAATGGCAATTAGGCAAAGGCTATAATCCACAGCCAGAACAGAAATATCATATTGTCGCTTACGATTTCGGTGTCAAACACAATATCCTCAGAATGTTGGCAGAACGAGGCTGTAAAATCACTGTAGTGCCAGCTAAAACCACTGCCGAACAAGTGCTGGCTTATCAACCAGACGGCATTTTCTTATCCAATGGCCCAGGCGATCCTGAACCTTGCGGTTACGCCATTAGCGCTATCCAAACCTTACTGGCAAGCAAAAAACCGATTTTCGGCATTTGCTTAGGTCATCAATTATTAGGCCTTGCGGTGGGTGGAAAAACTAAAAAAATGCCATTCGGCCACCACGGTGCCAACCACCCCGTGCAAGATTTGGATTCGCAAAAAGTGTATATCACCAGCCAAAACCACGGTTTTGAAGTGGACGAACACAGCTTGCCAAAAAATGTGAAAATAACTCACCGCTCTTTATTTGATGATTCTGTGCAAGGCATTGAGCTAACCGACCAAGTGGCATTTTCTTTCCAAGGCCACCCCGAAGCCAGCCCCGGCCCAAATGATGTAGCGTATTTGTTTGATAAGTTTGTAGCGGCATTAGAACAAGCTAAACAAAAATAAAACCAATGATTCGCCACAAAGCTGGATTAACAATTTATACACAACGTTAAAAATATTATAAGAGAAACCAAAATGCCAAAACGTACAGACATAAAGACAATATTAATTATCGGTGCTGGCCCGATTGTGATTGGGCAGGCGTGTGAATTTGATTATTCGGGCGCGCAGGCCTGTAAGGCGTTGCGTGAAGAAGGTTATAAGGTGGTGTTAGTGAACTCTAACCCAGCCACCATTATGACAGATCCCGATATGGCGGACGTTACCTACATTGAGCCAATTACTTGGCAAACGGTAGAAAAAATCATTGAGAAAGAGCGTCCTGATGCCATTTTGCCAACAATGGGCGGACAAACCGCGCTGAATTGTGCCTTAGATCTTTCCCAAAATGGCGTGCTAAAAAAATACGGCGTGGAACTGATTGGCGCAAGCGAAGATGCCATTGATAAAGCGGAAGATCGTGGACGCTTTAAAGAAGCAATGGCGAAAATCGGCTTAAATACGCCAAAATCCTTTGTTTGCCATACTTTCGATGAAGCGTGGGCAGCACAAGCCGAAGTGGGTTTTCCAACCTTAATTCGTCCGTCTTTCACAATGGGCGGTTCTGGCGGTGGGATCGCGTATAACCGTGATGAATTTGTCGCCATTTGCGAACGCGGTTTTGATGCCTCGCCGACCCACGAATTACTCATCGAACAATCGGTGTTAGGCTGGAAAGAATATGAAATGGAAGTGGTGCGTGATAAAGCAGATAACTGCATTATCGTCTGCTCCATTGAGAATTTTGACCCAATGGGCGTGCATACGGGCGATTCCATCACCGTTGCGCCAGCGCAAACGCTCACCGATAAAGAATACCAAATTATGCGTAACGCCAGCCTTGCGGTGTTGCGTGAAATTGGCGTGGATACAGGCGGTTCAAATGTGCAATTTGCCATTAATCCCGCCAATGGCGAAATGATTGTGATTGAAATGAACCCGCGCGTAAGCCGTTCTTCTGCCCTTGCCTCTAAAGCCACGGGTTTCCCAATCGCCAAAGTAGCCGCCAAATTAGCCGTGGGCTATACGCTCAATGAATTACGTAACGACATCACGGGGGGATTAATCCCTGCCTCTTTTGAGCCGTCTATTGATTATGTGGTCACCAAAGTGCCACGCTTCGCCTTTGAAAAATTCCCGCAAGCGGACGATCGCTTAACCACACAAATGAAATCCGTAGGGGAAGTGATGGCAATGGGGCGCACTTTCCAAGAAAGCTTGCAAAAAGCCTTGCGCGGCTTGGAAACGGGCATTTGTGGGTTCAATTTGCTGTCTGAGGCGCCAGAAAAAATCCGTACCGAGCTTGGCAATCCCGGCCCTAACCGCATTCTTTATGTGGCAGATGCTTTTGGCGCAGGATTTAGCCTAGAAGAAGTGCATCATTATTCCAAAATCGATCCTTGGTTCTTAGTGCAAATTCAAGATCTTGTGCAAGAAGAGCTAGCGCTTGAGCAAAAAACGCTGGAACAATTGGATTACGCCGAACTGCGCCGTTTAAAACGCAAAGGGTTCTCCGATAAACGTATTGCCCAGCTAGTAAAAAGCACGGAAAGTGCGGTGCGAAATTTACGCAAATCTTTCAATCTTCACCCTGTTTATAAACGTGTGGATACTTGCGCGGGCGAGTTTAAATCCGACACAGCATACCTTTATTCCACCTATGAAGAAGAATGCGAAGCCAATCCTTCTGATCGTAAAAAAATTATGATCTTAGGTGGTGGACCGAACCGTATCGGGCAAGGTATTGAGTTTGATTATTGCTGTGTACACGCCGCCCTTGCCTTGCGTGAAAGTGGCTTTGAAACCATTATGGTGAACTGTAACCCTGAAACGGTTTCTACCGATTTTGACACCTCAGATCGTCTTTATTTTGAGCCGCTCACCCTTGAAGATGTGTTAGAAATCATTCACGTTGAACAGCCTTATGGCATGATCGTGCATTATGGCGGTCAAACCCCATTAAAACTTGCCAATGCCTTGGCGGAAAATGGCGTGAATATTATCGGCACATCCGCAGACAGCATTGACGCTGCCGAAGATCGCGAACGCTTCCAACAAATTCTGCAACAACTCGGCTTAAAACAGCCGAATAACCGCACGGCACGCAATGCCATTGAAGCAGTGCAATTAGCGGAAGAAGTGGGCTATCCGCTGGTGGTGCGTCCTTCCTATGTGCTAGGCGGACGAGCAATGCAAATCGTGTATAACGTGGACGAACTGAACAAATATATGCGTGAAGCGGTACAAGTTTCTGAAGACAGCCCGATTTTGCTTGATCACTTCTTAAACAACGCCATTGAAGTGGACGTAGATTGCATTTGCGATGGCAGCCAAGTGGTGATCGGTGGCATTATGCAACATATTGAACAAGCAGGTATTCACAGTGGCGATAGCGCTTGCTCCCTGCCACCTTATTCCTTAAGCGCGGAAATTCAAGATGAAATTCGCCGTCAAACGGCGGCAATGGCAAAAGCCTTGAACGTAGTAGGCTTGATGAATGTGCAATTTGCGGTGCAAGATGGCGTGATTTATGTGTTAGAAGTGAATCCGCGCGCCAGCCGTACCGTGCCATTTGTGAGTAAAGCCACTGGGCGACCATTAGCCAAAATTGCCGCACGCGTAATGGCAGGAATGAGCCTAAGCGAACAGCAAATTCAAGGCGAAATTCAACCGCACTTTTATGCAGTGAAAGAAGCGGTTTTCCCATTCATCAAATTCCCAGGGGTGGATACCATTTTAGGCCCTGAAATGCGCTCTACTGGCGAAGTAATGGGTGTGGGTGAAACCTTTGCAGAAGCCTTCATCAAAGCCCAGCTTGGTGCAGGCGAACGCATTGCGAAAACCGGCAAAGTGTTCCTTTCCGTGGATAACAAAGACAAAGCGCGTTTATTGCCAATCGCCCAACGCTTGCAAGAACAAGGCTACGGCTTATGCGCCACCATTGGCACAGCAAACTTCCTACGTGAAAATGGCATCTTTGCGCAAATCGTCAATAAAGTGCGTGAAGGTCGCCCACATATTGTGGATGCGATCAAAAATGGGGAAATCGCAATGGTAATAAACACCGTAGGCTGCTTGCCTGAAAGCGTGGAAGACAGCCACTCCATTCGCCGCAGTGCGTTACAACAGAAAGTGTTTATCCAAACTACCCTCGCCGCTGCCGAAGCCTTAGTACAAAGCGTGAAGAATTTAGATGATTATCACGTTTACTCTTTGCAAGGCTTACAAAATGCGGGATATAAAAACCGATAAATAAAAAATGACTCAGTACAATTTTGTCTGAGTCATTCTATTAAATTTAAAAATTAATTTAATGATTTTTATGACTTGTGCTATATAAAACCTTATCCGTATAAGCCATTGCAATCGCAGATACTAAAAAACCTAAATGTAGGAATAATTGCCACATCATTGTTTTTTCAGGCATATTTGCTGCATTAACGAAAGTTTGTAGCATATGAATAGACGAAATACTGATGATTGACATCGACAGTTTTACTTTCAACACCGAAGCATTAACGTGGCTAAGCCATTCTGGTTCATCTGGATGGCCTTCAGTATATAACTTGGAAACGAAAATCTCGTAACCGCCCACAATCACCATAACCAATAAATTGGCGATCATTACCACATCAATCAGGTTTAACACCGAAAGCATAACAGCATTGGAATCTAATTCTTGTAGAGAGGTTAATAATTCCCATAAAGATTTCATAAATTTATAGGCATATATTCCCTGCACCACAATTAAACCAAGATAAATCGGCAATTGAAGCCATCTGCTTGCAAAAATAATTTGACTAAAAATGGCGGGTGTTTTGTACATTCGTACTTTATTTGAAGATTTTTGTTGCATAAATGTCCTATGATAATCAGCATTAATAATGCTATATATAAATAAAAAATAGATAAGTAATCATCTAGTTAGCCACAAAATGTCAATGCTCTCCAGATACAATTTGTTCTGCTGAAATGGTGCTTAATTTGGCTAAATCAAGGTCATTATGCAGCAATTCCACTTGTGGCATTACTTTGTTAGCTTTGGCAGAAAAATCTTTAAATCGTTCAATTTTTCCTGCTAAACCTTGTTGCCCAGCAAAGGCGGTAACAGCGTGATTATAATGTCCACTCACTGTTGCCAAACTGTTACCCAGTTTAGCCAGACGCTCCGCCACCAAACACATTTGGTTATAAATATCCCCAGCCTTGCCACTAATTTCGCGCGCCTCTGCATTACCGCGCTCAATGCGCCATAGGTTCGCCACCGTGCGTAAAATCGGCATTAAGGTAGTGTGCGATACTAAAATGACGTTCTTTTCATAGGCATAATTAAACAAGTTGCTATCCTGTTTCATCGCTTCAATATAAGCAGGCTCAATGGCAATGAACATCAGCACAAAATTCGGGCTATGCACGCCAATTAAATTGCTGTAATCCTTGCGTGAAAGATCATCAATATGATTTTTAATCGCCTTGTGATGCTCACGCAAAAATTGTTGCTGCGCTTGCTCATTGTCGGCACTCACTGCATTTTCATAGGCAACTAAAGACATTTTGCTGTCAATAATCAAATGTTTATTATCCGGCAAATACACCACAAAATCTGGATAATTGGATTTGCCCTCTGCATTACGGAAATGATCCTGCGCTTTATAATGATCGTTTTCCACTAAGCCCGCTAATTGCAAGGCGCGCTCAAGCTGAACCTCGCCCCAGTTGCCGAGGGTTTTCTTTTCCCCTTTTAAGGCAGAAGTGAGATTATTCGCTTCTTGCGACATCGCAAGCCCCACATCTAGCACTTTTTTAATTTCACTTTCAAGGCTGGCGTTGCCTTTTAAGGATTCCGAATGAATTTCATTCACCCGTTTTTGGAAACCTTCAATTTGCTCACGGAATGGTTTTAACAAGGCATCAAGGCTGGCTTGGTTGGTTTGATCGAATTTCTGGCTCTTTTCCTCCAAAATACGATTCGCTAAATTTTGAAATTCAACGCTAAGCTGTTGTTTCGTTTTAATAAAATCCTCTTGTTGCTGAGCAAAATGCTTTTCTTTTTCGCCAAGGCTCGTTTTTAGCTCTGTGAGTTGCTGCAAAAGTGCGGTGGATTTTTCGCTTAAATCTACATAATCCTGCTGCTTACTTTTTAATTCTGCACGGCTTTGATTAAGCTGATTTTGCAAGCTATGCACCTGTGCTGTGGCAATGCCAAATTGCTCCTTAAGGCTGGTAATTTTCTCAGCAATATTGCTGTGGCGCGCTTGTTCTTCGTCCAATTCTTGTTGCAAATAATGGATTTTCTCATCACGTTCATTGAGCCGTGTCTGTAAGCCCTCCGCGCGCGTTTGTGCTTTCACGCTCTCTTGTTCAAGCTGATAACGCAGCTGCGATAAGGTTTCATATTTTTCTAATAACTGGTTAAAATCATTGACATTTTTATTCAGCTCTTGAGCGAGTTGTTGCTTATCTCGTTGATGTTTAGTACTAATAAAAAACAGCACAAGGCACAAAATAAGCAATAAGACGGCAACGCCTAGCCATTGAGATTGAGTGAGTTCGATCATTGTTTTCCTTAAAATTAACAAAATTTACCCCGCACTTTTAGCTAAATTTTCTCGTTCCAAAGTACAGTGGCTCAAAGTGCGGTGGATTTTTCAGATGAAATCTTTGTGGAACTGTAATAAAGTATAATGCAATTTTGGTTTAATCAGCGGAAAAAATGACAACACAACCACAACTTTATCTTGCTTCGCAAAGCCCACGCCGTTTACAGCTGTTACAACAGTTAGGATTGGAGGTAGAAATCTTCAATGCAGATATTGATGAAACCCCGAAAGTCGATGAGCAGCCTGTGGATTATGTACACAGAATGGCGCAAGAGAAAAATCACGCTGCGCGCCAACAACTTGAAAAACTTGGTAATTTTTCACCGCACTTACCCATTTTGTCCGCAGACACCAGCGTGGTGTGCGATGGGCAAATTTTAGGCAAACCACAAGGTAACGATCAAGCCGCACAAATGCTACGCTTGCTTTCCGGCAGAACACATCAAGTGCTAACCGCGGTGTGTGTCAGCTTGCCAGATCAAAAACATAGCCTTGTGCAAACCAGCCAAGTAACCTTTAAACCGTTGACAGAGCAAGAAATTTCCGCTTACATCCGTACAAATGAGCCAATGGATAAAGCAGGCGCTTATGGCATTCAAGGTGTGGGCGGCATTTTTATTTCTCATATTGAAGGCAGTTTCAGCGGTGTGATGGGCTTGCCCGTGTTTGAAACGGCGGAATTGCTGCGCAAAGTTGGGGTTAATTTATTCAGTTCAAGTGAGAAATGCAATGAGTAAAAGCCTATTCCAAGCCACCAAACACGAAGAACATTGCCCACAATGTGACGCGTTGCTGCAAATTAAAAAGGGCAAAAAAGGCTTATTTTTAGGTTGCAGCGCCTATCCGCAATGCGATTTTATCAAGCCATTACAGCCCACTCACGAAACCAACGTATTGAAAGAATTAGATCAACATTGTCCAAAGTGCGGTCATTTTTTGCAATTAAAACAAGGGCAATTTGGTATGTTTATCGGGTGTAGCGATTATCCGCACTGTGATTATATTGTTCACGAGCAACTTGAACCTGAGCAAGCACATTTGCCTTGCCCCGCTTGTGGCAAAGGTCATCTTGTGCCACGGCGCGGACGCCAAGGCAAAGTGTTTTACGGCTGCGATCAATTTCCAAAATGCAAATTTACCCTTGCCAGCCAGCCCTATGCCGAGCCTTGTCCGCAATGCGCTTACCCCATTAGCACGCTAAAAAAAGAAGAAAAAACCGACCGCACTTTGTATCGCACTTGGTTGTGTGCCAACAAAGCGTGCCGTCATCAATTTGAAACAGACAATGAATAACGAACAGAATGTGGCTCAACTGGTTGAGCAATTAAAACAAAATGAAGTCATCGCCTACCCCACCGAAGCGGTGTTTGGTTTGGGTTGCAATCCATTGAGTGAAAGTGCGGTGCAAAAATTATTAGTTTTAAAACAGCGCCCTGTGCAAAAAGGCTTGATTTTAATTGCGCCAAGTTTGGATTTCCTGCTCCCTTTTATTGATGAACGCCAGCTTTCCGAACAGCATTGGCAGCGCTTAAACGCCCATTATGAGCGCCCAACCACTTGGGTTGTGCCAGCAAAAGCCGAAACGCCGAAATTTCTCACAGGGCAATTTTCCACTATTGCCGTGCGCATAAGCGATCACCCTGCGGTAAAACTGCTTTGCGAACAAGCAGGCTTTGCGCTCACCTCCACCAGCGCCAATTTAACCGGCTTGCCACCTTGCCGCACGAGTGCGGAAGTAAAAGCGCAATTTGGCGATCACTTTCCCGTGTTAGAAATGACTATCGGTACGGCGCAAAACCCTTCAGAAATACGCGATCTATTTACCCAACAACTTTTTCGTCAAGGTTAATAAGGATTTTTATGAATAAGGCTATAAATAACAAAGGCAAAGATCTCTACGCCGTGTGGGGTAATCCCATTGCACAAAGTAAATCCCCACAAATTCATCATATTTTTGCTGAACAAACGCAGCAAGATTTGGACTATGTGGCAATACTTGGTGATGCACAACACTTTGAACAGCAACTACTTGCCTTTTTTGCTGAAGGCGGCAAAGGCTGCAATATCACCGCGCCATTTAAAGAGCGCGCTTTTCAGCTAGCCACTCAACACAGCGAACGTTGCTTACTGGCAAGTGCTTGTAATACATTAAAAAAACTCGCCGATGGCACGCTTTATGCGGATAACACAGACGGCGCAGGGCTGGTGAGCGATTTACAGCGTTTAGGCTGGCTCAAACCACAACAATCCGTGCTGATTTTAGGCGCAGGTGGGGCAACCAAAGGCGTGTTGTTTCCCTTATTGCAGGCGGAGCAAACTATTCTTGTGGCTAACCGCACCTTAGCCAAAGCCACAGAATTGGCTGAAAAATTCAGCGCATACGGCAATATTCAAGGTTGCACCCTTGCCGATATTCCTATGCAAAAATTCGATCTCATCATCAATGCCACTTCGCTCGGCTTACAAGGTAAAACCGTGGCAATTCATCCAGCCCTTTTGCAACAAGCAGGTGCAGTGTACGATATGCAATACAGCAAAGGCGCAAACACGCCATTTATCGCCCTCGCCAAACAACAAGGCGCACAACATTACAGCGATGGCTTCGGAATGCTAGTCGGCCAAGCTGCCCACGCCTTTTATTTATGGCGCGGTATAATGCCAGATGTAGAACCGTTACTTAAAAACCTTTAATCCTAATAAAAAAACCTAGCTTAATGTGCTAGGTTTTTTATTGGTTAAAATGCAAACAAAAAAACGGTTATTTTTAACAAAATTTTTTGCATTTTTTTACACCAGTTTTTTATATGGAAAGAATATAGGCTTTTTAGCACGATCATTTATTAATGCAACCATTTTAGCATATAATTCTAAAAATTAAATTTTTAGCAAAATTTAAAACTATAAAAATTCCAAAAATACAGAAGCTTTATCTATTTATAGTATTTTTAACTATTGACTAACTTGGATATTCAGCTATATTTCTTACCTTTAACATTTCTTTAACGTTTATAGGTAAAAATATGACACAATCAGCAAAACGCGAAACCTTCTCAGGTAGCCGAGCATTTATTTTAGCTGCTATTGGTTCTGCGGTAGGATTAGGGAATATTTGGCGTTTTCCCTATACCACATACGAAAACGGTGGCGGCGCATTTATTATTCCTTATCTTATTGCACTGTTAACCGCTGGTATTCCTTTATTATTTCTCGATTATGCCATTGGCCATCGACACCGGGGTGGAGCGCCATTATCTTATCGCCGTTTCAACCGACATTTTGAAACCTTCGGTTGGTGGCAAGTAATGGTCAATGTAATTATCGGGATTTATTATGCTGTTGTTTTAGGTTGGGCTGCTAGCTATACCTATTTCTCTTTCAGTTCTGCTTGGGGAGATAAGCCGATTGACTTTTTCTTACATGATTTTTTAAAAATGGGTGATATTGCTCAAGGTGTCAGTTTTGAATTTGTCGGCATGGTAGTTGGTCCTCTCATTGCTGTGTGGCTCATTTCACTTGGTGTGTTATCTCTCGGTATACAAAGAGGCATCTCAAAATCCTCAACAATTTTAATGCCTGTATTGTTAGTGATGTTTATTATCCTTGTTGTATCATCACTATTTTTGCCGGGTGCTGAGAAAGGCTTAAATGCATTATTCACACCAGATTGGTCAAAACTTTCAGATCCAAGCGTATGGATTGCGGCTTATGGACAAATTTTCTTCTCACTTTCTATTTGTTTTGGCATTATGATAACCTACGCCTCTTACCTCAAAAAGGACTCAAACCTTACTGGTAATGGTCTCGTTGTAGGTTTTGCTAATAGTAGTTTTGAACTGCTTGCTGGAATAGGGGTATTCGCAGCATTAGGCTTTATGGCCACGGCTTCTGGTCAAGAAGTCAACGAGGTAGCAAAAGGTGGGATTGGTTTGGCATTCTTTGCGTTTCCAACGATTATAAATAAAGCACCATTTGGTGAAGTACTCGGTGTGTTATTCTTTTCATCTTTAACTTTTGCTGCATTAACTTCGTTTATTTCAATTCTTGAGGTAATTATTTCTGCTGTACAAGATAAATTAAGAATGCGCCGAGTAAAAGCGACATTTTTTGTTGGAATACCTATGATGCTGATTTCAATATTACTATTTGGAACAACAACTGGTCTGCCAATGCTTGATGTACTTGACAAATTCGTTAACTATTTTGGTATTGTCGCCGTGGCTTTTGTCTCATTAGTTGCAATCGTAGCAAATGAAAAATTAGGTATTCTTGGCAACCACTTGAACGAGACGTCTTCTTTCAAAGTAGGATTTTTATGGCGTTTATGTATCGTTCTAACTACAGGAATTTTAGCCTTTATGCTATTGAGTGAAGGGGCAAAAGTATTTACTGAAGGTTATGAAGGTTATCCAACTTGGTTTGTTAATACTTTCGGTTGGGGAATGGCAATAAGTCTCGTAGTAATTAGTTTCTTACTCTCTCGCTTAAAATGGAAACATGAAGAGTTATTGAACGCTGGAGAACAAGCAAAAGAGGGGCAATCAAATGAATAGTAGCGCAATCATTATGATGACAATCGCGTTGGTGATTATTTGGGGCGGATTACTTTTTTCAATCAAAAATCTGCCAAAAGATAAATAAAAATTCGCGGAAAATGCACCGCACTTTATAATCTATAAAGTAAAACAGCCACTTATTCAGTGGCTGTTTTTTATCAACATTATTCTTGATCTTCCTGCTGAGTAAGCTTTTCTTGTTTTGAATGATAAAAATATAGATAAGTCAAACCAATCGGGGCAATCGCCCAGCTAAATAAAAAGCATAGAGACATCGTAATAATTTTAGTGCCGAATAACAACATCGCATTTACAAAAAACTCATTACCACCCAAGATATAACCTACCACACTTTCATACACAAAACGTGAATAAGGATATAAAAAGAGAGAAACGCAATTCATTATTGTCATTGAGATAAATCGGCTATCAATCGCCCCTTTTCCCGCATTAAAGATTATTGCTTCAAATAGCATAAAAAGAATTAAGCCAAAGAAAAAATGGCGGAAATAGTACGCCTTATTTAAGCCACCAAAAGTTTTGCTGATAAAAGACATTTTTCGCTCCTTTCATATTAGTTGAATGTTTGCACCTAAAACAGGTTCATTCTACCTTGAACCTAAAATAGGTGCAATGAAAAAATTACGTACATCTATCCACGCTGAAGAACAACTATTTCTTCGTCAATTATTTATCGCTCAACGTCAGGCGCTAGGCTTATCTCAACGTGCTCTAGCTGAACGTTTAGGGGTAATTTATTCATTAATTGGAAAAATAGAAACGGGTGATCGGCGCCTTGATATCATAGAGTTTATTGAATATTGCCAAGCATTAGAGCTTCAACCGAGCAAAGTATTACAAAAAATTCAACAACAGTTTTTCCAAATTAATGAAAAGAGCGATTGAAGCCGTCCGCGAAAAATGAGAAACGCGTCCACATAACTTGAGAAAAATTTTTCCCACGTTATGTGGATTTTTTATGCCATTTAAACGCCATTTAAACCACCTTTAAATTTTCTGAAATAGACCTCCATACTTCTCCAGTTTTATTCCTAACCACTCAGACTCACTACCGCTTATTTCAACTTTACTCTTTCCCCATACAGAGCAATGATGTCCCCAGCACAAAAACAGGAGAATAAACAATGAAAAAACCAACTGAAAAAGCCATTAATAAAGTATTAGAAACCATTGCTAAAGAGGTGGGGCGTATTGATACACTAGAAACAAGAATGAGCGATCACCTTGATTTCTACGATATGCCAGTATGGTGTATGAAAGCGATGATGAAGGCAGCCTATGAGGCTGGCTATAACGCAGGAAAACAAAAATAGGGGCGTTAGCCCCTTTGTTTTAGAATTTATAAACGAGGTTATCCTCATATTGCACCTGATAATTTAACGCTGCTTTAATTGTTACTCGCTCAGCCTTGTCAAAGGTCTGCCAGTTATCCTTTTTAGCCTGTACAAGATACCCAATAAACCGCACAAACTCAGACTTAGTGGAACTAAAAAAGATATAAGGTGGTCGAGTGAGGTCAATCAGCTGTAAAAAATCCACCAAATCAAAATAATTTGCCATTTTATAGCTATTCTGCCGTGTACAAAGGTAAGGTGGGTCTAGCACAAACAAGGCTTTGGGATTATCGGCAAACTTAGGCAACAGCGTCTGAAATGGCTCGCTGATTATCTCAAGCCCATCAAGATAATCTTCCGCGGTAGGGTAATCAGTGAGCTTTATCCCGTGCCAAAATGTCTTACTAAATAGCTCCTCAAAAGATCCAACTTGTTGCCCGCTAAAGAGCAACCAACTAGCGATAGTATTGAGGTCTTTAAATCCATTAAAATTATTGATTTTATTGATAATTTCTTGCTTTTTGCTGTTGTCTAATCGCTTGTTTTTAGGTATAATATCACCAACAATTTGAAGCAATTCTGCGCGTAAACGATTAGTGTCGTTTATGTGCTTTAGCCTGTCTGCATATCCATCAAAATCATTGTAAATCACCCTCGCTTTGGGTTTTATACGCTTAGCTACGTGGCTTAACAGCCCGCTCCCGCCGAAGGTATCTATAATCGTCCAGCCCGCACCATCATTAGGAATATTGTCATTTAAAACCTGTTTAAAGGCGTTTAAAAACATCCGTTTTTGCCCAACAAAAGGGAGTGGTGCTTGTTTGTAATGAAGGGAATTTGTTTGATTTGCCATAATTTATCCTTAAATTATGGCGTTCTGGTGCTCAAGGCACTCGGACACTCTGAATTGAAGTTAGTGGGATTGCTTAAATGTGTTGAGCGTTTTGCAACGCACGCATTTAATTTCTAAAAATTGATTATCTTTTGTGCGTGCTAGTAGCTTTTTGCAGCGCTTGCAACGCATTTCTTGCATTTTATTTTGCATAGACTTTCTCATTTTGTGCGGTTTTGTTAAAATCCGCCCGTCTGGTCAGACAGAGCGGTCTTGGGTCTATGCAGGCGTAATCTGCTTAGGCTGGTGTCGCGGGGGTAGGATACCGCGACATCGCCGCTTTCTTCCTTTTTTGTGGTTTTACATTTTCGCCTCCCAAATAATATCTAACTCGTGCGGGATAACCTGATTTTGCTCGTCTTTATGGTAACTACCATCAGCATTATGCCAATGCACCTCTGGTAACTCCGAGCCTGTTTGCTCAACCACTAACAACTTACCAAAAGGGCTTGTGTAAACAATTTGAGCCTGATTGCCGTTGCGCAATGTTACAAAGCCTTGTGATTGCTCGTGTAAGCGCTGTTTAAGCAAATATCCCTCAAGCTCCCAAAGTTTGGCAAAGGCATTTTGATAGGCAACTTGCTCACCAATCTTAGCGTCATAGTGTTGCTCATCTGCACACGCACTGGTGCCAACCAGTTTAAAGCCGTTTTTAAGGGTGATTGTGCAAATAGTCAGTAAATCTTGATGTACATACTGGGTATTTGCTACCAAGCTGTCTAAATAGTCTTTTGTAAGTTTGGTCATTTTATTTTGCCCTTGTTGGTTATCGCTTTGTAACATAAATCGACTCGTAGCTTTAGCATCCATCACTACTGCGTAACTCTGCAAATGCTCTCCTTTGATTGTGATTTTATCCATTTCATTTTGCTCCCTGATTGAAAATTGCAGCTAAGTGATTTGGACTAAAACGCCAACCCTCATCACCGCCATTAATTGCATTAGCACACCATTCCGAACAGAAAAATTTGTCGCGAGATTGTGGCGTAAATAACACCACACCTAATGCACCAAGCCAGTCATAATGCTTGCCTTTGGTCTGCTCAAAATAGCGTTTAATTTGTTGCTCGGTTACACCATTAAGCGGGATTAAATCCCATTTGCCACTATCTAAGTCAATCTGTTTACAACGCACGCCACCATCTCGGATAGAGGCGCTATAACAATCATAGATAATCTCGTGGTCATAATGATGACCATTAAGCCACTCTCTACGTGCAACAACTAGCTCGCAATGCGAGTATTTGCCTTTAGTGAGTTTGCGAGTGAGCCAATCACCTAATTTGGCTTTTAGCACGCTAAATCCTTTACCACTGCGATTGCCCTTATATAGGGCTAAATAGACGTTATGCTCCATATATTGCACTCCAACCTGTTGAATAATCATAATCAAGCGGATTATCCACCGCCAACATTGCCAAACGGTGGCGTTCGGCGTTGGCAAAGTCTGCTTGCTCGTGGGTAAACATTGCTAGCGACAACTCATTAAGTAACGCTTTTGTCATCTCCACAAAACTGTTATCCATTGTCTTCCAAGCCGTTGGCGGAAAATCTGGGAGCGTGCGCATAAATGTGTATTGCTGACGACTCGCATCGTCGCTATGAAACCACTTATCCACGCTCTTAACATACACACCCCCACGGCAATTTTGATAGCGCTTTTGCTTGATTTTTCCCCAGACTTCGGCTTGTTGACTTGCTCGTAGCTTGGCTTGTTTTGACTCATCAAGCACCCATTTATCCTCTTGCCAGCTATGCAAAGGGCTAGGAGCTTTACCTGTCCAATACAGTTTTCCGTTTTCCGCCCATACTTTCCCCCCCCCAGTTATGCTCGCAGAGATAGCATTTTTGGTGTCATCGTCTGTAACAGCCAACCAATCTCCGTTTAGCTCCTGAGTTTGCCAAACCTCAAAATCACAAAATGTTTTTTGTTTTACATTGTAGTACAACATATATACATCCTTATCTAACTGTATCCGAACCAATAACGATTACTGCACGAGACAAGCGGTCTCCCCAGAAATAAATTTTATTTCCTCCTTTATGGACAACACCTGTCGATCTACCTCCTGCATTATCTACAGCCATTGCGATGGCAAGACCGTCATAAGACTCGGGCAGATAATATTCGCCTGTGCTCGCCGCCCCAAAATTAACCAACGTAATTTTTAAATTTAGGTGCTTAAATCGATATACTTCTGCTCCTTGATAATGGTTTGGATAATGTTGGCGTTGTAAATCACTCCGTTGTAAAAAACAATCATGCAACCAACCATATTGCTTCGCCCATAACGCCCCATTGCTGTTAATAATCATCGCAGTATGACGGCGGTCTTGATTTGCATTACCTGCGGGCGTGGTCATAAATGCCACTTCAGCGCTGCCATTGCCTGCATCGGTGATATGCATTCCACCTTTATTTATTCTCCCTGCGTGGAAATGCCCATCAAAATGTACCGCTGTACCTTGACCTCCGCCCTTATTAACTAAAGCAATGCCCGCTTGTCCGTGACTGCCATTGGCTGTGTCCTCAA
Source organism: Avibacterium sp. 21-586 (assembly GCF_026226775.1). Lineage (GTDB taxonomy): Bacteria > Pseudomonadota > Gammaproteobacteria > Enterobacterales > Pasteurellaceae > Avibacterium. The sequence goes on along the minus strand of NZ_JAKKOD010000002.1, from coordinate 236,239 downwards.
TAACAAGCTTGCCCGTCATCGTATCGCCCGCTTTATTGACTTTTTGGGCATTAAGATTATTAACCCAGCTCTGATAAGCCACCGTCTCATTTTTGTTAGCGGAGGGAAATGACACGTAACGACTATCACCATTCGAAAAGCGATAAACAAAGTTAAAGCGTGGGTCGGTTGCCGATGCGGGATTAACTTCCCATCGCCAATAACCGCCATCTGGCAGAGTAGCTCGAACACGCTCCCAGTTACTACCAGTAATATTGATATAGCCCAGCGCACCAATAGTCCCTGCAACTTGCAGTTTTTCTGTGCCATTGTCGGTGGTTTGCCCCACTGCTACATTGCCTGTTTGCCCAAAGAGCGTTAGGTTGCTACTGTATTGGTCTCTGCTATTGGTTGTCACCAAATTAAGTACGGTGGATTTGTCCTGCTTAATACCGGCAACTATTCTGACTTTAGTGACATCCGCACCGTTTTTTGACGCGTTAAAATTGATGCAACTAAAATCCTTATTGGGTACATCACTATTAAGCTCAACAGCACGATTAAGCATATTGATGTAAGGGATATAATTGGGGTCATTACGGTCAATCACTAAGCGATAGTTGCTTTGTAGTGTACCTGTTGAGGTTAGATTTGGCGCAGTAACATTACCTGCAAATGTCCCGCCAAGCTCGGTTATACTTTGCAACCAAGCCGTCCAATTCCCAGCAATTTTGCGGCGCACGAAAATTTGCTTGGTGTGAAAAGTGGTAAATCGCTGAAAATATCCGTTGCCAAACACCTCTAACGCCCCATCCGCTCCCGCGATAGGATAATTTTTATCAAGCGTTGCTTTAGACGTACCTACGATATAATAATTGCCGTCTATTGTTATCTCATTAAGATTTTGGTCTGTGCCAATGGGGGTAACCAAATTGTCCAGCCTCACCCAGCCATTAGCCCAATTATTGTTACTCTTAAATCGCTTATACATCTTGCCGTTAGAGGCAAAATAGACTTGCTCCGTGTTTGATAACACAAGCAACACACCAGACGTCGCTTCAGGATAATTATTATCTGTTGTGTTACGATAAGTTGGATTGTTATAAATACCCTTAACGGTAATATCGTTGAGATTATCGCTTGCGGTCAATGCCCGCTGGACAAAATCCGTAATGCCATAACCAGCAAGGGTTGTGGCAGGCGATTGTCTGGCTTGCGCGAGAGTATAAGCACTATCCGCTCTATTTTTGGCCTCAACACCTTTATCGTACGCCGTTTTAGCGGCCGCACTGGTGGCTACGGTGTCGCTACTTGGAGAGGTAACGGAGTTTGATTTTTTGCTGTTGGGGATATAATTCCCTAGATTGCGAGTGAGTGCGTCAATTAACCCCTTGAGCTTTTTAACTACTTTAGGGGTGGCCGCTTCGGTTTCGCTGTCGCTATTATCACTGCTATTTAATTGCACCGTCCCTGTTTGAGCGGTGGTTGCTGACCGCTCAACATAGCGTCTTTCTACCTCTTTTTTGAGGTATTTGGTACGGTTAGCGAGTTGTTTAATGGGTTTATTGGTAACGCCATCTGCGCCACCATGAACAGGATCATTTTCTTCAATTTGATAAATACCCGTTTCCCACTTTTCTTGTTCTGTTAAGTTTGCCATTTATTGTCCTTAAATACGTTTTAAATGATGTTTAAACTATGCCGAGCCGTGGTTATATGCGCCGTTATAGGTGGCTTTGTTGTTATAGCGTATCGGTGCTGCTTTATAGTCCAGCACTGCTAGCACACAACGTGCTGGGGCAAAGCTAAGTAATACCTTACGAATTTCAGCGGATTGCTCGTTGGTGATAGGTTGATTTAGGCGGATGGCATAAGCTGCCCAACGTTCGGCTTGGGGTATGGCTGCCACACCTTGATGAGACTCGTAATTACGCGCTTTTAGCCCCTCATCAATTTCAATTTCGCCAAAACCTAACTGACGCAGCACGTCACGAATTGCCCAAGGTGTGCCTTTATAACGATGCAGTTTTACCGCATTGCGCACCAGTTGACGTTTAGAGGCATTATTTTCAGCCACAAAAAGCCCGTCATAACCTGTAACACTCCATTTCTCGGCTAGCAACTCAATCCATTTATCATCAAGCAATTCCACGAGACTAGTCATAATCTGACGCTTTGCACTTAAATCTAGCTTATTGCCAAGATCGGCAAGTGCGGTGTATTTTTCGGAACTATCAATAATGCTTGGGTATTGTAATTTAGCCATCTTGTCGCACTCCATTGACATTTATTGTAACTTGGGTGCAGTTAGCCCATTCGGTGGCGTTTAGCACCATTTTTGCGGGTTGCTGGATTGCCACATCATAGACCCCTTCAACGCGCAACACTTGCATTAATGCAGAGGGGACGACGTCCATCCCGAGTTTTTTAGTGCGGCTTGCCAAATAATCCAACAAGGCATCGCGTGCTTTGGTTTTAACAATATCTTCACGATAGCCCTCAAGTAGCGTAAGTTCCGCAACAATTTGATAAGTGCGGATGATTGGGTCTTTAACGCTCACCACATCACACAGCGGACGGCGATGCTCTGGGCTTAAATAAGCCTGAATGGCTTGTTTTAAGCGTCTATCAGGCACGCCTGTAACAGCAAGTGGGTAAATATTTACCTTGCCACCGCCCCCATTAATCACTTGCACGTCCACAATCTCTTGCGATACGGCGCGCGTATGGTATTGATAAGCAGCAATAGAGCCACAGGTATTAAAGGCTTCAGGGGCTTGCAAAATACGCTCACGGTAAGCCTCATCATCTTCTTCTGCGATACCGCCACTGGTGACATCAATATTGCTAACCGTAATAGTTTTATCGGTATTTAATGGGTGTTTTAATTGCTTTACACGCCCAATTTCCCATCCATTACCAATAACGCCCACCTGATTAGCTTGAGCTTCAATCTCAACATAGCTAATCAGTGGCGTAATAACATCATCAGTTAGCGTAATAAAGCTCAATTCAGGGGTGACCATCACTTCAGTCCCTTTTGGAACTAAAATACTGCTATGCTCACCCTCTACGCTAAATCGCAACACACAGCGCGCCGCTTTATCACGCAAACGGTAACAGCCAAATGGCTCACCACATAAATCCAATGCCAGCCCCACCGCAAATTGTGGAAAAGTTTGTAAAAAGGCTTCATTGATACCTTTACGCACCAGCAATTCACGGTAGGCATAGGTTTGGATAATAGAGCGCTCAATATGGGCAGGTTGTAAGGTTTTGCCCGTGCGTTGCTCGTAATCGGCAATGGCATCACTTAAAATTTGTTTTACGTCTTCGTGGACAATTTTTACGTCATCTTTTAACCAGCTCATAACTTGACCACCGCTTGATAAATTTCTCGGTACACTGCGGTTTTCAAATGCCAGTAAATCAGGCATTCAAACTGTGGTGCAGTGCCTGTTATCTCAATGCGCTCAACCTCAATGCGTGGTTCCCATTTATTTAAGGCGTAGCTAATTTCACGCACGATATTTGGGATAGCAATATCTTCAGGTTGATCTAAATAGTTAAAATGATCACTACCAAATTGCGGGCGCAAAATATCTGTGCCTTTGATTGTGTTGAGTATATTGGCAATGCACAGATGGATATCATCAAGTCCTTGTTGAGGTACGTTGTTATCTAATTCTGGGGCAAGTTGCCAATGCGTCGTGAGTTGTGTATTCATAGCCCTGAGAATACAGGGCTGAAAGGGAAATTGATTTTAAAGTCCTTTAAAGATTTTATTTGGCTGAGCTGGTGTCGTTACCATCACCTTGCTCAGTATGCACGTGGTTTTTAAGGCTAATATTATCCGCAGTAATATCACCACCTTGGGCTTTAAGCGTACCGTTGATTACCGCTGTAGCCCCACCATCGCCCCCATTACCTGTCATACCTTGCATATAGGTCAATGCGCCTTCCACAAGCAAATTGCCTGTGGTTTTGGTCTCAGGGCTATCAAGGGTGATAAGGCTTGGGGATTTGACTAACACCGTTCCCACTGCATCAATCACCACATCGCCTGTCGCCCTATTGTGCGAAATGGTTGTGCCATTTTTAAATTTGAGCATAAACATTTCGCCATTCGCTACCGGCACAGGGTCTTGTTGGTTATAGATTGCACCTAGCACGCAGCCACCTTCACCGCGAGCATCTAATAACAATGCCACAAGCTCTCCTATATCAGGCAAGCAATAAAATTGATTTCCCCCAGCATTAGGCACAAGATAATGCAACCACGCTGTTTCTAGGTCATCAAGGGCAGGTATTTTACACCGCACTTTATGGGCATTCACATCAACCGCAGATACAATACCTTCTTGATAGGTGGCGGTAAAATTATGGGTTTGCATGGGCTACCTCCATACCTAAGGTGATCAAATCATCTGGGATAAATTCAAGCATTCGTACCTCAATTTCTGTTTGATAGCCGCTAAAACGGCTTAAACTATGCCTTGCGCTTTTAATCAGATACTTGCCACTAAACACGCCTAAATTACGCAACAAAATCGTATTGCCAGCGACCAGTTTCGGATTGCCCCAAAGCGTGATATTACCCGCTTGCTGGTCATCATTTTGTTCCGCCAGTGCTGCATCAGCCCTGGCATCAATTTGCTCTTGGCTTTCGCCTCGGGTAACAATGCGTAAGGTGTCCCCACTGGCTTCGGCAGATTGCTTGATATTTTTGCGCCGTTTCTTGGCATTTTTGCGTTGCTTGATCACCTTTTTGCCATTGGCGTCATAGCCCGTAATTTCCACCGCTTTAGCGGTGTCTTTAATGCGATCACGCAATCGCAGGCTTATTACATCTCGCTCATCAAGCACCGCGACTGGTGCAGTTTGACCTAGCTCATCTTTATGGGTAAACACCAGCTGGTTTCCCACAATCTTAAAGTTGTGATGATATTCGCGTGCTAGGCGTGACAAAAACTCCACATCGCGCTCTTGGTATTGGGTTACGCGCTTGATGGGGATTGGCTTAATTTGCCCCACCACCTTAAGTTTTAACCGCTCCGCCACCTGTGCCACGATTTGCGCAAGGGTAGTGTTTTCATAGGCTTTGGGTTTTAAGGTGCGATAGTTTTTACTAATCCCACTGCTTAATGCCCGCAAGGTAATGGTTGAGGGATGTGCCTCATATTCCACTTCGTCGATTTCAAAACCGCCTATATCCACTAAAGGTGAGCCTTTATAGCCAATGGCTGCAATCAATTTATCTCCTTGTGTGGGGAACCACTGACGTATCCATTTACCCTGAATATCTTCAAACGTAACGCTTAATTCATCGCTTTGCCCTTCGAGATAATCGGTATAACTCAGTTCAATTAAGTGCGGTTCAATTTCTGCAGAAATATTAGTTTTCTCATAAAACAACGAAAAATCATACTGGGCCACATTAGCCATTATTCCCCCTTAGCCAAGGCGGCATTGCCTCATTTTGAGTAGGTTGCACCCGTAAAACAGGGATATACACCGTTACCCCCATGGGTAATACTTCATAAAAACTTAAGTGTTGGTTGGCATCAATAATGCGACTATATGCCAAGGGATCACCATAATAATAGTAAGCCAAGCTATCCCAACGCTCACCCAGTTTAGCTGTATGCTTAATCACGGTTTGCATCATCGCGCTCCTCATCATTACGCAACACCACCCACGCAGTCATTTCCGCTGTCGTGGTAGCAAGGTTATCAATATGTTCAACGGCGTCAGCAAACGCATTATCGGCAGGAACAAACCAATTTTCCCAGCCTGTTGCATTGGATTGCTCAAAATGTGTTTTGCTAAGGGCAAGAGCATCATAAATCGCTTGTCCAGCCTCAACAAACTCACCAACTACGCCCAAATAAGGACGCACTGCATCAAAAGCGGTTCGCATTCCCATAAGATCGCCAAATGCGCCCAAAGACTGATCTAAGCCTGATAAGGCGTGGGGCAAATAAGCAAGGGCAGACTGCGGATCGCTTTTAAGTTGCCGCATTATGGCCACGGTATTTTTCATCTCATCAACCGCACGCTTACCTGCTTGATACAGTTGGACACCACGATTAACGGTATTTTTTACCGCACTCAGCGTATTAGTAAGATTTTGCGGTAAAATTGAACCTAAAATGCTACTGTCGCCTAGCTGTAATGCCGCACCCAATAACCCCTCATCTAATTCCCCCACATATTCAGTAAGACTAATGGCAATCTCGCGGCACAATACATTACCTTGCTCATCGGTAAACAGGGTAGTAGAGCTTAAATCGGTGATCACATAATTGCCTTTTACCCCATTACGCCCCCACACAAGGGCAAGTGCCCGTTGTGCCGATTTTGCCGCACTTAATGCACGCCAACGGCTTTCCACGCCACCGATTTGATGATGTAGCCTTGCAGCGAATTGCAAAGTGGTCAGCCCATCACCTGTGGCTTGTAGCCGTGGCTTACCGCGCATTACTGCGTGTTCCGCAAAACTGGCTTGTTGAGTTTCAGAAAACTCAGTTAAGTCAATGGGTTCAAATGCGATATCACCTAGTAAACAATACATCTTTCCTCCTAATAGGCTCTACGCTGGCGTTGGTCTATCATCTGGTCAAAAATACGTTCAACGACACGCTCAAGTTCACGGCTACCACGTTGCATTGCTTGAGTAATATCTGCCAAAATATCCGTTTTCGCTTGATTACCATTGACATTAATCACAGGGCTAAAATGCACGACAATAGGTGATTTATTTTGCGTCTGCTCTGCCTGAGCCTTTTGTTTTGCACGTTGAGAGAGAGCTTGCTGTACGCCTGCTCTGTGCGATTTCCTATTTGTACCTGTTTTAGCTTTTGATGCTAAGCTTGGTTGCTTTTTCACTTGTTGGGAGGCGATTGCTGTGGTAGTTGTTGCAATCGTACTTTTAGGCTGTGAAGCCTTTTCCATTGCTGGTTCTAGTGGTTTTACTGTCGCAAAAGCAGATTGTCCCGCGGTCATCGCAAGCTGGCTCAAGCGTTGGATATTAGCCACGCCAAGACGTGAGGTGGTTTCTTTGTTTAAAACATATTCACCTTTATGGACTACACCTGCAACTTCGTGTTTACCACCATCACCTGTATAGCCACCCGAAGAAAAACCTCGCTTTTTAGTATTTTTAAGGACAAGTTGTGCCCCTTGAATTGCCATTTCACTTGAGCCTATCGCAGATTGGGCAATATTCGCCTGCTTAGCGGATATGGTTTGTTCAGCCTCAGTCGCAAATCCGAGCTTACCTTTTATCCAATCTACTGTACTACCAATAAAACTTTTAACCCCCTCAAAGGCCTTACTTATACCTTCACCGAGTTTATTAATCATTCCCTTACCAAACTCGGTAAAGCTACTCGGTAAATCGATACCAAACCAACTTAGCACTGCAGCAAAGGCTTTATAAAATAGACCTATCGGTGACCAATCAAGGATCGTGGCTGTAATGTTGCCGATCCCTGAATTAAAAAAGCCTTTCACTTTTTCCCATATATCTGAAAAGAAGGTTTTAATAGGCTCCCAGTATTTATAAATTAAGAATGCCGCACCCGCGATAGCCATAATTGCTATACCAATAGGATTTAAACCTAAGGCACGCCCAATAAATAAAATGCCTTTACCCACAAGTTGTAAGCCACCAAATAGCTTACCTGCTAACGTCATACCAAGTTTAAATCCCCACTTATTCGCAGAGATAAACGCTGACGCGACGCGTTTTGTCGCCCCGAATATGCCACCAGATAAGCCTTTAGCCAGTCGCCAGCCACCTCCGCCAACAAAGCTAAACGCACGATTTAATAGGCGTAATTTCAAGCTCAGTTTAGAGAAATCTCCTGTTAGGCGTGCTAAACGTATCGCATTAAATACCCCGTTTACTTTTGTTGCGGTAACATAAAGCCTGATAAAAGGACCAAAAAGCAAATTAAGCCCATAACCAACACCTAAAAAGCCAAGTTTCATCGCAATTAACCCACCGACAAAACCTACTAGGGTTCTAATTAACCCTTTATTTTCGCTAATCCAAGGTGTTAATGTATCTTCAATGAAATGTTGACCTGCTTTAGCCATCTCTTTTAAGTCATCCGCAAACGCTGAACCTATCGTTCCTACAGCACTTTCCCACACACCGCCTAAGGCTTCCATTGCGGCACTAAGGGTACGCGTTTTTTGTGCAATGCGTTCTTCAAGGCTGGCTTGCTCACGCATTTTTTGCAAAAACTCTTCCAATCCCTGCTTACCTTTTTGCGCAAGCAAAAGCGCAACACGTTTGCCTTCTGTGCCAAAAAGCGCATCGGCTACAAGACCAGCACCCTCATCACCGTATTTTTGACGGATAATGTCAAGCTTTTCTAGCTCGGTCATCATGCCATCAATACCTTTAAAATTGCCCTTTTTGTCCCAGAAATTAAATTCAACACCTGAACCTTCCAAAATATCGCGCGCTTCGGCTTTCATACCTTTTTTAGCTTCAGCAATCAATTTAGGACCTTTATTCATACGGTCAAGCATTGTGGAAAAGTTCGTCCCGAAAGAGGTACCTTCTAACCCTTGCTGTGCAGCCAACCCTTGGATAGCAAAAATTTTCTTGGCATTTTCCTCTCCAGTGAGCTTCATAGAACGCACATTAGAAGCATAGTAAGTCATAGCTCCATACATTTGTTCTTTATTCATCCCACCCGCAAACATTGCACGTTGTAGATTATCTGCCGAGGCTTTCAACTCAGCCTCCGAAAGCCCATGTCCTTCCATCAATTTTGCCAGAAACTCACCACCCTCAAATTGATCCATGCCTAACAGCACATTAAGTTTTGCTGCTGTTTGCAATCCTCCACCTATAAGGATATCATCGCTTACTCCTTGCATTTTTAAGGCGCGAGCAAGGTTATAGAAATCCTTTTTTGTTCCAGGTAAATCACGTCCTAAATCATCGGCAATTTTTCCAATTTCCTTGAATTTGCCGAACGAACCATCGGCTTTCATCATCGTAATTTTTAGGTCATTAGCGGCGTCTTCCTGATCCATATAAGTCCGAATTGATGTCATTAATGGGCGCCCTACCGCATAGGCGTGAGCAGAGGTTTCTAAAATTTGACCTTGCATACGTTTTTTGGCATTACTCCATCGTTCAGAAAATGCCATTGCACCATTGAGGCGTTGCTGACTTTTTTCAGCTCGCTTAATTGCACTATCTAACTGCTTATAGCGTTTTGCTATAACATCAAGGCTTTTGGCAGGATAGTTCATTCGTTGTAATTCACGCCCGAAACGGTCTTGCTGTGCTGTAGCCTTTTCAATTTGGCTAGATAGGCGAGAGGATAGCTTAGTTACTGTTGTAAATGCCGCGCCAACACCTTTTAGAGTTGCTCCAATAACTAATCCGATCATTAATTCATTTGTTGCCATTTTTTCTTTCTCACGGTAAAGTTAGCTAATAAGACTAGGAGGGAACATGAAGCAAGAGATACACTCAGAGAGAACATTGGCGATTGCGAAAGCCATTATGGTTTGCTCATTTATTGTGGCTGGGGCTTGGGCTGCGATAGATATTTTCCCTGCTACACAATTTGCAGCTGCCACAGGGGTTGCTGAAATCGGTTTTATTGCGATTTTCTACGTCTTCTTTTGGATATTTATCGCTCTGCTTTACTCAGTCGCTGTCGCAGTAATAATGCCTATTCCAGCCCTGCTTATTGGGTTTTTAATTAACTGGGGCTATACTCGCATATAGCCCGCTTTAATTTGTCGATTAACCTGTGTTAGCCAGCAATCAAGCTCATCCATTGTGAGAGCATCAATATCTGCTTGCGTCCAGCCATACCACCAAGCCAAATCCGCATAGAGCGTATAAAGCTCATCAATATCAACCTGCTGAATCGAACAGAAAGCCGCGAATGAGTTGCACATCCTCCCAATCTAACGCATCAAAATCTTCTTGTTGCAATCCTGCAACCATTGCCATCACAGCGTATTCCGTAGCAACAGGGTCATTTTTGCAACGTGCTGCTGCTTTGCGGTGATCGCCTGCGGTAATACGGCGCAACGTAACTTCTTCCAATAAGTCGCCTGAACCTAAGTTAATAGGGTGAGATAATTTGATTCGGTTAGTTGGTTGTTCAACTTGTTTAGACATAAAAAACTCCTTGGTTGGTTTTGTTTAACTTCGCCAAGGAGTTTACTTAAAGGGGCTTTAAATTGGTTTTAAAGTGGTTTAAAGATTTTTATTGCCCGATATTGGTGCGGTATTTTTGCAATACATCTTGCCCATTTACACGGTAGATGTTGGCAAAGGTATCTACATAGAGCAGCTCTTTGCCATTTAACGTCTGCTTAATTGAGTAGATTTGGAAACTGTCTTGCAGTTCCACCGCCTCTTTAGGCTTAAAGCTACCGCCTGCGGTTTTGTTAAACTGCACATTCATCACCGTTACTAGCGGAGCTTCTTCTTTCAATCCCATTGCATTAAATACCTGCAAATTAGAGCGGATCATTAATTGCTGATGCTTAAATGGGTTCGTGTTTTGCGCACGCACTTCGGGATAAAAACTATCCCATGTTACCTCACCCTCAAGGGCATTTAAACCCGCTGGCAGTTTAATGGTTGCCACTAAACCAAGCCCTTTATGCTCAATTTGCTCAAACTCAATGTCTGCCACCTTAATTTCTTTGGCTTTACCCAGCAAAGAGTTACCGTTGAAATACACATTGGCATTGACGATTTGATTAATTGCTGTACTCATTTTTGCTCCTTAATTATTTTTGACCAACCAAATTCACCAAATATTTACGCGTCATTACCGAGCGGTTGCTAATGCGTTCAGCAGGCAGTTTTGGTGTGTAATCGTAGGTGAGTGGGATTTGCCCTCGACTAAAGGCATCAGCCAAGTCGTAGTCATAATCTAGCCCCACTTCAAAGCCCACGAGGCTTTTTTGCGTACCTAAATAGGTGCGGATGGTTTCCAGTAGGCTGTCAATCAACGCATCATCAATCGGGCGATCGATATATTGCAACTCCGCGCGGCGAATGCTTTCGTCAATTAAATCCCCTGTGCGCAAGGCGGTCTCAAAGTTGATAATATGGGTAACGGTTGGAAAACAGCTTGAGCGGTTACCCCATAACCTAAACCCTGTACCAAAACTATTAAAAATCGTGGTAATGCCCACGGCATTTAAGCGATTAGTTTCACTTTGCAAATCATCAATGCGGGCCGTTAATGGTACTTCCATACCAATTACGCCCAACAATTCACGGTTAGATGTACTAAACCAATAGCCGTGCTCCACGTCCACTTTCATTCGTAGGCCCGCTGCGTGCGTGGCAAGGCTTTCTAGCCCACCGCTCATTCCTGTGGCATAAGGGTAAAAATGGCGTACACGTTCAGAGCTCGCTTTAGCGTTGATATTGCCAAGTGGACCCCGCCCTTCAAGGGCTTTGGATAGGGTGGTGCCTTGTGGTAATTGTACATACGCCACCGCTTTAAGTTGTTCTGCTAATACCTGTAATGCAGCGGCACAAGTAGCGGTTTTGTCAAACTCAGGACAAATCAATATCTTGGCATCTGCCCCAAATTTATTAAAGCCATCACGCAATAACTCAAAGCCTTTACGTGCGCCTGTGGCACTTTCCACACCGCCTTTAATCTCTGCCTCTGTGACTTTGGTTGGGTCAGCATAGCTATAAGTGGCAGTTAAAGTAGACTGGCTTGCTTTTAAGCGGATTTCGCCTGTTTGCATATCTACGGTGTAATCATCACCAAGGGTTAATGGCGTGCCATCTGCTTTGACCGTTAGCGTCAATAGCGCAGGTTTTTCTGTATTAGCAATTAAGGTATTTGGGTCGGCAGTGAGTACCTCATCTTGGATTTCGGTTTTATGCTTTGTAGGGTCAAGTACGTTAACGACATACACCTGCCCGCTAGCATAGCGACTCAAAATATCAAAAGCATCAGGTAGGGTAAACCCTTTGCCTGTGATTGTGCCAAATTGCGCAAAGTCTTTTTTAGTTTGACAAAGCGTTAATTCGTTGACTGCCCCCATTAGCGCAGTACCCACAATGCCAATAATTGCCCCATCAACCGTTTGTACAGGGACAGAGCCACCTGTTTCGCGTTTGGTTTCAGTTCCGTGGTGAAAAGCCATTTTCTTTCTCCTCTAAGGTTTTCCCGCATATCGTAATAGTGCGGTGGTAAATTTGGTTAAATCTTGTGGTTCGCGTCGCTCGACTTGCCATGTGCTGGTTTGTACGATGAGCTGATACTGCCAAAGCCCTTCATCTTCGCCTGCAAACTCTTCGCTAATCAGCGTGCAAGGCTCGCAATTTGTTGGACGAAAGCCCACAATCGCAAGGCGCACCTTATCTAGCACATCAAGCGCGCCACTATCATCGTGCTGGCTACGTGCAATCACGGTTAAGGCGATATGCACATAACGCCTTTGATGGACAAGGTCAGTGCTACCTTGTGGCTCAAACTTCGAGCCTGCGTATTGCACTAAAATCGTGCCGTATTCATCCCTGACGTAATAATTTTTCAAATCGTCAGGGAAGAGCTCGACCGTAAAACGGTCAAGCTGTTCGAGTAGGCGTTCTTGGACGCTCGTTAAAATTGGCAAGGTGGCAGACATATTAATACCCCGACAAATCCACTTTTTCGGGCGCACGCGCCACAAAACGCGGCACTGACGGCACATTGTCATCCCCATCTGCCCCAAGTTCGGTTAGCCCTAAATGCAGCTTACCCGATTGAATGCGCTCTAGCTCTTTCAAGGCTTGTGTGTAACCTTCTTTCACTAGGTCGGGAAACTTGCCATCGGGACGACGGGAATAAAGCCAATAGCGCGCCAGCTGAAGACAAAGATTGCGCACCAAGGTTGGCACCTGTTCCAGTGGCAAGCGGTAGCGTGAACGCAAATGCCCATCGACCATTTCACAGGCGTGCAAGCAGGCCTTTTCTAACACCGCAGTGTTGATTTCTGTTGCACGGCTACTGTCATTGGAAAGCTCAATTAAGATCCGCTCACTCACCAGCTCTAAAAGGTCGAGGGGTTGAATGTACATCACTACTCCTAGGTGTTTGCGTTATCGGTATTTTTTTCTGTATTGGACTTGCGTTGTTTCTCTTCCTTCTTACGCTGGGCCTCTTCTGCTTTACGTTTAGCATCTTCTTCAGCTTTACGTTTAGCCTCTTTTTCCTCGGCACGTTGTAATGCTTCTTCCGCTTTGCGTTGTTGTTCAGCTAGTTTTTCTTTCGCACTTTCTGTTGGCTCAACATATAAGGCGATGTTTTGTGCTTCTTCTGGCGTCAGTTCAAGGGTTTCGCCGACTTCATAACGTTTACCGTTATGCAACACAGCCACTGCGCCAATCACGGCATAAAGTAATTTTTCGTTCATTGTCTTCTCCAAAAAATTGATATTTTTCAACCGCACTTAAAGAGCGTTTAAATGCGGTTTAAAGGGTTAAGCGATACAGTCTTTGACTAAATAACCCGCTGGTTTGCCCACTAAATGCGGTTTATAAATATCAGTACAACGCACCACTTCTAACTTGCCACCGCTTTCTTGGTAGGTATCCACAAACAAGCCCTTGCGACGGCGAACCGTATAGCCAAAACTTGGCTGATACACCGTGCCTTTCTTATCGGCGGTTTTAGGCACATAAGCCAACACCACGGTTTTTGTCCAGATGTCTTTTAACTGCCCACTTTCCTCAAATACGGCTTCACCAATTTTGACGGTATCAATGTCAATTAAGCCCGCAAAAATTTCAGGGGTAATCACACCTTTTTGCACATACTTAATTTTTTCAATCACTTTCGGATGCGATTTCAGCACCTCCCACACATCGCCTGCAATCACGCACACATTGGCTTTATGTCCAATCGTACGTTTAATCGCTCGTTTTGCTGCGTCAAAGACGGCAAACGGGTCAGAGTCTTTGTGGCTAAATTGGCTTGTGCCACTTAACGCCACTTTGTTAGTCGCGTCATAGCTGGCATCATTTTGCGCAAGGGTGGCGATTTGTTTTTCGCGGTCTAACGCAATCACATCTTGGATAACGCCTAGGGCGTATTGACGTAATGGGAAACTGGCTTCATTGCTTTCGCGGTAATCAATGGCATATTCCGCATCGTGCTCTTCCAACGCCACATCAATCGCGCCTAAATCTTCGGGTTCTAGGCGGTTTGATGCCCCTCGTAAATTACGTGTAGTGGTCGGAATACGAAACGCTAAACGCCCAAAGGTTGGGATTTTGGCCGCCTCTTTGTCGATTTCAACGATCGGCATTAAGCTGTCGCCAATCAGTTCATTGTTGTGATAGCCATACGCCAAATTGGTGAGTACAGGGTCTTGTACGCGTAATTTTGATAAATCCAGTGCCATAAATTGCTCCTTGTTGGTTAATTAGTTAAATAACGCATTAAATGCGGTGGTGTAATCCACATTGTGCTCGCCCATATAAGCACGAATGCGTTTATCGGCATCAATGCTGGCTGGACTTGTGCCTTCGGCATAGTCCACCGTTTCATCTTGCAGCGGTGCGGCTTTGTCTTTGGTTGCCACTTCCTCGAACTCGACCACTTTCGGCTGTTCTTTAAGATAGGTTTTAAATTGCTGAACAAGGCTTTCACCCTCTTCAAATTCAACCACGCCCCCCTTGGCCTGCACCGTCATGGCATTGAGTATTGATACCACCTTGTCTTTGTTTTTCGGGGCAAGTTTGCCTTCTGATACTAAGGCTTCGGCAAAGCTGGCATTCTCGGCTTTGGCTGAGTTAAGTTCTGCTTCGGCTTTTTCCGCTTCTGCCTTGGCTTGTGTCGCTTTTAGTTGCTCATTTTCTTGACGTAAGCGGTCAAGCTCGGCTTTTTCTTCTGCACTCATTGCGGGTTCTCCTTCTGGTTGTGCGTTGTTTTCGTTAAAGTCAGGAACAAGGGCATCAGTATGGCGATATTCCCCACGGATACTTTCCTCTTGCACCGAACTCACTAAATAATCAGGCAGGGCTTTATCTGCTTCCTCCTGTCCATACTTGCCAATCACCCAATCCCGTAGTCGCCGCCAAAGGCTTGATTGCGCCCAATCGCTAAACTCAACAATGCCTTGTTCTTCCTCATTAAATTCAGGGTTGCGCAAACCTTTTACCGCAGGTGGTACGGCGCCAAGAAAGCCCACGTGGCGTAAATACAACTTGCCAGCAACGGGGTTGTTCGGGCTATCAGGCAAGTAAAAAGATGCCGATACCTTTTTAAATCGTCCGTTCTGTACCATTTCGGCAAAATCAGGATCAATCTGGGTAAGCTCTGCTTGTAAGGTATCGCCGTTAAGCTGTAAACCTTTCACCCACGCATAAGCGGGGTGATTATCTTTAGGGTGTCCGATCACCACGGGTGACTCGTGGAATTGCGGGTTATAGGCATCGATCGCCTGCTGTAATGACTCTGTGGTGATGTTCACCACATTACCATTAGCGTCAGGGCGAGAGCCTGCACGAAAAATATCAATAAGGGTCATATCGGTGTCCTTGTTTGCTGAAACACCGATAGATTAACGAAAGGAACGGGGAAAAGATTTTAAAGTCCTTTAAAGATTTTTTAGGGGCGATATTCAAATAGCATTTAATCTCTATTTTGCAAATCGTTTAAAGGGCGTTTAAATGCGTTTAATGGCGTTTAAATTTTTTAAGACGATAAATTACCCTAGTCAAAAATAAAAACGCCACAGAGGGCGTTTTAGGCGTTATTTTAAAATTATAAACCTTGCTCAATTTGACGCTGTAAAAGTGCGGTGGCTTTTCTCAATAATTTTTGTTCATCTTGTTTATTGAGACCCAACCAAGGACGGGCAGGGATATCCGCCTTTTTAGCAAAAATCTTGCTTTTGCCAAAGCGTAGCCGTTTTGCTTGTTTTGGCACAATCTTGCCACCAAACTGATGCAGGCGGGCATATTTGGCATCGCTACCAAATTCCACGTGATGATCATCATAATTGTAGGCTGTCTTTTGCGATAAGTAGCCATCTTGCTTTAAGATTTTATTATTGCCTTTAATTTGACGAGTGATAGGCGAAAGGGCTTGCCACTTTTTCCCATTAGGGGAGACTTCTTGTTTAAAGCGTTCGGTGTGAATTTTCTTTAAGGTTTCGCCCAGCACACCATAGAGTTTACGCGGGGCTTTTAAGGTGCGTGCGATACGTTCCAACTGCTGCTTTGGTAGCGTATCATCAAGGGTAATTTTAATCATTGTGTTACCTCACAAATTGGATTAAAAAGAAAGCGTGGTAATGTTGCCACGCTAACGAAAGGAAATTTATTATGAAAAATGATACCTATGAGAGTCATCTACTTAAAAATATCTTTGTTGCACAGGTTGCTACATTGGCTAAAGCCATTAAAGCAGAGAAAAAAGCGAAAGGCATTAGCACAACAAGTAACTGTTACCGCGAAGCAATGATCGAGATTATTCAGCAACGTGATCATATTTTAGAGATGCTTGATGAGATTGAAGAGCACTACTAATCTCAAATTTTTGGTAATCGTGAATGTAGGCACTTACCCAATGTAACACGGCATTCACCTCATTAAGCGTTAAGCCTTGGAAATGTGGCAGCAATTCTAAGGCTTTTTTTCTTTCTTCGATTTCAGTCATTTTTATTCTCCTATTGATTAAAAAATAAGTTAGAGGTATAGTTTAACTAGCCACAGGGGTTTCCTACTGGAAAGGTTACGCTAGGCAACTACCGTATTATCCTGTTCGAATCAGGCAAACTGTGGCTATTAATCCAAGTTTCCCCATAAAACTTCAAACCCTTTTAAACTTTCCCATTGACGTTTATCAGCAATCACACTTGCTGTTCTCACCATATTCACTTTTACCCGCTGTTTTTTCTGCGTCAGTTGATCGCGATGTTGAATGTCATAATCCATTTTTACCGCCACCTTACCTTGGTCAGTGTCATATACAAACACTAAGGTCGGTTGCTTTTGTTGGCTTTCGAGCAAAATCGCTTTAGGATTGCGTAGCTTTTCAGGCAGCTGTTTCCAAAACTCAACAGGCAAGTGAATACCTTTCGCTTGTTTGTTATCTCGTAAGGCGTGTAATATATCTTGATCACGCACCGCAATCACCGCACTTTGTGGGGCTTTGTCTAGCACATCTAACTTAGTCAAAACATCATCAGACAGCACACCCACATATTTCATTTGACCGCGCGCCAGTTTCTCTTTGGCGACGGTGTCAACCATCTCCGCCATTGCGGTGTTTAACATTGCTACCGCTTGCGGGCGTTGACTGATCACATCATTAATCAAACGGCTAGCAAGGCGTGGCTCAGACTGACTTAATTTTTGCATTAGCACCGCATCTACCGATTGATTTCGGCTTGCAGTGAGATTGTCAAAATTATGCGGGGCAAACCCTGTATCATAGCCTTTAGGCAGATTGATGGTTCTTGGGTTACCACTTCGCACGCCAACCAATTTCTCTTCAAATTCAATGTTTACAGGGGGCGAGACTTGCTTGCCCATTTCCCTTAAATCATCTTCATCGTGCGCCTCTACGGTGCAATGGCAACCGTAGGCTTTAACAGGGTAGTAATAACGCCAAAACGGATCATTGGCTGGGCGAATGGTGCCATCTAAATCAATATGCGCCTGACGTGGGTGAGCGTTGTCGTGGTGATGGTATTCCCAGTAGGGCATCACATCGGCTAAATCTAAATGTTGCTTTAGCCGTCCACGGTTATACGCCCCATACACATTGGTGTCATAAATAATCCGTGTGCGCCAGTTACGCCCACCTTTATACTGCCAGCCTGTTTTTGCCACAATCTCATCAAATCGCTTACGAAAGTCTTCTAGGGTTTCCCCTTGTGCAATGGCATCATCCACCGCTTGGCGAAACATCGCCACAATCTCATTACGGTTTGCCCCTGCGACCATAAAAAAATAGTCGTGTTCTTCACCTAGCACATCTAAATAGCTGTCAGTGGGCAAATTGAGTTTTTTCTCAAAATACCGTACCTGCTCGTTAAACGTAAAACCGTTTTGTACTGCCATTTAGCGTTCCTTTTTGTTAATTTTTTGCCGGTTTTCTTGGGCAACGCTAAAGCGTCCAGCAAGCTCTGCACTAGTCGATGCCCACGCCATTACTTGGGCGTACTCGCTAAAATCTAATTCTGGGATAAGGCTATCTAATTGGGTGCGAAAATCCTCAAGGCTTTCAGCTTGGCTAAGTTTATCTTGCACTGCTTGCAACCAATTATCCACGTGGCTTTCTGCTTCAATTTCCAGCTGTTCCACAATGCCATCAGCGAGATTGCGTGGCATTGCGGGAGCTGGTTCATTAAATTCTGCAGATTTTGGCACCTCACTTTGCTGCGGTAACGGTTGTTGTTTTAGGGTAATATCTCCCTGCTCAAAGCCATAAGTGCGAGCGAGATATTGCTCGCTAAATTGCACACCCATACTCGCCAACAACTGGTCACGCTCGGCTTGCAATTTATCAATACTTTCTTGCTCAAAGAGTTCAAAGGTTGGCAAGGTGTCCACATGAAAATTGAGTTTGCAAATCCAACTTAAAAGCTGATTAAAACAGCTTTCTACAATGGCCGCATCTTCATCACGAATGGCTTTGGCAACCTCAAGCCCTGCCGTTGCGCTGGCACGATTGGCTTCTGCTTCGGTGGTTTGATTTTGTCCTAACAGGGCAATAGCAATTTCCGATTTGCAGTAACGTAAAAAATCATCAAACACCTGTGATGAGCCACCTTTGCTACCACTTTCTAACAGCTCAATCGTGCTGTCATTTGGGATAGCCGCAACCGCAGTACCAAGCATTTTTTCCATGCTATCTAGCAAGTCTTCGATTTCGTGCGGTTGGGTTTGTCTTGGGTGTTTGCCCACCAGCCAAGGTGCACCATATTTTTCCACAAACTCAAGCCAAAATTTTAACCCACCTTTCTTAAAGGTCGCCGCCCAAAAGCACATAGCTAAATCGGCACGTCCGTAAGGGTTCATATAATCCGCCTGCTGGGTAGCGAGCAAAAACTTCATTTCAGGTACAGGCTTGCCATCGCGCTCCTCTTTATCACGCAATAGCAGTTCATTTTCCTCACTAAACACAAACCATTCTTGTGGTTTCCCCACAATCTCGGCTGGTAACAGCAAGCCATTTTCTTTCACCCACATCACTTCTAAGGCTTGATAGCCAAAAAGAGTGGCATCTAAAATCTGGTTAATGATGTGGTTAAGGGGTAAGCGTTCAAACAGTGCGGTCAAAGTCTCATCTGTTTTTTGATTACCCGTAGGCGTAAGTCGCCACTCCAGCCCTTTAATTGCGGCTTTACGTCGGCGAACACAACCACCCACGTGGCTATCGGATAAAATTTCGCGATAGGCTGCAATATCTTTGCCCATTTTTTTCAATACAGGGTCAGGGTTAGGCAAATAGTGCATAAATGCCCAGTAATCCACAGCACTGGCACGCGTTGCAATTTCACGCACTAAATCTTGTTTTTTTGGGGTCATTGTTTATCCTCAACATGCTAATACGGCGATAACTAAAAACCACCACCAACCTTCGATATTGTGGAGTTTCAAATAGGCGGCACAAATGGCACACGCTGTCATAAAAATATATTTCATCATTAATATCCTTGCGTTAATTTTTGGCTAGCTCTTGGTCTTCTGCTATGGGCTTTAACTGGCGTTAATACGGCATCTTTAGCCGCCAGCAAGGCTAAAAAACACGCCCACGTGCGGTCGGCGTGGCCTTGACTGTCACTTTCAGCCACAAAACGCGGCTGTCCTGTTGAGCCTGTGATTTTTTTGAGCTTATGCAAATCGGCACGCAAATCACTATCGCCTTGAGGGATACGAATTTGCTTATCTTCAAAGGCATTTTTGCCAAGGGTTGCCATATTGAGTTTGGTTGCCACATTAAATAGCACCCCTTGAACCCGTTGCTTGCCGTGTTGATATTGGGCGTCTTCCACCATTTTTTCACCCATGCCTGTTTGGTCGAGATTACAGGCAACCACATTGTATTGGCTCATTACACGGTTTAACTCGTCCAGCTGATGGCGTAATTTGGTGCGTTTTAAAGTGATGATTTCGCGTGTCCAATACACATCGCCCACCAGTTCTAACACCCAAATCACGGTTAAATCGCCTCGCACCGCAATATCCATTCCTACAAAGCACGGATTGCCCGTGTAATTTTCGGGTTTACCTGCTTGCGGATGCTCCACGCTGTCAATTAAGTCATAAGAGAGCCAACTACTAGCTTCATCAAGCCATTTAAGTTCAAATTCTTGCGCCCACGCATCGGCATCATTTAAGCCTTTGCGTAATTGTTCAATATTGCGTGGTAGCCCATCAGCCACCGCTTGATAAATGTCCGTTTGATGACGTGACCATTCGGTATTTTCAAGGTCAGTCATTAGTTCATAAAATTTATTGCCCTTGCCATTAGGTGTACTTACCACGCGCAATTTCCAGCCTGCAGAAATCACGGGAAAGAGGGCTTTCCAAATCTCACGGCTGTCTTGATGAAAGGCAAATTCATCTAAAAACACATTGGCAGAAAAACCGCGAGCAGTATCAGGATTAGCGGGGAGTGCGGTAATTTTTGACCCGTTGGGAAAAATTACTTCAAGAGCATTGATCGTGGTATCTTCTTTGAAAGGCACTTCTAAGATTTCGCAAACCATACCCATTGCTTCAAGGTGGCGTTTAACGCCTTCATTCATCGCCTCCTTCGCTTGGCGTTCTCCACGGGATAAAATCACCCAACGAGTATGCTCACCTTTTGCTTCTGCCTCTAAACAATCCAGCACAATTTCAAGGGTGGTCGTAAAGGTTTTCCCTGTTTGTCGTGCAAACATCGCTACTTTAAAACGGCTTTTATCATTCAACCATTTTTTCTGATAGTCAAAGAGCACGGTGTTATTCGATGCCATAGACTGCTTTCACCATTTTTGTCACATCTTCCATACTTGCCCCAGTTTCTTTCGCAGCTTCTTCTACCGCTTCCGCCGCTCGCTTAATGGTTTCTTGACGGATAGCTTGCTCACGTTTAAAACTCAAACTTTCTGCCTGTTCTAAACGTTGTACTGCCGCAGAGAGTAGTGCAATAGACTTCGGATCAGCACTACCGTCCTCACTCATTCCAAGCGAGGTTTCAAAGGCAATATTTTTCACAATCTCCATCAGCATTTTGCCAATATCCGACTGTGGTGCCTCACCAAATTGTTTTGTCCAAATTTCAGCAATCTCACGGCTTTGGCGAATTTTTGCCCCCATTTTCTCCATTCGGCTAGCATAACGATTTAGCCCTGTTTTGCTTAACAAGGCTGTTTCAGGCAGGCCACAATCACGGATCAAATCGTTGATTTCTTCTAAAATTTCTGCTTGCGAAAATTGCTTGTCGCGCAACATCATTGCGAGCTGGGTTTTAATATTTGGCGGTAATAAATCCACTTTGCTGGCACGCCCACGTTTGAGTTTCTCGCTCATTTAAATGTCCTTTTGTGGTTTAAAATTTCGGGGCAGGCTTTTTCACGCCATCAACAACCGCTTCACCGTTAGCCACATCAAGCCCACGCTGGGTGATGGTTGCAATCATAAAACCACTTTTAAGCCGTTCAATTTGCACAAGCCCTTGTTCTTCTAGCCAGTTCAAATGGTTACGCACTAAATCTCGGCTAATGTTATGCCCATAAAGGGCAAGGCAATCGTCCAAAATAGACTCGTTTGCATCATAACCTGCGTCCACAAGAGAGCGTAAAATGACAAGGCGCTGGTCTTTAATAAAAATGTCTCGCATAGTTATCCTTTTACACGTTCTTCGATTAATAATGCGACCTGATGACTTAAGGTTGAAAGGCGGGCATTCGTGGTGTTTGTTTCCCCTTTGATTTCCGTCATCAAAATCTTCAAAGCAGATAAATCTTCTTTAGTCGGCATATGCTCAAGGGTATCTTCGACCTTTGTAAGCCGTTGCTCCACCTCATCAATATTCTTTTTGATTGCATCAATTTCACTGCGTTTGGGGTATTTGCTATCCATAGATAACTTCATTCCAGCCCAAACCGAGCCAATCACCGTTGCAACTAGCCCCCAATGTGTTTGGATAAACTCCAATAACTCCATCATCATTTTTTATCCTCTTGGCAAATCTCCCGATAAGTGGCGTTATGTACTGCAATCTGGCGCAGCGTTTCGGTGGTATCTTGCCGACTGGCTTGGATTAAGCCAAAGCCCGAGCAACTCGGATTAATCACGGAGATCGCCTTGTTGCTGCAAGCGGTTAATAAGGTCATTGCGATCAGCAGTGCGGTGGTTTTTTTCATTGTTTTTTCTCACTTCAAACTGTTTTACTTGGGCTTGTGCCACGGCTTTTTCTTGCTCAAGGCGATCTACGGTGGCAAACATTTTGTCTAAATCTCGCTTGGCTTTTTTCAGACGCCACATAACATAAACAACAAATAGTATAAAAGCCCCAAGCGCAACTAAAATCAACGGTAACGTTATCATTCCCCCTCTCCTCGTTTGCGGATTGCATTAGCAAAGCCTTTCGTCGCCACACCACCGCCACAAAAGAGTGCAAAGGTGGTGAAAAGCTCACCCACGTTAGCGCGATCTAAATAGACGCTATACGCCAAAATGCCTGCCATTAGCATTGCACCGAAAAATTGGATAAAGGCGGTGGTGCTAAGCCTGCCGTTATCGTTAGTAATCAATTCACTGAGTTTCATTTTTTCTCCGTTTTTATGAGCTGACATTGATAAATATTGTTCATTGATTTAAATTTGCCTAAATCTTCGCAATCTTGAGCGATATAAGTAACGCTAACTAAAAAAGTAAAGCTGGCAATCGCAAAAAATGCAGGGACATACCAAAGATCACAGTAATTCAAAATTAACCCCAACGTTGCAAACGATGTTGCAACAAGGATAAATGCAGCTAAAACCATAACTTACTCCTTAAATAAATGTTCAGAATTAATCACTTCTTCATTGTCCAACCACGTCCACACATCAAAACACGGACAGTCTTTTACCCATTCGTTTGGGGTAATTGTCCCGTCACCGTTTAAATCAGGCGATAAATCACGATGTCCACAAATACGCGCCTCTGGGTATTTGGCTTCTAATTCGCGTAATAATTTGTGCAACGCTTGCCATTGTTTAGCGGTATAGCGTCCGTAGTTTTTACCGGTGATGCTAATGCCACCAACAAGGCAAATGCCAAGGCTGTGTGCGTTATGCCATTTGACGTGCGCCCCGTTTTCGCCCTCTTGGCGGCCTGTTTCCACCGTTCCGTCCGTATCAATCACAAAGTGGTAGCCGATATGTGGCAAATGCGGGTTGAAATGCTTGGTGTTGATGGGGTTACGCTTGAACCCCCGTTGCTTATGCCAGCTATCAATGACTTGCGCAGCTGATTGGGTTTTCTTGTGTAAAGGTTTACCGTTCTGCGTGGCAGAACAGTGGATTACGATTTTGGTAATGGGAAAGGGCATATAACATAAACTCCTTCTAAATGCTTTTAAAAGGAGTTTAAAGATTTTGTTTAAAGAACTATTTTAAAGTGGTTTAAAGATTTTTTACTTAAACATATCAAACTGCCTACGGTCGATTTCTTCTTTCTGCATCCGTTTAACGATCTGGTACACCCATTGCATGGATACGCCATACTTACGCGCTAGCGCACGATGATTAACGCCGTTAAATTCACGCCATATCTTCAAATCTCGTTCAGATAACGCCAATAGCAAAGCACGGGGAATATAAATAATTTCCCCCGCCCAAGCACGCGAAATACGCATTGCAACATCAACCCCTGCTTGTTTGGCTTGTTCTTCGGGCATTTTATAACGATTTATTAATTCTTGTTCAATATGTGCCGCTAAATCTGCCAACACCTCAGGGGCTTTGCGTTCAAAAATCTCTAATTTATCGTTATCCATTCTTTCTCTCCACCCGTTTTTGCCATTGTTTTAAGCGCTCAAGCACGATTGTGGCTAATTTTACATCCTGATTTAGCGCCATCACATTTAAAATCAAGAAATTATTACCTTTTTTGGCTAGTTCACCATTAATAATGTTGCGGGCGAATTGATTAAGCGCGTCATCCGAGCCATCACGAATAATGCCGTTTTGGTGCATAGCACGCCACACCACGCGGATTTTATCCACGATAGTGGGTTTCTTGCTTTTTTCTTTGTTGACAGCACGAAAGGCTTTACTTGCGGTATTGCGAAAGCCTTTGTCTTCTAATTCACTTAATACTTTAGTAAGTTCAGGAATAGTCATTTGCTTTGTTGAACTTTTGCCCGTGAGCCGTTCTAGCATTGTGCGATAGCTAAGCTCATCTATACCGAGCTTTTGCTTAGCGATATGGATAAGCTGGATATATTTAGGCTTGGTGTACATAATCTCTCCTTTAAAACACATTATTCCGCCCTCTGAGCCAAAGGGCGGTAAATGGGTTTTACTTATTCCTATAAAATTCTCATCCGCCCCCTAAGTTCTCGTAAATTTTTGAGAGCTTCCATTAGGTACTCTCGTTCATCTTTGTTAAGTCCCATCTGACGCTCTTTCGAAGATAGGCTGTCTATCTCGCTATCTAAGGCTTCTTGGTAATATTCGCTATCCGTTATACCTTGAGGGATTTCTGGATAGCTCGTCCAACTTTGGTTCGATGCATTAAATTGCCATAATGTCCCATCATTACATAGAGCGGTAGTAAATTCACCCACAGCAATTTGGATTATTTTTCGTTGATCTAATTTTTTCATTTTTCCCCCTTATTTCTCTCTGTTATATCAATTGTGAGCATAACTGCCTCAATCACCTCATCAGCAAATAAAACCCGCACTTTATCCTTATCATATTTAGATTGGATATAAACCGCTTTGACAAAAGCAAGCACGGCAATATCAAACTCATTTTTTAGATCGATGTTGTGTTTCATTTGCTTTCTCCAATTTTTTAGTATCCGTAATATCCGCAACCGCCCATCTTAAAAATGACTTAATGGAGATAGTTTTCATTGTTGCCATTACACCACCACTTTTAATGCCTTTATATTGGCAATAAAGTACATAGCCTTCAGTATGATTTACCTTGAAAATTTTTCGTCTAGGTAAAATCCCCCAAACACGCTTGGCATTTTTGCCGATATATTCGTGGTCTTCGATTAAATCGCTTTCTTTCAGCACCTTTACCCCCTAACTAACTGCCATCTTGTCTGGGTAATTTGATTTTGTACATTGCCAACAAATACACTAGCACCTGCAAAATCATCATTACGCACATATTTCACAGCCTGTTGTAACTGGATGATCATTTCATTCAGTTTGATTTTTAATTCTTCTTTTTGGTTATTGCTCATACTTCCTCCACTTCGACCACATCATCAATTTCTGTGATTTGGTGCGGTAATTTATTCAAATCTAAGGTATTCAAATCACATTGTGCCATTGCCTGCTCAATACTTTCAGCTTCCATGCTGATTTCAACCATTCCGTATACTCTGACAAGGTATTTATTCTTCATCGTCGCATTCCTCATTCACAAAATTAATTCGGTATTTAATATCAATACCGCTCCAGTCACTTATTTCATTCAATAGTTCTTGGATATAACATATTGCGTCGTCTTTGGTTTCAGCTTCCATGTCTAAACTCAAATGCGCATCTATTTCAGCGTAATAATTCATCGTCATTGCTCCTATTTTTTGATTGTTAAAACACTTTATAAACGCCCTTTAAAGTAGGTTTAAAGAGCGTTGAAAAGGGTTTTAATTTTTCATAAATAGCCACATTATCCAGCCAATCAAGGCGAAATATCCTATAAAATAGACGACCATTGACCACTCCATTTTTACACCCCCGCCACATCTAAACTAATCGGCTGATACTGGTCAGTATCACCCACTCGCTCATAAATGCGCACATAGGCTTTGCTACTCACCACTTGCACGCTTTCGCTAATCGCCTGCATAGCGTTTAACCAACGTGGGTCGGTAATATCAACACGGCGTAAGCCTAAAATGCGCCCTGTGTTAAGGTTGCCTTCTTTATCCACGTTAAAAGCACGTTCAATCAAGGTTTTTAGCTCGGGGCGTGAGCCTTCCGACCATTCGTTTAAGCATTCATCAATCAGGGCTTTCGCTGCCTGAATACGCTCATCAAATTGTAAGTGGTCGTTAATGGCTCGTTGAATTTTGTATTTACCGTCATAGCTAAATAGGGTAACGTTGCCTTTGTTGCCCCCCACTTTCGCATCATATTTTTCAGCGGATAACTCAATGAATGCTTGAATATCGCCAAAAATTCCCCCTTTAAATCTCCTGATTTCTGTGTTTAAGGCTTTGGCTTTTTTTACCCACTCTCGCACAAGTCTATCTCGTTCTATGTCAATTTCCTTAACGAGCGATTCAGGTGTTAATCCACCTCTTGCATCTTCCCAGTACGCTTTTCCGTCTTCTAAATAAATAATGCTCATTTGTTTTCTCCTATGGGTTACAGATATAAACGTCATAATTGGCATTGATTTTTGGTGTGATGCCACCGCCTTTATACGGTTGATAGAGTAGATACACCACGCCATCAATACATACCTCGGCAATCTCGTTGTATGCATTCAACTGATATGTTTTTATCCGCTGTATGTTCTTAGCGGGGGCTTGTTCAATACACCCCGCCAATAAAAGTGCGGTGCAAATTACGGCGATTTTTTTCATTTTTCTCTCCTTCGTTGTTATGGTTCATCAGTGGTATAGCCAATTTTGATGGCGATTAAACTATTCGGGTTGGTTTCGGCTCTTTCTCTGGCACGGCGGTCGGCAAGGGTGTAGATATAACCACTACTTTTACCTAAGCGCTTGGCAAGCTCTTCCGCCGTGCCATCGGCGAGATTGGTTTCGCCACGATAGAGCGCATAAATGGCGTGCCGTCCGCCTTTTCCACGCTCCCCACGCTTTCTAGTTGGCATAACTCCTCCAAACCACCTTGATACCTTGCACCATCATTTGCCATTCGTCATAGCGTTGCCCATCATTGCCGCGGATATAACGCATCGCTTGAGCCGTTTTTTCCAACTCTTTGGTGTTGTGGTTGGGTTGCACGCGCACTTTCGGTTTGATATTTTCAAAGTGCACGTTGATAACGAGCAAGCCCATTTCTTCCAGCTTTCTAATGCACTTTTGCACTTGGCTTAGGTAGCTCAACACCATCTCGTTATTGCCGCGTAAAACAGGGTTTGGGTGGGTTAATATGGTGCGTTTCATCTTGTGCCTCCTGTCATTTGGGCTTGGGCGGTTAAAATTAAATCAAGGGTGATTACTGTACCTTGCCCCTTGGCTGTCATTCCTGCAAGGCGTAAATATTGGGTTAAGGCACGCAAGCCACCTGCTTTGCTACCGATTTCATATAGCACGGTCATCAAATCTTTATCGTCCACATCTAAGCCCCACGCTTCTGCAATGGCTTTGATGTCGCCTTTGGTGCTGGCTTTTACCCCACAATGATTGCCCACACGCGACCAAAGGCGGGCATAATCGTGTTGTGGGTTTACGCCACCTTGGATGCGGGTGTAAACCTTGTCGTTACCAATTAAGGCAAATCCCACTTCGGTTTCTTCTTGGATAATGCGAATTTCTTCTAATGCGTCATAAGGCAAGTGATCGCTTTCATCAATGATCACCAATCCCCGTGTGCCTGTGAGCTTTTTAGTGATTTGGCGGCTTAAGCGGTCTTTACGGCGTGGCGCATCATTAATGCCAAGTTCTAAGGCTAATTCATACAAAATCGTGCTTAGCGTGGCTCTTGATGGGCTTGCGGTAATCATCCATACGTTTTTATTTTGTGCTTTGTAGGCTTGGGCTGCTTTGGTTTTCCCTACGCCACTTGCACCAAATACGGTGACCATTGTTGGCAAAATGCGCGCCATATCTAATACGCCAAACACTTTGCGTGCGGTGGGAATTTCGATAAATTGCGGTGCTTCTACAAACACTTTCACTTTTTTATCCTGTGTGTCTAACCAACCACGCAAGGCTTTTTCAATGCTTTCGTTATCACCTGCATAATTGCCTTTAAGGTAGGCGCTTAATGCCCCTGCATTTATGCCTGCTTGTTGAGCCAATTCGCGTTGAGTGAGTTGTTTGTCTTCTAAAATGTGTTTAATTTGTTGGATTAATGTCATAATGGTGCTCCTGTTTTCTTTATAAAAATAAATTTATGTCTTACTGTAATAATTTCTCTTCATTTCTGAGTATTCCGCAGGATGAGTTTGAAACTCTGATCAACAACACCGCAAAACAGTCATCAGTTATCCTTGCTGGACTAAATCCCGAAATGATGAAACGTTTATATCGTTTCTTATTTTTAAATTGCTCAACCTCTATTCATCAATTAGAAATAGATTGGCATCACTATCGGAAAACTTTCATTGGTATAAAATCTGAACAAGAGCAAACCGATTACCTTAAGCAATTATCAAAACATTTTGGATTTAGGATAGAGTTAATTATTTCCCTTTTACTTTATCTACAATGGCGTTTTGTAATGCGATTAGATATTCTTGAAGAATGCCTTTCATTGACGGATAACTTGATTCGAGACGAACAAGTTCTTCAGCCAATTCCCACTTTCTTGCTAGAGTTGACAAACATTCAGTGCGCCATTGATTTTCAACTTCCTGATTGGATGGATGAGTTTGACGACCCCGCATTTTTTCAATCATTTTCAAACCGATAAGAAGATGTGGTTCAAATTCATCACAAGAATGGTTTAAATTGGTTTGAATGGCTTTTGCTAATCTTTCAGATAACATTATTTTTTCCTCACTTAAATCGGCTTTAAACCTGTTTTAAAGCCCTTTCTCTTGTTTTAACATTGCCAGCCCTTTCTGCCAGCCCTGTTCAAATTCGTTGGTTTCATCTTCTGCTAAAGTTTCCACCTTGCGTAGGGTTGAGCCTTGCTGTTGTACCAACTCAATCACTTTTGGCAGTACATCAAAGTCTTCCTCAAATTCCACATCAGGCTGATAACGTGCGGTTTCTTTGGCTGACATGGTTTGTTGTGCTTTCGCAGCGGTTTTTTGCGATTTCACCCATTGTTTGCGTGCTTTGTCATATTCACGCCCTACAGCTTTATCACCAAAGGCGACTTTTTCAGTGCAGATGGCTTCATCTAAAAACATCCCTTCAAGGCTATATACCCACACTTTGTTGTGCAAATCAGATGGATCAAATTTCACTACCACTTTTTTGTGTTGTGAGCCAATTAATCCGATGGCAAGATAACGGTTTCTACGGTTATTCACTTTGCCGCCTGCTTCCAATTCAAACGTCCCATCTTTGCGTAAGGTTACCGCTTCACTCATTAACATCAGTAAGCGCAGTTGTTCGGTACTGGCTTTGCGTACGGTGGCGTTGGCATAATCACGCTCAAACACTTGGCTAAAGCTGTACACTCCTTGGCAAATTTCTGTTTCCCTTGCTTCACGCTCGTTAAACATTCGGATACCGTCTTCAAGGGCGAGAATAAAGGTTTCGTAACTCACCCCTGCTTTACCCCCGTTGTAGTTGTCTGGCTTGTTGTAGATGTTGTCTCCCGCATAAAAGCCTGCAAGGGTAGGGTGTTTATCCACTAGCTCACCTAAACCACCGTGAGAAAAGGCACGTTCTACAGGTTTAGCTTGCCCATGCCCTTTGCCGAATTGGATTGATGTCCAGTGCAATTCAATGCCAAGTAACGGGATAATGCCTTGCACGTCATCTTCTTTTACTTTAAAGCGGTAGCGGTTTTTTACCCCGCCTGTCATCCACTTATTCGCTGCCGCTCGGGTGTTATCAATGGTGAGATGTCTTGGGATACCATATTTGTAAACCAAGTCCATCAGGCTTAGGCGTATGGTGTCGCTGTTCTCACTCAAATCCGTGCGATAGGCTAAGATTTTACGTGTGCGAATGTCTTGCCAAATCCACGTTTTCGGACGGACAATTTCGCCGTTATGCCACTCAACAAAGACGTTATGTTGATAGCCATCGCCGTTGATCCATTCCATTGCGTCTAAATCCGCGACTGAACGCTGCATTGATGGGTAATAACGGCTTAATGCGTGTTCTCCCTCACGCAAAAATACTTGCTGTACTTTTGGTATTTCACGTTCAATTTTGCGTTTTATGCTACTTGGCGATGGAATTTCCCACCCATTTTTTTGTGCCGCACGTTTTAACCGCTCATAGCAACTGCCAAACTGTGGACGCTCGTTTCTGAAATAGTCCGCCTTGAAAGCTTCCCAAGCTTCAGGTGTAAACTCGGCTTCACGTCCTTTGGCAGTAGGTTTTTTATCAAGCAATAACGGCAACCAATCCGAACGTTCAAATGACCGCACTTTGTAATACCAGCGTTTGATTGAGCCTACCGCTTCGTTAGCTTTCTCGGCGACGGTGGCAATTGCGTCCATAATAGGCATTCCGTTTTCTTTTAAATCGGCAACGGCAACCACTAATGCCAATTTTGCTTTCGCTTCTTCGCGGTTTTTCTCAGTCGCTTTATCAAACCCTGACCAAATCACCTCAGGCAGATAGTTTTTATATGCCACCCCGCGCGTAGGCGCAGACAATTCACTTGCCGTTTCTTTTGCGTTTTTAAGTAACAGCTCCGCTTGCACTTCTTGGGGGAGGGAGGTGAAGGCGTATTCAAAAACTTTACCCTGAACATCTTCTTTGCGGCGTCTTTCCCAATTTTCAGCTTTAGCTTTTTTGGTTAACCCTTGAATAGATGTAGGTAGTCCACCAATCCCTACAATATTTTTTAATTCGACCCACATAAGCGGTTCTCCCGTTCCGCGTAGCGTTTTGCCCAAATTTCTTGAGGTGGTACGCCAATGGCTTCAGCGATAATGCGTTCACCTTTTGGGTAGCTCATTCTTAACGCATTTTTTAGCGTAGATGGAGATAACCCTGCTTTAACAGAAAGTGATGTTAATGTGATATTTCGCTCGTGTAGCTCATACACAATTCGTTTTCTGCTCCAGTCTTCTTGCATAAAACACTCCTTGCATTTCCTTTAAACTCAATTTAGTTTAAACTTGGGTGTAAACTCTATGAGTTACTCTTTGATTTAATCTAAGTTTAAATCAAGTTTAAAACTAAAGTCAACACCAGATTAAAGCCAATTTTTATTAATTTTCTCTAATTGTTTAAAAGTTTCTTTAATATCAATGGGTTGAATTGAAAATTAATTTTAAATTAGCTTTAATCCAGAAGATTAAAACTAAAGGGTTAGATATGATCCAAGAATGGTTTAAATTAAATGAACTTTTGGGTGTGGCAGGGTTGCCAAACACTGTGCAAGGAATTACTAAAAAAGCAAAGTTGGAAAATTGGCAAAGACGTCGCATTAGGGGTGTAAAAGGTAAAGTATTTGAATATTATATTGGCGATATGCCATTGGCAGTGCAGCAGGCTTTGGGATTTTCTGAGCCACTAACAAAAGCACCAGATAAGCCAATGGAACGAAGCCAAGATGATTTACAAAAACGCATAGATCAGCTAGAAAACAAGCTACAAGCCTTAGAAACTAAGGCACAAGGCTTTATTTCGCCTAAGCCACCAGAAGGCTTAACGAATGACGAATGGCAGCTTGTGTGTGCGTTTAGGCGGTGTAATGAAGATAGACGAGTTGGCTTGTTAGCAACGGCTGAAGCATGGGCTATCCAGACTGAAAAGGAACAAAAAGAGAGCCAAACCACGGCTGAGGTTTGTGCCGTAGCCTAAGGTTTCAGACAAAAAGGCATCTAAGGTGCTTATTTTTGATTTTTAAGCACCTAATGAATTGATAATAAAAAGGTTTATTGGTTTTTTCAAGGTGATATAACTCTAAATGGTTAAAGGCTAATCATATAAATTTAAACGTCATTTAAACGCTTTTAAATTTGGATCTGTGTTTCTCACTTTAAGCGGTTAAACTGGCTCTAATCAGCTAATTTTTCTCATTTTCTCATCTTTAAATTTCTTTCAATAAAAAAGGGGCTGAACTCTCTCAACCCCTTATTCTATAAGACTTCCGACCACTTAATTCCGTTTAATTCAACATAAGTCCTAATTTCTCACTTTGTGTGGTTGGTTACAGCGATAAAAAAAGAAAAATTTCTGATCAAGTTTGATCTTGCCAAATTCAAGAGTAAAATTCTCACATAGGCAGCTAAGTAAGGAAAATTATGTTAGATATTGTTTTGTATGAACCAGAAATCCCGCAAAATACAGGAAATATTATTCGCCTTTGTGCTAACACGGGATTTCGCTTGCATTTAATTGAGCCGCTTGGTTTTGCTTGGGATGACAAACGATTACGCCGCTCTGGATTGGATTATCACGAATTTGCTGACATCAAAAAGCATAAAACCTTTGCCAATTTTCTTGCTAGCGAGCAGCCTAAACGTTTATTTGCAATGACAACTAAAGGCCGTTTAGCTCACAGCCAAGTAGCTTACCAGGAAGGAGATTATCTTATGTTTGGGCCTGAAACCCGCGGGATACCAATGGCGATTTTAGATGAAATGCCGATGGAACAGAAAATCCGTATTCCAATGACAGAAAATAGTCGTAGTATGAATTTATCTAATTCCGTTGCTGTAGCTGTTTATGAAGCGTGGCAACAATTAGGCTATGTAGGTGCGGTAAATTTTGATCCAAATGCCTAAACGAGATCCTTTCTTATCCTAAAGATAAAGCCGCCTTCAAATTAACAGCGGTTTTATTTTCTGGAAAAAAGAGAAATAATTATTGGAGCACACGCAAAAAAATAGGACGGTAGCTGGCTTTTTTGTGCCAAGATTTTGATACAAGGTGGACAATAGCAAAAGCAAGTGCGGTGCAAAAAACGATAAAAATGCCTTGCCAAAGTTCGGCTTGGAAAAACTGATCGGCGATCAGCGTGGAAAGTAATAAAGTGAGTAAAGGAAAAAAATACGCTAGCAAACTAGAAAAAATCAGCGAGCGTTCCATTAAACCAATTTCAATAATTTGTCCAGCTTTCACTGGCGTGATAGTTTCCACATCAAAAAAATGTGCTCTATCTGTACCATTAAGTTCAGCCAATGCAGCGGAACCACAGGTGGACTTTGCTGCACAGCTCCCACATGCAGTTTGCGATTGGCATTTCACTTTTGCAATACCAGCTTGGTAAGAAATTACCACCGCACGTTCTTTTAGCATTTACTTCACCTTAATATCTCGCACGATACTTTTTGCTGTGGAAATTGGCAATTGCCCAACAAAAGTAAATTCGTTATCCCCAAAGGTTTCGCTATAAAAAGTTTTAGTACCATTCCACCAACCATTTTTTTCTTCATTTGGTAAAATAGACGCCGACCGATAAAGCGTAAAGGAAAATAATCCATCGCTGTAAAGCTGTGCTTCAATGCGTTCTTCACCATTCATTTCCACACTGCGATTAATCAGCTTAAACCCGTTTGGTAACCAGCCTGGCTGCCAATTAAAGGCTTCTTTGCTCGGTTGGAAAGTTGTTTTATCGTTAATCAATGCAGGAAAGCCCATATGATTAATAATATTGAACAAATCATCAAATTGTTGGATTTGATATAAGTTCACCACACGGAATTGTTCTAATAGGTTATTTTCTCGATCTAGCACATCACTGCGTAGTAATAGATGGCTTTGTTCATCAATAAACACAACATATTGATAGCGAAAATCATCTTTCGGCAATATACGAATGGTTCTTACCACACGATCTGCCACGCGGTTACGCCCTATATAGATAAAATCATAATTTTGTTTCAGTACATCAAGATTGCTCCACATAATGGCAGGCAAGCTATCCACAATATGATTAGCATTAATCGAGAATGGAGAATAATTCGGTTGAAAATAGCTTACCACATTATCACGTTGCACAATTTGCTGTGGCATTCCATCAAGCGTGAGCAGTTGCGCGTAAGTTTTGCCGTTATGATGAATATGGCTATAACGTAGCGAAGCCATATTAGGCGTAGTCTGCACGAAAGCAATTTCATAGTTCAGATGAGAGCCGGCCTGTTGCATTTCTTCTAGCAATTGGCGAGGCTGTACCGCATCAGGCTCAGCAGCCCATAAAGGGGTTGCAGAAAGTAGCACTAAGGAAAGTGCGGTGATTTTTTTGATCGTTTTTAACATTGTTATTCACACATAGGATACAAACAAATTCACCACCAAAAATGGTGGTGAATAACCTAAACTTCATTCATTCTTATTTCTGATTTTGCAAATTTAATCTATCCGCATAAATGCGTTTTTGCAATTCGTAGCTTTGTAACATTGAATCAACACGTTTATTTTTTTGTTCAATTTGCTCAGGCGTTATCACCGATTGAGAGGGCGCATTATAGCTTACTTCTTGCACCGAGTTATTAAATGGCAAGGTTTGCAATACAGGTGCATCTTGGCTTTCTTTTCCGCTGTGAGCCATAAAACTTTGTACCCCCATCACCGCGACTAAGCACACGCCGGCCGCCACGGCAAATTGGGTCATTGGCATCAACCAAGCTTTCAATTTTTGCATAAATGGCGATTGTGCTGTTTCTTCTGGCATCGGTTGAGAAACCATAGGTTCAGCCACCATAATTTCTTCTTGCTCAATTAAGTCCGCTATTTTTGCAGTGAAATCCGCCCCTAATAACACTTTACTTTCCTGACGCATTACTGCACGAATAGTATGAAAATTTGCCCAGGATTTTTGTAAATCAGCGTCTTGGCAAAGTTTCTCTGTCATTGCCTCGCTGATTTGTTCGCCATCAATGTAAGCGGAAAGTTGCTCTTTTTGCATTGTAAACTCCAGGGTTTTCTCTTTTATTTAATGTTACTAATGTTGTACTAGCCTTGAAGAAGGGGTTGAATTTTATTTTCGATAATCTCCCTTGCGCGGAAAATACGCGAACGTACCGTTCCTACTGGACAATTCATAATATCAGCAATTTCTTCATAACTTAGTCCCTCTAACTCACGCAAGGTGATAGCTGTTTTTAAGTCTTCTTGCATACTATGAATGGTATCAAAAATGATCTTCTTCAATTCACCAGATAACATCTGATTTTCGGGCGTATCTACGTCCCGTAAATTCGTTCCCACATCATAGGATTCTGCTTCATCTGCCAGAATATCTTCATTCGGCGGACGACGCCCCTGTGCGGTTAAATAATTCTTTGCCGTGTTCACGGCGATACGATATAGCCAAGTATAGAAAGCACTGTCACCGCGGAATGATTCAATGGAGCGATACGCTTTAATGAACGATTCTTGTACAACATCGGGAATATCATTCGGCGACACATAACGGGTTAATAGCCCTGCCACCTTATTTTGATAACGCGATACCAACAAATTGAATGCCTTCTTATCTCCCTGCTGTACCCTTTCTACCAAAGCCTGATCTGTTAGCTGTTCAGTCATATAACCTCTTATACACCTCTAACAAGCCTTGATACACAAGACAGCAAGCTCGTGTTCTCTTAGAGGGGTGAAAATCGTAAAAGTTCAATCTTTTTATCAAATTAGCTTGATAATTTTTCTTGTATATAGGAAACCATTTGCTGTAATTCAAGATCTGGTGCGGGTTTTCGGTTAAAAAACCAAGAAAATAACTCTAGGTCAGTAGCCTCTAACAGTCGAACAAAGGTATCTTTTTGTGGTTCGCTGAGTTGGTCAAAATATTGCTGAAAAAAAGGCATAATCAGCTTATCTAACTCCAACATCCCACGTCGGCACGCCCATTCCAAATGAAATTTATTATGAATTGTCATTATCATCTTTATCTGAACTGAATAATGGGTAAATTATAGCTAAAATTAAGGGGGAAGTGTGGTGATTTTTTATGAGATCTCATTACCTCTTAAGAATTAACTCGTTATGGTGATAAATCGCTTGACTATTCTAAGATTAAGCTTAAAATTCAAGCGCTCATTCTATTTATTTTATAAATTTTAATAAATATTAAAATAGAATGAAAACAATATATTAACATTTAAGGAGTATACTGTATGTCAGGTATTTTTAGTCAAACTAATCCAGCTCGCCGTCGCTATGGCGTTGCGGCTTTCGTTGGTGTTATCGCAGGTTTAATTTCTGCATTTGTAAAATGGGGAGCAGAACATCCGTTTCCGCCACGTAGTCCATTCGACTTATTCGTTGCAGCTTGCCAAGACCCTTCACAAGCATTAGAAGTATGTTCTCGTGCATTTTTAAATCCTCCGCATGTTTTCTTGCGCGATTACTTCGGTATCGACCCAACTGAAGCGGTATTTACTTTTGCAGATCATGGTTTTAACTGGATTGGTGTAACACACATCACATTTTCTTTAGTATTTGCAATTGGCTACTGTATCGTTGCTGAACGCTTTCCTAAAATTAAATTCTGGCAAGGTATTGGTGCTGGTTTGATTGCCGATATTTGTGTACATTATATTACATTCCCAGCCTTAGGTTTAACGCCACCAGTTGCAGAATGGCCATTATACGAACATATTTCTGAGTTAGTCGGCCACATTTTCTGGTTCTGGACAATTGAGGTTATTCGCCGTGATTTACGTAATCGAATTACACGTCAACCAGACCCTGAAGTTCCATTAGATCAACCTTATCGTTAATCAAATGAAGCCCGAAATATTCGGGCTTTATTTTTTCTTTTTTCTCACCGCACTTTCTACAAAAATGTAGAGCGAAATCAAAAATTTGCGTACAATACCAAAGGCTTAGCTTACAACAAATAGAAAGGAGAAAATATGGATAGAAGAAAATTCCTGCGTCTTGGCGCATTAAGTTTATTCAGTGTAAACAGCTTATCACTCAATGCGGCGGAGCAAAATACCAAGGTGGCGTTGCGCATTATTGCCACTACGGATATTCACGGTTTTTTGACCGATTTTGACTATTACAAAGATGCGCCTACGGATAAATTCGGCTTTACCCGTGCTGCAAGCCTGATTGCAAGCGCTCGTCAAGAAGTGAAAAACTCGGTGTTAGTGGATAATGGCGATTTAATTCAAGGCAATCCGATTGCCGATTATCAAGCCGCTAAAGGAGATAAAGAGGGCAAGCCAAATCCGTCCATTTTAGCCCTAAATGCAATGCACTATGATGTGGGAACAATCGGCAATCACGAGTTCAACTATGGTTTAGATTATTTAGATCGCGCCATTAAGCAAGCCCACTTTCCTATTATCAACGCCAATGTGGTGAAAGCCAGCGATGACCAGCCTTATTTCCAACCTTATTTTATTCAAGAAAAAAGCGTAACAGATAATGCGGGCAACACGCATCAAATCAAAATTGGTTATATTGGCTTTGTGCCACCACAAGTAATGGTGTGGGATAAAGCCAATTTAGAAGGCAAAGTGAAAACCTACGATATTAAAAAAACCGCAGAAAAATATGTGCCAATCGTGAAAGCTCAAGGTGCTGACATTATTGTTGCACTGGCACACACCGGCCCTTCCGATGAACCTTACAAAGAAGGTGAAGAAAATGCCGCTTTCCATTTAGCCGATGTAAAAGGCATTGATGCCGTGATTTTCGGCCATTCACACCGCTTATTTCCAAACAAAGAATTTGCTAGCAGCAAAGGGGCGGATATTGAAAAAGGCACAATGAATGGCGTGCCAGAAAGTATGGCGGGTTATTGGGCAAATAATATCAGCGTGGTGGATCTGACCTTAAATCAACATAACGGTAAATGGTTTGTTACTGACGGCCGCGCAGCATTGCGTCCGATTTATGATGCAGATAAGAAAAAAGCGCTTGTGGGCAATCACCCTGAAGTTGCGGCATTACTTACCCCAATTCACGAAGCCACTCGCGCCTTTGTAGCACAACCGATTGGTAAAGCCTCTGACAATATGTATAGCTTCCTTGCCTTGTTCCAAGATGATCCAACGGTACAAATCGTAAACCAAGCGCAACAAGCCTACGCCGAAAACGTGGTAAAAAATCTGCCTGATCTAGCGGGTATTCCTGTGTTGAGTGCGGCAGCGCCATTTAAAGTCGGTGGACGTAAAAACGATCCAAGCGCTTATGTGGAAGTAGATAAAGGCGATCTCACCTTCCGCAATGCGGCAGATCTCTATCTCTACCCAAATACCTTGGTGATTGTTAAAGTAAGTGGTGCTGAACTGAAACAATGGCTTGAGTGCAGTGCAGGAATGTTTAATCAAATCGATCCAAGTAGCGACAAACCACAATCCTTGTTAAATTGGAACGGTTTCCGTACTTACAATTTTGATGTGATTGACGGGGTGAATTATGAAATTGATGTTACCCAGCCGGCCCGTTATGACGGTGACTGCAAGCTCATTAATGACAAGGCATCACGCATTGTTAATCTCACTTATCAAGGCAAGCCAGTGCAAGATAGCGATCAATTCTTAATTGCGACCAATAATTATCGTGCTTATTCAGGCAAATTCCCTGGCACGGGTGATGCACATATCGTCTTTGCTTCCCCTGATGAAAACCGTCAAATTTTGGCGAACTATATCAGCCAAACCACCAAAGAAAAAGGCGAAGTAATCCCTTCTGCGGATAATAACTGGAAACTTGCCCCAATTGCCACCACTCAGCCATTGAAAGTACAAGTGGAAACGTCTCCAAGCGATAAGGCAAAGGCCTTCATTAAGGAAAAAGCGCAATATCCAATGGATTACGTTGGGCAAGATGAACTAGGCTTTGCGGTTTACCAAATAAATTTAAACAAAAAATAGACCGCACTTTTGATAATAATACAGGCAATTATTCCATCGCCTGTATTATTATCTACTACGATCAATGTTTATTGCGCGAATAACCGTTCATCTAATAGCAAATCTTCATTTTTATTTACGCCAACACCACACTCAAGGATACGCTGTGCAATTTGATGGGCTTCAAGAAGAGAATGCTCAGTGTAAGTACCGCATTGATATTCATTTAATTCTGGAATTTGTTTTTGATCTTGTACTTGTAAGATATCTTTCATTGAAGCAAGCCAAGCTTGTGCCACTTGTTGCTCATTCGGCTTACCGATTAAAGACATATAAAACCCTGTGCGACATCCCATTGGCGAAATATCAATAATTTCTACTTGGTCGCTATTGAGATGCTCACGCATAAAACCAGCAAAAAGATGCTCCAAAGTATGAATTCCCTTTGGCGGTAAAATTTCTTTATTTGGAATACAAAAACGTAGATCAAAAATAGTAATATCATCACCTTTTGGTGTAGACATTATCTTGGCAACGCGTACCGCAGGGGCATTCATTTTAGTATGATCAACTTTAAAACTGTCAAGTAATGGCATAATCTTTCCTTTAACACTTTACTTATGTAAATTAATGTAAAAAATATTCTAGTTTTTTTGAACCTTTATCAATTTATTTAGTCTTATCGTATAGCAACTTGCAGTTGTTTTAATAAATTGATTCCTTAAATTATGTTGCCACCGAATTAGGTGGCTTTTTTTGTGTGTATTTTGAACAAAAATTCTCTGCAGGCAGAAAAAATAAAAAAATTTAGCTATTTTTCAAAATTTCATTTGTAAATTTTTGTAAAGTTATGTTAGTATCCTTTTAACAGATAAATACAATTTATCGTTGTTAAAAAAATTGGTTCCTTAGGTTATTTACCACCCTTAATGGGTGGTTTTTTTCTTTAAATTTAATAAAAATAACAAATTTATTTTCATAAATCCTCCACGAAACGGTAGTGGAGGAATCGCAAAAAGCAAATTAAAACTTCGCCAATAGCATCGCTTCTAATTTTTCTTGGTCGATGGCGAATTTGCGGATGCCTTCAGCCAGTTTTTCTACTGCCATTGGATCGCTGTTGTGCTGCCAGTAGAACTCGCTTTCAGTAAGCGGTTGTGGTTTGGCTTTCACTTCGCCAGTGTAATCTAGTTTGCGCACAAGTGCGGTGTTATTCTCTTGCAATTCTTTTAACAACGCTGGCGCGATAGTTAAGCGGTCGCAACCTGCAAGCTCAGTAATTTCGCCTACGTTACGGAAACTTGCCCCCATTACTACGGTTTGATAGCCGTGCTGTTTGTAATAGTTGTAAATTTTAGTCACTGAAATGACGCCCGGATCTTCTGCTGGTGCGTATTCTTTTTTATCGCTGTTAGCTTTGTACCAGTCAAGAATACGTCCCACGAATGGAGAAATTAAATACACGCCCGCTTCCGCACAAGCACGCGCTTGGGCTTCTGAGAATAAAAGGGTTAAATTACAGTTAATGCCTTCTTTTTCAAGGATTTCTGCTGCACGAATCCCCTGCCAAGTGGAGGCGATTTTAATTAAAATACGATCATTAGACACACCTGCTTCATTATAAAGTACAATTAATTTACGCGCTTTTTCAACAGTCGCTTGCGTATCGTAAGAAAGACGTGCGTCCACTTCGGTAGAAATGCGTCCCGGCACAATTTTAAGAATCTCTAAGCCGATGTTTACCGCTAATTTATCTTCTGCATCAATCAGTTGCTGTGCCTTGTCGGCACTTTTGCTTTTGGCATAAGCAATGGCTTCATCAATTAATGGTGCATATTGAGGCAAAGCAGAGGCGCTTAAAATGAGTGATGGGTTGGTGGTGGCGTCTTGTGGTTGGTAGGTTTTAATGGCTTCAATATCCCCTGTATCTGCCACAACCACGGTCATTTCGCGTAATGCTTCTAATTGTGTTGTCATAGTTACCTCTCATTTGATTGTTAGTTAAGTTCGCATACAATATCACATCTTACCAATGCACATATAGCTATTTTAGCTTTGGTATTGATAGGTAGATTCTAAATTAAATTTGGCGCGGTAGAAAACCTTAGGGAAATAAAATCTGTGATCAGGATCACAATATAAGGAAAACAAAATGAAAACACGTTGTAGTTGGGCAGAAGGTTCGGCAATTTATCAAGATTACCACGATAATGAATGGGGCAAGCCAGAATATAACAGCTTAAAATTATTTGAGAAAATTTGTTTAGAGGGGCAACAAGCAGGGCTTTCTTGGATCACAGTGTTGAAAAAACGCGAACATTATCGGCAAGCCTTTTTTCATTTCGATCCTGAAAAAATTGCTCAGATGACAGAACAAGATCTTGATGAATGTATGCAAAATGCGGGATTAATTCGTCATCGCGCCAAATTAGAAGCCATTGCGAAAAACGCCAAAGCCTATTTAGCGATGGAAAAGTGCGGTGAAAATTTCAGCGATTTTATTTGGGCATTCGTTAATCATCAGCCACAAATCAATGATGTGCCGGATTTATCTGCCGTACCCGCAAAAACCGAAACCTCAAAAAATTTGTCGAAAGCGTTGAAAAAGCGTGGCTTTGTCTTTGTGGGCGAAACCACCTGTTATGCCTTTATGCAATCAATGGGCTTGGTGAATGATCATCTCAACACCTGTTTTTGTAAGCATAAATAAAATGCTTTTTGAGCGGTTTTTCTTTATAATCGGGTTAATTTCTACACCTAAAAACAAAATGGGTTATTAATGAAAAAAAATTACTACACAATGCTTTCTTTCTCAATTTTGACCGCACTTTATAGCGCGCCAAGTTGGGCAAGTTTGCAGCAGCAATGTTTAGCTGGCGTACCACAGTTTCAAGGGGAAGTGGTGCAAGGCGATCCAAACGAATTGCCAGTTTATATTGAAGCCGATCGCGCAGAGTTAAATCAGCCTGTTAATGCACGTTACGAAGGGGACGTGGATATTCAACAAGGCAATCGCCATTTAAAAACGCAAGTGGCGGAAGTGATTCAAACGGGTGAGGGGCAACATCTGCAACGCTTTGCCTATGCGAAAAATGGCTTTGATTATAAAGATAATCTAATCAATCTATTAGGTGATTCCGCCAAGATTAACCTGAATACTAAAGATGCGGATGTAGAAGGCACTGATTACCAATTTGTTGGCCGTCAAGGGCGTGGTAAAGCACAGCACGTTGAGCTACGCAATGATTATCGCTTATTGAAAAACGCCACCTTTACTTCTTGTTTGCCTGATGACAATAGCTGGACGATTGAAGCCTCTGAAATGCGTCAGCATATCCAAGAAGAATATGCTGAAATGTGGCACGCGCGCTTTAAAGTTCACGGTGTGCCAATTTTCTATACACCTTATTTACAACTGCCAATTGGCGACCGCCGTCGTTCAGGCTTGCTCATTCCAAGTGCAGGAACGTCTAGCCGTGATGGTTATTGGTATGCACAGCCTATTTATTGGAACATTGCACCCAATTTTGATATGACGGTAACACCAAAATATATGTCAAAACGTGGCTGGCAATTTAATGGTGAAGCACGCTATCTCACACAGCTTGGCGAAGGGTTAATTGCGGGCGAATATGTAGGCAGTGATCGCTATGATGAGTACCAAGAAGATAATCGCTCACGCC
Organism: Avibacterium sp. 21-586; assembly: GCF_026226775.1. GTDB lineage: Bacteria > Pseudomonadota > Gammaproteobacteria > Enterobacterales > Pasteurellaceae > Avibacterium. The sequence goes on along the minus strand of NZ_JAKKOD010000002.1, from coordinate 193,801 downwards.
ATTTATTCCACTGGCGACACAGTTCCAGTTTCTTACAAAATTGGCGTTTAAACGTGGATTACACCCGAGTCAGCGATAAGCGTTATTTCTCAGATTTTGATTCCGCTTACGGACGCAGCACGGACGGTTATGCCGATCAAAATTTCCGCATAGCCTACTATCAACCAAACTACAATTTCTCCCTATCGGCGAAGCAATTCCAAGTATTTGATGATGTGGATATTGGGCCTTACCGCGTTTTTCCACAGCTAGATTTTAATTATTATCGTGATGGACTTGCTAACGGTTTAATGGATTTCCGTTTATTCTCACAAATTTCTCGTTTTGAGAATGACAGCGCCTTAATGCCAAAAGCGTGGCGTTATCACATTGAGCCAAGCCTTAATATTCCCCTTGCGAATCGTTATGGCAGTTTGAATATTGAAACCAAACTTTACGCAACGCACTATAATCAAACCAAAGGGAAAGGGCAAAATGCAGAAGAGATTGAACGCTCTGTAACCCGCGTGTTGCCACAAGTGAAAGTGGATTTGCAAACCTTGCTTGCCAGCAAAGAAACCTTGTTTGACGGCTATACGCAAACTATTGAACCTCATATTCAATATCTTTATCGTCCTTATAAGGATCAAAGTAATATCGGCTCAAAATTAAATAGTCAATATCTTGGTTTTGGTTATGATTCTGCCTTATTGCAACAAGATTATTTTTCCTTATTCCGTGATCGCCGTTATAGTGGCTTAGACCGTATCGCATCAGCAAATCAGTTCACCTTAGGGGGAACAACGCGTTTTTACGATCAAGAAGGCAACGAACGTTTTAACCTGTCTTTAGGGCAAATTTATTATCTCAACGATTCGCGTATTGATAATAATCCAAGCAATAGCAGTGATCGTTCCACCTCATCTTGGTCATTAGAAAGCAACTGGCGTATTAGTCCAAAATGGAATTGGCGTGGTAGCTATCAATATGATACCAGCTTGCACCAAACCTCCCTTGCAAATACCGTATTGGAATATAACCCAAGTGGCAATAATCTGATTCAGCTAAGTTATCGTTATGCAAGCCAAGAATATATCGACCAAAATCTCACGGGCGCAAATGCGTATAATCAAGATATTAAACAGCTTGGTTTAGTGGCAGCGTGGGAAATTGCCGACAGATGGGCTGTGGTTGGGCATTACTACCAAGATCTGGCTTTGAAAAAACCCGTTGAGCAATATCTCGGTGTGAAATATAACACTTGCTGCTGGTCCGTAAGCGTTGGTGCACGTCGTTATGTAACTAGCAAAGAAGGGCAAAAAAGCAATGAAGTGATTTATGATCACGCCATTGGGATAAACTTTGAGTTAAAAGGATTAGGAACAAATCACCAAAGTGGGATCGAAAAAATGCTCGCTAGAGGAAAATTGCCTTATATTCAAGCTTTCAGTATTTACTAATAAAAAGGGTCGCCGAGCAAAAGGGCGACCTTTTTTTTAGAATCGTTCTTAATCTCTAAAATTATTAAATTGGAACGGTTGGCCCAGCTCGGCATTTTTCACCAGTTGGATCACTGCTTGCAAGTCATCACGCGATTTCCCCGTTACACGCACTTGATCTCCTTGAATTTGGGTTTGTACTTTGAGCTTGGATTCTTTGATCAACTTGGTGAGTTTTTTCGCCATATCCGTTTCGATACCTTGTTTCAGTTTAATTTCTTTGCTGAACGTTTTACCGCTGTGTTCATATTCCGTAGGAATATCTAATGACGCAGAATCAATGCCACGCTTAATGCAAGCATTACGCAAAATATCCACCAGCTGCTCCACTTGGAAATCGGACTCACTCGCCACTTTAATGGTTTCATTTTTTTCGTTTAATTCGATAGAAGAAGGCACGTTGCGAAAATCCCAACGGTTGGCTAAATCACGGTTGGCATTTTCTACCGCATTACGCACTTCGTGTGCGTCTAATTCAAAAACAATATCAAATGAAGGCATAATTACTCCTCGTTTTTCATTATTCGGTCATTCGCACCTAAAATACATAGTAGGGCGGTTAAGTCCGCAAAGTTTACCACAATTTGTGCCTGTTGTTGCACTTTCGGCTTGGCGTGGAATGCCACACCAAGATTGGCAACTTTCATCATTGGTAAATCATTTGCCCCATCGCCAATAGCAACGGTGTTTTCCATTGGAATATGATATTGTTCGCTCAATTGAAGCAAAGTCTCCGCTTTATATTGTCCGTCCACCACAGCCCCTTGCACTTCACCAGTTAAAATACCGTCCACAATCTCAAATTGGTTGGAAACCGCGGAATCAAGGCCTAATTCTGCTTTTAAATAATCCGCAAAATAAGTAAAACCACCTGACGCAATGGCGGTTCGCCAGCCGTATTTTTGCAACCCTTGAATGGTTTCCACTAAACCTGAAGTCAGCGGCAATTTTTCTCGCACTTGTTGCAAAATGCGTTCTTTCGCACCTTTTAGCGTTGCCACACGACGGCGCAGGCTTTGCTCAAAATCTAATTCACCGCGCATTGCACGTTCTGTAATTTCAGATACCAGCTCACCCGTACCAGCCAATTTCGCAATTTCATCAATACACTCAATTTGAATGGCGGTAGAATCCATATCCATCACTAATAAGCCTTTTTTCTGCAAACGAGCGGAAAAATTGAGCAAGGCAATATCCACTTCTAACTGATGAGCATATTCTTGCCATTGTGCTTGCCAATAACCTTGCAACAGTACTGCAAGGTTATGCGCCTCAATCCAATAGGAAAAAATCGTAAAATTTTCACCGCACTTTTGCTGAAATTGCTGTAATTTGGCAAGATCTAAGCTTTCGCCATAAAGCATAAAATAATCCTGTCCTGCAGAAACAGTCAGCCCCTTTTGCAGTGAGCAAGGCTGGTTAGGATAATATTGTTGTAACTGGCTGAGATTTTGTGTTTGCATAGAAAATCCTGTAAATTATCGGTCTTTGGATGATTTATTATGCCGTCAAACTATAAATAGACTAAAATAATGTCTTATTCTAGCCTACTTTCTCAAATTTTAGGAAAAATAACGTGCAACTTATCAAACAAAAAGTGCTAAAAATCGTCATGTTCAGTATGATCATTCTATTTGGTCTCACCACTATTGGTGTGATCTTATTTGGCGTACAGCAATTTAAGTTAGGTTCACAGTTAGCAAGTGTGAACCAAGTTACTCATCTTTCTCATTTATTAGTTCGCCAACAAGCAAATTTATTTGGGCTTTTGATCAACCAAACTACATCAGAATCATTAACCGAAAATTTAGATAATTTTGTTAAAGAAAATTTTATTATTGATGCTTCTATTTACTCGTCACGAGGTGAATTATTAGCGCAAAGTTCGAATTCTACCCAGCTACGTCAACAATTAGGATTAACCGAAACAAAGCTAGAAGAGCGTCCAAACCAACAAATTGTCGAACCAATTTATTCTATGAATGGCGTTGAAGGTTTTCTCCGTGTCACATTTAACCATAAATATGGTCAAACAACACAAGGTAAAATTAATCAAATTTTTAACCGCCTTTATGGTGAACTGATTATTGTTTTTCTAGCTGGGGGACTATTTGCTAGCTCCATTCATTATTTATTAGGGCGCCGCCGCATTAAACAGCATCAATTATCAGAAGGGAATCCTATTGCCGTTCGCCATCATAAAGAAAAACAAAATACACCACATTTTACTTATCACAGAAAACGCAAACGTCTGAAAAAATAATCTTCATATCCAGAAAATAGCTGTCAAAATACTTTTAAATGATTATTTTCCCTCGTGCTCATTTCCTTGTAATTTAGGTTTACGGCGTTTACCAATATTTTTAGTGTCTTTATGGCGGAGTTTAGTTTTTTTCTGCTGTTCTGATTTTTTCTTTTCTACTCGTTTCTGCTTAATACGCGCTTTTTGTTTTTTACTGACGCTTTTCACTTCACCATCTTTCGGAGCTTTGGTGCGCGGTTCTAAACCTTCGATAATGCGTGGTTTAAGCAACTCTTCGGTGTAACGTTTAATTTTGCCGAGCAGTTTATAATCGTGGGCTTCTACGAAAGACACGGCCACCCCTTTTTTGCCTGCGCGGGCGGTGCGTCCGATGCGGTGTAAATACGTGTCTGCGCTGTAAGGCAAATCCATATTCATCACGTGGCTGATGTCATCAATATCAATCCCACGTGCGGCTACATCGGTGGCAACCAGCACGGTTACTACGCCATTTTTGAGTTTATCAATGGCATTATTGCGTTGCGTTTGCGCCATTTCCCCTTCTAAATAGGTGCTACGAATACCACGTTTGCGCAAGGTGTCGGAAAGCTCTCGCACGGTTTCACGACGGCGAACGAAAATAATACCTTTGCTCACCTTTTCCTGCTCAATAAAACGGGCGAGCAATTTCACTTTATGCTCATCGCTGTCTGCGTGATAGTACCATTGTTGGATTTTTTTACGCTCACGGCGACTTGGTTCAGCATCAATTTGCACGGGATCATTGAGTAATCGCCCAGCAAAATCCATTAGCAGCTCCCCTTCCAACGTAGCAGAAAACAGCAAGGTTTGTTTACGCCAGCGGGTTTCAGCAGCAATTTTTTCCGCATCTTGTCCAAAGCCCATTTGCAGCATTCGATCCGCTTCATCAAAAATCAGAATTTCTACTGCGCGACAATCAAAATTTTCTTCTTGAATATATTGCAACAAACGCCCTGGCGTGGCGACCACCAAATCTTGGTTGCTGTTAAACACTTCACCGTGATTTTGATACGCCACACCGCCTGTGATAGTGGTGATATCAAGGTTGGTAAATTGCGCTAATTGCTCCGCTTGCTCTGCCACTTGCATCGCTAACTCACGGGTTGGGGTGAGAACCAACACCCTTGGCGTGCCGGGTTTACGGCGTGGATTATCCAGCAAATGTTGCAAGGCAGGCAATAAGAAAGCGGCGGTTTTTCCCGTACCAGTCGGCGCTGAGCCTAGCACATCTCGCTCCGCCATTGCCGCTGGAATACTTTCCAACTGAATGGCAGTGGGGCGTTGATAGCCTTTTTTCGCTAAGGCTTTTAATAATTCTGGTGCGAGATCCAATTCTTCAAATTGTGCTAAGTTCATATTTATTGTTACTATTAGGAAAATAAGTGCAGATTATACCGTACTTTAGGTGTAAAGTGCGGTCAATTTTTGGGAAGTTTATGGCAAAGAAAAATCAAGGCTTTCGCTTTAAGCAGTTTCAGGTTAATCATCATCGCTGTGCGATGAAAGTGGGAACTGACGGCATTTTGCTTGGCGCTTGGGCAGATATTCAAGGGGCAAAAAAACTTTTAGATCTCGGCACAGGCACGGGGTTAATTGCGTTAATGTTGGCACAACGTACGGAGCAAGATTGTCATATTAGTGCGGTAGAGCTTGATAATGCTGCGGCAGAACAAGCACAGGAAAATATTCAAGCTTCCCCTTGGGCTGAGAAAATCTCGCTATATCAAATGGATATTGCAAAATTCGCACAAAATCCACCGCACTTTTTTGATTTAATTGTGGCTAATCCGCCCTATTTTGAACCTGCACAGGCTTGCAAAAACGCACAACGTGATCTTGCCCGCTACACCCTTGAACAAAGCCATAACGACTGGCTCAATGTGGCAGCACAATGCTTAAATGAACAGGGGAAAATTCAATTTATCCTACCCTATGAAGCTGGAAAAATCTTGCAAAAAAGCACCGCACTTTATTGCACAGAACAATGTGATGTGATCACAAAAATCGGCAAGCCCGCACAACGCCTGCTGCTCACTTTCCGCAAACAGCCCGCGCCAATGCAGCATTCACAACTGATTATTTATGACGAAAACAATCAATACCACCCTGACTTTGTGGCACTGACGAAAGGGTTTTATTTGAAGTTTTGATATAGTAAATACGCATTTTTAATTGAATACCTTGCCTTTTAGAAACCGTTTGCTAGAATAATTCTTGCATTTATTATACAAGAATTATTTACAACTAAAGTAAGGAGAATAAAATGCCTAATCGTCAATCGTCAATCGTCAATCGTCAATCGTCAATCGTCAATCGTCAATCGTCAATAAACTAATTTTTCCCACTCTTTTTGCAAGTCTATTTTTAACCGCTTGTAGCGATCCAAAAGCTGCCAATAAAGAAAATTTTGCGAAAGCCATTGAAGAACAACTTTCCTTACAGAATAAACCCGCGATTTGTCTTTCTTTACCTTCTGGTGAATATGTTTCTGAAAAGTCTCCGCTCCATACTGCGACATTAGTTTTAAATACTGATAAGCCAGATCAACACACTCAAGAATCGCTTGAAAAAGCGAATTATCTTGTTAAGTTGGGATTACTTACCCAAAAAGCAGATAAATTTGAAAAAGTAGATTGGGGAACTAAAAAAGTACTTAACGTCAATGTTTATAATGTTACAGAACAAGGTAAAGCTTTTTTTAATTCAGGTAGTATGTTTTCTCGGGGTGAATTTTGTACAGGCATATTAAAACTGGCTTCCGTAGGAACTTTTACTGAACCAAGTGAAACTAACTCAGGAGAAAAGATCTCGCGAGTTAATTATACAGTAGATTATGAAAATGTTGCGCCTTGGGCAAATGATAGTGAATTAGAAAAATTATTTGAACGACGTTTAGATAAAATTGAAAAGCAGCAACGTACAGTCTTGATCCTAACTAATGAGGGTTGGAAAAGTAGCAGGGTATTAGATAAATTCAGATAATTTTAAACCTAAAGATTAAGAGCCACATTATGTGGCTCTTAATTTATTGGAGACAATTACTCCGCAAATTCATCCAACATATCTAAGGTTGGTACAAAGAAAAGCGAACCTGTGTGAGTGCGGCTGAAATCAAGTAAGCGGTCGTAGTTACCTACAGGGTTGCCGATAAACATATTGTTTAACATTGCTTGCACGGTGCTGAAAGTGTTGGCATAAGCAATGAAATAAGTTCCCGCTTCGCCGTTAGCAGAAAATGGCATATTGTCTCGAATGACTTTGCGATCATCACCCACGTTAGCTAATGCGCTGTGGCTGTTAGCGGGTTTGGTATCATCGTCCATTTCAATGTCATCTGCTTTAGAGCGGCCAAACACTTTTTCTTGCTCGCTTAATGGTAGCGCACGCCACGCTTGCATATCGTGAACATATTTTTGTACGAACAAATAGCTACCGCCTTGGTAAGCTGGGTCTTCTTCCCCTACGGTGCCGAATAAGATGCGGTCTTCTGGATCGTGTGGGTTTTCTGTGCCGTCCACAAAGCCAAGAATACTGCGTCCGTCCCAATAGCGGAAGCCTTGAATATCCACCACACATTTCGCCACATCGTGTAATACATCAGTGATATTTTGTGCAATATCAAAGCAGTAGCTTGGTTGATCGCAACGGATATGGAAATGCAAATCGCCACGGGTTGCCACGGCAGTATATTTTGCGCCTTTAATTGGTTCAAAAGGTGCAAGCTCTTTTGGCAATGGCTTTGGCAAATCAAGACGCAGCCACGCATCGTATCCAATGCCCATTACTACGCTGGCTTTAGCATCGGGAAAACGGGTTTTCGCCGAATTATTAAGATTGCCAATTAATCCGCAAAGTTGTTGGAACGCAGGTTTTACGTCCACACCATCGTGGAAATTCCACACCATAAAAATGGTGTTTTTGTTTGGTTCATCAAGAACATTTTGTAAAGTAGCCATAATTGTCCTTACATTTTTATACAAAACTATATTGTTTGATTTGTCCAATAACGTAATCAAACCTTATAATCGCAGGAGCTATACCATAAAACTTAAAGGTTAATCGTGTATTATTCGATCAACCCCGCATTCCGTAGCCCTTGATAAATCCCGTCTTGCTCTAATTCACTAGTGACCTGATCCGCCACTTTTTTCAATTCTTCGTGGGCGTTCCCCATTGCAACGCCAATACCAACGGATTTTAGCATTTCAATATCATTTAAACCATCGCCGAAAGCCATAACATTTTCTAAAGTAAAACCTAAATGACGTGCAATAGCCGCAATACCACGGGCTTTTGAGCCTTCTGCATCGAAAATATCCACCGAGTTTTCGTGCCAACGCACACTTTTGAGATCATCTAAAATATGTGCTTGGGCTACCAATTCATCCTGATCATCAGCATAAAAAGCCAACACTTGAAACACTTCATTATGTTCAAAAAAAGTTTTATCCACTTGGTAAGTTGTGGTGATCGGATCAAGCGCTTCTTTTAATCTTGGGGTAATTTCAGAAACACACACTTTATCACTTGCTACAAAGGCATAAGCAATTTTATGTGCATCAAAAAAACTCACTAATTTTCGCACTTTATGAGGCTGCAGTGGGTGCTTTTCTATCACGTTATTTTGATGAACAGCATATTGCCCATTCATTGTTACAAAGGTATCGATGTGTTGTTGCTCAATCATTTGATTGATTTTTTCAGGAAAAGCACAACGTGTACGCCCAGTGGCAATGCCAACTAAAATACCATTATCTTGCAATTTTTGAATAGCAAGTCTGGCAGTTTCAGGCAAAAATCCGTTATGTTTGCGAAACAAGGTATCATCAATATCAAAAAATACCGCTTTGATTTGCTGGTGATTATTATGTTGAAGAGGATAACTCTCTGTCATTTCTTTACTCTCTTTGTCTAAAATTTAGACCAAAGTTTACCATTATTGCGATCAAGATCGAAAAATTAATTGCAAAAAGTTTACTTGTTGAGCCGCTCTCTTAAATTAAATCCTGTTAAAGTAAAAGTGCGGTAAAAATTTTATGAATTTTTTAGCTTTTAGATGCATATTATGCCATCAAATTTTATCAATACAGAATGCAGGGTTATGTTCGAAATGCAGTCGTACTATTGAACGCTATACTTATTGTGGTTGCTGTGGAATGCCTACCTCAAATTACGTTTTGCACTGTGGATGTTGTCTCAACTCAAGACCATATTGGGATCAAATGGTCGTGATTGGGCGTTATACACCACCTTTGTCTGAAATAATAAAAAATTTCAAATTCCAGCACCAATTCTGGCTTGATAAAACCCTAGCACGATTACTCTTACTTGCAGTCATAGATGCTAAACGACAACACTTTATTCGTATCCCAGAGATAGTTATTCCAGTTCCATTACATCATTTCCGTCAATGGAAACGGGGTTATAACCAATCACATTTAATAGCTAAACATTTAGCTAAATGGCTGAATATTCCTTGCCATTCGCAATTTATTCAACGGATAAAACGTACACCGCCTCAGCTTGGTTTAAACGCTAAGGCGCGCAAGCAAAATTTAAGGCAGGCCTTTAAGTTTGCCAACCAAAGGATAAATTATCGTTCTATTGCATTGGTCGATGATGTGATCACCACAGGCTCAACGTTAAATGAAATCGCCAAACACTTTCGTCAGTTAGGGGTGGAAAATATTCAAGTTTGGGGATTAGCACGGGCTTTCCACACTTAACAATCCATTGATTATAGAAAACACCGAATAAAAGAAAAAGTGGAAAAAAAGTCTATCTAGCGGTATTATGCCTGACTATCTAACTCAAGTATTACTGAGGAATAAATAATGCAACAAATTACTATTTCTGAAGCGGCACAAACTCACTTTCGCCGTTTATTAGATCAGCAAGAAGAAGGCACAAATATCCGCATTTTTGTAGTTAACCCCGGTACACCAAGTGCGGAATGTGGGGTATCTTACTGCCCGCCAAACAGCGTGGAAGCCACTGATACCGAAATGAAATATGATACGTTCTCCGCCTTTGTTGATGAAGTAAGCTTACCGTTTCTGGAAGACGCGGAAATTGATTATGTCACGGAAGAATTAGGCTCACAGCTTACCCTTAAAGCCCCTAATGCCAAAATGCGTAAAGTGGCAGACGATGCGCCTTTAATTGAACGCGTAGAATATGTCATTCAAACCCAAATTAACCCACAACTGGCGGGGCATGGTGGGCATATCACTTTAATTGATCTGACAGAAGATGGTTATGCAATTTTACAATTTGGTGGAGGTTGTAATGGTTGTTCAATGGTCGATGTAACCCTAAAAGATGGCGTTGAAAAACAGCTGGTCAGCCTATTCCCAAATGAATTAAAAGGGGCAAAAGACATTACCGAACACCAACGTGGTGAGCACTCTTACTATTAAATACAAATATTCACAATATAAAAGGCACGCTTTTATTTTCAGGGTGTGCCTTATTTTTTGTTATTGATCTATTAAATTGCAATTTGTGGAAAGTATTTCTCCGTCACATCCACAAAATCCAACAAAGAAATCAATTTCACTTTACTTTCATTATTTTTATCTGGATTAACAAAGTGCGGTGCGATTTTTTGGAGATTTCTAGCGTAGATGTCATTTTCTAGTGCATAACAAGGCACAGCTAATTGGCAGAAAAGTTCGCGATGCTTGAAAGGGAGTAGTACGCCGTCTTGCCATAACATAAGGCAATCTTGTTCAGTAAAATGCGCAAAATAGCGAGCCAAGGTTTGGCTATCGTAATCGGCTTTGGCAAAAGTATAAAGCATAATAATTCCTTAAAGAAAGAATGAAAAACATATTAAAAGGTCAACACTTTTTCTGCTTGTTGTAATTTTTCCATTAACGCCGCACGGGGCAATATTTCGCAATCCAGTAGCCAATTTGCTTTTTCAAGATGTAAGGCTTGTACGGACTGTTGACACAGGTAACGCTGTTCGATGTCGTATAATTCCAGTAATTTGAAAGGTTGACTGACATTTTTCTGTAAGATTTTTTCACTTTGTTGATTGGCGATGAGATTGAAAATCCCGTCATCAAGAAAAAATACCGCAATTTCACTTTCATCACAAAAGGCGGTGGCGGCAAGGAGTGCGTCTAAGCCTTCTCGGCTAGTGGCTGTACCGTAAGGCGGTTGGGTAAACACAAAAGCCAATTTAATCATAGGGTTATCACTCGATCTGCTTGCAGCACGGCTTGGCTAAATTCACCTAGTCCAGCTAACACAAAGCCTTCTGCCAGATTGTCTTGCTGTTTATCTTTGCTACTTAACACGTCCACCACACCACGGCGTTGCGAAGCCGCAATGCAAAGATGCAAAGGGATACGATACTGCTCACTCAAGGCTTGCCAATGCTGTTGTAAATGAAATTCATCATTGGCGGGATACACAAAACCATTGCCGTTACTTACGCCATTTTGCATAAAAAAGATTTGACTGATTTGATGCCCTTTCTCAAGCAAGGCGTGAGCAAGTTGATAGGCTAAAAATGCCCCTTGTGAGCCATAAACAGCCTGTTTTACCGCGATCACATAGCGCATTATTTCATCTCATCTTGCTTGATTTGGCGAATATACAAATACACCGTATGGCGTGAAATATCCAAACGCTCCGCCACCAAATTGATGGCATCTTTGATGTCAAAAATGCCTTTTTCATAGAGCGAAAGCACAATTTGGCGATTTTTATTATTGTTCGCCACTAAACGATCAGCGGTGATCTCTTCTACGGTTTGTTCGATGGTTTGACTAACCAGTTCCTCCACCGAGCTGGCAAAATTCACTTCAGAAGCTGACTGTTGCTCTGCAGGCGGCATAAGTGCTTGGATAAATTGGGTCATCGGCACATCTAAATTAATATTAATGCACAGCAAACCAATAATACGTTTTTCTTGATTGCGAATGGCGATGGTGACGGATTTCATCAACGCTGTGCCTTTCGCACGGGTAAAGTAAGGCTTAGAAACATTCTCCGTTTGCATTGTTTTGAGCGATTTTAAGGCAAAATCGGTGATCGGTGATCCTACTTTGCGGTGGGTGTTATGCCCGTTGGCAATGCAAATGGCAGAATGTTCAAAATCTTCGAGAGAATGCAGCACGATTTCGCAATGACTGCCGATTAATGCACTCACGCCGTCCACCACCGCCACATAGGAATTTAAAATCGCACGATCTTCATCAGTAAAAGGGCGTCTATCCGTTAGCATTGGGTTTATCTCAAAATAATGGAAAAATCCACCGCACTTTTCTTTCAATGGATACAAAGTGCGGTGTTTTTTTTTATTTTTTCTCAGGGGTAACGTCTAATACTTCCACATCAAAATAAAGGGTTGAGTTAGGTGGAATTGGGCCTGAACCTTGTTTTCCGTAGGCTAAATCTGCTGGGATAAGCAGGGCAATTTTGCCGCCTTTTTTCACTAACTGAAGCCCTTCTGTCCAGCCTTTAATGACTTGATTTAATTTGAATTCTGCTGGCTGACCACGTTCTACGGAACTGTCAAACACAGTGCCATCGGCTAATTTTCCTGTGTAATGCACTTTTACCATATCATCAGGTTTGAGCGCCGCCCCTTCACCAGCTTTTTCAATACGATACATTAAGCCTGAAGCAGTTTTTTTCGCACCATCTTTTTTCATAAAGTCAGCGGTAAATTTTTCATTTTCGGCTTGAACTTTCGCTTGGCGTGCTTCATACACTTTGTCGCCAATCATTTTTAATTTTTCTTGGATTTGTTGATCAGTTAAATCAGCTTTACCGTCTAACGCATCTTTCACGCCTTGTAATACGCGGACTTTGTCATAGCTGATCACATCTTTTTGATCGTTGATTAAGGTTTCAAGGAATTGTTTTCCTGTAGCATAACCCACCACATAAGAGGCTTCATCATTGAATTTTTTGTCCGTTGCTTGATCGGCAAAAACTGAGCCAGAAACCACCGCACTTAATGCAAGTGTGATAAGAGAGAATTTTTGAATTTTTAACATTGTTTATCATCCTTTATAATGAGTCAGAATGTTTGATAGGTTAAATTGTATTGAGCAATTTAACAACCATTATTTATGGGTCTGTTGATAATTCATTATACATTTTAAACATAACACGAAGGATTATTTATGCAAATTCAACTTGAGCAAGCAAAACAAATTGCCGAATTAGAAACAAAAGTGGCGTTTCAGGAACACGCCATTGAAGAATTAAACCAAGCCTTGGTAGAACAACAATTTATACTTGAGAAAATGCAGTTACAGCTGCGTCATTTAGCCGCGAAGTTAAAAGATTTGCAGCCATCTAATATTGCAAGCCAAGCAGAAGAAACCCCACCGCCGCACTATTAAAGGTATAAAAAAGGCTAATCACAAGAATTAGCCAAAGGTTTTTATAAGAAGTTTCTAATTTATGCTATGGAGTCAATGGTTTATTAGTTCGCGAAGTATTTTTCTAAATCATCGCTTCCACCAATGTACTCCCCACCGATGAATACTTGTGGCACGCTGGTTTTACCCGTAATCGCACGCACAGAGATGGTGCTTGCATCGCGGCCTAATACGATTTCTTCAAAGGTGTAACCTTTCTCTTTTAACAAACCTTTTGCTTTCGCACAGAATGGGCAGCCCGGTTTAGTGAAGATAGACACTGAAGGTTTTGCTTGCCAATCAGGTTTTAAGTATTTGATCATTGTATCTGCATCAGACACTTTGAACGGATCACCCGGCTCATTTGGCTCGATGAACATTTTTTCCACCACGCCGTTGCGCACAAGCATTGAATAACGCCAAGAACGTTTACCAAAGCCAAGGTCATCTTTATCAACAAGCATACCCATACCATCAGTGAATTCACCGTTACCATCTGGGATTACAGTGATGTTTTCTGCTTCTTGATCCGCTTTCCACGCGTTCATTACGAAAGTGTCATTTACAGATAAACAAATAATATCGTCCACACCTAAGGCTTTGAATTCACACGCTAATTCGTTATAACGTGGTAAGTGTGTTGATGAACAAGTTGGGGTAAACGCACCGGGTAATGAAAATAACACGACCGTTTTGTTATCAAATAAATCTGAAGTGGTTACATCAACCCATTGATCGCCTTGACGAGTATGGAATGTTACTTGAGGAACTTTTTTTCCTTCCATTGTTGCTGTCATAATCTTTCTCCTATTACGATTAAAATAATGATTTCTTATTGACGGGGTGAATTATAGTGAAAATCGTGATATAGTTACAAACGATTAATACCTATTCTTTTAATTGCTCCTTTCTATGATGAGGAAAGCAGAGGAAACGATGAATATCCGTGATTTAGAATACTTAGTGGCGCTCGCCGAACACAAACATTTTCGCCGAGCCGCAGATGCCTGCCACGTTAGCCAACCAACCCTAAGTGGGCAAATCCGCAAGTTGGAAGATGAACTGGGCATTATTTTATTAGAACGAACTAGCCGCAAAGTTCTTTTTACTCAATCGGGACTAGGTCTTGTAGAACAAGCTCGTACCATACTAAGGGAAGTAAAAATACTCAAAGAAATGGCAAGCAATCAAGGTAAAGAAATGACCGGCCCATTGCATATTGGAATCATCCCAACTCTCGGGCCTTACCTACTGCCTTATATTATGCCTGCGTTAAAACAAGCCTTTCCCGATTTAGAGCTATTTTTATATGAAGCGCAAACTCACCAACTTTTAGAACAACTAGAAAATGGTCGTTTAGATTGTGCTATTCTTGCTAGCGTTCCCGAAACAGAAGCATTTATTGAAGTACCACTTTTTAAAGAAAAAATGTTACTTGCTATTTCTGAAGAGCACCCTTGGGCTAAATGGAAACATATGCAAATGGAAAAGCTCAAAGGTTGTGAAATGTTAATGTTAGATGATGGTCACTGCTTACGCAATCAAGCTCTAGGCTATTGCTTTACCGCTGGCGCAAAAGAAAATACGCATTTTCAAGCTACTAGCCTTGAAACATTACGCAATATGGTTTCAGCAAATGCAGGAATGACCTTAATGCCAGAATTAGCCGTACGTAATGAAGGGAATCGAACTGGAGTCAAATATTTACCTTGTGAACCAGAACCTTCTCGTTCTATTACCTTGGCTTATCGACCTGGTTCACCATTGAAAATGCGTTACGAACGTATTGCAAGCAAAATTAGTCATATTATAACAGCAATCCTTCAGTAAAACCGGAGATAACATGGCAGGCATTCGAGCAATTCAAAAAGAGAAAACAAGACGAGCCTTAATTAATGCGGCCTTTAATCAACTGAGTGCAGAAAAAAGTTTTTCCAATCTAAGCTTAAGAGAAGTATCAAGAGAAGCGGGCATTGCACCAACATCGTTTTATCGCCACTTTCGAGACATGGATGAACTAGGTCTAGAAATGGTTGATGAGGCTGGGTTAATGCTACGTCAACTAATGCGCCAAGCCCGTAAACGCCTTGAAAATGGTGGTAGCGTAATTGTCATATCAATCAATACATTCTTTGAATTTATTACCCATAGCCCAAATGTATTTCGACTATTACTACGTGAAAGCTCAGGTACATCCTACGCATTCCGCACGGCTACAGCTCGTGAGATTAAACATTTTATTGATGAATTAACTGAGTATATTGCTGATAAAAATAATTATCCACGCCATATTGCTTATGTACAAGCTGAAGGAATTGCAACCCTCGTTTTTGCCGCTGGCGCAAATGCCTTAGACATGACAAAAGAGGAGCGCGACCAACTTAAAGATCGGGTAATTCTACAACTTAGAATGTTAGCTAAAGGTGCCTCTAACGTGGCATTTAAAGAGCATAGGGAACGGTAGTTTTTCGCTATTTCAATAGGTATTAAAATACACTTAAACATTTCACAGAAATACGCTTCTTGCACTAGGACATTTCTCTCTTAAAAAGTTGTTAAATTAAGGTTAAGTAATTGTAAAATAAGAATTTTATAAACTTTGATCTAGATCAGCGTTTAGTTTTTTAATGCAAAATTGTTTCAGCCTCACGTACTCCAAATAGGTATAATTTTCATATTACAAAATTATCAATTTATAAACTTTAGGAGAAATCATTATGAGTAACGTGGTTGAAAACACAATTAGCCCAGCTCAAGCAGAAGTGAACGCCTTGGTGGAAAAAGGCTTGGTTGCCTTAGAAGAATTCCGCCAACTTAATCAACAACAGGTTGATTACATTGTGGCGAAAGCCTCGGTGGCGGCGCTCGATCAGCACGGTGTGCTAGCAATGCATGCCTATGAAGAAACTGGACGCGGCGTGTTTGAAGATAAAGCAACGAAAAATTTATTTGCCTGCGAATATGTGGTGAATAATATGCGAAATCTAAAAACCGTTGGGGTGATTAGTGAAGATGATGTCACAGGCATTACTGAAATTGCCGACCCAGTCGGGGTGATTTGTGGTATCACACCGACCACTAACCCAACCTCCACCACCATCTTCAAAGCCCTTATCGCCCTTAAAACCCGTAACCCAATTATTTTTGCTTTCCACCCTTCTGCGCAACAATCTTCCGCTCACGCGGCACGTATTGTTTATGATGCCGCAGTGGCAGCGGGTGCACCAAAACATTGTATTCAATGGATTGAAACGCCATCAATGGAAGGCACAGCTGCCTTAATGAAACACCCTGGTATCGCAACCATTTTAGCCACAGGCGGTAACGCAATGGTTGAGGCGGCTTATTCTTGCGGTAAACCTGCTTTAGGTGTAGGGGCAGGAAATGTGCCAGCTTATGTCGAAAAAAGCGCTGATCTTCAACAAGCGGTACACGATATTGTAATGTCCAAAGCCTTTGATAACGGAATGATTTGTGCTTCTGAACAAGCGGCGATTGTTGATGCAGAAATCTATGACGATTTCATTAAAGAAATGAAATCTTACGGCGTTTACCTAGTAAATAAAAAAGAAAAAGCGATGTTGGAAGCATTTATGTTCGGCGCGAAAGCGAACAGTGCAAATTGTGCAGGGGCAAAATTAAACGCCAACGTAGTGGGTAAACCCGCCCATTGGATCGCACAACAAGCAGGTTTTGACGTGCCAGAAAAAACCAATATTCTTTTAGCTGAATGTAAAGAAGTTGGGCCAAAAGAACCACTCACCCGTGAAAAACTTTCCCCAGTGCTAGCCTTGCTTAAATCCCATTCCCGTGAAGAAGGGGTGAAACTTGCCGAGCAAATGGTGGAATTTAACGGTTTAGGCCATTCTGCAGCCATTCACACCAAAGACGCTGCCCTTGCCAAAGAATTTGGTGAGCGTGTAAAAGCCATTCGTGTGATTTGGAATTCACCGTCCACTTTCGGAGGTATCGGGGACGTTTATAACTCCTTCTTGCCATCTTTAACCCTTGGTTGTGGTTCTTACGGTAAAAACTCCGTAGGCAACAACGTCAGTGCGGTGAATTTATTAAATATTAAACGAGTGGGCAGACGGAGAAATAATATGCAATGGTTTAAAGTGCCTTCAAAAATCTATTTTGAACGGGATTCAATCCAATATTTACAATCAATGAAAGGAATGGAACGTGTGGTGATCATCACCGACCGCACAATGGTAGATTTAGGCTTTGTAGAAAAAATTGCGAAACAAATTACCGCACGCGGCAATCACGTTACCTATCAATTATTCGCCGATGTTGAGCCAGATCCAAGCATTGAAACCGTACGCCGTGGGGTTGAGCTAATCCGTAGCTACAAACCAGACACCATTATTGCCCTAGGTGGTGGCTCATCAATGGACGCGGCGAAAGTAATGTGGTTATTCTATGAGCAACCTGAAGTGGATTTCCGCGATCTCGTACAGAAATTTATGGATATTCGTAAACGTGCGTTCAAATTCCCACAATTAGGACGCAAAGCACGCTTTATTGGTATTCCTACCACTTCAGGTACAGGTTCTGAAGTTACGCCATTTGCGGTGATCACCGAAGGGGATAAAAAATATCCAATCGCTGATTACTCACTCACGCCAACCGTTGCCATTGTTGATCCGGCGCTGGTAATGACTGTGCCAGCTCACGTTGCCGCAGATACCGGCTTAGATGTACTTACACACGCCACCGAAGCCTATGTTTCAGTACTTGCCAACGATTTCACCGATGGCTTAGCCTTGCAAGCGATTAAATTAGTGTTTGAAAATCTTGAGCGTTCAGTGAAAGAAAAAGATCCGCAAGCGCGCGAAAAAATGCACAATGCATCAACAATGGCGGGAATGGCATTTGCCAATGCGTTCTTAGGAATGAACCACTCACTCGCACACAAAATTGGCGGTCGTTTCCACACCCCACACGGACGCACCAATGCGATTTTAATGCCGCACGTGATTCGTTATAACGGCACACGTCCGCAAAAAGTGGCAACTTGGCCAAAATACAATCATTACAAAGCGGATGTGAAATACCAAGAAATCGCACGTATGCTCGGCTTGCCTTGCGCAACCCCAGAAGAAGGCGTGAAATCTTTCGCACAAGCTTGTTATGATTTAGCGATGAAAGTGGGAATTCAAATGTCCTTCAAAGAACAAGGCATTG
This sequence comes from Avibacterium sp. 21-586, assembly GCF_026226775.1. GTDB lineage: Bacteria > Pseudomonadota > Gammaproteobacteria > Enterobacterales > Pasteurellaceae > Avibacterium. Next base: position 175,463 of record NZ_JAKKOD010000002.1, on the reverse strand, counting down.
ATGAACAAACTTGGCTTGACGCACGCCGTGATATTGCCTTGCTTGCCTTTGAAGACCAATGCTCACCGGCGAACCCACGCTTGCCATTAGTGGAAGATATGGAAGTGATCTTAACCAATGCTTATTACGGTTATGATCCAAGCCAATATTAATTAGCTATGAGGCTGATTGGCACTATTCCGCGTTAATCAGCATTGATCCGCAAAATCAATGAAAAAACCACCGCACTTTAAAAGAGCGGTGGTTTTTTGTTAACTTTTTATTAGAAAAATTAACTGTTACAGCTTTCACAAGCGGCAGTAAACATCCACACTAATTTTTCTTGCTCTTTGATGTAGTCGCTCATTTGTGAAGCCGTGCCTTCATCATCGGCATCAGCAGCTAACGCTAAGATTTCACGCTGCTGTTTTAACAAGGTTTTGAAACCGCTTAACGTGCCACTTAAACAGTCTTGCGCCGCACTCACGCCTGTATGTTCTTTGATTAAAGATTTGGTTAAATACTCGCTGAACGCGTTGCTTGGGGTGTAGCCTAAAGTCAAAATACGCTCTGCGATTTCATCAACTTTCACCACCAAATCATCATAAATTTCTTCAAATTTTGCGTGTAATTCAAAGAAATTTACCCCTTTAATGTTCCAATGATAACCACGCACATTCATATAAAAAACTTGATAAGTAGCAAGTAAGTTATTGAGTTCTTGTGCCAATTTTTCTGAAGTTGCTTTGTCTAAACCAATATTTGTTGCCATAGTATGTTCTCCTCTCTTTTGGTATAGACATCATAAGGATTAATCCCTTAAAAAGAAAATGGATATAAATAATAGATTTGATAGTCTAAAACTATTTATTATTAAATATTTGATAGCTTTAAGTTTTCAACCAGTTGGCAATTAATGCTTTACCCTGTTCTGAAATATAGGATTCAGGGTGAAATTGCACGCCATAAATTGGCAAATAGCGATGTTGCATTGCCATAATCACATCGTCTTCACAAATAGCACTAATTTCTAATTCTGATGGAAAATTCTCCGCGGACACCGCCCAAGAATGATAAAGTCCAATTTGAAATTGTGCTGGCAATCCTAAAAATAAAGCAGAATTTGACCGCACTTTGATTTGTTTCGCCTGCCCGTGTCGCACTTGTGGCAAATTATACAAAGTCGCACCAAAAAACTGGCACAGGGTTTGATGTCCAAGACAAACACCCAAAATTGATTTGCTATGCTGATAGCGTTCCAGCATGGCAAATAATTGTGGATAAGCACTTGGCACATCAGGGCCGGGGGAAATCAAAATATGGCTGAAATTGTCCACTTCATCAAGGCTTAGTTGTTCCACATTCAATACGGAAAATGGCACGTTAATTTGACGAATTAAATCCACCAAATTATAGGTAAAAGAATCGTGATTATTGATAATTAATAAATTTGTGTTCATCTCAGGGATTCACTACAATGACCAAAATGTTTGTTATCTTACTTGATTCATCGCCCTTATGCCATTTAATCACTTTGTACAACAAGCCAACCGTTTAGGTGCGCAGCGCACGCCCTTTTTCTTTTTAATTGATTTTGAACAGCAAAAGCCCATTATTTTCCCCCTTGCAGAATGTGCAAAGCAAGGCATTTGGTTTGAATTTGCAAGCCAAAATAATCTTTCAATGGCACAACAAGCCAGCCCAAATCAGCCCTTTAAACTAGAAAAATTCCCCATTGCTTTTGCCACTTATCAGCAAGGTTTTGAGATTGTGCAAAACGCGTTACAGCAAGGAAATTCCTATTTACTTAATCTGACTTATGCCACACCGATTGCAATAAATTACGATCTCAATACGCTTTTTTCTGCCACGCAAGCGAAATATAAACTCTTGTTTAAAAACGAGTTTGTCTGTTTTTCCCCTGAACCTTTCGTGAAAATCGCACATAACCAAATTTTCACTTACCCAATGAAAGGCACGATTAATGCCAACTTGCCTGATGCAGAGAAGCAATTACTCAATTGCGAAAAAGAACAACGGGAACATTACACTATTGTGGATTTAATGCGTAATGATCTGGCTATCGTAGGGGAAAATGTGCAAGTAAAGCGTTTTCGTTACTTAGAAAAGATTTTCACCGAACGTGGTGCGATATGGCAGACAAGTTCAGAGATTTGCGCCGATCTTAAGGAAAACTGGCAAGCCAAAATCGGCACAATGCTCAGCCAACTTTTACCTGCAGGATCGATCAGCGGTGCCCCAAAAGAAAAAACTGTTGCCACCATTCAACAAGCAGAATTAGGACCACGGGGCTATTACACCGGCGTGTTTGGTATTTTTAACGGCGAAAGCCTAGAAAGTGCAGTAGCCATCCGCTTTATTTCTCAGCAAAACGGAAACTATACTTTCCACAGCGGTGGCGGCATTACCATTCAAAGCCAAGTAGAGCAAGAATATAAAGAATTGTTAGAGAAAATTTATGTCCCACTTAAATCTCAGCAAGGAACAAAATAATGAATTTTCCCCTGTTTGAAACCCTATGTATTGAAAACGGACAAGTACAAAACCTTACCCTACACCAACAGCGTTATGAACATAGCTTGCGTGAATTTTATGCAGACCAATCTTATGAAATTTTTTCCCTCGCAAAAATTCTGCAAAAAAACACCGCACTTTGGGCAAATCTTCAAAGTCCGATTATCCGCTGCCGTATCGACTACAACGCCATGCAATATCGCCTGCACTGTTTTCCCTATCAACGCAAAAGTTACCAACGCTTCCAGCCGGTGATTTGCGATGACATTGACTACCACCTAAAATATAGCAACCGTGCCATTTTCAACGAATTGCTAAAACAAAAAGGTGATTGCGATGAAATCATTATCGTTAAACAAGGCAAAATCACCGATTGTACTATCGGCAATCTCATATTGCGCCAAGGCTCACAATGGTTCACCCCCGACAGCCCATTATTAATTGGCACACAACGCACAAAATTATTGCAACAAAATAAAATCAACGAACGTACTATATTCCTAACCGATTTAGTAGACTATGAAGAAATTCGATTAATTAACGCATTAAATCCCCTATAGATGATAAATTCGCTCTGAAGCATTTATTTTTCTGGTGCAATCTGTAACTTTTCTTCCATTAGCTAATGTTTAAGCAAATAAAAATAAGTTCTTTCCTCTATAAAAAAAGCTCACCGAAGTGAGCTTTTAGCAACCATCTATTTGATAGGATAGATATTACAGAATATTCCAGCTACGAGCCAGTTCTTCTTCAACTATCACTGTACCATTTGAGTAAGTATTATAAGTGTAACCTGTCACAGTTTCACCTTGTGGTGTTTCAAATGTTACCTGCTGACCTTTAGTATCTCTATCAATACCAGTTTGCCATTTATTAGCACTTGCTGTGCCATATACATGCAAATTATCACCTTGGAATTGACTGAAATTAAAGGTGTAGTGCTCTCCTTCAAGCTCAAGGTACTCTAAGTTGGTAAGCAAGTCAGAAGAATAGATGTCGTTATCATCATCATAACGGTGACTGGCAATAATCAACAAATCTTTATCACCAGTACCAAAATCTATTTGGTTATCTGAACCACTGTAGCCACTACCATTACTTGGCTGACCACTAATTACAACAACATCATTCCCATCACCCATATCAATGCGGTTATTACCTGCCAAAATGGTTGTTTGTAGTAAGTCATCACCTGAGCCAGCAATAATAGTCGAACCATTAATACCTTGGTTAAGGACATACATTTCATCATTACCATTTCCCATATCGACCACAGCATTATTTAATCGTGCTTCAGTAGAATTATCCAAGTTAAGATAGTCGTTACCATCACCAGTATTAATATTGACTACTTGTCCTAAGGTTTCTCCACCAATGATATAGCCTGTTTTGATGATATCATTACCAGCACCACTGTTAATCTCAATCGCTGCATCATTAGGACCTCCATCAATAGTTTGCTTAACGACCAATAAATCAGAGTCTGCAGTAAATTTATAAGTCGAATCCGCAACACTCTTTTGGTAGCTCGGTTGAGAAATACTGCCCGCCCACTCAGTACCTGCATTAGATGGACCAGTCGTTTCAGTCATATCCACAGTTAAGCGATTCAAGCCATCAATCACATTGATACCTAAATCAGTTGGATTAGTGGTATCAATATCAAACACACTTGTCCCTGCTTTATTTGCCACTGTAGCTTCTATAACATAGCTCACGCCATCCTTAATCCAATCGGCATCTGGTCCAACTGATACCGACCAACGACCACCTTGTACTTGAGGCGTTCCTTCGAACACTACTACTCCATTTTCAATGACTTTAACAGTAACTGTTTGGCCATCTTCAACATTGGTGGTTGAACCTTCAATCGTAAAGCCACTGGCTTTCTCTTGGCTATTAATGGTTGCGTAACCATCTCTATCCAATGGGCCTTGGTGATCCTCTGCGAAAGTATCAATGTCAATGGTAGGTTGAACCTTTGAGAAGTTTTTATTTTGCACTTCCAATGTAGCTGTAGCCGTCTCTTTACCATCGCTGACTGTATACTCAATGGTTGGAAGTGGACCAGTATATCCTTTTTCTGGCGTTACAGTATAACTACCATCACTATTCACTGTTACCTTTGCAATGTTTTGACCATCTTTAGTGATTGCTGTCTCTTGTCCTAAAACCAACGAATCTGGTACACCATCACCATCCACATCCACTTTTGCTTCAGTAACTGTTAATGGGTCGTCATCAGGATCACTGTCATTGCTCAATACATTACCTGTTGCAGGTTTATCATATGAACCTTCACCTTTATCATTCTCTGCAACTGGTGGGTCATTATCAGCATCGGCGTCAGCATCCGCATCTGCGTCGGCATCCGCATCAGCATCTGCGTCAGCATCAGCATCAGCATCAGCGTCAGCATCAGCATCAGCGTCAGCATCAGCATCAGCATCAGCGTCGGCATCCGCATCAGCATCTGCGTCAGCATCAGCATCGGCATCAGCGTCAGCATCGGCGTCGGCATCAGCGTCAGCATCGGCATCTGCATCTGCGTCAGCATCGGCATCAGCATCGGCATCAGCATCAGCGTCGGCATCAGCATCCGCGTCAGCATCGGCATCGGCATCTGCGTCAGCATCAGCATCCGCGTCGGCATCGGCATCTGCGTCAGCATCGGCATCGGCATCGGCATCGGCATCAGCATCCGCGTCGGCGTCGGCATCAGCGTCTGCATCGGCGTCGGCGTCGGCATCGGCGTCAGCATCGGCATCTGCGTCCGCATCGGCATCGGCGTCAGCATCAGCATCGGCATCTGCGTCAGCATCGGCATCTGCGTCAGCATCGGCATCTGCGTCAGCATCGGCATCGGCGTCTGCATCGGCATCAGCGTCGGCATCAGCATCAGCATCGGCGTCAGCATCCGCATCTGCGTCAGCGTCTGCATCGGCGTCAGCGTCCGCATCAGCATCAGCGTCTGCATCGGCATCAGCGTCCGCATCAGCATCAGCGTCGGCATCGCTTTCATTATTGCCTTTTGCTGTATCACTATCCTCTGGACCTACATTACCCGCATCGTCTGTTCCACGTGCCGTAACCTCTGAACCATCTTGTACTTTATCTGCCGGAATAGTCACAACACCAGTATTTTGATCCACTTCTACACCTGGGTTTTCTTCTGGGTTGAGGATTGTCCAAGTACCGTCTATACCTTTTTCTACAGTTACTGTGTGATCGTTACCATCTTCATCTGTGTAAGTGATGTTTACATCCTTAATGTCCGGATCCGTCGGCGGTGCAATCGTCACTGAACCATCTGGTTGAGCTATCACATCTGGTGCACCTGGAGAAACCGTGTCTACTGGCTCTTTTGGAATGTTCGGCACTGGGTTAGTGGTATCGCTGTCAGGATCACCTGTATTCCCTGCTTTGTCTGTTGCTGTTGCGCTAACAGGTTTGTCATCAGCCACTTTATCCGCTGGAATAGTCACCACTCCTGTATTTGGATCAACCGTTACTCCTGGATTATCTTCTGGATTGGTAATTTCCCATTTACCTGTTTCAGGATCTCTCACCACCACAACAGTGTGATCAGTGCCATCTTCACCTGGATAGATGATGTCCACTTCTTTAGTATCCGGATCAACTGGTGGTTCTATGGTCACTGAACCATCTGGTTGGGCTACCACATCAGGTTTACCTGGTGGCGTTGTGTCAACTGTACTGGTATCGCGACCTTTAGGGCTGTCAACACCATCTGGATTCACCACTTTTGCGGTTACTTTTAGTGTACCGCCTGTTTCTGGGATATCGTCTGCTGGTACAGTAACAATGATTTCACCATTGGCGATGTCTTCTGGTGTAAGCGTTTTAGTTACATCTGGTTGACCATCACCATCAGTGTCAACTTCTACGGTGTCACCTTCTTTGGCATCGTTTGGTAGGGTCACTTTCACTTGAACGCCATCTTCAATTTCTTTGCTGTTCAATACGCCATCACCGCCATCAAGAATTTCAACACCAGGTTGACCGCGTGGTGGTTCTTTGTCTGTTAAGTCAATAGGTTCTTTCGCAGTGTCGCTATCTGTACCGGTGTTACCTGCTTTGTCTGTTGCGGTGGCAGTTACGGTGCCGTTATCTTTTACTTTATCAGCTGGAATGGTTACCACTCCAGTGTCAGGATCAATGCTTACACCAGGGTTCTCGTCTGGATTTGTGATTTCCCATTTACCCGTTTCAGGGTCTTTCACCACGTCAACGGTATGATCGATATCGTCTTCACCTGGGTAGGTGATGTTTACTTCTGTTGTGTCTGGATCAACTGGGTCAACTGTCACTGAACCATCTTGGTTAGCATCAACATCTGGTTTAGGAGCAGCTGTATCAATAGTTGAAATGTCATTGCCTTTTGGACTAACGGCTCCGCTGCTGTTAGTAATGGTGGCCGTCACTTCTAAAGTGCCTCCTGTTTCTGGCAGGTCTTCTGTAGGAATGGCCACTTCAATCTTACCTTTGGTAATGTCTTCTTCGGTAAGAATGATGTTTTGATCTGGCACACCATCGCCATTGACATCAACATTTACCGTATCGCCAGGTTTAGCACCTTGAGGTAGACCAGTTTCTACTTTGACACCATTTTCAATTTCATCTGCATTCAAAATACCATCGCCACCGTCCAAAATAGTTACAGTCGGTGCACCAATCGGTGCTTCTTTGGCCGTATCCGTATCAGGCTCGCTCACATTGCCACTATCATCTGTGGCAGTGGCGGTTACATCACTACCATCCTTCACTTTGTCAGCTGGAATAGTCACGATACCAGTGTTGGGGTCAACCGTTAGGTTAGGATCGCTGGTGGTCCATTTACCGTCATCCCCTTTTTCTACTGTTGAGGTATGTTCGTTACCTGACTCATCCGTGTATGTAATGGTCACTTCTTTGGTATCAGGATCAGCTGGTGGCGCCACTTTCACAGAACCGTCGTTTTGTGCTTCTACATCAGGAGAGGTGGGTGCAGTGGCGTCTTTCGCTGTATCCCTATCCTCCGGACCTACATTACCAGTTTCATCAGTTGCACGACCTACTACTTCGCTACCGTCTTTTACTTTATCAGCAGGAATGGTCACAACGCCGGTATTTGGATCCACTTCTACACCTGGGTTTTCATCTGGGTTAGTGATTCTCCAAGTGTCATCATCACCTTTCTCTACGGTTACGGTTTTATCATTACCGTCTTCATCAGTGTAGGTGATTTCTACTTCTTTGGTATCTTTATCTGTAGGTGGTGTTACAACAACTGAACCATTATCTTTCGCATCCACATCTGGTGCACTTGGTGCAACGGTGTCAATTGGATCTTTTGGAATATTTGGTTTCTCTTCCGCAGTTACAGTATCGTCTTTGCCTGTATTGCCTGCTTCGTCTATTGCTTTACCTGTAACTTCACCGCCGTCTTTCACTTTATCTTCTGGAATAGTGATTACGCCAGTTTCTGGATCTACAGTTACACCTGGGTTTTCATCTGGGTTAGTGATCGTCCAAGTGCCGTCATCACCTTTTTCCACCGTTACAGTGTGGTCTTTACCGTCTTCACCTGGATAAGTTACTTCTACTTCTTTTGTATCTTTATCCGCTGGTGGTACAACAGTGATTGAGCCATCTGGCTGCGCTATTACATCTGGTTTACCTGGTGGAGTTGTGTCAACTGTACTGGTATCGCGACCTTTAGGGCTGTCAACGCCATCTGGATTCACCACTTTTGCAGTGACTTTTAGTGTACCGCCTGTTTCTGGGATATCGTCTGCTGGTACAGTAACAATGATTTCACCATTGGCAATGTCTTCTGGTGTAAGCGTTTTAGTTACATCTGGTTGGCCATCACCATCAGTGTCAACTTCTACGGTGTCACCTTCTTTGGCATCGTTTGGTAGGGTCACTTTCACTTGAACGCCATCTTCAATTTCTTTGCCGTTCAATACACCATCGCCGCCATCAAGAATTTCAACACCTGGTTGACCGCGCGGTGGTTCTTTGTCAGTTAAGTCAATAGGTTCTTTCGCAGTGTCGCTATCTGTACCAGTGTTACCTGCTTCATCCGTAGTCGTAACAGTTACTTCGCCACCACCTTTCACTTTATCTGCTGGGATGGTTACGATACCTGTATCTGGATCAACAGTTACCCCTGGGTTTTTATCTGGATTAGTGATTTCCCATTTACCCGTTTCAGGGTCTTTCACCACATCAACGGTATGATCGATATCGTCTTCACCTGGGTAGGTGATGTTTACTTCTGTTGTGTCTGGGTCAACTGGGTCAACTGTCACTGAACCATCTTGGTTAGCATCAACATCTGGTTTTGGTGCGGCAGTGTCAACTTTGGCTTCATCAGTGCCTTTAGGGCTTACTGCACCATCGTTATTCGTGATGGTTGCTGATACAGTTAATGTGCCGCCAGTTGCTGGTACATCTTCTGTTGGTACGTCAACAATGATTTCACCTTTTTCGATGTCTTTTGATGTAAGTGTAACAGTTACATCTGGCTCACCGTCACCATCGGTATCCACTTCTACCGTATTACCTTCTTTGGCTCCCTTTGGTAGGGTGATTTTCACTTGAACGCCGTCTTTTACTTCTTCGCCGTTTAAGATGCCATCACCGCCGTCAAGAATCTCAACGATAGGGGCTTTTACTGGTGGAGCCTTAGCTGCGTCACTATCGCCTTCACTTGTATTACCAGCTTCGTCTGTTGCGGTTGCAGTTACTTCGCCACCGTCTTTTACTTTGTCTTCTGGAATGGTAACAATGCCAGTTTTTGGATCAACTGTTACACCTGGATTCTCATCTGGATTCGTAATCATCCAAGTACCATCTTCACCTTTTTCTACGGTGACTGTATGGTCTCTACCATCTTCACCAGGATAAGTGATTTCTACTTTTTTTGTGTCTTCGTCAGCTGGTGGGGCAATTTTTACTGAACCATCATTTTGCGCTTCTACATCAGGAGAAGCTGGTGCAGTCGTATCAGGATTGTTACCCGCAGTATCACGCCCTTCTGGTCCTTCGTTGCCAGCTTCATCAGTTGCCCTGCCGACTACATCGCTGCCGTCTTTTACTTTATCAGCAGGAATGGTTACCACACCAGTATTTGGATCAATCGTTACACCTGGATTATCACTTGGGTTAGTAATCGTCCATTTTCCATCACTGCCTTTTTCTGTCACGATAGTATGTGATTGGTCATTTTCATCAACATATTCGGTTGTGACTTTTTTCGTATCTGCATCTCTCGGTGGATTAATCACTACGCTACCGTCATCGTTTGCAATAACATCAGGTGCTGTTGGTGGAGTCGTATCTTTACTACTTTTACCACCATGTGCCAATGCAATCCCACCCAGTGCTAGCGGGATTAAACCTAATAACCACCACGGACTAAATGCCCATAATGCGCCAATCGGTTCGCCACCTAATGCTTGCCCTGCTGATTCCTGATCTGAAAGCTCTGTTACTGCATCCGCTTTTAAGGTGCTTTCTGGCACATAAGGGTAAACGTTGCCATTTTCATGTAAACCAACAAGCAAGCTAGTATCCGCTGCTTGGCCATTTTCATCATAATAATCTTTGATGATTAAATCTGGACTTTCAATATCTGAACCTTCAAACGCGATTTTTAAATCTTTTCCATCACGTTTAATCATAATATTTTCAGGACCAAAGCCTGTTTGGTCATCAATTAACTGATAATTGACTTTGCCTTTCGCGCTCACTTCTACCGCTTGCTTTTTGCCCGCTGTAATATTAATTGTTTCTCGCGTTTGCTTCGCATCATTAATCTTTAATGTGATTTGTTTTGTCATTACTTTTTTACCTTTAAACTCTTAAATTTCTTAGATAATATATCTAAACACGATTATTCTTGTGTTCCGTGTACAACAATGCTTACACGACGATTTGGTTGGTTACACATTTGGCGTGCTTTGGCATTTTTCGGATGTAATTCACGGCAATTTGCAATAAGTAATTCCGTTTCTCCACGCCCTTCCGCTTTAATTAGACGACCATCAATGCCACCAGCAGTAAGCGCTCTTTTCACGGTGTCTGCACGTTTTGTCGATAATTTTAGATTGTATGCGTCATTACCTTCTGGGTCGGTATGGCCTACAACAACAATATCTGCAATCTTATCTAGATTTTGTTTAATGTCTGCTGCCACTTCGGCAATTTCTTGTTTACCTTTTGGTAGCATATTTTGATAATCTGCACGGTTAAATTTAAATAGGGCAGAGGCCTCTAGATTGTATTTTTTTAACACTTTAGGACAAGATTTTAAGTGGTCCACACGGGCTAAGGTATGGGTTTGCTCTGGCAACCCTTTTAATTCTTCTTTCGCTTGTTCTGGTGCGACAGCTTGTAAAGCTGGTCTTCCATTGTGGGAAACCACTTTAAAGAATGACACCGCATTGACCGGTAAATCATAATAAGTACCGTCTTTTGCTTTTTCACGATAACCTGGGTCTTGGTGAGTAAACTCCGCATATAAACGTTGATTTTCGGCACAAACCATCTCTTGACGGTAGGCGTTTGGTTGTAAAGAAGCCAAATATTCGCCATTGATATAAGTATTAACTGTCGGTCCTTCAATCGCATGAGCTTCACGGTAAATCACAACTGAAGCATATCCTTCTTGAACGGAGTTGGTGTAAGGCACGCTGACCGTATCAACCCAAGTTAAGTTTTGAGATGAACATCCTACGGTCGCTAAAGGGAATAATAGCAAAGCAAGTTTTTGATATTTTAATATCATAAAATTGGATTCCTCTTGGTTAAAATATTACATAAAGAAATTCATTCTCTATCGGAATAAATTTTATTTTCAGGCTTAATAAAAACTCATCAAAAAGCTTTCTATTAAGCCTGTGACGGTATACTAATGATGAATAATATATTTAAGAAAATACTACTCGCAAAACCAATAGGTTTTACGTTTAATATGCATTTTTTAGAGGACCTACTTACAGAATTAAATTGATAATTGTCAAGCTCCAAGAGTCCAATTATGATAAAATGGATATCTAAAACTGATTAGTGGAAAAATTATCAATAGTCCTAGAATAAAAAAGAAACTGAAACTTTTCTTAAATAGTTTCTTTTTTATTGAACATAATCTGTAAAGACCACACAGCCACCTGTGCAAAAGACGAACAAGGTGTGATTGAAATTTATTATGGAATAGATCAAAACTCCATCACCCTTATTTGGTATAATTGAAAAACTCTTTGATTTAGATCAAGCTTCTCTAATAAATAATCCACTTAATCCAATGGAGTTGGAACCTTTCAGCAAGATTAAGTCATGTTCTTTTATAAGGTCTGGTAATGCTATTTTTAACTGCTTCACATTATCAAATATAGAAACGCTTTGTTTTACCTGTGATAAAATAGGTGCGACCACTCTACCCACAATACTCCCTACTAATATAATGTGGCGCACTTCGATGGTTTTAAGTCTCTCTCCCAACTGGTGATGATAATGATCGCTATCCTTGCCTAATTCCAACATATCGCCAATAATAAGTACTTTGTTCTTAATTGGTTGTGCAATTTCAGCAAAATTATCCAATGCTGCACACATTGAAAGTGGATTGGCATTATAAGCATCATCAATCACCTCAATATTAAAACCGTGGAATTGGGTTTTAAATTGTTCATTTCGTCCTGATACAGGTGAAAAAGAAGATAATCCAGCAAGGATTTTTTTCATATCAAACTGAAAATAATGAGCAATCGCCAAAATTGCCATCGCATTTAGCACAAAATGCTTACCACTTACGGCTAATTTCACTTGAACTGTTGCGCCGTCAGGGAAAACAATTTCAGATACTCTTTTACTATAAGTTATTAACTTAACATCTGCCTGTGAATGCTCTCCATAAGTTAACACCTTCAATCCTTTGGCTTCTGCTAAGGGTGCAATTAAATCAAATTGTGGAATATCACGACAGATAACCGCCAATTGTCCCTTTTTCATTGACTCAAAAATACGTGCTTTTTTCAGTGCGATATTTTCAACTGTATGATGATATTCAAGATGAGCCGGTGCAATATTAGTAATAATTGCAACATCTGGCTGTACTAACTGACTATTAAGACTCATATTGCCTATTGCCATCTCCAATACCCAAAAATCATCGCGCTGATTCATTGATGCCATATTCCAAGCTATTCCTATTGGCAAGTTAGCGCTAGATAAAGTTTGTTCTACTTTTCCAATTTGGTTTAAAGTATGAGAAAGCATAAAAACCGTACTTGTTTTACCCGCACTTCCAGTTACACCTATTACCTTACCTTTAAATGCGTTTCTTGATGCCAAGCCAATATCTAGTACAGCACGGCGAATATCTTTAACCAATAATACTGGCACATCTGTTGTATAAATCGCATTCTCATCATCTGTGATTACTCCCGCTGCTTCTCTTCTTAATAATGAATTAATGCTCACTCTAGGTAAGTATCCCTGCGTCATTCCTTTACCACGTTCAACCAATAAATGATGCGGTTTAAAACTTTTTGGCCAAGCACAAATCCCACTCGCAAACCAACTTTCTTTTGGTTCAACAATCCAACGGCCATTTGTAATTCTAGGCAATGTTACTTTGTTTAATAAATTGGGTATTTCTGTACTGGATCCTTTTACCTGGCTTGTTGGATATTTTCCGCTTAAAAGAATTTCTCTATATCCAACCAGTCCAGATAAATAATGCTCTACATCATCAATACGCACACGGAAAGCGTGATGACGGATAAAAAAACCATGCAAAATTCTTTGTGGGTTCTTGAAAAACATCGCTACTTCAGGATAGAAGAAACCATTAATTAAATATTTTGCTCGATTATGTAAAGCTTGATAGAACAGGGATACATCAAAATCTGCCAAAACTTCATCTTTGTATTCAGGAAACTCATCGAGCTTTAATAACATTTTGTGAAAGGCGACTGAAAGTTCTAGCAAGGTTGGGAAAGTAGTAATACGATTATTAATAAAACTCACATAACCATCAATATTTCTTACCGCAAACGCAAAATATTTTTTCTCTGGTAAGTATTTGACTAGCTCATTGGAGCAGTAGGACAACCAGTGATCGTGAGCTTTTTCATGTTTATTTTCAATAAAATAATCAAATGCTTGAACCACACAATCCAACCAACGTGGATCTTTATCTATGCCATAAAGACGCATTAACCCAAAGGCCGCTTCTCCATCATAATAAATAATGCGATTTTCTTCTTTTACTGACAAATCCTCGGCATTGAGAACATGCACAAACCCACCGTTAGCTTTCTGCATCGCCAAAATGCCACAAGCTAATTTTTCACAAAGCGCAAGATATTGTTGCTTACGCGAAGTGGTCGGGAATACGGTCAAATACTTAACCAAAGCCAAAATGGCAACTGCATTTGCCCCTAATTTGATTTCATTCCCCATATCAATGACATAAGCTTTATCTGCATAATCCCGAATTGACTGTGTAATTAAATAATCTAATGCCTTATCTATTTGCACTTTCACATCTGCAAAGCATTTTTCATCAATATTCTGATCGCGACTCAGTGCTTGTTGATAATAGGATTGATAACCCTCTAGCATTGCATAAGTACTACTCGCATGGCGCAAGGTATTGTAAGTAGGAATAATGCGATCGAAGCAAGGAAAATAACCATATTCATACATACCATTTTCTTTAACTTGCTCAGATAAATAATGCGTTGATAACTGGATTAATTGCTCCACTTGTGGAAGCTCAAAATTAGTAACTTTACGATGCCCTTGATAACGAGGCTGCGTATCTAAACTATAGTATTGTGCATTTTCTACATCAATGAAAAAGCCAGCTGTTTGAAATACAATCACTTTTTCATCAGACACAAAATCAGGCATCTGGCTACTTCCGTGACGAGCCTTAATATAACGCACTAAGTTGTCTTGATTTACACAAGCAGAAGTAACCTCCGCCCCTGAATATAAACAAGCATTTGCATTTAACTCCATTTCTGTTAATAGCAACCAAGGTTCGCGTTTACCTTCAAACGCAATTCCTGCACGGAAATAATTACGTTTATAACGAGATAAATTATTGTTAAATTTATCCCATACAGTCAAATTAGCATTTAATACCCATTCTAGTCGGATATATTTGATTGGGTGCTCAAATTTGTTTTGTAACAAAGATATATTCGCTTGCACCTTATCAGCTAATCCATCCGCACTCAAAGCTGATATATCAAGCCATAATGTCTTTACCTTTGCTCTTACCATACCATCGCTCACGGACAAAATAATCACCTGCGATAAAGGGTTTGAAGCATCGTAAATTCGGTTATTTTTCACTTCATTACAAACATCTAGCACCAATTGCTTCATTTTTCGTTCCTTAAAAATAATTTCCCGTAAAAATCACATCTCACAATTTCATCAGAGATGAAAAAACTATACCCAAATTTCACCGAAAAAACTAATTTATTTAGGGGTTGTATGTGATTAGAGCTGTGGTTTTTGAGTGAATAAAAAAATAATCGAAATACAAAAATGGTGCACTATTTAGTACACCATTTTGACCAGATAGGACGTTTAGAACTTTAAAAACCAGCTTGTTTTTCTAACTGTTCTACTAACGCATCATCGAGATTAAGCGCTGTCGCAAGGTTACCAAGAAAAACAATTTCTTTTCGATCTAACTCACCACATACAACGCGAGCTGCCAAATAAACTTGAGATGCTAATGCCGTATCACTACCTACTTGTTGAGCAATTTCAGCAATTGAAATAGGCTGTTCAAGTTGTTTTTGTAGCCAGTTGTACACTTCAGGATCATTACCCGCTTCAGTGATGATGAGTTGTTTTTCTTCATCACTTATTGCACCATCTGCGGCGGCCGCGGCGATCATTGTTTGCAGAATTAATTGCCCTGATGTGGCTTTTTCTGCGGTATCTACAAAGGTTTCTTCGCTAAGAGTTGGATCAAGTGCGGTTGAATTTTGTGTATTTTTTTGCTGGTATTGTTGGTAAGCTTGATAGGCTAAACTTCCCAATGCAGCTAAAGATCCTAATTTGGTCAGGCTTGCACCGCCATTTCGTCCAAATAACATTGAAAGTAGCCCTATCGCAGCTACCCCACCTCCTGCTTTAGTTACCTTATCTGCAGTTGAATTACCATTGATTGTTTTACCAAACTGATCTTTGGCAACATTAAAAACTTGATTCAAAATTTTATTAAAATCCATAGGAATATTCTCCATATTAACTAATCATGATTCGTTCTTCTTAAATAGAATACTAAAAATCATACCCAATAGTGTTGGTAATAACCAAGTTAATCCTTCTTGATGTAATGGAATTTTATCTAAACCAGCTTGGATAAAGTGCGGTAATAATTCCATATTTTTTAAGCTATCCATAATACTAAATAAGGCCGTTATGCCAATAATCAAGGTAAACCCTTTACGATTAATATGCAATTTTTTGCGCAATAATTGCATTGCAACTAGCATAATAGCTATAGGATATATCAATAATAATGCTGGAATGGTAACGCGTAGTAAGGTATTTAGCCCAGTTTCTGAAATAATAATCGTACTAATAGTAAATATCACCACAAAAAACGTATAATTTAGACGTGGATGGAATTTAGAAAAATAATCGGCACAAGCGCTAGTGACCCCAACAAGCGTAGTAAGACTCGCCAATAACACAATACCACTCATTATCCAAGATCCTTCTCGACCAAATAAGGCATTCACATATTGAGCGAAAAGCTGGCCACCATTACTAGATGTTTTGGCCACTTGCTCGCCTGTAGCCCCTAAATAGAATAGGCAGAAATATAGTAAACTCAATAACACAACGGATACCGTACCAGCAGTAAGTGTATATCGTACAATTGCACGGCTATCAGACACACCTTTGACTGCCAATGCTCGTGCGACAATGCCACCAAATGCCATTGCTGAAAGCACATCCATTGTTTGATAACCACTAATTAATCCTGTTGCTACAGCTGAATGATCTTTATACGCGGCGCTAGGTTCAACCACAGGAGAAAGCGGTGTATTAACCACTTGGAAAGCTACTATCGCTAATAACACTAGCAAGGTTGGCGCCATAAATTTCCCAATACTAGAAATCATTGTGCTACGTCCAAGCATAAAGCTCATTCCAACTAAGTTAAACACGACAGCAAAAATAATATGCGAATATTCACCAGAAATTAAATTAAGCGGTTGCCACGCCATTTCATAAGCAACGTTAGTGACCCTTGGCATTGCAAAGGTTGAACCGATTACTAAATATAAAATTGTCCAAAAGGTAACATGTGCCCATTTCGGCAAATCCACCGATAATTCTTCACCACGCCCTTTTAGCGTTACGACGATAAGCGTGATAAAAGGCATTAAAACACCTGTTAATAAAAAACCTAAAGCGCCCCAAAACCATAAATTCCCAGCTTGATAGCCTTCCATTGGTGGGAAAATAATATTTCCTGCGCCTAAAAACAGGGAAAAAATCATCATTCCCAATATTGCCACATCTTTTCCAGATAACATTTTACCGATCCTTAAAAATTTCGAGTTAATGGTTGTATGAACGTAAATTCGCAAGACTTTTGTCTAAATAAGGGCGTTTTTATAGAGATTTATTAGAAGATTGTCAAGAAAGGATTGTTCTTGCCAAAAAATCAAGGAAAGAAATAACAAAATTGCCCCTCAAAAAGAAATTCATGGGGCAATTTTTAGATAATATCAAAAATTAATTTTTCGCTGCAGCTGCGGCTTTCACGATCACGGCAAAGGCCGGAGCTTTTAATGAAGCACCGCCTACTAATGCACCGTCAATGTCTGGCTGGGTAAATAATTCTGCGGCGTTGGCATCATTTACTGAACCGCCGTATTGAATGATCACTTGATCTGCCACTGCTTGAGATTTCGCTGCGATATGACCACGAATAAAGGCGTGAACCGCTTGTGCTTGCGCTGGAGTTGCTGATTTGCCTGTGCCGATTGCCCAAATTGGCTCATAGGCAATGACCGCGCCATTGAATGCTTCTACGCCTAATGCATTAATCACGGCATCAATTTGGCGTGCGCACACTTCTTCCGTTTTGCCTGCTTCGTTTTCCGCTTCAGATTCACCAATACATAACACCGGCACTAAACCAGCTTCTTTAAGTGCGGCGAATTTTTTCGCAATAAATTCATCACTTTCTTTGTGGTAAGTACGGCGTTCAGAATGGCCGATGATGATGTATTTCGCACCAAAATCTTTTAACATTGCAGTTGAAATATCACCGGTGAACGCACCTTGCACGTTTACATCAACATTTTGCGCGCCTAAGGCAATTTGGCTGCCTGCAAGTGCCGCTTCGGCTTCGGCTAAATACATCACTGGCGGTGCGATCGCCACATCACAACCGTTTACGCCTGCTAATTCTGCTTTTAAGCCTTCGATTAGCTCTTTGGTAAACGCTTTGCTACCGTTTAACTTCCAGTTACCCATAACTAAAGGACGACGTGCCATAATTTTTCTCCATAGTAATTAATAAAAAATAACCGCATTACTATATCAAATTTTTTCTATGCTTCCGTTGATTTTAGGCAAATTTGAAAAAATTTTTTGTGAAAAGGTGATTATTCTGGATTAAAAAGCTACAATCTACTGTATGAATTTCACAAAAAATCATCAATATGAAAATTTTTAAAGCTGAACAATGGAATTTAGAGCTATTACTGCCCCTTTTTGAACAATATCGTCTTTCACAAGGTATGGCGGAAAATCCTGATCGCACCTTAACGTTTCTCACCAACCGTATTCGTTTTAGTGAAAGTATTTTCTTCCTTGCAGTGGACGATCAACACCAAGCTCTCGGCTTTATTCAGCTTTATCCCCGTCTTTCTTCCTTACAACTGCAACGCTATTGGCAACTGACGGATATTTTTGTGCTGCCACAACAAAATTCTACTGAAATTTACACCGCACTTATTGCCAAAGCCAAAGAATTTGTGCGTTACACGCAATCCACGCGTTTGGTGGTGGAACAAGATCCGCATCAACAATCCTTGTTAGAAATGGCTGGCTTTAGAGTTAATCCTGAAAAACAGATTTTTGAGCTTAGGCTGTAATCAACTTATCTAATTTTCAGTTTAATCACAATCCAATTTGGAGCTCCATGAAATCAGTAAAACACATTATTTCTGTATTAGTGGTTGGATCAGCGGTGTTGGCTAGCGTGCCAAGCTATGTGGCAGATTTCGCAATAACTAACGTAAAATTTAAAAAAGTGCATCATCAGCCAATTACAGCGCTAAAATTAAAGGTTGGCAATGTCGCCGTTATGCGTTTTATGCTCAAGAAGGACAAACCTTAACCGTGAAATTAAGTGCCAAAGGGATAGCTGAAGCCATTATGTACAGCGAAGAGAATTTCGCACCAAACACGCCATATATTCTGCTAAAAACAGGGCGCTATGAAGTGTGCATGCTACAGCCAAAAGCACAACCCATCAAAAAACTCACGTCTAGCTATAAATTAAACATTAAACTTCAATAAGTTAATGCTCTAAAAAGAAAAGTGCGGTGGAAATTTGTTAAATTTTTTCACCGCACTTTTTATTTTTTCAATTTAAACTTAATAAGCCACTAAGACATCTTTTTCGCTAATTGTATCGCCATAGACAGGCAATAAGGTTTTATCGTAAGCTTGCTTCAATATGCCTTCCTTGCCTAACTTCTCAATTTCATTGTTAAGCCAATTGAGTAATGCTGTGTCGCCTTTTTTCACTGCTGGTGCAATAAAATCTTGATCGCCTAGATTTTTGATACCCACAATGAAACCTGGATTTTCTTTTGCCCAAGCAAAGAGTAATGTATTATCGTGTGCTAACGCATCACCACGTCCATCTCGTAAAGCCTCAAAGGTTTCTGTATTTTGTTCAAATTTTAATAATTTGATATTAGGATAATTTTTACTGAAATACGCATCTGCGGTGGTTCCTTTATTTACTAACAACGTTTTGCCTTCTAATTGGCTGATGTCTGTGATAACCGCACCATCTTTAGATACCACACCTAAAGCAACCTGCATATAAGGTTTAGCAAAATCGACCACTTCTTTACGTGCAGGCGTAACGGTAAAATTCGCCAAAATAATATCTACTTTATTAGATTGTAAATATTCCACACGATTAGCAGCCTCTACTAGCACATATTCCACCTTGTTTTCGTCACCAAGCAGATCCTTAGTAATTGCTTTGGCAATTTCCACATCAAAACCTTGGCTTTTTCCTTGGTTGTCCACATAGCCAAAAGGTGGCTTGTCGCTAAACACACCAATGCGCACACTGTCCGCTTTTTGTAACTGCTCAAGACGAGCTTGTGATGTATTATTTTCTTTATCATTACAAGCACTTAAACTTACTGCCAGTACGGTTGTGGCCAAAAGTGCGGTGATTTTCTTAAATGTTTTCTTCATAGTCGATTCCTCTCGGTTCATAGTTTAAGATGTTTAAAAAGCTCTTTGCGCGATCTGTATTCGGATTAGTAAAAAATAAATCTGGCGTGTTTTCCTCCACGATTTTTCCTGCGTCCATAAAAATAATGCGATCAGCCACTTGGCGCGCAAACGCCATTTCGTGAGTGACAATAAGCATTGTCATTCCCTCTTTAGCTAATTCCAAAATCACGTCTAATACTTCACGTACCATTTCTGGATCTAGGGCGGCGGTGACTTCATCAAACAGCATAATTTCTGGGTTCATACATAAAGATCGTACAATAGCAATGCGTTGTTTTTGCCCACCAGAAAGTTCTCTTGGATAGGCATTTTTGCGATCTAATAATCCCACTCGCTTAAGTAATTCATCAGCTTGCTTTTCCACCTCCGCACGGGAACGCTTTTGCACTTTCATTGGGCCGAGCAAAATATTATCAATCACAGAAAGATGAGAAAATAATTCATAGCTTTGAAAAACCATTCCAATATGTTGGCGAGCTTGCACCCAAGGCACTTGCTTGCCTAACACACCTTGATCTTGCAAGACGATTTCACCACCTTGAATGGATTCCAGCCCATTAATGCAACGCAATAAGGTGCTTTTTCCGCAGCCTGAAGGCCCGAGTAACACCACCACTTCGCCCTTTTTTATAGCTAAATCAATACCCTGAAGTGCGGTGGTTTTTTCGTATTTTTTTACCAGTTGGTTAATTTCTAATAATGCCATTTTAATTTCCTTTTATTACTCCCAACGATTTTCTATATAACGAGAAAATAAGGAAAGGGGATAGCAAATTGCGAAATACAAGATAAAGATAAGCCCATAAATCCAAAATGCTGCGGAAGGATCAGTAAACAGTGAAGTTTCAATAATTTGTTGTCCGACTTTCACCACCTCTAGCACACCTATTAACATTGCAAGGGAACTTGTTTTGATCATTCGGGTAAATAAATTAATTGCGCTCGGTGTAACTCGTTTAAGGCTTTGGGGGAGTAGTACATACAAAAAAGTTTGTGTGTTGTTCAAGCCCAACGCATACGCGGATTCTCGTTGATGTTTTTCAATGGAATGTAATGCGCTGCGCATTAAATCGCCCATTTCAGCAGTCCCCCAGAAGATAAAAACACCAATACATACTGTCATACCATCTAAATGAATATTGAACCATTTCGCTATCCCAAAATACGCAACAAACAACCAAACTAATAAGGGGATAATTCGTATAGTTTCTAAATAGAAACGACTAATACCTCGCACTACAGTGCGATGACTTGTCATCACAATGCCGAAAAACACCCCAAAAAAACAAGAAAAGAAGACCGAAATCAACGAAATTTGGGCGGTAATAAGCAAACCATTAAATAAACGTTGCAGATTATTGCCTTCTAATAAAATAGCTAAGCTCATTAAATCCTCCCATATTTGGCATAACGAGTACGTTTTTCCAAATAATGAATCAACAATGAAACAGGTAGCAAAATAATCAAATAAAAGACAATAAGTAAAAATAAAGCCTCATTAGTTTTATAATCTAAACCAATTAACTCTTTTGCCATAAACATTAATTCTGCAATAGCAATCGCACTCGCAATGGATGTTTCTTTCATCAAAAAAAGACAATTCGCACCAATAGCTGGAAGGGAAACAGTCAATGCCTGTGGTGCAATCACATAAATAAAAGCTTGTGTGGGCGTTAATCCTAAACTTAAAGCCGACTCGATCTGGCTTTTTGATACACTTTCAATTCCTGCACGAATAGCCTCCGCCATATAACTCCCGCCCAGAAAACTTAATCCAATAATTGCGCAACTCAATCCATCTAATTTAATCCCCAGTTTGGATAGACCAAAATAAAGGAAGAAAAGCTGAATAAGCAAAGGCGTGTTACGAGAAAGTTCAATATAAACTTTTACTAAGGAATTAAGAATACGAATTTTATAGCTGATCGTCACTGCACAGAAAAGCCCTATGATGAGAGAAATTACAATACTCCAAAAAGATAATTGTAATGTAATAATACTGGCATCAATAAATTTTGGAACATTATCAAAAATATATTGCCAATTCATTTTCCTTCCCTGTTGCAGCCATAAACTAGCAATCATTCTAAATAACAGAGTAACTGGTTGAAAAAGAATAAAATCTTATTGACTAGATGATTTGGTTATATAAAAAGTAGAAAGTGCGGTGGGAAATACCGCACTTTTGTCTAGTAAACAAAGCCCAGCCCTTCTTGCTTTAATCCGTCAATAAATTCAGTATATAAACGCCACACAATAAAAATAAAACACCTTTTTATTTTTATTGTGATCTCGCTCATATTTTTGAAACATGGAAATTGAATTGTCTTTTTCATCCTCGTAGCATACACGGATTATTATCATCATTATTATTTAAGGAGAAAAAAATGCCTCGATTTCGTTTATCAAAAGTGATGTGTATGCTGGCATCTGTGATGTTAACCAGCTCTCTTACTTTACCCGTCTATGCTGTGGCAAATTCTGTTATGACTATTGAACATGCCAAAACACAGAATGCTTATGATCAAATACTACAAAATTGGAAAATACACCTTACTAGTGTATCACTAGATAACACAAATAATATTGCAAATAAGGCTAAACAAACTCTTTTAGATAGTGATACTTTCGATTTTAGTCAACCTAAAACAGTTGGGGCAAAAATTCGTTCAACAGTTAATACAATCAGAGACTTAGCTATAGGATATAATAAACCTGGTTCACAATTTTATCAAAATCAAGAAGCTAAACAGCTGATAATTTCATCTTTAGAAAAAATTCACGAAGGTGGTTATAAAATAGGAGGTAAAGAATATGGTAACTGGTGGCATTGGGAAATAGGTATTCCTAAGTCCTTAAATCAAGTACTTATTTTGATGAGTAATGATTTACCTGATACATTGAAAAATCAACTAATTGATGCCACGCTTTACTTTCAACCAGATCCAACTACCAGTGGTGGAAATCCCGAAGCTGCACAATATTCTACATCTCCAAATACAAGAATAAGTACAGGTGGGAATAGAACGGATACCTCGACTGTTTCACTAGTAAGAGGGTTATTAACTCATAATGAGGATGAAATCCAGCGTGCTATTGAAGCTATTTATGATGTTGGGGAACTAAAAAATAGTATCAGAAATACAAACGATGAAATTGCAAACGATGGATTTTATACAGACGGCTCATTTATTCAACATTCTTCCGTAGCTTATAATGGTACTTATGCTTCAGTCCTAATTGAAGGATTAGGACTTTTCGCATATATGTTGAAAGATTCTCCAACCTTTGTTTTTGGTGATCCTAAAATAGATAATATTTATGAATCGATTCTCAAAGGGTATAGCTGGTTACTAATAAATGGTGGAATGAATGATTCAGTAAATGGACGAGCGATTACTCGACCAAATAGTAGCGATGTTACTCGCGCGAAACGATTTATTAGTGATATTTCCTTATTAATTGATAGTGCACCTGCAACATACAAGCCTGAATTACAAGGACTATTAAAACGCACATTACTTGAACAACATTATTCTCTTGATGATGCACCAAATGATACGGTGCGGAATATTTTAAAAAATATTCTTGATAACCCCAATATTAAGCCGACAGAAACCGTTGGTGTAAAACGTTTTTCTTTTATGGATCGCGCTGTACAAAAAAATCCTAAGGGAACAGTTGTTATTGCAATGCATTCAAATCGTACAGCTGCCTATGAAAGTATGAATGGTGAGAATCCTCAAGGCTGGTACACTGGTGATGGAATGACCTATATTTACGATAATCAGAGTACTGATTCATTTACAAATTACTGGCATAACGTTGATCCTTACATGCTACCAGGAACTACCGAAAGCAACGCTACTCGAAAAGATGGGTCAAATCAACGTCGACATTTAAAAGATCGTAGTAGTAAAACATTTGTAGGTGGTGTTGATAATGGTATTAAGGAAGATGGTTCACAAGGCAACGCCACTAAAGCTATTATTGCAATGGATTTCACATCTCATAACGATAAAACTACAGCGAAAAAATCTTGGGTGATGCTGGGTGATGTAGTATTAGCACTAGGATCAAATATTACTAGTACAGATGAAGGCGAAGTATTTACGACCATTGATAATAGGGTGATCAATGGAAAACAAATTTTATCTAAAATTGGTGATACGATTTATTTTTCTAATCCCACCACACAACAAACTATCAGCTATAAAATCCTTGACGGTCAACAACCACATACTTCTATCGAAAAAGGAAAAGATGGCTTAACGAAATTTGCTAAAATTTGGTTAAATCATGGAAAAGAGCCTAAAGATGCAAGCTATGCTTATCTCATTATGCCAGGTTATAGTGCCGATGAAGTGAATCATTTTGATACAAATACAATTCAAATTTTACGACAAAATGCCCAACAACACGCAGTAAAAGTAGGTAATAGTCTTTTTGTTAATTTCTTTGAACCGGGAGAGGTTAATGGTTTGGCTGTGAATCATCCTCTTTCCGTAATTAAGACGGAATCAAGTGGACACTTAGATATTTATGTCGCCGATCCAACGCTGATGCTTGATGATGAAATTAATTTATCTGTTCTTGGTAAATACATCTTAAAAGTTGGTAACGATGTAACAGCCACAATTTTAGGAGAAAAAACAGAATTCACCTTTAAACTGGATGAGCATCAGAAATATTTCTCTGCTATTGAGGAAAGTCAGCACAAGGAAGATAATTCAGGAGAAAATCTAGCAACAAAAACCTCATCTGAAAATGCTGAAGATAGCCCAACTGTAACACCAGATAAAAGCGTAGATACATCAGACAATGCGGTTGAATCTAATGGAAATAACAATGACGAAAGCAGTTCAACGTCAACTACTCAAGCAACACAAGCTGAGGGTAGCAATCGCACTGTAGCCATAGAAGAAACTGTGGAATCTAATGACGAAGAAGAAAATCTTACCACTCAAACTTCCTCTGAACAAGAGGCGTTTACCCAAGATTATCTTGATAAATATGCTAAAACGCTAAGAAATATAACTGATGTAGATGTTTCTATCATTGATAATTTCAACTATGATCATTATTTCACAGCCACATTAAGTGAAAGCAATAAACAAGGATTAGGTGGAAGATTCCAAACAGGGTTTAACCAATCCTTAAATGATCATAAGAAAGTCGGGGCATTTGCTGAATATCGTTATAATGATATCCACCAGTTAGGTATTGGTGCTAATACAAAATGGTATGATTTTTCTAGCTTTGTTCGTTATCGCCACGTTTTTGATAACGCAGTACACGCAGATTATCTCGACCTTTACCTTGGTTATGATAAAACCTTTACCTTTAACCAATTTACCATTCAGCCTCGCATTGGCGTGCTAGGTTCCTATCTGCTAGATAGCAAGCTACCAGATAATGGTAAACTCGCTCATCATTTTGCTATCCAAACGCAGCTATCAAGTAAATTTAGCTATCATATTGGTGGTATAGCCCTTTATCTTGAACCGACTTGGAAAGTGAACTTAGACGATCCATATCGCCTTCAATTAAATGGACAAGAACACAAGCTCCAGCGTTCAAAACAAGAATGGATAGGTAAAGTGGGAATTGCCAAAAATATTGGTAATTACACTTTTGATTTCAGTGTTCAGACCAACAATCGTCAAGAACGCAAGATGATAGCCACCTTTAATTATCAATTCTAAAAAACAAAATGCTCTCATTGATTGAGAGCATTTTTTATCACAACAACTCTAAAACCTGTTCAGGAATCACTTTCGGTGCAGGAATAAAAATTTGTTTATGGCGATTGAATTCGCCTTTTTCGATGAGAATACTGCTTTTGGGCACTTTGAAAGTTTTGCTTAGGAATTTAAGCAAATGGGCGTTGGCTTGGCCATCAACGGGTGGAGCGGTGATGGTGATTTTTAGCTCGTTGTCGTGTAAGCCAACAATTTGATCTTTACTGGCTTTCGGTTGCAGAAAAATCCGCAACCGAAGTCCTTGTGCGTTTTGCTCGATAGCATTGATTAAGCAAATTGCCATAAGATAGGTGCAATGTCGTACATTACTCGATTGGCATAAAATAACAAAAATGCCAATAACATTGGCGAAAAATCAATCATTCCCGTGCTCGGTAAAATACGGCGAATTGGGTTAAGCAAAGGTTGTGTGAGCTGATAAAGAGTATATTGCAACGGATTTTGCCCACGGTTAAACCAACTTAAAATGGCTTGGAAAAACAACACATAAATCACCAATTCCCCAATGGTGCGTAAGCTATGCAATAAACCAATATAAAGATAAAGCAATGGATTAACCGTTACTTGAGTTGAACCCAATAAATCCATTAACGGATATTTAACCACACCTAACGCCACACATAGTAGCAATGCTGCGGTATTTAAGCCTTTCACCGTGGGTAAAAATTTTTGCAACGGGGCAAGCACGGGCTGGGTGAATTTCACTAAGGTTTGCGAAAAGGGATTATAAAAATCCACGCTACTATACTGAAACCACGCACGCAAAATTAGTACGAAACTAAAAACATTAATCAGGGTATAAACTAAAAATTGAAGGGAATTTAAGCCCATTATTTTCTCCTTAAAAATTACAACCAGCCTTTGCGTTTAAAATAAATATAAGGCGTCAGTGCCGCAATGATCATTAAACCAATCGCCATAGGATAACCATATTTTAAATGCAATTCAGGCATAAATTCAAAGTTCATTCCGTAAGTGGACGCCACCAAAGTTGCAGGCAGGAACATCACCGACACTACGGAGAAAAATTTCATAATTTTATTCTGCTCAATATTGATATAACCCATTGCCGCTTGCATTAAGAAATTCACTTTTTGGAATAAGGATTCATTATGCGGTTGCAGGGATTCAATATCGCGTAAAATATCGCGCGCTTGCTCTAACTGATTGGCTGGCAGACGTGTTTTGCGCACCAAAAAGCTCAATGCACGCTGCGTATCCATCAAACATAAACGCACTTTGGAACTGGCATCTTCTTGTTCTGTCAGTGTGGCAAGGGCTTTATCAAAAGCTTCGCCTTGCTTACCTTCCAAAATAACGTGACTTAATTTTTCCAAATCTGCGTAAGCATTTTCGATCACATCGGCTAATTGCTCGATTTTGGTTTCAAATAAATCTAACAGCACTTCATAGGCATTACATTCCACCAATCGTTGGCTGCGCGAACGCATTCGATAAAGGCGAAACGCTGGCAATTCACGATCACGCAAGGTGAACAAACGGCCATCACGCAAGGTAAACGCCACGCTGGCAATATCGGCATAATCATTTTCATCTTCACAATAGAAAAAAGAGTGCAAATGCAAGCCGTCTTCATCTTCAAAGAAACGTGCGGACGCTTCAATATCTTCCAATTCTAAGAAAGATGCCAAACTTTGCCCTAAGCCCTGTTGCAACATTTCACGTTCTTCGCTTGATGGTTCAAGCAAATCAATCCAAATGGCAGCATTAAGATTTTCATCACCTTCATCTAGCCTAATTAAACGTGCCTTTTCCAGTGCAAAAGCATTAATCATTTTGTCATACTCCTTAAGGGATTATGAACAAACCCGATGAACAAAAGAAAACTAAATAATCAACACAAAAGTGCGGTGTAAAACTTTCGATTATTTAATTAAAGATACCTAATAATTGAGATAATGAAACTTACCTGCGAAATCTCGCCGATAAGTAGAAGACGAGATTTAGATCAAAGATAAATTGGGTATCGACTATGACTGTCCAAAGTGTGTGTCCCCTTGTTGCTAAATCGTGCGGAATGTTACGCTTCAATAGGGTGTTCGTCAAGGGGATCTGTAGGAAAAGAAAGCGATAAAAAGTGCGGTACAAAAATTCTGATTTTTTCCACCGCACTTAAAAGAAAGGCTATTTCAATACCGTGATTGTTCATTTTACATCGCCAACTTGGTCAAAAAGGGGAACTTCATAGCCTTCTTCTGCCGCTCTGTTGGGAATGGCTTCTGTGGCTTGTGTGAAATCAAATTCAATTTCAATGCCATCACCTGCGTTTAATTTTGCCATTGCTGCTTTTGCTTCTTCTAATGGGAATGGGCAGACCAGCACCGCTGTTTCTAATTTTACGATCATCTTAATTTCCTTCTATGTGAATAAATCTTATGCTGCAGCGTTTGCTAACGCCAATCTGCGCGGACGAATAAATAAAACGTGTGCCATTGTCCATACCCCAAGAATAGTAAAAGCAAGGGCAATCCAGCCTTTAAAACTCATCACTGCTGTCGATGTTAAACCGTTTCCGTAGCACAACCACAGGCTAAGACAATACCGATACCAAAAAGATAAGATCCAAATGTTGTGCCAACTAAAGAAAATTCTTCATAAGGTGAAGAAATATAACCTAGTTGTACTAATATCAGCCCCCCAATACTTTGAATTAAAATTGCAAGTAAAAGTGCGTAAAACATTTTGTTATTTTTTGCTATGTACATATCACGAAAACCGCCTGTTAAACAAAAACGAGTTCGTTGTAAGATAAATCCCAAAATAATGCCGAGAATACCTCCCGAAATAATTGTCCAAACCATAAATTTTCCTATCAAGGTTGGATATTATGTGAGACATATTTATATCCCTCCAATAATAAATTGATACAAAATATTTCTTTTTGTTATAAAAAATTAACTTTTTAAATAAATATTCGATATGCTTTAATTTTTACCTAGATCATATCTTTTCTTATTAAATTTCTCTAAGCTATGTAAGATGATAAATTAATTTGGAGAAATTATGTCTATTTTGGAATTTGATGCTTCTACTTTTAATGTAGCAATGAAAGATACATTAATTGAGCGTTTAACCCATTATGTAAAAATTCACACTACTTCCGATGCCAAAAGTAATACCGTACCGAGTACGCCCCAGCAGTGGGATTTATTACATTTTTTGCAAGATGAACTCAAAGCAATGGGGTTGAGTGAGATTTCATTAGATGAAAAGGGATATCTATTTGCTAGTTTACCTGCCAACATTGAGCAAGATGTTCCAGTATTAGGATTACTCGCTCATGTAGATACTGCACCTGATTTTAATGGTAAAAATGTTCAGCCGCAGCTTATTCAGCACTATGACGGTAAACCTATTGTTCTTGCAGCTTCAGGAGATGTACTTTCACCTGATGATTTTCCTCATTTGACAGAATTAGTGGGGCATACATTAATGACCACTGATGGAACGAGTCTATTAGGTGCAGATGATAAAGCGGGAATTGCAATTATTTTGTCTGCTATTGAGTTTTTACAAAAACATCCAGAAATTCCACACGGAAAAATTCGTATCGGTTTTACGCCTGATGAAGAAATTGCACGAGGGGCGGATCATTTTGATGTTGCAAAATTTGCAGCCGATGTGGCTTATACCTTAGATGGCAGTGTTTTAGGTGAATTGCAATATGAAAATTTTAATGCTGATGAGATAACGGTTCACCTATTTGGACGAGCCGTACATCCGGGTACGGCAAAAGGCAAAATGGTGAATGCTTGGGATCGAGCTTGTCACTTTCATACAAATTTACCACCGCACTTTACACCTGCAACCAGCGAAGGCTATGAGGGATTTATTTTTCTGCGTAAAATAGACGGTTCTTTGGAACATTGTAAATTGCATTATGCGGTACGCGATTTTACAGAACAAGGGTTATCAGCAAGTCGTCAATTGCTGCAAGAGGCTGTTAATCAGTATCAACAAGAGTATGGTATTAATACTATTCAATTAGAGGTAAATGAGCGCTATCGCAATATGAAAGAGAAAGTTGAACCTCATCGTTATTTAATTGAGATAGCTGAACAAGTGATGAAAGAATTAGGCATTACACCACGCATTGAGCCAATTCGTGGTGGAACGGATGGGGCAAGATTATCATTTATGGGGTTGCCAGCGCCTAATTTATTTACTGGTGGTGAAAATTTTCACGGTAAATTTGAATTTATTTCTATTGATGTAATGAATCAAGCTGTTGCAGTGGTTGCAGGAATTGCACATAAATTTTCACAGTTAAAAATGACAGAAGGTGGTAAAAATGATTAGTTTAATCATTGGTCTATTGGCTATTATTTTAGTCGGCTATTTTATAATTAAAGGTCATAATGCAAAAAGCTTATTATTAAGTATAGGTATTTTATTATTAGTGATTGCCGCAGCGATTGCTCCGCCTGCGAAAAATAGTTCAGGTCTTTTCTTTGTAGATATTAGTAATTATATCTATGCGTTATTTGAAAAGCGTGGTGGCGGTTTAGGAATGATTGTTATGGTACTGATTGGCTTTTCTGTGTATATGAGCCATATCGGTGCGAATGATGTCATTGTGCGAATTCTCTATAAGCCATTACGCCATATTAAGTCTCCATATATTTTATTAATAGGAGGATTTTGGGTTGCATCTTTTATCTCTTTTGCCATACCCTCTGCTACGGCACTCGGTGTCTTTTTAATGGCTACATTATTCCCAATTTTAACAAGATTAGGGATCTCAGCACCAAGTGCAGCAGCAATTTGTGCAAGCACGGCGGTGGTAAATCTTTCACCAACCTCTGTTGATGTAATTTTAGCCGCAGAGCAGGCAGGTGATACGCTACAACATTTCGCCTTTCAGATCATCTTGCCGATGAGTTTACTTACTATGTTCGTTATTGGCATTACACATTTCTTTTGGCAACGTTATTGTGATCGGCAAGAAGGTTTACAACAAGAAAACACATTGCAACATATTGATCCAAGTAATATATTAAATAACAATGCCCCACTTTATTATGCTGTTTTACCATTTTTACCTATTGTTGGTTTATTTATTTTTGACGATCAACGATTACCAAAGATTTCATTAGGTGGATTATTAATTTTAACGCTCATACTCAGTGTTGTCATCGAACTGATTCGTAAACGCAATGTAAAAGAGGTTTTTGCTGGGTTAGAGCAATGTTATAACGGAATGGCAGAAGCCTTCAGTAGTGTCGTCATGTTGATTATTGCGGCAGGTGCTTTTGCCGAAGGGTTAAGTCGCATTGGATTTACTGAAGGATTAATTAATGTTGTCCAAAATTTAGGAACTGCCGCAACAATAATGATGTTCGCATTAGTGATTATTACCCTATTAGTCGCCATTGCTTCTGGTTCAGGTAATGCTGCATTTTTTGCTTTTGTTGAATTAGCCCCACGCCTTGCTACTCAACTAGGTATTAATCCTGCTTACTTAATTGCACCAATGATGCAAGTGTCAAATACTGGTCGAGCAATGTCCCCTGTATCTGGGGTAGTTGTTGCAGTATCAGGGAGTGCTAAATTATCACCAATGTTAATTGTGAAACGTACATCTGTCCCATTATTAGCTGGTGTTGGCATAATCGTCATTTATACTATGTTACTTATTCCGTTACATCTAGGATAGCGTTATTCATCGTTTTATGTCTAAAATTAGGCAAGTCTCACAGGACTCAATTTTGCTTTAGCTAGTTAGCTAGATTGAGCCCTTTTATTTATAGTTATTCTAATTGTTTAGAATAACTATAAAACCCCAAATATAGCAATCCGCTGACAACTAATATATTCCATCAAACAAAAATAAAAGCACTACCCTTAATTTTTAAGTTTTGGATATTTCCTCAATTCTTTCCTGCACGGCAAACCATTCCATTTCTACGTCTTCTAGCTGTTTTTTGTATTCTGCTTGGTCTTTTAAAAGTGCGGTGAGATTTTCTTTCATTTCTGCTTGATACAACTCACCGTTGGCGAGTTGTTGTTCAATGTCTGCCAGCTTATGTGATAAGGTTTCCATTTTACTTTCCCACTGCGTAAGAAATTTTCGCAATGGCGCGAGCTGTTGGCGGAGTTCCGCTTCTTTGCGTTTTTGCTCTTTACGATTTTGGCCACTGCTTTCTTTGTTACTTTCTATTTTGCCAGAGAGTTGGCTTTGGTTATTTTGTTCGTTTAGCCATTTTTGATAATCGTCTAAATCGCCTTTAAACTCTTCTACTTGCCCATCGTGAACCAAGTAAAACTCATCAACGGTGTTGCGTAATAAATGGCGGTCGTGGGAAACAATCACTAATGAGCCTTGATAATCCACCAAGGCTTCAGTTAGCGCTTGGCGCATATCTAAATCTAAATGGTTGGTCGGTTCATCTAATAACAATAAATTTGGTCGCTGCCAAACGATTAATGCCAACACCAAACGCGCTTTTTCACCGCCTGAAAAGGTGACAACAGGCTCATTCACTTTATCGCCGTGAAAGGCAAAGCTACCAAGATAGGTGCGTAATTGTTGCTCCGTTTGTTGTGGTGCGAGCTGCTGCATATGCCAAAGGGCACTTTCTTCCGCGCGTAAGGTATCCAGCTGATGTTGTGCAAAATAACCAAGTTGTACGCCTTTTGCGAGCTGAATATTGCCAGAAAGTGCGGTGATTTCTGCAGCTAATAATTTTATCAGCGTGGATTTTCCTGCACCATTTTTACCGAGCAAACCAATACGCGAACCAGGGACAAGATTTAATTTGATTTGTTTAAGAATTTGCGTGGTTTGTCCATTATTTTCATAACCAGCACTCACTTTTTCCATTGAAAGCAATGGATTAGGCAATGCCAACGGCTCACGAAATTCAAAGGTGAATGGGTTATCCACATAAGCAGGGGCGATAAGTTCCATTTTCGCCAAGGCTTTCATTCGGCTTTGTGCTTGTTTTGCTTTGGTCGCTTTGGCTTTAAAGCGATCAATATATTTTTGTAAATGCGAGATTTTTTGCTGTTGCTGACGATATAACGCTGTTTGTTGAGCTAATTTTTCCGCGCGTTGCTTTTCAAAAGAAGAATAATCACCGGTGTATTCATTCATTTTTTGATTTTCAATGTGCAGAATTTTGTCCACCACAGGATCAAGAAAATCACGATCGTGCGAAATCAGCACCAACGTGCCTTGATATTGTTGCAACCAACGTTCAAGCCAGATCACTGCATCTAAATCCAAGTGGTTGGTAGGTTCATCAAGCAGTAGTAAATCGGAAGGACATAGCAAAGCTTGTGCCAAATTAAGACGCATACGCCACCCACCAGAAAACGCACTTACAGGCTGGCTAAGTTCTTCTTGGCTAAAGCCCAATCCGTTTAACAAGGCAGCTGCGCGAGCTTGGATTGTCCACGCATCAATGGTATCTAATTGTTCGTGAATGCGCGCAATGGCATTGCCATCATTGTTTTGATTGGCTTGCTCTAACTGTTGCTGTAATTCCACATATTGGCGATCGCCTAAAATCACATAATCTAAGGCAGAAATAGCAAGGGCTGGTGTTTCCTGGTTCACCCAAGAAATTGCCCAATTTGACGGATAGCTCAGCTCCCCGCCTTCTGCACTAATTTCGTTTTTTAATAAGGCGAGTAAGGAGGATTTGCCACAGCCATTTTTACCCACTAAGCCCACTTTTTGCTTAGGATTAATGGTGGCATTGGCGTTCTCTAGCAAGGTCGTTTGCCCACGTTTTAACGAAAGGTTGGTAAATAAAATCATTAAATTTCGGTTTATCTCTGATCAGCAAAAGGGTTATTTTCCACGTTTTTATAAAAATTGCCAACTATTCCAATTTTTTATTGGAAAACTTTTAAAAACCCTTTTCAACAATGTGATCTAGTTCAATTTTTTTCAATGAGAAACAGGCTATGATACGAAACGCTGTTTTACATCTTTGAGGTATAAAAATGACAAACGCTCAACTTATGCAAGAAGGCATAAACTTGATGATTTCAGGAATGGGGTTCGTGCTGGTTTTTTTATTAATCCTAATTTTTGCCATTGGATTAATGTCGAAACTGATAAATCGCTTTTTTCCTGAGCCAATTCTCACCCCGCCTGCGCCGATAAAAGCAAAATCGACTCAAACAGATGATTTAGAAAGATTACGCCCAATTATTGTGGCGGCGATTGCTCATCATCGCCGTAATCAAGGGCTTTAAATTGATTAATTTGGAGAAAATACAATGACTGTTGAAAAGAAAAAAATTGCCGTAACTGATGTCGTGTTGCGTGATGCACACCAATCCCTTTTTGCGACCCGTTTACGCCTTGATGATATGTTACCGATTGCAGCTGAACTTGATGAAATTGGCTATTGGTCGCTTGAAGCTTGGGGAGGTGCAACCTTTGATGCTTGTATTCGTTTTTTAGGGGAAGATCCTTGGGTGCGTTTGCATGAACTTAAAAGAGCAATGCCAAAAACCCCATTACAAATGTTATTACGGGGACAAAATTTGCTGGGCTATCGTCATTATGCTGATGACGTAGTAGATCGCTTTGTGGAACGTGCCGTGCATAATGGAATGAGCGTATTCCGTGTGTTTGACGCAATGAACGATCCGCGCAATATGCAACAAGCACTAAAGGCGGTGCGTAAAAATGGTGGACACGCACAAGGAACATTAAGTTACACCACAAGCCCTGTGCATACTTTACAAACTTGGCTTGATACCACAGAACAACTGTTAGAAATTGGTATTGATTCCCTTGTAATCAAAGATATGTCGGGCATTCTCACACCAAATGAAGCCTATCACTTAGTTAGCGAAATCAAAAAACGCTTTGATGTGCAACTTCATCTTCATTGCCACGCCACCACGGGAATGGCAGAAATGGCGTTGCTTAAAGCCATTGAAGCGGGCGTGGACGGCGTAGATACCGCCATTTCTTCAATGAGTGGTACATACGGACACCCTGCCACAGAAGCCTTAGTCGCCACCTTAAAAGACACACCTTACGACACAGGCTTAGACATTCAAAACTTAGAGAAAATTGCTGCTTATTTCCGCAATGTGCGTAAAAAATACCATAAATTTGAAGGCCAATTAAAAGGCGTAGATAGCCG
Source organism: Avibacterium sp. 21-586 (assembly GCF_026226775.1). Taxonomy (GTDB): domain Bacteria; phylum Pseudomonadota; class Gammaproteobacteria; order Enterobacterales; family Pasteurellaceae; genus Avibacterium. The sequence goes on along the minus strand of NZ_JAKKOD010000002.1, from coordinate 140,500 downwards.
TATTTTGGTGGCACAAGTACCGGGTGGAATGCTCACCAACCTTGAAAGCCAATTAAAACAGCAAAATGCTTCTGATAAATTAGATTTAGTACTGCAAGAAATTCCAAAAGTGCGGGAAGATTTAGGCTATATTCCATTAGTCACACCAACTTCACAAATTGTTGGAACGCAAGCGGTGATCAACGTATTAATGGGGGAACGCTACAAAACCATTGCTAAAGAAACCGCAGGAATTTTAAAAGGCGAATACGGCCGCACGCCAGCGCCAGTCAACGCAGAATTGCAAGCACGCGTGTTAGAGGGGGCAGAGCCAATCACTTCACGCCCAGCCGATCACCTTGAACCAGAAATGGAGAAACTCACACTCGAGATCAAGCAGCAAGCCAAAGAGAAAGGCATCAAACTGTCTGACAATGAAATTGATGATGTGCTTATTGTCGCATTATTCCCTCAAGTGGGGCTAAAATTCCTTGAAAATCGTGGCAACCCTGATGCCTTTGAACCTGCACCAAGTGTGGAACAAGCGCCAGAAAAAACGCCACAAAAAACCACCGCACCTGTAAAACAATCTTCCGGTGGCGCAGCAGTTTATACAGTGGAATTAGAGGGCAAAGCCTTTGTGGTGAAAGTGAGCGAAGGCGGTGATATTAATCAAATCACGCCAGCTGCAACACAACCTGCTCCACAGCCTGTTGCTGCACCACAAGCAACAAATGGCACACCAGTGAATGCACCAATGGCAGGCACCATTTGGAAAGTGGTGGCAACCGAGGGGCAACAAGTGGCTGAGGGGGATGTATTGCTCATTCTTGAAGCAATGAAAATGGAAACCGAAATCCGTGCTTCGCAAGCGGGAACGGTCCAAAATATCAGCGTAAAAGCTGGTGATGCCGTTGCTGTGGGCGATACCTTATTAACAATAGCATAAGTGCGGGGTAAAAATGGAAAGTATTTTGTCTCTACTGCGTGGAATGGGCATTATGCACCTAGAATGGGGACAGGCGGTAATGATTGCCGTCAGCCTGCTACTCTTGTGGCTTGCCATTGCACGCAAATTTGAACCCCTGTTATTGCTACCCATAGGTTTTGGTGGATTGCTCTCTAATATCCCTGAAGCAGGCTTAGCAATGACAGCATTGGATAACCTTCTACATAATGGCACTAGCGAACAACTTGCTATTGTAGCAAGCAAACTCGGTACCATTGCTGATCCCGCGTCAATTAAGAGCGCACTTAACAATGCACTGCCTTCTGTACAAAATGAATTAGAAGTAATGGCTGGGGATATGGGCTATTCCGCCGGCGTGTTGGCGTTGTTCTATAAAGTGGCGATTGGCTATGGTGTTGCACCGTTAATTATCTTTATGGGCGTAGGGGCAATGACCGATTTCGGCCCATTGCTCGCCAACCCACGCACGCTCTTATTAGGCGCAGCGGCGCAGTTTGGTATCTTTGCTACGGTATTAGGTGCATTAGGCTTAAACTGGCTTGGTATTATCGACTTCACCCTGCCACAGGCTGCCGCAATCGGCATTATTGGTGGTGCAGACGGTCCAACCGCCATTTACCTTGCGAGCAAACTTGCCCCTGAGTTATTAGGTGCGATCGCCGTCGCGGCTTATTCTTATATGGCACTCGTGCCATTAATTCAGCCACCGATTATGAAAGCACTCACCTCACAGCAAGAACGCAAAATCCGAATGGTGCAAATGCGTACCGTAAGCAACCGCGAAAAAATCCTGTTCCCGATTGTATTATTAGTACTAGTAGCCTTGCTCTTACCTGATGCTGCACCATTATTGGGAATGTTCTGTTTTGGTAATTTGATGCGTGTCAGTGGCGTGGTGGAACGCTTAAATGATACCGCACAAAATGCGCTGATTAACATCGTTACCATTTTCCTAGGACTTTCCGTTGGTGCGAAATTGGTGGCGGATAAATTCCTCCAACCACAAACTCTTGGTATTTTATTATTAGGAATGATCGCCTTTGCTATCGGCACAGCATCTGGCGTGCTAATGGCAAAATTAATGAACCGCTTTAGCAAAAATCCAATTAACCCATTAATTGGTGCTGCCGGTGTTTCTGCCGTACCAATGGCCGCACGCGTTGCCAATAAAATTGGTTTAGAAGCCGATCACCAAAACTTCCTTCTAATGCACGCAATGGGGCCAAATGTCGCAGGTGTTATTGGATCCGCCATTGCAGCCGGTGTGATGCTAAAATACATTTCAGCGCTAATGTAAATTGCGTATGAGCTTAGCCCAATTTGAGCTAGCTATAATAGCTATAAATAGTCCCAAGTGTTAACTTGGGACTAAAAATTATCTAGACGCTAAGTGATACTGTACCAAGTCCTCAATCGTCACCACTGGATAACCAAATTCTTGTGCAAATTTAATGATTTCAGGTGTACGAGCCATTGTGCCGTCATCATTCGTGATCTCACAGATTACCGCCGCAGGTTTGTAGCCTGCTAGTATCGCAAGATCCACTGATGCTTCGGTATGTCCACGGCGTTTTAATACACCACCTTCCGCCGCTCTTAATGGGAAAATATGCCCTGGTCGGTGTAAATCCTGTGGTTTCGCATTATCTGCAACAGCAGCTTTAATAGTGGTTACACGATCTGCCGCGGAAACGCCTGTAGATACCCCTTTTGCTGCTTCAATGGTTACCGTAAATGCGGTTTTATTAACGCTTGTGTTATTTTGCACCATTGGCGGCAAATCAAGTTGCTGGCAAATTTCATCGCTTAAACATAAACAAACAATACCACTGCCGTAACGAATAAGTTTTGCCATTTGGGCAGGTTCAATAGTTTGCGCAGGGAAAATTAAATCCCCTTCATTTTCGCGATCTTCATCGTCTAAAACGAGTACGCCATTACCTTGTTTGAAAGCTTCAATGGCTTTTTCAACACGCTCTTGTGGCGTGCCAAATGCGGATAAAATTGACTGATTCATAGTAAAAAACCTGTTAAAAAATTAATGGGTACTTGAATCAGGGCTGATGAGGAAAGGCTTTTCATTAGATAAGAAAATCCAATAACAAAGGCAGATTTTACTAGCGTCTGTTGATAACCCAAATGTAAAATGAATTATCAACAGGCCCTAGAGTAAAACCTGTTTATTCTCTTTCATCCAGACTTTGACTGTCGGCTTTGGATTTTCACCAAATCTGCTGACTTTACTTTTTCAAGTAAACGCTCGTGGGCTTATGCGCGCTGCACTTACCACCGGTAGGGAATTTCGCCCTGCCCTGAGAATGCTCGCATAGTATAACGCAATCTAAATAGAGAAAAAATGTTTTTCTTTGCGCCGATATTGCATACAATATGCCACATTGACACAATAATGTGAGGTCTTTATGCTAAATCCACAAAAAATAGAGCAAATTATACAACAAGTGCAAAATTCTTTACCGCAAGGAATGAAAGAACTTGGCAAAGATGCAGAAGCAAAATTCAAGCAAGTTTTGCAAGCTCAGTTGGCTAAATTAGATGTTGTAACCCGTGAAGAGTTTGATGTGCAAACCCAAGTATTAATGCGTACTCGTGAGAAACTGAACGAGTTAGAAAAGCGTGTCGATGCACTATTGCAAGGTCAAAATCAAGAGCAAGAAACTCGCTAAAATCTCACCGCACTTTGCTTATTAAGCTAAAAGTGCGATCTTTTTTCTGAATAAATTTGGCAATATAAGGAATTTCAAGATGTCCGCTTTCGCCTATCTACAACAAAAACGTAAGCAGTTAAATCTAAAAGTAAACGAGGTTTGTGAGCAAGCCAACATTACCCGTGCTTATTTTAATCAGCTGGTGAGTGGCAAAATCAAAAACCCAAGCGCCAGCAAGTTATCAGCCTTGCATAAAGTACTACAAATCACTGATCTACAAGATAAAAAAGTGGGGGTGATTTTTGGTAAGTTTTATCCTGTGCATACAGGTCATATCAATATGATTTATGAAGCGTTTAGTAAGGTAGATGAAGTCCACGTTGTCGTGTGTAGCGATACAGAGCGCGATCTGAAATTATTTTATGATAGCAAAATGAAGCGTATGCCAACGGTGCAAGATCGCCTACGTTGGATGCAACAAATTTTTAAATATCAGAAAAACCAAATTTTCATTCATCATTTGGTGGAAGACGGCTTACCGAGCTATCCAAACGGCTGGCCTGCTTGGGCAGAACGGGTTAAGCAGCTTTTTGAAGAAAAGCAGGTTAATCCTAGCGTAGTATTTAGTAGCGAACCGCAAGACAAAGCACCTTACGAAAAATATTTGAATTTACAGGTGGAATTGGTTGATCCACAACGTCAATTCTTTAACGTTTCCGCCACCAAAATTCGTAACAATCCTTTCCATTATTGGAAATTTATCCCGAAAGAAGTACGTCCATTTTTCGCCAAAACGATTGCTATTTTAGGCGGTGAAAGCAGCGGAAAAACAGTGTTAGTCAATAAACTCGCTACTGTATTTAACACCACATCTGCGTGGGAATATGGGCGTGAGTTTGTGTTTGAAAAATTAGGTGGTGATGAGCAGGCGATGCAATATTCCGATTACCCACAAATGGCGCTAGGCCATCAACGTTATATTGACTACGCTGTGCGCCACGCCCATAAAGTCGCGATTGTGGATACAGACTTCATCACCACGCAAGCATTTTGTATTCAATACGAAGGCAAAGCACACCCATTTTTGGATTCAATGATCAAAGAATATCCTTTCGATATTACAATTTTATTGAATAACAACACCAAATGGGTGGATGACGGCCTGCGCAGCCTTGGTAGCCATAAACAGCGCCAACGTTTCCAACAATTATTGAAAAAATTATTGGATAAATATAATGTGCCTTATATTGAAATTGAATCGCCAAGCTATTTAGAGCGTTATAATAAGGTAAAATCCATTGTAGAAAAAATTCTCAATGAAGAAGAACTCCCCGAACTGAATAACGATAAATCCATTTTTGAGGAATAATAGCCCCTATGATTTTATTTGTCGGCGACCCACACGGAAGATACGACCATCTTTACCCTTTTGTACAAAAACAAAAGGGTATCGCCCTTATCATACTCGGGGATTTACAACTCTCCACCATAGAAGAACTGGATAAATTAGCACAATATTGCGATCTCTGGTTTATTCACGGCAATCACGACAGCAAAACTGTTGCTGCCTTTGAAGCTATTTGGGGAACAGAATGGAAAAACCGAAACCTGCACGGACGCGTACAAACCATTCAAAACAAGCGTATTGCAGGATTAGGCGGCGTATTCCGCGGACAAATTTGGATGCCACCGAATAAACCGGTTTTTTTCGATCCAATCCATTATTGCCAATACTGCCCACAAGAAAAAATCTGGCGCGGCGGTTTGCCATTACGCCACAGAACATCTATTTTTCCTTCTGATTTCGAACAGCTAGAAAATCTACAAGCAGATATTCTTATCTCTCACGAAGCCCCTAGACCACACCCACTAGGTTTTTCCGTGTTAAACAAACTGGCAAAAAAAATGGGCGCAACTCATATTTTCCATGGGCACCACCACGAAAACTTTGATTACACACACATAAACCGTGATCCCAAACTCAAAATCACCAACGTAGGCTTCCGCAGTCTATGCGATGAACAAGGGAATTATTTGTTAAAGAATATTGATGATCGTTAGGAAATTTTCTTTCTCCTCATCCCCAACACCCCATCAATAATAATCAACCCCATACCTACCATTAAAGATAAAAAGAGCGGGTAATTTTCAGCGTCAATATTTTCTCCAATGAGTAAGGAAACGGCGAGCATCATTATAGGTTCAGCGTAGCCGAGTAATCCTAGCACATTGATAGGTAATAAGCTGCTAGCAACGATGTAAGCATTAAAGGCAATTCCGCTAAGTAAGCCAAGCAGAAATAATAGCGATAAAATATTAGGATTAAGCAATCGTACTTCTGCGATATTCACTTGTGCGGCAAAATAGATACACACAGGCAAAGTCAACACCATTTCAATAGCAAAACTGGTGATATCATTAAACCCAAACCATTTGCGAACCATAAAATAAACAGCGTAAGTACAAACGGCAATGCTTTCCCAAGAAAGCCCACCTTTTGCGCTAATGTTAAAGGCGATACCAATAGCAGCAATGATGATGGCAAGAAATTTTAGTGGGGAAATGCGTTCTTTAAAGAAAATTCGCCCTACCGCTACTAAAACAAGGGGTAGGAGCAAATAACCAAGGGAAACGCTCAATGCGCCACCATTGTTTGGCGCCCATAAAAAAAGCCACATTTGGAACCCCATAATGCTACCGTTAAACAAAAAAACCAACAGTAACCAAGGCTGCGCTTTGATGCGTTTTAGGTGAGCGATCAACATATATTTTTGGCGGAAAATAAACACTGCGGCAATCACAAAAGGTGCAGTAAAAACAACACGATAGCCAAAAATATCTTCGCCACTTAATGGCAGTAATAATGTGGAAAAATAATAAATATAGCCAAATAGCATTGAGGCAAATAAAGAGAAAGCAACACCTTTTAACATAACTCACCTAAAATACTCAAAATTCTTACCGCACTTTACTCCAACATTTGCCAAAATGCACTAACTAAGGGCAAATTTAGTAGGTTCTTTTGAACACAAATACCCAAATCAAAAGGTTGTACAGGCGTATCTATTTCTAAGTTAGAAACTTGCAAATTAAGTGGGCTATTTTGGATTACAATATCGGGCAATAATGCCACACCACAACCAAGAGCGACCATTGATACGATCCCCTCATGTCCTGATACAGTGGCATAAATTTTCGGGTGTTTAATCTTTTTTTGCTGAAACCATTGATCAATCCGCTGTCTGGCTGGTCCTTCTACTGGCAAAATAAAGGGGATCTTTTGCCAATCAATGGGGGTTTCTTGTAATAATTGCGTAGTTAAACAAGCAACCCTTGGGGCGATAAGGGAAAGCGTTATATCATCAATATGATGAAATATCACATTTTGCGGTAAGTGAGCTGGCCGCCCTGCGAGCGCTAAATCCACTTGCTGCCTTTGAATTATCTCTAATGCCATAGCAGGATCTCCTGTTGTGAGCTGAATTTCCACTTTAGGATAACGTAAACGGAATTTTTCTAACATTTGTGGTAAATGGCTATATGCTGCTGTTACCGAGCAAAAAAGTCGCAACTCTCCTTGTAACTCTTGTTGATTAGAAAGAAATTGCTGTTTTAAGGATAGCCATTGTTGCCATTGTGGATAGGCAAATTGCAAAAATAATTCACCTGCATAAGTAAGAGAAACTTTGCGGTTATCACGCAATAACAACGGTTCACCTAGTTCTTCTTCAAGCCGTTTAATTTGCCGTGAAAGCGTGGAAGGCGACATATAATGTTGCCCCGCAGTTTTAGCAAAATTCTTGTTTTCTGCTAAATCAATAAATAACTTGAGATCCTGAAATTCCATTGAATATATTCCCGATAAAATTTTTTTGTAGCGATCAACCTAAATATTTACCCAATGATAGAGATTATACATTCATTAAACTGATCGATAGGCAAGCCTTTATCTGCAAAAATTTACAAAAAATAACCGCTCTTTAATATCCATCTCGCTAGCTTTCTCTTATAAGAATGAATTAGTAAATATTATTGTTGCAAAAAATGCAATATTAAATACCAATAATATCAATTTACGCAATCTTTAGAAAGGTATAATCTATTGATGATTATATATAAATCAAACTAAAAGGATAAAAAATGAGTAATTATTTCAATACATTAAATTTACGCCAACAATTAGATCAACTAGGTCGCTGCCGTTTTATGGATCGCGAAGAATTTTCTGATGAAGCAAATTTCTTAAAAGGCAAAAAAATTGTTATCGTAGGTTGTGGTGCGCAAGGGTTAAATCAAGGTTTAAATATGCGTGATTCAGGCTTAGACATTAGCTATGCCTTACGCCCTGAAGCCATTGCTGAAAAACGTGCTTCTTTCCAACGTGCCACTGAAAATGGTTTTAAAGTGGGAACTTATCAAGAATTAATCCCAACTGCGGATTTAGTGATTAACCTCACTCCAGATAAACAGCACAGCAAAGTGATCGCTGATGTAATGGATTTAATGAAAGAAGGGGCGGCGTTAGGCTATTCACACGGTTTGAACATTGTAGAAGTGGGTGAGCAAATTCGTCCTGATATTACGGTTGTTATGGTTGCGCCAAAATGTCCGGGTACAGAAGTGCGTGAAGAATATAAACGTGGTTTTGGTGTACCAACCCTTATCGCCGTTCACCCTGAAAATGATCCGAAAGGCGAAGGTATGGCAATAGCTAAGGCTTGGGCGGCAGCTACAGGCGGACACCGTGCTGGCGTGTTAGAGTCTTCATTCGTGGCAGAAGTGAAATCTGACTTAATGGGTGAGCAAACTATTCTTTGTGGTATGTTGCAAGCAGGTTCAATCCTTTGCTATGACAAATTAGTGGCAGACGGCAAAGACCCAGCTTATGCAGGAAAATTAGTGCAATTTGGTTGGGAAACTATCACCGAAGCCCTTAAACAAGGCGGTATCACTTTAATGATGGATCGCTTATCTAACAGCGCGAAATTGCGTGCCTTTGAACTTGCAGAAGAAATTAAGCAAGAATTAGACTTCTTATTCAAAAAACATATGGACGACATTATCAGCGGCGAGTTTTCTCGTGTGATGATGGAAGACTGGGCAAACGGCGATGCAAACCTATTAAAATGGCGTGAAGAAACAGGCAAAACTGGCTTTGAAAATGCACCAAAAGCGGAAGGGATCAAAATCAGCGAACAAGAATATTTTGATAACGGCGTGTTAATGGTGGCAATGGTAAAAGCAGGCGTGGAACTAGCGTTCGATACCATGGTTTCAGCAGGTATTTTTGAAGAATCTGCCTATTATGAATCCTTACACGAATTACCATTAATCGCCAATACCATTGCACGTAAACGCTTATACGAAATGAATGTGGTGATTTCAGATACGGCAGAATATGGTAACTATTTATTTGCCAATGTGGCAACCCCAATTTTAGCCAAAACCGTAATACCACATTTACAACGCGGTGATTTGGGTGAGCCAACGCCAACGGTGGAAATCGATAACATCACCTTACGCGATGTGAATGATGCAATCCGTAATCACCCAATTGAGCTAATTGGTCAAGAATTGCGTGGTTATATGACAGATATGAAACGCATCTCTTCACAAGGATAAGTCTTTTTAATGGAAAGCCAGCAGAATTGCTGGCTATTTTTATCTAAAAAATAGAGTAAAAGTGCGGTGTTTTTTTGTAAAACTTATAAAAACAACCCATCCTATAAGTGAGTTGTTTTTATTTTATTATCTGTCAATTAAATATCTAGATTTGCATACAACGCATTGGATTCAATAAATTCACGACGTGGCTCAACTTCATCACCCATTAAGGTGGTAAAGAGTTGATCTGCCGCCACAGCATCTTTAATTGTGACTTGCAACATTGTACGAGTCTCAGGATCCATTGTGGTTTCCCAAAGTTGCTCTGGGTTCATTTCACCTAATCCTTTATAACGTTGAACCATTAAACCACGACGAGATTCTTTCACCAGCCATTCCACAGCTTGTTCAAAAGAGCTCACTGTATACTGGCGTTCGCCACGTGCCACATAAGCATCTGGCTCAAGTAAGCCATTTAATTGTGCACCCAATTTGATAATGCGGGCATAATCATTACCATTAGCAAATTGGAAACCGAGTACATATTCGGTATCTACTCCGTGAGTGCGTACGGTGAGTACCGCTTCGTGCAAATGGCGTTCGCTGTTAAAATGCAATTTATAGCTGTAATGATTACCGTTGCTTTCTTTTTCTATTAAAGTTTCTACCAAAGATTTCACCCAAGATTCCACCGCCTTTTCATTTTGCATTAATTCGACAGTTAATTCAGGTTGATAAATCAATGTTTTTAAAACACTTTCTGGATAATGACGGCTTAAACGTGCGATCATTTTTTGCACACCATTATATTCAGCCACCAATTTTTCTAATGCCACACCACTCATTGGTGGGGCATTTTTTGTGGTGTAAAGGGCTGCACCGTCCAAAGCCAAATTAAGCTCATATTGCGCCATTGCTTCATCGTCTTTGATATATTCTTCGTGTTTGCCTTTTTTCACTTTATAAAGCGGTGGTTGTGCTATATAAATATGCCCACGCTCAATGAGTTCTGGCATTTGACGATAAAAGAAAGTGAGCAATAAGGTGCTAATATGCGCGCCATCCACGTCCGCATCGGTCATAATGATAATGCTGTGATAACGCAATTTATCTGGATTATATTCATCACGCCCTATGCCACAGCCAAGTGCGGTGATTAATGTTCCTACTTCTTGTGAAGAAAGCATTTTATCAAAACGGGCTTTTTCCACGTTTAAGATTTTCCCTTTTAGTGGCAAAATCGCTTGGTTTTTACGGTTACGTCCTTGTTTGGCTGAACCACCCGCAGAATCCCCCTCCACAAGATAGAGTTCAGATAAAGCAGGGTCGCGTTCTTGACAGTCAGCTAATTTACCCGGAAGCCCCGCAATATCTAACGCCCCTTTACGGCGTGTCATTTCACGAGCTTTGCGAGCAGCTTCACGGGCGCGTGCCGCATCTATGATTTTACTTGCAATCATTTTGGCATCATTTGGATTTTCTTCCAAATATTCTTGCAAACGGTCATTCATTACAGATTCCACCGCACCTTTTACTTCGGAGGAAACTAATTTATCTTTGGTTTGTGAAGAGAATTTTGGATCAGGTACTTTCACTGAAATAATTGCGACTAAACCTTCTCTGGCATCATCACCTGAAGTTTCTACTTTATCACTTTTACCTTTTTTATTCAGCCCTGATTTTTCCATATAGGCATTTAAGGTACGCGTTAAGGCAGCACGGAAACCAGCTAAGTGCGTTCCTCCATCTCGTTGCGGAATATTGTTGGTAAAACAATGGATATTTTCTGATTGATAACCTTCATTCCATTGTAATGCTACTTCAATCCCAATATCATCACGTTCAGTCGAAAAATAAAATGGTTTTTGATGAATCGGTTTTTTATTTTTATTTAAATATTCTACAAAGGCTTGAATTCCCCCTTCATAATGAAAATGATCCTGTTTATCATCACGTTCATCAATCAAACGAATTGATACCCCAGAATTTAAAAAAGAAAGCTCTCGCAAGCGTTTAGCTAAAATATCATATTCAAATTCAATATTAGTAAAAATACTTGGACTTGGCCAGAAACGTACGGTGGTTCCTGTTTGACTAGTTTCACCAATAATGGCTAAAGGCGCTTGCGGATCACCTAAATTATAAAATTGTTCGTGAACGTGGCCTTGGCGGCGAATGGTGAGCTGTAATTTATCGGATAACGCATTCACCACCGACACACCTACACCGTGCAAACCACCAGACACTTTATAAGAGTTATCATCAAATTTACCGCCCGCGTGCAATACAGTCATGATCACTTCCGCCGCAGAAACCCCTTCTTCTGGGTGAATGTCCACTGGAATACCACGCCCGTCATCTTGTACTGAAACGGAATTATCAGAATGAATAATCACATTAATGTCCGAGCAATAACCTGCAAGGGCTTCATCAATGGCATTATCAACCACTTCAAAAACCATATGATGTAATCCTGTTCCATCATCGGTATCACCAATGTACATACCGGGGCGTTTACGCACCGCATCAAGGCCTTTTAATACTTTGATACTACTTGCACCATAATTTTCTGGGACATTATTCGACATAACAATTCTCTGTTTTTATTGATAAAAAATTGGGCAGATTATAGCAAATTTTTGCGCTTTTGGCTAATTTCACAAAAATCTTAAGCAAAGCATAGGGAGAGAAATAATAAATTAAAAAATAATAAAAAAAAGCACCGCACTTTGATCTGCGGTAATTGGTGATAAAAACCTTAGGCGGAAAATTTCCGCCTAGATGGACATAAACAAATAAAAATACAATTAAGCATCAATTAAACGGTAAAGAGCGGTGTCTTTTCTGTCTAAATAATGCACCGATTGAATACGGCGAATGGTACGTGAACGACCACGAATGAGCAAGGTTTCTGTGGTAGCAAGATTGCCACGGCGGTGAATACCTTTGAGCAAATCCCCATTGGTAATCCCTGTGGCGGAAAAAACAAGATTATCATCACGCACTAAATCTTCTAATTTCAACACTTGGTTCACTTCAATGCCCATTTCTTGGCAACGACGAATTTCATCAGCGGCAATGGATTGATTTTCTGGCGAACTACCTTTAACTTGATGACGTGGAATTAAACGCGCCTGCATTTCCCCCCCTAAAGCACGAATCGCTGCAGCAGCTACCACGCCTTCAGGTGCACCACCAATGCCATAGAGCATATCTGCACCGCCATCAGGCAAACAACATAAAATTGACGCCGCTACATCCCCATCGGGAATGGCTAATACTTTCACACCTAGCTGCTGCATTTTTTTGATCACTTCTGCGTGGCGCGGCTTATCCAAGGTGATCACCGTTAATTGGGAAAGCAACTTGCCCATTTTTGATGCCACACGGCGCAAGTTTTGTTCTAACGGTAAGTTTAGGTCGATCATTCCTTTGGCTTCAGGGCCAACTACCAATTTTTCCATATACATATCAGGCGCACGTAAAAAAGTGTCTTTTCCCCCTGCGGCTAACACAGAAAGGGCATTTGGCTGCCCCATTGCGGTCATTCTTGTACCTTCAATGGGATCAACGGCAATAGACACTTCTTCGCCAGCGCCTGTACCAATTTTCTCACCTATATAGAGCATTGGCGCTTCATCAATCTCACCTTCACCAATCACCACTTCGCCACGCATTTCAATTTGATTTAACATCAATCGCATCGCTTGTACCGCCGCATCATCGGCTGCATTTTTATTTCCACGTCCCAACCAAGCAAAACCCGCAAGTGCAGCGGCTTCGGTAACTCGAGAAAATTCAATGGCTAATGCTCTATTCATTTTTTGATCCTTTGGTTGTTTAAAAATCGGCGTATTCTATCACTTTAGCAAACGATTGCGTTATAAAAAGATAAAATTTTTTGCGAAATACACAAACTCAGGTAGAATAAACACATATCTATGTTCATTAACCATTTTTTTAAAAGGAATCCACTATGTCGTTAGAAATTTTAGACCAACTTGAAGCAAAAATTAAACAAGCGGTTGAGACTATTGAGTTACTGCAATTAGAAGTTGAAGAATTAAAAGAAAAAAATAGCCAAGCGCAACAACAAAATGAATCATTACGCAATGAGAATGAACAGCTTAAAAGCGAACATCAAAACTGGCAAGAACGTTTACGCTCTTTATTAGGTCGTATTGATAACGTTTAATTTTCAGAATAAAAATAAAGGCTTAGGTAATTATCTAAGCCTTATTTTTAGGAGTAAAAATGACTAAAAAAGTATGTTTAATCAGCGGCAGCACCCTAGGTGGAGCAGAATATGTAGCTGAACATTTACAACAAGTATTAGAAACTCAGCAAATTTCCACCGCACTTTTACACGGGCCTGATTTTGCTGAAGTGGCTGATCAAAATCTTTGGTTGGTTATCACTTCCACCCACGGTGCAGGGGAATTGCCTGATAATCTTAAACCGTTGTTTGATGAAATTAGCGCACAAAAACTAGATTTATCTCATTTGCGCTTTGCGGTGATTGGGTTAGGAAATTCCGATTATGATACTTTCTGCAATGCGGTAAACATTGTGCAAGAATGTTTAATCCAGCAAAGAGCGGTACAAATTTGTGATCCTTTAAAAATTGATGTCCTTACAGTGGACGATCAAGAACAATATGCCGAAGATTGGATCCCAATTTTATTATCTCATCTTTAGCGTTCAGATCTGATGATCATTTCATCAGATCGCTATTCTCCATTTTATGATCTCTTACTTATTGCTCTTGTGGATAACTAAGTAAAAACTTGTCTAAACATTGTATTTATTCTGTAAATAAAAATATAAAAGAACTTACCTGTGGATAACTTTTAATTTTACTCACAATATATACAGTCAGATCAAAGGGTGATCTACACAACTTAAAAAAGGATCTAACTCCTTTATTTTTAAGTGAAATTTGCCCTTATTCACAAGGATCAACGATCCTAATAATCATCATAATAAGATCTTTATATATAAAAAGAGATCTTATATTAATAAGGCAAGGATCTTTTCCTTAATCCTTTACCTTCACAAACAAAATTCACTGGATCTTCAATCTTCGATTTAAGCAACAATCAATTTGATGTAGAATACGCGGTTACTTTTATAAAGATCAAATTATCACGTAATTAAGGTTATTATGTTTTATACGGAAAGTTATGATGTGATTGTTATTGGTGGTGGACACGCAGGTACAGAAGCAGCTCTTGCCCCAGCACGAATGGGATTAAAAACATTATTATTAACGCATAATGTAGATACATTAGGGCAAATGTCTTGCAACCCTGCCATTGGTGGCATTGGTAAAGGTCATTTGGTCAAAGAAATTGATGCAATGGGTGGCTTGATGGCTATTGCTGCGGATCAAGCAGGTATTCAATTTCGTACTTTAAATAGCAGTAAAGGCCCTGCTGTACGCGCCACTCGTGCGCAAGCGGATCGAGTGTTATACCGCCAAGCGGTAAGGATCGCGTTAGAAAATCAACCGAATTTAGATATTTTCCAACAAGAAGTAACAGATATTTTGATCGAACAAGATCGTGTTGCGGGTGTAGAAACTAAAATGGGATTAAAGTTTCGATCTAAATCGGTGATTTTAACGGCTGGGACATTTTTATCGGGTAAGATCCATATTGGTATGGAAAATTATGCTGGTGGTCGTGCGGGCGATCCTGCATCTGTGAGTTTAGCTCACAGGCTGCGCGATCTCAATTTACGCGTGGATCGTTTAAAAACAGGCACACCACCGCGTATTGATGCGAGAACCATTAATTTTGATGTATTAGCAAAACAACACGGTGATGAAAAATTGCCTGTTTTTTCTTTTATGGGTTCTGTGGATCAACACCCACGTCAAATCCCTTGTTATATCACGCATACCAACGAACAAACGCACGAATTGATCCGTAATAATTTGGATCGTAGTCCAATGTATGCGGGCGTAATTGAAGGCATTGGTCCACGTTATTGCCCTTCAATTGAAGATAAAGTGATGCGTTTTGCTGAACGTAATTCACATCAAATTTATCTTGAGCCTGAAGGGTTAACGTCCAATGAAGTTTATCCAAACGGTATTTCTACGAGTTTGCCATTTGATGTGCAAATGGGCATTGTGAATTCAATGAAAGGATTAGAAAATGCGCGCATCATCAAACCGGGTTATGCTATTGAGTATGATTATTTTGATCCCCGTGATTTAAAACCTACCTTAGAAACCAAAGCCATTAAAGGTTTATTCTTTGCAGGCCAAATTAATGGTACCACGGGTTATGAAGAAGCGGCCGCGCAAGGATTATTGGCAGGGATTAATGCGGGGCTTTATGTGCAAGATAAAGACAGTTGGTATCCACATCGTGATCAAGCTTATATTGGCGTATTGGTGGACGATCTTTGTACTTTAGGCACAAAAGAACCTTATCGCGTGTTTACGTCCCGTGCAGAATATCGTTTATTGTTACGTGAAGATAATGCAGATATTCGTTTAACGCTAACAGCGCATAAACTTGGCTTAATTGATGAAAAACGTTGGGTGCGTTTTAATCAAAAAATGGAAAATATAGAATTAGAGCGCCAGCGTTTGCGTAGTATTTGGTTACATCCTCGTTCTGAATATTTAGCGGAAGCCAATGAGTTGCTTAATAGCCCATTAACGCGTGAGGCAAGTGGTGAAGATTTATTACGTCGCCCAGAAGTAAATTATCAATCTCTTACTCAATTAACCCCATTTTCGCCTGCGATAGAAGATAAAGAAGCGGCGGAGCAAGTAGAAATTGCGATTAAATATCAAGGCTATATTGAACATCAACAGGAAGAAATCGCACGCCAAAAACGTTATGAAAATACCGAAATTCCCGATAATTTTGATTATGATACGGTATCTGGGTTATCTAATGAAGTGCGCTCAAAATTAATGCAACATCGTCCAACCTCTATTGGACAAGCAAGCCGTATTTCTGGCGTGACACCTGCGGCCATTTCCATTTTATTGGTGAATCTGAAAAAACAAGGTATGTTAAAGCGTGGTGAATAATGGCTAACATTGAACAACTCAAAGAAAAATTAAATTTTCTGCTAAAAAGCACCGCACTTTCTGTGAGCGATCAGCAAAAAGATCAGCTTGTTAAGCTTGTGGCGTTGTTGGATAAATGGAACAAGGCTTACAATCTTACTTCTGTGCGTGATCCACAGGAAATGTTAGTTAAACATATTATGGATAGTCTTGTTGTCAGTCCTTACTTACAAGGTGATCGCTTTATTGATGTGGGAACGGGACCGGGCTTACCAGGCTTGCCTTTAGCTATTATTAATCCTGATAAAACCTTTGTGTTGTTAGATAGTTTAGGTAAACGAATTAGTTTTATCCGTAATGCCTTGCGTGAGCTTGGCATTACCAATGTAATTCCAGTATTAAGTCGAGTTGAAGATTATCAGCCAGAAGTGTTATTTGATGGGATATTAAGTCGCGCTTTTGCGTCATTAAAAGATATGACGGATTGGTGTCAGCACTTGGTTGATCAAAATGGCATTTTTTATGCACTAAAAGGACAATATCATCAAGAAGAAGTGGAGCAATTATCACCAGACTTTGCGATAAAAAATGTGATCAACTTAACAGTTCCAGAATTAATTGGTGAAAGAAACCTTGTTTTATTAAATAAAGGTTAAAAATTTTTGAACCTTTTTTGAATTTATAATAGAATAAAAACGGTATTCTGTGGCCATATTTATGGTTATCTAAACCGTTTTAAATATAATTAATAGGTTATTTTATAATTTGATTTTTAAACAAAGTAACAAATGTCTGCAATCATAAAACAAGTTAAAAAGAAATATAAGATTGCATTGAGCATAGAATTGTTTATTTTTATTGTCATTTTTGCAATATTAACAGCATCACAATCTATAAGAGCTGTCTCTTTTTTGCTCGGATCATTGGCAATTTTTGTTCCTTATTGTATGTTTGTTTTTTTTATGTTTTTTAAAAAACGGGAAAAAAAACATCAATTAAAGGTATTTTATCGTGGTGGTGCTATAAAGTTTATATGTACGATCATTTTTATTGTGGTAGCGTTTAAATCTTTCCCCACAATTAATTATGTTGTATTCTTTATGGGATATTTTCTAGCATTGCTGTTAAATAACCTGTTACCTATAATGGTAGCTAAGATTTTTAAAATTTAGTTTAAATTTCAAGGGATTAACTATGTCTGACCTTACAACTGCAGGGTATATTCAACACCATTTAGAATTTCTTAAAACGGGAGATTCTTTCTGGCATGTTCATTTAGATACGCTTTTCTTTTCAGCTCTATCTGCTGTTATTTTCCTTTTTATTTTCTATAAAGTAGGTAAAAAAGCCACTTCTGGCGTACCGGGCAAAATGCAATGTCTTGTAGAAATGATCGTTGAATGGGTTGATGGCATAGTAAAAGAAAATTTCCATGGACCCCGCCATGTCATTGCTCCACTAGGTTTAACTATTTTCTGCTGGGTATTTATAATGAATTCAATTGACTTGATACCAGTGGACTTCTTACCTCAAGTAGCAAATTTATTTGGCATTCATTATTTAAGAGCTGTACCAACCGCTGATATTAATGCTACTCTTGCTATGGCTATTAGTGTATTTTTTCTCATTATTTTTTACACTTTGAAATCTAAAGGTCTTACAGGTTTTGTAAAAGAGTATACGCTTCACCCTTTCAATCACTGGGCTTTTATTCCTGTAAATTTAATTCTTGAATCCGTAACATTATTAGCCAAACCTATTTCATTGGGCTTCCGTTTGTTTGGTAATATGTATGCTGGCGAACTGATCTTTATTTTGATTGCGGTAATGTATAGTGCCAATATGGCGATTGCTTCTCTTGGTATTCCATTACATCTTGCTTGGGCGATTTTCCATATTTTGGTTATCACCTTACAAGCCTTTATTTTTATGATGTTAACGATTGTTTATTTAAGTATTGCTTATAATAAAGCTGAACACTAAGAACAAACTATTTATTTTTACTAACTAACCCAGCCATTAGGCTGACTTTCTTAAATCTAACGGAGAAAACTATGGAAACTGTTATTTCAGCTACGATTATTGGTGCATCTATTCTTCTAGCTTTTGCTGCTATGGGAACAGCTATTGGCTTTGGCCTTTTAGGAGGAAAATTTTTGGAAGCATCAGCTCGTCAACCTGAATTGGCAAACTCAATTCAAACAAAAATGTTCATTGTAGCTGGTCTTTTAGATGCTATCGCAATGATTGCAGTAGGTTTAGGTTTACTTTTCATTTTCGCAAACCCATTCATCGGATTATTACAATAATTGTCAATGTTGTTTGTACAACCAAGCTTTACCCTAAAGGGGTAATATTGATGACCTTATTGAGGAGAGCGTTGTGAACTTAAATGCAACATTAATTGGTCAACTTATTGCATTCGCACTATTTGTGTGGTTTTGTATGAAATATGTTTGGCCACCAATTATTAAAGCAATTGAAGAGCGTCAAAGCTCAATTGCTAATGCTTTAGCTGCAGCAGAAGTCGCACGAAAAGAGCAAGCTGAAACCAAAACGTTGGTGGAGCAAGAAATTAATCAAGCGAAACTTCAAGCACAAGAAATAGTGGATTTAGCGAATAAACGTCGCAACGAAATCTTAGAAGAAGTGAAAGCAGAAGCGGAAGCATTAAAAGCAAGA
Source organism: Avibacterium sp. 21-586 (assembly GCF_026226775.1). Classification (GTDB taxonomy): domain Bacteria; phylum Pseudomonadota; class Gammaproteobacteria; order Enterobacterales; family Pasteurellaceae; genus Avibacterium. The sequence continues at coordinate 121,566 of NZ_JAKKOD010000002.1, read as the reverse complement.
ATTATTGAACAAGGCCACGCTGAAATTGAAACAGAGCGTAAACGTGTTCAAGAAGAATTACGAGCGAAAGTGGCGTTTTTAGCACTTGCTGGTGCTGAGAAAATTGTGGGCCGTACGGTTGATGAAGCGGCAAACAATGACATTATTGAAAAATTAGTTGCAGAACTATAAGAAGGTTGGGCTTATGTCAGAATTAACTACCATAGCTCGCCCTTATGCAAAAGCAGCATTTGATTTTGCTGTAGAGCAACAAGTGGAAAACAATAGTGCGGTAGAAAAATGGGCAGAAATGCTAAGTTTTGCTTCTCAAGTTGTTGAAAATGAAGAGATGCAAAATTTCCTAACAGGTGATTTATCTGCCAGTAAAGTTGCTGATACTATGATTTCAATTTGTGGCGACCAACTTGATCAATATGGGCAAAATTTGATTCGGTTAATGGCTGAAAATAAGCGTTTAACTGTACTTCCAGCGGTATTTGCACTGTTCCAGCATTATGTGAGTAAACACCAAGCAATTGCAGATGTGGAAGTTATATCAGCTCAACCATTAAGTGCAGAGCAACAAGCTAAAATTGCAGCCGCAATGGAAAAGAAACTTGCTCGTAAAGTTAAATTAAATTGCAGCGTAGATAATGCACTGATTGCCGGTGTTATTATTCGTACAGATGATTTTGTCATTGACGGAAGTAGCCGTGGGCAACTGGCTCGTCTTGCAAATGAGTTGCAATTATAAGAGGAATAAAAGATGCAACTAAATTCGACTGAAATTAGTGAATTAATTAAAAAACGCATTGCCGAATTTAACGTGGTAAGCGAACCACGAAACACGGGAACCATTGTTTCTGTGAGCGATGGGGTTATTCGTATCCACGGTTTAAGCGATGTAATGCAAGGGGAAATGATAGCATTACCCGACAACCGTTATGCAATGGCACTTAACCTAGAGCGTGATTCGGTAGGTGCAGTTGTAATGGGTCCTTATACTGATCTTTCTGAAGGTATGGAAGTTCAATGTACAGGACGTATTCTTGAAGTGCCAGTAGGCCGTGGTTTATTAGGCCGTGTAGTGAATACCCTTGGTCAGCCAATTGATGGCAAAGGAGAAATTGAACATGATGGTTATTCGCCAGTAGAAGTTATTGCACCGGGTGTTATTGATCGTAAATCCGTTGATCAGCCTGTTCAAACCGGTTATAAAGCGGTGGACTCAATGGTACCAATTGGTCGTGGTCAGCGTGAGTTAATTATCGGCGACCGTCAAACAGGTAAAACCGCACTAGCTATCGATGCCATCATCAACCAGAAAGATTCTGGTATTAAATGTATCTATGTCGCGATTGGTCAAAAAGCATCAACCATTGCCAATGTAGTGCGTAAATTAGAAGAACACGGTGCATTACAAAACACTATCGTGGTTGTCGCATCTGCGTCTGAATCTGCCGCATTACAATATCTTGCGCCTTATTCAGGGTGTGCAATGGGTGAATATTTCCGTGATCGTGGTGAAGATGCACTAATCGTTTATGATGATTTATCTAAACAAGCTGTTGCTTATCGTCAAATTTCATTGTTATTACGCCGTCCACCTGGTCGTGAAGCTTTCCCTGGTGATGTATTCTATTTACATTCTCGCTTACTTGAGCGTGCATCTCGTGTTAACGCAGAATATGTAGAACGTTTCACCCAAGGTAAAGTAACAGGTAAAACAGGCTCTTTAACTGCATTACCAATTATTGAAACTCAAGCAGGTGACGTATCGGCTTTCGTACCAACCAACGTAATTTCCATTACCGATGGTCAGATTTTCTTAGAATCTAACCTATTTAACTCAGGTATTCGTCCTGCGGTAAACCCAGGTATTTCGGTATCTCGTGTGGGTGGTGCAGCACAAACTAAAGTTATCAAAAAATTAGCAGGTGGTATTCGTACCGCACTTGCGCAATATCGTGAATTAGCAGCATTCGCACAATTTGCTTCAGATCTTGATGATGCAACACGCAAACAACTTTCTCACGGTCAGAAAGTAACAGAATTATTGAAACAAAAACAATATTCTCCATTAAGCGTTGCGCAACAAGCATTAGTGTTATTTGCCGTTGAATTTGGTTATTTAGAAGATGTTGAATTAGATCGTATCGCTTCTTTTGAATCTGCCCTTTTAGAATATGCAGCACATAACTATGCTGATTTTATGGACGGATTAACCAAAACTGGCGATTACAATGATGAAATCAAAGCAACATTGCAAGCGATTTTAGACAATTTCAAAGCAAACAGTGCTTGGTAATTCACATTAACGGAGAACATCAATGGCAGGTGCAAAAGAGATAAGAACCAAAATTTCCAGTGTTCAAAGTACGCAAAAAATTACTAAGGCAATGGAAATGGTTGCAGCATCGAAAATGCGTAAAACGCAGGATCGAATGTCATCTTCACGCCCGTATGCTCAAGCCATACGCCGCGTGATTAGCCACGTGTCAAAAGCCAGTATTGGTTACAAACATCCGTTTTTAGTGGAACGAGAAGTGAAAAAAGTAGGTATCCTACTTGTTTCAACAGATCGTGGATTATGTGGTGGTTTAAATATCAACTTATTTAAGACCGCACTTCAAGAAATCAAAGGTTGGAAAGAAAAACAAGTGGAAGTTTCACTGGGCTTAATCGGTGCTAAAAGTATCGGTTTTTTCCAATCTCTTGGCTTGAATATTGATACACAAAATTCAGGAATGGGTGATACACCTTCTGTTGAGGAATTGATAGGCACAGCAAATCATATGTTTGATGCTTATAAAGAAGGTAAATTAGATGCTATCTATATTGCTTATAATAAGTTTATCAACACGATGTCGCAAAAGCCTACTTTAGAAAAACTTGTTCCTTTGCCTGAATTAGATAATGATTATTTAGGTGAAAAAGCTCAATCTTGGGACTATATTTACGAACCTGATCCAAAAGTGTTATTGGATAGTTTATTGGTTCGCTATTTAGAATCTCAGGTGTATCAAGCGGTAGTTGAAAATTTGGCTTCTGAGCAGGCAGCACGAATGGTGGCGATGAAAGCGGCAACTGATAATGCAGGAAACTTAATTAAAGACTTGCAATTAGTTTACAACAAAGCTCGCCAAACAAGTATTACAAATGAATTAAATGAAATTGTTGCTGGTGCAGCGGCAATTTAAGTAAAGAGGATCGATAATGGCAACTGGAAAAATTGTACAAATCATCGGTGCGGTTATTGACGTTGAATTTCCACAAGATGCAGTACCAAAAGTATATGATGCCTTAAATGTTGAAACAGGACTCGTGCTTGAAGTTCAACAACAATTAGGCGGTGGAATCGTACGTTGTATCGCAATGGGTTCATCAGATGGTTTAAAACGTGGTTTATCCGTGTCTAACACAGGCAAACCAATTTCTGTTCCAGTGGGAACAAAAACCCTAGGACGTATTATGAACGTACTGGGTGAACCAATTGACGAACAAGGCCCAATTGGTGCGGAAGAAACTTGGTCAATTCACCGACCAGCACCAAGCTATGAAGATCAAGCAAACAGCACAGAATTGCTTGAAACAGGGATCAAAGTTATCGACTTAATCTGCCCATTTGCGAAAGGGGGTAAAGTTGGTTTGTTCGGTGGTGCAGGTGTAGGTAAAACCGTAAATATGATGGAATTAATCCGTAATATTGCAATCGAACACTCTGGTTACTCAGTATTTGCAGGCGTTGGTGAACGTACCCGTGAAGGTAACGACTTCTATCACGAAATGACAGAATCTAACGTATTAGACAAAGTATCCCTTGTTTATGGACAAATGAACGAGCCACCAGGTAACCGTCTGCGTGTTGCATTAACAGGTTTAACCATGGCAGAAAAATTCCGTGATGAAGGGCGTGATGTATTATTCTTCGTGGATAATATTTATCGTTATACCCTAGCAGGGACAGAAGTATCAGCATTATTAGGTCGTATGCCATCTGCGGTAGGTTACCAACCAACCCTTGCAGAAGAAATGGGGGCATTACAAGAGCGTATTACTTCTACCAAAACAGGTTCTATCACCTCTGTACAAGCGGTTTATGTACCAGCCGATGACTTAACTGACCCATCGCCAGCAACTACTTTTGCGCACTTAGATTCAACCGTTGTATTAAGCCGTCAAATTGCATCATTAGGTATTTACCCAGCGGTAGATCCCCTTGATTCAACTTCTCGCCAATTAGATCCATTAGTAGTTGGCCAAGAACATTATGATGTAGCACGTGGCGTACAAGGTATCTTACAACGCTACAAAGAATTGAAAGACATCATCGCGATTCTTGGTATGGACGAGCTTTCTGAAGAAGATAAACTTGTGGTAGCACGTGCGCGTAAAATCGAACGTTTCTTATCACAACCGTTTTTCGTTGCAGAAGTGTTCACTGGCTCACCGGGTAAATATGTCTCATTAAAAGAGACTATCCGCGGTTTTAAAGGTATTTTAGAAGGTGAATATGACCATATCCCAGAACAAGCGTTCTATATGGTTGGTTCTATTGATGAAGTGCTAGAAAAAGCCAAAAATATGTAATCACTTCAAGCCTGATTAAACACTTGAAGGAGAATCACAATGGCAACATTAAATTTAACGGTTGTAAGTGCAGAAGAAAGCATTTTTACCGGTCAAGTAAAAAGCATTCAAGCCACAGGGATTGAAGGGGAGCTTGGTATCTTACCAGGTCACACCCCATTATTAACGGCAATCAAACCGGGTATCGTCAAATTGACCTTAGAAAATGGCAATGAAGAAGTTATCTATGTTTCAGGTGGTTTTTTAGAAGTTCAACCAAATGTCGTTACCGTCCTAGCGGATGTCGCTATCCGTGGTAAAGAGCTTGATGGCGATCGTATTTTAGAAGCGAAACGCCGTGCAGAAGAAAATATCGTAGCAAATGCAAAAGATGCAAACTACGAAATGCTCGCAGCGAAACTCTCTAAAGAGCTTGCCAAACTACGCGCTTACGAACTAACAGAAAAATTAGTCAAAAATAAACGCTAATTTAACTGCACTTTCTTTACTGTATTTAAAAAAACCACCTTTGGGTGGTTTTTTCTAATTTACATAAAAACTGCGGTGAAAAATATCCAAATTTTCCACCGCACTTATGTTTTAATGAATTACTTCACTTCAGCTAAAATTCTGGTGAGTAATTGCCAGTAGGTTTGTACGGCGGGGATATGCACTTTTTCATCAGGAGAATGGGCATTAATAATGGTTGGGCCGATAGAAACTACGTCTAAATTAGGGTAGATTTTTTTCAGCAAGCCACATTCTAATCCTGCGTGAATCACTTTTATTTCAGGCTGATGACCTAAAATATCCGCATAAATTTGGCTGGTTAAAGCTAAAATATTGCTATCTGGTTGAGGTTCCCAACCTGGATAATCGCCAGAAAACTCAACCTTTGCATTGCAAAGGGTGGTTAAAGATTTCAGCATTTCTTGCACATAATATTTACCGCTTTCAATTAATGAACGAATTAAAATTGTGGCGTTTACTTGGTTGTCTGAGGTTTTTAGCACGCCTAAACTGAGTGAGCTTTCCACCACGTTTTCTACTACATCACTGTAGCGAATAACACCGTTTGGTAGTACATTAAACAGGTTGATAATATTGTTTTGTGAATCATTATCAAATATATGTGTTGGCTTTTCAACAGCTTGTAAAAACAAGCTAAGATTTGGTTCGGCAATGGCTAATTCGGTTTTTAATAAAATTTCAAACTTTTCCACCGCACTTTGTAATGGGGCAAGATCGCCATCAAAGCATAGGGTTACAAAGGCTTCACGCGGAATGGCATTGCGTACTGATCCACCCTTAATTTGGTTAATGGCAAAATTAATTTGTGGGTGATCTTGTTTGAGATGCGCAAGAAAACGAACCAGCACTTTCACTGCATTAACGCGTCCTGTGTGAATATCCACGCCAGAATGCCCACCACGCAAGCCTTTTAATACTAACTCATAACTATGCACATAAGGGTTGGCTGTTTTTTGCACAGGAACACTTAGATCTGCATTTACCCCACCTGCACAGCCAATATAAATTTCGCCGTTTTCTTCCGTATCTGTGTTGATCATAATTTGGCTTTTCAACCAGTTTGGACGTAAACCAATTGCCCCTTCCATTCCTTGCTCTTCGGTCATTGTGAGCAAGACTTCTAACTCTGGGTGAGCAAGGTTTTCCTCTTCTAATGCGGCAAGGGCAGAAGCAAGGCCAATCCCGTTATCCGCCCCTAAGGTTGTACCTTTTGCAGTGACCCATTCGCCTTCGATATAAGGTTGAATAGGGTCTTTTGGGAAATCGTGTTTGGTGTCTTCGTTGGCTTGTGGCACCATATCAAGATGAGCTTGCAGTACCACAGTAGGGCGATTTTCCATACCAGAGCTTGCAGGCTTACGAATTAAAATATTGCCAACTTCATCACGTTCGACAAAAAATTGTTTTTCTTTTGCCCAGTTTACGATGAAATTAGCTAATTCTTCTTCATGATAAGAAGGATGTGGAATGGAACAGATCTGATCGAACCATTTCCATAGTAAGGTAGGTTGAAGTTGTTGGATTTCAGACATCGTTTTTTCCTCAAATGAAAAAAAATTAGCAAAATAATAGCATAAAAAGCGGTTTCACGTTATCCTAACCTAATTTTATTTATTGGGCGGTTTCCGCTCTCTTTCTTAGTTAAGGTGAGTTATGAGTGAAAAATATGTTGTGACTTGGGATATGTTCCATATGCACGCACGCAAATTATCTGAATCTTTATTACCGGCATCACAATGGAAAGGCATTATTGCGGTGAGTCGTGGGGGATTGTTTCCAGCGGCGGTATTAGCGCGTGAGTTGAGTATTCGCCATGTTGAAACAGTATGTATCGCAAGCTATGACCATAATCAGCAAGGTGAATTAAATGTTCTACACGCAGCCCAAGTGCCTAATGGCGGTGAAGGTTTTATTGTGGTAGATGATTTAGTCGATACTGGTAACACTGCGCGCGCTATTCGTGAGCTTTATCCAAATGCGCGTTTTGTGACGGTTTTTGCAAAACCAGCAGGTGCAGACTTAGTGGATGATTATGTGATTGATATTCCACAAAATACTTGGATTGAACAGCCTTGGGATATGGGTATTACTTTCGTCCCACCATTGGCGAGAAAATAGTTGCGATAAACGCTGGACTTGCCAGCGTTTTTTATAGAAATCAAAACAATGAACGTTTTTAATCTTTATCTCGAAATGCAAGAGCATTTTATTTATGTACCTTATTACCATCATCATCGCCGTGTGCGCGTGTTGTTGCCGAAAGATTATCATAACGAACCTTGGCAACATTATCCCGTGCTTTATATGCATGATGGGCAAAATGTGTTTTATAGCAAAGAATCCTATTCAGGCCATTCGTGGAAAATAATTCCAACCATTAAAAATTATCAATATTTACCAAAACTCATCATTGTTGGCATTGATAATGCAGGGCAAGAACGTTTGAACGAATATGCTCCGTGGCGAACGGATGTGGGCAATAACGATGAAGTGCGCAATGTTGGTGGGCGTGGTGCAGAATATGCACAATGGGTTGTTAATGAGGTTAAAACATTTATTGATAAAACTTACCGCACTTTGCCAAGTGCAGAAAATACCCTACTTGTAGGTAGTTCAATGGGTGGCATTATTACCGCTTATATGGGAGCGGCCTATCCGCATATTTTTGGTCATTTAGGTGTATTTTCCCTTGCTTCTTGGTTTAGTGAATCGGCCTTTATACACTTTATTCATCATCACTCTTTGCAACCGAAAAGCCGTGTGTTTATTCAAGTTGGAACCAATGAAGGCGATGAAATGGATTCACAATTTATTTCTAATATGAATCAAGCTTATATTGATTGTACCCTGCGTTATTATCAGGCTTTGTTACGAACAGGACATCCACTCGATCATATTCGCTTACGCATTATGGCAAACGAAATTCATCACGAAATCCACTGGGCAGATCATTTTGTAGAATTCTTACATTTTGCTCTACTTAATAAATAGATATTTTGGTTTATTGATAATAAAATCCCCCTAAGATCTAATGTGTTAGGGGGATTTTTTATTTGTATATTTTAATCGTGATATTAGCGTTTTATCTGTTGTTTAATAAATGCTAGTAACTGATCTTTGGCGATCATCTGTTTTTCACCTGTTCGGCGATTTTTATATTCAATTTCACCATTTTGTAAGTTTTTCTCACCAATAACCAACATATGTGGCACACCAATAAGTTCCATATCCGCAAACATTACTCCTGGGCGCTCTTTGCGATCATCAAAAATCACCTCAATTCCTTCAGCGCTTAAAGTGCGGTATAAATTTTCGGCAAATTCTTGCACGGTTTCAGATTTGTGCATATTCATCGGTACGATTGCTACAGTAAATGGTGCAATCGCATCGGTTGGCCAGATAATCCCACGTTCATCGTGGCTTTGTTCAATTGCTGCCGCAACCACACGGCTCACTCCGATACCATAACAACCCATAATCATTGTTTGTGGGCGTCCATCTTCACCTTGTACAGTCGCTTTCATCGCTTCAGAATATTTTGTACCAAGTTGGAAAATATGTCCCACTTCAATACCCCGTTTGATTAACAATGAACCTTTGCCGTCAGGGCTTGGATCACCTTCTACCACGTTGCGTAAATCCGCGATTTCTGGCATTGGGACATCACGTTCCCAGTTGATATTGAAATAATGTTTTCCATCAACGTTTGCGCCTGCTGAAAAATCACTCATTAATGCTACGCTACGATCAATAATGGCTGGAATCGGCAAATTAACAGGTCCAAGAGAGCCAACACCGGCACCGATTTTTGCTTTGATTTCTGCTTCATCTGCAAATTCAAGCGGTTCTGCCACTTGCGCTAATTTTTGTGCTTTGATTTCATTCAAATTGTGATCGCCACGAATAATTAACGCAATTAGTGGTTGCTCTTCATTTGCGCCTTTTACAATCAAGGTTTTTACGGTTTTTTCTACTGGTATATTGAATTGCTCCACCAACTCATTAATGGTTTTAGCATTTGGTGTATCCACTAATTCCATTGACTGAGTTGGCGCACTACGTTCGCCTTGTGCCACCGCTTCGGCGAGTTCAATATTCGCCGCAAAATCAGATTCTGTGGAGAACACAATATCATCTTCGCCACTTTGTGCTAACACTTGGAATTCGTGTGATGCACTGCCGCCGATAGAGCCAGTATCCGCCTGCACAGCACGGAAATCTAAACCTAGACGAGTGAAAATATTGCTGTAGGTTTGATACATTATGTCATAAGTTTCTTGCAAGCTTTCTTTTGTGGTGTGGAAAGAGTAAGCATCTTTCATTAAAAATTCACGACCACGCATTACCCCAAAACGTGGACGCACTTCATCACGGAATTTTGTTTGAATTTGGTATAAATTGAGTGGAAGTTGCTTATAAGAACTCACTTCACGGCGAACTAAATCGGTAATCACTTCTTCGTGTGTTGGGCCAAGCACAAAATCACGTTGTCCACGATCTTGAAAGCGTAATAATTCTGGGCCGTATTGTTCCCAGCGTTGTGATTCCTGCCATAATTCAGCTGGTTGCACAACAGGCATTTCCACTTCAATCGCACCGCTTTTATTCATTTCTTCACGCACAATATTTTCCACTTTTTTAAGTACGCGTAAGCCGGTTGGCAACCAGTTATAAAGCCCTGACGCTAAAGGACGCACCATTCCAGCACGTAACATTAATTGATGGCTCACCACCTGTGCATCATTTGGGGTTTCTTTTAAAGTAGCAAATAAATATCGACTCGCTCGCATTGTTGTTTCCTATATTAATAATTTAAGAAAAAAATTGGCGTTAGTTTATCATTGAGTAGGGTTCACTCAAAGAAGAAAGGGCTATTTGTGCCAATATTTTGTGGAAAGCCTTGCAAAGCATATCTAAAGTATAGATAAAGAATGGGGTAGTAAATGCTGTGTCTTAATAAAACTCGTTTTCGCCCGATCCGACTAAATCGGCAAATTCTTCACTTTGAAAGCCGTGTGAAAGCATATAGCGCCAGATTTTTTGTTTCATTTTGAAATCTTGCTCTTGTGCATAATGGGGGAATTTTTTACGTAACACGGAATGAGCAATCTCAAACCAATCAATGTCCATTTCTGCTAATACATCTTCTAAGATCTCTGAAGGAATGCCTTTGAGTTGAAAAAGCTCTTGTTTAATTCGATTAAGTCCATAGCCTTTTTGCGATCGGTAATGTAAATAGTTTTCTGTAAAACGGCGATCACTTTGCCAATTTTTTTCCTGACAAAGCGCTAAAGCTTGTTCAATTTCGGCTTCTGTGAAGGCCTTTTCTTGCATTTTGCAACGCAATTCATATTCACTATATTCACGGCGGGAGAGCAAGTTCACCACATAATTTAATGCCAATGATGCCATTTTTTCTCATTGATTCCTAAATTGCTGTTAGAAAAAGTGCGGTCAAAAATTACCGCACTTTTTTGAAGATGATTTAATCAAAGGGATTAAAATTCAGAATCCATTTCTACAATATCTTCATTTTGATCCGCTTCAATATCGGCAATCAGTGATTTATCTGGATTCGCTAAAAGTTCTTCGCGTAATTTATTTTCTAATTCTTCGGCTTGTTCTGGGTGTTCAGATAACCATTTCATTGCATTGGCTTTGCCTTGACCAATTTTTTCACCGTTATAAGAGAACCACGCACCTGATTTATCAACCAATTTATGTTTTACACCCAATTCAATTAACTCACCATTACGTGAAATGCCTTCACCGTAAAGAATTTGGAAATCAACTTGACGGAATGGTGGCGCAACTTTGTTTTTCACCACTTTTACGCGAGTTTCGTTACCAATGATTTCATCGCCGTTTTTCACCGCACCTACACGGCGAATATCTAAACGCACTGAAGAATAGAATTTCAATGCGTTACCACCTGTGGTTGTTTCTGGGTTACCAAACATTACACCAATTTTCATACGAATTTGGTTGATGAATATAACAAGACAGTTTGAGTTTTTGATTTGTCCAGTGAGCTTACGCAAGGCTTGTGACATTAAACGTGCTTGTAAACCAACGTGGGCATCGCCCATATCCCCTTCAATTTCTGCTTTTGGCGTAAGTGCCGCTACAGAGTCCACAATTACTACTTCAATTGCCCCTGAACGTACTAAGGCATCACAAATTTCTAATGCTTCTTCACCGTTGTCAGGCTGAGAAACAAGCAATTCTTTTACATCAACACCAAGTTTTGCGGCATAAATGGGATCTAAGGCGTGTTCTGCATCAATAAAAGCACAAGTTTTGCCTGATTTTTGTGCTTGTGCAATAACAGAGAGTGTTAATGTAGTTTTTCCTGAGGATTCTGGTCCGTAAATTTCTACAATACGTCCCATTGGCAAACCACCGATACCTAAGGCTATGTCTAAACCGAGCGAACCAGTAGAGATAGATTCAATATCTAATTCTTGGGTTTCTCCTAATTTCATAATTGAACCTTTACCAAATTGTTTTTCAATTTGACCCAAGGCTGCAGCAAGCGCTTTTTGTTTTTCTTCTTGAGTGGTTATTTGCACTTTCTCGCTTTTTTTTGCTTTATCTTCTTTAGCCATTTTGCTTATCCTCTTAAATTCATTATTAAAACTGCCGCACAATATAACTGTATTTATATACAGCATCAAGAGAAATTTATCAGATTTTTCAAAATTTGTGCGTTAGATTCCATATTTTAATTTTATTTAAGGCAAATTAGTTTGCATAGCGGTTGATTGCATTGGCAATTTCTTGATCTTGGTAAATGCGTTGCACCACTTCTTCAAAGGTTTTGCCTAGTACATTTTGAATGTTTTCATTTTTTGCTGTGAATGCACCCTCTTGGCTTTGAGTTGAGCCAATATTTTTGCTAAATTGCCCTTTAGCCCCCTGCACTTGAACGTTGATTTGTACATTCGCGCTGATTTTGTAGCGTAAATTACCTTGATCTACATCAGCATAAAAATGGGTGATAGTTAAAATTACATTGGTATTTGATTGTGCAGGAGTTTGTGCGATTTTAAACCCTTTTGCATTGAGATCTTGTTTGATAACCTGATCAAAAAGTTCTGCCACTTCAGGTTGAGCCATTAATTTAAAAATTTTTCCATTATAAACATAACTGGAAATCGCTTTGTGCTGACGAAGATCACGGGTAAGGATATTTAGTATGGCTTTTTGGTTGGTTGTATTAAATTGTACAACAGGACTTGAAGGGCTAAAGCGTAAGGTGTTGTTTGGCGGAGTAGTTTGGCAAGCTGATAGTAATAAGGCACTTGAAAATAGAGTGAGAATAGATCGTCTGGCAAATAGCATAGTTATGTCCTCGCAATAAAAAGATAAAGGTATTCTTGCAAACATTTATTATGAATGTATAGTGTTTGCAAAAGCAAGTTTTCATTGTATTTAGTTTATGAAAAAGGAAAGGATTATGGCAGTACAACAAATTTTAGAACAAAAAATTTCGCAGAAATTTGCACCGCACTTTTTGCATATTGAAAATGAAAGCCATATGCACAGTTCTGGACGTGGTGCGGATTCACATTTTAAAGTGGTGTTAGTGAGTGATGAATTTAATGGGGTGAGAAAGGTTGCGCGCCATCAAATGTTGTATAAGTTATTGGGGGAAGAATTGAAAAATGGCATACACGCATTAGCGTTACATACTTATACCTTAGATGAATGGCAAGCGTTGGAACAGCAGTTTCCAAAATCACCAAATTGTTTAGGTGTTGGACAATAGTTTATACCTAATATAAGGTAGTATACATTCATAATATTCAGTAAAAATTGATTTTCTACAAAAACATTGGTCTTTTTTCCTAAAATATTGGAAAAACCGCCCTTCAAAGTAGCACGAACGTTATTAATTAGTTAAAATAACCAGCTGACTTGTATCAAAATTTTAACGTATATTGCTAGCTGATTCCTGTTAGCAGTATGAAATGTAAAAAGAATTTGAGTTTTAAATTTATGTGGTTGGAGTGGACATTATGGCGATGTTTTTGCATTCATCGTTGATAATTAAGCAAAAATCATTACTCAAGACGAGGTTATCGCATTGAGTTTTATCTTGCGATAGCTATATTTTTAATCTAACGAAAAGTAGTGCATACAATATGATTACGATTAAAAAAGGCTTGGATCTTCCTATCGCTGGGAAGCCAGAACAAGTAATCCATAACGGCAATGCCGTTACTGAAGTAGCCTTGCTTGGCGAAGAGTATGTGGGAATGCGTCCTTCAATGAAGGTGCGTGAAGGTGAAGTAGTGAAAAAAGGTCAGGTGCTTTTTGAAGATAAAAAGAACCCAGGTGTATTATTCACTGCCCCTGCAAGTGGTACTGTAACTGCGATTAATCGTGGTGCTAAGCGAGTGTTGCAATCAGTCGTGATTCAAATCGAAGGTGATGATCAGGTTACCTTTAACAAATATTCTGCCGATGAGCTTAAAAGTTTAACTTCCGAGCAAGTTCGTCAAAACCTACAAGCTTCAGGGCTTTGGACAGCGCTTCGTACCCGTCCATTTAGCAAGGTGCCTGCTGTTGATGCGGTGCCATCTTCTATTTTTATCAATGCAATGGATACCAATCCATTAGCGGCTGATCCTGAAGTAGTTTTAAAAGCACATTGGGATGATTTTATCAATGGTTTAACCGTGTTAAGCCGTTTACACGACGGCAAATTACATTTATGTAAAGCGAATGATAGCAATATCTCAATGGTGGATTTGCCAAATTTAGTCGTACACGATTTTAGTGGCCCACACCCAGCGGGCTTAAGCGGTACGCATATTCACTTTATCGATCCGGTCAGTGCAACAAAAACGGTGTGGTATTTAAATTATCAAGATGTGATCGCATTTGGTCGTCTATTTACCACCGGTGAACTTTATAATGGCCGAGTGATCTCATTAGCTGGCCCGCAGGTGAAAAATCCGCGTTTAATTCGCACTCAACTTGGCGCTAACTTAGCGCAATTAACTAAAGGCGAGTTAAAAGAAGGTGAAAACCGTATTATCTCAGGTTCAGTGTTAAGCGGTCATAAAGCGGAAGGTGCGGTAGATTATTTAGGACGTTATGCGTTACAGGTTTCTGTAATTGCAGAAGGTCGCGAGAAAGAGTTCCTAGGTTGGATTATGCCAGGGGCGAACAAATACTCTATTACCCGTACAGTGTTAGGTCATTTCGGACACAAATTATTCAATTTTACCACCGCACTTAATGGTGGACACCGTGCAATGGTGCCAATTGGTGCTTATGAGCGTGTGATGCCATTAGATATTATCCCGACATTATTATTGCGTGATTTAAGTGCAGGCGATACGGACAGCGCTCAAGCATTAGGTTGTTTAGAGTTAGACGAAGAAGATTTAGCTCTTTGTACGTTCGTTTGCCCAGGTAAAAATGATTACGGTCCAATGCTGCGTGCAGCTTTAGATAAGATCGAGAAGGAAGGTTAAAAATGGGTTTAAAACATCTTTTAGAGAAAATGGAACCTGCTTTTTTACCGGGTGGTAAATATGAGAAGTGGTATGCGCTTTATGAAGCAACAGCAACTTTCTTATATACACCAGGTACGGTAACGGCGAAAGCTTCTCACGTCCGTGATGCGTTAGATTCTAAACGTATGATGGTATTAGTGTGGTTGGCATTATTTCCAGCAATGTTCTACGGTATGTTTAATGTGGGCGCACAATCTATTCTTGCATTAAACGTGGGCGATTTTGCACAAAACTTGGCACAAAATGTGGCAAATGACTGGCACTTTGCTTTAGCGAACGCACTAGGTTTGGTTTCACAAGATGCAGGTGTGCTAGCCAAAATGGCATTAGGTGCTATTTTCTTCCTACCGATTTATTTAACCGTATTCCTTGTGGGCGGTTTCTGGGAAGTGTTATTTGCCACAGTGCGTAAACACGAAATCAACGAAGGTTTCTTCGTAACCTCTATTTTATTAGCCCTTATCGTTCCGCCAACATTGCCATTATGGCAAGCGGCGTTAGCGACTACCTTTGGTGTTGTAGTAGCGAAAGAGGTATTTGGTGGCGTAGGTAAAAACTTTATGAACCCAGCATTAGCAGGGCGTGCGTTTTTATTCTTTGCTTATCCAGCACAAATCTCAGGGGATTCTGTATGGATCGCGGCTGATGGTTTCTCTGGCGCAACAGCGCTTTCACAATGGGCAACGGGCGGTCAAGGCGCATTAAAACAAGTTACCACAGGTCAGCCAATTCAATGGATGGACGCATTCTTAGGGAATATTCCAGGTTCAATCGGTGAAGTTTCTACCCTTGCATTATTAATTGGTGCGGCGGTGATTGTTTTTGCACGTATTGCTTCTTGGCGTATTATCGCCGGTGTGATGATCGGTATGATTGCCACTTCTACTCTATTCAATGTGATTGGTTCAGACACTAACCCATTATTCTCAATGCCTTGGCATTGGCACTTAGTATTGGGTGGTTTTGCTTTAGGTATGTTATTTATGGCAACAGACCCAGTATCAGCCTCATTCACAAACAAAGGTAAATGGTGGTACGGTGCATTAATTGGTGCAATGGCGGTGATTATTCGTGTGGTTAATCCAGCTTATCCAGAAGGAATGATGTTAGCCATCTTATTAGCTAACTTATTTGCCCCAATTTTTGACTATCTGGTTGTTCAAGCAAATATCAAACGTCGGAGAGCGCGCAATGGCTAAGTTTAATAAAGATAGTGTTGGCGGAACAATCCTTGTTGTTGTTTTGGTCAGCTTAGTTTGCTCAATTATCGTAGCAAGTGCGGCAGTAGGTTTGAAACCGACGCAAAATGAGCAAAAATTATTAGATAAACAGAAAAACATTCTCAGTGTGGCAGGATTATTACCAGCTAAAGCAAAAGGTGCGGAAATCAAAGCCCTTTATGCAGAAAACATTGAGCCGAAAATTGTGGATCTTGCAACGGGTGATTATGTGAGCGACATCAAAAACTTTGATGCGCGTGTTGCGGTAAAAGATCCTGCACAAAGTGTAGCAATTAAACCTGAAGAAGATAAAGCTGGCATTAAAGTGCGGGCGAAATATGCTGAGGTTTATTTAGTGAAAGATGCACAAGGCAAAACTTCACAAATCGTGTTGCCAATTTATGGTACAGGATTGTGGTCTGTGATGTATGGCTTTGTATCTGTTGCGCCAGATGCGAATACCATTAAAGGGATTACCTACTATGAACAAGGTGAAACAGCTGGATTAGGTGGGGAAATTGCTAATCCAAACTGGCAGAAATACTTTGTAGGAAAAAAACTTTTTAATGAACAAAATCAAGTCGCAATCAAAATTGGTAAAGGTGCTTCAGCAGATAAAGAACACGGTATTGATGGTTTATCAGGCGCTACATTAACCACGAAAGGGGTACAAGGTTCTTTTAACTACTGGTTTGATCGCGATGGTTTTGGCCCGTATTTAGACAAACTTAGAGCGGAGGCTAACTAATGGCTAATGCAAATATGAAAAAATTATTGTTATCTCCAATCGTGAACAATAACCCAATCGCATTGCAAATTTTGGGGATCTGTTCAGCACTTGCGGTAACGACAAAATTAGAAACTGCGGTAGTAATGGCAATCGCAGTAAGTTTAGTAACGGCATTTTCAAGTTTCTTTATTTCTTGTATCCGTAACTATATTCCAAACAGTATCCGTATTATCGTGCAAATGGCGATCATTGCATCATTAGTAACCCTTGTGGATCAGGTGTTGCAGGCTTTTGCTTATGAGTTATCTAAACAGCTTTCGGTATTCGTTGGTTTGATTATTACCAACTGTATTGTAATGGGACGAGCTGAAGCATTCGCAATGAAAGAGCCTCCATTGGCAAGTTTCGTTGATGGTCTAGGTAACGGTATCGGTTATGGTGCTATTTTACTTATCGTTGCTTTCCTTCGTGAATTAATTGGTTCAGGAAAAGTATTTGGTATCACCGTGTTACAAACCATCCAAGATGGTGGTTGGTATCAAGCAAACGGCTTATTCCTACTCGCACCAAGTGCGTTCTTTATCATTGGCTTCTTAATTTGGGGCTTAAGAACTTGGAAACCAGAGCAAGTGGAGAAATAAGATGGAACACTATTTAAGTCTATTTGTTAAGTCCATTTTTATTGAAAATATGGCACTTTCTTTCTTCCTTGGTATGTGTACATTCCTTGCGGTTTCAAAGAAAGTTTCAACAGCCTTTGGTTTAGGGATCGCGGTAATCGTGGTATTAGGTATCGCCGTGCCAGCAAACCAAATTGTTTACACTCACATCTTAAAAGATGGTGCGTTAGTAGAAGGCGTAGATTTAAGTTTCTTACGCTTTATCACTTTCATCGGTGTGATTGCGGCATTAGTACAAATCCTTGAAATGGTTTTGGACAAATTTTTCCCCGCACTTTATAACGCATTAGGGATCTTCTTACCGTTAATCACCGTAAACTGTGCGATTTTTGGTGGGGTATCTTTTATGGTGCAACGTGAATACAACCTTGCTGAATCTGTGGTTTATGGTATCGGTGCAGGAACAGGTTGGATGTTGGCTATCGTGGCACTTGCCGGTTTAACTGAAAAAATGAAATATGCTGATATTCCAGCAGGCTTGCGTGGTTTAGGGATCACCTTTATCACCGTAGGTCTAATGGCACTTGGCTTTATGTCATTTTCAGGTATTCAGTTATAAGAAGGGGATACTAAATGGAAATTATTTTAGGTATTGCAATGTTCACTGTGGTGGTTTTAGCTTTAGCAGCAATTATCTTGTTTGCTAAATCTAAACTCGTAAACTCAGGGGACATTACTATTGAAATCAATCACGATCCAAGCAAAGCCATTCACTTGCCTGCAGGTGGAAAATTATTAGGCGCGTTAGCAAGCAAAGGGATTTTCGTTTCTTCTGCTTGTGGTGGCGGCGGCTCTTGTGGTCAATGTGTGGTGAAAGTCGCTGAAGGTGGTGGTGATATTCTACCCACTGAACTTTCTCACATTTCAAAACGTGAAGCGAAAGAAGGTTATCGCCTTGCTTGTCAGGTAAATGTAAAAACCAATATGCAAATTGAATTACCTGAAGAAGTGTTCGGCGTGAAAAAATGGGAATGTACCGTTATTTCTAACGACAATAAAGCAACCTTCATCAAAGAGCTTAAATTACAAATTCCTGAAGGGGAAGAAGTGCCATTCCGTGCGGGTGGTTATATCCAAATTGAAGCAGATCCACATACGGTTTCTTACAAAGACTTCGATATTCCACAAGAATACCACGAAGATTGGGATAAATATAACCTATGGCGTTATGTTTCAAAAGTGGACGAACCAATTGTACGTGCTTACTCAATGGCTTCATACCCAGAAGAGAAAGGCATCATTATGCTTAACGTGCGTATTGCAACGCCACCACCAAGCAACCCAGATGCACCACCGGGACAAATGTCTTCTTATATTTGGTCATTAAAACCGGGTGATAAAGTAACTATTTCTGGTCCATTCGGTGAATTCTTCGCGAAAGAGACTGATGCAGAAATGGTATTTATCGGTGGGGGTGCAGGTATGGCACCAATGCGTTCACATATCTTCGACCAATTAAAACGTTTGAAATCAAAACGTAAAATGTCATTCTGGTACGGAGCTCGTTCAAAACGTGAAATGTTCTATGTAGAGGATTTCGATACCTTACAAGCGGAAAACGACAACTTCCAATGGCACGTGGCACTTTCTGATCCATTGCCAGAAGATAATTGGGACGGCTACACAGGCTTTATCCACAACGTGCTTTATGAAAACTATCTTAAAAATCACGAAGCACCAGAAGACTGTGAATACTATATGTGTGGACCTCCAGTGATGAACGCAGCAGTAATCAAAATGCTCAAAGACTTAGGTGTTGAAGACGAAAACATCTTATTAGATGACTTTGGCGGTTGATAACGCTGTTAAATAAAGAAAAAGAGCGGTCAGATTTCTGACCGCTTTAGCCATTTTTAGCCACAGAAAAATTAGCGATAGATTTATGTTAAGAAAAGTCAAAACGGTTTACGGTTGGGCAATCGCCTTACTCTTGGTGAGTAGCCTAACTGCCTGCCAAAAAGATCCCGAAATTGTTACCTTAAGCGGTAAAACAATGGGAACTACTTACCACATTAAATACATCACCGCAGAAGCAACCCAATCGGCAGCGGATACTCACGAAGGGGTGGAAAAAATCTTAAAAGACGTGAATGAAAAAATGTCCACCTATATTCCTACCTCTGAATTAAGTCGTTTTAACCAAAACCGCGCGATGAATACCCCGATTGAAATTTCTGCGGATCTGGCCAAAGTGATAGGTGAAGCCATTCGCTTAAATAAGGTTACACAAAGCGCATTAGATATTACCGTAGGTCCATTGGTGAACCTATGGGGATTTGGCCCAGAAAAACGCGTGGAAAAAGCCCCAAGCCAGCAACAGCTTGATGAACGCCGTGCGTGGGTAGGCATTGAAAAATTAAAACTCAGCGAAAGTGCGGGTAAATTTTACTTAGAAAAAGCCGTGCCAGAACTTTATGTAGATTTATCTTCCATCGCCAAAGGCTTTGGTGTTGATCAAGTGGCGGACTATCTTGAACGTTTACATATTGATAACTATATGGTGGAAATTGGCGGCGAAATTCGTGCCAAAGGCAACAACAGCGAAAACAAGCCTTGGCAAATTGCCATTGAAAAACCCACTACGGACGGTTCAAGAAGCGTGGAACAAGTGGTCGGTTTACACAATCTGGCGATGGCAACTTCTGGTGATTACCGCATTTATTTTGAAGAAAACGGGGTGCGTTATTCCCACGAAATTAATCCGCAAACAGGTCGCCCAATTCAGCATCATTTGGCGTCAATCACCGTGCTTGATCCCTCATCAATGACGGCAGACGGCTTATCCACAGGCTTGTTCGTGCTTGGTGAAGATGAAGCGCTCAAAGTGGCGGAGCAGCAAAAATTAGCGGTATATTTAATCATCAAAACAGAAAGTGGTTTTGAGGTGAAAATGTCTTCCGCATTTAAACAATTAATCAATCCATAAAGGTGAAAAAATGGAACTGTTTTTTATTACTTTTGGCTTTTTCCTTGCGGTGATTTTAGCGATGTCCATCGGCTATATTATCAAACGCAAATCCATTGCAGGCAGCTGCGGGGGGATTTCTTCCCTCGGCTTGAAGAAAGTATGTGATTGCGATGAGCCTTGCGATAACTTAAAAGCCAAAGTGGAAAAAGGCGAAGTGGACGCATCAGAATTAGATCGCTTCAACAAAAGCGAAACAAATTTCTACGAAGTAAAATAATTTCCGAATAAACAAAGTGCGGTCAAAAATTTGAAAAAATTATGATGAAATCAAAAACGTATGAACAATATTTCCCTGCATTAAGCGAAAGTCAACGTGCAGAAAACAGCAAAATTAAAGTGATTTGTGGAATGTCTGGTGGGGTGGATTCTTCTGTTTCTGCCTTTATTCTTCAGCAACAAGGCTACCAAGTGGAAGGCTTGTTTATGAAAAACTGGGAAGAAGATGATGACACCGATTACTGCACAGCCGCCGCAGACTTGGCAGACGCACAAGCGGTATGCGACAAGCTCGGCATCAAATTACATAAAATCAATTTTGCCGCAGAATATTGGGATAACGTTTTTGAACATTTTTTAGCGGAATACAAAGCCGGCCGCACGCCAAACCCTGATATTCTGTGCAACAAAGAAATCAAGTTTAAAGCCTTTTTGGAATATGCCGCAGAAGATCTGGGGGCGGATTATATCGCCACAGGGCATTATGTGCGCCGCCGTGATCCCCGTGATCATAGTGGCAAAGCGCAATTATTGCGTGGTTTAGATCCTAACAAAGACCAAAGCTATTTCCTTTACACCTTGAGTGAAAGCCAAGTGGCGCAAAGCCTGTTTCCTGTGGGGGATATTGAAAAACCTGTGGTGCGCGCCATTGCAGAAGAGTTAGGCTTGGTTACCGCAAAGAAAAAAGATTCCACCGGCATTTGTTTTATCGGCGAACGTAAATTCAAAGATTTCTTGGCGCGTTATTTGCCCGCTCAACCGGGGGACATCAAAACCACCGAGGGTGAAATAATCGGTCGCCACCAAGGTTTGATGTATCACACCTTAGGGCAACGCAAAGGCTTAGGCATTGGCGGCGTGAAAGGCAAAGCAGAAAATGCGTGGTATGTGGTGGGAAAAGATCTCACTAACAATGTGTTAGTGGTTGCTCAGGGTTTGGATAATTCTGCCTTGCTCTCCAGCGGATTAATTGCACAACAGCTGCACTGGGTGGATCGCCAACCGATTCGCGAACCTCTGCGTTGCACGGTGAAAACCCGTTATCGCCAAACAGATATTCCTTGCCAAATCATTCCTCTTAATGATGACAGCATCGAAGTACGTTTTGATGAACCGCAAATTGCAGTAACTCCAGGACAATCTGCCGTGTTCTACCAAGGGGAAATTTGCCTTGGCGGCGGCATTATTGAACAATCAATAAAATAAAAACTTCGCGAAATTTCACCGCACTTTATATTGCCCATTTGTATGAATTAAAGTGCGGATCAAATTTCTCAATTTTTTCGGCTTAATGAAGAAAGGGCTATGTGGCACAGACTTTACACTTGCATAATGTATCTTGTTCAACCGCTGATTTGGCTATTTATTTTATTGCGTAGTCTAAAGGCACCGGCTTATCGTCAGCGGATTTTGGAGCGTTATGGCATTTATCGCGCCACGCAATCCCCGCCAAAACCGAATGGCGTGCTAATCCACGCGGCGTCCGTTGGTGAAGTGATTGCAGCTACCCCTTTGGTGAAAGCGATTCAACGCCGTTACCCTGAATTATCCATTACCTTGACCACCGTCACGCCAACAGGCTCTGAGCGCGTTAAAGCCGCTTTTGGTGATCAAGTCAGCCATTTTTATTTGCCTTACGATTTACCCAGGGCGATTAAACGCTTTGTTCGTTTCATTCAACCGAAAGTCTGCATTGTGATCGAAACGGAGATTTGGCCAAATTTAATTTATCAGCTACACAAACAGCACATTCCATTTATTATCGCCAATGCCCGTTTATCTGCCCGATCAGCAAAACGTTATGGCTGGTTGGAAAGCTATATTCAAGCCATTTTAAGCAAAATCAGCCTGATTGCACCGCAGGATAACATCAGCGGACAGCGTTATCTCAAACTGGGCTACGATCCAGAAAAGCTCAAACTCACAGGTAATATTAAATATGATTTAGTGCTAAGTGAAAGCTTACTCACTGAAGCCGAAAAGCTCAAAGCCCAATGGAAACAACAACGCCCCGTGTGGGTTGCCGCCAGCACCCACGAAGGGGAAGAAAGCCTAATTTTGGAAAGCCACCGTTTATTATTACAAGCCTTTCCTGATTTATTGCTGATTCTCGTGCCACGCCACCCAGAACGTTTTAATGAAGTGGCGGAGCAAATTGAAAAACAGCATTTCACCGTTGTGCGCCGCAGTGAGAATCGTGCACCACAAGCTGATACCCAAGTGGTGCTAGGTGATACAATGGGCGAGCTGATGTTAATGTACGCCTTGGCAGATGTCGCCTTTGTAGGGGGCAGTTTAGTAAAACGAGGCGGACATAATCCCCTTGAACCGATCGCTTTTCAAATTCCTGTGGTGAGCGGTAAATATACCTTCAATTTCCCCGAAGTTTATCGCAATTTAATGGAAGTTCAAGGCTTTGTTGAAGTGAACAATAATGCCACTGCTATCGCAAGAGCGGTGGAAATTTTGCTAAATTCATCTGCTTTGCGTGAGCGCACAGGGAAGGCGGGCTATGGCGTATTATTAGAAAATCGCGGTGCTTTACAACGTTTGCTTGATTTACTTCAACCTTATTTGAAATCCTCATAAACATAGAATTTTGCCTGAATACCAGAGCAAGACTTAAATAAAGGAGAAAGAATGACAACCGTAATTTACCCCGGCACCTTTGATCCCATCACCAACGGACATTTAGATATTATCGAACGAAGTGCGGTGCTTTTTTCCAACGTTTTTGTCGCCATTGCCGCCAGCCCGAGCAAAAAGCCTTTGTTTGATTTAGACACCAGAGTGAAAATCGCACAGCAAGCGGTCGCTCACTTACCCAATGTGGAAGTGTTTGGCTTTGCTGATTTACTGGCTAAGGTGGTGCAAGAAAAACACATTCACGCCATTATCCGTGGCGTGCGGACCACCACCGATTTTGAATACGAACTACAACTCGCTAGCCTAAACCGCTTATTAACCAAAAATGAAAATGGGCAAGGCGTGGAAAGTTTATTTTTCCCACCTAGCGAAAAATGGGCCTTTGTTTCTTCCACAATGGTGCGAGAAATTCATCTACACGGTGGCGATGTAAGTGAACTTGTGCCGCAAGCCGTGCAACAAGTATTATTTCGTTTAAAATTGTGATCTCTATCACGCTATCTCTATGATATTTATCATAGTTTTTTCCACTTAAATAGCATATGGTAATAATGCATTTTCTGGTTATTAAAATAAATGGAGTTGATGATGAAATATTACGCAGGTGTGGACATTGGCGGCACAAACACAAAAATTGGCATTTTAGACAACCATTTTAATATTCTCGCAGAACAAAGCATTCCTACTTTATCTCAACAGGGGGCAAGAACCACTTTTTCTCGTATTTGGCAGACTATTTTGGATTTGCTTACGCAAAATCAGCTTTCAGAAACACAATTAGAAGGCATAGGCTTGGGAATTCCGGGGCCAGTGGTGAATCAAGCGATTGTTAAAATTGCAGCCAATTTTTCTTGGGGCAATGATTTCAATGCCAAGCAATTAATGGAAGAAATCTCTCATAAAAATGTGGTGGTAGAAAACGATGTACGGGCCATCACCTTGGGCGAACATTTATTCGGTGCAGGGCAAGGTGTGGCAAATCTTATCGTTGTGCCAATTGGTACGGGCATTGCCTCAGGCATTTTGTTAAATGGCAAGGTGCTATCTGGTTCGGGTGGTTGCGCCGGTGAATTTGGCCATATTATGGTGAATGAACAAGGAATGAAATGCGGTTGTGGTTTAACAGGTTGCTTGGAAACCTATACGTCCGCCCCAGGATTGGTGCGAGAAGCCAAAAAACTTCTCACCGCACCTGATAAGGATACACAAAAGTGCGGTGCGTTTTTCCAACGTTTTTCCACGGATTTAGATTCCCTACAAGCGCATCATATTTTTGAATATGCCAAAAAAGGCGATCATCTCGCGCTACAAGTAGTGGATAGTTTCGCAAAATATCTGGCTTACGGCTTAGGCGTGTTGATTAATATTTTTAATCCTGAACTTATTGTATTGGCTGGTGGGGTCGCAAAATCTGCTGATTTCATCATCGAAAAAGTACAAAAATTCCTACCGCACTATGCCTTAGGCGTATCCCTACAAAACCTGCAAATCAAATCAAGCCAACTGCTTGATTCCGCTGGCGTAAAAGGCGCTGCAGCGTTAGTGATAAAATAATTTCATTACTAATAAAAAAGTAGGAAATGGTTTCCTACTTTTTATTTTTCGCGTTTATGTTGCTAAGTTACTGAATTTTTTCTTTCACTTTCACATCAGATTTTTGCTGCAGTTTTTCGTCTGCAGAAAAAACAAAATTGCTTGTATATTTGTTGAACGTGTTTTCTTCATAGCCACCCCATTCCCCCGCAAGCGTACGCTGTCCGCCGCCGTAAACAGGCAAGGTTGCACCATCAATTTCTTTATTAACATATTGATTAAACCACTGGTTTAACTCACGGCGCATTTGGGCGATTTGCTGTTGATAATCTGGATTATCAATTTGGTTGTGATGTTCATCAGGATCGTTTTTCAGATCATAAAATTCATAAGGTCCATCAGGATAGCGATGAATATATTTAAAAGAACGATTGCGGATCATTCGGGTTGGGCCATATTCATCAAAGATCACAAGATGATTTTCTTCTCGTAAATCCGATGGATCTTGGTTCAGTAAAACTGCGAAACTTTTTCCTGGATAACGCACCTGTGGCTGATTTTCATCACTGATATTGAGATATTCCAATAAGGTATGGCGCAAATCATAATGGCTCAGCAGGTTATCTACTTCACCTGTTGATAAATGATTTTTGTGATAAAGAATAAACGGCACTTTTACGGACGTGTCGAACATATTCACAGGGCTTGTGCCATTCCCTTTACCAAAAATACCGTGGTGTCCCATATTCATACCGTTATCACTGGTGAAAATGATTAGCGTGTTTTCTAAAATGCCTTTTTCCTCAAGTGCGGTGATAATTCTTCCAATATTAAAATCCATTGCAGTTAAGGCTGCGAAATATCCCCTTAGCACTTCCAATCGTTCTTCTTCATCACCTTCAAAAGTTTCATAAATTTTCCAAGGGTGATAAGGATCTCGTGGGCAAGATTCAAATTGACAATCTGCATAAAGATCCAGTATTTCTTGTGGGTGATTTTTTCGATCCCAAGGAGAATGTGGCGCGGTATAACTTAAATTGAGAAAAAATGGCTGATCGGCATTATGCACCTTCTCAATAAAGTCTAATCCATAATCGGTGATTTTATCCGTAATGTAGTCGGGTTCTTCAATTAATGTGCCATCTCGGTACATTGGCGCATTAAAGTAAGGGCCACCGCCACGCTGATGGGAATACCAATAATCAAAACCGCATTGTGGCGTGTCAGCCATACCTAAATGCCATTTGCCGCTCATTGCGCAGAGATAATTATGCTGTTTTAAGCGATCCACAAAAGTCGATTGTCCTTTTAGATAATGCTCTGTGGTCGCGCCATTTTCCCATTCTTCTAACCAGTCGTGAATTCCGTGTTGAGAAGGAATTCTTCCGGTAAAAATCGAGGCTCTCGCAGGGGAACAAACCGGAGAAACACAAAAGAAATCGTTAAATTTTTTACCTTGTTGCGCTAATTTATCAATATTAGGCGTAATTGCGTCTTTATTGCCATAGCAACCTAGTGCCCAATACCCTAAATCATCAGCAACAATCAAAACGACGTTAGTTTTTTTCATTATCGCCCACTCCTAGCATTGTTTTGATATTTTTAAAACCTTTAAAACCAACAATAAAAATAGTAAAAATATACCAACTTAGCCCGAATAAGATGAGTCCTTTCCAAAAGAGAATGATTAAATCTGTCATATTTCCCCCTTATTTGCGTAACGCATTTTTTAATAATGAGCCAACAATCATTGCAATCCAAGCAAATACAAAGGCAGCAATACCTGAATAATAAGGCCCAATTTTCACTGCAATTGGTTCAAGTGAAGGAATTTGTTGAGCCACCAAGTAAGAAAGTGGCGTTAAAGCGCCCACGACAATAGTTGCATAAGCACCCCAGTTATTCGCTTTTTTGAAATAACAAGCGGAAATTAATAGGGTGGAAACAGCAACAGAATAAATCGTAGCGGTAAGCGTCATATATATCCATAAATCGCTTTTTAACGGATACCATAAACCGTAGAATAATAAGAAAACACCGATTAGTGCGACCAATATACGATTTACAGCAATAGATTTACGCTCTGACCATTTATTTTTGTGAAAAATAATTAAGACATCGTTATAAATTACACTTGCCCAACCTAATAAATAAGAAGAGTTTGTTGACATATCAGCAGCGAGCATTGCAGCAACGAGTAATCCAATAATCCCTGTTGGAATAACAACGGAAAGCATTGTTGGCATTGCTTGAATTGGTTTTCCCCCCACACTTTCTAAACTGACAAAAGCTAATGCAGCAACCCCCCACATAACAGGGATTAATGAACGTACGATATAAAATAAACTAGTTCTTGTGTACATTTTTTTCGCGACATTGGCATCTTTTGCTGATAACACACGGGAAACCATTGTTTGCCAGGTTAGCACCGTCGCAGTAAGCACTAAAGCGGTGTAAAGTACATATTGCCAACCAAGATTAGGATTAACAAAAGGATTGATACCACCAGCACCATAGTGAGAAATTGCTGTATCAAATAATGTATCCCACCCTACTTGATAGAAAATCGTACAAGTGGTTAGCACTAAGCCAACACTCATCAAAATAAACTGCATATAATCTGTAACTAAAACGGAGAGCATTCCCCCTAAAATGGTGTATAAGGCTACAACAAGCAATAAGATTGTCATCGTGATTTCTAAGTATTCAGGTTTAAGCCCTGCCACAGCAACTAAAAATTCCCCACCTGTGCGTAAGAAAACGCCCATATTAAGCAAACCACCAAGCACAATTACCACACCAGCTGCCCAACGAACTTTTTTACCAAATTTATGTTCGAAAAACTCTGGAATGGTTACCACACCGGCTTTGCGTAAAGGCTCAATACAGAATCCCGTTTTCCCTACAGTGAACATTACGATGGTCATAATTAACCCCACCGTTGCACCCGCAAAACCGTATTTATAGCCAAGCTGTGCCGCTGCCATACAGGTTATAATGCCAAATTCAGTGGCCGCTAAAGACGCAATCCCAACGTGCAAATCTACATTTCTGCCAGCCACTAAGAAATCGTTTACGTTTTTAACATATTTGCGGATAATTATGCCAACAACAAGGCTTAATAAAATATAAAGTCCGACAATACTGCCATCTATGCTCCAATTAAACTGCATATTTACCTCCTTATATTGATAATCACAACTAATATATGGTTAATAACAGTTTATAGAAAAGTATAAAAATGAAGTATGATAGAAATCATAAAACATTTGTGAGATAGATCACATATTTAACATTTAATAATCGAGTACATAGAGGTTTTAGCAAAATCTGAAAAAAGTCTTATGTTAGGAGTATTAACATATTACGCAAATGATTGATAAAAAACCTAGATATCATATGGTTTATTATTCCTTGATATATTCTAGTATTATGTATTGCCAATCTTCTTGACTAAATTTAATACCTAGTTTCTCTTTTTCCTTCATAAAAGAGCGGTGTAATCTGGATAGGTTTTTAGCTTTCCAGCTATTTCCTGATTTTTCTACGCATTTGTCAAAATCAATCAGCCAATATTTTTGTTCTGGTGTGGCGAAATGTTGCACTAAAATATTATGGGCATTGAGATCAGTGTGGTAGATTTGTCTATCGTGTAACTGACGAATTAATCTGCCGATTTGCTGCCAATTTTCAGCGGATAAAGAATGGTGTTGTAAAAGTACGGTGAGATCTTGCGCATTTTCGATTTTTTCACTAAGCAAATCCGCTTGATAACAAATGCCTGCCTTGCCTTTAGTCACTCTTGCGCCAATGGGTTTTGGCACGGGTAAACCATCTTTATGCAATTTATTTAACAGATGAAATTCGGCGAAACTGCGCGTGTGCTGAAGATCGCTCAACCAATAGCGATCTTTATTTAACTTACCGAATAAACCACCGCGATAATAATGGCGTAAGGCACAATTTACACCAAAAACATCCGCACTTTGCACAAACCAAGTTGTCCCCCGCCCTTTCGCTGAACCAAGAATACGCTGTTGTTGCCGCCAAAATTGCGGATCAAAATAGGCGCTGGGATCTGCTGGTTGCGTTTCCAGATTAAAAATAAAATATTGATTTTGCTGTTGCAGTTCAAGCATATTGGAGAGATTTCTTATAGAATAGATCAATGAAAACATTCTACTGAAAATAAAAAAGAATGCTACATTAAGCAGAAAAAGTAAGGTAAATCTATGGCACTTTTTTCCACGCCCCCTAAATCCATTTGTATTTTACGTCTTTCCGCCATTGGTGATGTGTGTAATGCGCTGTCAGCGGTACAACAAATTCAACGTTATTGGAAAGATACCCAAATCACTTGGATTGTGGGCAAAACCGAAATGCAGTTATTACAAAATGTGAAAGGCATTCGCTTTATTCCTTATGACAAAAAAACCGGCTGGAAAGGCATTTTGGCTTTGTGGAAAACCTTGCGTGGCGAGCATTTTGATGTGCTATTAAATATGCAAACGGCATTGCGTGCTTCAATGATTTCTTTAGGTATCAAAGCCACTTATAAAGTGGGTTTTAGCAAAAATCGTGCGCGAGAAGGGCAATGGTTGTTTACCAACCGTAAAATTAATGAACCAACTAATCCGCACGTTTTGGCTGGATTTTGGGCATTCGTGGAATATTTAGGCTTGCCTGTGGAAGCCCCCAAATGGGATTTAGCCATTGGCGAAAAAGAAATTTCCGCCGTTCGGCAATTTATTGATCCGACAAGAAAAAATCTGCTTATTTCCCCTTGCTCAAGCAAATCAGAAAAAGATTGGTTGGCTGAACGCTATGCAGAAATTGCGAATATTACCCATCGTCAAAATATTAATGTGATTTTATGTGGCTCGCCTGCGCCAAGAGAGCAAGCAATGATCGAAAAAATCATCGCATTGTGTGATTTTCAGCCTGTGAATGCGAGCGGCAAAACCTCATTATTGGAATTAAGTGCCTTAATCGGAATGGCGGATTTACTGCTCGCTCCCGACAGCGGCCCTGTACATATTGCCACCGCTCAAGGCACACCAGTGATTGGCTTGTACGCTTACCATAACCCGCTACGCACAGGGCCTTATAACAATTTGCCCAAAGTGGTTTCCGTGTATGAACAAAATGCCCTGCAAGAATTTAGCAAACCTTCTAGCCAATTACCTTGGGCAACCAAATTGAAAGGCAAAGATTTAATGGCACAAATTTCTGTTGCAGATGTAGTAGACAAAATGCGCCAGATGCGCTTTATTCAATAAAACTGTTAAAAAATAGCCAAGCATTCGCTATAATACGCCGATTTTTGCGTTCGCGAATGACAAAAATAAAGTGCGGTGGAAAATTTTGTAATTTTTTACCGCGCTTATCCTTTTATTTTACCTTGCGAACCTTTCTTTTTATTTCTAGGAAAAACGATGTTTAATAAGATTTTTGAATGGTTTGAAAGCCGCCTAAATGCGTATCCAGAGCAATCACCGAAAACGCCCGAAAAAGGTTTAATCCGCTTTATTTGGTCGAATATGGAAGGAATGCGTGGCTGGATTTTGCTACTTGCGTTGCTCACCGTGGGAACAGGGGTGATGGAAGCCGTGTTGTTCCAGTTTATGGGGATCGTGGTGGATTGGCTTGGTAAGTACACGCCAGCTACCTTATGGCAAGAAAAAGGCCATTGGCTTTTAGCGATGGCAGCCTTGTTAGTGTTCAGCATATTTTGGTCATTTACTGCGTCTGCGGTTCGCTTGCAAACCTTGCAAGGGGTGTTTCCAATGCGTTTACGTTGGAATTTCCATCGTTTAATGCTGGGGCAAAGCTTAAGTTTCTATCAAGATGAATTTGCTGGACGCGTGTCGGCTAAAGTTATGCAAACCGCCCTTGCAGTGCGTGATACCGTGCTGACCATTGCGGATATTATGGTGTATGTGGTGGTATATTTTATCACTTCAGGCATTGTGCTTGCTGCATTAGATGCGTGGTTCTTGCTCCCTTTTGCCTTATGGATTGTGGCGTTTATCACGATTTTACGCATTATCATTCCAAAATTAGCCAAAACTGCAGAACGCCAAGCAGACGCTCGCTCTTTAATGACGGGGCGAATTACAGATTCTTACGCCAATATCGCCACTGTGAAATTATTTTCCCACGGTGCAAGAGAAGCCAGTTATGCTAAGCATTCAATGGAAGAATTTATGGTTACCGTACACGCCCAAATGCGTTTGGCGACCTCTTTAGATACGATTACTTACGCCACTAATATCACCTTAACACTTAGCACAGCGATCCTTGGTATTGTACTATGGAAGCAAGGTAGCGTTGGTGTGGGGGCGGTTGCCACCGCCATTGCAATGGCATTGCGGGTGAATGTTATTTCCCGTTGGATTATGTGGGAATCAGCGCGTTTATTTGAAAATATCGGTACGGTAAATGACGGAATGAACACGCTCACCAAACCGCATACCATTGTGGATAAACCGCAAGCCTCGCCATTAAAAGTGAGCAAAGGGGAAATTCGTTTTAATGATGTGAGTTTTTCTTATGATCCACAAAAACCGCTGCTAAGCCACTTTAACCTAACCATTAAACCGGGAGAAAAAGTGGGCTTGATCGGTCGTTCAGGAGCGGGAAAATCCACCATTGTAAACTTGTTATTACGTTTTTACGAAGCAAATCACGGCGACATCACCATTGACGGACAAAACGTGTGTGATGTTACTCAAGAAAGTTTACGCAGCCAAATTGGCTTAGTGACGCAAGATACTTCATTGCTGCACCGTTCCGTGCGCGAAAATATTATTTACGGCCGCCCAACTGCCAGCGATGAAGAAATGATCTCCGCTGCACAGCGTGCTGAAGCGTCAGAATTTATTCCTTATTTGAGCGACTCAGAAGGCAGAACAGGCTATGATGCTCACGTGGGTGAGCGCGGAGTGAAACTTTCTGGCGGACAACGTCAGCGTATCGCGATTGCCCGTGTGATGCTAAAAGATGCGCCAATTCTGTTGTTAGATGAAGCCACCAGCGCGCTGGATTCAGAAGTGGAAGTGGCGATTCAAGAAAGCCTAGATAAAATGATGGAGGGCAAAACCGTGATTGCTATCGCCCACCGTCTTTCCACTATTGCCGCAATGGATCGCTTAATCGTGCTAGATAAAGGTCATATCGTAGAACAAGGCTCGCATAATGAATTGCTCGCGCAAAATGGACTTTACGCCAAACTCTGGCACCACCAAAGCGGTGGTTTTTTGAGTGAAGATTAATAATTTAAAAGGCCCAATCAAAATTGAGCCTTTATTTTGGTTCTTATAAAAGTGGTTAAAAAATTTACCACAGATTTATGGTTATTTTTTAGTTGGGCGTTTCCAACCTTGGATATTGCGTTGTGGAACGCGTGAGATCACCAGTTCGTTTTCTGCAATATCTTTGGTTACTGTTGTGCCAGCGCCGATTGTTGCCCCTTTGGCAATGGTTACTGGGGCAACCAGTTGGCTGTCTGACCCTACGAACACATCATCACCAATCACAGTTTTGAATTTGTTTACACCATCATAATTACAAGTGATGGTACCTGCGCCGATATTACAATTTGCGCCAATGTCGCTATCACCCACATAGCTTAGGTGGTTCACTTTAGAGCCTTTGCCAATTTGCGATTTTTTCACTTCCACAAAGTTGCCGATATGGGTTTGTGCGGCAAGTTCTGTACCGGGGCGAAGGCGGGCAAAAGGCCCAATTTTCGCTTCTTCACCAATTACCGCATCTTCAAAGACAGAATACGGTTTGATTTCCACATCATCACCAATCACGCAGTTTTTGATCACGCAACCTGCACCAATTTTGACACGATTACCCAATTTTACTGTGCCTTCGATAATTACATTCACATCAATTTCCACATCTTTACCGTGAGTGATTTCGCCACGCAAATCAAAACGGTTTGGATCGCGCAAACTCACGCCAGCTAGCAATAATTTTTCCGCTTGTTTACGTTGATAATAACGCTCAAGCTCAGCCAGTTGTAAGCGGTTATTTGCGCCTTCGACTTCCATTAAATCTTGCGCTTGCACAGCAGCCACTTTGCAGCTGTCTTGGTTGGCGAATTTAATCGCATCAGTCATATAATATTCGCCTTGTGCATTGTTGTTATCCAATTTTGCTAGCCATTTTCTAAAACTCGCGCCACTGGAAACCATTACACCTGTATTCACTTCTTGAATGGCTAATTGTTCTGGCGTGGCATCTTTTTGCTCAACAATGGCAACCACATTGCCGTCTTGACGAATAATCCGTCCATAGCCTGTCGGATCCTCTAAATGCGCGGTTAATAAGGCAATGCCGTTTTCTGGTTTAGCATCAATCAGTTTTTGCAAGGTTTGCGCGGTGATAAGTGGAGCATCGCCATACAGCATTACGATATTTTCATCATCGGCAAAAAATGGTGCAGCCTGTTGCATTGCGTGTCCTGTACCAAGCTGTACGGGTTGTAGTACCCAGTTTACCTTTTCATCAGCAAGGTGTTGTTGTAATAATTCTGCACCGTGTCCATAAATTAAATGAATATTATCGGCATTGAGCTGTTTTGCTGTATCAATAACGTGCTTCACCATTGCTTTGCCTGCGACTTTATGCAACACTTTTGGCAAGTCCGAATACATTCTTGTGCCTTTGCCCGCGGCCAAAATCACTACGCTTAAATTTTTCATAAAAATCCTTGTTCTGTCGGTTTAAGATAAAAATCTGCGCTATTTTATAATAGAATATCGGCAATTCAAATTTTCTATGGAAATGTTTATGCAACCCCATTATTACCTTGGCGTGATGTCTGGCACGAGTCTTGATGGCGTGGATCTCGCACTAATGGATTTTTCCACTCAGCCTGCGCAAGTGGTCGCCACGGATTTTGTGCCAATGCCGCAATATTTACGCCAAAATCTCACCGCACTTTGCCAGCAAGGGCAAGGCACGTTACAGCAAATTGGCGAACTGGATCATCAACTTGGCGTACTTTATGCAGAAAGCATCAACCAATTTTTGGCGAAACATTCTCTTCGCGCGGAACAAATTCAGGCGGTAGGCTGCCACGGACAAACCATTT
Organism: Avibacterium sp. 21-586; assembly: GCF_026226775.1. GTDB lineage: Bacteria > Pseudomonadota > Gammaproteobacteria > Enterobacterales > Pasteurellaceae > Avibacterium. The sequence goes on along the minus strand of NZ_JAKKOD010000002.1, from coordinate 87,855 downwards.
GGCACGCACCGCAAGGGCAATCGCCCTTTACTTGGCAATTAGGCGATGCCAATATTATTGCTGCGCGCACCGGCATTACTACCGTCGCTGATTTTCGCCGTAAAGATATGGCTTATGGCGGACAGGGTGCGCCACTCGTGCCTGCTTTCCACCACAATGTGTTTGCTGATCCTACGCGAAATACTGTGGTGCTGAATATTGGTGGGATTAGCAATATTTCTGTGCTGATCCCAAACCAGCCCGTGCTAGGTTACGACACAGGCGTGGGCAATGCGTTGCTAGATAGTTGGATCGCCAAACATCAGGGAAAAAGCTATGATAAAAATGGCGAATGGGCAGCGTCTGGGCAAAGCAATCCTACATTGTTGCAAGATTTATTGGCAGATCCTTATTTTTCCTTGCCTGCCCCGAAAAGCACAGGACGAGAGTTATTTAATTTAGCTTGGTTAGAAAAAATTCTGCAAAAACACACTGCACTTCTCCCGCAAGATGTGCAAGCAACACTGGCAGAATTTACCGCACAATGCACCGCACAAGATCTGCAACACTTAAGCCAACACAACGCGCTTCCTTGTTTATTATTAGTCTGCGGCGGCGGAGCTAAAAACCCTGTTATTATGGCGCACTTGCAATGTTTATTACCCGATTGGCAAATTGCCACCACCACAGATTATGGCTTGGATGCGGACTACCTAGAAGCTGCCGCCTTTGCGTGGCTAGCTTACCGCCGAATGGAAAATTTACCCTCCAACCAACCCAGCGTTACCGGCGCAACAAAAGCGGTGAGTTTAGGGGTGATTTATCCTAAGGATGATTAAATAAAGGTGAAAATCGGAAACTCTATATTTCCCCAAAAAAACAAAGAGACAAAAAATGAAAGATAACCAATTACTCAATCAACTGTCGCAACTTAGCACGGAACAACGTAATCCAAACTCAATGAATTTGGACAAGCTTTCAGCATTGGAAATTGTGCAATTAATGAATGCGGAAGACAAGAACGTGCCGTTGGCTATTGAAAAATGCTTACCACAAATTGCCGCGGCGGTGGAAAAAATCGTGCAGGCGTTTCAGCAAGGAGGGCGTTTGGTGTATCTCGGGGCTGGCACAAGTGGACGCTTGGGCGTGCTTGATGCATCAGAATGTCCGCCTACATTTGGTGTTTCCAATGAAATGGTAAAAGGCATTATCGCTGGGGGAGAACGTGCGTTGCGCCACCCGATTGAGGGGGCAGAAGACAATCCACAAAGTGCGGTGGAAAATTTGCAAGAAATTGGTTTTAATGAAAAAGATATTTTGGTCGGCATTGCTGCCAGCGGTCGCACGCCTTATGTGCTAGGCGGCTTGGATTATGCGAAATCCTTGGGCGCAACCACGGTGGCCATTGCTAGCAACGCCAACTCGCCGATGGCACAGGTGGCAGAGATTGCCATCGTTACCACGGTAGGCGCGGAAGTGCTAACTGGCTCAAGCCGTTTGAAATCTGGCACGGCGCAAAAATTGGTGCTGAATATGCTCACCACCGCCAGTATGGTGCTAATTGGGAAATGCTACCAAAATTTAATGGTGGACGTGCAAGCCAGCAATCAAAAATTAGTGGCGCGCGCTGTGCGTATCGTAATGCAGGCGACAGATTGCACCGCTGAACAAGCAGAACAAACCCTTAACGCTGCACACAACAATGCAAAAGTGGCCATCTTAATGTTGCTGGCAGATCTGGATTATCCAAGTGCGGTACAATTATTGCGAGAAAATCAAGGACGCTTGCAAGGGGCGTTAAAATTAAATTAGAGCAAAGGGCGTAAGCACTGCAACACCGCATCGGCAGAAATCTCCCCCATTGTGGGTGCTTGTAAGTGATATTGATTTTTGCCGTAAGTGCCGATTAAATCTGGGTTGGTTGCCCCATAAAGGGTGATGTTCGGTTTATCTAAGGCGGCGGTGAGATGCGCCAACCCTGTATCTACGGAAACTACTGCCCGGGCATTGGCGATATGTTGCGCTAATGCGGTGAGATTCATTTTCGGCAAAACAACCGCATTTTCAATGCCTTGTGCGATCCATTCCGCAGTGTGTTTTTCTTTCTCATTTCCCCAAGGCAAATGCACGGCAACCCCAAGAGCGGTGAGATTTTGCGCTAATTTTTTCCATTCTTGACTACACCAATGTTTATCCGCGCGCGTGGTGGCGTGAATCAACAACACATAAGGCGGTAGGCTGTGTTGCACGGGAAAATGCTGTGCAATGCCATAATCCCCTTGTTGGCTCGGAAGCGCATAACCCAAGGCTTGCGCAAATAACTGGCGAATGCGTTCTACGGCGTGTTGCTGATAATCAATGGTATAGCGCTCATCATAAAATAAGGTTGCCAAAGGCTCACGTGCAGAATGTTTATCGTAGCCGTGCTTTGCTCCTTGTGCTAAGTGCACGGCGAACAATGCACTTTTCACTAAACCTTGCGCATCAATCACGGCATCATATTGATTTTGTTGTAATAATTGACGATAGACTTGCCATTCTTGCCAAGTTTTGCGTTGTAAAAGCTGTTTGCGCCAACGGCGAATGGCAACGGGGATAACTTGTTTCACCGCTGAATGCCAAGTAGGTATTTCCGCGAAATTTTCCTCCACCACCCAATCCACTTGTAAATTAGGCAAGGCTTTTTGCGCATCGGTCAATGCGGGCAAAGTGTGGATTACATCGCCCATTGAAGACGTTTTTACTAAGCAAATTCGCATCGTTCTGCCTTATTTATGTCTGATCAAAGTGCGGTAAAATTTCGCTTAATTTTTCCACTACCATCGCAGGCGTGATGTCGATAAGGCTTTGGTGATAGCCTTCAACACTATCTTTGCCCTGACGAATTTTTTCTAATCCACCTTTTTGCAAGCGAATAATCACCGCTTGATGGGATAATGGTGGCGTATATTGCGGGCTGGTTGGGCCGTAAAGCGCCACCAGTGGACGCTGCACCGCCGCCGCAACGTGCATTAATCCGCTATCGTTGGTAACCACACCTTGGCAATCTGCGATTAAATCTACTGCTTGATTAAGGCTGGTTTGTCCCGCTAAATTTAAGCAATAAGGCTGTAAATTTTCTGGCAGACTGGCACGAATTTCATCGCCCACTTGTTCATCTTTTGCTGAACCAAACAGACGAATGCTGTAACCTTTTTCAATCAGCATTTGAGCAAGCACTGCATAATGATAATGCGGCCAGCGCTTGGCAGGGCCAAATTCCGCACCCGGACAAAAACCAATCGCAGGGCGATTTTTTGCCTGTGCAAGTTGTGCGTGGAAATGGCTTTTGGTTTGCTCAATTTGTTGGCTGCTCACCTGTAAATAAGGGTAAGGAAAGGCCATTTGTGCTGCCGTTGGCACGGCGTTTTTTTCATAAGCTAATGCTACATAGCGCTGCACCATCATTGGGTAATCATTTTTATTGGTGCGTAAATCATTTAAAAAGAAATAACGGCTTTCCCCTTTCCAACCATGACGGCGGGCAATTTTGGCAAACGCAGGAATAAACGCAGATTTCAGTGAGTTTGGCAATACAATCGCCATATCATATTGATTTCTTAGGCTTTTCCCAATTTCATAGCGCTGTTTCAAGCCAAAGGTGCCGTGTCCAATTGGCATTGTGAGCGCGCGTCTTACTTCTGGCATTCTTTCCAACAAGGGTTTACACCAATTTGGTGCAAGCACATCAATTTGGCAATCAGGATATTGCTGTTTTAAGCATTGATATAAACTGTGCGACATCATCATATCGCCAACCCAAGACGGGCCAATTATTAAGATGTTCATTCTGCGGTTCTCATTAATTTGTGAATTATATCAATTGTCGGGGAAACGTTATGCTCGCTCAAAAATCGCCAATTTCCCACCGCTCTTCTATTTGGCTAAAAATAAAAGTGCAGTGAAATTTCTGCTAATTTTTTACGACTAATCCTGTTATTTCGGGCGAACACGCAGGTTCGCCCTTACATCTGATTTAATTGCGTAGTTATGTTATTTATTCAACCACGCCATATATTCGCTGACACCTTCGGCAACGCTTTTGAATGGTTTGTCATAACCTGTGGCGCGCAGTTTGGTGAGATCCGCTTGGGTGTATTCTTGGTAACGGCTTTTTAAATGCTCTGGGAAGGGAATGGTTTCAATTTGCCCTTTGCCGTGGAATTTCAATACCGCTTGCGCTACGGCCTCGAAACTTTCCGCTTTGCCCGTTCCGCAGTTGTAGATGCCCGAAATGCCGTGTTGCCAGCACCAAATATTTACCGCTGCCACATCGCCAACATAGACAAAATCACGCAAGAAATGTTCGCTGCCAGCGAATAATTTTGGATTTTCCCCTTTCAAAATTTGGTTATTAAGGTGGAAAGCCACACTCGCCATACTGCCTTTGTGTTGTTCTCTTGGGCCATAAACGTTGAAATATTTAAAGCCGCACACAGGTGATTGCGCTTCTGGCAGGATTTTACGCACATATTCATCAAATAAGAATTTGGAATAACCATATACATTTAATGGTTTTTCAAATTCACGCGCTTCGATAAAGGTATCGCTGTCGCCATAGGTGGCAGCACTGGACGCATAATAGAACGGAATTTGGCGATCTAAACAATAATGTAATAGCTCTTTGGAATATTCATAATTGTTTTCCATCACAAATTTGCCGTCCCACTCGGTGGTGGCCGAGCAAGCGCCCTCGTGGAAGATCACATCAATATCGCCTAAATCATCGCCTGCCATAATGGACGCAATAAAGTCGTCTTTATCGTAATAATCCGCAATATCCAAATCCACTAAATTGACGAATTTTGTGCCGTCTTTTAAATCATCCACCACTAAAATATCTGTGCGTCCAATCTCGTTTAACGCTTTTACGATGTTACTGCCAATAAAGCCTGCACCGCCAGTTACAATAATCATTCTTCAATCCTCATTTGATTTCAATATTGCCGTTTATTCTAAAGGATTTTGCGCATAAGGGCTAAAGAAATTTCGCGCTTACCCCCTCTTTTGGGTTATGATATAGCGTAAATTCAGACCAGATTAAGGACAGACAATGCAACTACAAGATATTGCTAAATACATTGATCACACCGCCCTTGGCGCAGATAAAACCCCACAAGATATTCTTCACTTATGCCAAGAAGCGATTGAACACCAATTTTGCTCCGTGTGCATAAACTCCGCCTATATTCCACTGGCTAAGCAGGCACTCATGCAAAATGGCAAAGAGAAAAGTGCGGTGAAAATTTGCACCGTTGTTGGTTTTCCCTTAGGAGCAAATTTAAGCCAAGTAAAAGCCTTTGAAGCGGCGCAAGCCATTAATGCAGGGGCGGATGAAATAGATATGGTGATCAACATTGGCCTTGCTAAAGCCCATCAATGGCAAGCGGTGGAACAAGATATTGCCGCCGTGCTTGCGGCTTGCCAAGGCAAAACCTTAAAAGTGATTTTAGAAACCTGCCTACTAACCAAAGAAGAAATCATCAAGGCTTGTGAAATTTGCAAAGCACTCAAGGTGGCATTTGTCAAAACTTCCACAGGCTTTAGTACTGGCGGCGCAACGGTTGAAGATGTTGCCCTGATGAAACAAACCGTAGGCGACAAGGTGGAAGTAAAAGCCTCAGGCGGCATCCGCGACACCACCACCGCACTGGCAATGCTCAACGCTGGCGCAACCCGTTTAGGCGTAAGCGCTGGCGTTGCCATTGTGAAAGGAATGGATGCGCAGGGGAATGGGTATTAATTTCTATAATGCCCGAATGACTGTTTTGACCGTTTGGAGGGATTATGCCAACAAGAACGTCGCAAATTTTACAGCTTGTCAATTCAGTAGGGAAAGTGAATGTTAATGAGCTTGCTCAGCAGTTTAGTGTGTCAGTGGAAACCATTCGCCGAGATTTGCGAGCACTAAATCAAAAAGGCTTGTTACATCGTGTACATGGAGGTGCAATGAGCAGCCAATCAAAGGATATTGGCCGCTCATTTCAAGCAAGACAACGTTTAAATTCTGAAGCAAAAAAATACATTGCACAGCAGGTGGTGGATTATATCTTTGAGGGGGCGGTAATCGGCTTAGATGCGAGTTCCAGTAGCTGGCATTTTGCGCAGTTGATTCCTGATATTCCTTGCACTGTTGTCACCAATTCTATGCATAATATCAATGCATTAGTTAATAAACCTAATGTTACAACCATTGCCACCGGCGGTGTTTATTCGGCAAAATATGCCGCTTTTTATGGCCCGCTTTCTGAACAGCTTTTGCTTCGTTTGCATATTGATTTATGTGTTTTTTCTTGTACTGGGGTGGATAGCAGTGGTGCAATTTGGGAATCTAATGAACTGAATGCGTCCATCAAACGCAAATTAATTGATGCGTCCGCGCAGAAATTCTTATTATTGGATAGCTCTAAATTTGAGCGTAAAAATCTTATAAAACTGGGAGAACTTTCTCAGTTAGACATTTTATTCACCGATCAAGCGCCGAATGAAAGTTTACAAAATTATTGTAAAGAACAAGAAATTCATCTCACTTTTTGACCGCTCTTTAGAGAAAAAATGCCCGATTTAATAATTAAGCGTTAAATCGGGCATTTTGTTTTGCTGTAAACGGTCATTTTTTGTGATCTATTCCGCAAAAATTACACAAATTTGCTAAAAAACTATTCCCTTTTTTTGATTTATTGAACAATAAAGTTGATGCAACACATTGCATAACGATATTGCTCCACCGTTCCATTCTTGCCGTATGCACGATGAAAGCAATTCATTTTTACCCAAGTCGTACTTTTTCAATAAATCTTGCTGGTTTTATTCAACATAATATCCATTTCGGAATAAAGCTCAGCTTAGTATAGAGGGAAAACACAATGACAGTATTAAAATCAGCGCCAATTAGAATTGGTATTCGTCCAACCATTGATGGTCGCCGTATGGGCGTGCGTGAATCGCTCGAAGATCAAACGATGAATATGGCAAAATCTGTTGCCAATTTATTAGAAAGCCATATTCGCCATACGGACGGTTCATTTGTGGAATGTGTTATCGCAGATACTTGTATTGGTGGTGTGGCAGAAGCCGCTGCTTGTGCAGAAAAATTTAAACTTGCCAATGTTGGTGCAGTGATTACCGTCACCCCTTGCTGGTGCTATGGTTCAGAAACCATTGATATGGATCCGCATATGCCAAAAGCCATTTGGGGATTCAATGGCACAGAACGCCCGGGTGCAGTTTATTTAGCAGCAGCATTAGCTGGCCATTCACAAATGGGCTTACCTGCCTTTTCTATTTATGGCACAGAAGTGCAAGAAGCTTCTGATACCAGTATTCCTGAAGATGTCAAAGAAAAACTCCTACGCTTTGCTCGTGCTGCCCTGACTGTGGCGACCATTCGAGGCAAATCCTATCTTTCTATCGGTTCTGTTTCTATGGGAATTGCAGGATCTATCGTGGATCAAAAATTCTTCCAAGAATATTTAGGTATGCGCAATGAATATGTGGATATGAGCGAAATTAAACGCCGTCTTGACCGCAAAATTTATGATGAGGAAGAAGTGGAATTGGCACTTCAATGGGTGAAAACCTATTGCAAAGAAGGCGTTGATGTCAATCACCCAGATCATCAAGATAGCCCAGAACAAAAAGCGCAGCTTTGGGAAAATGTGGTGAAAATGGCAATCATCACTCGTGACCTGATGGCGGGTAATGAAAAATTAGCGCAGCTCAATTATGGTGAAGAAGCCCTTGGACATAATGCTATTGCAGCAGGTTTTCAAGGACAACGTCATTGGACAGACCATATGCCAAATGGCGATTTTATGGAAGCCATTCTTAACTCCACCTACGACTGGAGCGGTGTTCGACCACCTTACATTCTTGCTACGGAAAATGACTCCCTCAATGGCGTATGTATGTTGTTTGGTAATCAGCTTACTGGGCAAGCGCAAATCTTTGCCGATGTGCGTACCTATTGGAGTCCTGATGCGGTGGAACGTGCCACTGGCTTCCGCCCAGAAAGCGGCTTTATCCATTTGATTAACTCAGGTTCTGCTGCCTTAGACGGCACAGGTCAGCATACGGATGAAAAAGGCAATCCTGTCATTAAGCCTGCTTGGGAAGTGACGGAAGAAGATGGCAAACGTTGTGTGGAAAACACCCGTTGGTGTCCTGCGGTGTATGAATATTTCCGTGGCGGCGGTTACTCATCACAATATCTCACTAAAGGCGGAATGCCATTTACGATGCACCGTTTAAATATTATTCGAGGCATTGGCCCTGTACTACAAATTGCGGAAGGTTGGTCAATTGATTTACCTGCTGAAGTTCACGACACGCTAATGAAACGCACTAACGAAACCTGGCCTTGCACTTGGTTCGTACCGCGCTTAACAGGAACAGGTGCATTCACTGATGTGTATTCTGTTATGGCGAACTGGGGAGCAAATCACTGCGTTGCCACTTATGGTCATATTGGTGCGGATCTTATCACCCTTGCTTCAATGTTGCGTATTCCTGTGTGTATGCACAATGTGGCTGAACAAGACATTTTCCGCCCAAGTGCGTGGAATGGCTTTGGTCAAGACAAAGAAGGGCAAGATTACCGTGCTTGCGCAAACTTTGGGCCACTTTATAAATAATCGCTAAAGGAAAAGTGCGGTGTTTTTTAACCGCACTTTTGAAATAGAACTCTCGGAGGTTTTATGGCAATTGCACTGATTTTTGATTGTGGCGCAACCAATTTACGCACGATTGCTATTGATCAAAAGGGCAAGATTTTGGCCTCTCATCATCAGCCAAACCGTGCGCAAGCTGATACGCAGTATCCGCATTTTTATATTTGGGATATTGAAGAAATTTGGCAGAAGCTGTTAATTTGTGCCGAAAAAACCTTAACCCAGCTCAAACAATCCCATTCATTGCAAGACATTGTGGGGATCGGCGTAACCACCTTCGGGGTGGATGGCGCACCTTTCGATGAAGCTGGAAATCAGCTTTACCCGATTATTTCTTGGCAATGTCCTCGCACCATTTCCATTATGGAAAATCTTGCGCAATACCTTGATGTGAATGCGCTTTATCAACGTAACGGGATCGGGCAATACAGTTTTAACACCCTATTTAAACTGTTATGGCTAAAAGAAAATGAACCTGAAATTTTGCAAAAAATGGATAAATTTGTGTTCATTTCATCAATGCTTAATCAACGTTTAACGGGCGTTTTTAGCACCGATCGCACAATGGCTGGTACCTCAATGATGACCGATTTGCAAAGTCAAACTTGGGATACGGCGGTGTTAAATGTGTTAGGGCTGCAAGAAACGCATTTCCCACCAATGGTAAGTGCGGGTGAAAAAATTGGCGTTTTATCTACTGCACTTTGTCTGCAGCTAGGGTTAAACCCAATTCCTGTGATTTCTTGCGGACACGATACCCAATTTGCGGTTTTTGGCTCAGGCGCAGGATTAAATCAACCGGTGCTAAGTTCTGGCACTTGGGAGATTTTAATGGCACGCACTGAAAAAGCTGAGCCACACATTGAGTTTGTGCCACAAGGCTTAACCACTGAGTTTGATGCACAATCTCGTTGCTTTAATCCTGCAGTGCAATGGATTGGCTCGGGCGTGATGGAATGGGTGGGCAAAACTTTCTTTGCCGATGTAAAAGGCACTGATCAGTATTACCCCACAATGATCGCAGAAGGTGCCGCAGCACCTGTGGGTTCACAGGGTATTCGCTTCCGTGGCAAGTTTAATCCAGCAGATAACGGACAAGGTTTCGGGCAAATTGTTGGGCTTTCAATGCATAGTTCTCGTGGGCAAATTTACCGTGCAGCATTGGAATATATGGCTTATCAACTTAAAGCAGGCTTAGATATTCTGCAACAAGTCAGCCATTTCAAAGCGGAGAGCTTAATTTGCGTGGGCGGCGGTTCTAAAAATAGCTTATGGAATCAAATTCGTGCTGATGTGCTCAATTTACCTATAGATATTGTGGATGTGGCGGAAAGCACCGTGTTAGGTGCGGCAATGTTTACCTTTGCGGGCGTTGGCGTTTATGACAATGTACAACAAGCACAAGGTGAAATGCAGCCAGCTAAACAGCGCATTTTCCCTTCTAATCACACCGCACTTTATCAACAACTGATGGAGAACAAACAATGTTAAAAGGAATTCATCCTGCACTTTCCCCTGAATTATTGAAGGTACTTGCGGAAATGGGACACGGCGATGAGATTATATTAGCTGATGCTCATTTTCCAGCTCATCAATTGAATAATCGTGTTATTCGATCTGATGGAATTAGCGTTGATACCTTACTTACTGGAATTGTGCCGTTATTTGAATTTGATGCTTATGTGGAAGCACCACTCATTATGATGAAAGCCGTTCAAGGCGATAGCCTTGACCTTAGTGTGGAAGTGCGTTATCTCAAAGCGATTGAAACGGCATTACATAAATCCGCACAAAACCAAAGTGCGGTGCAAAATTTACCGAAATTAGCCCGTATTGACCGTTTTGATTTTTATGATCGCGCGAAAAAAGCTTATGCCGTGGTGGTAACGGGCGAATGTGCAAAATACGGCAACATTATTTTGAAAAAGGGTGTAACCCCAGTCGTTCCCTAAAAAATTGTAGTAAGGAGAAGATTAAAATGAACAGACAACAACTTTCTCGCAAGATCATTGATACTTGCCTCGAAATGACAAGATTAGGTTTAAATCAAGGCACTGCAGGCAATATCAGTGTGCGTTATCAAGATGGAATGTTGATTACCCCAACAGGAATGCCTTATGAAAAAATGACAGAGCAAGACATTGTTTTTGTAAGTCAAGAAGGGCAACACGAAGAAGGTAAATTGCCTTCTAGTGAGTGGCATTTCCATTTAGCCGTTTATCAGGCTCGTCCCGATGTGAATGCAGTGGTGCATAACCACGCAACTTATTGTGCTGCGGTGTCAATCTTGGAAAAACCTATTCCGCCCATTCACTATATGATTGCAGTGGGCGGCACCGATCATATTCCTTGTGTCCCTTATGCCACTTTCGGCACGGCAAAATTAGCCGAATATGTAGGTGAGGGCATTAAGCAAAGCAAGGCGATTTTACTTGCTCACCACGGTTTAATCGCAGCTGAAGAAAATTTAGATAAAGCCTTATGGTTAGCACAGGAAGTGGAGGTGCTAGCGAAATGGTATATCCAATTACTCTCAACCCAACAACCTATCCCATTGTTATCAGAACAAGATATGGCAGTGGTGTTAGAAAAATTCAAATCTTATGGATTACGCATTGAGGAGTAGCGAGTTTATCGCGCAGTTGCTTCAAAAAAGTTGATGACCAAGCAAACTCATTTCATAACTGCAAAGAGAAATCGTGGTGAGTTTGCCCTCAAACAAGGAGAAATATTATGAGTGCAAAAATTCTTGAAAAGCAATTTGTTGTTCCATTTATCCTCATTACCACGCTATTTGCACTATGGGGATTTGCCAATGATATTACTAATCCAATGGTTGCAGTATTTCAAACTGTGATGGAAATTCCCGCCTCAGAAGCAGCATTAGTGCAATTTGCTTTCTACGGTGGCTACGGCACAATGGCGATTCCTGCCGCATTATTTGTTAGCCGTTATAACTATAAATCGGGGGTATTACTTGGTTTGGCTCTCTATGCTGTGGGGGCATTTTTGTTCTATCCTGCGGCACGCTATGAACAATTTACCTTCTTTTTATTCTCGCTTTACATTTTGACCTTTGGTTTGGCATTTTTGGAAACCACAGCTAACCCTTATATTCTTTCAATGGGTGATCCACAAACTGCAACCCGCCGTTTAAATTTAGCACAATCTTTTAATCCGCTCGGTTCTATTACAGGGATGTTTGTTGCCTCACAAATCGTGTTAGTGAATTTGGAGTCTGACAAACGTGATGCTGCAGGTAATCTCATTTTTAACACCTTATCCGCAGCAGAAAAAGCTGTGGTGCGCACCCACGATTTGGAAATTATCCGCAACCCTTATTTAGTAGTGGGGCTTGTAGTTGTGGTCATTATGTTGATGATTGGCTTATACAAAATGCCTACAACCAAAATTGAGCAAGGCGGCAAACTTTCTTTTCGCGAGGCCTTTAACCGATTAATTGTAAAAGCAAAATATCGTGAAGGTGTGATTGCACAAGTGTTCTATGTCGGTGTACAAATTATGTGTTGGACTTTCATCATTCAATACGCAGAACGTTTGGGTTTTACCAAAGCAGAAGCACAAAATTACAACATTATTGCAATGGGAATTTTTATCGTGAGCCGCTTTATTAGCACCAGCATTATGAAATATCTCAAAGCTGAATTAATGTTGTATCTTTTCGCATTAGGTGGTTTCTTCAGTATCCTTGGCGTAATCTTTATTGATGGTGTGGGTGGTTTGTATTGCTTAATTCTCACTTCAGCCTTTATGTCTCTAATGTTCCCAACGATTTATGGTATCGCCCTTTATGGTTTAAAAGAAGAAGCCACGTTAGGAGCAGCAGGGTTAGTAATGGCTATTGTTGGTGGTGCTTTAATGCCACCATTACAAGGCATTATCATTGATCGAGGAGAGCTTTTTGGAATGCCAGCGGTAAATGTATCTTTCGTGTTACCACTTATCTGTTTTGTTGCCATTGCGATTTATGGTTATCGTGCTTGGAGAGTGCTAGAATCTTAAAAGTAACGAATGTTTTGTATAATAAAAAAGCTATCCACTTTAGGATAGCTTTTGTGCTTAGAAAAATAATGCTGTTAGTAAACACCTTGAGCTAACATAGCATCTGCAACTTTTACGAAACCTGCGATGTTTGCACCTGTTACATAATTGATGTTCGCTTGCCCTTCTACTGTACCGTATTTTTTACAGTTTGCGTGGATGTCGAGCATAATTTGTTTTAATTTCGCGTCCACTTCTTCTGCTGTCCAGTATAAACGTTGTGAGCTTTGCGCCATTTCTAAACCGGATGTTGCTACGCCACCTGCGTTCGCAGCTTTACCTGGGCCGAATAATACGCCCGCTTCAAGTAATGCGTCTGTTGCCTCAATTGTGGTAGGCATATTTGCACCTTCAGCCACAAGTTGTACGCCGTTTGCAATTAATTTTTGTGCATCAGAAAGGTCTAATTCATTTTGTGTTGCACAAGGTAAGGCGATGTCTGCTTTCACGCTCCACGGACGTTCGCCAGCAACATATTGTAAGCCAAATTTTTCTGCGTAGTCTTTTACTCGACCACGTTGCACATTTTTGATTTCCATTAATGCCGCTAATTTTTCTGGCGTAAAACCAGCTTCATCATAAACATAACCAGAGCTATCAGAGCAGGTTACCACTTTAGCACCAAGTTGTAATGCTTTTTCAATTGCATATTGTGCTACGTTGCCTGAACCTGAAACTACTACAGTTTTACCTTGGAAAGATTGGCCTTTTTCTTCAAGCATTGCTTGTGCGAAATAAACTAAGCCGTAACCAGTTGCTTCTGGGCGAATTAAGCTACCACCGAATGACAAGCCACGACCAGTAAACACACAACCTGCTTGGTTAGATAATTTTTTCATCATACCAGCAAGATAGCCGACTTCACGACCACCTACACCAATATCGCCTGCTGGCACATCCGTATCTGGACCAATGTGGCGATAAAGCTCACTAACTAAGGCTTGGCAGAAACGCATTACTTCACCGTCTGATTTACCTTTAGGATCGAAGTCTGAACCACCTTTACCGCCCCCCATAGGTAGAGTGGTTAAGGCGTTTTTGAAAATTTGTTCAAAACCTAAGAATTTTAAAATTGATTGGTTTACTGAAGGGTGAAAACGCATACCACCTTTAAATGGTCCAATTGCACTGCTGAATTGCACACGGAAAGCACGGTTTACTTGCACTTGCCCTTTGTCATCAGTCCAGGCTACGCGGAATTGGATTAAACGCTCAGGTTCAACAAGACGTTCTAAAAGTGCTTGCGAGCGATATTGTGGATTTTTTTCTAAAAATGGCCAAATTGATGTGAACACTTCACGTACAGCTTGTAAAAACTCTGGTTGGTGTCCATCACGTTGTTCAACTTTAGCTAAGAATTCTTCTAATGATGTAAATGTTTGCATAGTGTGTTTCCTTTATGAATAAATTGTTATGTTATTACTAAATTTGAGTGTTTTTTAACCTCTTTTAGTAACTGAACCTTTTGTTAATAGGTTCGGTATTAATATGCAACAAAAAAAGATAGGATTGCAAACGTTTTTATGCAATAAATAGATTTTTTTATAGAGTTATTTATATGAAATTGAATATTTTATAAAAATATGACGTTATTTTTTAATTTTTCAATTAAAAATAATTGTTTTTTACGATCTGAATCACAAAAACTAAAATAAACTATAAATTTTTATAAATATTTCAGTTTGAGTATGGTATAAAAAATCTAGGTATAAGATCGTTCAAGCTTCCCATTATTTTTTGTTACCAATAATAATAAGGAGATTGATATGAGTATTACAGATGACGCTACATTGGAAATCAGAAATGAGCTTTCAGGTTTAGTTGGAGAGGTGACAGCAAAAAGCTTATTTACCGGCTATGGCATTTTTTATAGAAATATAATGTTCGGTTTATATCAAAACGCTCGATTTTATTTAAGGGCAGTTGGTTCATTAGCTGAACATTTAATCAAACTGGGCGCAGCACCTTACGCTACAGATGCCGAAAATCCTGATCTTAGAGTGTCCCAATATTATCGCCTACCTAACTCGGTGATCTCTAATAAAATAGAATATCGCTTTTTAGTAATTTGTGCTATCAAGCAAGTTAGAGATAAGCAAATTGAGCAGGCACTATTAAAGAAAAATCGTATAAAGGAGCTTCCTAATCTTTCGGTAAAACATGAAAAACTACTCAGCAAAATCAACATATTTGATGTTGATACGTTAGTTCGTTTTGGCGCAGATTATTGCTACATAGAACTAAGAAAGTTGGGCTATTCAGTAAACTTGTCATTTTTTTGGAATATAACGGCAGCACTACTGAATAAAAATGTGCTGCTACTTAATGATACGGAAAGAAAGGCTGCTATTATTAAGTTAAATAAGGCGTTGAAGATACAAGGAATGCGAGAAATCTCAAGCAGAGAGGTGGAAAGATCTATTGGTAGGCTGAAAATTCGCTAATTTCTGCTGTTAAAATAGACTTGCTGGTGGGTTTTTTAGGCCATTACTAAAAAAAACGAAATTTTTTGCAAAAAGGAGTTGCAAAGATTTCGTAGATGTCTATAATACGCGGCAGACAACGACGCGACGTTGTAAAAGTAGACTGATACAAATCGCGTCGTT
>NZ_JAKKOD010000002.1:0-67500 GCF_026226775.1 Avibacterium sp. 21-586 | reverse complement strand
TTTGGCTTGTTTTTGATTGAGAAGGAAGAGTAAGAATGCTTAGTGAGATAACGAAATAATAGAAGTTATGAACTAAGAGAAAGGACTTAAAGAATAGAAAGAATTATCTTGGCGGCGTTAGTGCAGTGGACCCACCTAAATCCATGCCGAACTTAGAAGTGAAACGCTGTAACGCCGATGGTAGTGTGGGATATTCCCATGTGAGAGTAGGGCACCGCCAGGTTTTATTTTGTTAGTTTATTTTTTATATTGAATAAATTAACAAAATAAAATTTTTTGGCAGCAATAGTGTAGCGGACCCACCTAATTCCATGCCGAACTTAGAAGTGAAACGCTATAACGCCGATGGTAGTGTGGGATATTCCCATGTGAGAGTAGGTCACTGCCAATTATCAATTTTGCGGAGCGGTAGTTCAGCTGGTTAGAATACCTGCCTGTCACGCAGGGGGTCGCGGGTTCGAGTCCCGTCCGTTCCGCCACTTTATTTAGGGGCGTAGTTCAATTGGTAGAGCACCGGTCTCCAAAACCGGGTGTTGGGAGTTCGAGCCTCTCCGCCCCTGCCATATCTCTTTTATGAACTATCAGGTTTCACAAAGTGTATAATTCCTTAAATTACCTAAACATTTCCTTGATTATAATTAAAAAGTATATAGCTAGTTCTTTCTTTGATTACTAAGCCGTCTTGTTGGTGTTTCGCCAATGTCTATCTCAAGACTTGACAAACTATTAAAGTGATAGTTACCGACGAATGCTCCATTTCTTCTACACTGTTAGTGTCAGTGGTATTCTTTGAGTTCCAATGCGTTATAGCCATTTACTGATAAATTATTACTATAATAAGCTCTTACTTTCTTTTAAGATACCGCCCCACAAAGTGTGTCTCTTGAGAGGGAAAAGAAAAGGTCTCTCAAATTTTTGTAAGATTGTTTTAGCAAACGCAATCCGAAAAAGA
Source organism: Avibacterium sp. 21-586 (assembly GCF_026226775.1). GTDB lineage: Bacteria > Pseudomonadota > Gammaproteobacteria > Enterobacterales > Pasteurellaceae > Avibacterium. The sequence goes on along the minus strand of NZ_JAKKOD010000002.1, from coordinate 66,548 downwards.
GAGAGACCTTATGACTACTTTACAACTAAGTCCAAGCCAACTACAAGCCATTTGTAACGAGTTTACCGAAAAACCTAATGGCATCAATATGCTATTATCCATTATACTCAACATCCTCATGAAAGCCGAGCGCAAAGACTTCTTAACCACCAGCAATGGTGATGGCAACAAAGCTAATGGCTACCGTAGTCTACGCGGACTGGGTATCGGTGAGTCTATCGAGTTGTCCATCCCAAGAGACCGCTTAGGGCAGTTTAAACCCCTCCTGCTTGAAGTCATGAGGGAACAGCAGGATACGCTGAATGAGCTGTGTTTTGAGCTGTACGCCAATGGGTTAACCACCTGTCAAGTCGAAGACATTACTGAAAGCATCTATGGCAAAAAGCTTTCTAAAAGTGCGGTATCACGCATCATCGAAAGCCTGTATGAGGAGATGAAAGCCTTTCAAGAACGCCAGCTAGAGCGTCATTACCCTCTCATCTACCTAGATGCTACCTACGTCAAAACCAAGCGTAGGACTGTCTCCAGCGAAGCATACTATGTTGTACTCGGTGTGAAGCAGGACAAAACCCGAGAGGTGCTCGGTATCTATAATGCCCCAACAGAATCTGCCAGCACTTGGGACAACATCTGCCAAGATTTGAAAGACAGAGGCATACAACAGATTCAGTTAGCCATCATCGATGACTTGAAAGGGCTAGAACTGACGATTGAAAAACACTTTGCCTGCCGTGTGCAGAAGTGCGTACTGCACCTCAAAAGACGTCTGCTTAACCAAAGCAAAACCAGCCACAGAACAGAGCTGGGACAGGATTTGAAAGATGTCTTCCGTGTGGGCAAACATGACAGCTTATCGGCAACACTTGCACGAGCGAAATCCTGTTATCAGAAGTGGCGAAAATACTACCCACAAGCGCTTGCCATACTGGCTGATGAGGACAAGCTAAGCGATTACTTAACCTATCTGCATTATGAAAACGAGGTACAGAATATGATTTATACCACCAATCAAATCGAGCGGTTGAATAAGTCATTTAAGCGTGTGTTAAAGATACGCAACAGTATGCCCAGTGTGGATTCTGTGTTAACGCTGATGAGTAAAGTTGCTATTGATATGGGTGAAACGACTTACCGCTACCCATTGAGCCGTTTTGCAGATTCAGTACTTTTTAAGTAAACTGCCCATGCTAGCTTTCTTGCAAAAAGACACACTTTTGGGGACGGTACCTCTTTTTAAAGTCAAGGATTACTGTGATGTTGCGCATTTTTACCGATCATGGTTGTGAAGGATTGTGAGAAAGCCGAAAAAAAAGCATGATTTTTATCTTCTACATCTTGATTGTATCTTAATGCTCTTACGTTTTAGAATTGTTTGCAAGGCCCCCTTCCCTGTTGATTGTTCTTAATCGATATAAGCTTGGTGTTTATTTGCTTTTGTTGGTTACTTGTATTGGTGTAATAATAGAATGCTCTGAAACATCAAACAAGCATAAAGGGGTGTTTTATTCTCTGAGCTAAATATTTAATCGTCCTTATTTTTTGATAGTTGTCCATCTATTGAAGTCTGTTAAGTTAATATATCACTACATACGGTTCTTTAGCTTAAAATAACAATAAGGACTTAACATAACTTTCATCTCTACGATAAATAAAGAATCCATTTAGAAAACTAAGGTTTCTTTTCATAAGTAACCATCCCTTTCTATTGGCGTTTTGGTGGGAAAATGGTTACACTATATCTCTAATTTTACCAGAGGACAAATAAACTTATGGCGTTACTAGATGTTTTAATTTATCCCGATGAGCGCTTGAAGAACGTTGCGTCGCCCGTGGAAAAATTCGATGATGAATTGCACACCTTGATTGATAATATGTTCGAAACGATGTACCACGAGCAAGGTATTGGACTTGCTGCGACGCAAATTGATGTACATCAGCGCTTAATTGTTATTGATATTAAAGGTAATAAAGAAAACCGAATCGTGCTAATTAATCCAGAAATTATTGAAAGCTCTGGTGAAACAGGCATTGAGGAGGGGTGTCTTTCACTGCCAGGGATGAATGGTTTTGTGCCACGAAAAGAGAAGTTAAAAGTTCGTGCATTAGACAAAAACGGTAATGATTTCATTCTCAATGCTGATGGACTATTGGCAATTTGTATTCAGCACGAAATCGATCATTTAAACGGCATAGTATTTGCAGATTATTTATCCCCCCTTAAACGCCTACGAATGAAAGATAAACTGATAAAACTAAAAAAACAATTAGCTAAATAATTTGTAGAAGATCAAACCTAATCTGACAGTCCCCCGTTTAAAATGATGGGTCTGTCAGATTAATTTGAGCCTAAATTCTTTTCTGCCCAAATACATTTTCCATCAAGTAATGTTTCCATTGGTGTTCTACCACAGCACATTTTGCCTTGATGAGTTCGATGAAGATTATAATACACTAACCATTCATCTAAATCAGCTTGCAGTTGAGCTAAATCTGTATAAATGTGCTTTCTAAAAGCCACTTGATAAAACTCTTGCAAGATAGTCTTATGAAAACGCTCACAGATGCCATTTGTCTGTGGGTGTTTTACTTTAGTTTTTGTATGCTCAATATCATTAATCACTAAGTACAGCTCGTAATCATGATTTTCGACCTTGCCACAATACTCGCTTCCCCTATCCGTTAAAATTCGCAACATTGGTAAGCCTTGTGACACAAAGAACGGTAACACTTTATCATTTAACATATCCGCAGCAGCAATTGCTGTTTTCATCGTGTAGAGCTTCGCAAAAGCAACCTTGCTATAAGTATCAACAAACGTTTGCTGATAAATACATCCCACGCCTTTTAAATTGCCTACATAAAAAGTATCTTGTGAGCCTAAATAGCCAGGGTGAGCCGTCTCAATTTCACCACATGCAATATCATCGTCTTTTTTACGTTCTAAAGCTTGAACTTGGCTTTCACTCAGGATAATACCTTTTTCAGCAACTTTTTTTTCGAGAGCATTTAAACGCTGTTTAAAGTTAGCAAGATTATGGCGTAGCCAAATAGAACGAACACCACCAGCAGATACAAAAATACCTTGCTTACGAAGTTCATTGCTCACACGAACCTGTCCATACGTGGGGAAATCAAGAGCAAATTTTACGACTGCTTGCTCAACTTTTTCATCTACTCGATTTTTGATGTTCGGTACTCGACGAGTTTGATTCAGTAATGTATCAACACCGCCTTGTTCTACAGCTTGTTGATAACGATAGAACGAATCCCGGCTTATTCCCATCGTTTTGCAAGCTTGAGATATGTTTCCAAGTTCTTCCGCTAAATTAAGTAAACCAGTCTTGTGTTTAATGAGAGGATTGTTAGAATAAAACATGAGAGTTTCCTTTTTTGTTTAGATTGAATTTTAGACACTCATATTCTAAACGGGAAACTCTCATTTTTATAATGATTTGTCAGATCAAGTCTGATCTTCTACAGCTAAATGGCCTAAATGCATTTTCTAAGCATATTTCTCCATTAGCTCTATCATTGGTTTATATCTATCTTGTTTCCCAAGGTATTTTTTTACGCTATATTCGCCACTGGCATCACATTTTCTAAACCTCTTTAAACTCAGCACCAGTTAAAGCATTTTTTATGATCTCTTTTTTTATACTTTCACTAATAATAATCGCTACAGAAAACTTGCTTAAACGAAATAACGCCTTATTAATCTTTGAATAATCTAATTTCAGTTTATAAAAACTGTCATATTCACCAGCCAAGTCTGGCCTTATAGGATCATCCTTCTCAAACTTAGTAAATTCTGAACGATTTTCATCAACACAATCAATTTCATTATGAATGACCATGGCGAAATATTTTTTTATTGTTTTTTTATTTTCTATTTTGACAGGAATAAAAGATAGACCATTAGTATTCTCTATCAAAACTTTAAAATCTTCACTCACAATAGGAACGTTAAATGGAACCATAGTTGTATAATCAAGTTCTTCTCCATCTTGAATTAATCGTATTATCAGATTAGTTTCATGAATCTCTGCATTTATTAATTTCCAATTATCAATGCTATGAATACCTCCTAAAATACCAACGGTTTGGGTAGTCAATATCATCTAATAATCTATAATATTTCATTAATTACTCCTTGGTTAGCCATTTATTCACTTGTGTACCTGGTGTTTGTGCGTCTTTACCAATTTTCTCTAGCGTAGATTCCACTGCCTGTCTATACTCCTGGGTTTTAGGAGAAAGACCTATAGTTCTTCTAGATAATTTATCATATACATATTGATGGTATTCCTTAGGATGTGGTCCTTGATGTCCAAATACCTTAACTTTATTAATTGCATCATTAAAACTTAAATTTGCTCCATCAAATATCTCTTTAAATACAGGCGTCCAAGGTCCTCCATTTGCTGTTGATATACAGTTTTTGTCTGTACAAATATGGTGGATTGGTGTTTTTTGACTTAATGTATTTTTTAATACTAAAGGTTTTGATACATTTATTTGCAAACCATTATCATCAATCATCATAAATTGATTAGACAACGTTCCATTAGAAGAGATTCTTTGATAAATAGTGCTATTTGTGACAGCATCTTTTATCCCAGTATTTATGAGTTTTCCTCCGTTAGGTCCTTCAACTATACCGAGTGATAATGTTCGATAATTATTTCCTAGCTCATTGCCTGTTACATAACTTAAGCTTCCTCCCCGAGTAATTTTTTCAAAAGCAGCCACTGTCGCTTTTTGACCTAATATACTTGCACCTTTAACCGCAGCACTCCCAGCTTTCACAACAGGAGCAAATTCAGCCAAAACACTTCCACCCCGAACTAATGGAATTAATGTCGTTTCTATCGACATATCCTTACCATACAGATAATTCACATCGGACTGATTGTAATGAGTACGTAAGATATCTTTTGGGGCACTAGTCAGTGTTGACCATTTTTCACCTATACAACGAAATGGTGATTTGACACACTCCGAAGCACTATAGGCTATATTTTGTGTCAGTGTCTTGCCTGTGTCGAGTGGATGATTTAGCAAAGCTCGCCCTGAGCTAGAAAGCCCATCAAGTACATCGCTTCCACTTTTTACTATGAGGTTATTCCGAATTTCAGGGATTAATGCGTTGGTTAAAACCTGATTATTCGCTTTGTCATATTGTGTGGCTAAACCTGAATATTTCCCTGTGGAATAATATTCATCTTTTATGGCACTAAATAATTTTTGTTTTTCACCATTCGCATTGATAAAAAAGGCGGGGTCTTCACCAAGAGGTAGTGGCACGCTATTAGAATAGCTAGCAGCACTTGCACTACGTAAAAACTGTAATGCTTCCTTATCTTGGGTGTTAATCATTTGTTTCCAAGCGTAATCTACCTCTTGAGCCGCTTGAATAATTAGACGTTCTTCTGCTGTTTTTTCATCAATACCTTGTTCTTCAGCAAAACGTTTTGCATTCTCTTTTATCCACTTCATTTCATCTGGATGCAACTGGCGATTGTTCCAATCTGTATTGGCTGCTGCGGTGATTGCGCCCGCGTTGCCATTGCCTACTGCCGCACCAATAGCTAAGCCTGCTGCGCCATCCACAAACGCTTTGCCTGCCTTGCCAAATTTAGCTTCTGCGGTTTCACCTAATTTTTCAATGACTGGGGCAGCAAGAGATGTTGTGCCAGCCGCAGCGGCACCATTGACATTGCCCGTGAGTAATCCCCCTACCGCAGCGTGCAATGCCGCTCTACCAATGCCACCTTCTTTCCAAAGATTGTAGCGAGTTTGGTTTTCATTGAGATAGCTTGTTAGTTGAGCTAGTTCGCTTTGTAGTTTTGCTCGCTCTTCTGGGGTGGTGGTGCTTGACAATGCGGCTTCAACCTGTGATTTTCGCGCAGATAAAATTTCATAATTTTGCACCGCACCTAATTTTTCTGAAGCCCAAGCGACACCTTGTGCAGCAACAGGGGCGAAGTTTTTGGTCACCTCTTGTTGAATCGCTAATTCTTTACTTAACGCCTCTTTATCAAAGTTATTTTCAAGCACCCCTGCATTCGCTTGGGCATTCTCTGTAGTAATCTCTGTTTTGATTTCTTTCAGTGTTTCTGCAACAGATTTTCCTGTGAGCGCTTGCTGAGCTTGTTCATCTCGAATATGAAGATTGGTGGTGTTAATGCCACTTTTTGTTAAGCTAGATTGGCTGTCTTTGTCATAACCAAAGCCGATACCTTGATTGACTCGAGTTGCCCGCGAACCATCTTCATTTAGGATAATATTGTCGTCCTTATCTCTTACCTGACGACTGTCCCAACCGCCATTAATGTCTGCTTGTACGCCAACACCAAAAGCAGTTCCGCTATAATTTGCATGGTTTTCAATATCAGAATAGGAAAGTGTTCCCGTCTCAAAACGGTTTTTACCTTCTGCTTTGTTTGCCTGATACATCAGAACCTATAATGCCTATAATGTTAATTTCTATACTTCATATTTTCTATACAAGTTTTAGTATTATCTCCATCTTGAGCTAGACACCATCTTAAAGGTGGTCTAAAACGAAGTCCTGAATCATAAAGACACTGAAAAAGATATTTTTGATTTAAATAGATAACCTCTTTATATTTTTTGTATTCATTGGTATTTTTATATATCTTTTCCCAAGATGTATCACCTTTATTAAATAACCCCCTTTGAGTCTCATCTAACATATTATAAGATTTTCTATCACAATCACCCCATATTTTTTTTTCCTGTTCTTCATTCATTTCTTTAGGAGGTAGCCAGTATCTAAAAGATGGAGGGGAACCATTAGCAAGATAACATCCAGATAATAATAAAGGGAGTAATAATATAATTATTCTCATTATTTTTTCTCCTCCTGATTATTTAAAATAATACCATTGTTAAAATTAATATGTTTTGTTTTTGGGCCAATTTTTCCCCATATAGTATTTTGATATTCTTTAAATTGTTCTACTTTCTCTTTTTGTACTTTACCATCTTTATCTGTATTCAAAAACCGTACCGCCTCCTCATCCCGATAATATGCCTCAGTATGATGCCCCATTAGCATATCCCAAAGTGGAACCCCTGTACTATTATTTCCTGTAGTATTCGTATTCCCTATACCAATACTTAAATTCCCTGGTACAAATGGCAAATTAATTCCTGTTGCCACAATATCTCTCGGCGCAGAAGCATATTCCACACTTCCATCTCTGAATAAGCCAGCTGCTGTTTCGGTATAGCCTTTATCATATAAACCACCTGATAAAGTGGCTGCCAGAGTATTATTCGTTATTGGATACGATGTTCCTACAACATACGCATTTAATGTTGTATTTTTGAATGACATCCCCTCATGCTTCGCCCAATTCATGGCATTTTTTGTACCTGAAGCACCTAAGCTATGATTAACTTGGGATAAGTCTACTCGATTCGTTGGATTCTGACGATTATATTCATCTAATAATCCCCAGATTTTAGCTTGATCTCGACTTGCATTTGATGCACCAAAAATACTTGGCATATCCAATCCTCCTCTTACTCGCTCAAATAGGGTATAAATCAGTTCTGACGGTAGAGAAGAATACTCTCTTCTTACAATTAAAGAATCATTGTTTAAGTATTCCTTTCCGCCATATTGAATTGCACCTATTGTTCTATCTTCATCAGACTCATTCATTATGCCGTGAGCATAAAGACGAGCTAATAACTCCGCTTCCTCTTTAGTTTTTGGCACTGTGAGCTGATCAACATTTACTTCGGATACCTTGATACATTCAATACTTTGACAATTCTCGTCTTTTTTATGTTTTAAATAGATATTTTGCTCATTTTTCTCTATTTGATAGTAGATTTCATCACCTTGATCATTAACATTATTGACAAACTCCGTTGCAGTATTTAAATCACGCTCTAAATCTGAACGAATAGTTTCAATATCAGCTTTTTCAACACCTTGGTGAAGATTGATTTTAGTAAGCCCTTGTAAACTTTCCTCAACTGTTTTTCCGCTTATCTTTTGTTGAGCTTCGTGATCACGAATAGTAATATTGGCGGTATTGATTGAGCTGGTTGTTATACCCGTTTCGCTCCCTTTATCTTTCACTTGACTCTAATAGAGTGGTTGCAATGCCTTTTTCTATTCCTTAGTTACCTTCAGCATTTTTTGTGCTTTATCTATGCATTTAGGTGTTTCTTAGAGTATGCAGTCAAAATACATCCTGATAATTGAAGAGAAATAGCAAAAATAACGTTTCATTATGTTTTGCTTTTGATATTAGAATTGATAAATCTCATCATAACGTGAAAAATTATTTGGCGAACGTGGGCGGAGTCGAACCGCCGACCTGTCCCTTAGGAGGGGACTGCTCTATCCTGCTAAGCTACACGTTCTTTTAAATCTCAATTTTACACAAATATGTGATGATGAAAAGCAGAGAGTGAAAAATAAAGTGCGGTGCATATTTTATCAATTTTTTAGTAAGAAAAGAGATAATAATTAGATATGAAAAAGCCACTAATTTCCATTAGTGGCTATTAAGAATTTGGCTCCTCCTGCTGGACTTGAACCAGCGACATATGGATTAACAGTCCACCGTTCTACCGACTGAACTAAGGAGGAATAGTGGTGCCTCGAGGCGGAATCGAACCACCGACACGGGGATTTTCAATCCCCTGCTCTACCGACTGAGCTATCGAGGCAACTCATCATTGGTGCGTATTAAACGATTTTTACCGCGTTAAGTCAATCATTAATTTTAACTTTTTTGCTTTTTTTTGTTTGTTTGAATATTTAACAAGCGAAATGCATAGAAATACGGCAAAAATCGCATAAAAAAATGAAGCCTCCTCTAATTTTTATCGTCTAACACGATAGCTTTTTTGTGCCTTATCCACTTTAATTAAGTAATTTCTTGCTTGTGAAGATGGGTGTGCCGTGGTTAAAATGCGGTACACTTGCTCAGGATATAACCGGTTGATTTGTTCAATTGCCATATCTTTATCTTCGTGGAATACCCGCAACACAGCACCTGCGCCACTGTTATAAGCAGAAATCATAGCAAAACGTTTAGAGGTTGGATTACTAATACCATCTAAATATTTATTTTGTAATAGCCATAAATAAGAGGCACCTGTATCAATATTTTTTTCAGGATCAAATAAATAATTTTTTGATGGCTGACCACCACGGCCTTTCATTTGAAATACATCACGCCCAGCAGTACGAGGTACCACTTGCATTAAACCAATCGCATTTGCATAGCTAATGGCATAAGGGTTGAAACTGGATTCCGTTTGCATAATACCTAAAATCAAGCTTTCATCAAGGTTATAGCGTCTAGCAGCGCGGCGTACCATTGGTAGGTATTTTTTCGCACGCACTGCAACATGGTTAGCAATCATTGGGATCACTACGAACTGTACCATTCTGCCGTTACTCAAGCGACGTGTTTGCAATTTGTTTTGCAGGAGATAATCAGCAAAATTACCTGCGATAAACTCATTAGTGATTTGTTGACCTAAATTATCCACTACCTGTCCCACAAGAAATGGACGAGAGCTTATGGGTACATCACCGGAAGCAAATAAATCAATTCCATTCGCATCCGATCCCATTAATAACGTATGCACAATAGAATTATGAAGACGGCTAAGATCTTGCAGAGTTTCTACAGTGATCGTTCCTTCATCAAAACTGACGTGGCTACGGGTATAAAAACTATCGGTGTATTTCACATAGTCTTTACGGCTAGCTACTAATAATTCGTTTACGCCCCAAATTTGATCGATATTATGGGAAAATTGCCCCGTTAAAATATCTAGCCCGCGTGTATCTTTGCTGAACGCTTCATCATCATAGATACGCTTCTGGCTCGAACCTCCACAGGCAAATAAAAAGGGAATAATTAATGCAATAACATATTTTTTCATCATTATTTTTCTTCTGGTGGAACATAGCCTTCAATATGAACATCTTTGCCTTCAAATAAGAAATTCACCATTTCTTGCTCTAATAATTGGCGGTGTTCGGTATTCATCATATTTAATTTTTTCTCATTGACCAGCATTGTTTGTTTTTTCATCCACTCACCCCAAGCCTGTTTGCTGATATTATCGAAAATACGCTTGCCCAACTCACCTGGATAAAGTTGAAAATCTAACCCATCGGCCTCTTGTTTTAAATAGGCACAAAATACCGTTCTTGCCATTATTCTTTTCCTTTTGCTAACTGTAATAAAAGATTTTTGACTGGCGTTGCCAGCCCAATTTGATCAGGATTCCGTGGATCATACCAATATTTGACCGCACTTTGTATAGAAGATTCATACTTGCCGTAATTTTCATCCACTTTTTTCCAATTAGAACGATTCGCGTCCTCTCCACGATATTCCTGTTGAACATAAATAGGGTAGATCATTAGATGAAAATGACTAAAAGTATGACGAAAAGCCGGCCATTCTTGATAGAAAACTACGTTTTGATGAGCTAAATAAGCCAATAAATCCGGCTTGCTGTCAAATTGTGGAAAACAATACAGCCCCCACAAGCCAGCATTTTCACGCTGTTCTAATGCTACCTTGCCTTGCTGCTGCCAAATCAAGAAATAGCTCTGCCGCTCAGGCAAGTTTTTTTGGGCTTCTTCGCAGGGTAATCTTGCCAATTTTGCTGTAAATTTGCACCGCACTTTGTTGATAATGGACAAAGTGAGCACTTCGGTTTCGAGCGCGTACACACCATTGCACCAATATCCATCATCGCTTGATTAAAATCTGCCACACGCTCTGTTGGTGTCACTTGTGCACTTAATTGCCAAAGCTGATTTTCTACTTTTTTCTCACTCGTCCAACCTTCAACAGTAAAATAGCGCGATAGTACGCGTTTAACATTGCCGTCTAAAATGGGATAAGGGGCATTTAAGCAAGAAGAGAGGATCGCCCCCGCAGTACTTCGTCCAATACCTTTTAATGCCTGTACTTGTTCAAATTCAGTGGGAAAATTGCCCTGATATTGATCACGAATGAGTTGTGCTGATTGATGCAAATTTCTTGCACGAGCGTAGTAACCTAAGCCGGTCCACAAATGTAATACTTCATCAAGTGGTGCGTTGGCAAGTGCAGTGATAGTTGGGAAAGTTTGCATAAAGCGTTCAAAATAAGGAATCACCGTAGCAACTTGGGTTTGCTGCAACATCACCTCTGACAGCCAAACACCATAAAGAGTTTTGTTTCTCTGCCAGGGCAAATGCTTGCGCCCAAATTGATCGTACCAAGTAAGAATCGCGTGTGCGAAAAAATCGTCAAGGGAGGATTGCGCTTGTAACATAGATCTAAGATAAAATAAAAAGGAAAGTGTATCATAGAGTGAAATTGAACAAAATATACAGAAAACATCCCTACTTTTTCCTTTTCCCTTGCGTGATAAGAAACGAACCCATAAAATACCCTCTTAATATAAATTTTTGCATTGTACTAACAGTAAGATATATTTTTACAGTAAGATTTTGAATGATAGAAGAACAGATTAGCTTTGCGGATCAGAAACGAAAAACCGTTGAAACTGCTGAATTCACTGCAGATGGACGCTACAAACGTAAAGTGCGTAGTTTCGTATTGCGTACAGGGCGACTAAGTGATTTTCAACGTAATATGATGAATGAGTATTGGCCAATTTATGGCTTAGCTCACCAAACCGAACCTTTTGATTTTAAAAAGATTTACGGCAACGATAAGCCCGTTATTTTAGAAATTGGCTTTGGAATGGGAAAATCTCTGGTGGAAATGGCGGAGCAAAATCCAGATAAAAATTATCTAGGTATTGAAGTGCATACACCTGGCGTGGGTGCGTGCATTGCTTATTCCGTGGAAAAGAAGGTAAAGAATTTACGCGTTATTTGTCACGATGCCACAGAAATTTTACGCGATTGCATTCCCGATGGTAGCCTTGCTGGTTTACAGCTCTTTTTCCCTGATCCTTGGCATAAAGCGAAACATCATAAACGCCGCATTGTACAGCCACATTTTGTGCAAACTGTCTGTCAAAAACTCGCTAGCCCAGGTTTTATTCATATGGCAACAGACTGGGAAAACTATGCGGAACAAATGTTAGACGTGTTGCAAAACAATCCACAGTTGCGCAATACTTCAGCCACAAAGGACTATATTCCACGCCCTGAAACCCGCCCATTAACCAAGTTTGAACAGCGCGGCCATCGTTTGGGACACGGCGTATGGGATTTATATTTTATTAAAACTGAATAATATCAGCCTAGAAATACGAGGAGAAAACTATGGCTATTCAACGTAATAGAAGACAACGCAAAAAAATGCACCTTGCAGAATTCCAAGAATTAGGCTTTTTAGTAAACTGGCAATTCGTAGAAAATACCCCAATTGATAAAATTGATGAGGTTGTAGATCGTTTTATCAATGAAGTGATTCGTCCAAATGGCTTAGCTTATGAAGGTAGCGGTTATTTACACTGGGAAGGGTTAGTATGCTTAGAAGAAATTGGAAAATGTAATGAAAGCCACCGTGAGCTAGTGAAAAACTGGTTAGAAAGCAATGGATTACAACAAATTGAGATTAGTGAACTGTTTGATATTTGGTGGGAGTACCCAACAAAATAACCTTTCTATAGTTTTATAATTCAAATCCTGCTGTTGCAGGATTTTTTACATGTTTATATTTTAACGCTTATCAAGTGCGGTCATTTTTTATTAGATATTTTAAATATGATGATATAAATGTAAAGAAAACAAAAGGGCATCTTTCGATGCCCTCTCTTAGCTTTTCTCGTGTTACCTAGCTACAATCATTATTTGATGATTTTCGCTACAACACCCGCACCTACTGTACGACCACCTTCACGAATCGCAAAGCGTAAACCTTGGTCCATCGCAATTGGGTGAATTAAGCTTACTGTCATCTTGATGTTATCACCAGGCATTACCATTTCCACGCCTTCTGGTAATTCAATAGTACCCGTTACGTCTGTTGTACGGAAATAGAACTGTGGACGGTAACCTTTGAAGAATGGAGTATGACGACCACCTTCTTCTTTTGATAATACGTAAACTTCTGATTCAAAGTCTGTGTGTGGTGTGATTGAACCTGGTTTCGCTAATACTTGACCACGCTCGATTTCTTCACGTTTTGTACCACGTAATAATGCACCAATGTTTTCACCTGCACGACCTTCGTCAAGTAATTTACGGAACATTTCAACACCTGTTACAGTAGTTTTTGTCGTGTCTTTAATCCCTACGATTTCTACTTCATCACCAGTACGGATAATACCACGCTCAACACGACCTGTTACTACGGTACCACGACCTGAGATTGAGAATACGTCTTCGATTGGTAATAAGAATGGTTGGTCAATCGCACGCTCTGGCTCTGGAATGTAAGTGTCTAAGTGGTTTGCTAACTCAAGGATTTTTTCTTCCCATTGTGCCTCGCCTTCTAACGCTTTTAACGCTGAACCACGTACGATTGGTGTATCATCACCTGGGAAATCATATTGAGAAAGAAGCTCACGCACTTCCATTTCTACTAATTCTAATAACTCTTCGTCATCTACCATATCGCATTTGTTTAAGAATACGATGATGTATGGTACACCTACTTGGCGACCTAATAAGATGTGCTCACGAGTTTGTGGCATTGGGCCATCTGTTGCTGCTACTACTAAGATTGCACCATCCATTTGTGCCGCACCTGTAATCATATTTTTTACATAGTCTGCGTGTCCTGGACAGTCAACGTGTGCATAGTGACGTGTTGGCGTATCGTATTCAACGTGTGAAGTGTTGATGGTGATACCACGCGCTTTTTCTTCTGGCGCGTTATCAATTTGGTCAAATGCACGTGCCGCACCACCGTAGTGTTTTGCTAATACGGTTGTGATTGCTGCTGTTAAAGTTGTTTTACCATGGTCAACGTGGCCGATTGTACCCACGTTTACGTGCGGTTTTGTACGTTCAAATTTTTCTTTAGACATTTAATGTTTCCTTTATGTGACATTACGTAGTGCATTACTGCACTACGGTTTCTTAATATTTAATTACTTTTTACGAGCTTCAATAACGGCTGCGGCAACACTGGTTGGCGCTTCAGCATATTTCAATGGTTCCATTGAATATGATGCACGACCTTGAGTTTGTGAACGAAGATCTGTTGCATAACCAAACATTTCAGAAAGTGGAACTTCTGCATTGATCTTAACAACAAATTCACCCGCTTCTTGGCCATTTACCATTGCACGACGGCGGCTTAAATCGCCGATTACATCACCTACATATTCAGGTGGAGTTTCCACTTCCACTTTCATAATAGGCTCTAATAATACTGGATTAGCTTTGTTAAATGCTGCTTTGAATGCGATAGAGGCAGCAAGTTTAAACGCTAATTCAGAAGAGTCTACATCATGGTATGAACCGAAGTGTAAACGAACACCTAAATCTACTACAGGATAACCAGCTAATGGACCAGATTTAAGTTGCTCTTGGATACCTTTATCAACTGCTGGAATGTATTCACCAGGAATCACACCGCCTTTAATTTCATTGACAAATTCATAACCAGGACCTTCAGGATCTAATGGATACAAGTCAATAACAACATGACCGTATTGACCACGACCACCAGATTGTTTTGCGTGTTTACCTTCAACATCATTTACTCTGGTGCGGATAGTTTCACGGTAAGATACTTGTGGTTTACCGATGTTTGCTTCCACTTTAAACTCACGTTTCATACGGTCAACAATGATATCTAAGTGTAATTCACCCATACCTGAGATAATAGTTTCACCTGATTCTTCATCAGTGTGAACACGGAATGAAGGGTCTTCTTGTGCAAGACGGCCTAATGCTAAGCCCATTTTCTCTTGGTCTGCTTTTGTTTTTGGTTCTACCGCAACAGAAATTACTGGCTCAGGGAATTCCATACGCTCAAGAATGATTGGTGCATCGATAGCACATAATGTATCACCTGTACCTACATCTTTTAAGCCGATTGCAGCTGCGATGTCGCCCGCACGAACTTCTTTAATTTCTTCACGTTTGTTTGCGTGCATTTGAACGATACGACCAAAACGCTCACGTTTTTCTTTTACAGAGTTTAATACTGTCGCACCAGACTCAACCACACCAGAATATACACGGAAGAAGGTTAGGTTACCTACAAATGGGTCAGTTGCAATTTTAAATGCAAGTGCTGCAAATGGTTCATTATCATCTGCGTGACGCTCACCTTCAGTTTCATCAGGATTAATCCCTTTGATTGAGGCGATGTCTGTTGGCGCTGGTAAGTAATCAATTACCGCATCAAGCATTGCTTGAACACCTTTGTTTTTGAATGCTGAACCACAGGTTACAAGAATGATCTCAGTCGCTAATGCACGTTGACGTAACGCACCTTTGATTTCTTCTTCAGTTAAATCTTCACCACCAAGGTATTTTTCCATTAACTCTTCTGAAGCTTCTGCTGCTGCTTCAACAAGGTTTTGGTGCCATTCTTCACATAATTCAACCATATCTTCTGGAATATCATCATAGGTAAATGTCATACCTTGATCTGCTTCATTCCAGTTGATTGCTTTCATTTTAAGAAGATCAACAACACCTTTAAAGTTTTCTTCTGCACCAATTGGAAGTTGTAAAGGAACAGCATTACCACCTAAGCGAGTTTTGATTTGCTCAACAACGCGTAGGAAGTTTGCACCAGTACGGTCCATTTTGTTTACGAACGCGATACGAGGTACTTTATATTTGTTTGCTTGACGCCATACAGTTTCAGACTGAGGTTGAACCCCACCTACTGCACAGTAAACCATTACCGCACCATCAAGAACACGCATTGAACGTTCTACTTCGATAGTAAAGTCAACGTGTCCCGGAGTATCAATAACGTTGATACGGTGTTGTGGATATTGCTGTGACATACCCGACCAGAAAGCCGTTGTTGCCGCAGAAGTAATGGTAATACCACGCTCTTGTTCTTGTTCCATCCAGTCCATGGTTGCTGCACCATCATGCACCTCACCAATTTTGTGACTAACACCTGTATAGAATAGAATACGCTCTGTGGTTGTTGTTTTACCAGCATCAATGTGAGCACTAATACCGATATTACGATAGCGCTCAATAGGAGTTACACGAGCCATTATTATTTCCTTGTTTGGAATTCAATAAATTAAAATTTTAAATATGGATAAGGCTCCACCGCATAGCAAAATGTGATGAAGCCTAAAAATCGTTTGATTAACTGATTACCAACGGTAATGCGCAAACGCTTTGTTAGCTTCAGCCATACGGTGAACGTCTTCACGTTTTTTCACTGCTGCACCTTTGTTTTCTGATGCATCAGATAATTCATTTGCTAAACGTAAAGCCATTGATTTATCACCGCGTTTACGTGCCGCTTCAACGATCCAACGCATACCCAATGCGTTACGACGAGCTGGGCGCACTTCTACTGGCACTTGATAAGTAGAACCACCAACACGGCGAGATTTAACCTCAACGGTTGGACGTACGTTTTCTAGTGCGATTTCAAATGCTTCTAAAGCTTCTTTGCCTGTACGTTGAGCTAGAGTGTCTAACGCACCATAAACGATAGATTCTGCGATAGATTTTTTACCATCTACCATTAATACATTAATAAATTTCGCAAGTAATTCTGATCCGAACTTTGGATCTGGAAGAATTTTGCGTGGTTCAATACGACGACGACGTGGCATTGCAATTTCTCCGTTTTTTAATCTTCAGGATTATCCAAAACTCTTTGTGTAAGATATCTTACGTTTACTGGAGTTTATGATAATTATTTAATTTAATTAGCGTTTGGCCTTACTTAACGGAGAACCATTAAGCTTTAGGACGCTTAACGCCGTATTTAGAACGACCTTGTTTACGATCTTTAACGCCGGCACAGTCTAATGCACCACGTACAGTGTGATAACGCACACCTGGTAAATCTTTAACACGACCACCACGGATAAGCACAACGCTGTGCTCTTGAAGGTTATGGCCTTCACCGCCGATATAAGAGGTTACTTCGTAACCATTTGTTAGACGAATACGGCATACTTTACGTAATGCTGAGTTCGGTTTTTTAGGTGTAGTTGTGTACACACGAGTACACACGCCACGTTTCTGCGGGCAAGCCTCTAATGCAGGAACGTTGCTTTTTACAACCTTTTTCACACGCGGTTTGCGTACTAATTGGTTGATAGTTGCCATTAAAAAAGCTCCAGTTATTAAATGTTATTCATCAAAGAATGTTTACTTTTTGTACTACCTAACAATAGATAGACGCCGAATTTTAATCTTGAATATATAGAATGTCAAGGTTTGGCAAAAAATACCACACTTTAATCTTTTGACACATAAGGAATAACAAGCAATTATAACTCAGTATCAGTATGATAAATTGATGAGCAATGATGCGTTATTGTTAGCCATTATTTGTGGTATGCCTTAGGGTGAATGGATATTTTGCTACAATTTATTCTTCAAAAAAATAGCTTTCTCATTTAAAAAGTGCAAAAATTTCTCTGCACTTTTTTCATTAATTACGCATCTTTATCTTCCACAATCACCGCGCTAAACCAGCTATCCAATTTTCTTGCCAGTTTATCAATGCCTTGTTTTTTCAGAGCGGAAAAGGCTTCTACTTGCACATCACCTTGGAACGGTAAAATGGCTTCACGTACCATTTTCACTTGCTTACTCACGGCACTTTGGCTCAGTTTATCTGCTTTGGTGAGCAATAATAGCACAGGTAAATCAGCGGACACCGCCCATTCGATCATTTGTTGGTCTAAATCTTTCAAAGGGTGGCGAATATCCATTAAAATGACCACACCGCCTAAACATTCACGTTTTTGCAAATATTCACCCAAGGCTTTCTGCCATTGGATTTTCATTTGTTCAGGTACGGCAGCATAGCCATAGCCCGGTAAATCTACCAATTTGTAGAGCGGTTCCACTTCAAATACATTAATTAATTGCGTTCGTCCCGGAGTTTTGGAGGTGCGGGCAAGGTTTTTTTGATTGGTCAAGGCGTTGAGTGCGGTGGATTTTCCGGCGTTAGAACGCCCTGCAAAGGCAATTTCCATACCGCTATCTTCAGGCAATACGCGAATATTCGGCGCGCTCGTCAGAAAATGGGTTTTGTGATAATTCAGTTTAATTTCGTTGTTCATTTTATCTATCTTTTAAATCTTTCAACCAATAAGGAAAGTGCCTAGCATACCCTAAAATCGCAAAGTGCGGTAAAAAAATTCAGAAATTTTCCACCGCACTTTTATGATTATTTTCATTTCAGACTATCAGTTTTTCTTCATCAAAGTCCCCCTCTTTAGCAAAAAGGGGGTAGGGGAGATTTGTCTGTTGCCCAAACCATGTTTTCCAAGCAACAAATGGAAAAATCAAAATGGCGGACACATAGGTCCGCCACTACAGGCAAAACCAATTATTCGCAGTGTTGTTTATATAGCGCCATAATCACTTCTCGTACAACATTGCGTTGGGGTTCGGGGAGATCAAGGAAGTGGCTGAAAAGGGCTTTGTCTTGTTGAGTGGCGATGTTTTCCCAGCGCAATTCTTCGGGCGTGCCAATGCGTCTAAGTTCCGCGGCTTGCAATTTTTGTAGCTTGTTCGGCGGTACGAGTTCACTTAAATCTACATTTAAAACAATCGCAAGCGTCTTTAATTTCTCCAATCTTGGGATCATTTTACCGTTCAGCCATTGCGAAGCAGCCTGTGGCGTAATGGCTTGCCCTTCATATTTTAGATTAAAGATCGTTTCTAACACAGAAGGCTTTGGTTGATAGCCTTTTCTTGTCATAGCTTGCCTTAAATTAGCGGCGAATTTTTCTTTTTCGTTCATAGCGTGGCAAAGCTATCACGCAGTGATTTTGATAATGAAAGTTATATTGTTAAAACTTTAAAAAAGATCAATAATACTTTCATTTTTAAAGTCTAATATCAAATTTTAAAGTGTCTAACGAAAAACAAATAGTTTCAAAAAAACGTGTGGCGGATCACGGGGAAGTTTATACCCGAGAGCGTGAAGTGAACGCGATGTTGGATTTGGTAGCGCTCCAAACCCAATCACTTTCTGCCACTTTTTTAGAACCAGCGTGCGGAACAGGTAATTTTTTGATCGAAATTTTACGCCGTAAGTTAGCGGTGGCGGCAGAAAATTACCAAGATAAAAGCAAGCGAAAAAAACACGTTAAATCACCAAGCCAGCTTTCTTATGAGCGAGATGTAATCCTTGCGGTTAGCAGTCTTTACGGCATTGAGTTGTTGGAAGATAACGTCAAAGCCTGTCGCAAAAGGCTGTTTGATTTTGCCGCGCAAGAATATGTACGGCTGTTTCCACACAGCCAAAAAGCAGAATGCCTTGATGCCATTGATTGCTTGTTGCACTTCAACATTGTGCTGGGCGATGCGTTAAAAATGGAAGTGAAATACCCAAGGGCACAGTCCCCCATTCCGAATTTAAGCGGTGCGGAAGAAGAGCGGGCGAAAAAAGCCATTATTTTTTCTCAGTGGAGTTGTATTAACGAGAGAAAAATCAAGCGCGTGCCATTTATCTACTCAGGCTTGGTTGGGGAAGAATACACCATCACGCCAAATGGCAACGCTGCCCAACCGCACCCTTATCGCACGGTTTTTCAATCCAGCCTATGCGATTTTTTGCATATCAAGCAAACCTATGCCGCCGAATATGAACAAAGTGAGATCCAATAATGCTGAAAAATTACAACCCTGACGTGTTATCTTGTCTTGCCAATTTGTCGAGTGATGAAGTGTTCACCTCGCCCTTGTTGGCAAATAAAATGTTGGATTTAATTCCACCGCACTTTTTCTGCGATCCCAATAAAACCTTCCTTGACCCTTGCAGTAAATCCGGTGTGTTTTTACGCGAGATCGCCAAACGCCTAATCAAGGGCTTAGCCCCCCATTTTCCTGATTTGCAGGAACGGCTTAACCACATTTTCACCAAGCAATTATTCGGTATTGGCATCACCACCCTCACCGCACAGCTTAGCCGCCGCAGCCTGTATTGCAGCCGTGAAGCGAATGGCGAATATTCTGTCTGCACCGCCTTTGATGACGAAAATGGCAATATTTTTTACCGCACTTTAGCCCACAAATGGGAAAACGGTCGTTGCACGGAGTGTGGCGCAAGCCAAGAAGTTTTTGATCGTGGTGATGAACTTGAAACCCACGCCTACCATTTTATCCATTCTTACAGCCCCTTTTTTGAACGATATAAAGAGATGAAATTTGACGTTATTATTGGCAATCCGCCTTACCAATTAAGAGATAGTGGTGCACAATCCAGTGCTAGCCCGATTTACCAAAACTTTGTAGAACAAGCGAAAAAATTACAACCTGAATATTTGGTGATGATTATCCCTGCTCGTTGGTATGCGGGCGGTAAAGGGCTTGATGAGTTTCGTGCCACTATGCTGCAGGATACACAAATTCGCCAGTTGCACGATTTCCCTAATTCGCAGGATTGTTTTTCGGGCGTGGATATTAAAGGCGGCGTGTGTTATTTCCTTTGGCAAAAAGGTTCAACAGGGGAAACACAAGTTTTCAGTTATGAAAATGGCGAAAATGTATCGCAAGCTAGCCGTTATTTGAAAGAAGAAAATATGGATATTTTTATTCGTAGTAATGAAGCGGTAGAGATTTATCACAAAGTGAAAGCGTTTAATGAGCCAAGTTTTAACGAGCTTATTAGTTCACGAAAACCTTTTGGTTTTGATACGAAGTTTAAAGGTTATGCGAAAACCAAAGATAACACGGTGAAATTTTATGCCAATAAAGCGGTAAATTATATTAGCCGTGGTGAAGTGAAAGTAAACCGAGATTGGATTGAACGCTATAAATTATTCGTGCCTTATGCCATTGGATCGGGCGATAGCCGTGTTGATTTAGTTAAGCCAATTTTAGGTGAACCCAATTCTTGCTGTTCCGAAACCTATTTAGTTTTCGGACCTTTTGATGATGAAAAAACAGCGAAAAATGTGATGTCTTATATTAAAACCAAATTTTTCCATTTTATGCTGACCTTAAAAAAGAATACGCAACACGCGACAAGAAACGCCTACCAACTCGTCCCAATGCAAGATTTCAACCAATCGTGGAATGATGAAAAGCTCTACGCTAAATATGGCTTAAACGATGATGAGATTGCCTTTATTGAATCAATGGTACGCCCAATGGAGAGAACCGATGTCGAATAATTATTTACATTCTCTGCAACAACCGAAAATTTATGCTTACAGCGATAATCGCTTTCCGAATATGCTTAAAGTGGGCTACACCACGCGCAAAGTGGCAGAACGCATTGCGGAACAATACCCCGTGAAAACGCCGAGCCAAACTTATCACATTGAGCTTGATGAGCTAGCCGTGCGTGATGACGGTTCCTATTTTAACGATCACGATGTGCATCAAGCCTTGCAGAAAATGGGCATAAAACGCAGTGAGGGAGAATGGTTTTATTGTGATGTGGACGCGGTGAAATCAGCCATTGTGGCGGTGCGAAAAAGAAAATCGCCCAAAAAACACCGCACTTTGGATTTTAAAATGCGTCCTGAGCAAGCCCGCGCGGTGCAACGCACAAAAGATTATTTCAATGCTTTTCGAGCAGATCCGAAAAATGCCAACAAAGAACCGCAATTTTTATGGAACGCCAAAATGCGTTTTGGCAAAACCTTTGCCACTTATCAATTAGTCAAAGAAATGCAATGGCGGCGGGTGTTGATTCTCACCTTTAAACCTGCGGTAAAAACCGCGTGGCAAGAGGATTTGCAACGCCACATTGATTTTACCGATTGGCAATTTGTGGATAAACATAATATTGATGAATGGGATCGCATTAAAACGCACAGCGAACAACTGCATAAGCCGTTGATTTGTTTTCTTTCTTTGCAAGATTTACATGGACGCACCGCCAAGGGCAAGGTGAAAGATCGCAATCGTTGGGTGTATGAAATTAACTGGGATTGCGTGGTGTTTGATGAATATCACTATGGCGCGTGGCGCAATAAAACCAAAGAACAATTTGATGACGGCGAGCTGAGCGCAGAATTAAAGGATCAAATAGAATTTGATCAAGATGAGCTGGGGCTCACTACCTACCACTATCTTTATCTTTCAGGTACGCCGTTTCGCGCCTTAAACAATGGCGAATTTATCGAAGAACAGGTGTTCAGCTGGACATATAGTGATGAACAGCAAGCCAAAATCCAATGGGGTAACAAGCCCGATAACCCTTATCTTGCGTTGCCAAAAATGGTGATGATGACCTACCAAATGGCGGAAGATCTGCGTGCGGTAGCAGAAAAAGGCGATAAAAATGAATTTGACTTAAACGAATTTTTCGCCGCCGAGGGCGAGGGGGATGATGCACGCTTTAAGTATCAAAATGAAGTGCAAAAATGGCTTAACTGGCTGCGTTACGGTGGCGATCAGCCTTTGCAGTTTGGCGTTGAGAAACCGCCAATGCCTTATAGCGATGTGAATTTATTGGCAAATTTATTGCATACCGTGTGGTTTTTACCCACCGTGGCAAGTTGTTTTGCAATGCGAAATCTATTGGCAATGCCACAAAATCAGTTTTATCACGATTATAACGTGGTGGTGGCCGCTGGCACCAAGGCTGGCGTGGGCGAAAAAGCCTTGCCGCCAGTGCGCAACGCCATTGGTGAAAATCCGCTGAAAAATAAAAGCATCACCCTAAGTTGCGGAAAATTATTAACGGGGATTTCCATTCCTGAATGGTCAGGCATTTTTATGTTGTGCAACTTAAAAAGCCCTGAAACCTATTTCCAAGCGGCATTCCGTGTGCAAACCCCTTGGACAATGCGCGATCACAATCAGCAAGAAATTGTAGTAAAAGAATATTGCTATGTGTTTGATTTTGCGTTAAATCGTGCCTTAACCCAAGTGAGCGATTACAGCACGAAATTAAACCCAACAGAAGATAACCCAGAAAAACAAGTGGCGGATTTTATTCACTTTTTACCCGTGCTTTCCTATGACGGCGGCACAATGCACCGCTTTGATGCAGGCGATATTTTAGATTACGCCCTAAGCGGAATGACCGCCACCTTGCTCGCCCGCCGCTGGGAAAGCGCAATGCTAGTGAATGTGGATAATGTTACCCTTGATCGTTTACGCAACAGCGAAGAAGCAATGGCGGCATTGGATAAAATTGAGGGCTTCCGTTCCTTGCGAGAAGATATTACCACCATCATAAACCGCACTAATGAAGTGAAGAAAATTAAGGGGGAAGCAAAACGAGAAGGGCGACCGCTCACCCCAGATGAAGTAACAACAGTCGATGATGCCGAAAAAGAGCGTAAATCCTTACGCAAGCTTCTTCAGGATAAACTGATTAAATTTGCTGCCCGCGTGCCAGTGTTTATGTATCTTACCGATTTCCGCGAACACACTTTGCGAGAAGTGATTGAGGTGCTAGAACCTGATTTATTCTCTGCGGTTACAGGCTTAACACAAAAAGATTTCCAGCTTTTGGTTAGCCTTAACGTATTCAACCAAGTTCAAATGAACAGTGCTGTGTTCAGCTTCAAACGCTATGAAGACGCTAGTCTAGAATACACCGGCATCCGCAAACACACCGACAAATTCATCGGCGGCTACGACACCGTTATCAGCCAAGAAGAATATGATTATTTAAATTAACAAATAAGCGAAGAAAAAGAGCGGTGAAAAATTCAGAGATTTTTAACCGCTCTTTATTCTATTAAAGTAAAAGTGGGGGAAGAATAGGGATTATTGCTGCTCTTCGCTTTTCACTTTATCCCATAATAAATCCAGTTCTTCGAGCGTGCTATGTTGTAGCGATTTACCTTGTTGTTGGGCGAGATTCTCTAATTGGCGAAAACGGCGTTCAAATTTTTGATTGGCTTTGCGCAGGGTTTCTTCTGGAGAGCAATGCAAATGACGGCTTAAATTGGCAACAGCAAACAGTAAATCACCGATTTCTTCTTCGATTTTTGTTTGATCTTGTTGTGGGCGGGCAAGTTCAGCTTGTACTTCTTGTAATTCTTCTTGTACTTTGGCGATCACAGGTTGCACGTTATCCCAATCAAAACCGACTTTGGCACAGCGTTTTTGTAATTTTTCTGCTCGCATTAAGGCAGGGAAAGCGTGGGGAATATTATCTAAAATAGATTGGTAGGCTTTATTTTTGTTTTCTTGTGCTTTGATTTTATTCCAGTGGCTCAGTGCTTCTTGTTCGTTGTGGGCTTTTTCTTCACCAAAAACGTGTGGGTGGCGGCGCACAATTTTTTCTGCTATTTCGTTGACGACATCATCAAAGGTGAATAAATGGTCTTCTTTAGCCAGTTGACTGAAAAACACTACTTGAAGCAACAAATCGCCTAGCTCTTCACGCAAATTTGCTGTGTTTTGCTGTTCGATTGCTTCCACCACTTCATAGCTTTCTTCTAACAAGCAAGGGATCATTGATTGATAAGTTTGTTCCAAATCCCAAGGACAGCCACCTGTTGGATTGCGTAATTGGGCGATTAATTGCACCAAATTTTCGATATTGTATTTCATCTGTTTCTCTTCGTTATGCCTTGTTATGCCTTACTTATCAGCATCATAACATAATTAGTTGAGGTTGAGATAATGTTTGAAATATGGTGTTTTATGTTGAATTAAGGGCAACGTATCTTGCTTTTTTTTGAAAATGTGATCTAGGGCATATTTTTTTTACTATACTAATGATAGTATGAAGAAAATTAATTGAAACCACTCAGATAAGTAAGGAGTTAGTTATGTATAAACACGTTTTAGTCGCAGTAGATTTGTCTGAAGAAAGTACTTTCTTAGTGGAAAAAGCCGCCGGAGTAGCGAAACGAAATGAGGCTAAATTATCTATTATCCACGTTGATGTCAATTTCTCCGATCTTTATACGGGGTTAATTGATGTCAATATGTCCTCAATGCAAGATCGTATTTCTACTGAAACTCACCAAGCTTTAATGCAATTAGCAGAGCAATCTAGTTATCCTGTTTCAGAGAAATTAAGTGGTAGCGGTGATTTAGGCCAAGTTTTGGCTGATGCAATTGATAAATATGATGTGGATTTATTAGTAACAGGTCATCACCAAGATTTTTGGAGTAAATTGATGTCTTCTACCCGACAAGTAATGAATACGATTAATGTTGATATGTTAGTTGTTCCATTACGTGACGAATAGAAATTTCTTTACACTATTTTAAATTGCAATCTGTATTTTGACGATGAATGATTTCATCATAAAAATGCAGATTTTTTTATTTTTAGGATTGAAAAATGTTTTTTCTAAATTACAAAAAATGTGCCAAAATAGCATAATTCACTACGAATTTAATGAAGATAGAATAAGGCGAATTTAATGAAAACAACCGCAGAAATTAGAAAATCCTTTCTTGATTTTTTCCATAGTAAAGGACACCAAGTTGTCGCAAGCAGTTCTCTTGTCCCAGAAAATGATCCGACATTATTGTTTACTAATGCAGGAATGAACCAATTTAAAGATGTTTTTCTTGGCTTAGACAAGCGTTCTTATAGCCGTGCTACAACCGCACAACGCTGTGTGCGTGCAGGCGGAAAACATAACGATTTAGAAAACGTAGGTTATACCGCACGTCATCACACCTTCTTTGAAATGCTAGGTAATTTCAGTTTTGGTGATTATTTTAAACAAGATGCGATTCATTTTGCGTGGGAATATCTCACATCAGATGCGTGGTTAGGGTTACCAAAAGAGAAACTTTGGGTAACCGTGTATGAAACCGATGATGAAGCCTATGATATTTGGCATAAACAAGTTGGCGTACCCGCAGAACGTATTATTCGTATTGGAGATAATAAAGGCGCACCTTATGCGTCAGATAACTTCTGGCAAATGGGGGATACAGGCCCGTGCGGCCCTTGTACCGAGATTTTCTACGATCACGGTGATCATATTTGGGGCGGCCCACCGGGCTCACCTGAAGAAGATGGCGATCGCTACATTGAGATCTGGAATATCGTATTTATGCAATTCAACCGCCAAGCAGACGGCACAATGGAAAAATTACCAAAACCGTCTGTGGATACGGGAATGGGCTTAGAGCGTATTACCGCTGTGTTACAGCACGTTAATTCTAACTATGATATTGATATTTTTAAAACACTTATCGCAAAAGCGGCAGAATTAACTGGCGAGAAAGATTTAGGCAATAAATCCTTGCGTGTCATTGCTGATCACATTCGTTCGTGTGCCTATTTGATCGCAGATGGCGTGTTACCTTCTAACGAAGGGCGTGGTTATGTGTTGCGCCGTATTATCCGCCGTGCGGTACGCCACGGACATTTACTTGGTGCAAAAGAAGCCTTTTTCTACAAACTTGTGCCAACCCTTGCAGAAGTGATGGCGGAAGCAGGTCAAGAGATCAAAGCAAACCAAGCGCATATCGAAAAAATCTTACGTTTAGAAGAAGAACAATTTGCTCGCACCTTAGAGCGTGGCTTGGCGTTATTAGATGAAGCCTTAAGCCAAGTGAAAGACGGCGTACTTTCTGGCGAAGTGGCATTCAAACTTTATGATACCTTTGGTTTCCCACTCGATCTTACTGCTGATGTATGCCGTGAACGTGATATTACCATCGATGAAACCGGCTTTGAGCGTGAAATGGACGCACAACGCCAACGCGCACAATCAGCCAGCCAGTTTGGTATGGATTATAACAACGTCATTCGTGTGGACGGCTCAACCGCATTTGAAGGCTATAGCGAGTCAGAAAGTATTGCAAAAATCACCGCACTTTTCTATGAGGGAAAACCAGTAGAACAAATTAGTGCAGGGCAAAGTGCGGTGGTAATTTTGGAAAATACCCCGTTTTATGCGGAGTCTGGTGGTCAAGTAGGTGATACAGGACGTTTAGAAGGGCAAAACGTGTTGTTTAACGTTACCGACACGCAAAAATATGGTCAAGTATTTGGGCATATTGGTGTACTTGCAGCAGGCTCGTTAAGCGTTGGGCAATCAGTGAATGCTGTTGTTGATGTAGCGCGCCGTAAACAAATTTCCTTAAACCACAGTGCAACGCATTTGTTACACGCCGCATTACGACAAGTGTTAGGCAAGCACGTTGCGCAAAAAGGCTCATTGGTATCAGACAATTTATTGCGTTTTGACTTTGCACAACCTGAAGCCATTTCTAAAGCACAACTATTTGAAGTGGAAAAATTAGTGAACCAACAAGTGCGTGCTAATTATTCTATTCAAACTGAAGTTATGGATTTAGATGCCGCTAAAGCAAAAGGGGCGATGGCCTTATTTGGCGAAAAATACGCCGAACAAGTGCGTGTTCTCACAATGGGTGATTTTTCGATTGAGCTTTGTGGTGGAATTCACGCGCAATATACTGGTGAGATTGGGTTATTCAAAATTATCAGTGAAAGTGCCATTGCAGCGGGCATTCGCCGTATTGAGGCGGTAACAGGTGAAACCGCCATTAATTGGCTTCACCAGCAGCTTGGTGTGCTAAATCAGAGTGCTGATTTATTAAAATCTGATGTTTCTTCGTTGACGGATAAAATCCAACAATTACAAGATAAAGCGAAGAAAGCGGAAAAAGAATTGCAACAACTCAAAGAGAAAGCGGCGATGCAAGCTGGATCGGATATGGCAAAAAGTGCGGTGAAAATTAACGGTGTTTCTGTGGTGTTACAACAACTTGACGGTGTGGAAACAAAATCGCTACGTGTGATGGTTGATGATTTGAAAAATCAACTTGGATCTGCGGTAATTGCGTTTGTTTCTGTATTTGAAGGTAAAGTAAATTTAGTGGTGGGTGTTACTGCTGATTTAACCGCAAAAGTTAAAGCGGGTGAACTTGTTAATCTGATGGCTCAGCAAGTAGGCGGAAAAGGCGGTGGTCGTCCTGATATGGCAATGGCGGGGGGCTCACAACCTGAAAATGTAAAAATGGCTATTTCTGCTTGCTTAGATTGGTTAAACGCCCATTTATAATAAAAATTTTGTGCCATAGCTCACAACTTTGAATTTTAGTCATCACGTTGTTTGGGCGAATGGAGTAAAATGAAGCAAATGGTATCTTAATTTCATTAATGAAAAAGAATCAGCGATGAGATGTCGGATAAAAATGGGGAGGTTGTATGCTAATCTTAACCAGAAAAGTTGGCGAAAGCTTACTCATTGGTGACGAGATTTCTATTACGATATTAAGTGTTCGTGGTAATCAGATTAAAGTGGGGGTAACTGCCCCTAAAGAAGTGTCTGTCTATCGAGAAGAAATTTACCAACGTATGAAAAAACAAGATGATGCATCATCTTGATCTTAATTGACTTAGTAATTAGAAAAAGGTGGAAAGTTATGAGTAAGTTAACTTGCTTCAAAGCATATGATATTCGTGGTCGCTTAGGTGATGAGCTTAATGTGGATATTGTTTATCGCATTGGTCGTGCTTTTGGGCAGTTTTTAAAGCCTAAAACCATTGTTGTCGGTGGTGATGTGCGTTTAACCAGTAAAGAATTGAAAAGTGCGGTTACCAACGGTCTATTAGACTCTGGGGTAAACGTGATTGATTTGGGTGAAACGGGTACTGAGGAAGTTTATTTCGCCACTTCTTTTCTTAAAGCCGATGGTGGAATTGAAGTAACAGCAAGCCATAATCCGATGGATTACAATGGCTTAAAATTGGTGCGTGAAGGTTCACGTCCAATTAGTGCCGATACTGGTTTAGCAGATATTCAACGCTTGGCAGAGGAAAACAATTTTCCAGCTGTTACTCAGCGTGGGGAATATAAACAACTTTCTGTATTAGGTGATTACGTTGAACATTTATTATCTTATATCAATTTAGATAATTTAAAACCAATGAAATTGGTGATTAATTCAGGAAATGGTGCAGCAGGGCACGTTATTGATGCTATTGAAGCACAATTCCGAGCAAAACGCGTGCCGGTGGAATTTATTAAAGTGCATAACAATCCGGACGGTACATTCCCAAATGGGATTCCAAACCCAATCTTACACGAAAATCGCCAAGATACCATTGATGCCGTGCTTGAGCACAAAGCGGATATGGGCATTGCCTTTGACGGTGATTTTGACCGCTGTTTCTTATTTGATGAAAATGCAGGTTTTATCGAAGGTTACTATATCGTAGGATTACTTGGTCAAGCCTTCTTGCAAAAAAATAAAGGGGCGAAAATCATTTATGATCCGCGTCTAATTTGGAACACCGTTAAATTGGTGGAAGAAAATGGCGGTGAGGCAGTGATGTCGAAATCTGGTCACTCTTTCATTAAAGAAAAAATGCGTGCGGTTGATGCTATCTATGGTGGCGAGATGAGTGCACATCACTACTTCCGTGATTTCTTCTATTGTGATAGCGGTATGATCCCTTGGTTATTAGTGATGGAATTAGTTTGCACCACAGGTAAATCATTAGGGGAATTAGTGAATGAAAGTATTAATACTTTCCCATCTCCAGGTGAAATTAATAGTAAATTAACCGATGCCAAGGCAGCCATTGCTCGAGTTCGCGCAGCCTATGAGAAAGAGGCTATTTCAGTAGATGAAATTGATGGTATCAGTATTGAATATCCAAATTGGCGTTTCAATTTGCGTACCTCAAACACCGAACCGGTGGTACGCTTAAACCTTGAAACGCGAGGTGATAAAGCGTTAATGACGGAAAAAACCGAAGAAATTTTGGCATTATTACGTCAATAACTTAGTAAAAAAACACCGCACTTTAAGGATCATAAAGTGCGGTGTATTCTTTTTTAGGCTATCATCAGATAGCCATTTTCTTGCTGTTTTAACGACATTAGATAAAAGCGATAAAGTGCAGTAAGATTATTAAATAATTTTAATTACATAGAAGGATATCAAATGAAAGTGGTTATTCCTGTGGCAGGATTAGGTACAAGAATGCTCCCTGCAACCAAAGCGATTCCAAAAGAAATGCTCACACTGGTAGATAAGCCTTTAATTCAATATGTAGTGAGTGAATGTGTGGCTGCGGGCGTGAAAGAAATCGTATTGGTTACACACTCTTCCAAAAATGCCATTGAGAACCATTTTGATACTTCTTTTGAATTGGAAACAATGCTGGAAAAACGGGTAAAACGCCAATTATTAGAAGAAGTGCGTTCTATTTGCCCGAAAGATGTTACCATTATGCACGTTCGTCAAGGTAATGCCAAAGGCTTAGGACACGCAGTATTATGCGCTCGACCATTGGTGGGGGATGCCCCTTTTGCGGTGGTGTTACCTGATGTGCTACTTACGGATTTTAGTGCCGATCAGCGGAAAGAAAACCTAGCAGCAATGATCAAACGCTTTAAAGAAACCCATGCTAGCCAAATCTTGGTTGAGCCGGTTTCTGAGCAAGATATCAGTAGTTATGGTATTGTCGATTGTGAAGGCGTGCAGTTCAACCCAGGTAAAAGCGCGAAGATTAAACGCATCGTAGAAAAACCGGCCGTGGAAGATGCACCGTCTAATCTTGCTGTGGTAGGGCGCTATGTGTTCTCCGCAAGCATTTGGGATCTATTGGCAAAAACGCCAGTTGGCGTGGGCGATGAAATTCAGCTCACTGATGCCATTGATATGTTAATCGAAAAAGAAACCGTTGAAGCCTTTTACCAAACTGGCGGCAATTTCGATTGTGGGGATAAATTAGGCTATATGCAAGCCTTTGTCGAATATGGTATTAGACACCCTAAACTCGGCGATGAATTTGCTACATTTATTAAAAAATTAGCAAAAACTCTGTAGTCGCGAGTAAAAATGTAAAAAATTCTTACCGCACTAAAATGTAAGAAATAGCGTTGTCCATACAACGCTATTTTTGTTCTGTAAAAATACGAGTAAGATAGGCAGTATTCAAGATTAATTTAGGCAATATAATGAACTTAGATAATCCAAATAACCAACACACTCCAATGATGCAGCAGTACCTTCGATTGAAAGCAGAAAATCCTGAGATTTTACTGTTTTATCGAATGGGAGATTTTTACGAATTATTTTATGATGATGCAAAAAAAGCGGCAGCATTGCTAGATATTTCCTTGACCAAACGTGGCCAGTCGGCAGGGCAACCCATTCCGATGGCGGGCGTGCCGTATCACGCAGTGGAAGGCTATTTAGCGAAATTAGTTCAGCTTGGTGAGAGTGTGGCGATTTGTGAGCAGGTGGGCGATCCAGCCACGGCAAAAGGGCCGGTGGAACGCCAAATTGTGCGCATTGTTACCCCCGGAACAATCAGTGATGAAGCGTTACTGCCCGAACGTCAGGATAATTTGATTGCCGCTGTTTATCAGGAAAAAGATAAATTTGGCTTAGCGACTTTAGATATGGCATCGGGGCGTTTTCAATTGAGTGAGCCTGCCAGCAAAGAGAGTTTGCAAGCGGAATTACAGCGTATTCAGCCTGTGGAATTGCTTTATTGTGAAGATTTTGAAGATCGTTATTTAATTGAAAATGCAAAGGGCTTACGCCGCCGTCCCATTTGGGAATTTGAATTAAAAACTGCCATTGAACAACTTAACCGTCAATTCGGTACACAAGATTTGCGCGCCTTTGGGGTGGAAAAAGCCCTACTTGGACTTTGTGCCGCAGGTTGTTTGTTGCAATATGCAAAGGAAACTCAGCGTACCGCGTTGCCCCATATTCAAAGCATTAGTTTGTTGCAAAATAATCAGAATATTCAATTAGATGCTGCAACAAGACGAAATTTAGAACTCACCCAAAATCTAGCGGGTGGCACAGAGCATACCCTTTCTTCCGTGTTGGATAAATGCGTTACTCCAATGGGAAGCCGTTTGCTGAAACGCTGGATTCACCAACCGATTCGCGATCGTGAAAAATTAACCTTACGCCAACAAACTATCAGTCAAATTTTGCAGCAAGATTTAGTGGCAGAATTTCAATCGCACTTGCAACAAGTGGGGGATATGGAACGCATTTTAGCGCGCGTGGCACTGCGTTCAGCGCGTCCGCGCGATCTTACCCGTTTACGCACGGCACTCGCACAAATTCCTGCGATTCAACATTATCTTAATCAACAAATTTGTCCGCAATTTACCGCATTTTCTCAACAAATTGCTGACTTTTCAGCACAATTAGATTTATTGGAACGTGCGATTATTGAAAATCCGCCTTTGTTGATTCGTGATGGTGGTGTGATTGCAGAAGGCTTTAACGCAGAGCTTGATGAATGGCGTTCCCTTTCGGACGGTGCAACCCGTTATTTGGAAGAGCTAGAGCAACGAGAGAGAGAAAGTACAGGCATTGATAGTCTAAAAATTGGCTTTAATGCGGTACACGGCTATTATATTCAGATCCCGCAAGGACAAGCGCACAAAGCACCTATTCATTATGTTCGCCGCCAAACCCTAAAAAATGCGGAACGTTATATTATTCCTGAATTAAAAACCTATGAAGATAAAGTGCTGAAAGCCAAAGGTGCGGCACTTGCACTGGAAAAGCAACTTTATGAAGAAATTTTCGATGAATTATTACCGCACTTAGGCGCATTACAGCTGGCAAGCCTTGCTTTGGCAGAATTAGATGTGCTAACCAATTTGGCAGAAAGGGCAGAAAGCCTGAACTATGTTGCGCCAACCTTTAGTGATGAAATTGGTGTGGATATTGAAAATGGCCGCCACCCTGTGGTGGAACAGGTGTCCAAAAATCCGTTTATTGCCAACCCAGTGAAACTGAGTGCCAATCGCCATTTATTGATTATAACAGGCCCGAATATGGGAGGAAAAAGCACCTATATGCGTCAAACTGCATTGATCACGCTAATGGCCTATATGGGATCTTTTGTGCCAGCAGAACGTGCAGTGATTGGCCCTATTGATCGTATTTTTACGCGTATTGGTGCATCAGATGATCTTGCCTCGGGGCGTTCAACTTTTATGGTGGAAATGACGGAAATGGCGAACATTTTACATCAAGCCACGGCAAACAGCTTAGTGCTTATTGATGAAATTGGACGCGGCACGTCCACCTATGACGGACTTTCCCTTGCGTGGGCTTGTGCAGAATGGCTTGCACAAAAAGTTCGCTCACTCACCTTATTTGCCACCCATTATTTTGAGCTGACCGTCTTGCCTGAGCAGTTGAAAGGCATTGCCAATGTGCATTTAGATGCAGTGGAACATAACGACACCATCGCCTTTATGCACGCGGTGCAAGAAGGCGCGGCAAGTAAAAGTTACGGCTTGGCAGTGGCGGCACTGGCTGGCGTTCCGCAATCGGTGATTAAACTCGCTAAACAAAAACTGGCGCAGTTAGAAAAATTCTCCCAACAAAACAATCAGTTAAATGCAGAAGCAATGCAACAGCAAGGGCAAGGCGAACTGTTGTTAATGGAAGAAAATGAGCATAAAGATGCACTTTGGCAGATGATTGAAGATCTTGATCCTGATGAAATGAGTCCAAAGCAAGCTTTAGCCTATTTGTATCAGCTAAAGAAAATGGCGAAGTGAGAAAAGTGCGGTAAAAAATTACCGCATTTTTATTCCTTTTAAGGACTAAAATTTTCCGTAGGGCTTTCGAACCAGCTTTCTAAAATAATGCAGGCAGAAATGCTATCCACTTTGCCTTTTTCTAAGGCTTTAAAGCCTCCGCGTTGGAAAATTTCTGCGCGTGCTTCTGTGGTAGTTAGACGTTCATCTTGTAAAGTAACGGTTACACCAAAGCGTCCGTGTAAGCGATTGGCGAATTTTTTCGCACGTTGGGTTAGGGGTTGTTCTGTACCGTCCATATTTAATGGCAAGCCTACCACTACAATGTTAGGTTTCCATTCTTTTAAGCATTTTTCGACAGCCGCCCAATTGGGAATGCCATCTTGTGCTTTAAATGCAGGCAACGGTTGAGCCGACCCAGTAATGCTCTGCCCAATTGCACAGCCGATACTTTTCGTACCAAAGTCAAAAGCAAGGGCGGTGATTGTCATTAACTATGCCCCATTTGATAAGTAAAATTATGTTGCTCAATACCTAATAATTGATTAGCGGCAGACCAGCGCTCTAAAGGCGGAACATCAAATAAAATATGTTGATTAGCTGGCACAATAAGCCAATCATTATAAGCAATTTCAGTTTCTAACTGTTTAGCTGACCAACTTGCACAGCCGAGTGCGACAAGATACTTTTCTGGTTGAATAGGTGTACCAAAAGTATCAATAACATCAGGTGAAGTTGTAAGCCATAAATTATCAGCTACTTTAGTACTATTTAAAAAGCGATCTTGATCCGCTGTGTGTAGAATAAAGCCACGTTCTAAATTTGTTGGGCCGCCAGCTAGCACTAATTCATTGGGATAACGGCGATTATCTGCCATCATAAAATTCATTTTTATCGACAGTTCGGCAATGCTTAAATCCGTTGGTTGAGTGAGCACTAATCCCATTGCACCTTGCTCATTATGCTCGCAAATATACACCACGGAACGATAAAAATGATCGTCTTCCAAATGAGGCATCGCGATTAAAAAATGGTTTTGTAATTGCATATTTTCTTTCCTAAATTCAAGGGGTTAGGCTAAATCCCCAAAACAAACCTGTAATGCGGTGATTGCGCTTAATGCGGCGGTTTCTGTGCGTAACACACGCTTGCCAAGCAACACTTCGGTGAAGCCTTGTTGCTCCGTTTGCGCAATTTCTTGCGGCGACAAGCCACCTTCTGAACCAATTAGCAAGCGTACCCCTTCAGGCGGCATTGTAGGCAAGGTGCGAATGGAATATTTCGCGCGTGGGTGCAAATTCAGCTTTAACATACCGTCTTGCTCCGCACACCATTCTTCTAATTTCATCATTGGACGGATTTCTGGGATCACGTTTCGTCCGCACTGCTCACAAGCGGAAATCGCAATTTTCTGCCATTGCTGAATTTTTTTCGCCATACGTTCCGCATCAAGCTTCACCCCACAGCGTTCCGACCACAACGGCGTGATCACTTTCACCCCAAGCTCAACAGATTTTTGAATAGTAAATTCCATTTTCTCACCACGGGACATCACTTGCCCAAGATGAATGTGCAGCGGACTTTCGCGATCATCAAACTGACGATCTAAAATCTCCACACCCACTGCTTTTTTGCTCACTTGCGTAATCACCGACGGGTAAATATGGTTGCTACCATCAAATAATTCAAGGCGTTCCCCCACCAGCATCCGCAACACCCGCCCAACGTGATTTGCCGCTTCTTCCGTTAATTCACATTGAGTCTGCCCTAACAAAGAAACGGGGTGATAAATTCTTGGTACTCGCATTTTTTCTTACTGTTAATTAAGGTTTGTCTATCATATCAGAAATTGAGGTGATAGGCGGTGATTGTTTTTACAAAAGTGCGGTCGTTTTTTGTGAGATTTTTGGCGTAGCTGTACCAAAAATAATTTTTACGCTTGGGAAAAGTGCAAGTTGGGGGAAGTAGGAAAAACTTACACAGGATTATCAGGTAAGACAAAAGAAGATTTCGGTCATGGACAAGCAAAATTCATTACTTATATGAATGTTTTTGGTAATCCAATTGCTTCATCTAGTGGAGTAGATCGAATTGAAATTGATAGTAGGCAAAATGAAGTTAAATTTGGAGATGTATTTTTTACAACATCATCAGAGACTCCAGAAGAAGTTGGAATGTCTTCGATATGGCTTGAAAATACTGAGAATGTTTATTTGAACAGTTTTTGTTTTGGGTATCGCCCAGTAAAAATCTTTGATCCATACTTTTTTGCTTTTTATTTACGTTCCCCAAGTATTAGAGCAAAAATAATTTTGTTAGCTCAAGGTATTTCTCGGTATAACATCTCAAAAACAAAAATGATGGAGCAAGAAATTTCTATCCCCACTCTTCCCGAACAACAAAAAATCGGCAATCTATTTAAACAGCTAGATCGTCTTATTACTCTTCATAAGCGAGAGTGGATAAAATCACCGCTCTAAAGAGCGGTGAAAAATCCTTTATTTTCTATAAGTTAAGTAATATTTAGATTTGATAATGATCGCATTACAATATCCACATCTTTATTTTCCAATTCGTGAATAATATGCAAATAGGTTTTTTGTGTGGTGGTAATGCTGGCGTGTCCTAAGCGGCGAGCAACGCTAGCAATGGACACCCCTGCAAATAACAGCAGTGAGGCGTGGGTGTGGCGGAGCCCGTGCACCGTAATAATTGGGATTGCCGCCTTTTTACAATAACGTGCAATGAGATCATTAATCGTGGAATTATAAACTTTTTCCTGATTCGGCAGAAAAATAGGAATATTTTCAGGGCAATGACGAATTAATTGTGCAAATTGAATAATTGTTTGCCAATCTAACTGAACCTTGCGAATAGAAGATCGATTTTTAGTGGGCAAAAATCCGCCGTCATTTTTATAATCCCAGGTTTTATTTATGGTTAATGTTTGTCGTGCAAAATCAAAATCTTTTGGGGTAACCGCAAGGGCTTCTGAAAAACGCAATCCTGTTTTGGCAATCAATAAAATCAGCCAGTCAAAACTTAATTTTTCACTTAAATTAAGCTGATGAATAAGGGTTTGTAATTCATATTGGCTGAGATATTTCGGTTTTTTCTCGCGTGGAATTTTGCCTTTAATAATTGCTTTACGTGTAGGATCACGAATAACTAATCCTTCATCAACCGCATCTAAAATTGCCCCTTTAATTTGATGATGAAAATCCATCACAGTTTGCCGCTCATGGCTACTTGCATAATCATTTAAAAGTTGTTGATAGCTAATGCGATTCAAATCACATAACCTGAGCCTTGGCGCGAGGCGAATAAGCCAAGTATGCGTCATTTTATATTTAGCTAGCGTAACAGGGCGAATTGCCCCCTCTTTATAGATGCGAATCCAACGTTTGAAATAACGATGAAAAAGCTCTTGATTAGTTAATCGCATAGAGATGTCCTCCGTATTATTAGGTTGAAAATCACACAATACAACGTGAGAACTATTCAGCGATTTTTTCTATTTTGCAAGATTTTCACTTTGTTTTTATTATACTTTTTCTAATGGCTATCACTTATGAAGAGTAATAAGGCGATCCAGCCGTCTGAAAAGCGCGCCGATTTTTTGTTGTTCGGGGAGGGTGGGAGTAAAAATTTCAAATTCTGAAAATGTTGTCTTATTAATAATTGGAACAGCTGTTTGCCCAGCCAATTCTGCAAAATCCTGCTCACAATTAACCATTGCTGAAAGTATGAAATAAGCGTCATTATTTTCAGGAATAATGGCATTAATTTGTTGATTAAATGCTGCTGGAACAGTATTTATTGTATTTTTACCAATAGATGCAATGCTTGTAATTAGCACTGAATTTGGGGGTAATTGTCTAGATTTTTTCCAGCCCGTTTCTGTTAGATTTCGGGCTGATTTTGAAGTTAATAAACCATCTATATCTGTTGGTGTAATCCAAATATATCCCTCCCCCTCTATAGTCCAATTCTCTTTTTCTTTTGTTTTTGGTGTATTGCCTGTCAAAATTTTGCCCAGACTTTCCAGCTTGCACTTTTCCCAAGCGTAAGGATTTTGGGTGATAAAAAAGCCATTTAGAATAATTGGCTAAATGGCTTTTAAATAATAATGAAAACGAAAATTCTATTTATAAATCAATCAATTAAAGTATTGATTTGACCCCAAGAATATTTAACTGCTCGTTGATTTCGGCTTCAAGTTGAGCAATTTCTGCTTTATCTTCAGCAATTTTGGCAAGCACTTCATCAAGATCGATTTCTTCTTCAGCCTCAAAAGTATCTACATAGCGAGGAATATTGAGATTGTATTCATTGGCTTGCACTTCTTCTAGGGTGGCAAGTTGGGCGAATTTCTCAATATTTTCGCGTTTTTGATAAGCCTCTACAATAGCGTTAATGTGCTGTTCGCTGAGATGGTTTTGATTTTTGCCTTTCTCAAAGTGTTGGCTGGCATCAATAAATAAAATATCGCGAGAAATGCGGTCTTTTTTGAACACTAAAATACAAGTTGGGATAGCTGCCCTAAAAAATAAATTTGCCGGTAAACCAATGACCGCATCAATATAGTTTTTCTCAAGCAATATCTTGCGAATATGTCCTTCTGCTGCGCCGCGGAATAATACGCCGTGTGGTAATACGATTGCCATTGTGCCATTGTTTTTTAAGTGGTACAGACTGTGTAAAATAAAGGCAAAATCCGCTTTAGATTTTGGTGCAAGTTTGCCGTATTCGGAAAAACGGGGATCTTTTAATTTACGCTCAGCGTTATCCCAGTTGGTAGAATAAGGAGGGTTGGCGACCACCGCATCAAAGCTGCGTGGGTGGTCGATGCCGTCTTTATCTAAGCCGTCTGGCCAGTCGGATTCTAGCGTATTGGCGTTAGATAATGTCATATTGGCAAAACTGACGCCGTGCATCATTAAGTTCATTCTTGCCAAGTTGTAAGTAGTGGTGGAAAGTTCTTGTCCGTAATACTTGATTGCGCCCTCTTTTTTGCCATTTGGTAAGGCATTTCCTACAGTAAGCAATAAAGAACCCGAGCCACAAGTTGGGTCGTAAACCGTGAACACATCGTCTGTTTTGGCATCTTGAGTGACAATTCTAGCGAGAATTTGGCTGACGGCGTGAGGGGTGTAAAACTCACCACCTTTTTTGCCCGCATTTGCAGCGAATTTGCCGATCAGTTCTTCATAAATTTCGCCTAAAATATCTCTGCCGTTATCGTCTTTGTACTGCACTTCATTAACCAACCGCACTACTTTATCTAACGCTTTGGTGCGGTCATTAGTGTTAGTGCCAAGGCGAGAATCACTTAAATTAAGATCACTAAATATGCCGCGGAAATCTTTTTGTGCTTCAGGGTTAATTTCACTATTGCGATTAAAATTATCAATAAGTGCCTGATAATCACTTGGAACAATCTGATTTTGCTCAATTTTTTGGATTAACGTGGCCCAAGTATCCGCAGGTGCAATGGCATAACCCAAGGTGTTTGCAATATCATTTAAATAATCTTCTAAGCCATCTTGTTGTACGGCTTCGAAATAGGCGTCATTGGCACTTTGGTGTGATTTGGGCGTAATAATCCCATTCTCAAGCAAATAAGCTTCTTGATGTTCAGAAAGATAGCGGTAGAAAATAAAACCTAAAATATAATTTTTATATTCTGAGGCATCCATATTGCCGCGTAAGTCATTTGCCATTGCCCAAATTTGGTTGGTGATATTTGAGATAGTTGTCATAAAAACTCCGTAAAATAAATTATTTAACTTAAAACTTAAACAAACATTTGCTGTAATAAGGCTTTTTTCAAAAGCTGATAATGCTCGTGCTGTCGCTTATGAAGAGTAATAAGCCGATCTAGCTGTTTAAACAGATTACCGATTTTTTGTTGTTCGCTTTTATTACTGGGATATGATATGAAAGTCTCTGATATATTTGATTTACTAATAGATAGGACTTTAATGCCTTGAAATAATTTCCTAAGCTGTGAACGATAAGAATTGGAGTTCAAATAATATCCCATAAAATAAGGGGCTATGCGAGTTTGTGATCTAAATGCCATAGTATGTAAACCTGCAACAATAGGCTTATTGTCTAAGTTTATGATTTCTATGGCTTTGCCAACGCTATTATCTTCAGCAGTATCAGCAATCACAATATCACCATTTCTTAGAAATTTACCTACATAATCATCTTCTCCTGCATTAGAAATATAGGGAATTATGTCTTTATCATTATTCAAATCAACTATTGAACCATATTTAATCAATATATCGCCATAATGAATATTATGTATCATTCCCTCTTTCAAAGTTAATTGACTTCTTGATAGCGTATTGTTAGAAATAGATTTATTAAAGAAATTTTTGAACTTGCACTTTTCCCAAGCGTCAGTAAATTCAGAAAAACGAATTTCTGGAAAATCTGATCCATTTTTCGGGAACATTTTTTGCAAAAACGCTTTTTTTAGCAAAATTACATCGTCCCACTTACGCTTATGAAGAGTAATAAGGCGATCCAGCCGTCTGAAAAGCGCGCCGATTTTTTGTTGTTCGGGGAGGGTGGGAGTAAAAATTTCAAATTCTGAAAATGTTGTCTTATTAATAATTGGAACAGCTGTTTGCCCAGCCAATTCTGCAAAATCCTGCTCACAATTAACCATTGCTGAAAGTATGAAATAAGCGTCATTATTTTCAGGAATAATGGCATTAATTTGTTGATTAAATGCTGCTGGAACAGTATTTATTGTATTTTTACCAATAGATGCAATGCTTGTAATTAGCACTGAATTTGGGGGTAATTGTCTAGATTTTTTCCAGCCCGTTTCTGTTAGATTTCGGGCTGATTTTGAAGTTAATAAACCATCTATATCTGTTGGTGTAATCCAAATATATCCCTCCCCCTCTATAGTCCAATTCTCTTTTTCTTTTGTTTTTGGTGTATTGCCTGTCAAAATTTTGCCCAGACTTTCCAGCTTGCACTTTTCCCAAGCGTCCGTGAATTCGGGAAATCTTAATTTTGGTATATTGCTCATTGTGTTAGCTCCTTAATTTGCGTTGTAATCTGCACAAAACTGTCATTTTCATCCTCCTTATCGGCTTGCAATGCCTCTGCTTGTTTACGTTTTTGTGAAAATTCGTCATAAATTGACCGCACTTTTTCCTCCATTTGTTTGTGAGTAATTTTACCTGCTGTTTTGAGCAGAGGTTTATCATTAAAGGTGAGCAACGCATCTACATTATTACGCCAATAATCTAAGGTGAGATCTTGGCGATTTTTCACGCGTAGCTCGGCACTTTCCAAAAAAATCACTACAAGACGATTTAAACTGTCGATTTCATCGGCACTTAGGTAATTTTTTGCCGTGAAAATATCTTGTTTACGTACTTTGCTGCCTTGCCAGCTGGTCAGTGCCATATTGGGGGCATTGGCATCGGCTCGGTTCACAATGAGTTCCGCTGCGGTTTGCTGAGTAACGGCGTAAATCAGTTTATTTTGTGTTTCAGCAAAAAACATTTGCGTGGCTTTGTCGCTGCCATCATAATCGCTAGAAAGAGCGAAAAGTTCCCGCACTTTTTGGTAAAAACGCTTTTCACTGGCACGAATGTCTCGCACTCGCTCCAAGAGTTCATCAAAATAATCAGGACGACCGTCAGGGTTTTTCAGGCGTTCATCATCCATTACAAAGCCTTTTTTCATTAACTCAGCAAGCTGGGTATTTGCCCATTGACGAAACTGCGTTCCCCGTTTACTCCGCACCCGAAACCCAATCGCCAAAATCATTTCTAAGCGATAAAATGCCACATTATAATTTTTGCCATCAGCGGCAGTTATTGAGAAATACTCAATAACTGAATTTTCTGATAATTCTCCCTCTTTCAATATGTTAGCAATATGTTTATTGATATTGCTTACTGAGGTGGCAAAAAGTTCCGCCAATTGATTTTGATTCAGCCACACCGTACCATCTTGGGTATAAAGCGAGACTTTGGTTTTGCCGTCCTCGGTGTTGTAGATGATAATTGGATTATTCATTTAGGGCTTCCGTTTCACTTGCATAAATTTCTTTTAAGGTTTTGCCTTCTGCGGTTTTAAATTCCGTCCAGCCATTGGCATTGCCTAAGATCAGTAAAGATGCTGCGGTGCTTGGGCTATTAAAGCGAAAATCTTTGCTAAAAAAGCACCGCTCTTTGTCTAAGGTGAGTATGCCTTTTTCAATCAGTTCATCACATTGTGCAATAGTTCTCAGACGATAGTTGGGGGCATTTGATTTCTCAATATAGGGGAAATTTGAGCCTTTCAATACGATCATACCATCTTGAGTATAAATTGCTTGAGCTTGTATGCCATTGCGTGGACAGTAGAAAAGCATTTCTTTTTTGGTTTCTGATTGTGCTTTGCGTAATGGCTCAAAAATTGGGTAACCCAAAGTGGAAAGCAATAAATCCGCAATTTCAAACATTGTTTCACAAGCTGCTTTCAATGGTGGCGGGGTGTGCGTTTTCTGCCCTTTATTACCATTAGAAAGGCTAAAACGCTGGCAGGATTTGGCTTTTTCAATAGCAAGCCATTCCAAATACAGAGCGTGAGTTTGAGTGAGATTTTGTGTGAGAGAAATCAGCACCAACGCACGCGACCAATCTTTTTTATCTTCGATATGGTGCCGTTCAATGCGTTTCCCTACCTCGCCAGATTGCCCGATATAGACTTCATCATTATCCGCACCACCGATGAGAAAATACACTCCCACTTGGGCGGATTCTTCCATTTTTAAAAATGTGGCTAAATCACGGCGTGGTACTTCAATCACACGCATAATCGACGTGCTTTCTTCTATGATACGAATCCCCTGCGGCTCACCGGTCGGCAGGAAAATTTGTAGGGTTTTGGGGTGTTTATTCGTCATACTATGATTCCAATTTTATTTATTTGGTAACTTGCCTGTTTTACTCGCCAGCTTCTTTTCTTCTGCTTTAACTTGTCGTTCTATTTTCTTCAAGTCTTCTTCAGGAGGAAGATTTTCAGGCTGAATCCCTCGTTCACCCAGCATATTGCGTATGGTTCTGTTGTTTTGTATATGCTCTTCTGTAATGGCTTTTTCACCTTGTAAATTGGCTTGCTGTGTATTGTGGTTTGTCATTTCTGTTGCTAAATTTTTAGCAGCAATGGTTAGTGTTGGTAGAAAATCCGCAAGAGGGCGAGTTTTTGTGATACCATAGCGTTCTTTCATTTGTTGAGTGGTATAACCAAATAATGCATGATCGCCATGAGAACGGATGCGCCCAAACCCTTTTTCATCAACACCACGTTCATAAATATTTTGTGAAAGTATTTTTTCTGACGTTTTTAATCGCTCTCGTGCTTCTAAACGAGATTGTACTTGCATTCTTTGTTCAATAAGCTCTTGCTTGCGTGTTTGAACAGCAAAATAACTTTGCGCAAAAGCGATTTCTGGCTTGCGAGGATCACCATTTTGAGCAATAAGATAACAGGCGTAGCGAGTTAGCATAAGATCTTCAATTTCACGCTTACCTCCCTTTCCTATCTCGATCATTTTCGTGACGCCACGAAAATGATCCATGGGATTATTTCCTGCATTTTTACAGGCTTCTACTGCCCGATTGATAGCTGTTTTAAAATTCTCCCAGCGTTCATACCCCAAAAGCGTTTGTAAATCGCGAGCGAACCAGAATTCAATATTCTCTGAATCAATTTTTTGTACGGCTTGTTCAAACAAAGTTTGTAAAGTTTGGATATTATTCATTTGAAACTCCTTGTTCTAATCCTGCACCAACCCATCAGCCAACTGATAAAACGCTTCACGTAATGCGGTGCGGTATTTGATGTTGGTTAATTGTTGTGTGTGTGCATCGGTGGCAAGTGCGGTGTAATTTTTGCTGCCTTCTGTGATGATATTGGTGAGTTTTTTATCATCGTCCAAATCTTTTTCGCCATAGCGATGGTTCGCAATAAGATTGCGGATTTGAGCATTATTGATGATATCGGTAATGCCC
Source organism: Avibacterium sp. 21-586 (assembly GCF_026226775.1). Lineage (GTDB taxonomy): Bacteria > Pseudomonadota > Gammaproteobacteria > Enterobacterales > Pasteurellaceae > Avibacterium. Next base: position 22,950 of record NZ_JAKKOD010000002.1, on the reverse strand, counting down.
CATTTATTGCGGAAATCTAATAATTTGCGATCAATGCTGATATTGCTTGCAGCGCTGATGGTGTGGGAAAGCTCGGCAACGCTGATATTTTTCCATTTTTGGCTTGAATCTGCTGGATACTCGCCAGCCATAATGGCTTGAATTGCGCGGCGAATTTGTTCAGCATAAGAAGTATCTTCCATACCGTTGGCAAATTGTTGGATTTTTTCTTCCGTTTTTTCTGCTGCTTCAGTTTCACCCGCTTGTACTTGGGCAATAAGTTGATTCACTAATTCGGTGAGATAATCATAATCAACTTTGATGTCCTTAATGTGTGTCATTCGCAGCTCAATTTGGGAGATTGGAATATCCTTTTTCTTGGCTAAATGGTGTTTTAATTCTCCTGCAAGCACGGTGGTGAGCATTTCATATTGGCTTGGAGTCATTCCAAGTGCTTCAATCAATGCATCTGGATTGTCGTAGTCAAACCCTGCAAGATGACCGTCAATTTGCTCAGCAGGATATTGTTTTAATTTGGTAATGCCAGCATTAAACTCGCGTAGCTGTCCTAGCATTTCTTCTTTCGCTTTTTCGCTAGGTGGAAGTTGCATAAATGGTTCGTCGCTTGGGTTTTTTGTACATTTAGCAAGTTTTTGGACAACCTTTTTGACTTCTTCTAACTGTTGATTGAAAGGCTTAACTAGCCAAGGCGGAGTTGGATCATCACCGCCATAGATAGGTGTGGGTTCTTCCACTTTATTGGCCGAATCTTTGTTTGCGTATGCGGCGAGTGCTTCATTCATTAGGCGTTCATTTTGTACAGGCCAGCGGTAGTTCACCACTTGTCCCCAAGGTTTTTCTTGCAGGTCTGCGATTCGGTTGGTGCGTGAATAGGCTTGCACTAGCCCAGCACCTTTTAGGATACGATCGACATAGAGCGTGTTAAGCCCTGGTGCATCAAAGCCGGTGAGTAGTTGATCGACAACGATGACCAGATCAAGATAATTTCGATCATAAACGGTTTTATTTAAGCGTGAGCTGAGATCATCAAAATATTCTGGAATTGTATTTAAACCCCAGTTTGTGCCAAAGATTGCATTGTAGTCATTGATTGCATCGTGTAAGGCTTGATTTGTTTGTGCCATTCCATCGCTGTTTTCTGTATTAAGGCTATAAGTTAAGGCAACTTTTAAGGTAAACTCACCTTTTTCCGACCGCTCTTTGTTTACACGTTGGAATTCTCGATAGTATCTTGAAGCAAGTGGTGTGCTAGCGCCCGTGCCACTGACGTGAGTGGTGAACATGGCGTTATATTTGAAATCATTGGAACGGTTACGCCAATTTTTAAAAATATCAGCAACCACAAGGCGGATATGTTCATCACTTTCATCATAAAAATTGCGGGTGAGCGTGCGTTCCACTTTTTCGCCTTTGGTGATCGTGCTTTTGTTATCGTTATCTAAGAATTTGGCTTCATCAAATTCTTCTTTACGCATCGCTTCAAGCTCAGCATTAATTTTCTCTTCCGACCAATCTGGGTATTTTTGTTTAAGTAGTTCGCGAATATCTACGGTACTTTTGAAATCCACTTTAAAGCCTAGCACGTTGCGATCGGCAATGGCTTCTTTAATCGTGTACGCGTGTAATAATTCACCAAAAATTTCTTTTGTGGTTTTTCCATCAAACATTGGGGTGCCAGTATATCCTACCCAAACACTATGCTTGAATTTATCTTTAATGAGTTGAAACTGTTCCCCTGCTGTGGAGCGGTGAGCTTCATCAACAATAAAAACGATATTTTTATTGGGGGCGGTAAAATCACGGCTTTTCGCTAGCTTGCCAAGCTTTTGTACACTGGTAATAATAATGCCATTTGCATTGCTTTTGAGTTTTTTGCGTAAATCTCGGGTGTTATTGGTATCAAGAATCGATCCGACATCATCATTGTTGTCAGGATCATAAGCGCGGTAGTTTTCAAAGGTTTGTTTAGTTAACGCGATACGATCAACAACAAAAACCACCTTGTTTACTTTTGGTAAACGGCTTGCTAGCCAAGCCGTTTTGAAACTGGTGATGGTTTTTCCCGAGCCTGTGGTATGCCAAATATAGCCAATTTTTTTATCCCCCATTTCAAAATCGGCTTTATTGATCCCTTCAATGACCGCCTGCGTGGCATAAACTTGGTAAGGACGCATTACTTTCAGCATTGTTTTATTCGGCGTACCGTCTAAAATCATATAATTAGTTGCCATTTGGTGTGCCATTGGGATAGATAGCATTGAGTCTGCAAAGTCTTTCCAAGAACGCACAATACTGTTATCACTACGTTTTTGCCAAGCAAAGGAAAAATCCTTATTAAAATAATCTGCCGTGGTGTTTGCCATATATCTTGCATTATGTGGCGTCATTCCAACCAAGATTTGTACCGTAGAAAAAATCCCTTGGTATTGTTGCTCTTTGATATATTGCTCCATTTGATTGAGCGATTCATCAGCGGAATGCGCATCTGCTTTTAGCTCTAATTGAATAATGGGCAATCCATTGATCAGCAAAGTTACATCAAAACGACGATTTTGTTTACCAGGGATAACAGCAGGGCGTTCAATTTGATTCACAATTTGATAAACCGTGTTGCCAGCTCCAACTTGTTTTTGATCAAAAACGGTTAAAAAAACGTGGCGACCATCGTCTAAATCGATCTCGATTTGTGAAACGCCATTGGTTCCATAAAGAAATTTACCCGCGTCAAACGGTGTGCGAGTTTGCTCCGCCAGTTTAGTTTTTACTTGATTAAATTCATTTTCGCTTAACGGCAATTTTAATGATTGCCTATTCAAACGTTCTAAAATACCTTTAAAATTATCCCAAAGTTGTTCTGTTGTTTTCACGTCAGGAAGATATTCCCAAATTCTTGTTTTTCTGGGGAAATCTAAATAATGGCTTAAGCCTTGCAAGTGATCAGCGGTGGTAATGTTTCCTGTGGAAAGATATTCAATAAGGGATTGTTCAAACTCGGATTCGTATTTATGGTTAGGCATAATCATTCCTTAATTCTTGATGTTAGGTTTGCATTGTTTTTGAAAATTATTCAGTAAGTATGCGGTAAGTTGTGCTTCATTATCTGCCACCCGTTTTTTAAGCATTGTGATACGGCGTTGCAGACGATCAACTTGCCCGATAGCCTGTTGCACAGACAATGTAGGAAGTGGCGAAAGTTGCAAGTTTTTTAATTGGTTAAGGCTATATTTCATTACAATAGATCCTTGCAAACTGGCGACTAACTGCCGTTTTATATCAGCATCATTATTCAGTAAATAAACCAAAAAGCTCTTATCAAGTTCTTTTGATGGACACAGGCGAGCATAGTTGTGAGAAAACGCATAACCAGCACGCGCCTGACAGACTTGGACTGCCGTGCCTGAGATTAAGCTAAAAATGACATCATCTTCTTGCAGCAGCGTAGGAGTGTCTGGCGTACAAATTTGCTTCCCTTGCGTTGATTCTGTTCGCGTTTCAAAATCCGCTTGCAAATCCGCTTGATCATATAATGAGTAGCAAGGGCTGCCAGCTTGTTCATTTAGCCGAGAAAGCGGCGTACCGATTTCAAATCGTACAAGATCTTGTAGTTTCATTTTGTTCCTTGTTGAAATTACAAAGTTAATTTGCATTATATTCCTGTATGATTATTCGTCAAGGTGTTTTTTGTTATTTTTATAAATAACATTTTTATTTTGCAAAAAACACCAAAAAATCCCACCGCACTTTTCCCCCTAACTCTTCAAAAAATCTGTTAAAATATCCCCACTTCAACGAATAATTAGCTAAGGATACGGTTATCGAAAATTGGCAGCGGGGCTTTGTTTTGCATCGCAGGGCGTATAGTGAAACGAGTTTATTGGTGGATTTGTTTACGGAAGAAACGGGGCGTTTGACGGTGATCGCGAAAGGGGCGAGAACAAAACGTTCAGCGTGGAAAAGCATTTTGCAGCCGTTTACGCCGTTGCTTCTGCGTTGGACTGGAAAGGGTGAGCTGAAAACCTTGACCAAAGCGGAAGCAGCATCTCTCACCTTGCCAATGCAGCCCACAGCGCTTTATAGTGGTTTTTATGTGAATGAATTGCTAATGCGTTTGCTGGCTCTTGAGACCCCTTATCCTGAGATTTTCCAAGATTATCTAAAGTGTATTACAGGCTTGGCGAGTGTCCCTGAGTCAATCGAGCCAAGTCTACGAACCTTTGAATTTCAATTGCTTACAGCAATGGGCTATGGCATTGATTTTTGCCATTGTGCCGGTTCAGGTGAGCCTGTCGATGAAAATATGACCTATCGTTACCGCGAAGAAAAAGGCTTTATTGCGTCTTTAATTAAGGATAATCTTACTTTTTATGGCAGAGAACTGCTGGCGTTTGAGCGGCGAGAGTTTCGCGATCAGGCGGTGTTGCAAGCGGCGAAACGCTTTATTCGTATTGCTTTGAAACCTTATTTAGGTGGTAAATCTTTGAAGAGTCGAGAATTATTCACCCAACATATTTTGTATCAGAAATAACCTATGGCATTACTTTACTCCCCGAAAAAAGTGGAAAAAAACCACCGCACTTTTACTGCGCAAGTGCAAGATTTAGATTATCAAGGGCTAGGCGTGGCGAAGATGCAAGGTAAAACGTGGTTTATTGAGAATGCACTGCCTGATGAAAAAGTGCAGGTGGCGGTGTTGGAAGAAAAGCGTCAATATGGTAAAGGGGTTGCGAAAAAATGGTTGCAAACTAGCTCACAGCGTGTGCAGTCTGCTTGTGCTCATTATGAAAAATGTGGTGGTTGCCAAACTCAGCATATTCCCTTGGCAATGCAACGGGAAGTAAAAGAGCGTGCATTATTTCAGCGTTTAACAAAATTGCAAGCTGAACCTATCACCTTAATGCCTCGGATTGTGGGTAGCCAATGGCATTATCGCCGCCGTTTACGTTTAAGTATAAATTGGGATAAAAAGCAGGGGCTGCGCATTGGCTTTCGGCAAAAAAATTCGCAAAATATTGAGCCAGTGCAGTCTTGCCTTGTGATCGAAACGCCACTCAATCATTTGTTGCCAAAAATCACCGCACTTTTGCAAAACTGGTCTAACCCGAAAAATTTAGGCCATATTGAACTGGTGCGCGCGGATAATGGTGTGGCATTATTGCTACGTCATCAAAAAAATTTGGCAGAAAACGACCGCACTTTGTTACTTGAGTTTGCTCGCCAAGAGCGTTTGATGCTATTTGTGCAAGATGATCTGCAAATCCAGCAACTTTATGGCGAAAGCCCTTATTATGAATTGAACAATGGGCAACGGCTGCATTTTGATGTGCGTGATTTTATTCAGATTAATCCGCAACTCAATCAAGCAATGATTGATACTGCACTAGATTGGCTAGAGTTAAATGCACAAGATCAGGTGCTGGATTTGTTCTGTGGAATGGGCAATTTTACCTTGCCCATAAGCCGTCAAGTCAAGCAAGTGGTGGGCGTAGAAGGCGTGGCGGAAATGGTGCAGAAAGCGACACAAAATGCGGAACGAAATGGCTGTGAAAATGTCCAATTTTATCAAGGCGATCTGGCACAATCTTTTGCTGAACAACAATGGGCAAGCCAAGCATTTAGCAAAATTTTGCTCGATCCCCCACGCACGGGGGCGCTGTTTGCAATGCCATTTTTGAGTCAGTTACAGGCAGAAAAAGTGCTGTATGTATCTTGTAATCCCGCAACGCTCGTGCGTGATGCACAAATGTTGTTGCAAGCAGGCTATCAATTAACACAAGTGGCAATGATCGATATGTTCCCGAATACGGGGCATTTGGAGAGCATTACTCTCTTTGAACGGAAATAAATAGGAAGGCGTTATGGTTGCTGTTCGAGGCTCACACCTACTTAACCCGAAAGATTTTGTGATTGAGCAATGGAGCGAAAGCTTAGGGCTTTCTTCTGAGCTGGCAGAGAAGTTGGTGCTGGCTTGGCATTATTCGCAAGATAAAATCCAGCAGCACCAAAACACGGTGGAAAATCCGCAGCTGCACTGTTCGCTATTGTCAGGGGTGGAAATGGTGGAAATTTTGCACAGCCTGAATATGGATAGTGAAAGCCTTATCACGGCAATGATTTATCCTGTGGTGAGCCATAATATCGTTGCGCTGGAGCAAATTAGCGAAGATTTTGGCACAGCGATTAGCAAGCTGGTGAAGGGCGTGCTGGAAATGGATAACATTCGCCAGTTAAACGCGAGCCATTCTGCCAATTCCCTGCAAGTGGATAATGTACGCCGTATGCTGTTGGCGATGGTGGACGATTTCCGTTGCGTGATTATTAAACTGGCTGAACGCATTGCCTTTTTACGCGATGCAGATAATTACTGTTCGGAAGAAGAGAAAGTGTTGGCGGCAAAAGAATGTGCCAATATTTATGCGCCTCTTGCCAATCGTTTAGGAATTGGGCAATTGAAATGGGAGTTGGAAGATTATTGCTTCCGCTATTTGCACCCTGAACAGTATCGAATGATTGCCAAGTTGCTGAAAGAACGTCGTTTAGATCGTGAGCAATATATTGCGGATTTTGTAGCAGATCTCACCCGTTATTTACAAGAAAATATCGATCAAGTGGAAGTGTATGGTCGCCCGAAACATATTTATAGTATTTGGCGAAAAATGCAGAAAAAACACTTAGAATTTAGTGATTTATATGATGTTCGTGCAGTGCGAGTGATCGTCCAAAAGCTGCAAGATTGTTATTCCGCCCTTGGCATTGTACATACCCATTTTAAACATTTGCCGAAAGAATTTGATGATTATGTGGCAAACCCTAAACCGAACGGTTATCAATCCATTCATACCGTAGTGTTAGGCAAAGGTGGTAAGCCTGTGGAAGTGCAAATTCGCACCCAACAAATGCACGATGATGCTGAGCTTGGCGTGGCGGCGCACTGGAAATATAAAGAGGGCGTAACAGGGCGCTCTGCCTATGAAGATAAAATTGCGTGGTTGCGTAAATTATTAGCGTGGCAAGATGATATTACTGATTCTGGCGAAGTGATTGCCGAGTTACGCAGCCAAGTGTTTGATGATCGAGTTTATGTGTTTACCCCAAAAGGCGAAGTGGTAGACCTGCCAACAGGCTCAACTCCGTTGGATTTTGCTTATGCTATTCATAGTGAGATCGGCCATCGTTGCATTGGTGCGAAAGTGGGCGGACGCATTGTGCCGTTTACTTATCAGCTACAAATGGGGGATCAAATTGAAATCATCACGCAAAAAACGCCAAATCCAAGCCGAGATTGGCTTAATCCGAATTTAGGCTTCACCAACACCAGTAAATCGCGCGCCAAAATTGCAGCGTGGTTTAAGAAATTAGATCGCGACAAAAATATTCCAGCAGGTAAAGAGCTGTTGGAAAATGAAATTGCCCGTTTAGGCATTGCACTCAAGCAAGTGGAGCAGTATGCCTTGCCACGTTACAATCTGAAAAATTTAGAAGATTTGTATGCAGGCATTGGCGGTGGCGATATTCGCCTTAATCAGCTGATTAACTTTTTGCAAAGCAAACTGATTAAAACCACGCCACAAGAAACAGACGAACAGATTTTACGTCACGTTGCACAGAAAAGTGCGGTGAATTCTGCGCAAAAAAATGAGTCAAAGGGCTATGTGATCGTAGAAGGCGTAGGCAATTTAATGCATCACATCGCACGTTGCTGCCAGCCAATTCCGGGTGATGACATTGTTGGCTACATCACAATGGGGCGTGGTATTTCTATTCACCGTAGCGATTGCGAACAGTTTTTAGAATTGCAAGCGAGCCACCCAGAACGCGTGGTGGAATCCATTTGGGGCGAAAACTATGCTAGTGGTTTCCGCATTAGTATTCGCATTATCGCCAGTGATCGCCACGGCTTGTTGCGTGATATTACCACTGTACTGGCGAACGAAAAAATTAGCGTATTGGGGGTGTCTAGCCGTACAGATACGAAAAGGCAACTTGCTAAAATGGATATGGAAATTGAGCTGAACAATGTGCAAATTTTGAGTACAATCTTAGCACGTTTAGCAAAACTAGATGATGTTATTGAGGCAAAACGCCGATAACTCAATAAATTAACAAAAAGGAAAGTAAATTGAAAAAAACAACTGGCTTGACCCATTTAATCGAATCTACAGTTTATTCATTACAAGGTTTGAAAAGCGCATTCAAAAATGAGGCAGCTTTTCGTTATGAGGTGTTTTCAGCCTGTATTTTAATTCCTCTTGCTTGTTTCTTAGCAAGTAACAAAATCGAATTAATTTTAATGATTGGCTCCGTATTGTTAGTTTTGATTGTGGAATTACTTAACAGTGCCATTGAGTCCGTTGTAGATCGGATTGGTAAAGAATATCACGAACTTTCAGGAAGGGCTAAAGATCAGGGATCGGCTGCTGTGTTTATTGCACTGCTGTTTGTCTTATTGACTTGGGGAGTAGTTATTTTGTTCTGATTAATTCAACAAGATATGTGTAATAAAGGGGAATATCTTCCCCTTTATTATGAATTTTCGTTAAGTTTGTGGATGATTAAAGCATAAATAATGCTAAGAATAATACGGCAATAACCATGCCTAATCCTGTTCTTTTAACGATTTCTACTGGGCTGACCATCGCCAAGCCAGCACACACAATTGTTACTCCAGCTATTGGTGAGGCAGTTCGTCCAATTGCACCAGCAATAGCCGCAGCCATGCCTAGGTTTAAGTGAGTATAGCCTAATTCTGCCGCATGTGGTGTTACGGCTGTATTGAAAGCAATTGCGGCAGCATCACCAGATCCTGTAAGTAGTCCCATTAAGAATGGACCAATTGTGGCCCCCCATCGTACAAATTCATTAGAGTGTTTGAGAAATTCGATTGCACTGTCGATTGCCCCTGTTGATTTTAATCCAGCGACAAAAACACTCGCAGAGATAATTATCCCAAGTACCCCAGCATAAGCATTTCCCATACCATTGAAAAATTCATTGGTAATTTTAGCCGGTGAAACACGGGTTACGATAATGGCATAAATGGCTCCAATTAACATTGCTTGTGGCACGCCCATTTTGGTCCAAGCAAGGGCAGGGATTTCTTGCAAAGAAGTGCCTCCCAGAACCAAAATTACTAATGGTAATAAAGGGGCAATAGCGAAAAGAATGTTAGATTTATGAAAAGATTTTTCTGCGTCGTTGTTATCTGCCAAATAAGCTTGGCGGTGTTCTTCGCCATAATCTTTTAATATTAGTGCTACTAATGTAAGAGAAACTGCTGCAATTGCACCAGCGATTATTGTATAAGGTGCATGAGAAAGATTTACTTGAGTAATGGTTAAATTAGACATTTCGGCAATCATTGCTGAATGGGAAGAACCAGGACTCATCATTGATCCAAATGTTCCCGCCAAAATTGCAGCTCCCGCCGTAGCAGGACGTACGCCTGCACTTTTCAATACGGGAATTAGGGTTGCCCCTACTGCTGCAGCACAACCAGCCGCAGATGGAATGGCAATATTTATAAAGAAAGTGATAATCGTAGCAAATGGAATTAGGAAAAAACGTAATCCTGAAAGTGGTTTTGTCATCAAATGCACTAAATGGGTATCGCATTGTGTATATTTCATTACATAAGCAAACCCCATACTAGAACAAATAGCCATAATCAACCCACTACTTGTCATTGATTTAGCGAAGGCATTTAATGCCCCCATTGGATTGAGCGTTAGTAGTGACATGATTAGTCCTAGACCAATCAGCACAGTACGGGTTTCATATTTTTTCAGCAATAGATAAATTGCAGCGATAATTCCCAAAATGGCAATTAAAGATTTGAGTTCGAGCACTGTTATTCTCCTTAATAGTTAAAAGCTAAGTCGTGAGCATAGTGCTGAGATTGTTGATTTTTACTAAATTTTAGTACCGCACTTTGTTGTGATTCACTGATATCTAATACTTTAGCTTGTTCGCCTTGAATATGTAATGCCGTACCTTCAGGTAAAGCATAGATGGATGAATCAGGATTAACAATTAAAAATTCAGCAAAACGCTCTTCTCTGCTTTCACCATTATGTCCTGCAATTTTACCTGAAATAAAATGAGGATTTATTTGATGAGGGAATAAATTCAGTGCGTTAAAAGATGGGGGATAGAGAATTGGCATATCATTTGTAGTCATAATCGTTTTTCCTGCCACATTTGCCCCAGCACTCCAGCCAAAATAAGGTGTCCCTTGTTGCACTTTTTGACGAATGGTATTCAATAAATTATGCTCATATAAGTGGTTGAGTAAACAGAAAGTATTACCGCCACCAATAGCAATTACATCCGCTTGTTCAATAATATCTAAATGCTGTTTACCGCGGTGGACCGATATAATATTCATTTCTAAGTCTACAAGAGCTTGCTGGACCAGTTGTTCATATTGATCATAACTACGACTCACTCCTGCATAAGGTACAAAGCCGATGGTTTTTCCTTTATATGCGGACAGAAAATCTTTTAGCCAAGGTATACAATGTACTAAGTATCCGGTGTTTTGATATTTTGAACCGCTCATTAATAGCATATTTTTCATGCTTTTCTCCTCGTTAAATAAAATGTATAAAATGGAAGTTTATTATGCGCTACCCTTATTAAAAGGGAACATAATTTACAATTAACGTCTCTTTTTTGAATAAGCTAATAACGCAATAAAAATTGCCTAATGATAAAAGGACATTCAAAAAATTAGCAATGCTTGTAATTTTTGATGAATTACCGTTTTAACTTTATTCTTTCAACTGCATGTTTTTCACCTTTAGTTAAAATTAAATTAGCCCGTTCTCGAGTGGGTAAAATATTTTCTCTGAGATTTTTTCCGTTGATTTCTTCCCAGATTTGACTTGCTATTGAAATCGCCTCTTGTTCGGAAAGGCTTGCATAATGTTTGAAGTAGGAGTCAGGATCATTAAAAGCACTTTGTCGGAAGTTAAGGAAACGGTGAATGTACCATTTCTTTAATAAGCTTTCTTCAGCGTCAACAAAGATAGAAAAATCGACAAAATCGGAAACGAAAACTTGATTTGCATTGCTATTACCACGCTGTAGCACATTTAATCCTTCTAAAATAAGAATGTCAGGCTGATCGACATACTCAAATTGGTTCGGTACTATATCGTAAGTTAGATGAGAATAAATTGGAGCACTAACATTACGTTTGCCCGATTTAATATCCGCCAGAAAATGAATTAAACGTTGAGTATCATAAGATATTGGAAATCCTTTCTTGTGCAAAAGATTATCTTTTTTCAATTTTTCTAATGGGTATAAAAAGCCATCAGTAGTAATGAGATCGACCTTTCTTATCTGTGGCCAGTTTGATAATAAAGATTGTAAAATTCGTGCAGAGGTGCTTTTACCTACAGCCACACTGCCTGCAATACTAATAATATAAGGAACATTTTGCGCATCGCCACCTAAAAATCGTTTTAACACCGTTTGGCGACGCAGGTTTTCTTCAATATAGTAGTTAATTAAACGAGCCAAAGGCAAATAAATCGTTCTAACTTCATCCAAAGAAAGTTCTTCATTGATCCCTAATAAGGGCTTAAGATCTTGTTCCGTGAGTTTTAATGGTACCGATTTGCGTAATTCGGCCCATTGTTGGCGGTTAAAAGAAAGAAAAGGGGTTAATCGCTGGTTTAGCAACCCTGAATCAGAAAATTCCACAATATTGTCTTCATATATTAGAGAAATAAATAGAAATATACCTTATAAATACTTTTATGATTAGTAAAATTTGTAACAGAGAGGTCTTTTTTTTATAAAAATCACTCATTTTGACTGATAAATAGGCGAACGAGAGAAAAAATTTATTTTTTTTCAAAAAAACGCTTGTCACTAGTAAAAATTTCCCTATAATACGCCTCACTTGCTTACGATGCCGACTTAGCTCAGTAGGTAGAGCAACTGACTTGTAATCAGTAGGTCACCAGTTCGATTCCGGTAGTCGGCACCATAACCAATCGTAGTCAAGTTCATTCATTTAGTGCGGAGGGATTCCCGAGCGGCCAAAGGGAGCAGACTGTAAATCTGCCGGCTCAGCCTTCGAAGGTTCGAATCCTTCTCCCTCCACCATTTTTTAGATGAATTCTGATGGGACAGATGAATTTAGGACTGCGGGCATCGTATAATGGCTATTACCTCAGCCTTCCAAGCTGATGATGCGGGTTCGATTCCCGCTGCCCGCTCCAAAGCGCTGATATAGCTCAGTTGGTAGAGCGCACCCTTGGTAAGGGTGAGGTCGGCGGTTCAAATCCGCCTATCAGCACCAGCCTTAATTTCACCTTTCTCTTTAATTAATAGTTTAAACTTATTCAATTGGTTAATGTGGTATTTTGAACCATCGATAACCGTGTTTATCTAGAGGGACTCTTAATGTCTAAAGAAAAATTTGAACGTACAAAACCGCACGTAAACGTGGGTACAATCGGCCACGTTGACCATGGTAAAACAACTTTAACAGCAGCAATCACAACCGTATTAGCAAAACACTACGGTGGTGCGGCACGTGCATTTGACCAAATTGATAACGCGCCAGAAGAAAAAGCGCGTGGTATCACCATCAACACTTCACACGTTGAATACGATACGCCAACACGTCACTATGCACACGTTGACTGTCCAGGACACGCAGACTATGTAAAAAATATGATTACAGGTGCGGCACAGATGGATGGTGCAATCTTAGTAGTAGCAGCAACAGATGGCCCAATGCCACAAACTCGTGAGCACATCTTATTAGGTCGCCAAGTAGGTGTACCATACATCATCGTATTCTTAAACAAATGCGATATGGTAGATGACGAAGAGTTATTAGAATTAGTAGAAATGGAAGTGCGTGAGCTTCTTTCTCAATATGATTTCCCAGGTGATGATACACCAATCGTACGTGGTTCAGCGTTAAAAGCGTTAGAAGGCGAGGCACAATGGGAAGAAAAAATCCTTGAGTTAGCAAACCACTTAGACACTTACATTCCAGAGCCAGAGCGTGCGATTGACCAACCATTCTTATTACCAATCGAAGACGTATTCTCAATCTCAGGTCGTGGTACAGTAGTAACAGGTCGTGTTGAGCGTGGTATTATCCGTACTGGTGATGAAGTAGAAATCGTAGGGATTAAAGACACGACAAAAACTACTGTAACAGGTGTTGAAATGTTCCGTAAATTACTTGACGAAGGTCGTGCAGGTGAAAACATCGGTGCATTATTACGTGGTACAAAACGTGAAGAAATCGAGCGTGGTCAAGTATTAGCGAAACCAGGTTCAATCACACCACACACAGACTTCGAATCAGAAGTTTACGTATTATCAAAAGAAGAAGGTGGTCGTCATACTCCATTCTTCAAAGGTTACCGTCCACAGTTCTATTTCCGTACAACAGACGTAACGGGTACTATTGAATTACCAGAAGGCGTGGAAATGGTAATGCCTGGTGATAACATCAAGATGACAGTAAGCTTAATTCACCCAATTGCGATGGACCAAGGTTTACGCTTTGCGATTCGTGAAGGTGGTCGTACAGTAGGTGCGGGTGTTGTAGCGAAAATCATCAAATAATGATTGTAGCTAGGTAACACGAGAAAAGCTAAGAGAGGGCATCGAAAGATGCCCTTTTGTTTTCTTTACATTTATATCATCATATTTAAAATATCTAATAAAAAATGACCGCACTTGATAAGCGTTAAAATATAAACATGTAAAAAATCCTGCAACAGCAGGATTTGAATTATAAAACTATAGAAAGGTTATTTTGTTGGGTACTCCCACCAAATATCAAACAGTTCACTAATCTCAATTTGTTGTAATCCATTGCTTTCTAACCAGTTTTTCACTAGCTCACGGTGGCTTTCATTACATTTTCCAATTTCTTCTAAGCATACTAACCCTTCCCAGTGTAAATAACCGCTACCTTCATAAGCTAAGCCATTTGGACGAATCACTTCATTGATAAAACGATCTACAACCTCATCAATTTTATCAATTGGGGTATTTTCTACGAATTGCCAGTTTACTAAAAAGCCTAATTCTTGGAATTCTGCAAGGTGCATTTTTTTGCGTTGTCTTCTATTACGTTGAATAGCCATAGTTTTCTCCTCGTATTTCTAGGCTGATATTATTCAGTTTTAATAAAATATAAATCCCATACGCCGTGTCCCAAACGATGGCCGCGCTGTTCAAACTTGGTTAATGGGCGGGTTTCAGGGCGTGGAATATAGTCCTTTGTGGCTGAAGTATTGCGCAACTGTGGATTGTTTTGCAACACGTCTAACATTTGTTCCGCATAGTTTTCCCAGTCTGTTGCCATATGAATAAAACCTGGGCTAGCGAGTTTTTGACAGACAGTTTGCACAAAATGTGGCTGTACAATGCGGCGTTTATGATGTTTCGCTTTATGCCAAGGATCAGGGAAAAAGAGCTGTAAACCAGCAAGGCTACCATCGGGAATGCAATCGCGTAAAATTTCTGTGGCATCGTGACAAATAACGCGTAAATTCTTTACCTTCTTTTCCACGGAATAAGCAATGCACGCACCCACGCCAGGTGTATGCACTTCAATACCTAGATAATTTTTATCTGGATTTTGCTCCGCCATTTCCACCAGAGATTTTCCCATTCCAAAGCCAATTTCTAAAATAACGGGCTTATCGTTGCCGTAAATCTTTTTAAAATCAAAAGGTTCGGTTTGGTGAGCTAAGCCATAAATTGGCCAATACTCATTCATCATATTACGTTGAAAATCACTTAGTCGCCCTGTACGCAATACGAAACTACGCACTTTACGTTTGTAGCGTCCATCTGCAGTGAATTCAGCAGTTTCAACGGTTTTTCGTTTCTGATCCGCAAAGCTAATCTGTTCTTCTATCATTCAAAATCTTACTGTAAAAATATATCTTACTGTTAGTACAATGCAAAAATTTATATTAAGAGGGTATTTTATGGGTTCGTTTCTTATCACGCAAGGGAAAAGGAAAAAGTAGGGATGTTTTCTGTATATTTTGTTCAATTTCACTCTATGATACACTTTCCTTTTTATTTTATCTTAGATCTATGTTACAAGCGCAATCCTCCCTTGACGATTTTTTCGCACACGCGATTCTTACTTGGTACGATCAATTTGGGCGCAAGCATTTGCCCTGGCAGAGAAACAAAACTCTTTATGGTGTTTGGCTGTCAGAGGTGATGTTGCAGCAAACCCAAGTTGCTACGGTGATTCCTTATTTTGAACGCTTTATGCAAACTTTCCCAACTATCACTGCACTTGCCAACGCACCACTTGATGAAGTATTACATTTGTGGACCGGCTTAGGTTACTACGCTCGTGCAAGAAATTTGCATCAATCAGCACAACTCATTCGTGATCAATATCAGGGCAATTTTCCCACTGAATTTGAACAAGTACAGGCATTAAAAGGTATTGGACGAAGTACTGCGGGGGCGATCCTCTCTTCTTGCTTAAATGCCCCTTATCCCATTTTAGACGGCAATGTTAAACGCGTACTATCGCGCTATTTTACTGTTGAAGGTTGGACGAGTGAGAAAAAAGTAGAAAATCAGCTTTGGCAATTAAGTGCACAAGTGACACCAACAGAGCGTGTGGCAGATTTTAATCAAGCGATGATGGATATTGGTGCAATGGTGTGTACGCGCTCGAAACCGAAGTGCTCACTTTGTCCATTATCAACAAAGTGCGGTGCAAATTTACAGCAAAATTGGCAAGATTACCCTGCGAAGAAGCCCAAAAAAAACTTGCCTGAGCGGCAGAGCTATTTCTTGATTTGGCAGCAGCAAGGCAAGGTAGCATTAGAACAGCGTGAAAATGCTGGCTTGTGGGGGGGGCTGTATTGTTTTCCACAATTTGACAGCAAGCCGGATTTATTGGCTTATTTAGCTCATCAAAACGTAGTTTTCTATCAAGAATGGCCGGCTTTTCGTCATACTTTTAGTCATTTTCATCTAATGATCTACCCTATTTATGTTCAACAGGAATATCGTGGAGAGGACGCGAATCGTTCTAATTGGAAAAAAGTGGATGAAAATTACGGCAAGTATGAATCTTCTATACAAAGTGCGGTCAAATATTGGTATGATCCACGGAATCCTGATCAAATTGGGCTGGCAACGCCAGTCAAAAATCTTTTATTACAGTTAGCAAAAGGAAAAGAATAATGGCAAGAACGGTATTTTGTGCCTATTTAAAACAAGAGGCCGATGGGTTAGATTTTCAACTTTATCCAGGTGAGTTGGGCAAGCGTATTTTCGATAATATCAGCAAACAGGCTTGGGGTGAGTGGATGAAAAAACAAACAATGCTGGTCAATGAGAAAAAATTAAATATGATGAATACCGAACACCGCCAATTATTAGAGCAAGAAATGGTGAATTTCTTATTTGAAGGCAAAGATGTTCATATTGAAGGCTATGTTCCACCAGAAGAAAAATAATGATGAAAAAATATGTTATTGCATTAATTATTCCCTTTTTATTTGCCTGTGGAGGTTCGAGCCAGAAGCGTATCTATGATGATGAAGCGTTCAGCAAAGATACACGCGGGCTAGATATTTTAACGGGGCAATTTTCCCATAATATCGATCAAATTTGGGGCGTAAACGAATTATTAGTAGCTAGCCGTAAAGACTATGTGAAATACACCGATAGTTTTTATACCCGTAGCCACGTCAGTTTTGATGAAGGAACGATCACTGTAGAAACTCTGCAAGATCTTAGCCGTCTTCATAATTCTATTGTGCATACGTTATTAATGGGATCGGATGCGAATGGAATTGATTTATTTGCTTCCGGTGATGTACCCATAAGCTCTCGTCCATTTCTTGTGGGACAGGTAGTGGATAATTTAGGTCAACAAATCACTAATGAGTTTATCGCAGGTAATTTTGCTGATTATCTCCTGCAAAACAAATTGCAAACACGTCGCTTGAGTAACGGCAGAATGGTACAGTTCGTAGTGATCCCAATGATTGCTAACCATGTTGCAGTGCGTGCGAAAAAATACCTACCAATGGTACGCCGCGCTGCTAGACGCTATAACCTTGATGAAAGCTTGATTTTAGGTATTATGCAAACGGAATCCAGTTTCAACCCTTATGCCATTAGCTATGCAAATGCGATTGGTTTAATGCAAGTGGTACCTCGTACTGCTGGGCGTGATGTATTTCAAATGAAAGGCCGTGGTGGTCAGCCATCAAAAAATTATTTATTTGATCCTGAAAAAAATATTGATACAGGTGCCTCTTATTTATGGCTATTACAAAATAAATATTTAGATGGTATTAGTAATCCAACCTCTAAACGTTTTGCTATGATTTCTGCTTATAACAGTGGCGCAGGTGCTGTGTTGCGGGTATTCCACGAAGATAAAGATATGGCAATTGAACAAATCAACCGGTTATATCCTGAGCAAGTGTACCGCATTTTAACCACGGCACACCCATCTTCACAAGCAAGAAATTACTTAATTAAAGTGGATAAGGCACAAAAAAGCTATCGTGTTAGACGATAAAAATTAGAGGAGGCTTCATTTTTTTATGCGATTTTTGCCGTATTTCTATGCATTTCGCTTGTTAAATATTCAAACAAACAAAAAAAAGCAAAAAAGTTAAAATTAATGATTGACTTAACGCGGTAAAAATCGTTTAATACGCACCAATGATGAGTTGCCTCGATAGCTCAGTCGGTAGAGCAGGGGATTGAAAATCCCCGTGTCGGTGGTTCGATTCCGCCTCGAGGCACCACTATTCCTCCTTAGTTCAGTCGGTAGAACGGTGGACTGTTAATCCATATGTCGCTGGTTCAAGTCCAGCAGGAGGAGCCAAATTCTTAATAGCCACTAATGGAAATTAGTGGCTTTTTCATATCTAATTATTATCTCTTTTCTTACTAAAAAATTGATAAAATATGCACCGCACTTTATTTTTCACTCTCTGCTTTTCATCATCACATATTTGTGTAAAATTGAGATTTAAAAGAACGTGTAGCTTAGCAGGATAGAGCAGTCCCCTCCTAAGGGACAGGTCGGCGGTTCGACTCCGCCCACGTTCGCCAAATAATTTTTCACGTTATGATGAGATTTATCAATTCTAATATCAAAAGCAAAACATAATGAAACGTTATTTTTGCTATTTCTCTTCAATTATCAGGATGTATTTTGACTGCATACTCTAAGAAACACCTAAATGCATAGATAAAGCACAAAAAATGCTGAAGGTAACTAAGGAATAGAAAAAGGCATTGCAACCACTCTATTAGAGTCAAGTGAAAGATAAAGGGAGCGAAACGGGTATAACAACCAGCTCAATCAATACCGCCAATATTACTATTCGTGATCACGAAGCTCAACAAAAGATAAGCGGAAAAACAGTTGAGGAAAGTTTACAAGGGCTTACTAAAATCAATCTTCACCAAGGTGTTGAAAAAGCTGATATTGAAACTATTCGTTCAGATTTAGAGCGTGATTTAAATACTGCAACGGAGTTTGTCAATAATGTTAATGATCAAGGTGATGAAATCTACTATCAAATAGAGAAAAATGAGCAAAATATCTATTTAAAACATAAAAAAGACGAGAATTGTCAAAGTATTGAATGTATCAAGGTATCCGAAGTAAATGTTGATCAGCTCACAGTGCCAAAAACTAAAGAGGAAGCGGAGTTATTAGCTCGTCTTTATGCTCACGGCATAATGAATGAGTCTGATGAAGATAGAACAATAGGTGCAATTCAATATGGCGGAAAGGAATACTTAAACAATGATTCTTTAATTGTAAGAAGAGAGTATTCTTCTCTACCGTCAGAACTGATTTATACCCTATTTGAGCGAGTAAGAGGAGGATTGGATATGCCAAGTATTTTTGGTGCATCAAATGCAAGTCGAGATCAAGCTAAAATCTGGGGATTATTAGATGAATATAATCGTCAGAATCCAACGAATCGAGTAGACTTATCCCAAGTTAATCATAGCTTAGGTGCTTCAGGTACAAAAAATGCCATGAATTGGGCGAAGCATGAGGGGATGTCATTCAAAAATACAACATTAAATGCGTATGTTGTAGGAACATCGTATCCAATAACGAATAATACTCTGGCAGCCACTTTATCAGGTGGTTTATATGATAAAGGCTATACCGAAACAGCAGCTGGCTTATTCAGAGATGGAAGTGTGGAATATGCTTCTGCGCCGAGAGATATTGTGGCAACAGGAATTAATTTGCCATTTGTACCAGGGAATTTAAGTATTGGTATAGGGAATACGAATACTACAGGAAATAATAGTACAGGGGTTCCACTTTGGGATATGCTAATGGGGCATCATACTGAGGCATATTATCGGGATGAGGAGGCGGTACGGTTTTTGAATACAGATAAAGATGGTAAAGTACAAAAAGAGAAAGTAGAACAATTTAAAGAATATCAAAATACTATATGGGGAAAAATTGGCCCAAAAACAAAACATATTAATTTTAACAATGGTATTATTTTAAATAATCAGGAGGAGAAAAAATAATGAGAATAATTATATTATTACTCCCTTTATTATTATCTGGATGTTATCTTGCTAATGGTTCCCCTCCATCTTTTAGATACTGGCTACCTCCTAAAGAAATGAATGAAGAACAGGAAAAAAAAATATGGGGTGATTGTGATAGAAAATCTTATAATATGTTAGATGAGACTCAAAGGGGGTTATTTAATAAAGGTGATACATCTTGGGAAAAGATATATAAAAATACCAATGAATACAAAAAATATAAAGAGGTTATCTATTTAAATCAAAAATATCTTTTTCAGTGTCTTTATGATTCAGGACTTCGTTTTAGACCACCTTTAAGATGGTGTCTAGCTCAAGATGGAGATAATACTAAAACTTGTATAGAAAATATGAAGTATAGAAATTAACATTATAGGCATTATAGGTTCTGATGTATCAGGCAAACAAAGCAGAAGGTAAAAACCGTTTTGAGACGGGAACACTTTCCTATTCTGATATTGAAAACCATGCAAATTATAGCGGAACTGCTTTTGGTGTTGGCGTACAAGCAGACATTAATGGCGGTTGGGACAGTCGTCAGGTAAGAGATAAGGACGACAATATTATCCTAAATGAAGATGGTTCGCGGGCAACTCGAGTCAATCAAGGTATCGGCTTTGGTTATGACAAAGACAGCCAATCTAGCTTAACAAAAAGTGGCATTAACACCACCAATCTTCATATTCGAGATGAACAAGCTCAGCAAGCGCTCACAGGAAAATCTGTTGCAGAAACACTGAAAGAAATCAAAACAGAGATTACTACAGAGAATGCCCAAGCGAATGCAGGGGTGCTTGAAAATAACTTTGATAAAGAGGCGTTAAGTAAAGAATTAGCGATTCAACAAGAGGTGACCAAAAACTTCGCCCCTGTTGCTGCACAAGGTGTCGCTTGGGCTTCAGAAAAATTAGGTGCGGTGCAAAATTATGAAATTTTATCTGCGCGAAAATCACAGGTTGAAGCCGCATTGTCAAGCACCACCACCCCAGAAGAGCGAGCAAAACTACAAAGCGAACTAGCTCAACTAACAAGCTATCTCAATGAAAACCAAACTCGCTACAATCTTTGGAAAGAAGGTGGCATTGGTAGAGCGGCATTGCACGCTGCGGTAGGGGGATTACTCACGGGCAATGTCAATGGTGCCGCTGCGGCTGGCACAACATCTCTTGCTGCCCCAGTCATTGAAAAATTAGGTGAAACCGCAGAAGCTAAATTTGGCAAGGCAGGCAAAGCGTTTGTGGATGGCGCAGCAGGCTTAGCTATTGGTGCGGCAGTAGGCAATGGCAACGCGGGCGCAATCACCGCAGCAGCCAATACAGATTGGAACAATCGCCAGTTGCATCCAGATGAAATGAAGTGGATAAAAGAGAATGCAAAACGTTTTGCTGAAGAACAAGGTATTGATGAAAAAACAGCAGAAGAACGTCTAATTATTCAAGCGGCTCAAGAGGTAGATTACGCTTGGAAACAAATGATTAACACCCAAGATAAGGAAGCATTACAGTTTTTACGTAGTGCAAGTGCTGCTAGCTATTCTAATAGCGTGCCACTACCTCTTGGTGAAGACCCCGCCTTTTTTATCAATGCGAATGGTGAAAAACAAAAATTATTTAGTGCCATAAAAGATGAATATTATTCCACAGGGAAATATTCAGGTTTAGCCACACAATATGACAAAGCGAATAATCAGGTTTTAACCAACGCATTAATCCCTGAAATTCGGAATAACCTCATAGTAAAAAGTGGAAGCGATGTACTTGATGGGCTTTCTAGCTCAGGGCGAGCTTTGCTAAATCATCCACTCGACACAGGCAAGACACTGACACAAAATATAGCCTATAGTGCTTCGGAGTGTGTCAAATCACCATTTCGTTGTATAGGTGAAAAATGGTCAACACTGACTAGTGCCCCAAAAGATATCTTACGTACTCATTACAATCAGTCCGATGTGAATTATCTGTATGGTAAGGATATGTCGATAGAAACGACATTAATTCCATTAGTTCGGGGTGGAAGTGTTTTGGCTGAATTTGCTCCTGTTGTGAAAGCTGGGAGTGCTGCGGTTAAAGGTGCAAGTATATTAGGTCAAAAAGCGACAGTGGCTGCTTTTGAAAAAATTACTCGGGGAGGAAGCTTAAGTTATGTAACAGGCAATGAGCTAGGAAATAATTATCGAACATTATCACTCGGTATAGTTGAAGGACCTAACGGAGGAAAACTCATAAATACTGGGATAAAAGATGCTGTCACAAATAGCACTATTTATCAAAGAATCTCTTCTAATGGAACGTTGTCTAATCAATTTATGATGATTGATGATAATGGTTTGCAAATAAATGTATCAAAACCTTTAGTATTAAAAAATACATTAAGTCAAAAAACACCAATCCACCATATTTGTACAGACAAAAACTGTATATCAACAGCAAATGGAGGACCTTGGACGCCTGTATTTAAAGAGATATTTGATGGAGCAAATTTAAGTTTTAATGATGCAATTAATAAAGTTAAGGTATTTGGACATCAAGGACCACATCCTAAGGAATACCATCAATATGTATATGATAAATTATCTAGAAGAACTATAGGTCTTTCTCCTAAAACCCAGGAGTATAGACAGGCAGTGGAATCTACGCTAGAGAAAATTGGTAAAGACGCACAAACACCAGGTACACAAGTGAATAAATGGCTAACCAAGGAGTAATTAATGAAATATTATAGATTATTAGATGATATTGACTACCCAAACCGTTGGTATTTAGGAGGTATTCATAGCATTGATAATTGGAAATTAATAAATGCAGAGATTCATGAAACTAATCTGATAATACGATTAATTCAAGATGGAGAAGAACTTGATTATACAACTATGGTTCCATTTAACGTTCCTATTGTGAGTGAAGATTTTAAAGTTTTGATAGAGAATACTAATGGTCTATCTTTTATTCCTGTCAAAATAGAAAATAAAAAAACAATAAAAAAATATTTCGCCATGGTCATTCATAATGAAATTGATTGTGTTGATGAAAATCGTTCAGAATTTACTAAGTTTGAGAAGGATGATCCTATAAGGCCAGACTTGGCTGGTGAATATGACAGTTTTTATAAACTGAAATTAGATTATTCAAAGATTAATAAGGCGTTATTTCGTTTAAGCAAGTTTTCTGTAGCGATTATTATTAGTGAAAGTATAAAAAAAGAGATCATAAAAAATGCTTTAACTGGTGCTGAGTTTAAAGAGGTTTAGAAAATGTGATGCCAGTGGCGAATATAGCGTAAAAAAATACCTTGGGAAACAAGATAGATATAAACCAATGATAGAGCTAATGGAGAAATATGCTTAGAAAATGCATTTAGGCCATTTAG
>NZ_JAKKOD010000001.1:1490000-1628714 GCF_026226775.1 Avibacterium sp. 21-586 | reverse complement strand
TTACCACAGATTATACAATTTAACGATAAATATCCGCACCATCTTTTCGAGTTTTTAATAAACGCAAAATCCATACATACTGCTCTGGCGTTGGGGTAACAAATTGCTCAATTTCTTTATTCATTTCCCGTGCCATTTGTGCAGGCTCTTCGCTGATTGGCATTGGCGGGTGAATTTCCATTTCATATTTACCACGCTCTGCGTTATAACGCGGAAACATTGGGATCACCACGGCTTTTGCCAGTTTTGCCATTTTATTCAAGCCTGGCAAGGTGGCTTTATAAGTGGCAAAAAAATCAGCATATTCACTTAATTCTTCGCCATAATCTTCATCTGGTAAATAATATCCCATTTCGCCTTTTTTTACTGCGTTAAGAAAAGGTTTTATGCCATTTTGTCGAGCATGCATCTTGCCACCAAAACGCTGACGTGTCATCGTCCACAGCCAATCTACCAGCGGGTTACGGTGGGGATTATACATTGAGGTCATTGGCATTCCGTAAGTATGCAAAATAATCCCCGACGCATCAATCGCCCAACCGTGTGGCACCATTAAAATAATGTTATACCCTGCTGCTTTGGCTTGCTGAATATATTCAAAGCCGATAAATTCGCTACGTTGTTGCAGATGTTTTTTAGAACACAACGCAATTTCACCAATGCCAAGCATCACTTGGCTGACAGTGATAAACATTTCATCAATTACCTTTTCGCGCTGGTTTTCTGTCCAATCAGGGAAACAATATTGCAAATTTACCCTTGCACGATGACGTTGTTTTTTCGCTTTTTGCCCAACAAGTAAGCCAATTTTCGCAGCAATCTTATCCCTTAAGCGAAAAGGCACAAAGGCAAATAGCGCCAAGGCAAAAATACCAAGCCAAACGCCCCAATATTTTGGCAATAAAAACGCCCATTGCCATTTAGGATCATAACCCACGCGCGCGGTTAAGCGTACATCATCATTTTGTTGTGCCATAAAACCTCAACTAACCGAACCAGCCTTGATCATAAGCCATTTTGGCGGTCATAATAAAAGACATTATCACCACCATTGGGCGAATTAACTGCTTGCCTTTGCTTAGCACCATTTTCGCGCCTAAATTTGCGCCAATAATTTGTCCTAACATCATTACCAGCCCCGCTTCCCACCAAATTTGTCCGCCAATGAGAAAAAGCAAAAGTGCGGCAATATTTGACGTGAAATTTAGCACTTTAGCGTGAGCCGTGGCTTTCGCAAGATTAAAACCAAGCAAAGTGACAAAAGCTAAACTTAGCAATGAACCTGTTCCTGGCCCGAAGAAACCGTCATAAAAGCCAATTCCAAATCCTGCACTAAAGGCAAAAGTGGCGTAAGAAATGCGTTTGTGCCGATCTTCATCGCCTAAATTTGGGGTGAATAAAAAATACAAGCCAATGGCTAGCACTAAAAATGGAATGACTTTTTTAATCAGCGCACTATCCACTAACTGAATAAGGATTGTGCCAAGCACTGCGCCAATAAAGGTCATTAACACAAGCAGCCAAATTTCTTTTAAATCCACCGCTCTTTTGCGTAAAAAATAAAAGCTAGCGGAAAATGATCCGCCACAGGCCTGCAGTTTGTTCGTGCCTAATGCCATTGCCGGGGGAACGCCTGTCATCAATAAGGCGGGAATGGTGATTAAACCACCGCCACCAGCAATGGCGTCAATAAATCCAGCAATCAATGCCACGAAAAATAATAACGCAATAAGGTTTAGGCTGATTTCCATTTTTCGATCCTATTTCCGCTGTTATGTTATTACTTTAATTGTGACTCTAGGGATTATTCCAACCATTCGCTTTGGTTTGGAGCGTGGCTCACTTGCTGGCATAAAAATGGCTCAGGTGGACGCGCTTTAGGTTTGCTTGTTCCTGTTGAAGGTTTCGCCGGTTTAAACCAAGAATATAGCTCATCACCACAGCCCTCACCTGCAGGGACAGGCGCTTGATTTTCACAGTAAGTCGCGCCTTTCGGACAAGTTAAACGAACGTGAAAATGGGAATCGTGTCCAAACCACGGGCGGATTTTCTGCAACCAACTGCGATCACCACGCACCGTTTGGCATAATTTCAATTTAATCGCAGGATTGACGAAAATACGTGCCACTTGCTTATCTTGCGCCGCTAAACGAATTAAATTGGCGTGATTGTCGTTCCATACAGTATCATCAACACGTTGCGCTTTGCGATCCACCACTAGCAAGCCCATTCCCGCTGGATTTTGTGCATCTTTATCGGATAAGCGTCCTAAACGTAGCCAAATATCGGCGTCCAAGCCCATTTGATGGCTGGCATGTCCCGTTAAAAAGCGTCCGCCCCCCGGCATTGCAATATCACCGATAAGCATTGTTGGAATGCCTGCCGCTTTAGCTTTTTTACCTAAGCGTTGCAAATAGGCAATCATATCTGGGTGACCGTAATAGCGATTTTTGCTGGTGCGGATCACTTGGTAACCTTCACCATTAAAAGGCAAAGGTTGCGCACCGATAATACAGCCATTGCTATAAGATCCCACGGGGGTTGGCTCGCCTGCAATGGGGCGTTTGACTTTCTGCCAATATTCTGGACCTGCCATTGCGCTGCTAGCGGAAAAAATTGTGCAAAAAAGCACCGCGCTTAATAATTTGGTTAAATTTTTCATTTACATTGTGCCTTAAATCTTAATAGGTGATCGAGTAAAACAATAGCGGTCATTGCTTCAGCTATCGGTACGGCGCGAATGCCTACGCAAGGATCGTGGCGCCCTTTGGTGATCACGTCCACTGGCTCATTATCCAAATTCACTGAACGCCCTGCAATGGTGATACTCGAAGTGGGTTTTAACGCAATGGTCGCAATAATCGGTTGGCCCGAACTAATGCCGCCTAAAATTCCCCCTGCGTGGTTAGAACAAAAACCTGCTGGCGTCATTTCGTCACGGTGTTGCGAGCCTTTTTGCTCCACCACTGCAAAGCCATCACCAATTTCCACCGCTTTCACCGCATTAATGCCCATTAACGCGTGGGCCAAATCAGCATCAAGGCGATCAAAAACCGGTTCGCCCAAGCCTACTGGCACATTTTCTGCTACCACAGTTAATTTAGCACCGATTGAATTGCCTTCTTTTTTCAACTCGCGGATTAATTCATCAAATTTTTCCACCGCACTTGGATCGGGGCAGAAAAATGAGTTGCTGTTTACTTGCTGCCAATCAATTTGTGTAATGTTTTCTACCGCTTTTGGATCAATTTTCACTGAACCAATTTGTGAAAGATAACCGCGCACTTCAATACCAAAATGTTCACGCAGATATTTTTTCGCGATTGCCCCAGCTGCCACACGCATTGCCGTTTCGCGCGCGGAAGAACGTCCACCACCACGATAATCACGCAAGCCGTATTTTTGTTGGTAAGTATAATCGGCATGACCTGGGCGGAAACGATCTTTGATTTCGCCATAATCTTGCGAACGTTGATCGGCATTTTTGATGATCATTCCAATACTCGTGCCAGTGGTTTTCCCTTCAAACACCCCTGAGAGAATTTGTACTTCGTCATCTTCTCGTCTTGGTGTGGTATAACGTGAAGTGCCGGGTTTACGGCGATCCAAATCTGGCTGAATATCCTGCTCAGAAAGTTCAAGCCCCGGTGGTACGCCGTCCACAATACAGCCCAAGGCAACGCCATGGGATTCACCAAAAGTAGTTACTCGAAAAAGTTGTCCAATACTGTTTCCTGCCATCATTTTTCCTTATTTTATTTCTTATGATTTCGCTAAATTTTCCGACATAATTTTAATTTGCTCTGCCGTTGCTTGATTTTTAATAAAAATATCAAGCTGGTTAAATGCAATTTCTACATCATGAGCGGCAAAAAGTTCATCAATTCGACGATTTAAAAGATCAATCGTTTGTGTCCTTTCATTTAAGTTATTAACGTAAACACGTAATTCATGATCCAGAGTACTGGCTCCAAATACAAGAAAATAGGCCATCGGTTCAGGATCTTTCAAAACATATTCACATTCATCCGCTGCTTGCAACAACAAACGTTTAACCAATTCTAAATCGGAACCATAAGCAACACCGACATTAATCACCACACGAGTCACTGAATCCGTCAAGGCCCAGTTGATCAAACGTTCTGTTACAAAGGCTTTATTAGGCACAATGACTTCTTTTTTGTCAAAATCAATCAAGGTGGTGGAACGAATACGAATTTTCGATACCGTGCCTGAATATTCGCCAATGGTAACCACATCGCCAATACGTACAGGGCGTTCAAATAAGATGATAATACCTGAAATAAAGTTAGCGAAAATTTCCTGCAAGCCGAAACCTAAGCCGACTGAAAGTGCGGCAAATAACCATTGTAATTTTGACCACGACATTCCTAATACAGAAAACGCTACTCCACCACCAATAGCAATAATAAAATAAGTAAGTAATGTTGTTATGGTGTAAGGCGTTCCTTGCGAAAAACTCATTCGTGAAAATACTAATACTTCGAGCAAACCGCCAATATTTTTCACTAACGCATAAGTACCGATAATAATAATTAAAGCAAATAATAAATTCAGCAAGGTGATGGATTCACTCACTGTGCCCGTTTCTGTTACCACCTGTTGTTGCCACAAGGTTACCCCTTCCAGATAATAGGCAACCGTAAGTAAATCAGACCATACCCAATAAAACAAACCAAATAATGCTACCCATAATAAAAGATCCACCACACTTTTCACTTGGCTTTTGACTTGCGAAATCGCTAGGCTTTCTGCACGTGAATAGTCTGGATTAAGATCATTATTATTCTCTTCTTTTTGCGCTTGTTGTGCCTGAATTTTGTCTTGCAAACGTTGATACGCAAGGCGTCTAGCCGATACGGTAAAGCCACGATAGACTACATCTCGAGCAATCATCCAGATCACTAACACAAAATAAGAGGAGATCAAATGTTCCATCAAATTAAGTGCAGTATAATAATAGCCCATAATAATTAGTACAATTAAGGCTAGTGGTGCGATCACTAAAACTAATCTTGCCACTCTGAGAAAATGGCTTTGCTCACCAGATTGCTCTTGAGTTTGCTGATAAATGGTTACCGCATAGCGTAAACGAGGACCAACAATAAATAAAGTAATCACTAAAATAAAGATTGTTAACAATTCACCTAATACATCATTCGTAATGCCTGTATCCAAATAGGTAAAAATCGCAGCATTTAACCATAAGGCATTAATCCATACCGAACGCTTAAATACGGAATAGAATAACTGTACGTTATATTGCGGCATATTAAAATGACGATAAGCCAATCCATTTGGCCGCAACATGGCCAAAATAAAGGCAAATAATAGCCAATAGCCCGCCATTCTCACCGCCCAAAATAAGAAATTTTCGGGGGATTCAAAACAAACAGTTAACACCAAAAGCAATGCAGAAAGAAACATAAAAGTTGAACGTAAACAGAGAATTAATGTCCAAAAAATAGCCTCTGGTGTATAACGCTGACGCTCACCTTTTAAGGTATTAATACGGCTATTAATCAATGCTAATCGCTGTGTAATTTTATCTTTTCGCCACTGAATTAATCCCACAATAGATAATAAAAATAAAATAGATGAGGTGGCTGGTAAAATGTTCTCTTTCCAGTTTGAAAAGTTAATTAACTTAGAAATATCTTTTAGCTGAAATTGTAATTTTGGTAAAAAGTTGGCAATCCAATCAAGGTCAATTGGTGGGTTACTCCTAACCCAAAAACTTTGTTGCTTTAGTTTACTTTCTAAAGTGTCACTAATAGCGCTAACTTGTTGTTGGTTCAACTCAATATTAATTGCTAAATTAAGCTGATTATTTAATATTGTGATGGTATCAGATAATAATCTTCGTCTTTCTTGTAAAATATTATTAAGCTGTGTTTTTTCTCCATCATTGAAGGTCGTATTAGCTCTTTTTTCTAAATTCGCAATGTAACTTCCAGTGTCATATAAATTATCTCTTAATTCCGTTAGATCAAAAATCTTCACGCGAAGATCCGTAATTTGTTTAGATAAACCTTGGATCATTTGATCTTGAGGTAATAACTGTTTCTGTTTATTAATAATCCGAGAAAGCACTAAAGTACCTTGTAACGCACTAATTTGCTCATTAATATTACGTTCTGTTTGCTGTAAATTATCCAATACACTTTTAATGCGTAAATTATCTTGCGAAAGAATATTTAATTGTGTTGTTTCTTTAATTAGATCTTGGCTAATTTGTAAATTAACATTTTGCTGATCTAAAATGGCTGGATTTGTAGTTAAGCTATTATGTTGAGATTGCTTTAGTTGTTCTGCTTGTTGGCGTGTTTCTTGCAAGTTTTTTTCGTTAATCACTTGCTGTAATAAAGATAATTTATTTTGTAACTGTTGCTGTTCTAATGTTTTTTCTTCTGATTGAATAGTATATAAGGAAGTAAGATCATTATTCCCTTGCAATAATAATTGATTATAAGAATTTTGTTGATTCAGATATTCTAATTCTGCATCTAATTTTATTTTATCGCTAGAATCTGGTGCTAAACTAAATAATTGCTTATCAATTTCTTGTGATCTTAATAGATTTGCGCTCAATGCAGACTGCGCACGCTCTGGTGCAGCACGCTGGCTCACTAACTGAGCATTAATTGCTACCAAATCTGTTTGCACCTGTTGTAAATTTTGTTGTGTCGTAATCAATTCTGTCTGTAACTCTGACAAAGAAAAATTCAATAACTCTTGCTCGGAAGGAAGATTTTTATTTTTTAATTTGTCTAGGCGATTTTGTGTCGCAACAATATTTTGTGGCGCATTATCAATTAAATTTTTTAATGCCGTATAATCCTGCTTTTGCTTGTCAATTTTTTCTAGAAAATCTAAAACTTCTTCTAGATTAGCAATCCGTGCTCTATCGGCAGAATCTGCTTGATCCATTTCTTTTGCTGCTGCCAGTTGTCCTTGAATCTGCTGCATAGAGGGTAACTCAGCTAATACAGAATTGGCAAAAATCAATAAAACAATAAAAATAAAAAAGGTTTTAATAACTCTCATTAATTATCCCATTAATTGCTGTAATACTACTTTTAACATGTTGCGTGAAATTTTAATCACACCCTCTTTTTCCCATTGTGCCACATCTAGCGGAAAATAGTGTATGGGTTGTTTAAATTTTTCTAATTTTGTGGCAAGCCAAATGCGTAAATTTTCCACCGCACTTTGGCTAAATCCATTGGCGAACTCAACCATTGCCACTGGACGCTGACCAAATTCGCTGTCCTCCACAGGCAGAATAACCACTTGTTTTATTTCTGGATAATGCAAGATTATCCGTTCAATTTCTTCAGGCTGAATATTCTCACCGCCCGAAATAAACATATTATCTAAACGCCCTAAAATGCGTAGCTCGCCATTTTGCCATTCGCCCAAATCTTTGGTATGAAGCCAGCCGTCTTGTTGCACTAGGGGCAATATTTCACCTTGTTGCCAATAGCCTAGCCCTAAGCCTGCTCCACGCAAACAAATTTCGCCGTCAATAAGTTCAAGTTCTCGTCCTTTGAGCGGCAAACCCACGCCACTATATTGATCACTTTTTTTCGCGCAAACGGTGGAGGCCATTTCCGTCATTCCATAACCTGAATAACAAGTCAGGTGATATTGTGCCGCCTGTTGTGTTAAAGCAAGGGGAATATGGCTACCGCCCAATAAAATATGTTGCGTGTGAATAGGTTGTTCAGGACGTTGTTGTAAATAAGTGATAAACCGTTGCAACTGGGTTGGCACAAGGGAAAGATGTGAAACACTAGCTGCTTCCGTATAAAAATTCTCATTTGGTAAGTGCAACCTTGCTCCAGCGTACAGCCAGCGCCACACAATGCCTTGCCCTGAAACGTGATATAAAGGCAAAGAAAGTAACCACGCATTTTCAGCCCCAAAGACCATAAACTCGCACACGCCTTGTGCATTATCCAAATGCCCTTGCACAGTATGCACCACCGCTTTAGGGTTGCCTGTTGAGCCTGATGTAAGCGTCATTGTCGCGGGGCAGTTAGGATCGTAATCCGCCATTGCCTTTTCTTTTAATGTAGAAGAATGTGGCAAATTCGATGAAATCAAAAGTGCGGTGCAATTTTGCAATATTTTTTCACCCTTAGGCTCATAATAAAATTGCACTGCTGCGTTTTCACATAATTGCGCGATCTTTTCTTCTGGAAAGGCGGGGTTAATCCCTAGCACTCTTGCGCCAAGCTGAATTCCTGCTAAATAGGCAAGCAATAGAGCAAAACTATTTTTTCCGCACAACGCGATACCATCGCCCGCCTTTACCCCTTGCTGAGAAAACGCGCAAGCCACGGCATTAATTTTTTCGCTAAGTTGTCGCCAAGAAAAAAGTTCGCCTTGCTCATTACGCAAGGCTACTTTATGTTGATAATCAGGCTGAGCGGCATAATGTTGCCAAAGGTATGTCATTATAATGCCAATTAATTTGCAGTGAAAAATGACCGCACTTCATCAATTAATTCTTCTGGCAAATGCATTGATTGCATCGCCCCTTCCAGCATTAACATTTTGCGCCCACTGTTCGTATTGGTGATCACCCAATATGGCGTATCAGGAATTTGTTTTGGTTTAGTGTGATTACCCGCCATTAATAAGGTGCCTTCATCGCGTGCAAAGTAAACGCGCGTACGGCCTTGTAAAGATTCTGTTGCCTGCGCAAAACTTTCTGGATTGGTGCGATAAAGCACGCGTAAAATGGCTAAAAAGCGCACTACGGCTTTGCTTTCTTGTTGGAAATCTGCCGACTGGATCAATTCACGCACTTTGCCAACCACTTTTTGGATCGCTTCATCAGATTGTTTTTTAGTGGACACTTTTTCTTTTGCCGCTGGCTTTTCTTCCACTTTTTCATTCGACTGTGCAAATTCATTGGAAATTTCCACCGCACTTTGATTATCAGCTGCAAGGCTTGGCGCAATCGCAACATTGTTATCCGCGCGCACCGCAGGAAAATTGAGTAAACGGCGTAAAATATCAGAAGCACTCTCACCGATAGATCGGGTTTGGCTGGCTATGTATTGATAAAGTTCTTCATCTACTTCAATAATTTTCATTTTTTCTCTCCAGTTGCTTGATCTCTTTACGCTTTTGCAACATTATAGCGATTTATTTTCAAATACTCACGCAAAAATTATGTCGCAAACGCAATTACTCAATTTTCAATTTCATCAATTAAAACAACCGACTAGCAACCCTACCTTGGTGTTTATTCACGGCTTATTTGGCGATATGAATAATTTAGGGGTGATCGCTCGCGCTTTTGCGGAACATTACCCTATTTTACGCGTAGATTTACGCAATCACGGACAGAGTTTTCATTCTGAATCAATGAATTATGAACTAATGGCAGAAGATCTATTAGCGACCATTGAGCATTTAGAGCTAGAAAAAGTGATCTTAATCGGCCATTCTATGGGCGGAAAAACCGCAATGAAAGCCGCCGCACTTCGCCCTGATTTAGTGGAAAAATTGATCGTGATTGATATTGCGCCCGTGAAATATGGCGAACACGGCCACGATAGCATTTTTGCTGGATTATTTGCCGTTAAAGCCGCGCAGCCTGAAACTCGCCAACAGGCTAAACCGATTTTAAGCCAACATATCCCACAAGAAAGCATTCAACAATTTATGCTGAAATCCTTTGACGGCCAATCGGCGGAAAAATTTCGCTTTAATTTGACCGCACTTCAACAAAATTATGCCAATATTATGGATTGGCAAACTTGTTTTTACCCCAACCCTACCCTATTTATTAAAGGTGGGCAGTCGGATTATATTCAGCCAGAATATAGCGAGCAGATTTTAGCGCAATTTCCGCAAGCCACGTCCTTTACCATTAACGGCAGCGGACATTGGGTGCATGCGGAAAAACCGGAAGCGATCATTCGCATTATTCAGCGTTTTTTAGATAGCCAATAACAATCTCACCAATCAAAGGTTGAGGGTTTTAATCAACTATGAATTATGATATAGTTCGCGATCATAAGTAGTTGTAGCTTATCATTCTCAATTAGCTACATTTTAACCAGTTCAGTGATTTGAAAAATGGCAAAACAAGATGCAGATTGCATAACCTTAGATCTGTTTGCTAACACACCCAAAGTGGGACGCCCAAAAACAAATCCGCTGACCCGAGAACAACAACTGCGTATCAACAAACGTAATCAGCTTAGACGAGATAAATCCTGTGGGTTAAAGCGTGTTGAGCTAAAATTGCATACGGATATTGTTCAAAAATTAGAAGATTTAGCGTCTGTACAGCGTGTTAGTCGTTCAGAGTTAATCGTAACGATTTTACAAGAATATTTTAAATTTCAAGAACATAGGAAATAAAAATGGCTATCGTTGGTTTATTTTATGGTAGTGATACGGGCAATACTGAAAACATTGCACGAATGATTCAAAAACAATTAGGCTCAGAAGTGGTAGATATTCGTGATATCGCCAAAAGCACAAAAGAAGATATTGAAGCCTATGACTTTTTAATGATTGGTATTCCGACTTGGTACTACGGCGAAGCGCAATGTGACTGGGATGATTTTTTTCCAACCTTAGAAGAAATTGACTTCACCGATAAGTTAGTCGCCATTTTTGGTTGTGGTGACCAAGAAGACTATGCCGAATATTTCTGCGATGCAATGGGAACGGTACGCGATATTATCGAACCGAAAGGAGCGATTATCGTTGGTCATTGGCCAACAGAAGGTTACACCTTTGAAGTTTCCCAAGCATTGATTGATGAAAACACATTTGTCGGTTTATGTATTGATGAAGATCGTCAACCCGAACTCACCGCAGAACGTGTTGAAAAATGGACAAAACAAGTTTTTGATGAAATGTGTTTAGCTGAGTTAGTTGAATAACCCACCAAGAGCAAAAGGAAGGAAACATTATGTCTGAAGAAAATATCAAACTTCTTAAAAAAGCGGGGTTAAAAATCACCGAACCACGCTTAACGATTTTAGCCTTAATGCAAGAACATAGTATGTCGCATTTTTCTGCAGAAGATGTTTATAAACTATTGCTTGAACGTGGTGAAGATATTGGTTTAGCCACCGTTTACCGTGTGCTTAATCAATTTGACGAAGCGCATATCCTGATTCGCCATAATTTTGAAGGAAATAAATCAGTTTTTGAACTTGCACCGAGTGAGCATCACGATCACATTATTTGCGTGGATTGTGGCAAAGTGTTTGAATTTAATGACGAAATCATTGAACAACGACAAAAAAAAATCAGTGAACAACACGGTATTAAGTTGAAAACTCACAGTTTATATCTTTACGGGAAATGTAGCGATATTGATAACTGTGATGAAAAAGATAAAGATAAATAAGAATTGGCTGGTTCTCCGTACCAGCCATTTTTTATTTACTCTTTTGCTGCTCTCCGATGTATTTTGCGCAAGCATAAGCGGAACTCCATGCCCATTGGAAATTGTAGCCTCCTAGCCAGCCTGTGACATCTAGCACTTCACCAATAAAATACAGCCCTTTAACCTTCGCGCTTTCCATTGTTTTTGATGAAATTTCGTGCGTATCCACACCGCCCATTGTGACTTCTGCGGTACGATAACCTTCCGTGCCATTAGGGAAAATTTGCCAATGATGAATGAAATTTTCTAAATTTTCCAACCGCACTTTGCTTAAATTCGCCAAGATTTCCGTTGGGATCATCTCACGCTCTTGCCAAAGCTCCACTAATTTCGTTGGCAGAACACGCGATAATGCTGTTTTTAGCTGCAATTTCGGCGAAGTTTGGCGTAATTCCTGTAAATAATCGCCAATGGATTGATTTGGTAATAAATCCACTTCCACCCATTCACTCGGTTGCCAATAGTTAGAAATTTGTAAGATCGCTGGCCCAGAAATACCGCGGTGGGTAAACAATAATTGATTGAAGAAAGACTGCCCATTTTTAGCGCTCACATGCACAGGCAAAGAAACGCCGGCAAGTGCGGTGTAAAATTGCTCTGTTTCTCGCCAACGAAATGGCACAAGGGACGCTCGCGGAGGGATCACTGCTAAGCCAAACTGTTCAGCAATTTGATAACCCAAGGGGGAAGCCCCTAAAGCAGGCATTGAAAGCCCCCCCGTTGCCACCACAAGCTGATGACAATGCCAAGTTTGTCCGTTCGCTTGCACGGCAAAACCACCGTTTTTCAAGGCGGAAACTTGTTCTATGTGCTGGCGTAACTGAATATTAACCTGATATTTCTCACATTCCGCGAGCAATAAATCCACAATCTGTTGCGCACTTTCATCACAAAACAGCTGTCCGAGTTCTTTTTCGTGATAGGCAATGCCATATTCCGCCACTAATGCGATAAAATCCCACTGGGTAAAACGCGCTAAAGCAGATTTTACAAAATGAGGATTGTGCGAAAGATAATGCTGTGGCGTAACCTCTAAATTAGTGAAATTACAAAAGCCACCGCCCGACATCAAAATCTTCCGTCCCGCCTTTTTGCCGCTATCTAAAACCGTTACCTGTTTGCCTTGCTTGCCAAGCTGACCTGCACAAAACAGCCCTGCTGCTCCTGCGCCAATAATCAGCGTATCAGAAAAATAAGGTGTCATTGCGCAGCTCCTTTTTTGGCGTTTTGTAGCATTTCTGCCATTTGCATACTTTTAATAATAGTACGCCGATCGATTCCCGATTTATCCGAATCTAGCACCTTTTGCCAAAGGGCAATGGCTTTGGGATAATCCGTTTGTACAAAGGCTTCTCCAGCTAACAGCGATAAACTCGATGCTTCTTTCGGATCTTGCGAGAGCGCTTGTTCAAGCATTGCTTTCACCTGCGGGGTGATTTTTTGCCCTGCTTTTTGATACAACGTATTCGCCGCCAAGCCTAAAATTGCGGGTTTTCCGCCTGTTAAGCGATCGGCATAAGAATAAGCGACCAAGGCATTATCAAACTCATTATTTTGCATATAAGCCTGCCCTAACTCGATCCAAGCCTCACTATTGTTG
This sequence comes from Avibacterium sp. 21-586, assembly GCF_026226775.1. GTDB lineage: Bacteria > Pseudomonadota > Gammaproteobacteria > Enterobacterales > Pasteurellaceae > Avibacterium. The sequence goes on along the minus strand of NZ_JAKKOD010000001.1, from coordinate 1,615,665 downwards.
GGATTTTGGCGCAAACGTTGCTCAATTTTTTCCACATAAGTTTCATTTTTTTGCCCCGCACTTTGCCCATTAAATGATTCAACAAAGGGATCGGCAGACTGCGTTGTAATCACTTGTTTTGCTTGAAGTTGCTGCTGATGTTGCTGTTCAGCAGAAAAGCGATCAAGGGAAAAATAATATCCCATAGGCAGCGCAATCAATAATAGGCTCAACGCCACAAAATAAGGACGGCTTTTCAGCGTTGACGTCATCACAAAGTGCGGTTGTTTTTCGAGCTGTTTTTCATCATCAAGTAAACGTTGGGCAAATTCCTGTGCTAATTCTGGATCAAGCTGATCTTTCATCTGCTGCTGATAAAGGGCGATATTTTGCTGTTGGCGATAATTTTTCTGCCAATTTATTCCGCGTCCTAAAGGCAACCAAAGCCCAAGGCTAATCAAGACTAAAAGGGTTACACCAATGAAAAAAGTCATTCTGATTTATCCGTTTTGGCTAATAAACTGTTTAATGCTTGCTGTTGCTCTGCGCTGAGCGCTGAATTTTGAGGCTTTGGCTTCACGCGTAACATTCGCCACATTGCTAGCGCACCAAACAATAGCAAGAAGAAAGGCAAGCCCCACAATAACAAGGTGGTTGGTTTGACTGGCGGATTATAGCGCACGAAATCACCAAATCGGTTCGTCATTACTTCAAGAATCTCCTCGTTGCTGTTGCCAGCTTCCACCATTTTATACACTTCAATACGTAGATCATAAGCAATGGGCGAATTGGATTCCACCAAATTTTGGTTTTGACATTGTGGACAACGCAGGGATTTTGCCAAGGCAACGGCTCGGGTGCGCTCAGCGGGATTGCTAAATTCAAAGGTATCCACCATTTCTGCCTGAGCCAGTTGGCTGATTGAGAAAAATGTCATTACTGCTAACCACCACTTTTTCATTCTTTTCCTTCCTGTTTAGCCGTTTCTTGCTTAGCTGTTTCTTGCAAAGATAAGTGCGGTACATTTTTTGCTAATTTTTGCCATAAGGGCAGAAATTCTTGTTGCCAAATTTGCTGAGCCAACGGCCCTGAGTAGCGATAACGAATAATGCCATTGGCATCAACCAAATAGGTTTCTGGCGCACCGTCCACACCCAATTTCATTGCGAATAAGCCTTTGCTATCATCAATCACCTGATGAAAAGGATTGCCCATTTCCTGCAACATTAGCAAAGCATTTTGCCGTTTATCCCGATAATTTAGCCCCACAATCGGCACGCCCTGTTGTTGCAATCGCATCAAAAAGGCGTGTTCTTGCTTGCAATAGGCACACCAGCTGCCCCATACATTAATGAGATAAGTTTCTTTCGGCAAAGATGCGTTGTTCACATTGATTTCAGGCTCAAGCAGATCACTTTGATAAAATTCAGGCACGGGCTTACCAATTAACGCGGAGGCAATTTTTTTCGGATCATTATGCAGCCCTAGCAGCAAAAGACCACACACGCCAATGATCAAGAATAAGGGTAAAAACACAATGATTTTTCTATTCATCTTTCGCTCTCCTTGTGCGTAAGGCAAAGGCACTCAATAATGCACCAAACGCCATTAAGGTTGCGCCAATCCACAGCCAGCGAACAAAAGGCTTGTAATGCAGACGGAACGAAAATTCGCCCGCGCCAAGTTTATCACCCATTACAATATAAATATCGCCAAGCAAGTTCCAATATAGCCCCACTTCCGACATATTCATCGTGCGCACTTCGTAATAACGGCGTTCAGGATAAAGTGCGGTGATTTTTTCGCCGTTTTTTGTTATCTCAAATTGTGCCACTTCGCTGGTGTAATTCGGCCCGAGTTTATTACGAAAACCAAGGTAGTGAAACGCATAGCCGTTGAGCATTTGGCTTTGATTAGGCGATAAACGCACACCAATTTCACTGGCAAAATAGCTCGACATTGTTGCGCCAATCACCGTAAGTGCTAGTCCACAATGGGCGATCACCATTGCCCAACGCTTTAAAGAAAGGGATCGCCACGCGCCCCAAAGGGTAACGCCAAGCAACCAAAACGCCAAACTAATTAACGCAAAGGGCAAGGCCTGAAAATGTAAGGTTTCATCATTTTGAATGGTGAATGCAATCATTGCATAAGCAAGCCCACAGGCAGGAATTAGCAATAAGACATTGCGGCGCAACAAAGTGCGGTGGATTTTTTTCCAAAATGCACTGACGACAAAAATCATCGCCAGCAATGCCAGCACAATAAGAGGCAAGAAAATGGTGTTAAAGTAAGGCGCGCCGACAGAAATCGAACCCCAGCCCATTGTGCTAAACAGCATTGGATAAAATGTGCCTAAAAATACGCTTGCCGTGGCGACCGCCACCAAAATATTGGCAATGAGCATTAGGCTTTCTTTAGAAAAAAAGGAAAAATGCACCGTACTATTTTCACTTGGGTGCACATTCACTTTCAGCGCAAATAAGGTGAGCGAGCAAGTTGTGAGCAAGAAAAAGAGCATTAACAACGCCATTCCCCGCTCTCCGTCCATGGCAAAAGCGTGTACAGAAGTTAGCACGCCGGAACGCACAATAAACGTACCTAATAAACTGAACGCAAAGGCAAACAGGGAAAATAAAATCGTCCAATAATGGAAAACGCCACGTTGTTCGCTCACGGATAAACTATGCAATAGCCCTAGCCCAAGCAACCAAGGCATTAATGAAGCGTTTTCAACTGGGTCCCAGAACCACCAGCCACCCCAGCCAAGCTCATAATATGCCCACCACGCGCCGAGCATTATGCCTAAGGTTAAAAAGAACCAAGAAACCAGCACCCAAGGACGTGTCCAGCGAGCCAGCGCGGCATCAAAATGTCCGCTTAACAAGGTGGCAAGGGTGAGAGCAAAATTCACCGCAAAGCCTACATAGCCAAAATAAAGCAACGGTGGGTGGAAAATTAACCCTACATCTTGCAGCATCGGGTTAAGATCACGCCCTTCCAAAGGGCTAGGAAATAAACGCTCAAAAGGATTGGAGAAAAATACGATAAACAGTGCAAAGCCAAAACACAGCAAGCCTAAAATAGACAAGGTTCGACTGGCAATAATAGGGTCGATTTTACGACTAAAAAAGGCAAATGCCATTGTCCATAATCCCAACGAAAATAGCCAAAACAGCATTGAGCCTTCGTGTCCGCCCCAAGTGGCAGCAATTTTGAAAAATTGCGGTAAGGCAGAATTAGAATGCACTGCCACATATTGCACGGAAAAATCATCAGTCGCAAAGCAATAAGCTAGTCCAAGCAAGGACAGAGTGGTAAAAATCCCAAATAGATAACTCAAATTCCACGCCGATGTAATTAGGCGTGGATTGCCTTGTTTAATCCCAATATGCGGCACAATCGCCAACAGCAAGGCGGAAACAAGTGCAAAAAGTAAAGCAAGAAAAGCAAGTTCTGGGATCATCATTATATTCGTTGGTTAATTTGTTGTGTATTTTAGAGAAAATGCGTAGCAATGTCATTGTGTTATGCAGAAAAATCATCAAGCTTATTCTGAATTTAATCAGTGATAAAAATGCACCGCACTTTATTTTCTGCAAATGATTTTTCTCGCCAGTTTTCCCTTTGCCATTAGAAAATTTACAGCAAAAAACACGATTAAAACAAAGGCGAACACCTTGGTTCGCCCTGATAATCATTGATGGGTTTTGGTTAGGCTAAAGTCATTTGCCCTGCGTATAGAATGAAATAACGCAAGCAAAGTACGCCGATTAAGCCCAATCCTGCCACAATCAGCATAAAGCCTTTTTGGTGTTTAAGTTTCTCACCAGCAACCGCGTTAAGTAAGAGGGGTAACACAATCCCAATGCCTACCACGCCGATCCAGAAGACATTCGCCCAGAAGCCTCCAGAAAGTGCGGTGTGAAATGCCACGGTTTTTTGTCCACCACCAAGGTATAAACCAAAGAAGAAAGCGAACAATAAGAAGGCTTCAATCAACACCACTGGCTGTTCAAATTTATGTAAGAACGCCAAGCTTTTAGAATGAGTACTTTCTTTGGTGCATAAAATGGTGAAGAAGATCAATGCTGCAATACCCGATGACGTACCTGATGCCAAGAATAACACCGGCAAGACAGGGTTATTTAGCATTGGATAGCTCACTAATGCAGAAAGCAAGAACCCTGTATATGCCCCTAATGCCACACTGAGCAATAAAGTAATGATCTCAATGGCATTAGTAAATTTAGCAGTAATATCAATGATTTTCTCTGCAAGATTAGCCAGTTTCGGCACAACGCGTTTCACAAGGCTCAACACCAGTGATTTGAAGATAATCGCTAACCATAACACCAAGAACAGCATATACACTTGGAACAACATCACCCCTGCGGACATAATCGAGGTATGATGATAATTGAACATTAAGTACCAGAATGTCCAAGGTTTGGTTAAGTGGAAAATCAATAGCAATAAACCAATGGTAATGCTAATCGGTGCGAGCAAGGCATTAACCTTTAAGATATTGTTTTCTTCCGGGCATTCCCCTGCCAATCCTGCACGTTTTAGCAATACCGCAAGCATTGTTGCCCCTGCAGAAATCCCTAATAAAAAGAGATAAATCGCAATTGGCCCGTCCCACACTAAAGATGGGAAATGAAATGGACTGTTCATCGTCTGATCTCCCCTGCTCTAGCTGGAACGTGGTAAAGATTTGGATCTGTACCTAATTCAACTTTTGTACGATAGGTTTGTTTTTCTTTCAGTTTCAAAGAAATTTCACTTTGCGGATTGTTGGTATCACCAAAGGTTAGGGCTTTAGTTGGGCAAGCCTCTACACAAGCGGGCTGTTTGCCTTTTGCCAAATTCGTATCGCGACAGAAGTTACATTTATCGGCGGATTTATACACTGGGTGGATAAAACGCACGCGGTATGGACATACGGCAATACAGTATTGGCAGCCAACACAGAGATCTTTGTTGACATCAACAATACCTGTGGAAGCGTCAATATAAGAAGCCCCTGTTGGACACACAGCAACACAAGGTGCATTGGTACAATGCTGGCACGAATGCCGGAAAAATTCATATTTCACGTCAGGAAACTCGCCATAAGGTTCGCTACGAATAATTTCTAAACGCGAAACGCCTTCTGGCACTTGGTTGGTTTCGCGACACGCATCCATACAAGCGGTACAACCAATACAAGCGGTTTCATCGTGCAACATTGCATAACGAATTGGCTTTTCTTCTGCCTTATCTTGTGCTACTGACTTAATTGTTGTTCCTGTCATTAGGATCAAAGCGCCCATTCCAGAAACAAAATTACGGCGTGAGCAAGTTGTCATTTGTTATCCTTTTGTTCGCTGGTCGGGTCAAGATCTTTTAAGGCTTTGCGTTTTTGTTGTTCTCCGTGACAATCTACGCAAAGTTTAACGCGTTGTTTTTTCTCAATGCCTTTCATTGCGTCTTTTTCTGGGTGCAAGGTATGGCACGCAGCACAAGGCAATTTCATTGCGTGAACATCGTGCGCCCAAAGTTTCTCGCGTAATTTTTCAGGACGGTGGCAAGAGAAGCAAACCTGATTTTGCTCTTGTACAGAGAACATTGGTTTTTTGTCAGAGAAAATATCGCTTTCAAAACGCATTACATCTTTTGCACCACGGCGGTGATTTTCAGAGATATTACCGTGGCAGCTCACACAAGTAATTGGCTTGCCTGTGCTTGGATTGGTTTTGGATAAGTGCGTACCGTGGAATTTACCAAAATGTAAATCACCGCCAGATTGTTCATCAGTGGCTTCTAATTTGTGGCATTTCGCACAGTATTCATTTGGATTACGCTGATTTTCTAACGTAGGTTGATAGCTTAATTCAGTGTTTTCTGTATTAGCTTGTGCAGGCAAAGCCAAGATCATCGCCCCTAATAAGGCGGTAAGCGTTACCATTTTCTTTAATACAACGTTCATTTCTTATTACCTCAAATTTTCGTTCAAAATAGACCGCACTTTAGTTTTCTTCCCACTTTAAGGTATCTTCCTAAGTCGGCACTTAATAAAGTGCGGTTACTTTTTGGCTTATTTTGCTGGTGGAGCTTTCTCCATTAAGCCTTTTTCTAACGCTTCTTTATTCCATTGTGGAACAACTTCTTTGAGGAATTTCGCTTTCGCTGCACGTTCTTTTTCAATATCAATGCCCATTGCTTTCCACGCATTTTCAGCTGTTGAAATATCTGGGTAATTGATTGGCTGTTTCACACTGTGTTTGGTGAGAATAATCGCTAATTTAGTACGCGCGTCAGCAATACGATCTAAGCCTGTTGCAATGGTTTTTAAGATAATATCTGGTGCGTGAATATGACCACCGTGGCCTGCTGCAGAATAATCCCAGCGCCATTGTGCGTGACGGATAGCTTGTAATGCTGGTTTCATTTCTTCTTCTGTTGCACCTGCGTCCCAAGCCGCTTTCGCTTCAAAGTGCGCTTTCACGATTTGGTCTTCAAGTTTAATCATCACATCTTTGATGTCTTTTTTATGACCTGCCACCACTTTGGTTAAAGTTTCTTTACTTTGATCGTGGCAGTTTGCACAGGTGTTTTCAAAAGAATCAAGCGGATTACCAATTTTGTGGTCAGTGTAAACTTTACCATCAGCCCCTTGTACTTTTGGCATATGGCAATCCACACAGGTTACGCCATTTTTACCGTGTGTGCCTTGTAACCAAGTTTCATAGTCTGGGTGCTGTGCTTTTAGCATAGGGGTTTTAGAAAGGGAGTGAATCCAATCATAGAATTCAATATTGTCATAATATTGTTCCATATTATCGACACCCACTCCGTTCATCCAAGGGAACACAACATTGTTTACGACTTTTTTATCAAAGTAATATTCAACGTGGCAGTTAGCACAAATCGCACCGCGTTTGTCTGTTTTGTCTAAGTGAGCAAAATCTTTGCCAATGGTATCTAAGGCACGTAAGACGTGCGGACGAGCAATGCGTAAAGCAGGCTTGCCTTCTACAAAATCTTTTGATGTGGTGTCGTGACAATCTGCGCAACCAATATTATTGACAATTTCACTTCCTCCTTTTGCCCATTTACCATTGAAGTATCCCTCTTCTCCCCATTCAGCAATTAAGCGTGGTACATCTGGGCCTTTACAAGTCCAGCACGCCATTGGCTGTGGACCACTATTGGCATCAAAAGGTGCACCTGTACATAAAATATTACGCACGTCAGTTACGGTATAAAAGTGACCGCGAGGTTTGTTATATTCTTTTGAGAACGCATAACCGCCCCACATTACGATCATTCTAGGATCAACTTCAATTGCTGGAATAATGTCCGTAGATTCTGCAGTTGCCGCCCAACTGTTATATTGTTTTGGATATTTTTCAGCAAATTTTTCACTGATTACTTCAATGTTTAAATCAGGATTTGGTTTTGCTAATTCCTCACGAGTTGCGGCGCGTTTTTCCGCTGCGCTATTGTCCGCAGCCACGACTGACTGAGCTGCAACTAAAGTTAATCCAGCCATTGCCAGAGAAGCTAACGTTTTTCTGAAAATGTTCACGATAATCACTCCATACATTGATCAATGTTATACAACAAATAAACTTAAGTAATAAATGATAATTTTTCTCATTAAAAACAATATGATAATGAATTACAAGAAAGTTTTTCATATATGAAAATAACAAATTCATTTGTATTTTTCAGGGGTATTTCGCTATTCCTTGCGATTGATCAAAGTTTTTGTTGCAAACATCTCACGAGAGTTATTATTGTTACAAAAATGGCATATTATAATGCTTACTAAAGTACAGTCTAATTAGATAGACTTAGTCATTTTAAGTGACTATAAAATCAAATAGAGATGACAAAAAATCCTTCTCTGACGCTACATCGTTAAATGCCGTAAATTACCATCTTTATTTTCAATAACGCGAGTTTTCTAATAAGAATTTTTGGGAATTTTTCCCCTTCGTGCTATGCTTAGCAAAATTTTTCCCTAGCTAACGCTAAGATAGCAAGATAACTATGCAAAATAATCATTTAACTCAGCAACGTTTTGCTGATCTATCTTTAAATCCAACTGTATTACAGTGTTTGGAAAAAAACGGTTTTGAATACTGCACGCCAATCCAAGCCCTTTCTTTGCCTATCACCCTTGCAGGGCGTGATGTAGCTGGGCAAGCGCAAACCGGAACCGGCAAAACAATGGCTTTTCTCACTGCGACCTTTCATCATTTATTAAGTGCAAATTCACAGCACAATGCCTCGCAACCACGTGCGTTAATTTTAGCACCCACACGTGAGCTTGCGGTGCAAATTAGCAATGATGGCGCTGCACTCTCACAAGCCACTGGGCTAAAAATGGGGCTAGCTTATGGAGGTGATGGTTACGATAAACAGCTTAAAGTGATTGAACAAGGCATTGATATTTTAATCGGCACAACTGGACGTGTGATTGATTATGTCAAACAAGGGATTATTCGCTTAACGGATATTGAAGTAGTGGTGCTAGATGAAGCAGATCGAATGTTTGATCTGGGTTTTATCAAGGATATCCGCTACTTACTACGGAAATGTCCGCCCTCAGCTGAACGCTTGACAATGCTCTTTTCCGCTACCCTTTCTTATAAAGTGCGAGAGCTTGCCTTTGAAGATATGAATGATCCTGAATATGTGGAAGTTGAACCACTGCAAAAAACAGGACACCGTATTAAAGAGGAACTGTTTTATCCGTCTAACCAAGACAAAATGGCGTTATTAATGACCTTGTTGGAAGAAGAATGGCCAGAGCGTTGCATTATTTTTTCCAACACTAAACATCGTTGCGAAGAAATTTGGGGCTATTTAGCCGCTGATGGGCATCGCGTAGGACTGCTCACAGGTGATGTAGCACAGAAAAAACGCCTTGCCCTCTTGCAACAATTCACCGATGGCAAACTAGATATTTTGGTCGCAACTGATGTAGCCGCACGTGGTTTACATATTCCTGAAGTTACTCATGTATTCAATTATGACTTGCCTGATGATTGTGAAGACTATGTTCACCGCATTGGACGCACAGGGCGCGCTGGTGAGAGTGGCGTATCCATTAGTTTTGCGTGTGAAGAATATGCAATGAATTTACCTGCCATTGAAGAATATATTGGGCATTCTATTCCAGTGAGCCAATATGATCCACAAGCACTACTTAGCGATTTGCCAAAACCTTACCGCAAACGCACAGGGCAAAGCCATTATCAAAACAATAAACGCAATTTTAAAAAGCGTTATTAATCTCAAAAAATCGCAGTATTATGTAGCAGTTGCACAAAGATCCCAAAAATAATCTTACCCGCAATAAACATCCAATGCCTTTAGCTCAATGAATGCAACTAAGGGCATTTTCCTTTCCTCAGTTTAACCGATTTTCCCAAAAATTGCTCGTGCTTGAGTGCCACTTGGTTCGTGATGAAAGCCTACCGCATTACCTCGATTATTCAGATGGCCTTTTAGTATATGCTCTATGTCTATTTTTTTCAGTTCAGACAGCCTGTAAAAGTGCGGTGTTTTTTCTGTTATTTTCACCGCACTGGCTGTTTACTGCTTCCGCTGAATTTTTCCTGTGCTGCGGTAAAGCGTTTCGTCATAGTCAAAGGGAATATCCACTATCTTTTCCTCTTGGCTGCCGCTTTCAATATAGATTTTCCATTCCTTGAGTAACGCTAAAAATAGTTCTGTGGGTATGGCGGTGCCATCAAAATGATTTGGATTGGCTTCATTATCAATTGGGTTAAAAAACTTGGTTTCATTGGCGTTGATGACGAATTTAGCTGGAACTTCTTTATCATCTGGATAATATTCTTTCACGTAAAAGGTAATTTCTTCTATTCCTGCTTTTTTTGCCTCTTCAAGTTGTTTTTCTAAATCTTCTATATGCTTTACTTCTGATAGTTGAGTTTCAATAAAAATTTTAAAATCAAAATATCCAGCCATAAAAGATTTAAATCTCTTTTCTTGGGGCATATCATTTTTTTCTATCAACCCTAATCGAGGGTGCATCTCTATTTCTGCACCTTCATCTTCTTGCCATTCTGCATATAAAAATCTAAATTTCATTTTATTCTCCTAATTGTTGTAATGGCCAACCTCGCCATTGCTCAAGTTTACTATTTTTCGGTGGTGGTACAAATTTGATTAGAATACCTGATGGCGTTTTTCCAATAAAGCTACCATCACTTTGAATATCTCCCCCTCTCTTATACGCCTCAGTGATTTCATACTTCACCCTTGCTTCCGACCACGATTGTGGAAAAAAGGTCGATTCTGCCCGTTTGGGCACCCATTGATTGCTGTCTTTGCCTTGCAAGGCTACTTTGCCTTTATACACCCCCTGGGCATTAGGTGGTGAGGTATATTGCGTTACCCGTGCTTGTGTGCCACTTGGCTCGTGATGATAGCCTACCGCATTACCGCGATTATTCAGATGGCCTTTTAGTATATGCTCTATGTCTATTTTTTTAGTTCAGGAAGCCTGTAAAAGTGCGGTGTTTTTTTCTGTTATTTTCACCGCACTGGCTGTTTACTGCTTCCGCTGAATTTTTCCTGTGCTGCGGTAAAGTGCTTCATCATAAGCAAACGGAATATCTACTATCTTTTCTTCTTGGCTGCCACTTTCAATATAGATCTTCCATTCCTTAAGTAACGCTAAAAATAGTTCTGTGGGTATGGCGGTGTTATGGAAATGTTCGTCATTTTCTACATTCCGATGAGGCTTAAAAAACTTGGTTTCATTAGCGTTGATAACGAATTTCCAAGCATCTGCTTCACTCTCTGAGTATTCTTTCACGTAAAAGGTGATTTCTTCTATTCCATTTTTTTTTGCTTCTTCAAGTTGTCGTTCTAGATTTTCTATATGCCTTACCTCTGATAAATTTGTGCGAATAAATAACATATAGTCATAATAACCTTTCATAAAGGTTTCAAAATATTCTGGCTGAGTCATATCTCTTTTTTCTAAACACCCCATAGCTGGAATCATTTCAATATCAAAACCTTCATCTTCTTGCCATTCTATATAGCCAAATTGAAATTTCATTTTATTCTCCTGTTTGTTGCAATGGCCAAGCTCGCCATTGTTTAACTTTACCATCTTGAGTCGGTGGTACAAATTTGATTAGGATGCCTGATGGCGTAGTAGCTATAAAACCTTTATCATCTAGCAAATTATCAGGTCTTTTCTTATACGCCTCAGTAATTTCATACTTCACCCTTGCTTCTGACCACGATTGTGGAAAAAAGGTTGATTCTGCTCGTTTGGGCACCCATTGATTGCTGTCTTTGCCTTGCAAGGCTACTTTACCTTTATACACCCCTTGAGCATTGGGCGGTGAGGTGTATTCTGTTACCCGTGCTTGAGTGCCACTTGGTTCGTGATGATAGCCTACCGCATTACCGCGATTATTCAGATGGCCTTTGAGTATATGGTCTATGTCTATTTTTTTAGTTCAGGCAGCCTGTAAAAGTGCGGTGTTTTTTCTGTTATTTCCACCGCACTGGCTTTTTACTGCTTCCGCCGAATTTTTCCTGTGCTGCGGTAAAGCGCTTCGTCATAGTCAAAGGGAATATCCACAATCTTTTCTTCTTGGCTGCCGCTTTCAATATAGATCTTCCATTCCTTGAGTAACGCTAAAAATAGTTCTGTGGGTATGGCAGTATTATGGAAATGTTCGTCATTTTCTATATTTCTACGAGGTTTAAAAAACTTAGTTTCATTGGCGTTGATTACGAATTTCCAAGCCCTTTCCTTACTACCTAAATGTTCTTCTATATAAAAAACTATTTCGCCTAGCCCATTCTTTTTCGCTTCTTCAAGTTGTTGTTCTAAATCTTCTATATGTTTTACATCTCCTAATTGCGTACGAATGAAAAGCATATAATCAAAATAGCCTTTTATAAAAGCATCAAAATCTTCTGGTTGAGTCATATCTGTTTTTTCTAAACAATCTATGATTGGTATCATTTCAATTTCAAAACCTTCATCTTCTTGCCATTCTGTATATAAAAATTTAAATTTCATTTTTATTCTCCTATTGTTGTAATGGCCAAGCTCGCCATTGTTCAATTTTATCTGTCGGTGGTACAAATTTTATCGGGATACCTGATGGCGTAGTAGCTGTAAAACCTTTATCTTTTGGCAAATTATTAGGTCTTTTCTTATATGCCTCAGTAATTTCATACTTCACCCTTGCTTCCGACCACGATTTGGGGAAGAAGGTCGATTCTGCCCGTTTGGGTACCCATTGATTACTGTCTTTACCTTGTAATGCTACTTTGCCTTTATACACCCCTTGAGCATTGGGCGGTGAAGTATATTGCGTTACCCGTGCTTGTGTGCCACTTGGCTCATGATGATAGCCTACTGCATTACCTCGATTATTCAGATGGCCTTTTAGTATATGCTCTATGTCTATTTCAGAAAGTTTTGCTGCATCTGTTTTATTGATGTAATACTGATCCACCTTATCCAGTGGCTTAACTGGGCGGTTGGTATTCCAGTTGGCTCCTTGAAGTGGGGTGTTTTTGTCTCCTGATGTTATTGTATTAACATCAATCTTCGCAATCTCGACCTCTTTTAGTTTATCACTAGCTTTATTTATTGCTGCTTGACCAGACTCAACCACAGTTTTACCAACTTGCTTACCCGCCGATACAACCGCTTTGCCACCAGCCTTAACAGCTTTACCTGCACCAACTAACTCAGCTGCCGTCCCCGCTACCTGCAAACCCGATACCACTAGCATATCAGTACTAACATTTTCACCATAAATTGCATTTATTGCATCTTGGTCTGTGCCTTTTATATTGTGGTAGGTTTCTGTAGCTGCTGATACCCCTGTGTTAAATGTATCAACCACAAAATCCTTGCCACAATCTAGTGGCGACTTAGCACATTCCATTAGGCTATTGGCTATGCCACCTACTACCGCTTTTCCTGTTTCCAATGGAGATTCTGCAACTGTATTAGCTAAATTTTTCGTTTTATCTACTAAACCCTCTGCTGCACTACGAATAATCCCCGATTGTAAATTCTTCTCAAGAAATTTATCACCTTGTTGTTGGTTATAAGCATCTGCTTCTCTTGCATATTTACGTGATTCAAAAAATTCATTGTCTTTCGCCACAAAATAATGTTGCTCATTGCCCTCACTGTCAGTGAATGTTTGATTGCTTTGTGTTTGTAAGAAAGCTTTCGCTGAATTATCAACTTCATCATTCAGTTTTAAGAACCATAAAATATCTAGGGGCTGTATTAGATTAGCAGTAATGTTAGTCTATAAAAATGAAGATAACTCATTGTAAACTCAAGAAATCTATACAAAAAAACTGCTTGAATTTTTTGTGCTCGAAGTAACAGCCCGTTCAGCAGCAAATTTATTAGAAATCAATCCTAATTCAGCTGCCTTATTTTATCGCAAAATCAGGGAGGTGATTAGCTACCATTTAGCTCAAGATGCTAATGAAATTTTTGCAGGTGAAATTGAACTAGATGAAAGCTATTTTGGCGGAAAAAGAAAAGGAAAAAGGGGGCGAGGTGCTAAAGGTAAAACAGCTGTTTTTGGCATGCTGAAACGAGATGGAAAAGTCTATACCGTTGTTGTTGAAAATACCAAGACAGATACCTTACTCCCTGTTATTAAAAGGAAAATTATGCCTGATAGCATTGTTTACACCGATTATTATCACAGTTACGACGTGTTAGAGGTGAGTGAATGTAAGCATTTCAGAATTAACCATTCAACCCATTTTGCCGAAGCAAAAAATCACATTAATGGGATTGAAAATTTCTGGAATCAGGCTAAAAGAGTGCTAAGAAAATATAACGGAATTGATAAGAAATCCTTTCCCTTGTTCTTGAAAGAATGTGAATTTCGGTTTAACTTTGGAACACCAAAAGAACAGCTAAAAATGCTGCGATTTTGGTGTGGAATTTAGGGCTTATCTAATACAGCCCCAAAAGTAAAAATGAAGCTTAATGGCGATAAAACTATTTAAATTCTAGCATATTACTTTCACATAAACGGATTGATATACCGCAATCAGATTACAGAAAGGCAAACCATTTTTCTAATGTTCTCTTTTTTCTTCTGAGCAATCTCCTGCTTTTTGATGAACTTCTTCGCAAGTGGTGAATTTTTTCTTTCTTTATATTATTTGATATAATCGGATAACATAAAAAATCTCCATTGATTGATGAATATCAATGGTCCCCTAATCTTTATTACAGGACAGAGCTTTGTACAACTGCTAGATAAAATCGCCAAAATTCCACCGCACTTTTATGAACAAAACATAAACACTAAAAGTGCGGTGATTTTTTCTATTATTTCTGTTTTATCTCGTGATAGAATTGACCGATTTTTAACACACAAATTTAATGAGCGATAACCTTTTGTATGACAACATTAGTAGATTTTTTAATTAACAAATTAGACGATTTAAAAGCGGTTGATATTTTGCATTTAGATGTGCAAGGCAAATCAAGTGTAACGGACAATATGATTATTTGCACAGGAACATCAAGCCGTCACATTAGTTCTTTGGCACAAAAACTGATTGATGAAAGTAAGCAAGCAGGTTTTGAATCCTTCGGTGAAGAAGGAAAAGCCACCGCTGATTGGGTAGTGGTGGATTTCGGACAAGCAATGGTACATATAATGCAAGCCGACAGCCGTGAAATGTATCAATTAGAGAAACTTTGGGGCTAAATGAAAATCCAATTAATTGCGGTAGGCACAAAAATGCCTGCTTGGGTAACCACAGGTTTTGAGGAGTATCAACGCCGTTTTCCAAAAGATATGCCTTTTGAGCTGATCGAAATTCCTGCGGGAAAACGGGGCAAAAACGCAGATATTAAACGTATTTTGGAGCAAGAAGGCAAAGCAATGCTGGCTGTTTGTGGACGCAATAAGATTGTTACTTTAGATATCCCTGGTAAGCCTTGGACAACCGAACAGCTAGCACAACAGCTAGAAAGTTGGAAAAATGACGGGCGGGATTTATGCCTATTGATCGGTGGGCCTGAAGGTTTATCGCCAGAATGTAAAGCTGCCGCTGAACAAAGTTGGTCGCTTTCCCCTTTAACTTTACCCCACCCTTTAGTGCGCGTGGTGGTGGCAGAGAGTTTGTATCGTGCTTGGTCGATTACTACCAATCACCCTTATCATCGAGAGTAATCAATGGATTTAAAGAAATTGCTTTCTCAGCCTGCAATCGAGCCGATCCGCGATAAAAAAGCGGAGCGGAATCTGTTTATTCGCCGCGCCTTAGTGTCTTTTTTAGGTGTGCTTGGGCTGTCTGCAATTTTGCTCACCAATTTATATCATCTGCAAATCGTCAATTATGACACTTATCAAACCCGTTCTAACGGCAACCGTATCAAATTATTGCCGTTACCACCAACACGTGGTTTGATTTACGATCGCTATGGCAAATTGCTCGCTGAGAATCTCACCTTTTTTGGCTTATATATCGTGCCAGAAAAAGTAGAAAATTTAGACCGCACTTTTGAACAGCTCAAGCAAATGGTAGGCTTAAATCAAGACGATATTGCGAATTTTAACAAAGAACGCCGCCGTTCTTCACGCTATACGTCCATTTTACTCAAGCCCGATCTTACCGAAGAACAAATCGCACGTTTTGCGGTAAATCAGCATCAATTCCCAAGTCTATCCGTTAAACCTTATTTTAAACGTCATTACTTGTACGGCGAACCACTCACGCATATTTTGGGTTATGTGGCAAAAATTAATGATAAAGATGTAGAACGTCTGAAAAAAGAAGACAAATATGCCAATTATGCTGGCTCACACAATATCGGTAAGCTCGGTATTGAACGCTATTACGAAGAACAATTACACGGTGAAGTGGGCTTTGAAGAAGTAGAAATTAACAACCGTGGCAAGGTGATCCGTAAATTGCGCGAACAGCCCGCAGTAGCAGGTAAAAGCATTCATCTCACCATTGATTTAGAATTGCAACGCTATATCACCGATCTTTTAGCAGGACATAAAGGTGCGGTGGTGGTGCTAGATCCGAAAGACAGCAGCATTTTAGCGATGGTTTCAACCCCAAGTTATGATAATAATCTTTTCGTTGATGGCATTTCAAGCAAAGATTACAAACGCTTGCTTGAAGATCCTGAGCGTCCGCTTTATAGCCGTGTTACACAAGGGGCTTATCCGCCCGCTTCTACAGTAAAACCTTTTATTGCGGTGGCAGGTCTACAAGATGCCGTGATCACACCTAGCACTACTGTGTTTGATCCAGGCTACTGGATGTTACCAAATAGTACGAAAAAATTCCGCGACTGGAAAAAATCAGGCCACGGTTATACCGATCTAAACAAGGCGATTACCGAATCTTCCGATACGTTTTTTTATCAACTCGCTTACAATATGGGGATTGATAAACTTTCTGGCTGGATGAAAGCCTTTGGCTTTGGTATGCCAACAGGATTAGATATTCGCGAAGAAACTTCCGCAATAATGCCTTCTCGTGAATGGAAGCAAAAACGCTATAAAAAACCTTGGTTACAAGGGGATACTATTTCTGTAGGCATTGGGCAAGGCTATTGGACAGCAACGCCATTACAAGTGGCAAAAGCCCTAGCGATATTGATTAATAATGGTAAAGTCAATACACCGCACTTAATGAAGGGGGTGGAAGGCTCTTTCTTTGAACCTTACAAAGATCCTTTGTTATATCCCGATATTGAAGCAAATGATAGCTATTGGGCACAAGCTAAACGCGGTATGTATAACGTAATTAATGCGAGCAATGGCACAGGACGCAAGGCCTTTGCAGGTACAAACTATCACGTTGCGGGCAAATCAGGTACTGCGCAGGTTTTCAGCTTAAAAGAAAATCAAACTTATAACGCCAAATCGCTGAGCAAAGAATTACACGATCACGCATGGTTTATTGGTTATGCCCCTTATGAAAACCCGAAAATTGTGGTTTCTGTGATTTTAGAGAATGCAGGTGGTGGCGGTAGCAACGCAGGGCCTGTGGTAAGAAAAATTATGGATTATTATCTTAATCAGCGTCTTCCACAAGTGAATCAAATGGAAAATAAACAAAATGAAGCACAACCCCAGCAAAAGGAGACAGAATAATGAGTGAAAAGAAAATCTGGCTCAATTTGTGGCAGCGTTTACACATTGATTTCTGGTTATTTATTGGTCTTGTGATTATTTCAGTCTATGGGCTATTCGTGCTATACAGTGCTTCTGGTGGCAACGAAGTAATGTTCCGCAACCGCATCATTCAAGTGACCTTGGGCTTTGTGGTGATGTTTGTAATGGCACAACTTTCTCCACGCTTTTATCAAGGGATTGCGCCTTATATATTTGGGATTGGTATTGTATTGCTGATTTTAGTGGATTTGGTCGGAACAACCAGTAAAGGCGCACAACGTTGGTTAGATCTCGGTTTATTCCGTTTCCAACCTTCAGAAATCGTCAAACTTGCGGTGCCATTAATGGTGGCAGTGTATTTAGGTAAACGTCCACTTCCGCCAACCTTAAAACACACCTTTATCGCACTCTTTATTATTATTGTGCCTACCCTATTGGTTGCTATTCAGCCCGATTTAGGTACATCAATTCTGGTAAGTGCGTCTGGAATTTTCGTGGTTTTTCTAGCGGGAATGAGCTGGTGGTTGATTTTAATTGCAGTGATTGGTCTGGCTGGCTTTATTCCCATAATGTGGTTTTATCTGATGCACGATTATCAACGAACAAGGGTGCTAACCTTGCTTGATCCTGAAAAAGACCCCCTTGGTGCAGGCTATCATATTTTACAATCCAAAATCGCCATTGGTTCGGGGGGAATTTGGGGCAAAGGTTGGATGCAAGGTACACAATCTCAGCTGGAATTTTTGCCTGAACCACATACCGATTTTATTTTTGCCGTACTAAGTGAAGAACACGGAATGGTTGGCTTTGCCATTTTGATGTGCCTTTATTTGTTTATTGTGGCAAGAGGTTTGATGATTGGTGTGGAAGCACAAAGTGCTTTCGGTCGCACCCTTGTTGGGGCATTAACATTGATCTTTTTTGTTTATGTTTTTGTGAATATAGGAATGGTGAGTGGTATTTTACCCGTTGTTGGTGTACCTCTCCCCTTAATAAGCTACGGAGGAACTTCTTTTGTAACATTGATGGCAGGTTTTGGACTAATTATGTCAATTCACACCCACAAACAGCATTTTTTTAAAGGAACTAAATAAATCTTTTTTACTCTGACTAATTATTTAATAAGACACAAATGAAAATGAAATTTACCTTTTTACTAAAACTCAGTGCAACACTTATATTTTTAGTTGCTAGCATAAACAGTCAAGCAGAAACGCATAAACTATATGGTATAAAAGGGGCAACGCTAACCCATAAACCAGTAACCGAAAAGAATTATTCTTATGTGGTAAGAGGCGTAACCTACACCACCAAACATAAGAAAGAAGCGAAACATTATCGCAAAGAAGGAATTGCCAGCTACTACCACACAATGTTTGCTGGCCGCAAAACATCAAATGGTGAATACTACAATCCAAATAGTTACACCGCTGCACATAAAACCTTACCGTTAAATTCTTATGTTTTGGTAACCAATTTGCGTAACGGTAAAAAAGTGGTAGTACGAATTAACGATCGTGGACCATTTGTAAAAGGTAGAATTATCGACCTTTCACGCAAAGCGGCGGGTGAACTCGGTATCGTGCATCGTGGCTTAGGTAAAGTACGGGTTGAAGCGATGTATGTTGATCGTAATGGAAAGATCTCAGGCGCTGGCGCCACTTCTTTAGCCAAAATGGCAAAGACAAAGGAAGCCCTAAAACGCTTAGAAACCTCCTCCAATGGAAGCCAAGAAAAAAGTGCGGTTAATTCTCATAAAATTTATTCAGGCTACCAGCTAAGAATGCTCGATTTAAGCAAATCTCAAGCAGTAGAAATCGTTAAAAAAGCCAAAAAAATGAACATTAACGCACAAATGATTTCCCATAAGAAAAAATATGAAGTACGCTTTCGGGAGATAAAAACCAAGAAACAGGCACAAATACTGAAAAGCAAATTGCACCGTCTCAATCGCACCAAACCGATTATTATTTCTAGCTATAAAAACTAACTTAAAATTAGGAAAAAATGATGTTAAAACAACTTGTTAAGAAAACAAAAATCACATTTTTAACTGCAACATTATGTGCAAGCCAAAATCTCTTTGCGGAAGAGATTCAATATGGCATTGCAGCTCCACAGCTTAATGCACAAACCTATATTTTAATGGATTACAATTCTGGTGCAGTGTTAGCCGCATTTAATCCAGATCAACGTCAATACCCAGCTTCTCTCACAAAAATGATGACCAGCTATGTGGTAGGCGATGCCTTAAAACAAGGCAAAATCCATAATACAGATATGGTTACCATTGGTAATAGCGCTTGGGGTAAAAACTTCCCAGGTTCCTCAAAAATGTTCTTAAATTTAAACCAGCAGGTTTCCGTTGCCGATCTTAATCGCGGAATCATTGTGGTATCGGGCAATGATGCTTGTGTGGCAATGGCGGAACACGTTTCAGGCTCAACGCAAAATTTCATTAATGCAATGAATAACTATGTGGAACAGTTTGGCCTGAAAAACACTCATTTCACCACCGTACACGGCTTAGATGATGAAAATCAATACTCTTCAGCTCGTGATATGGCATTAATTGGTACGCATATTATCCGTGACTTACCTGAAGAATACAAAATCTATGGGGAAAAAGAGTTTACCTTCAATAAAATTCGCCAACCAAATCGCAATGGCTTATTGTGGGATAAAACCCTTAACGTCGATGGAATGAAAACAGGACATACGGATAAAGCAGGCTATAACCTTGTGGCTTCCGCATTGGGCAACGGCAATATGCGTTTAATTTCTGTGGTGATGGGCGTGCCAACTTACAAAGGCCGTGAAATTGAAAGCAAAAAATTATTGCAATGGGGATTTGCTAACTTTGAAACGTTCAAAGCCTTGGAAGCCAACAAAACCCTTTCTGAACAAAGCGTTTATTACGGCAATAACAGCAAAGTGCAACTTGGCGTGTTGCAGGATCAATTTATCACCTTGCCCAAAGGTCGCCAAGCGGACGTGAAAGCCCGTTATGATTTAGATAAAAAATACCTTGAAGCGCCATTGGCGAAAGGTCAAGTGGTGGGCAAAATCACCTATCAGCTTGATGGCAAAGACATTGCTAAAGTGGATTTACAAGTAATGAACAATGTTGAAGAAGGCGGTTTCTTCGGTAAAATTTGGGATTGGTTAGTGTTAACGGTAAAAAGTTTATTCAGTTAAACGTGGAATGGACAAAATGTCCCCAATCTAAAGCTTAAATGACCGCGCTAACCAAAGTGCGGTCTAAATTTTTAACAAATTTGAGAATAAAAAATGGCAGAACAAGAAAAAATCGTAAAACTTGAAGATATTCCACAAAAGCAATTAAAAGATCTTTTAGAATTTCCTTGCAATTTCACTTTCAAAGTGGTCGGTACAAACCGCCCTGATTTAGCTGATGATGTAATTGCAGTGGTACAACAATATGTCAAAGGTGACTATAATCCACGTGAAAATATCAGTGGGAAAGGCACATATAAATCCATTTCGGTGGATATTGTGGCTGAAAATATTAAGCAAGTAGAAACCCTTTACCAAGAGCTTGCTAAAATTGACGGCGTCAGAATGGTGCTTTAATCAGCATAAACAATAAGGCAAAGGCAATGACCCAATCCATTATTATCCGCCAACTTGGCGTGCAAGATTATCAAAAAATTTGGCATAAGATGCAGCAATTTACTGATAATCGTGATGAAAATACCCAAGATGAAATCTGGCTCGTTCAGCACCCTGCAGTATTCACTCAAGGCTCTGCGGGCAAGCCAGAGCATTTGTTGCAACAAAGTGCGATCCCTGTAGTGCAATCAGATCGTGGTGGGCAAATCACCTATCACGGATTGGGGCAGCAAATTATGTACGTGTTAATCGACATTAAACGCCTGAAAACGCAAGGCAAAGATCTCAATGTGCGCCAGCTGGTTACCGCCCTTGAGCAATCGGTGGTGCAAACGCTGGCAGATTATGGCATTGAAGGGTATCCCAAAGCTGATGCACCAGGGGTGTATGTAGACGGCAAAAAAATCTGCTCGCTCGGTTTACGCATTCGCAAAGGCTGTTCTTTCCACGGTCTCGCACTAAATATTAATATGGATCTTACGCCTTTCTTATACATCAATCCTTGTGGCTATGCAGGGCTTGAAATGTGTCAAATGGCTGATTTTATCCCTGATAATGAGGCTCAGCCAGACAAGATTTCGCCCAAATTAGTTACACACTTCACCCAATTATTGGGGTATAATTCGGTAACAAATTCTTAACAAAAATAGGATCATTAATGGCAACTCCTTTTAAAATGGAACGTGGCGTAAAATATCGTGATGCTGCAAAAACGTCCATTATCCCAGTAAAAAATATTGATCCCAACCAGCCTTTATTGAAAAAGCCTGAGTGGATGAAAATCAAACTTCCAGCCAATTCAGCAAAAATTGATAGCATCAAAAATGGAATGCGTCGCCACGGTTTGCATTCAGTGTGCGAAGAGGCCTCTTGCCCTAACTTGCACGAATGTTTTAACCACGGCACGGCAACCTTTATGATCTTAGGCGCAATTTGTACGCGTCGCTGCCCATTCTGTGATGTAGCACACGGCAAGCCTTTACCGCCTGATCCTGATGAACCGCGCAAATTAGCCGAAACTATTCAGGATATGAAATTACGTTATGTGGTGATCACTTCGGTAGATCGCGATGATCTACCTGACCGTGGTGCAGGCCACTTCGCTGAATGTGTGAAAGAAATCCGCGCACTTAATCCAGGAATCAAAATTGAAATCCTTGTGCCTGATTTCCGTGGACGCATCGAACAAGCGCTAGAAAAATTAAAAGATAATCCACCAGATGTGTTCAACCACAATTTGGAAAATGTGCCACGCTTGTATCGCGATATCCGTCCAGGGGCAGATTATGAATGGTCGCTTAAATTATTGCGTGAGTTCAAAGCAATGTTCCCTGATATTCCAACTAAATCAGGCTTAATGGTGGGCTTAGGCGAAACCAATGAAGAAATTTTGCAAGTGATGCAAGATTTACGCACTAACGGTGTAACAATGCTCACTCTCGGACAATATCTGCAACCTAGCCGCCATCATTTACCTGTGGCACGCTATGTTCCGCCTGAAGAATTTGACGAGTTTCGTGATAAAGCCAACAAAATGGGCTTTGAACACGCCGCCTGCGGGCCTTTCGTGCGTTCATCTTACCACGCCGATCTACAAGCTAGCGGCGGATTGGTGAAATAATCACGCAACCAAAAAATCTCGCTTACATTAAGTGCGGTGGAAAATTTCAACATTTTTCACCGCACTTTTTCTGCATAATAAAACCCCGCTAATAAAGTGCGGCGCTTTTTTGCAATTAGGCTTGAACAAAACCTTTGACAAACAATCCTTGCTGTGGGCTCAAATGAAATAGCGAGAAATCTTGGAACTGAACCAATTCTTTCATCACCTTGCCGTGGTGATTTTGCCATAATGCCGTACCAATTTGCCATTGTTCAGAATCCCTCGCCACTTCAACGATTTGCGCATAAGCCGTTAAGCGGTACCGAGCAAAAATTGGCTGTCGCTTTCATCTTCGATAAGGGGGTGCAAATCAGGAGTATCTGCCAATACGACATACAAGGGTGAAAATTTCCTTTTCATAAGTGTTTTTTATCCTTTTCTTGTAGATAAGTTTTCATTTTCAAAAAATTTTGCTTATTTTAGAAAGGAAAAAACACCATAACAATATTAATAATCATTATTCAAAGTATATTTTTAAACAATTACCAACCGCCCTTTGCATAAACTCAGCCTAAATAAACAGATCACCCTTAACTAGAATTAATACAATTAGCCAATTTTTTATTATTTATTCCTTTATTTCCTAGACATTAGCGCTATTTAATGATAACTTTGCATACATTCAATATTCAAATATCTTCATAACAAATTCATTTTCCAATCTAACAACTATTTCAAATTATTATGCATTTAACAGAACTTAAAAATATGCCTGTTTCTGAGCTTGTAAAACTCGGTGAAGAAAAAATGGGCTTAGAAAATCTAGCACGTTTACGTAAACAAGATATTGTCTTTGCAATTCTAAAACAACACGCAAAAAGCGGTGAGGATATTTTCGGTGGCGGCGTGTTAGAAATCCTACCTGATGGTTTTGGTTTCTTACGTTCCGCTGATAGCTCCTACCTTGCAGGTCCTGACGACATCTATGTTTCTCCAAGCCAAATTCGCCGTTTCAACTTACAAACAGGGGATAAAATAGAAGGTAAAATTCGTCCACCAAAAGAAGGGGAACGCTATTTTGCTTTGCTAAAAGTGGATCAAGTGAATGATGACAAACCTGAAGTTTCACGCAGCAAAATTTTATTTGAAAATTTAACCCCACTTCACGCAAATTCACGTTTAAGAATGGAACGTGGAAACGGCTCAACAGAAGATTTAACCGCGCGTATTTTAGATTTAGCCTCCCCTATCGGGAAAGGTCAACGAGGCTTGATTGTTGCGCCGCCAAAAGCGGGGAAAACGATGTTGCTACAAAACATTGCACAAAGCATCACTCACAACTATCCTGAATGTGTACTTATCGTATTGTTAATTGACGAACGTCCAGAAGAAGTAACAGAAATGCAACGTTCTGTAAAAGGTGAAGTGATTGCTTCAACCTTTGATGAACCCGCCTCACGACACGTTCAGGTTGCTGAAATGGTTATCGAAAAAGCAAAACGTTTAGTCGAACACAAAAAAGACGTGGTGATTTTATTAGATAGTATCACGCGTCTTGCTCGTGCTTATAACACCGTAACCCCTGCTTCAGGTAAAATCCTTTCTGGTGGTGTGGATGCCAACGCCTTACATCGTCCAAAACGTTTCTTCGGTGCAGCGCGTAACGTTGAAGAAGGCGGAAGTTTAACCATTATTGCGACTGCGCTTGTGGATACTGGGTCAAAAATGGATGAAGTGATCTTTGAAGAATTTAAAGGAACGGGGAATATGGAGCTGCATCTTTCGCGTAAAATCGCTGAAAAACGTGTATTCCCAGCTATCGACTTTAACCGTTCAGGCACGCGTAAAGAAGATTTACTCACTACCCCTGACGAACTACAAAAAATGTGGATTCTACGCAAAATCCTTAACCCAATGGGTGAAGTGGAAGCAATGGAATTCCTTATTGATAAACTCGCCGTTGCCAAAACTAACGAAGAGTTTTTCGAGATTATGAAGCGTTCTTAATGGTCTGTGAAATAGCACATTAAGGATTTAACCGTGCTATTTTTAATAAAAAAATAGGCAATTGAACTAAAAACAATCAAACGAATCAATTTTAAAAAGAATTGATTGACTTGAATATAAGAAATCTCTAATATACGCCTCGTTCCACGGAGGAATGGTCGAGTGGTTGAAGGCACCGGTCTTGAAAACCGGCGAGGGTTTACGCCCTCCAAGAGTTCGAATCTCTTTTCCTCCGCCATATTCTGAGAAGTCGTAAGTTAATCGCTTACGACTTTTTTCTTTTTATCAATCAAAATTAACAACTTCCCAGATAAAGTGCGGTGCTTTTTGGCTTTATTTTCTTGCTAACTAAAATAAATTTACTTGCTATCACAGCGTGAGTCTTGAGTTTTAAAGCTATTAAGGGTATGTTATGTTAACTTTTTTATAACTGAGGTGAGTATGAAAATTATCCTTTTAGGTGCACCAGGTGCAGGTAAAGGCACACAGGCACAATTTATTATGAACAAATTTGGTATTCCACAAATTTCTACGGGTGATATGTTGCGAGCAGCAATTAAAGCAGGAACGGAATTAGGTAAACAAGCGAAAACGTTAATGGATGCTGGGCAACTTGTACCTGATGATTTAATTATTTCTTTAGTAAAAGAACGTGTCACACAAAATGATTGTGCCAAAGGCTTTTTACTAGATGGCTTCCCACGCACAATTCCACAAGCAGATGCATTAAAAAGCGCAGGTATTAGCATTGATTATGTATTGGAATTTGATGTTCCTGATGAAGTAATCGTGGAGCGTATGAGTGGTCGCCGTGTTCACCAAGCATCTGGACGTACTTACCACATTATTTATAATCCGCCAAAAGTGGAAGGTAAAGATGATTTAACAGGAGAAGATTTAATTATCAGAGCTGATGATAAGCCTGAAACCGTGTTAGATCGCTTGAAAGTGTACCATAATACGACAAAACCATTGGTAGATTACTACCAAGCTGAAGCAAAAGCAGGAAATACAAAATATTTCCGCTTAGACGGTACACAAAAAGTAGAGGAAGTAAGCGCTGAATTAGATAAAATTTTAGCTTAGAAGTTAAGGGGATAACATATTATCCCCTTTTATTATTTACTCTAAATATAAAATTTACTATCAATGATGGCTTTTCCCATCTATTTTTCCACTTTTCATTTGCCTAATATCATTACCATATTTTATGATGGTTCCATTTTCTCATATATCAGTATATGCTATGATTTCTTTTTATCATTCTTGGACATAAATAATGACAGAATCCATCAAAAAATTAGATCCTGATACGGCGATTGATATTGCCTATGATATTTTTCTTGAAATGGCGGCAGAAAATCTGGATCCCGCCGATATTTTACTCTTCAACCTAGAATTTGAACAACGCGGTGCGGTGGAATTTGTAGAAACTGCGGATAATTGGGAACAGGAAATTGGAGTATTAATTGAGCCTGACGAGTATGCTGAAGTTTGGATTGGGCTTGTTGATGATAATGATGAAATGAATGATATTTTTGCTAAATTCCTAATTTCACATCGAGAAAATGATCGGGAATATCATATTATTTGGAAGAAATAATTCCTAGAAAAGTAAAAACCATCACTTTTTCGTGATGGTTTATTTTCTAAGGAATTAAGCTAAAACTATTACGTTTTCTGCTTTTTTTCCTCTTTTATCATCAATAATATCAAACTCCACGGCTTGACCTTCTTTTAAGGTGCGAAATCCTTTAGATTGAATTGCTGAGAAATGCACAAACACTTCTTCTCCACCTTCTGATTGTAAAAAACCAAACCCTTTTGTTTCATTGAACCATTTTACGGTTCCATTATTTTTAGACATTTTGAATCCTAAGTTAAATCTAATCTTAGATAACGCAATAATATTATGATGATAAAATAAAAAACTTTAAATATAGCCACCGATTATTGATTGTTATCTCTATATCGCTTAAAAAGCGATATTTATATTAACAGCATATTGTTAAAATAGCACTTTTTATTTTCAATAAATTTGCTTTATTTTTCATTCGCTAGTTTAGCTAATAATTTTTTATGAATCCCCCCAAAGCTACCATTAGACATAACTAAAATGTGGTCGCTTGGTTTTGCTTCAGCCACAATCATATCAACCAATTTATCTAAATTTGCAGTCCAGCTGGCAGGTTGAATGCATTGGTTTGCGATTTCCACGACATCCCAAGGAATGTTGTCTGGCTGTAATAAAAAGATATGGTCTGCACGCGCTAGCGCTGGTGCTAGTTCATCTTTATGAACGCCCATTTTCATTGTGTTAGAACGGGGTTCTAGCACTGCAAGAATTCGCACGCCGCCCCCTACTTTATCGCGAAGAGCGGTTAAGGTTGCGAGAATTTCTGCAGGGTGATGAGCAAAATCATCATACACGCTAACGCCATTCACTTCGCCTTTTAGCTCTAAGCGACGTTTTGCATTAATGAAACTACCTAAAGCGGCACAGGCATTTTCAATCGACACGCCAGCGTGATACGCTGCCGCAATCGCCATTAATGCGTTGTGCATATTATGTTGTCCAACAATATTCCATTTCACTTGTGCCGCTTTTTGACCAAAATGATACACAGAAAACTCGGTGCAATCATTGGTGATGCGTTCGGCATACCATTCTTGTCCTTCTCCCAAGAATTGCTGTTCAGACCAACAGCCCATTTCTAAGGTTTCTTTTACACTTTGTTCATTGGCGAAAGATAAAATGCGTCCACTTACAGGAATGGTGCGGATCATATGGTGAAATTGGCGTTGGATCGCTTTTAGATCATCAAAAATATCAGCGTGATCAAAACCTATATTATTGATAATCAAGGTTTTTGGATTGTAGTGAATGAATTTTGAGCGTTTATCAAAAAATGCGGTATCATATTCATCGGCTTCGATTACAAAAAATGGACTTTCACCTAAACGGGCGGACGTACCAAAATTGCCCGCAATGCCACCAATTAAAAAGCCTGGGTTTAATCCGTTTTTCTCTAAAATCCAACTGAGCATACCTGTTGTGGTCGTTTTACCGTGCGTACCGGAAACTGCTAGCACCCAACGATCATGCAATAAATTATCGTGCAGCCACTGTGGACCTGAAGTATAAGGTAAACCGTTCTCAAGCACATATTCCACGCAAGGATTGCCACGCTTCATCGCATTGCCAATTAACACCAAATCTGGTGCCGGCTCAAGCTGGGTTGGCTCATAATTAGAGATAAT
This sequence comes from Avibacterium sp. 21-586, assembly GCF_026226775.1. Taxonomy (GTDB): domain Bacteria; phylum Pseudomonadota; class Gammaproteobacteria; order Enterobacterales; family Pasteurellaceae; genus Avibacterium. The sequence continues at coordinate 1,587,993 of NZ_JAKKOD010000001.1, read as the reverse complement.
TTCAATTTGATTTTCCTGTAAAAAAGTACTCATTGGCGGATACACATTAACATCCGATCCCGTTACTTTATATCCCATTTGTTTGGCAATAATTGCCACGCCCCCCATAAAGGTGCCGCAGATTCCAAGAATATGAATATGTTTTTGTGTCATTTTTTTATCTCTTATACAAAAAACGAAAATAAAATGTGCCTGAGATCACAAACTCAATAGGAGATTATTTCTCTTGCTCAAAGGCTAGCTATAATAAATCAACTCATTCAAACTGTACAATGTATTCAATCAAAATAAGGGCAAATTATGAAAACGTTAGGGCAATTTATTGTCGAAAAGCAAGCCGAATATCCCAATGCGAAAGGCGAGCTTTCGGGTATTCTTTCTTCTATTCGCTTAGTGGCGAAAGTGATCCATCGCGATATTAACAAAGCAGGACTGACCAACAACATTATCGGCAATTCTGGGATAGAAAACGTACAGGGTGAAGTGCAAATGAAATTAGATTTATTTGCACACAACACGATGAAACAAGCTCTCATAGCGCGGGAAGAGGTGGCGGGATTTGCCTCTGAGGAAGAAGAAAATTTTGTTGCCTTTGATACGGAACGCGGACGCAATGCAAAATATGTGATTTTAACCGATCCCTTAGATGGATCATCAAATATTGATGTCAATGTTGCCGTTGGGACGATTTTTTCTATTTACCACCGTGTTTCCCCTATTGGTACGCCAGTAACCTTAGATGATTTTTTACAACCAGGGCATCGCCAAGTGGCGGCAGGCTACATTGTTTATGGCTCATCAACGATGTTAGTTTACACCACAGGAAACGGGGTAAATGGCTTTACTTACGATCCTTCTTTAGGCGTATTCTGCCTTTCGCACGAAAATATCCAAATGCCCGCAACCGGCAAAATTTATTCCATTAACGAAGGCCAATATCTTAAATTCCCATTAGGGGTAAAAAAATACATTAAATACTGCCAAGAAGAAGATAAAGCTACTCAGCGTCCTTATACGTCACGCTATATTGGCTCTTTGGTTTCTGACTTCCACCGCAATTTATTAAAAGGTGGGATTTATATTTATCCAAGTGCTACAAACTATCCAAATGGTAAACTTCGTTTGCTTTATGAAGGTAATCCAATGGCATTTTTAGCCGAACAAGCGGGCGGTCTTGCCACTGATGGCTATCAGCGAATTTTAGATATTCAGCCAACCGAATTACACCAACGCTCACCGTTCTTTGTTGGCTCAAAAGAAATGGTGGAAAAAGCACAAAGTTTTATGGATTAAGAATAATTACCATAGGTTAAAGCGTTGTATAAAAGTACAACGCTTTTTTATTTCTCACATAAAATGAAATCTTTCTATTTACCCTACCTACCGTAAAAAAATAGAAATGTTTTCACCGCACTTTTCTTTTTATTAACCTTATGGGCTGTGACAATTATCAATCCAAGCATTCTTGGTTTAATTGAGTCTATTGGTGGGCCAATTATCGCCGCAATTCTGTTTTTAATGCCAATGTATGCTATTCGTAAAGTGCCAGCAATGGCGAGTTATCAAGGCTATGCCAGCAATGTTTTCGTCACCATTATGGGAACGATTGCAATCTCCGCAGTGGTGTATGGATTATTTTATTAATTAAGATAGAATACGCACTTTTTAGAATAATAACCTTAAGCAGGACAAAATGCCTGCCAGAAAATTTCGAGCAAACGATGATTAGTGTTTTTGATATGTTTAAAATCGGCATTGGGCCTTCTAGCTCTCATACCGTTGGGCCAATGAAAGCGGGTAAGCAATTTGTCGATGACTTAGTGGCGAAAAATTTACTCGCCCAGGTAACCCAAGTTAAGGTGGATGTTTATGGCTCACTTTCAATGACAGGGCGTGGGCATAATACCGATATTGCCATTATTATGGGATTAGCGGGCTATTTACCGCACGATGTGGATATTGATTTAATTGCTAAATTTATTTCTGATGTAAAAAGCACCGCACTTTTGCCTCTAGCGCGAGGGCAACAACTGGCGAAATTTGCTTATGAAAGCGATATGATCTTTCATCAAACCTTTCTGTCTTTACACGAAAACGGAATGACACTGTCCGCCTATGAAAATGACAACTTACTTTATCAGCAAACCTATTATTCTATTGGTGGTGGATTTATTGTGGATGAAGCGCACTTTAATCAGCAGGAAGAGTCCGATATCAACGTGCCTTTCCCTTATCAAAGTGCGGCAGATATTTTGCATCATTGCAAAGAAAACGGCTTAGCCCTATCTAGCGTGATGTTACAAAATGAAATCGCCTTACACGGAAAAGAAGCAACGCAAACACACCTAAAACGCATTTGGCAAACAATGAAAGAATGTATCGAACACGGCTTGGTTACCGAAGGATTATTACCCGGCCCGCTCAAAGTGGTTCGCCGTGCGGCGACCTTACATCGTTTACTGCAAGCCAATAATGGGCTTTCCAACGACCCAATGAAAGTGATCGATTGGGTCAATATGTACGCCCTTGCAGTCAATGAAGAAAATGCAGCTGGTGGGCGTGTAGTTACCGCACCAACGAACGGCGCTTGCGGTATCGTGCCTGCGGTGCTGTCTTATTATGAAAAATTCATTTCGCCAATTACCGATGAAATTGTAGAACGCTACCTACTTGCTTGCGGAATGATCGGCTCACTGTACAAAATGAATGCTTCTATTTCAGGAGCAGAAGTAGGATGTCAAGGCGAAGTGGGAGTAGCTTGCTCAATGGCTGCAGCAGGTTTAACAGAAATTTTAGGCGGTAGCCCTGAACAAGTTTGTATGGCAGCAGAAATTGCAATGGAACATAATCTTGGGCTGACTTGCGATCCTGTAGGAGGTCAAGTGCAAGTGCCTTGCATTGAGCGTAATGCAATTGCTTCTGTCAAAGCCATTAATGCTAGCCGAATGGCATTGCAACGCACTTCTAACCCACGCGTGAGCTTAGATAAAGTCATCGAAACGATGTACGAAACAGGCAAAGATATGAACGCCAAATACCGCGAAACCTCACAAGGTGGTTTAGCAATCAAAGTGGCTTGTACTTAAGGTGAATAAAAATAATAAGACAGATTTATTCTGCCTTTAAATATTTTTTAACATAGTTTATGTTTCTAATTTATATATTTCTTTAGTTAAATTTTTAATCAATTTTTTAGATTCTGTATTAGATAAGCCCTAAATTCCACACCAAAATCGCAGCATTTTTAGCTGTTCTTTTGGTGTTTCAAAGTTAAACCGAAATTCACATTCTTTCAAGAATAACGGAAAGGATTTCTTATTAATTCCGTTATATTTTCTTAGCACTCTTTTAACCTGTTTCCAGAAATTTTCAATCCCATTAATGTGATTTTTTGCTTCGGCAAAATGGGTTGAATGATTAATTCTGAAATGCTTAAATTCACTCACATCTAGCACGTCGTAACTGTGATAATAATCGGTGTAAACAATGCTATCAGGCATAATTTTCTTTTTAATAACAGGGAGTAAGGTATCTGTCTAGGTATTTTCAACGACAACGGTATAGACTTTTCCATCTCATTTCAGCATGTCAAAAACAGCTGCTTTCCCCCTAGCACATCTCCCCCTTTTCCTTTTCTTTTCCGCCAAAATAACTTTCATCTAATTCAATTTCACCTGCAAAAACTTCATTAGCATCTTGAGCTAAATGGTAACTAATCATCTCTCTAATTTTGCGATAAAATAAGGCAGCTGAATTAGGATTGATTTCTAATAAATTTGCTGCTGAACAGGCTGTTACTTCGAGCACAAAAAATTCAAGCCGTTTTTTCTGTATAGATTTCTTGAGTTTACAATGAGTTATCTTCATTTTTATAGACTAACATTACTGCTAATCTAATACAGCCCCATTTTTTACCTTTTTATCACTATTGAGATTCAAAACACTACAAAAAAAATAAACTAAGAATAATATAAAAATGGGTATTTTAAGGTGTTATTTTAATAAATAATTAATATTGTTTATAACAATACCATACTTTTATAAAAGTATTTTTTTAGCAAAACTAATTTTTGTTTTTTTGTATTGACTGGGTAAACAACCTGTCAATTTATAAAATTGTTTAGAAAAATAACTGAGATTATTAAATCCGCAGCAATATGCAACTTCCGTAACGGAAAAATTGGCTTGACAAAATAATTCCTTTGCTTTCTCTATTCGGTAGTGAGTAACAAATTTAATAGGGCTTTGTTGAGTATATTTATCAAATAGTATACAGCATTTATTTCTACCAATATTAGCAGATCTTGCAATATTTTCCAACGTAATCGGATTCATATAGTTCTGTTGGATAAAATTTATCATCTTCTTTTGTATTTTAACTTCTTTGGGTTCATCGTTATTTAAATCGTTAATCTGACTCTTAACAAGATCAAACCAATTTTCCCAAAATATACTTGCTAAAGCTACACATTGAAAATCAATTAATCTTTTATCTGATAAATATTCATTTTTAAAAATATTGAAATTATCAATGATATTCAGTAAATTCAAGTGTGATTTTTTATTGAAAGATAAATAAGAAAAATTTAGATAGGGGGTATTAATAATGGGCGCTATAAATTTTTGATATAGCAATGTCTCTTCATTAAAAATATTAGGATTGATGAGAACACAAATAAATTGACAGTCTTGATCATCAATAGCATATCCATAATGCATTGCTTTTGCATTAATAATCAAGCCATCACGCTCTTTTAGTTGAATGACATGACCATTTACATAAAAATTCATCTCACCAGAAATAATTTTTATCAGTTCAATATCATTATGCCAATGGCAAAGAGCTTTCTTTTCTTCAAAATAAGAAAGGTGATTGTGTTGTATACCAATATTAATGTAAGGCAAGTAGGATTGGATAATCTCTGCATGATTATCCATTAGCTGTAATGATATTTTCATTTCTCAGTCTCCGTTGAATACGATTGTGTTAAAAAATAAATACAATAGTATTAGCAATAGATGTCATTCCGATCGTATTATAACACCATTATTTAGCAATATAAGAGAAAGTATATGAATAATATTGGTAAACTTCAACCTATTGCAGAAATACGCGAGTTTGGATTACAACTTGTCCGCTTTGAGCTTAATATTTTGGGTGATTTAAGTACTATTTATTTGGGTTTAATTTCACTTTTTATTAAAAGCAAAAATAGTCATAATAAGTGGCAGAAAATCTCTATTTCTCACTACACTCAGCATAGCGAGAAACATTATACGTTGCACATTGATCTTTCTACATTTGATACTTCTTTAAAATTACTTTATTTCAACCAAAACTCTTTTCGCCAGCAATTTTGCTATCCCCATTTTAAATATCATATTAAGGATCGATCTATTCAAAAAATAGAGATATTACCTATTCGTTATATCACCGAATTAAATGTTTCAAAGCATATTTATCAAACGCTTCGTTATAGTCTTCATCGACCAAAAAAGCAGAAATCAAACCATCCTTTAATTATTTGTTTACATGGTGCAGGAGAAGGTGGAAACAATCATAGCCAGCTCTTTGCCGATAGGATGGTTGAAACATTTTGCCATAACGAACAGCAAAAAAAGTTTGATTATCCCTATGTTCTTGCACCACAATGTCCTAGTTTTTGGGTTGATCGTTTTAAGCTAAATGGGCGCGTATATCGAGGCAAACAAAATTATACTCCAACGCTTCATCAGCTAATTAAGCATGTTATCCAACGATATCACGATATTGATCCCAACCGTATTTATATTATAGGCGCATCAATGGGAGGATATCAGGCTCTTGCTTTATTAACCTATGATCCTAATTTATTTACTGCAGGTATTATTGCTTGTCCAGCAAAATTACCATATAAACGTGAATGGCATAAGCTCACAAACATACCTTTGTGGTTTATACATAGCTATGCTGATCAAGTTGTTCCCGTCGCAAATACAGAAAAAATTATACAGTATTTACAGCAACATCAAGCAACACTTCAACAGGCTACATACTGTGATAGGGTAGAAATTAATCATAATGAAATTAATCCTCACGCTATTTTTCTTTTAATTTACGAGAATAAAATCGTATCTAAAAATATATCGATATTTCAATGGCTAAGTAAACAAACAAAAGGAGAGAATAATGGCTACAAATAGATCGGTGGTTTACATATCAACCATTGCTGCACTTGGTGGTTTCCTATTTGGATTTGATACAGCAGTAATTAGTGGTACGGTTGAATCAATTAGAGATGAGAAGTTTGGTTTTGGATTAACATCGGGTGAATTAGGGTTTGCCGTTGCATCAGTATTAATTGGTTCAGCGGTTGGAGCTTGGTATGCTGGTTTAGCGGCAATGAAATTTGGGCGAGTAAAAGTAATGTTAACGGCATCGCTACTTTTCTCAATTTCAGCTATCGGATCAGCATTATCTGTCGGATTATGGGATTTCTCTTTATGGCGATTAGTTGGAGGATTAGGCGTAGGTATTGCCGCTGTGATTGCACCTGCATATATTGCAGAAGTATCGCCTGCTCATCTTCGTGGGCGATTAGGTAGTTTACAACAATTAGCGATTGCAATTGGATTATTGGCTTCTTTTATTTCTAATTACTACTTTGCTAATATTCATCATTCACCAAATGCACCATTATGGTGGAATTTACTAGCTTGGCGTTGGATGTTATTAATTGAGATAGTCCCTGCTGCATTATATGGTCTAATGGCATTGCGATTACCTGAATCACCACGTTATCTTGTAAGTAAAAATAAAATTGAGCAAGCTAAACACGTCTTAATTAAATATACTCAGGAGACTTTGCCTGAACAAAAAATTGAGCAAATCAAACAAACATTAGGAAATCTAGATGATATTGTTTCTATCAAACACGTACTATCACCAAAAACTTTGTTTGTCCCGATTGTATGGGTAGGTATTAGTTTTGCTTTTGTTGCTCAATTTACAGGAATTAATATTATTCTTTACTATGCTTCGTCATTATGGCGTGTTGCTGGATTTTCTCAATCTCTTTCTTTTGCTGTACCTATTGGTACAACGATTATTGGTGTATTGATGACAGTTGTTGGTATGCTTTTAATTGATAAAATTGGTCGAAGAAAATTATTACTTATTGGCTCTATTGGCATGGGTATTTCGTTATGGGCAACAGCATTTATTTTTATAAATGCGACTGAAGTTAATGGCAGCTTGACACTTACGCCAGTACTTTCGTGGTCTGCTTTAATTAGTGCACATTTATTTTATATTTTCTTCTGCAGTACTTGGGGACCTGCGATTTGGGTAATTTTAGGAGAAGTATTTCCAAATAAAATTAGAACAACCGCAATTGGTGTTGCAACCTGTGCTAACTGGATTGGCAATGTTATCGTTACTTGGTCTTTCCCACCAATGTTACAGTTCTTTGGATTAGCGCCAACCTATTTTTTCTACGGTATTTGCTGTATAGGATCTTTTTTTATGGTGAAATATCTTATCCCAGAAACAAATAACAAAGAGTTAGAAGAAATGTCTTATCAAATTCAGCGGAATAGCCAATAAGAAATACAAAGTGATTGCGTTACGCGAGATGAATGTACGCCTATCGCTTAGCGATAGGCTTTTTATTGGCCGATAATATTTTCTCAGTCAAATCGTTAATTTCACAATATCGTAATAACTTCACACATTTTTATTAATTATTTAAATTCAACTTCCACCGCACTTTCGCCTAGCATTTCTACTAGCATATTAATTAATTCATCACTTGGATTCACTGACCATTGCACGCCAAGTTTTACTAAAGCACGTCCTTGTGGACTTTGATAATAAATATTAATTGGCAACGATCCACCGCTATATGGGCTAAGGATGTCTTTAAATTGCTTAATAAAATGTGGTGAAAGTTGTTCTTGCATCAAGCAAATAGCGAGGCTTTTGGCGTAACGACTGCGCGCCTCATCAAGAGTCATTAATTCTCGCACCGACATTTTTAAGCCTTGCGAAAAATCATCAAAACTCACTTGGCCTGAGGCAATTACAATAGTATCTTTTTGCAATTTTTCGCCAAACCGATCTAAACTTTCACCGAATAACGTGAGATCTAAACGTCCTGATCGGTCATCTAAGGTGGCAATACCTAAGCGGTTGCCTTTTTTCGTGATCGCCACACGCGAACTCACCACTAAACCGCAGGCTGTGCTGATTTGCCCACGATAATTTGGCACAAGATCTTTTAATCTTGTTGAGCTGTAATGGGCTATCTCTTTTAAATAAGGGCTAATCGGGTGGCTACTTAAATAAAGCCCAAGGGTTTCCCGTTCGCCATCTAAAATTTGTTTTTCGCTCCAGCGTGGCGTTTTCGCATAGGCCTGTTCCACTTTTTCAGGGGTTTCTGTCAACACACCAAACATATCCGCCTGCCCTATAGCTTCGTTTTTGGCATATTGCTCAGAGGCTTTCAGTGCATCTTCTAAGTTTTTCGCCAGTGCGGCGCGGTGTGGGCCTAGTTTATCGAATGCGCCTGACATAATAAGGCTTTCAAAAGTGCGACGGTTAATTTTCTTTAAATCCACTCTGGCACAAAGATCGAATAAATCTTTAAAAATGCCTCCTTGCTCACGAGCAGAAATTAAGGCTTCAATCGGACCTTCTCCTACCCCTTTAATCGCCCCAATGCCATACACGATCTCGCCACTATCATTCACGCTGAAATGATGTTTCCCCGTATTAATATCTGGCGGCGTAACTGTTAAGCCCATACGCAAACATTCATCATATAGTCCAACGATTTTTTCTGTATTATCCATTTCAGAAGTCATTACCGCAGCCATAAATTCTGCAGGATAATGAGCTTTTAGCCATAGCGTTTGGTAAGAAACCAAGGCATAAGCAGCAGAGTGCGATTTATTAAAACCATAGCCTGCAAATTTTTCCACCAAATCGAAAATTTTCATTGCAAGCGTGCCGTCAATGCCGTTTTTAATCGCCCCATCTTCAAACACAGAGCGTTGTTTCGCCATTTCTTCCGGTTTCTTTTTCCCCATTGCACGACGTAATAAATCCGCCCCGCCGAGCGTATAACCTGCTAGCACCTGAGCAATTTGCATTACTTGCTCTTGATACAAAATAATACCGTAAGTTGGTTCTAAAATCGGTTTTAGGGAAATGTGTTGATATTCTGCATCAGGGTAGGAAATTTCTTCTTCCCCGTGTTTACGGCGGATAAAGTTATCCACCATTCCCGATTGCAATGGCCCCGGTCGGAATAGCGCCACCAACGCGATAATATCTTCAAAACAGTCTGGTTTTAGGCGCTTGATCAAATCTTTCATTCCGCGCGACTCTAGCTGGAACACTGCGGTTGTTTCTGCATTGAGTAACACTTGGAAAGATTGCGGATCATCAAGGGGTATACGATTAATATCCACTAACGGCTTGCCCTCTTTGGCAAGGCGAGTATTAATCATATCCAATGCCCATTTGATGATGGTTAGGGTGCGCAATCCCAAGAAGTCAAACTTCACTAGCCCTGCATATTCCACATCATTTTTGTCAAAATGGGTAACAGGGTGTTTACCCTCACTATCACAATAGAGCGGCGAAAAATCTGTAATCAGCCCTGGGGAAATCACCACGCCCCCAGCGTGTTTCCCTGCGTTACGCGTTACCCCTTCGAGCTTGCGCGCCATATCAATTAAGGCTTTGACTTCTTCATCACTTTCATAAATTTCAGGCAAGCGCGGTTCAGCCTCAAAGGCTTTGGCTAAGGTCATACCCGGATCAGGCGGCACTAATTTGGAAATGCGATCCACGAAACTATAAGGGTGTCCAAGCACACGCCCCACATCTCGAATTACCGCCTTAGCCGCCATCGTACCAAAGGTGATAATCTGCGACACCGCGCCACGTCCGTAAGTTTCCGCAACGTGTTCAATCACGCGATCTCGCCCATCCATACAAAAATCCACGTCAAAATCGGGCATTGATACCCGTTCTGGATTTAAGAAACGCTCGAAAAGTAAATCAAATTCAAGGGGATCAAGATCAGTGATTTTCAACGCATAAGCCACTAATGAGCCAGCCCCAGAACCACGCCCCGGCCCAACAGGAATATCATTATCTTTCGACCACTGGATAAACTCCATTACGATTAAGAAGTAACCGGGGAACCCCATTTGGTTAATTACATCTAGCTCAACTTGCAAGCGTTCGTCATATTCTTTGCGTTTTTCTGCCCGCTCTTTTTCATCTGGAAATAAAAACGCTAAGCGCTCTTCCAAGCCCTCACGGGATTTTTGTACCAAATAATCTTCCGTGCTGAGCTCCCCTGTGGGAAATTTGGGTAAGAAATACTCGCCCAAACGAATGGTTACATTACAACGTTTGGCAATTTGCACGGTATTTGCAAGTGCGGTGGGAATATCAGCAAATAATTCGCACATTTCCTGTTCGCTACGGAAATATTGCTGAGCACTATATAGTTTCGGGCGTTTTGGATCATCAAGCGTATAGCTATCGTGAATCGCAACGCGGATCTCGTGTGCCTCAAAATCTTCGGAAGACAAAAAGCACACATCATTGGTTGCCACAAGGGGGATACGATGTTTTTCTGCTAATTTTAAGGCGGCTTGAATATAACGCTCTTCTTCAGGACGCCCTGTGCGACAAAGACTCAAATAAAAATGGTCAGGAAAAAATTCTTGATAAAAACGCACCGCACTTTCTACATCCGCGAGATTATTTTTCAGTAATTTTTTTCCCACATCACCATTGCGCCCACCGGAAAGAATGATCAAGCCTTCACGGTGTTCCATCAGCCATTGCTGATCAATATAGGGTAAATCCGTGTAACCTCGTTCATACGCTTTGGATAACAACAGGGTGATGTTGTGATAGCCCGTATTATTTTTGGCAAGTAAGGTAAGTTCAAAATGCTCATCGCCGAGCAAATCGCTTTTCACTAACACGTCTGCCCCAACAATGGGCTTCACTCCTGAAGAAAGGGCTTCCCCATAAAATCGCACTAAACCGCAGAAGTTGGTAAAATCCGTCAATGCCATTGCCACCATTTCGTTTTCCACGCAGGCTTTAACTAACGGTTTTACTTTCGCAATACCATTAATCATTGAAAAATCGCTATGCACACGTAAATGTACGAAACGCGGTTCTGACATAAAAAATCCTTGCTAAAATAAAATTAAGTAGAAATCGATCTTTCATTTTAACTTGAATTTCAAGAGGATTAAATGGCTTTTATGCATTATTTCATATGTTAAATTATTCCTTGTTGGCGATAAAATTACTGTCTAAAATAACTGAAATTCTTATCGCTCTTAAATGAAGGGATTTATGCTACTTAGCATTTTATATATTATTGGAATTAGTGCCGAAGCTATCACGGGGGCATTAGCCGCAGGACGAGAAAAAATGGATATTTTCGGCGTCATTATCATTGCAGCAATGACTGCCATTGGTGGTGGTTCAGTGCGCGATGTGCTGCTGGGGCATTATCCTCTTGGTTGGGTAAAAAATCCCCATTATTTTATTATTGTTGCCAGCGCCGCGGTGCTGACGGTGGTAATTGCGCCATTCATTCGACATTTTATGCGTTATTTTCGTACCATTTTCTTGGTGCTAGATGCCTTGGGACTTATCGTGTTTTCCATTATTGGCACACAAATCGCATTAGATATGGGGCATAGCTTTATCATTGCGGTTATTGCAGCAATTATCACCGGGGCATTTGGCGGTGTGCTACGGGATTTGCTATGCAACCGCATTCCACTTGTCTTCCAAAAAGAGCTGTATGCCAGCATTGCATTGCTGGCAGCAAGTATTTATATTGGCTTGAGCCAGTTGAATATTAATCACAATATCGTGATCGTGGTAACCCTAGCTTGCGGTTTTACCATTCGATTGCTTGCTATTCGTTTTGAATGGCATTTGCCAGTATTCGATTATCAAGAGCAGGAAATCGCCGAAAAGCAAACCGATGATAAACTGCCGAAAAAAATCAAATAAAAATTAAAAAATAAGGATAAATAATGACGAATTTAGTAGAAATGGGTAAACAAGCCAAACACGCGGCTTTTGTATTGGCACAATGTAGTGAAAAAGACAAAAATCGTGCCTTGCTATGTATTGCCGATCAATTAGAACAACAAGCTGCTCGTATTTTGGCGGAAAATGAAAAAGACATTCAAACCGCTAAGCAAAATGGTTTATCAGATGCCTTGATTGATCGCCTATTACTCACACCTGAACGGCTACACGCCATTGCCCAAGATGTTCGTCATATTATTTCGCTGCCTGATCCTGTGGGCAAAATCATTGACGGCGGTACGCTAGACAGTGGGCTAAAAATTGAACGTGTGCGTGTACCTTTAGGTGTGGTGGCAACCATTTATGAAGCCCGTCCAAACGTAACCATCGATGTAGCCAGCCTATGTTTAAAAACAGGCAACGCAGTAATTTTACGCGGAGGAAAAGAAACTCAACACTCCAACAAAATCTTAGTAGAAGTGGTACAACAAGCCCTATTACAAGCCAATTTACCACAATATGCTGTGCAAGCGATTACTGATCCAAACCGTGATTTAGTGATGCAATTAATGAAACTAGATCGCTATGTGGATATGCTTATTCCAAGGGGCGGTGCGGGCTTACATCAGCTTTGTAAAGAAAATTCCACCATTCCTGTGATCGTTGGGGGCGTGGGCGTATGCCATACTTTCGTGGAAGAAAGTGCAGATTTAAACCGTGCATTAGCGGTGATTAGCAATGCCAAAACGCAGCGTCCAAGCACTTGTAACACCCTTGAAACCTTGTTAGTGCAAGAAAGCATCGCCGCACAATTTTTGCCAATGCTAGCGGAATTTAGCCAATCAAAAATAAAATTTCACGCAAATTCCACCGCACTTTCACTATTAAACCAAGCAGGGGCAACCGTTGTGCCATTACAGGAGCAAGATTTACAACAAGAATGGGGATCGCCTGATCTCAATGTGGTGATGGTTAAAGATATTGATGAAGCGGTAGCCTTTATTAATCAATACGGTACGCAACATTCTGATGCGATCTTAACCAGCTCGCAACGCCTTGCACAACAATTTATTAATCAAGTGGACAGCGCTGCAGTGTATGTCAATGCAAGTACACGTTTTACCGATGGCGGACAATTTGGCTTAGGCGCAGAAGTGGCAGTGAGTACACAAAAATTGCATTCCCGTGGGCCTATGGGATTAGAAGCACTAACCTCTTACAAATGGATTGGCGTGGGTGATTATTTACTCCGTCCCTAATTGGAGATTATTGGATAATTCATAATAAAGTTTTAATATGTTAAAACATCATTTTAAAATGGTGTTTTTTTATTTTCTTTTATAAAATACTATTTGACAATGCTTACTGGAATAGTTATTTCTAAGATATTTTAATACAACAATCATTTATACTTACAGGAAGGAAAATCTTATGTCTCATTTGTCTGTTGCAAAATTTGGTGGCACTAGTGTTGCAAATCATAACGCAATGCTTTCGTGTGCTCAAATCGTTACTGCCGATCCTAACACGCGTGTTGTTGTGCTTTCTGCCTCAGCTGGGGTCACTAACTTATTGGTAGCTCTCGCAAATGGTAAAGAGCTTGAAGAGCGTGCGAAGTTAATTGCTGAAGTACGTCAAATTCAAGAAAACATCTTAGCGGAGCTCAAAGATGGCTGTGAAGTGCGGTCAAAAATTGAGGAAATTTTAGAACATATTGAAACCCTTGCTGATGCGGCAAGTGTGGCTGTATCGGATGCTTTAACAGACGAATTAATCAGTCAAGGGGAAATGATGTCTACCTTGATTTTTGTACAAGTTTTAAAAGAGTTAGGTGCGAAAGCTACTTGGGTAGATGTACGCACCATTGTGGCAACCAACAGCCATTTTGGTAAAGCCGTGCCAGATGATGAGCAAACACAAAAAAACAGCGATGCGCTATTAAAACCGATTCTGGCTCAAGATAACGATACAATGATTGTCACACAAGGCTTTATCGGTCGAGATTCTCAAGGCAAAACGACTACTTTAGGACGTGGTGGCAGTGATTATTCTGCCGCACTTTTAGCAGAGGTGCTAAATGCTAAAGACGTGTTAATTTGGACTGATGTTGCGGGTATTTACACAACGGATCCACGCATTGTGCCAGCTGCAAAACGGATTGACGCAATGAGCTTTGCTGAGGCTGCAGAAATGGCGACCTTCGGTGCGAAAGTGTTGCACCCAGCAACGTTACTTCCGGCAGTACGCAGTAATATTCCTGTATTCGTTGGCTCAAGTAAAGCACCACAAGATGGCGGGTCTTGGGTAACAAAAGATCCCCAGCCACGTCCAACCTTCCGAGCGATCGCATTACGCCGTGATCAAACCTTGGTAACACTTTCAAGCCTAAGTATGTTACACGCACAGGGTTTCTTAGCGAATGTGTTTAACATTTTAGCAAAACACAAAATTTCAGTGGATACCATCACTACTTCCGAAGTAAGCGTAGCACTGACCTTAGATAAAACAGGTTCTGCCTCATCGGGTGCGGAAATGCTCTCACCAGAATTACTTTCTGAACTAAGAGAAGTATCCAGTGTAAAAGTGGATACAGGCTTATCTTTAGTAGCATTAGTGGGGAATGATCTGCATATCACTGCAGGTATCGCAAAACAAATTTTTGACACCCTAGAAAGCTACAACGTAAGAATGATCAGTTACGGCGCAAGCACCAACAACATTTGTATGTTAGTACAGAACGCGCAAGCTGATGATGTGGTAAGAGCATTACATAAAAATTTATTTGAATAATCATAATGATAAAAATGGAAGTCATAGACTTCCATTTTTATTCTCAATCAAATGTATCACACTGCCTAGGCTGACCACTTTGGAATCCTCGCTTAAACCACGCTAGACGCTGCGCAGAAGTACCGTGCGTAAAACTATCTGGGACGATGTATCCTTGTGTGCGTTTTTGTAATCGATCATCACCAACAGCTTGAGCTGCCCGAAAGATTTTTTCAATATCACCTGTTTCAAATAAACCTATTTTGCTTGCTTGGCTTGCCCATACGCCCGCAAAACAATCGGCTTGTAATTCTAATTTCACAGAAAGTTGATTAGCTTGTATGGGGCTTAAATTTCGTTGAGCCTGATGCACTTTAGGCAAAATCCCCAATAAATTTTGGATATGATGCCCTACTTCGTGTGCAATCACATAAGCAAAGGCAGAGTCCCCCTCTGCATCCAACTGATTTCTCATATCATTGTAAAAAGAAAGATCAAGATAAAGACGATAGTCATTTGGACAATAAAAGGGGCCAATTGCGGCCTGTCCCATTCCACAGGCAGTGTGTGTTTCACGATTGTAAAGTACCATAATAGGCGGATGGTAAGATTGATTATGCTGAGCAAAATAATTTCCCCATACATTTTCCGTATCGGCTAAGACGACTCTCGATAAGCTATCAAGCCTTTGTTGCTCTTGCGTATTTAAACTTATTGGATCACTAAAATCAGGTGTGCCAACCAACCCAGAAAGGTCTACGCCATAATAGGCACCAACAAGCAAAATGATAAAACTGAGTACACCTATTTGTTTTCCTCCACGAAAGCTTCCCCTTGAATTTCTTCTATCTTCAACATTTGTGCTTTCTCTACGCCCTTGCCAACGCATAATTTTTATCCTATTTATCATTAACGTGCGGTTATTTTATTACAAAAAATATTTCATAGGGCAATTTGCAGTCAATTTATTTCTAGCAACCTAACACTCGCTTTCTAGATTTCCAGCAATGAATGTACTAAAATTTAACAGTGATCAATTTAATCGCATTTTTTACAAGACAAAAATGAAAAATCGTTTTAAGATGAACGAGATTTCAGATTTTATCTTTGAAAATTAACTTAAATATGAGGAAAATAAAATGGCGAAAATCGTTAAAATTATTGGTCGTGAGATCATTGACTCTCGCGGTAACCCAACTGTGGAAGCAGAAGTTCACCTTGAAGGTGGTTTCGTCGGTCTTGCTGCGGCTCCATCTGGTGCATCAACAGGTTCGCGTGAAGCATTAGAATTGCGTGATGGTGATAAATCTCGTTTCTTGGGTAAAGGTGTGTTAAAAGCGGTTGAAGCGGTAAATGGTCCAATTGCTCAAGCCTTAGTTGGCAAAGATGCTTGTAACCAAGCTGAGCTAGATCAAATTATGATCGATTTAGATGGTACAGAAAACAAATCTAAATTCGGTGCAAACGCAATTTTAGCAGTATCTCTTGCTAATGCTAAAGCAGCAGCAGCATCTAAAGGCTTACCACTTTATGCGTGGATCGCAGAATTAAACGGTACTCCGGGTCAATATTCAATGCCATTACCTATGATGAACATCATCAATGGTGGTGAGCACGCTGATAATAATGTGGATATTCAAGAGTTTATGATCCAGCCAGTAGGTGCAAAAACATTAAAAGAAGCACTACGCATTGGTGCTGAAGTATTCCACAACCTTGCAAAAGTATTAAAAGCGAAAGGTTTAAGCACTGCGGTAGGTGATGAGGGTGGTTTTGCCCCTAACCTAGAATCTAATGCAGCTGCCTTAGCTTGTATTAAAGAAGCGGTAGAAAAAGCAGGTTATGTTTTAGGTAAAGATGTAACATTAGCAATGGACTGTGCCTCATCTGAATTCTACAACAAAGAAAACGGTATGTATGAAATGAAAGGTGAAGGCAAATCATTCACTTCTCAAGAGTTTACACACTATTTAGAAGGTTTATGTAAAGAATACCCTATCGTTTCTATCGAGGATGGTCAAGACGAATCAGATTGGGACGGCTTTGCATACCAAACTAAAGTATTAGGAGATAAAGTACAGTTAGTTGGTGATGATTTATTCGTAACCAATACCAAAATCTTAAAAGAAGGTATTGAAAAAGGTATCGCAAACTCTATCTTAATCAAGTTTAACCAAATTGGTTCATTAACAGAAACATTAGCCGCAATCAAAATGGCAAAAGATGCTGGTTATACTGCGGTTATTTCACACCGTTCTGGTGAAACTGAAGATGCAACCATTGCAGATTTAGCGGTTGGTACTGCGGCAGGTCAAATCAAAACAGGTTCTATGAGCCGTTCTGACCGTATTGCTAAATACAACCAATTAATCCGTATTGAAGAAGCATTAGGTGATAAAGCCCCATTCTTAGGCTTAAAAGCAGTGAAAGGTCAAGCTTAATCAACAACAATTGACCACTTGATAATAAAAAGTGTAGGGGTTCAACCTGCACTTTTTTATTATTGTGATTGAAGTGAATTTCGTGTAACAGTATGCTGTGAATATTTATTATCTCAAAGAAGTTTTGTGTAACTTTTTTATGATTTCAACGTATACTATTGCATTTAGCACAGAATAATAGAGGAACGTTATGCGTTTACTTGTATTTCTTTTGCTAACAATATTGTTATTATTCCAATATAACTTTTGGTTTGGCAAAAATGGATATTTTGATAACAAACAGTTTCAGCAAGAGATTACTCAACATCAACAAGAAAATGAACAATTGACTCAAAGAAATCAGGCAATTGCTGCTGAAATTAAAGATCTCAAAGAAGGTGTAGATGCAATTGAAGAAAGAGCTCGACAACAACATGAGATGATCAAAAATAATGAAATTTTTTATCGAATTGTTAAAGAAAATAAATAATGAGTAATACTGAACGCAAAATTATTGCCTTAGTTCCTGCCGCAGGAATTGGGCGTCGAATGAATGCCGATCGACCTAAGCAATATTTAACTATCCATGGCAAAACAATTCTTGAACATACCCTTGAATTACTGTTAAGTGCCGACAAGATTTCTCGTATTGTTCTTGCTATTAACCCAAATGATTCTTACTTATCTGAAATCAATTTGTTACAACATCCGAACATTACGCTGATCAATGGTGGAGAAACTCGTGCCGAATCGGTACTAAATGGATTAAGAGCGATTAATACTGAAGAAAATGCTTGGGTAATGGTACATGATGCAGCTCGTCCCTGTTTGACCCTGCAAGAGTTGGAGGCGTTGGCAAGTATTACTCATCCAGATGGTGCAATCCTTGCTATTCCTGCTGTCGATACAATAAAGAGAAGTAATCCATATCACTTAATTGAAAAGACTGAAGATCGCACTGAAATTTGGTTGGCTCAAACGCCCCAATTTTTCCCTCTTGCTTCACTGAAGCAGGCCATAGAATATGCCTTAATACAACAACAAAATATCACAGATGAATCTTCTGCAATGGAGCTTTTAGGCTTTAAACCTCAATTAGTAATGGGAAAAACGAGTAACATTAAAATTACCCATCCTGATGACTTAGCTCTTGCAGAATTTTATTTAAGCCAAAAAGACCAACATAATTAAAAAGTTATAAAAGAACACACGTATGATGTAAAACGAGTAAAATAACTACCGCACTTACTTTTTCTTTATGGCAGATTATTTCATCGCATCATTAATTGATAAAATCGTGCAATATTTTGACTAGCAGAAATTATATTTTCTCTACCAGCTTGTAGTGTGTTTTTCGGATTATCAAGTTGACGAATAATAGGGAATACTGCATCAATGCCCAGCTCATACACCACTTCATAATCTTCCCGCAGGCTGCCTACGATAGCAATCACAGGTTTACCAAATTGCTTGGCAAATTTGGCGATTTTCCGTAAGCACTCTGCCCGTCCATTCGCCCTTCCCCAGTAATCACCAAATCGGCATCTTTCACTTGGGTGCTAAAATTTAAGGTTTCTAACACAATATCTACGCCTTTTTTTAACCGCACTTTAGGCAATAACAATAACCCACCGCCCATTCCGCCAGCCGCACCAGTGCCAGCTTGATTGTAGATATTAATGTCCAACTGTTGCTGTACTTTTCCTGCAAAATGAGCAAGCGCGGCATCAAGTTGTTGCACCATTTGAGTGGTAGCACCTTTTTGCGGCCCAAACACTGCTGATGCGCCAGTTTCACCACATAATGGATTATTCACATCACAAGCCACTTCAATTTGTACTTGCGCTAAACGTGAATCAAGTTGGCTTAAATCAATATGAGCGGTGTGAATTAACTGTTCACCACCATAGCCCAAAGATTGATTTTCAGCATTGAGAAAGCAAGCCCCCAAAGCCTGCAACATTCCCACGCCAGCGTCATTGGTTGCACTTCCACCAATGCCGAGAATAATTTTTTTCACCCCATAATGTAAGGCGTTTAAAATTAATTCTCCCGTACCAAAACTGGTGGTTTTCAATGGGTTGCGTGCCTCCATTGGCACAAGATGCAACCCCGACGCTGCTGCCATTTCAATGAATGCGGTTTCACCATCACCAGAAAGCCCCCAAAATGCGTCAATCTTATTGCCCAAAGGGGCGGTAACCGTACATTGGATAAGCTTTCCTTGCGTGGCGTCCACCAAAGATTGCACTGTGCCCTCCCCACCGTCAGCCATTGGGATTTTGCAATATTGCGCGTGCGGAAAAATCTTGCGAAACCCAATTTCAATCGCCTCCGCCACTTCAAGCGCGGTCAAACTTTCTTTGAATGAATCAGGTGCGATGAGTATTTTCATTGTTAATTCCTGTTAAAAAACTGTTCTTATACTACCTTGTTGAGCGAAAAAATCCCAAGATATTTATTGCATTTTTTCTCTTAATCGCTACAATTGTTGTTCCTTGTCGGCGCTGAATTAGAGATCGGCGTTTGATGTATGACTAACCCTACTATTGAGGATTTTAATATGTCTCTAAGCACAGAAAAAAAAGCAGCGATCGTTGCTGAATTTGGTCGTGATGCAAAAGATACTGGTTCATCAGAAGTTCAAATTGCATTATTAACTGCACAAATCAACCACTTACAAGCACACTTTGCTGTGCATAAAAAAGACCATCACGGTCGCCGTGGTTTATTACGTATGGTTTCTCGTCGTCGTAAATTATTAGACTACTTAAAACGTACTGATTTAGCTAAATACAGCGAAACTATCGCTCGTTTAGGTTTACGTCGCTAATTTCCAAATTAGAACAAGAAAACGCTCAAGACATTGAGCGTTTTTTTATGGGGATATTTTATCAATAGCAAAAATAAACCTATGTCTGCCCCCCAAAAAAACACCGCACTTTAAAATTTAGCCCCCCCATTCCCCGTCCAAACCGCCCGAATGGAAATAAAATTTTTAGAAAAATCACGCCGAACGGGAGCCAAGCGAACATCAGGCTGATTTTTCGTTAAGAAAATTTTATTGGAATGAGGAAAAGTGGTTTGATCGGGGTTCCTTTTTCTTTGCTTCCTTTCTTTTGGGTAAGCAAAAGAAAGGAAGTCGCTCAACGAGCGAAACCCGTTATTTACCACAAAGAAATAAGTAATCAGCCAACAATAATGAACTAAATAATAAAGAGCGGTACTTTTCCACAAATTTTTAACCACGTAAAATTCCGTAAAAACCACCGCTCTTTCGCTTATGTTATTTTTATTCCACTGCTTTAAATAAAATTTCGCTTGGAATAATTTCACCTTGCCAATAAAGTTCGCTGGCAACTTTTTCGGCGAGTTGTAGGAAAGATTGGGCAATTTCGCTATCTAGTGCGGAAACCACTGTTGGTTTGCCGTTATCCATATCTTCGCGCAAGCGGATATGCAATGGCTGTTGTGCAAGCACTTTTACTTGATATTTTTCTGCCATTTTTTCTGCACCACCTGTACCAAAAATAGGTTCGTGATGGCCGCAATTACTACAAATATGCACAGACATATTTTCCACAATACCAAGCACAGGGACAGAAACACGCTGGAACATTGAAATACCTTTAATTGCATCAATTAAAGCAATATCTTGCGGTGTGGTCACCACAATCGCTCCAGTTACAGGGATTTGTTGTGAGAGCGTAAGCTGAATATCGCCTGTGCCGGGCGGCATATCAATCACTAAATAATCTAGCTCGACGCCATCTTTCGCCCATAAGGTTTCTTGCAAAAGTTGGCTTAGCGCACTGCTTGCCATTGGGCCGCGCCAGATGGTGGCGTTATCAGGTTCCATCAAATAGCCAATAGAGTTGGTGCGTAATCCATATACTTCAATGGGGTTAATATGTTTGTTGTCTGGCGAAGTTGGACGCTGATCTGCCACGCCAAGCATATGGGGGACAGATGGGCCATAAATATCCGCATCGAGCAAGCCAACTTTGGCACCTTGTGCTTGTAAGGCTAAAGCTAAATTGACAGAAACGGTAGATTTACCCACGCCGCCTTTGCCTGAACTTACTGCAATAATATTTTTGATACCTTTCACCGCGGGGTGATTATTGGCGCGTTTTAAAGTCGCAATTTGATAATTCAGCACCCATTTTACTTCTGTGGCTTGGGTGATTTTTTCTAGCTCATTGGTTAGCGTTGCTTTTAATTGTTCAAAACCACTGTTCCACGCAAAAGGCATTGTGATTTCAATGCGTAAAACGCCTGCGCCTAGCTCTACTTTTTTGATCGCATTAAGAGTGATTAAATCACGTTGTAAGCTAGGGTGTTGAAATTGTTGGAATAATTGTTGGATCTCGGCTTGTTGAGCCTCGCTTAAATTCGCTGAAAAATGAATGCTCATCATTATTTCCTATTGTTAAGTCGCTGTTAAGTAAATAGTTAGAGAATAGTTGAGTAAATTTGTGGGTATATTTAAACACGGTAAGGCGGTGCTGTTAAGTATAAATTGAGATAAACTGCCTGGAACTGGAAAAAATACCGCCAATAAGGTAAAATTCGGCACAATTTTTCTGATGATAAAGGTAACAGATAATGTCAAATTCACCTCGTAAAATTTTAGTCACTTGCGCATTACCTTATGCAAACGGTCCGATCCATTTAGGACATATGCTTGAGCATATCCAAGCCGATATTTGGGTGCGCTTCCAACGTATGCGTGGCAACGAAATTTATTTTGTTTGTGCTGATGATGCGCACGGCACGCCAATTATGCTTAAAGCCGATCAAATGGGCATTACCCCTGAGCAGTTAATCGCCGATGTGCAACAAAAACACGTTGAAGATTTCAAAGGCTTTAACATTAGTTTTGATAATTATTATTCAACCCATAGTGAAGAAAATCGCGAGCTGGCAGAAAGCATTTACAATAAATTAAAAGAAAATGGTTTTATTAAAAGCCATACTATTTCGCAATTATTTGATCCTGAAAAACAAATGTTCTTGCCTGATCGCTTCGTTAAAGGCACTTGTCCAAAATGTAAATCCCCTGATCAATATGGTGATAACTGTGAAGTTTGTTCTGCCACTTA
Source organism: Avibacterium sp. 21-586 (assembly GCF_026226775.1). Lineage (GTDB taxonomy): Bacteria > Pseudomonadota > Gammaproteobacteria > Enterobacterales > Pasteurellaceae > Avibacterium. The sequence goes on along the minus strand of NZ_JAKKOD010000001.1, from coordinate 1,565,632 downwards.
CAGCCCAACGGAATTAATCGATCCGCATTCTACGGTATCGGGGGCAACGCCTGTGTTGAAAGAGAGTGAGCATTTTTTCTTTGACTTACCAAGTTTTGAAGCAATGTTGAAAGCGTGGATTCGCTCGGGTTCATTGCAACAAGAAGTGGCAAACAAAATGCAAGAATGGTTTGAAGCAGGGCTTCAGCAATGGGATATTTCTCGTGATGCACCTTACTTCGGTTTTAAAATCCCAGGGACAGAAAACAAATATTTCTACGTTTGGCTTGATGCGCCGATTGGTTATATGGCGTCTTTCAAAAACCTGTGCAACCGTAAAGGTGATATTGATTTTGATAGCTTCTGGAATAAAGATAGCCAAGCTGAACTTTATCATTTTATTGGTAAAGATATTATGTACTTCCACTCATTATTCTGGCCGGCGATGTTAGAAGGTGTGGCATTACGCAAGCCTGATAATATTTTTGTACACGGTTATGTAACCGTTAATGGCGAGAAAATGTCGAAATCTCGCGGCACATTTATCCAAGCGGCAACCTATTTAAAACACCTTGATCCAGAATATTTGCGTTACTACTATGCGGCAAAATTAGGCAACCGCATTGACGATTTAGATCTCAATTTGGAAGATTTCGTACAGCGTGTGAACACTGATGTGGTAAACAAATTAGTCAATCTTGCTTCGCGCAATGCCGGTTTTATCCAAAAACGTTTTGGAGGGGAATTAGCTGCGACCTTACAAGATCCCGTCTTATTCGCAGAATTTACTTCACAAGCGGATAACATTGCGACTTACTACGAAAACCGTGAATTCGGCAAAGCCATTCGTGAAATTATGGCATTAACAGACAAAGCCAATAAATATATTGACGAAAAAGCTCCTTGGGTAATTGCAAAAGAAGAGGGGCGCGAGCAAGAATTACAACAAGTTTGCTCAATGGGTATTGAGTTATTCCGTGTATTAATGGGCTACTTAAAACCTGTGCTACCCAAATTAGCCGAGCGTGCTGAAGCCTTCTTACAGACTGAAATTACGTGGAATAACCTCACAACACCATTGCTTGCTCACAAAATTTCGCCATTTAAAGCCTTGTTCTCTCGTTTAGATATGAAGCAAATTGAGCAGATGATCGAAGCATCAAAAGCGGAAAATGCCCAACTCAATCCGCAAAGTAGCACAGAAAAAAGTGCGGTGCAAAATGCAGCAGATTTTGAGCCTTTTGAAGAGACCATCACCATTGATGATTTCGCCAAATTAGACTTACGCGTTGCCAAAGTGCTGAAATGCGAAGCTGTGCCTGAAAGCAATAAATTATTAAAATTTATTCTAGATTTAGGCATGGAACAGCGTCAAGTGTTCTCGGGCATTAAAGCAGCCTACAACAAACCAGAAGAATTGGAAGGGCGAATGGTGATTATGGTCGCCAACCTTGCACCACGCAAAATGAAATTTGGTCTATCTGAAGGAATGATCCTTTCTGCAGGCACGGGGGGCGCAGATTTATTCTTACTTGATGTGGATTCTGGTGCAAAAACTGGCTCTCGTGTAAAATAATTTTAACTATTGAGCATTCCCCTTCATGATGCGCATTTTTTGATTAAGGCAGATAATAATCTGCCTTATTTTATTCCACACGTTTTATCCTCCAATAAGTAGCGAACCTTGGTAAACCTTTTTTCGTTAAACCGCGATATTTATAAGTGATTATTGAACCTATCGCTGGTGGATTTTCTCTATCAGCTAATTTAAATCCAGAACCAATTCTAAATTGACCTCGGTGATTTTTACACGTAATAGCCCCTAGTTTACCGCTAAATTTACCCTTACCTTGATGATGAGCGATTACTTCACACTCTTCGTCAAGTTCGGTTTTTAATTTTAAAATTTGATTACTACGTTTATTTTCATAAGGTGCATTCGGATTACGCAATACTATTCCCTCTCCTTTTTTTTGCTCAATCCTGTTCAAGAAACGTTGTATTTGGTCGTAACTGTTAATCGGAATTTGTTCAATAATTTCAATATATTCGCTTGGATGTTGGGCTAAATAATGTTCCAGCATAGCTAAGCGATCAAACAAGTTACCCTTGGCATTCGGCACATCGAACACATAAAGTTTAAGTTTTTCCCAACCTTTATCTTTTTGTGAACGCACGATGGAAGATATTTGCTCAAATTCATTACGCTGACTAAATAACTCTCCATCAATAGCAAAAGGTGGAAAATTTCTAATGAAATACAACGGCGGCTTAAGTATTTTGTTATGTCGCGTAAAAAGTTGCTTACCATCCCAATATCCTCTAACACCGTCCAATTTTTCACTCATTACCCAATTTTTTACATCTTGATTGTGGTAAGTACCGAGTAACATTAAATCAGGGGGCTTCGCATAAATCAATATTGAAAATAGCATAACAAAAACCAATAAAATAGGTTTAATATGAAACAATATTTTCTCCTTTTTAGATATTAGAAATTATGGCAAAGATATTAACCAACGTATTAAGAATAATGAGAAAAGAAGCAACATTATGCGATCCTGATCGTAAAATTTTTTCATAATATAAAAAATATTATGTTGAATTTTTTACTTATACATGGATTTTTCATTAGAATTGATAAATAAAAATCTACATTAGAATACTGTAACGAACACTAAGGAAACGGAACAAGTAGAGACTAGATAGTGTATGATTATATAAATTAACCATCATAATATTGTGTATCCATATGGAGGAAGGCAATACGCTAACTAATGAATAATAGCACTTTATTTTATTACCCCAATTGTGAGAAAAATTTGAGCTAAATAATATTATAAATTCAAAGGTGTGCTAAAAATAAAAACCTTTTTCCCCTTAGGATGTGCTCTTTTTAATAACAAATTGATTAATCAATGAATTAAAATAGCACAGGATTATCTACCACACCTGATAAATAAACACACGTTATAGTGACTATCCTTGCTCTAAATAATCTAACACCACTTGGTGATGTTCACCCGTTTTAAACTTATCAAATACTTTTTCAATTTTGCCTTGTTCATCGATTAAAAAAGTTATTCGGTGAATGCCATCATAGGTTTTCCCCATAAATTTTTTCTCTCCCCATACACCAAATTGCTCTGCGACTTGATGTTCTGGATCAGAAAGCAAGGTAAAATTAAGCGATTTTTTCTCAGTGAAATTCGCTAATTTTTTTGAACTATCAGGGCTAATACCTAAAATCACCACATTATGTTCTTCAAGTGTCTCTTTTGTATCACGCAATCCACAGGCCTGTATGGTGCAACCTGGTGTGAGCGCTTTAGGGTAAAAATAAACCAACACTTTTTTACCTTTAAAATTAGCAAGAGAAACAGATTGTCCATTTTGATCAAGCAAAGCAAAGTGCGGTGCAAAATCTCCAGCTTTTAATGTTTGCATAAAAAACATCCTTTAAAATCGCAAGTTAGTAAAAAAAGCAAAAAAATGATTTGCAAATTAACGCTATTTTAGCGATCCTAATGAGAATTTTTCAAGCAAACTCAATATAAATAACAAAAATAATTCGGAGGCCTTATGTCTGCAAGAAACGCTTTATTTTATGGAAGTATTACTGCTCTCATCACCCCAATGGATCAACATGGTGAAGTAGATTTTGATGCATTAAAAAAACTTGTTGAATACCATATCAATTCTGGCACGCATGCAATTGTATCAGTAGGAACAACTGGGGAATCAGCAACATTAAGTATTGAAGAAAATGTCAAAACCATTTTAAAAACACTTGAATTTGCAGATTCGCGCATTCCGGTTATTGCTGGGACAGGAGCCAATGCAACCAGTGAGGCCATCACAATGACAAAATTATTGAATGGTAGTGGTGTTGCTGGTTGCCTATCTGTTGTACCCTATTATAACAAACCGACTCAAGAAGGAATGTATCAGCATTTTAAAGCGATCGCAGAAAGTACGGATTTACCACAGATTTTATACAATGTGCCAGGACGAACAGGTAGCGATATGCAACCAGAAACTGTTGCTCGCCTAGCAAAAATAAAAAACATTGTCGCAATTAAAGAAGCCACTGGTGATGTCAGCCGTGTCGCGAAAATCAAACAGCTTGCTGGTGAAGATTTCATCGTATTGAGCGGTGATGATGCTACGGGATTAGAAAGTATGAAAGCCGGTGGTGAAGGGGTGATTTCTGTAACCAATAACATTGCCGCCGCAGATATGGCAAAAATGTGCGATTTAGCCCTTGCAGGTAAATTTGATGAGGCCGAAGAAATTAACCAACGTTTAATGCCTCTTCATAAAGATCTTTTTGTCGAATCAAACCCGATCCCGGTAAAATGGGCGGCTTATAAACTTGGCTTAATTCCTCAACCAGTATTACGCTTACCTCTTACCGTGTTAAGTGAAAGTGCTCAGCCAATTATGCTCAAAGCGCTTCAAGACGCAAAATTATTATAATTAACGATAACAAATCAAATAAAGGAGGCTGTAATTTATTCGGCCTCTTAAACTTTTTGCCAATAAATTGGTCAAAGTTGCAGAAAATTGAACGTTTTTATTTTTTTATGTTACTTTATATCAAATGCCTAACCTAACCTTGAGGAATAATGATGAAATATTGGTTATTTACCGCTCCCCTGTTACTCACTTTGGCCGCTTGTTCAACAAGCAATGAAAACAAACAATCTGCCGATGATTCTTTTGGGCAGCACGCCGAGCAACAAATTAACTTTTCACCGTTAAATACAGGTGGGTTAACATTAATACAACAAGATAGTACTTATCGTTTACCTGAAACTGGTCAGATCAATTATCAGCCTATGGATATCCGTCCACCAAGTACGCCGATTGCTTTAATCAATAATTCTATCACGCACTTTGATGGCCAACACTCATTAATTGTTTATCCACTTGATAAACAAAACGTATATAACTTAACTCAAGTAGAACGTTTACTGAAAGAACAAGGTGTTGGTTATACAGTGACAAAAAGTCAAATTGAAACTAATTGGACAACAACTGGACGTAATGATGATATTGGGGATACTCAAATTCGTTATTTAATTGAGCAAGTTACCACTAAAGATGCAACTGCATTATTGGTTTCAATCCTACAAATGAAACGAGATGATGTGATTTTTACCCCAACAACGCTTGAGATTCAACGTTATACGTCCGATCGCTTAAACCAACTGATTGGTCAGTTGAATACAGCTTATAACAAGCAACAACAAGAATTAAATAGTGGGATTTCCACGCCGATTACATCACAATTAGTGCGAGATATGAATGGTCGATTAGCTTTAGGTTTAGATGCCTCTTTTACCTATTCTTGGAATAGACTGCGCCCTGCATTAAATTTATTAGGCTTTAAAACAAGCGAAGAAAATCCAGTAAAAGGCTATCGTAAATTAAGTTATTCCGCGTCCGAAGCTACGGAATGGGCAAGATATGGTAGCGTCGATCCAAAATTAGAAAACGACACTTACACTATGCAGCTAATCTCACTTGGCAGACAAAGTGCTGTGATTATTTCTGATGAAGATAACAAAACCTTACCAGAAGAAAAAATCCAGCACATTTATCAAGCATTACACAATATTTTAGCAAAGTAATTTAACACCAAAAAATGTCCGCACTTTTCCTAATCGCATAAAAGTGCGGTCTTTTTTTATCAAATTTTTAAGGGCAAACTAATGCTGAGTTATCGTCATAGCTTCCACGCAGGCAACTTTGCCGATGTGCTAAAACACATTGTGCAAATGCTGATTATTGAAAGTCTGCAACAAAAAGACAAAGGCTTTTATTATTTAGACACCCACGCCGGTGTGGGGCATTATCGCTTATTCGGCAATGAAGCGGAAAAAACCGGTGAATATAAAGAAGGGATCGGGCGTTTGTGGGATCAAACAGAAATGCCCGAAGAAGTGGCGCGTTATGTCGCCCTGATTAAAAAGCTGAATTATGGTGGCAAATCGCTACGATATTACGCCGGATCACCGCTGATCGCCGCACATTTATTGCGTCCACAAGATCGAGCATTATTAACCGAGCTGCACCCTGCGGATTTCCCATTATTACGCAATAATTTCAAAGAATTTGATAATGTTACCACCAAACGCGATAACGGTTTTCAGCAAATTAAAGCCACCTTACCGCCAAAAGAAAGACGCGGGCTGATTTTGATCGATCCCCCTTATGAATTAAAAGAAGATTATGATTTGGTGGTAAAAGCCATTGAAGAGGGCGTGAAGCGTTTTGCCACGGGCATTTATGCTATTTGGTATCCTGTGGTGCTACGTCAACAAGCCAAGCGCATTGTAAAAGGGTTGGAAAACACGGGCATTCGCAAAATTCTCCAAATTGAAATGGCGGTGCGTCCTGATTCGGATCAACGTGGAATGACCGCAAGCGGAATGATTGTGGTTAATCCTCCTTGGCAGCTAGAAGCACAAATGAAAAAAATTCTGCCTTATTTAACCAAAACCCTTGTGCCAGAAGGCACGGGCAGCTGGAAGGTAGAATGGATCGCGCCAGAGTAAGAATTTACCGATTAGATTAATTAGTCGCTTTATCTCGTATTTTTCGGCAAAATAGCGCAGATTTATTATGGGCTTTTCGCATTCACAGCCCAATTCACCAATTTAGGGAGTTAAAAATGACAAAACATTATGATTACATCGCCATTGGTGGCGGAAGTGGCGGTATTGCTTCAATCAACCGTGCGGCAAGCTATGGCAAAAAATGTGCCATTATTGAAGCAAAAGAACTAGGCGGAACCTGTGTAAACGTGGGTTGCGTGCCGAAAAAAGTAATGTGGTATGGCGCACAAGTGGCAGAAGCGATCAATCTGTATGCGCCAGATTACGGCTTTGATGTTGCGGTAAAAGAGTTCGATTTCAGCAAGTTAGTGGAAAATCGTCAGGCTTATATTGGACGTATCCACAATTCTTATAACAATGTATTAGCCAAAAATAACGTGGACGTGATCAAAGGCTTTGCCAAATTTGTTGATGCCCACACCATTGAAGTAAACGGCGAGAAAGTCAGCGCAGATCATATTTTGATCGCAACAGGGGCCTATCCTGCCCACCCTGAAATTAAAGGAGCAGAATACGGCATTGATTCTGACGGCGTATTTGAATTAAATGCGTTACCAAAATCCGTTGCTGTTGTCGGTGCAGGTTACATCGCAGTGGAATTAGCCGGTGTATTAAACAGCCTAGGCGTGAACACTCACCTATTTGTGCGTAAACAAAGCCCGTTGCGTAGCTTTGATCCGCTTATTGTAGAAACCCTTGTAGAAGTGATGGCGCAAGATGGCATTCATCTGCACACCCACGCCATTCCAAAAGAAGTGGTTAAAAATGCTGACGGTTCTTTCACCTTAAAATTAGAAGATGGGCGTGAGCAAACTGTTGAAAAAGTAATTTGGGCGATTGGTCGTAAACCAAATACAGCGAACATCAACCTTGCAGCAGCAGGCGTAGAAACCAACGATAAAGGTTTCATTAAAGTAGATAAATATCAAAACACCAATGTGAAAGGCATTTATGCGGTGGGCGATATTATTGAAGGAGGGATTGAACTCACCCCTGTTGCCGTTGCTGCCGGACGCCGTTTGTCTGAACGTTTATTCAACAATAAACCAAACGAACATTTAGATTACAATCTTGTGCCAACCGTAGTGTTTAGCCACCCACCAATCGGCACTATTGGCTTAACTGAGTCGCAAGCCATTGAGCAATATGGCACAGAAAACGTAAAAGTGTATAAATCATCGTTCACGCCAATGTACAGTGCGGTAACCCAACATCGCCAACCTTGCCAAATGAAATTAGTTTGTGTCGGTAAAGATGAAAAAATTGTCGGCTTGCACGGCATTGGTTTTGGTGTTGATGAAATGATTCAAGGCTTTGCGGTAGCCATTAAAATGGGGGCAACCAAAGCCGATTTCGACAACACTGTTGCTATTCACCCAACCGGTTCGGAAGAATTTGTAACGATGAGATAGATTAAGCGTACTTTTTCTCTCTCTCAATACATAGCCACCCGCATTTAAAATACGCTATTCCTTGAAAGCTAAATACTTCAACGAAATAACGAGCAGATAAAATATAAGCAGTGTAGTTTACCACTACACTGCTCTGTTTTAAGCTGGCAATCCAAGCATAAATTTACGATCAAGAAAAATACATTTATCAAAATGTAACAGTGTTTATATTTTTTAGCTAAATAATCCAGCTTGTGAGGCAATAAAAAGTAATGTAAAACCAGTAAGGTAAATTAATCCAACTAGAGATAACCATAATAATTGACCTTTTACTTTATGCTCACCATTCATAACTAATGATAGATTTAACCATGCAAAAACAGGAGTGGAGACAAAAGAGCCAATCATTGCGAATTTAAGCATTGGTCCTACAGCATTATTGAAATAGAAAATAATTGCTAAGCCAGATAATGAAGCAAGAATAATTGCTATATTTAATGTCTTTGGACTACTCTCTTTTTTTCCCATTAATAAACGCAAAGTTTCCACATTTGTACGTGAATAGCCATCGACTACAGAGATTGTCGTGCCAAAAATACACATAAAAGCAATAAATGCGATAAGCTCTCTTGCCCACTCACCGATCGTTGAAGCATACATATTAATAAGTTGAGCAATGTATTTTCCGCCCACCATTTGCACCGCTTCTCCTGAACCAAATTGCACTAATGCACCTAGAGCTAAAAAAACTAAAGCCAAAATTGCGGTACTAATATAACCAATATTAAAATCCCAAATACCATCTTCATAAGAAACTTTAGAAATACGACGTTTCGCAACGACCCACATCGAATTGATCGCTGAAATCTCAATTGGTGCGGGCATCCACCCCATCAGTGCGACAATAAATCCTAAGGCACCTAAGCTCCAAGGTGAGGGAGAAATATAATCTGCTGCAGCAACGCCTTGAAGTCCATTTTTCATTAGTGCGACAACAACTGCCAGAATAGTTGTTGCCGAAAGGGAAATCATAATCAACTTCGCAAAACTGTCTAAAAAACGATATTTACCTAATAATAAAATAGCTGCCGTCACACAAATTACGATCAGGCTTAGCGTTGGAACTGGTACAGGAAATGGTAATGCAAAAGTTAATATCGCAGCACATAATAATGAAATAGCTGCTACATTAATCACAGTTGAAAAAAGATTAAGTAGAAAAAAGATCCAGAGATAAACTTTTCCTTTTTGGTAATAGCCTTCAAGCAAAGTATTCCCTGAATCTAATGTGTACTGCACACCAAAACGAAAAAACGGATATTTAAAAAGATTAGCTAAAATAATAATAATCGCTAATTGCCAACCATAAATAGCCCCAGCTTGTGTGGAAGCAATAACGTGTGATCCACCGATTGCGGCTGAAGCCATCAAAATACCAGGTCCTAAAGCTTGAAGCTTAGTTTTCCAAGTGTTTTTAATCATATTTGTTTGCATAATAAATTCCTATTAAAAACAAGATTATAATTGATTTATTCAAACAAATACAAGTATAGTGGACTTCACGAAAAATTTAATATTTTTCAATAATCCAATTGAATAACGATAATAAATATAATGGCTGGGGTACTAGGATTCGAACCTAGGGATGCCGAGATCAAAACCCGGTGCCTTACCGCTTGGCGATACCCCAATAGAAAATTCTTTACGAAAAAAGATTGAAACGTTAGGTAGTATGGCTGGGGTACTAGGATTCGAACCTAGGGATGCCGAGATCAAAACCCGGTGCCTTACCGCTTGGCGATACCCCACCTACTAAAGAACTGCAAGCTAATGAATGGTGCGGGACGAGGGACTTGAACCCACACACCTCGCGGCGCCAGAACCTAAATCTGGTGCGTCTACCAATTTCGCCAGTCCCGCAAATATGGTGGCTATGACGGGATTCGAACCTGTGACCCCAACATTATGAGTGTTGTGCTCTAACCAACTGAGCTACATAGCCAAACATTTTGCATTCACCTCATCGGCTTTGCGGGGCTAATTATGCGGATCTGATAGCCCTTCGTCAACTCTTTTTTTCTTCTTTTTCCTAAATTCTTTCTCGTTCGCATAGAGATTATACAATATTAGCATAAAAGCGATCCCGCTTTACTCCGAGAGCAAATGTTGTAGCAATCTACCATCTAATAAAGCTTGTTTTATCAAGGCAAATGCGCCAATAACATCTTCATTTTGCAATTCCGAGACAACCAACGGAGTGTTTTTTACAAAAGCCGGTAGCGCAAGATTATCCAATGTACGATGAATAGCAGAAAATAATACATTCTGTGCTTGCGTTATCTCCCCTGAAATCACTATTTTCTCAGGATTAAACATATTCACACTCATTGCCAACACTCGCCCAATTTGCGTACCAACATGTTCAATTAAATTGACCGCTACTATATCGTGCTTATTCACTGCGTTGCAGATTGCTTCTATATCGTGACTTTCTAATGAAATCCATTTGCTTTTATAGCCCTCTTCAAGCAAACCTAGCATTTTTTCCTCAATTGCCTCATTACTAACCACAGTCTCCAAGCAACCAACATTACCACATAAACAACGTTTCCCTAACGGATCAACCTGAATATGTCCAATTTCACCGACATTATTTTTATAACCAAGGAAAATCTCATGGTTAATAACAATCCCAGCACCAACCCCTCTATGAATACGCAATAATAAGGAATCATAACAGTCTTTCGTGGCCCCAAAATAATGCTCCGCTAACGCCAAACTTCGCACATCATGACCAATAAAAGTCATAAGTTGAAAATATTCCGCAAGATGGTTAGCTAAATCCCAAGGTTCGCTAAGAGATAAATGTGGTAAATATTGAATACAATTAGTCTTAACATCTACAAACCCAGGAACTGTAATACCGATAGCAATCAACGCTGCATTTTTACGTTGATTTTTTTCGATAAATCTCGCAAGGTGAGCGATTAAAAATTGCTCCATTTCCACCGCACTTTGACAATCTGGTAAATCGAGAATCTCTTTTTTTAAGAGTTCTGAGGAAAGATTCATAATCGCCAAAGTCATCTGCTTAGTACCTAAATGAACCAGAATTGAGTGAAAAGCCTTACTCTCCACAATAATCGAAGTTGCCTTCCGCCCACCTGTTGATTCTTGTTGAGCAACTTCTTTAATTAATCCTCGCGCCAAAAGATTACGAGTAATTTTCGTCACACTGGCTGGGGCAAGTTGGCTAAGTTCAGAGATCTGAATGCGGGAAATTGGCCCCTGCTGATCAATCAATTTATAAACTACGGCACTATTCGTTTGTTTAACAAAATCAATATTCGCGATTTGATGATTATCACGCATTCTTTTTCCCACGTATAGAAAATTAATAATAGTCTATTCTAAAATGAATTCAATAAAATGCCTAGACTGTAAAATTGACTAGCAAAAAATGCAACCGAATTTCTTTTTTATCTAAACTATTATCCACTCACTGCATAGCCTAATGCAGTAAACTTACGCTAAAAAAGATTAACCATTTTCTGTTCATATAATAATAGAAAATTGCTGTCTACAGTCCCCAACTATCTATACGATATACATGATTACCTAGCTGATAAACCATTTCTTACTATTTTCATAAAACACTATGGATAGCCTTAGCCTCTAATTCAGTAAAATATTTCACCGTTTTCACTTTTAATTCTTGCATTGCTGGCTCATCACAGACAAAAATAGCATGACGATGTAGCTGCAAAGCACTAATTGTCCAAAAATGATTTACACTTCCTTCCACTCCGGCTTGCAACGCCAATGCTTTATTATGCCCTGTCACTAAAAGCATTACTTCAGCAGCATCAAGCAAGGTAGCTACACCAATGGTTAACGCATATTTAGGTACTTTGTTCACATCATTATCAAAGAAACGTGAGTTAGCGATAAGGGTATCTTCCGTTAGGGTTTTAATTCTGGTGCGAGAAGCTAGTGATGACGCCGGCTCGTTAAAGGCAATATGCCCATCCACGCCGACCCCGCCCATAAATAAATTTACCTTGCCGTAAGACTGCATTTTTTCTTCATAACGGCGACATTCAGCATCTAGATCGGCGGCATTACCGTCTAACAAATTAATATTTTTTTCTTGAATATCAATGTGATCGAAAAAATTCTTATACATAAAAGAGCGGTAACTTTCTGGATGATTTTTAGGCAGACCAACATATTCATCCATATTAAAGGTCACTACATTTTTAAAGCTCACTTCCCCAGCCTGATAAAGTTTGATTAATTCTTTATAGGTTTGTAACGGCGTGCCGCCCGTTGGCAATCCCAATACAAAAGGATGTTCTTCCGTTGGGCTAAATTCATTAATACGCTCAACAATATGACGTGCTGCCCATTTGCTAACTTGATCTGCTGTTTTTAAAGGAATTAAACGCATAACTCTCTCCTATTTTTATTTTTTGAAGTGTTTTTTCATAGAGATAATTATAAAATAATATTAACTTCAAAATGAAATAAAATTTAACCTAAAAAGGAAAACTATGATTTATATCACAAAATAATATTTATTTGATCAACGTACCTTTCAGCAATTTTCTTATCCAACTTCGATTTGGGCTGAGCTGATGCAAAATATCTTCACTTAACGGCAAAGGTTCGCGATAAATTAATGAAGCCAGCAGTTCGCCAAGTAAGGGAGCGGACGTTAATCCCCTTGAGCCTAACGCACCAATTAAATAAAGATTACGATGAATTGCCGCAGGCGAAATAGGCTGTTTGCGGCGGCGGAGATTAAACAGGTTTTTATAGTCTTCTACTTGCTGTGCGAAATCTGGCACGTTGCCCACCATAGGAATGCGATCACGCACCGCACAACGCACGCCGATACAGGCTAGATTGTCAGACGTATCAATCGTATTCACCCATTCCACACCGGCAAGATTTTGCTGAATTTTGTGCTGATTTTCTTGCTGTTCTGGTAGGCAGAATTGGCGATCTTGATTATCACGAATGTGGCTTGCGCCAATGCAATGGCTAGTTTGTTCTTGATCCGCAGGGGTGAGATAACCGTCATAGCAAAGCACCGCTTTAAGTTGTTTTAGCTGTGGTGTGGTGGGAATTTGGCTCACTTGCCCACGCACGGGGTAAACAGGCAGTTGTGCGGTTTGGCTAAAGTCTTTGAGTTTATGCCCATTAGCAATAATGGCGATCTGATGAGAAAAGGTTTCGCCCTGTGCATTAGTCAGCAACCAGCCTTCGCCTTGTTGAGAAAGTGCGGTGATTTTTTGCAAAGTTTTTAGGGTTACGCCACGCTTTTGCAAATAGGCAAATAAGTTTTGCACGAGTTGACGGGGCGCAAGCCAAGCACCTTGCGGAATAAATGCGCCATCACAAGGCAGTGGCAAGCCTACTTTTTCGCTTAATTCAGCTTGAGAAAGGCGTTGGAATAAGGCTTCGGGCAGAGCTAAGCCAGAAATTTTGTTTAATTTCACCGCACTTTTATGATCATAAGCACAGAGCGCTACACCGCAAAAATCCCGTTCAAATTCAATATCTTGATCAATCGCCCAATGCAGTTGCTGTTGCCCATATAAAAACGCGTGAATATAAAAACGAATATTACGTTCATCATCATCGCTCAGTTGCGGATAAAATGCCCCCTGCTTGTTGCCTGAGGCGTTGAGTGCGGTTTGCTCGTCTTCACAATAAAGTGTGATATTCGCGCCACGTTGCAATAAAGAAAGCGCGGTAAAGGCAGAAGCAATGCCGCCGCCGATAATGGCGATGTCTTGTGTTTCATTCATTTGAGCAGCTTGTGGCAAATACCAAGGGGTTAAAATTGTGGAAGTGCGGTGATTTTTTGCGGAATTTTCTGGTTTAATGCCCGCTAAACATTCACGTTTTTTGCCGTATCCTTTGCGCTTATGCACGCTAAATCCTGCATTTTCTAAGCCTTTTCGCACCGCACTTGCGGCGGTGAAGGTAGCAAACGTGCCGTTAGGTTTGCAATAATCAAACATTGCATTGTAAAGTTGTTCGCTCCACATTTGCGGATTTTTGCTAGGCGAAAAGCCATCTAAAAACCACGCGTCAATGCGATTTTGCATATAATCACCCAGTTGTGGCAGGCTTGCAGCTATTTCACCAAACCAAATATCCAACGTGGTTTCGGCAAAATGAAAACGCTGGCAGCCTGTGATCATCGGCTGCCAATGGCGACAAAGTTGCGCGCTTAAATCGGCAAATTCAGGATAAGGCTGATGGGTTTGGATAAGTTGTGTTGAATTGAGCGGATATTTTTCAAAAGAAATAAAAAACAAGCGTTTTAGCGGACTGTGCGGATTGACTTGGCGAAATTGACGAAAAAGTTGGGTGACTGCAAAAAAATTCAGCCCTGTACCAAAGCCAGTTTCGGCAATCACAAAATGTCTCTGGTGAAACTGATGCCAACGTTCCCATAGTTCATTCCCTTGTTGAAATACATAACGGCTTTCTGCCAAACCATCTTGATTAGAAAAATACACATCATCAAATTGGTGCGATACAGGCGTGTTTTCTTGATTAAAATAAATCTCTGCGTGATTAAGTTTAAACATCTTTGCTGGCATCTTTGTTGTACTACTTGAGTTTGCTATAATAACCAAATTTTCGGGATTGGTCGAACCTTCAAAGAAATGCTTGCAATATTTTCATTTCATAGTAAGTTAGCGATCAACTGTATTTTTTACTCTTTCAACTCAAAAGGAATAATCTATGAGAAGAGCGGTGATTACTGGTTTCGGTGTCATTTCCAGTATTGGTAACAATAAAGAAGAAGTATTAGCTTCATTAAAAGCGGGTAAATCAGGCATTGAATTAGTGCCTGAATTTGTGGAAATGGGTATGCGTAGCCATATCGCAGGTACGCTCAAAATTACACCTTCAGAATTGATTGATCGTAAAGTTTATCGCTTTATGGGCGATGCAGCAGCTTATGCCTATCTTTCAATGAAAGAAGCAATTGAAGATGCAGGTCTAACAGAAGAACAAGTATCTAACGATCGCACTGGTTTAGTGATCGGCGCAGGAACAGGTTCTGCACGCAATCAGCTTATCGCTTGTGATGCGGTGCGTGGTCCGCGTGGTGTGAAAGCCGTTGGACCTTATGCCGTAACCAAAACAATGGCATCAAGCGTGTCGGCTTGTTTGGCCACGCCTTATAAAATTCGTGGCGTAAACTATAGTATCAGCTCTGCTTGTGCCACTTCAGCCCATTGTATCGGCCACGCTTTAGAATTAATCCAACTAGGCAAGCAAGATATTGTTTTTGCAGGTGGTGCCGAAGAATTATCCTGGGAATGTGCTACAGAATTTGACGCAATGGGTGCAGTTTCTACCAAATATAACGATACGCCAGAAAAAGCTTCGCGTGCTTATGATGCAAACCGTGATGGTTTTGTGATTGCCGGAGGTGGCGCTGTGGTCGTGGTGGAAGAATTAGAACACGCCCTTGCTCGTGGTGCAAAAATCTATGCAGAAATCGTGGGCTATGGTGCAACCTCTGACGGTTATGATATGGTTGCCCCAAGCGGTGAAGGCGCAGAACGTTGTATGAAACAAGCAATGGCAACGGTAGATACCCCTATCGACTACATCAATGTACACGGCACGTCAACACCAGTGGGGGATGTGAAAGAATTGGGCGCGATCAAAAATGTTTTTGGTGATGAAAAACCAGCCATTTCATCAACCAAATCAATGACAGGCCACTCATTAGGTGCGGCTGGCGCACACGAAGCCATTTATACCTTATTAATGTTGGACAACGATTTCATTGCCCCAAGCATTAACATCGAGACCCTCGATCCACAAGCGGAAGGAATGAATATCGTTACTGAAACGAAAGAAAAAGCAGGCTTAAATACCGTAATGTCAAACAGCTTTGGTTTTGGTGGTACAAATGCAACATTAGTGTTTAGACGCTATACAAAATAATTTCTTATTTAACCCCCAAAAGTCTATAAGAACAAAACCATAATCTGACAGTTTTCGATTTTAAATTTTGATGGCTGTCAGATTTATCCCCCCGACTTCTTTTTTAGCTAAACATAATCTCTACCAAGTAGTCTATCCATCTAGATTTTGCCATAAATACTAATAACGTAATTAGCGATATAAGTAGCGTAAACTAATGTCTAGTACGATAAAAGGTTTCAACACTATGTAGTGATCCACTAAATTAGCAGTCCCTGATAGGTTTTTTTCGCTAAAATTGGCGGTAATCCTTGATTATAGCTATGCGGTCTCACCCTGTTATAGTAAAACACATAACGTTTAATATCTTCCTTAGCTTCATCTAAGGAAGAATAACCGCCCTTTAACATCCATTCATATTTAAAACTTCTAAACCAACGTTCCAGCGGCGCATTATCCCAACAATTTCCTCGGCGACTCATACTTTGTATCAAACCATGCTGTTTCA
The DNA here is from genome assembly GCF_026226775.1 of Avibacterium sp. 21-586. Taxonomy (GTDB): domain Bacteria; phylum Pseudomonadota; class Gammaproteobacteria; order Enterobacterales; family Pasteurellaceae; genus Avibacterium. The sequence goes on along the minus strand of NZ_JAKKOD010000001.1, from coordinate 1,549,166 downwards.
CACATTGTATAAACAACTCACTCCCATAAATACTGCCTTGGTCTGAGTGAAACAACATCCCTCGTTCTCTCCGTTGTTAGCATTGCATGATTTAAGGCGCCAACCACTAACATTGAATCATGCTGTTTCTGTAATCGCCAACCTACTACTTGACGGTGCGCTAAATTCATTACCACTGCCAAATAATGCCACTCCCCCTGTACCTTTAGATAAGTTGTATCACCACATAATACCGTTGTCTCTGAGGTTGGATTAAATTGCCGATTTAACACATTATGAAACAATGTGGACGCTTTCTCTAATGTACCTTGACGCCAACGTTTTTGTGGCTGTTTACTGACCAATCCCTGTTGTTTCATCAGCTTTCGAATTAAGGCTAATCCTACCTCAATCCCCTTACTTTTTAATCTCACCTTTAAAGTCCGCTTTCCTGCTGAACCCCGACTTTCATCAAATAACGCCTTTATCTCTACCGCCAAGCCTAAATGCTTATTGGGCTTAGCTTTTTGCTTTCTCTGAGCATAATAAGCTCGTTCTGAAAGAGAAAATAGAGCACAAACACGTTTTATTCCATATGATTTTAATGTCTTCACCGCTTGATAGCGTTGCGCTCGAGTGACATGAAAATCACTGTAGCCTTTTTTAGGATTTCTTTATCCTCTTCAAGTATTTTAATGCGTCGCTCAAGCTCTCGTATCCGTTGTTGCTCGGGTGAAAGTGGCTTAGTTCCTGGTAATACATAGCCTTGTTTTTCTGCTTGGACTTGTTTTATCCAACGACGCAGGGCTGTTTCGCCTATGCCTAATTCTAAACAGGCTTGGGCAATAGAGTAACCTTGCTCGGTGACTAATTTTACTGCGGCCACTTTGTAATCTGGGCTAAATGTTCTTCTCATTTTAGTGTCCTCTTTTTGTGATAGTTTACCACCTATCTAGGACTGTAAAATTAGTGTACCACTACACTATTTTTCAACGTATTGTTTACTATATATGTAAACTGATCACATAAAAAAAGGTTAATTCAACAGAATTAACCTTTTTTTATATTAATTTATCCACATTCAATTAAATAAGTACTTGAGCAGGCGATAAATAGCCTTGTGGCACACTTTGTTTATCCTCAAAGGTAACAAATTCCCACGCATCTTGACTCTCAAGCAAGGCTCTTAATAACTTGTTATTTAAACCGTGTCCTGATTTATAAGCTTTGAAATCACCGATGATGTTATAGCCACACATATATAAATCACCAATCGCATCAAGCATTTTATGACGAACTAGCTCATCTTTAAAACGTAAGCCATCTTCATTTAAAATACGATAATCATCAAGCACAATCGCATTATCTAAGCTACCGCCCAATGCCAAGCCCTGTGATTGTAAATATTCAATATCCTTCATAAAGCCAAAAGTTCTTGCTCGGCTGATTTGTTGCACGAACGCTTGAGCTGAGAAATCCATCACATAATTACGTACATTGTTACCAATCGCCGGATGATTAAAATCAATAGTAAAATCCAAACGGAAACCATTGTAAGGTTTAAATTCAGCCCATTTATCACCATCTTCCACACGAATTGGCTTTTTCACGCGAATAAATTTTTTCGCTGCATTTTGTTCTTCAATGCCTGCATCTAATAAAAGATAAATGAATGGGCTCGCGCTACCGTCCATAATCGGAATTTCTGGCGCATCCACTTCAATAATCACATTATCAATGCCTAAGCCAGCTAAGGCTGCATTCAAATGTTCTACGGTTGAAATACGAATACCTTCTTCATTTATCAAACAAGTACACAGCATTGTATCACGTACAGCATTCGCATTGGCAGGGAAAGTTACTGGTGGGTTTAAATCCGTACGACAATAAATCACCCCAGTATTCGCCATAGCAGGACGCAAAGTAAGTGTCACTTTATTTCCGCTATGTAAACCGATACCTGTTACTTTGATACTCTGTTTTAAAGTTCTTTGTTTAATCATAATCTATCCTAAATCTACTGTATAACAATCAGATTTATTGCTTATTATCTTGCTCTTTATTACGAATATAGCTCGGTGTATCAAAAATATTAATATTTTTGTTACTTAAATCTGTTGGACGTTCTAGCTCAGTTTTACTTTCTTCCGATGGATCATAAACATTTGCTCCAGATTGTAGGCGTTCATCTTGTTTGATATTTCGCAGAGTCTCTGGTTTAACATAAGAAGGATCTTCTAACGGAATTTTAGGCGCAAATCGCATATTTTGAGAACTATGATTACTACCTAATCCTGTAGCAACAACAGTTACTCTAATTTCATTCGTCATCTCTGGCATTAAAGCTGTACCGATAACTACTGTAGCTTCATCATCAGCAAAGCTTCCTACTGTATTACCGATAATGGTAAATTCATCTAAAGTTAAATCAAATCCAGAGGTAACATTCACAATAATACCTTTCGCACCAGACAGATCAACATCTTCTAGCAATGGGCTTGCAATTGCTTCTTGAGCAGCTTTTTCAGCTCGGCCACTACCAGCTTCACCTTCAGTAACGCCTGATCCCATCATCGCTCTTCCCATTCCTAACATAACAGTTCTAACATCTGCAAAATCCACTGCGATTAGTCCAGGGCTGGTGATCATATCAGAAATTCCCATTACCGCATTACGTAATACATCATTTGCCGCAGCAAAAGCTGACTGTAAAGTGATATTTTTACCACACACACGAACTAAGTTTTCATTAGGAATAACGATTAAAGAATCAACGTGTTTAGATAATTCATTGATTCCAATTTCAGCAAATTGAATTCTTCTACCTCTTTCAAAAGCAAAAGGTTTAGTTACTACTGCAACAGTCAAAATCCCCAATTCTTTTGCAATTTGAGCGATAACTGGAGATGCACCTGTTCCTGTGCCGCCCCCCATACCTGCAGCAATAAAGACCATATCAGCACCTTCAAGCATTGAACGAATAGCATCTTGATCTTCTTCTGCTGCTTGACGGCCAATATTAGGATTAGCACCAGCTCCTAATCCTTTTGTAATCTTTTCGCCGATTTGAATAGTATGTTGAGCTTTACTTTGACGCAAATCTTTTGCGTCCGTATTTACAGCATAAAAAATAACTCGGCCATGGGACCCATCATCTACTTCTGGGAAATTTAAGATATTATCTCCAAATGGAGCATTATTCGCTTCGCCATTATAATTAATCATATTCTCAATCATATAATTAATTGCATTTCCACCTGCACCACCAACGCCAATAACCTTTATCGTGGCTCCGCCAACATCACTAACATCATACTCCACTGGTTCAAACATACTCATTCTCCGTCCGTGCTTATTGCTCTTAGCACAAAATTAAAACCTAAATTGCTCTTATTGTAGATGAAAAATAGAAATTCTCAAAATTTAGACCGCACTTTATTAATAAAATTTCTGAATAATGACAAAAAAAGATGAGAAACCTGAGATTTGTCATTAAATTCTTATTTTAAAGGCAAAAAAGCTTTTTATTTAAACCAAATGCCAATCTCATGACTACAATATCGTCCTATTATTTTCACTGCCACATCATTAACTGCCACTAATGTGGACACTAAATTTAAAACTCTGACTTCACTTTATTAATGAATTTTTTAAAGCCAGACCATGTGGTAGTAAAAAAGCCTTCTTCTGGACCATCTTGATCATTAAGTGGACTTTCATCTTCATCATTATGATTATATTGCAATAATCCAACTACTGTAGAATATTGAGGTTTGCTTACATAGTCTGTTAATCCCGTAATATTAAGAGGATGTCCAACACGAACAGGGGTACCAAAGACTTTTTCTGCACATTGTTTCAAATCTTCAATTTGTGCACCTCCGCCTGTAATTACTACGCCTGCGATTAACTCAAATTTCATTTGCTTATTTTCTAATTCATACTGTAATTGATTGAGTTCTTCGCGAACCAGTCTTAACAATTCTTCATAACGTGCAGCTGTAACAATGGATAATTGTTGTTTACTCAATACTCTAGGCGTCCTTCCACCAATACCAGCTACCTCAATACGCTTTTCTGCATGACTAGACGGTGGATTATAAGCACTACCATAATTAACTTTAACCCGTTCAGCTTCTGCTCTTGACGTTTCACAAGCATAAGCAATATCATCTGTAACTCGATTTCCCGCATAAGGAATCACTTTACTAAAACGTAATGCACCATTGGTATAAACCACGATGTCGATTGTGCCTGCACCAAAATCAATTAAACATACGCCTAAATCTTTTTCATCTTCAGTAAGTACAGAACAACCTGATGCAACACCAGAATAAACAATTTTTTCTACTTTTAATTTACAACGCTCTACGGCTTTTTTTAAGTTGTTCAACCAATCTTGATGACACGCAATTAAGTGGGCCTGTGCTTTCAAACGGACACCTTGCAATCCTAGCGGATCTTTAATATTCATTTGCTTATCAACAGCATATTCTTGCGGAATAATATGTAATAAGGAGAGTCCCTCACCTATTTTTACTGAGCTTGCGGTATGCATTGCAGAATCAATTTCTTCTTGAGTCACTTCACCATCTGCAATCGGAACAAAACCACTTTCATTTAGGCTTTGTATATGATCGCCTGTAATAGCCAAAGTGACACTGATAATTTGACAATCTGCTATTGATTCAGCCGCTTCAACAGCACGTTGGATAGACTTAATTACCGCATTTAAATCAGTGATACTGCCCCGATCAATCCCTTTTGATGGACTACTTCCTACCCCAAGTACATTTACAACACCGTCAGGCAAAACTTCACCAACTACGGCAACCACCTTAGACGTTCCAATTTCTAAGCCAACAACTGTTTTTGATTCAATAATTTTCGCCATATTTTTCACATCTTTCTAATCAGTTTAAAATTCATACTGTCGATTTATTCTTTATCCACTAATCCGACAGCCGCACCTACTTTATATCGTAAATCGACATACGCTAACCGCTTATTTTCTGGCACTTCAATTTCAGGATAAATAGTTACAAAACGATCGATTTTCGCTTTCCACTCACCTCGTCCTAGTTTTAAGATCACGCCATTTTCAAGTTCTAACTGCCACGCTTCTCGCTCATCAATACTCAATGATTTTAATACTAAATTTTTGGCTTTTAATTCATTATAAATTTTCTTCCAAGCCTCTAAGACAACCAAACTCTTATAATCAGGCCCTGCTAAACGAGGCAAATCTCTATCACCTAATCTATCCATTGGCAATTTAAACACAACGCCTTCTGGTGATACGAACTCATTGTGGTTCCAAATTGCTACTGGTGTGTATTCGTTTAATAAAATGCTTAGACGATCAGGCCAAATTTTTCTCACAATTGCTTGCGAAACCCAAGGTATGGTCAATATTTGTTCTTTCACTAAACTGATATCTTGCCCCCAGAATCCTTTCAAATCGGCCATTCCTGAAATAATTTCCCGCACGTCAGAATCAGTAGTAAAAGTAGGTGAGCCGACTAAATTAAAGCCACTAATAGGGCGCTCATCCAGTTTCTCTAACCAGTTTTGCCAGTTGGAGTAAGCATAAAAAAATACCCCCAAGCATAGTAACACAATAAGCAATTTCACTGGCACAAAAATGCGTGATTTTTGCCTTCCACTTCTGACACTTTGCGTTGCTTTATGCCACAGACCCATTAAATACTTAGCTCCAAAATTTTCTCTACAAGCTGTTCAAAAGAATAGCCCACCGTCGATGCTGATTTTGGGAATAAACTATGGCTGGTCATTCCTGGATTCGTATTCACTTCCACTAAGCGGAATTGTCCTTCACCATCCATCATCACGTCAATACGGCTCCAACCTCGGCAACCTACTGCATCATAAGCACGTTTCACTAATTGACGCAATTCTTGCTCACGCTCCTCAGTTAAACCTGCTGGACAAAAATATTGTGTATTATCAGAAACGTATTTCGCTTCATAATCATAAAACTCGCCTTCAGGCACGATTTTAATTGAAGGTAACACTTCATTATCTAAAACAGGCACAGTAAATTCATCACCTGCAAGCCATTCTTCAATAAGAATGGTATCATCAAAACCTAAAGCAAATTGCACCGCACTTTTTAATTCATCAAGCTGTTTTACTTTTTTCAAGCCTACACTAGAACCCTCTAAAGAAGGTTTTACCATTAATGGCAAACCTAATTTTTCCACAACCGCTTGCGGATCAAATTCGGCAAAGCTGTCTTTAGTGACCACTTCCATATTGGCCACTGGCAAGCCAAAAGCTTTCCACAACATTTTAGTACGCATTTTATCCATTGTTAAAGCAGAGGCCATTACGCCACAACCTGTGTAAGGAATGCCAATTTGTTCAAGCAAGCCTTGCATTGTACCGTCTTCCCCACCACGTCCATGCAGAATATTGAATACTCTATCAAAGCCCTGTTGCTTTAACTCTGCGACTGGAAAGGTTTTCGGATCAATGGGGTGAGCGTCATAGCCAAGGCTTTTTAACGCATTAAGCACGGCTTCACCAGAATTAAGTGAAACCTCACGCTCTGCGGAAGTTCCACCAAGTAATACAGCAATTTTTTCTTGTTTTAATGTTTTTTTCATACTGCGTCCAATTAATTTTCTGTCCAACTTTCTGCTAATTGACGGGATAGTTTACTCACATTGCCAGCACCTTGCGCCAAAATTAAATCACCGTCTTGAATCACTTGATCCAAAATTTCCGCAAGACTTTCTTGTTCAGCCACAAAAATCGGATCAACTTTGCCTAAATTACGAATAGAACGACATAACGAACGGCTATCCGCCCCAGCTATTGGCGCTTCACCTGCGGCATACACATCCAGCATTAATAGCACATCAACTTGGGATAGCACTTGCACGAAATCATCAAACAGATCACGGGTACGAGAATAACGGTGCGGTTGGAAAATCATCACTATTCGCTTATTTTCCCAGCCTTTTTTCGCCGCTTCGATGGTTACGCCCACTTCTGTTGGGTGATGCCCATAATCGTCCACTAACATCACTTTTCCATTTGGACGAATAAATTGGCCAAGCTGATCAAAACGGCGTCCTGCGCCTTGGAAATCCGCTAATGCGGCTAAAATGGCTTCATTGCCAATGCCTTCTTCTTTCGCCACGGCAAAGGCTGCGGTTGCATTTAATGCATTATGCTTACCCGGTACATTAAGCAAGACATTGACGCGCTCACCTTGTGGGGTAACCACGGTGTAATGCCCTTGAAAGCCGGTTTGCTGATAATCTTCAATACGATAATCCGCATTTTCGCTAAAGCCATAAGTGATCACTTGACGTCCAACTTTTGGAATCAACTCAAGTAGCACGGGATCGTCTGCACACATTACCGCTAAGCCATAAAACGGTAAATTATGCAAGAAATTCACATAGGTTTGCTTCATTTCTTCAAAATCACCGTGATAGGTTTCCATATGGTCAGGCTCAATATTGGTAACCACTGAAACCATTGGCTGTAAGTGTAAAAAAGATGCATCGCTTTCGTCTGCTTCGGCGATTAAATAACGGCTTGCACCTAAATGGGCATTTGTGCCTGCTGATTTCACTAATCCGCCATTAACAAAAGTCGGATCAAGCCCTGCCTGCGCATAAACCATTGAAATCATAGCAGTTGTCGTAGTTTTACCGTGTGTCCCTGCAATGGCAATACCGTGACGGAATCGCATAATCTCCGCTAACATTTGTGCTCGTTGAATCACGGGAATACGATTATTGTGTGCTTCCACCACTTCTACGTTATCATCTTTAATGGCGCTGGATACCACCACCACACTCGCGCCATCAACATTGGCAGCTTGGTGAGAAAAATAAATTTTTGCGCCTAACGCACTTAAGCGTTGCGTTACTGCATTTTCCGCAATATCCGATCCTGTTACTTGGTAACCTTCATTCAACAAGACTTCCGCGATACCGCCCATTCCCGCACCGCCAATACCAACAAAATGAATTTGTTTCACGCGGCGCATTTCTGGCACAGTTTGCCTTACTCGTTTTTGAAATTCTTTCACTTTTTCCGCCTTTTAAATTGTTCTTCTAATATTTATTGAGCGACTGCCATAATCACTTCAGCCACTTGTTGAGCCGATTGTGGCGTTGCCATTGCCTTGGCTTTCTCTGCCATTGTTAATAATTGGCTGCGATCAAATTGATTCAACATCTTAATCAGTGCTTCTGGCGTGAGATCTTTTTGTTCGATAATTTGAGCCGCTCCCACGTCCGCTAAATATTTCGCATTTAAATATTGCTGTCTGTCTTTATGTTGGAAGGGCACGAAAATCGCTGGCGTCCCTACGGCAGCAAGTTCGCACACCGTTAATGCGCCAGAACGACAAATTACAATATCCGCCCAGCCATAGGCTTCTGCCATATCATCAATAAAATCCGTTACTTGTACATCAGCGCCTTGCGGATAAAGTGCGGTGATTTTTTCTGACATATTTGCCCCAACTTGATGGCGAACCGTCAATTTATCCCCTAATGCGTCTACCACTTTCGGCAAAGTCAAATTTAACACGCGCGCGCCCTGGCTGCCACCAACCACAAGCACTCTTAATTTGCCCGAACGCTCAGTGAAACGCTGTACAGGGCTTGGCATTTCAAACAAGGATTGACGCACAGGGTTGCCCACTACCTCCGTATTTGGAAACGTGTTAGGAAACGCTTGCAACACGCGCGTTGCGATTTTGGCTAACCAAGAATTAGTTAGGCCTGCTACAGCATTTTGTTCGTGCAACACGATTGGCACACCACATAATTTTGCCGCCACGCCACCCGGCCCTGAAACATAACCACCCATACCAAGGACGGCGTTAGGCTGATATTCTTGAATAATTTTTTTCGCTTGAAAAATTGCTCGCAAAATTTTAAATGGTGCGGTAAGCAAGGCTTTTATCCCTTTACCACGCAAGCCCGAAATTTGAATAAATTTAATCGAGATACCGTGTTTTGGCACTAATTGTGCTTCCATACGATCTTGTGTGCCCAGCCAGCAGATTTGCCAACCTTGTTGCTGTAAATATTGTGCAACGGCAATTGCAGGGAAAACATGTCCTCCAGTTCCACCAGCCATCACTAATAAACGTTTTTGTTGTTGTACCACAATTTATCCTTTTAATTATCTCGCAAACGTGCTTGACCGCTACGCATTAAGCGGTTTTCGTGATCAATACGAAGTAACACGCCGATACTCACAGACATAATTATTAAGCTCGATCCCCCATAACTTACCAATGGAAAAGTCAAACCTTTTGTCGGTAAAATACCTAATGCCATTCCTAAATTAACCACACCTTGAAAACAAATCCAAAAGCCAATCCCAAAGGCAAAAAAGCCTTTAAAGCGTTGTTCTAATAATAAAGACTCTTTACCAATTTTTAAGGCGCGGAAAACTAATAAGCTCAGTAAAATAATGACAAAGAGAATACCAATCAAACCGAATTCTTCGCCAACGACAGCCATAACGAAGTCCGTATGGGCTTCTGGTAAATATTCTAATTTTTGAATAGAATTTCCCAAGCCTTCTCCTGTAATCTCCCCTCTTCCAAATGCCATGAGAGAATTAGATAATTGGAAGCCTGTGCCATAAGGATCTTTAAAAGGCTCCCAAAACCCTGTCATTCGTTTCAAACGATAAGCTGAAGCAAAAGCCAGCCAAAGTAAAAGAACAATACCAGCACAAACTAAAGTAAAAAACTGCCAGAAATTGGCGCCAACTATCCACAGTAAACCAAAGGTAATCACAAATAACACAATCGTACTACCTAAATCAGGCTGTGAAATCAATAAGCTACCAAATAACCCCATCACAAGCATTGGTTTAAAAGCACTCAATTTTCGACTACGAACTTCATCATAACGACGTGTAAAATAGCTTGAAAGGAAACATATCAGTGCTAACTTGGCAAATTCTGCAGGTTGAAAATTAAAAAAGATCAACGGGATCCAGCGTCTTGCGCCATTAATTTTTGCACCAATACCTGGGATCAACACCAAAACAAGCAAAAAAATTGCTAATCCAAAAATATAGCCATATTTATTTTCCCAAACTGCCATTGGAATATTAAGCACACAATAACAAGCAATAATAGAGAAAAAAACATAAAAAGCATCACGTTTAGCAAAATGAAAAGAATCCTGAAATAAACGATCCCCTACAGGAATTGACGCGGAAGATACAGCGATTAAACCTACAGATAGTAAGGTAATAAATAACCACCATAAAGCACGATCATAAAGTAAATTATCGGTCGTAATCTGGGTATAACTTTTTAATTTTTCAATAAATTCCATTATCCCTTTCCTAACTTAATTTGGCTAAGCGGGTAAATTCTTCACCACGTTTTTCAAATGAAGAAAATTGATCAAGGCTCGCACAAGCAGGAGAAAGCAATACCATATCGCCTGCGTTGAGTTGCGGACGAAACGCTTCAATCGCTTGTTCCATTGTGTCAAACAAATAGCTTTGCTCCGAAAGTTGTGCTAATTTTTCGCCATCTTGCCCAAAGCAATAACATTCAATATGCGGTTGATTAATCAACGCGGCGAGTTCAGAAAAATCAGCGCCTTTACCATCACCACCAAGCAATAAATAAAGTTTACCTGCCACCTGTAAGCCGGTGAGTGCTGCCACAGTACTGCCGACATTGGTGGCTTTGGAATCGTTAATCCAACGTACGCCTTGAGCAAAATGGGCTAATTGGAAACGGTGATCTAGCCCTGTAAATTCACGAAGTGCGGTACAAATTCCTTGCAAATTTATCCCCGCACTTTGTGCAAGGGCAATGGCAGCCAGTGCATTCATATAATTATGGCGACCCGTCAATTTCATTTCATCGCAAGGTAAAATCATTTCTTCATGAGCCATTAAATATTGCTTACCGTTTTCGCTTTTTAGCCAATAATCTGCGTTCGTTTCGCCAAAGCTCACTTGCTGCTTAGCTAGCTCTGTGCCGTCTTGTTGGGTTAACGGATCTTCTGCATTAATCACCGCGGTTTGGCAATGATGATAAATTTTTAATTTGGCTTGGCGATAATCTTCTAAATCCACATAGCGATTCATATGATCTTCGCTCACATTTAATACCGTAGCGGCAATGGCTTTTAAGCTGTAAGTGGTTTCCAGTTGAAAGCTCGACAGTTCTAGCACATAAATATCGTGATGTTGCTCCAGCAAAGAAAGGGCTGGAATGCCAATATTGCCGCCCATTCCCACCTTTAAGCCTGCGGCTTTCGCCATTTCTGCCACTAAGGTGGTTACCGTGCTTTTGCCGTTTGAACCTGTAATAGCAATAATCGGTTTATCAGCAGCACGGCAGAACAATTCAATATCGCCCACCACTTCAACGCCAGCTTGAAGTGCGGTGTAAATTTCTGGTGTTTTTACTGCAAGCCCTGGGCTTATGACGATCATATCGCTTTCCAGTAACCATTGTGGGTTTAAGCCGCCTGTATGCACTTCCACATTTGGCGGTAATTGTTCCACGCCCGCTGGCGATTGGCGGGTATCCATCACGCGCACCTTAGCTTGTTGCGCAAGCAAATAGTCCACGCAAGACAACCCTGTTTTGCCCAAGCCCACCACACAGATATTTTTATCCTGATATTGATTCATTGTTTGCTCTTAACCTTTTTAACGTAATTTCAAAGTAACCAAGCCAAGTAATACAAGCATTAAGGAAATAATCCAAAAGCGAATAATCACGCGCGGTTCAGGCCAACCTTTTAATTCAAAATGGTGGTGAATTGGCGCCATACGGAAAATACGCTGTTTACGCAATTTGTAAGAACCCACTTGCAAAATCACAGACAGGGTTTCCATCACAAAAACACCACCCATAATCACCAATAAAAATTCTTGGCGAACCAGCACTGCCACCACACCTAATGCGCCACCCAGTGCGAGCGATCCCACATCCCCCATAAACACTTGTGCCGGGTAAGTATTAAACCAAAGGAAACCTAAACCCGCACCGACAATCGCGGTACAGAACACTACTAGCTCAGAAGTGTATTTAATATGCGGAATATACAAATAATTTGACCATTCCACGTTACCCGTTGCCCACGCAATCAAAGCAAATGCGCCTGCCACAAAGACGGTTGGCATAATGGCAAGCCCGTCTAAGCCATCGGTTAAATTCACGGCGTTACTTGTCCCCACAATCACAAAATAGGCTAACACGACATAGAACAAGCCGAGCTGCGGCATCACTTCTTTAAAGAATGGCACGACAAGGCGTGTGGCATCGGTATCTTTCCCTACCGCATACATACCAAACACCGCAACAAGTGCAATGGCAGATAGCCAAAAATATTTCCAACGTGCAATTAAGCCGTCCGTGTTTTTGCGGGTGATTTTGCGGTAATCGTCCACAAAGCCCACTGCGCCATAACCGAGCAACACAAATAAGCTAAACCAAACATAAGGATTGGCTAAATTCGCCCAAAGCAAGGTGCTAACGGTAATGGCGAATAAAATCATAATCCCGCCCATAGTTGGCGTACCTTTTTTGCTTAAATGGCTTTCTGGCCCGTCATTACGCACTTCTTGGCCAAATTTAAGAATTTGTAAACGGCGGATCACCTTAGGGCCGATCCATAATGAAATTAACAGTGCGCTCAATAATGCCAAGATCGCACGCACGGTAATATAAGAGATGACATTAAAGCCACTTTGATATTGCTGGAGATATTCCGCGAGCCAAACTAACATTGGAAGTTATCCTTTAATAATTCAATTACATTTTCTAATTGCATTCGGCGAGAGCCTTTCGCTAACACCACAACGGATTGATTTTGTACTAATTTTTCTTTAATTAAGCGAGTAACAAAATCCGCCAAGGCGGCCTGTTCAGTAAAATGTGTTCCACCACTTTGGGCTGAAATCACCGCACTTTCCTGACCAAAACTTGCCACAAAATCTAATTGTGCTGCTTTCACCGCGTCCGCCACTTGCTGATGGCAAAGCTGACTATTTTCGCCTAATTCTGCCATATCGCCAACTATTAAAATGCGAAAAGCGGAATATTTTTGTAACACATTAATCGCCGACTGCAATGAATCCACATTGGCGTTGTAAGTGTCATCAAGTAACAATAAATTTTCACAAGGCTGAATCGGGAATAAACGCCCTTTCACTTTTGAGCCTTTTGCTAAGCCTTGTTGCACATCAGAAAGGCTTGCCCCTACATTCATTGACAAGGCTGCTGCAGCCAAGGCATTGCTGATGTTATGCTCGCCTAAATAAGGCAACTGGATGGCAATCTCGCCTTGTGGGCTGTGTAAGGTAAATTGCGATCCTTGCCCATTGAGCTGAATATCCGTGGCATAAAAATCCGCTTGTGAATTTGTTAAAGAAAACGACCGCACTTGGTGATCGCCAATATTCTTTTGCCAATCCGCCAGATAATTGCAATCTAAATTAATCAAGGCAATACCTTGTTGCGCAAGCCCTTGATAGATTTCCCCTTTGGCTTGTGCCACGCCTGTAAGACTACCAAAGCCTTCCAAATGTGCGGCGGCCACATTATTCACCATCGCCACGTTAGGACGTACTAATTCCGTGGTGTAAGCGATTTCACCTAGGTGATTGGCACCCAATTCAATCACCGCAAATTTATGCTGTGAGGTAAGGCGTAATAAGGTTAATGGCACGCCAATATCATTATTAAAATTACCGTTGGTAAATAAAACGTGGGAAAAATCTCCCGCACTTTGTTGCAAAATAGCGGCAGTCATTTCTTTCACCGTGGTTTTGCCTGATGATCCCGTAATCGCTACCGTTAAAGGGTTAATTTGTCCTTTTAGCCATTTGCCTAGCTGCCCTAACGCAAGGCGAGTGTCCGCCACGACAATTTGTGGCACATCTATTTCACATTGATGATCCACGATCAGCGCTAATGCGCCTTGTTCCACGGCATTCGCTAAATATTGATGAGCATCAAAACGCTCGCCTTTTAAGGCAAAAAATAACCCTTGCGGATTGGCTTGACGGGTATCCGTGCTGATATTTTCAATCGCTACACGCCCATCGCCATAAAGCGTGCCATTCAGAATATCAGCCAATTGTTGGGTGGTTAGTTTAATCATTTTGTTTCACTAAAATATTGTTTTACTGTTGCTTGATCGGAAAACGGCAATTTCGTTGTGCCAATAATTTGGTAATCTTCGTGGCCTTTGCCGGCAATCAGCACCACATCTTGCGGTTGCGCTATTTTGAGCGCTTGTTGAATCGCTTGATCACGCTGATGAATCATCTGCACCTTGCTGAAATCCACAAATCCCGCTTGAATGTCTTGCATAATTTTTTCTGCATCTTCCGTGCGTGGGTTGTCATCCGTAACAATCACGAAATCGGCAAACTGCTCTGCAATGCGTGCCATTTGCGGACGTTTTCCTGTATCCCGATCACCGCCGCAACCAAACACGCAATAAAGCACACCTTTACAATGCAAACGTGCCGCTTGCAACGCTTTTTCTAAGGCATCTGGCGTATGCGCATAATCCACAATCGCCGTGGCTTGATTTGCCGCATTTAAACGTTCCATTCGCCCACAAACACCTTGTAATTGCCCCGCACTTTGGCAAAGTTCATCTAAAGAATAACCTAAGCCAAGCAGACTGGCGAAGGCAAACAATAAATTACTGACATTAAATGCACCGATCAATGGGCTATGTAATTCGCCCTTGCCCCAACTAGATGCAAAATGAATAATTGCACCTTGATGATGGAATTGAATTTGCTCTGCTTTGAGCCATTGCTTATGGCTTGGTTGATAATCAGCTTTACAACTCACCGCAATGGCATTTGGTAATTGCGGTAACCATTGTGCGCCCACAGGATCATCAGCATTAATCACCTTATGCGTGCTATTTAACTCGCTGAATAAACGGTATTTCGCGGCGGCATAATTTTCCATTGTATAGTGATAATCAAGATGATCACGGCTCAGATTGGTAAAAATAGCAACGGCAAATTGCAGTGCTTCAACGCGATGTTGCACCAAGCCGTGTGATGACACTTCAATAGCAGCAAAATCTGCACCAGCCTGTGCAAACTCCGCAAGCGTAGATTGAATTTCAATAGCTGAACCAGTGGTATTTGTCGCTTCCTTAATTTGCCCAAGCAAGCCATTGCCAATGGTTCCCATTACCGCACTTTTATGTCCAAGCAAGTTCGCCCACTGTGCCACAAGCTGAGCCACCGTGGTTTTGCCGTTCGTTCCTGTTACACCAACGAGAGTTAAATGGGCTGAAGGATGATTATAAAATTGCCCTGCAAGACGAGATAAATGTTGCGGTAATTCATAATAGGCAATGAGGGGAATGCCTTGTTCCATTTTCACGGTTAAATGTTGTTGTGCAAAATCTGCTTCAAAAAGCACCGCACTTGTGCCATTAGCAATGGCTTGCGGAATGTAGTTTCTGCCGTCCGTTTGATGCCCTTTTATAGCAACGAAAAGACAGCCAGTCTTTGCAGAGCGGCTGTCTAACGTCATTTCGGTCAGCTCAACTTCTTGGGGCAAATGGTTGATCCCCAAAAGTGCGGTGAGTTTTTTCATTATTTTTCCTTCATCAAAAATCAGTTCGTTGTTTCATCTTTTTTCTGAGTGTTTAAACGAACGGTGCGTTTGGCGACTTTTTGTTGCTCCACCGCATCAGGCGGAATGTTATTCATTCGTAACGCATAACCCATAATATTTGAGAACAATGGCGCAGAAACAGCCCCTCCATAATATTGCCCCGCTTTCGGTTCATTGATCAAGACAATCAGTGCATAACGAGGATCACTCACTGGGGCAATGCCTGCGGTGTAAGCAATATATTTGTCCACATAGCGACCTTTTTCGAGTTTTTTCGCTGTCCCTGTTTTAATCCCAACTCGGTAACCTTCCACCATTGCACGTTTATTTTTGATTGCGACTTTTTCCATCATATTCACTACTTCACGGGTGATTTTCTCGGAAAATACTCGCTGTCCAATAACGGGTGGATCCACTTTAGTAATAGAAAGAGGACGATAAATCCCAAAACTTCCTAAGGTTACATAAGCACGCGCAATTTGTAATGGCGTTGCATTCAGACCATAGCCATAAGCCACGTTAGCACGTTCAATATCCGCCCAACGTTTACGATTCGCGTTTAAAATACCCGATTGTTCACCAATCAAACCTAAATCTGTGGGTTTGCCTAAGCCTGCATTTTGATAAGTTTCCATTAACGCACTTGGTGGCATACGCAAGGCTAAACGGCTTACCCCACGGTTACTAGAATTTTCCAAAATTTCATCAAGGGTTTGACGCTCTCTTGGTGCAACGTCTTTTACTTCGTGTCCATTTAACACTAATGGCCCTGTATTGATCACCTCATTACGACCAACTACACCATTTTGAAGTGCGGTTAAAACTACAAAAGGTTTTACTGTTGAACCAGGCTCAAAGGTATCGGTAATGGCACGGTTTCGCATTAAATCTGCTTTAACGCCAATGCGGTTATTTGGATTATAAGAAGGTGCATTCACCATTGCCAGCACTTCGCCTGTACGGATATCTACCAATACAGCCGTACCCGATTCTGCTTTATTGGCGGCGACTGCTTTCTTAATTTCTCGATACACCATTGATTGTAATTTTTCATCTATACTCAAGGTTACGTTGTGTGCATCATACTTTTTCACATCCTCGATATCTTCTACCATGCGCCCAAGTTTATCCTTACGATAAGTACGAGAGCCTGATTTTCCGACTAATAACGAGTTAAAACTTTTTTCAATCCCTTCAATACCTTCCCCATCAATATTGGTATAACCAATTAAGTGTGCAGTTTCTTCCACTCTAGGGTAAAAACGGCGAGCCTCTGTTTTTAAAATCACCCCTTTAATTTTTAACTGTTTGACATAGTCTGAAATCGTTGGTGAAACCTGACGAGATAAATAAATAAATCTTGATGAAGGAGATTTTTCAATACGTTTAACTAAGTCTTTATAAGATACTTTTAGGGCTTTTGCTAGTGCTTGCCAACGTTCTTTATCTTGCAATGAATTTTCTTTAAAAATAAATTTTGGATCGGCCACGACAGAATACATCGGGACACTCACAGACAATAATTGACCGTTACGATCTAAAATAGCCCCTCTCACCGAAAGGATCTCTTGCGTACGCACGGAACGCTTATCAGCCTCAACCATCAAAGGCTCGGGATTCACGCCCTGCAAATAAATCGCCCTTGCAGCAAGACTAGATAATAAAGTAACCATAATTCCCGCCGCAACCCAAAATCGCCAACGAATAAAACTATTTTTGTAAGAAATTTTTGGTTTATTACGTTTAACTGAACTGCTTGTTTTGGTATTACGCCTTATATTTTGACTTTTCTTTTTCATCTTCCCCTCTCACTACTCAACAAGCAGGACTTCCTGTTCTGGATTAATCCTATCCATTTTTAACTTTGTTTTTGCAATAGCCTCAATACGGTTATTATCACTTTGAGTTGCCTCTTCCAACTTTAAACTTAAATACTCATTTTCTAAGGCTTGATGCTGCCACAATAATTCCCCTTTTTGCATCACTAATGCTCTCGTCTTGTGAGTTATCCAAATCGTTCCTAATGCACTGCAAAGGATCAAAACAAAAAGACAAATGACCAATTTATTAGAACTTAATAAATCTTCAGTTAACATAGAAGTTAGTGGATAACGCTCTGAATTCTCTATCATGTTATACTCTCTCTGCAATGCGCAATACTGCACTTCTTGAACGGGCATTTTGGGCAATTTCTTGTTCTGTTGGCATAATCGCCTTACCAATGGTTTTTAGGGTTTGACTACGCTGAATTTGATCTTCGCGTAATGGCAAGCCTCTAGGCAACGTTTCACCCTTGCTTTGCTTACGCATAAAATGTTTTACCATTCGATCTTCAAGTGAATGGAAACTGATGATCGACAAACGTCCTTGTGGTGCTAATACTTGTAAAGCCCCTTGCAAGACGCGTTCTAGCTCTTCCAATTCAGCATTAATGAAAATACGAATTGCCTGAAAACTACGCGTAGCTGGGTGTTTATGTTTATCTTTAAAAGGAACCGATTGCGCAATCAAGTCAGCTAATTGCAAGGTGCGATTAAGTGGTGAGGTGTCATTTTGGCGTGCATTTTTATTATAATTCACAATGGCTTGTGCAATACGCTTAGCAAAACGCTCTTCGCCAAAAGTTTTCAACACCCAAGCCAAATCCTGCTCAGAAACCTGTTGTAACCATTCTGCCGCTGATAAACCTTGCGTAGTATCCATTCGCATATCAAGCGGGCCGTCTTTCATAAAACTAAACCCACGATCAGCTTCATCTAATTGGGGGGAAGATACGCCAAGATCGAGCAAAATACCGTCAATTTTACCCACTAAACCTAATTTTTCGCAGATTTCAGGGATCGCTGAAAAACTATTGTGTTCGATCTGAAAACGGGGATCTTGAATTTGCTGAGCTGCCGCAATCGCACGCGGATCGCGATCAATGGCGATTAATCTGCCATCTTGGGATAAGCGAGATAAAATCAGACGGGAATGACCGCCACGCCCAAAAGTACCATCAATATAGATGCCTTTTTCTTTCAACGCCAAACCGTCCACCACTTCATTTAATAAAACGGTGAAATGTTCAGGTGAAGAAAAAAGGTTCTGCGCGTTCATAAGTCGTTATTAAATAATAAAAATTAAATGTTAAAATGAGATAATACGGTGTACCAAAGTACACCGCTTATCTCTGCTAGTGCCGCTGTCTTGGTGGAAGTTATCTTCTCTTATAAAGACAGCGTGATTAATTCAGGAGATTGGGCAAGCTGACCACTTGCACCGAGAGCCATATCTTGTTGAATTTGAGCTTGCCATTCGACATCGCTCCAAATTTCAAATTTATTTAATTGGCCTACTAGCATTGTGCTTTTTTCTAGTTTCGCGTGCTGGCGTAATGGCGCACTGATTAAAATTCGCCCTACGCTATCTAGCTCACATTCCGTGGCATAACCGAGCATCACACGCTGTAAACTGCGTTGCACTGGATCAAAATTCGACAAACTTAATAATTTTTGCTCAACGATTTCCCATTCATCTAAGGGATAAAGTAGCAAGCAAGGCTGACGAATATCCACCGTGCAAACCATCTGTCCGTTATTTTTTTCTAGGATCTCGGCACGGTAACGGGTAGGAATGGCAAGCCGTCCCTTTGAATCCAAATTTACCGATGATGCACCACGAAACATTGTTTGAGATCTCTTATTAAAAATAAGTGCGGTTATTTTTTACAGAATTTTGCAATTTTTACCACAAAACACCACTTTTTACCACTTATTCGTAAGTTTAGTATTAGTTTGACTAAGTTGCAAGCAATTTGATCCGGATCTTATGTAAAGATTTGTATATTTCGGGCAAAAAGAAAGCCATTTGAGCAACGCGCCAAATGGCTCTGTGAAGAATCATATAAAAGATGGAAAAGTAAGAAATGTAAAGATCGGGATCTGATCCTAAGGTTTAGCCGCTTTCTCTTGCTCCGCTTTTTTCGGTGGCTCTTCATCAAATTTCACCACTGGTACACAACTGCGGCAAGCGCCTTGATCGATACCCAATTCTTTGCAAAATTCGCTGTATTTATCCCATAATCTGCGCAGCACGCCTTTTTGCTGATTTGCCATTGTTTCCCCTCTACTTTGTGATTTATTCTTTGTGTTATGTATTCCTTATCATAAAAGAATTTTTTGCTTTTGCAACCACCGTTTTACTTCTTCGCGACAAGCTTGCAACCATTGCTTTTTGCCCGTGCTTGGTAAGATTTTTTGTTCACAATAAGCCGACAATAAAGGCAATGTTTCCCCTTGATAGCCCCATAATAAACGGCGAATAGCCGGGATCGTGCTGGCTAAATTTCGCTGATAATGCGCAAAATAATGTAGCGCTTTGATGTCTTGTTCATTCAAGGAAAAATCCCTTTCTTGTTGCCCTTGTGGGTGTAGCTGTGTGGCCAAGGGGTGAAAGGATAAAGTCATATCCCGCTCAAATTGCGCCAACAATTTTGTACAAAAATCTTGCCCTGCGCGGCTTATTCCTTTTACGCTAATTGCACTATAACAACCACTGCTAGCTTCTTTATGGCTGCCTAAATAAACCAAATTAAACCCGCACTTTTGCCAGAATTGAGCAAGCTCGGGCGTGTAGCCAAAGCTCACCGATAAAAAATCTTGCGTGTGATCTTGGTTCTGCTGCCTTGGCTGATTCACTTCTGCCATTAGCGCCTGCCCTATCCCTTGATGTTGCCATTTGGGTTGCACGGCAATGCGAGAAATGCGTGCAGAACTCAGCTTGCACGCTGCTTCATTTAGGCTTACTTGGCACAATATTTGCGCCACCAAATTACCTTTCGGGCGACGGACACCTTGCATTATGCCTTCAATCAACGCGCTATCTTGCATTGCCCCTTCATTCAGTAGCCAAAGCGCGCCCAATAAATCCTGATTGGATTTTGCCAGTAAAAATTGCTGATGCTTGCCATCGAGCAAACGGCGTAAATCTACGGGGGACGTTTTATAATGGGCAAGAGTCAGCAATCCGTAAAAATCTTCATATTCCCCTTGCTGAAAAAGGCTGTGGCTATGATGCCAATGAAAATGCAAGTCTGCATTCGGGACAAAATTAGGCTGAGCTAATTGGTTTTCCGCTTCTAATAAAAGCAAATCAGAAATAAAAGGTTCGATCAGATCATCAGCTCGCCAACGCAACGGGGTGCTGAGTTCAAAATGTTGCAAAGTGCGGTGATTTTTTTGCATAAATTTAAGCAAGAAACCTCGCCCCGTTCCTTCATAGCTTTGTATCGTGGTAGTACATAAAATCGCCCGAAAATGCGCTGTGAGCTGCATTAATAAGGGTAGTGGGATCATCGCTGCTTCATCAATGATCAGCCAATGATCGTTAAATTTAGCGGGATCTTGTTGCACTTGTTGGGCAAGCTCATCAGGCGCAATAAAAAACAGATCTTTCTCAGCAAAATCTTGCAAAATTTGCACCGCACTTTTATTTGGTGCAGTGAGAATCACCTTGTCTAAATGGGCAGCAAATAATCCTGCCAAGGCGGATTTTCCCCGTCCACGCTTGGCGGTGATCACACTAATTTCTTTCGGAGCATTTAATAGCTGTTGCAAAATGCGTTGTTGATCCTGCGTGGCAGAATGAAAGTGCTTTATCGGATCAATGGCTGAGTTATGCGGTGCTGGCAAAAAGCTATCGCCATTTTGTTGCTGATAAATAGAAAAACCGTATTCACGCACTTTTTGCTGCATAAATTGGACAAAATTCGGTGTGCAAATGCCTTGCGGCACACCGCTCCAACGCTGGCTATCCAAATCAATTTGTGTGGCTAAATCTTGCCAATGGTTGAACAATAAATAAAGCTGCCCGCCCGCTTGCAATGTACCTGCGGCAATGGCAAGGGCATCAAGATTTAGGCTTTGTCTGGCATCGTAAATAATAAGGGAATGTTCGCGCCCAAGCTGATTTTTCGCTTTGCTAAAGGGGATTGGCGTGATGTTTTGATCGGGAAAAAGTGCGGTGCAATTTTCATCAAAAAAAAGCACCGCACTTTGTTTTTCAAAGCGAGCGAAGTCAGAAAATAAAGGAGAAAGTTGAGTTTGTAACCACGTATTTTCCCCAACTAAGATACAAAGCTGACGTGGCTGCAAGGCTAGGCTTTTTCCGCTAAATAAGGATCGGCAAAGCCAAGATCTTGCATTATTTCCGTTTCAAGGCTTTCCATTTCTTCTGCTTCATCATCTTCAATGTGATCGTAGCCCAGCAAATGCAAACAGCCGTGTACTACCATATGCGCCCAATGTGCCATTAAGGGCTTACCTTGTTCTTGCGCTTCTCGTTCCACCACTTGGCGACAAATCACTAAATCGCCGAGCAGCGGCAATTCCACTTCTTCAGGGCATTCAAAGGGAAAGGAAAGCACGTTGGTTGGGTAATCCTTACCACGATAAGTGGCGTTTAAGCTTTGGCTTTCGGCTTCGTCCACCACGCGAATGGTGATCTCAGGTTGCAGGTTCTCTGCTTGCACTGCGGCGGTTGCCCATTGTTGGAATTGTTGTTCTGTGGGCAAGTTTTCACTATTTTCTACTGCGATTTGTAAATCAACGATGACATCTTTCATTCTGTTTCTTCTCGTTCTAAGGCTTGTTGTTTGGCCTGCTCTTGCTGACGCTGTAAGGCGCGTTCCTGACGGCGAATTTCTTCCTGTTCGTCCCATTTATCATAGGCTTGCACCACTTTGGCAACCACTGGGTGGCGAACAATGTCTTTACTGTCAAAATAATTAAAGCTCAATTCTGGCACATTTTCTAGCACTTCAATGGCGTGGCGTAAACCTGATTTTTGGCTGCGTGGCAAGTCAATTTGCGTGATGTCGCCCGTTATCACCGCTTTAGAATTAAACCCAATACGGGTTAAAAACATTTTCATTTGCTCGGTAGTGGTGTTTTGGCTTTCATCTAAAATGATAAAACTATCGTTCAACGTGCGTCCACGCATATAAGCCAGCGGTGCGATTTCAATCACATTGCGTTCCATTAATTTCTGTACTTTTTCAAAGCCCAGCATTTCAAATAAGGCATCATAGAGCGGGCGTAAATAAGGCTCAATTTTCTGCCCCAAATCCCCCGGCAAAAAGCCCAATTTTTCCCCAGCTTCCACCGCAGGGCGAGTGAGCAAAATGCGACGCACTTCTTGTCGTTCTAGGGCTTCCACCGCAGCGGCCACAGCAAGAAAGGTTTTCCCTGTGCCTGCTGGCCCAATACCAAAACTGATGTCATAACGCAAAATATTGTGCAAATATTGAATTTGATTTGCGCCACGCGGTTTAATTAAGCCACGCTTGGTTTTAATTGTGGTTTGATACACTTTTGGCACAGCATTTTGTTCTGCTTGTTCGCTATCTTGTTGTAATAACATTCGATTTTCCTGAATGGCTAAATGCACATCAGACAAATCAATTTCTTTCACCACGCCACGAACGGGAGCGGTTTCCAAATACAATGCTTGGATCAACGCCGCCACTTTATTTAACAATTTCCCGTGATGAGATTTTAGATTGGGATCTTTCGATTTCAGCGTAAACGTAAAATTACGCCGTGCAATATCCAAGAAAAATTCTTTTTCGATCAACTGGATATTTTCATCAAAGGCTCCGCACAATGCTTGCAAACGGGCATTATCTTGCGGCTCAAGAGTAAAGGTTTCGCTTAGTTCGCTCATTGGGTTGGACAAGTTATGTTCCTTTTATTTTTGTTTTTCCTGCTACTGTCAGAATCATTTGATTGTTAATGGGCATATTACCACGTTTTAAATACAGGCTCTAATGCTCTTTGAGAAATTCTCTTTTTGTAGAAATGCGAGAAATCTCTCATTTTTGATAGAAAATAAGAATAATTCTGTGAAGAATATCACGAAGTGAAATGATCCTTATTTACTTCAAAATGGAGTAAAAATACTATCAAGCTTGAGATTTTCTCTATTTCACTTCAACAAAAAGGATGCCCTATGAAAAAAACAACATTGGCAGCTTTAATTTCTTCATGTCTTATCAGCCAATATGCCATGGCGAGTAGCGAAGGAATCTTAGATTTCAAATCAAATACCGAATTATTTAAACCAATTAATATTACAGAAACCTTCACTAAAAATGATGTCTTTAATTTAGAAAATGGTTCTTTAACTTTTGGTTTTAAAACCAATGCAGGGGATAATGTTTATTCTCTTTTAGGGGCTTCTACTCAAGGTGCTCACACAAATCACTATATTAATTTCTATATGTCAAGGAAACAAGGTACGGATACCTTTGGCTTAGAATTAAGAAATAAGAATAGTTATTTAATTAATAACTCATTACTTACTGCTAAGATAAATAATAAGAATAAAGATTATCAAACTATTACCTATACCTTTGATAAAGAAAATAATCAAATTAAAATTTATGTAAATGGCGAATTAAAACAAACTCATAATAATTCAAAATTCTTCAAAGATATTGAGAACTTAAATATTGCTTATTTAGGAAAAACGCCAAGAAGTTCTGGTAATGATATGCGTTTTAGTGGAAATATTTATTCTGCGGGAGTTACCGAACAAGTATTATCAGAAGAAGAAATCAAAGCACTACACAAAGAGTTAGCCGAAACTTATCGCCGAAATGAAGTTGAGTTTGCTGATAAGCATCGTGCTTCAGGAGCAATGCTTACCGAAAAAGAATCGCTCTTTCAACCAAATCAAGATGGCGCAAGAAACTACCGTATTCCTTCTTTATTCACTACACAAAATGGCGTTGTTATTGCCGCTATCGACAAACGTTGGCAACATTCTGCCGACTGGGGAAATATTGACACAGCAATCCGCCGCAGTTTTGATGGTGGCTTAACTTGGCAAAAAAGCCAAACAGTGATTGATCTTGCTAGCCAATCTTATGGCGGTCAAAATTCCGCCTTCTTAATCGATCCACTTATGGTGCAAGACAAACGCAATGGGCGTGTCTTTATGATTGTGGATATGTTCCCTGAAACACAAGGTTTCTTTGGGATCAAAAATCAAAATGCCGAAGGTTCTGGTTATAAAAATATCGGTGGGAAATATTATCAATTATTAACTGACGAATATAACAATCGTTATACTATTCGTGAAAATGGTATTGTTTATAATGATAAAAATAAACCAACAGATTATCGGGTTGTTATTAATGGTAATCCTGAATTGGCATTTAAAGATCTAGGTGATTTATATCAAGGCGATACACGTTTAGGAAATATTTATTTACAAACGAAAAATCCAAATAATGATAGTGCCCCACTTAAATCAACCATCACAAGCAATTTATGGCTCACTTATAGTGATAATGACGGTGAAACTTGGTCTAACCCCGTCAATATTAACTCTCAAGTGAAAGCCGATTGGATGCGTTTTATGGGAACTGGCCCCGGAACAGGGATTCAGCTTAAAGACGGCTCTTTAGTGATGCCGGTTTACTACACCAATAACAATAATAAACAAGCAGCAGCGGTTATCATTAGTAAAGACGGTGGCAAAACTTGGGAACGTGGTGAATCACCAATTGATAGCAGATTTGCGGCACAAGGCGGATCACGTCTGCTTAACGGCACTTATGGCTATGAAATTACTGAATCCCAAGTGATTGAATTAGACAACGGACAATTAAAACTCTTTTCTCGTGTAACGCCACATAATCGCGTTCATATTTCCACCAGTTATGATGGTGGGTACACTTGGGAAAAAGACGTTATTTTAGATGACGTGTTACTAGAACCTTATTGCCAACTTTCAGTAATTAAATATTCCAAACGTATTAATGGCAAAGAACATATCCTTTTTGCTAATCCACATTCTAACGGTCGTAATAATGGCAAAGTTTGGCTCGGTGAAGTACAAGAAGATGGTTCTATCGAATGGAAATATACCACCACAATTACACCAAATAATTATGCCTATAGTAGCTTAACTGAATTACCAAATGGCGATATTGGCTTGCTTTATGAAGGTGCGGAAGGAAAAATTGAATTTGTCCGCTTAAATATTCAAGAGCTTGTTTGGAAAAATAATATCTTGCATCGTGATAAACGAAACACACCATTTGAATATGCCCGCAATAGTACCGCTGCTGAAACGTTCTATAAAATTGGTGATGGCGAAATTATTAAAATTGGTGAAGGTGTAAATCCTGCCAAAATCATTGTTAATGAAGGCACATTAGGTCTAAAACAGCAAGAAAAAGAAGGTAAAATCCAAGCCTATTCTGAAATTCTTGTAAACCCTGATGGCACAGTAAAATTATATGGTGAAAATCAAATTAAAGCCGAAAATCTTAGCTTAAATAAAGGAATGTTTGACTTAAATGGAAATAATTTCACCATTGAAAATGGTGAGGATAAAGGGCTGCAAGCCGCAACAATTAATGGAAATATTATTAATAGTAATTCCACTGACACTAGCACGCTCAACTATCTGCAATCTGGAGAAAGAAAAATTAAGGGCGAAATACTCGGTGATGATAAGGGTAAATTAAATTTTGCCTATAAACCGACCGCACTTAATAATAACCACTTAACTTTAGAAACAAACTCAACCTTAAACGAGCTTACCATCAATCAAGGTGAAATAATTTATGCACCTGATACTTCACATTTAACGCAAAATGCAAATTTAGCGAAGAATGCAACATTAAGCATAAAAGATAATGTAATTGCTCGCTTTGATAGCGTTGCACTTGATGACACCAGCCAAATTAATGCGGATATTAGTGCCGACCAAACAAGCCGTTTATTTGCAGATACGCAAGGTCAAGGTAGCTTAAGCAAAAATGGAGAGGGTACATTATATTTAATTGGTCAATTCAATCACACAGGAAAAACCTTGTTAAATCAAGGGGTAAGTATTTTACAAGGAGAACTAAATAATTCACCATTATATCTCCAAGAAAATGCGAGTTTGGCAGGAAATGGGGTAATTAATTCCCATAGTTATTGGAGAGCTAATTCCCACATTATCCCAAATAATGAGCTACACCTAACAAGTGTAGAAAATGGTAATAAATCAGGAAGCGATAATTTCCAACCTAAAACATTATCCTTTTCCAATGTTACTAATGAAGGTGCGGATATTACATTAAATGTGGATAATGTTTCCGAAAATATGTCTGAATGGCTCGCGGATCGCGTACTTATTAATGGAGATTTAACTACAACCCAATCAATTCCAGTAAACATTAATTTACTGAATAGTCAAATTGGTCATTCAGATACCAATAAAAATGAACGTTACGATGCTGATGAGGGTATTTCTCTCATTCAAGTAAAAGGTGAAACCAGCCGCATAGATGCGTTCAATTTGGCGAAAGCTGTTCATAATAATGAAAGCCATATTAATCGCTACACCTTAGTTAGCGTTGAAAAAGGGGCAACTACGGCAAGTGAAAATAGTTTTGGCGAAAACAACAGCAATTTCAACGATTACCGCTTGCAAACCTTGCTAATTAATGAAGATGGCGAACCGTTATCACCAATTATCAAAGCCCCATCAACAGCACCAAAAGAGGAAAGCCCTAAAGCTGATGACACAGCGGCACCGAATCCACCAACCGCGGACACGACAGTAACCCCACCAGCAAATCAAGATGAAGGGAATACTGACAATAGCGGTGAAACTACCGCTCCTGTGGATAATGCAGTGGTAGCACCACCTTCAGATCAAAATGGAGGAAATGCCAATAACACCAGTGAAACCTCTTCTCCAGTAGATAATGCTGTGGTAGCACCACCTGCCGATCCAAATGCAGAAAATACGGATAACCGCACAGAAACCACTTCCCCAGTGGATAATGCTGTGGTAGCACCACCTGCCAATCCAAATGCAGAAAATACGGATAACCGCAGTGAAACCTCTTCCCCAGTGGATAATGCTGTGGTAGTCGCACCTGCTAATCCAAATACAGGGAATGTGGATAACGGCACAGAAGCTGCGTCTCCAGCAGGTAATGCAGCAGTTACGCCATTAGCAGGAAATGTAACAACCGCCAGTGCAACCGCAAGTGCCTCAACCTATCGCCCTGCATTAAATAGCCAAGTTCCAGCCTATTTGGTGACGAATTTAGCCTTGTTAGAACATAGTTGTATGCAGGCTCAAACCTTTGCGCAAAACATTACGCAAGGCACGAAAAATTTCTATGTTTTACAACAACATCGTAAAGCCACTTATAATAGCAATCTTGGCTTTGGAGATTATGGCTATGGCTACAAATCCACCACAAATAGCACTCTATTTGGCGGTCGTCTTGATCTCAACGATAAACATCACCTTCACTTAGGACTTGCTCTCAGTAAATTCTCAGTTGAACCAAAAACCACAGAAATTGAAGGCAGTAGTTCTGCAAAATATAACTCTGTGGGAGTATTGTTCACCTTAGAGAATCAACTGACCGAACAAAGCTATGTTAATCTTAGTGGAAACTATCAATATATGCGCGGTAAAATTTCCACTTCACAACATAAAGATTTAGCCAAAGTGAGAGGCCATTCTTGGGGCATTGGTGCAGAAACAGGCTATCATTTCTTGCTAAATGAAGTCCGTTTAACGCCGATTATTGCGTTACAATACCAAAGTAGTAAAGCCAATATTGAGGATCATACCTTCAGTTGGAATATCAATAATGATCGACAATATATTTTCACTCAACAAATTGGGGGTGAAATTGCGTGGAAATCATTGAAACTCCGTAC
The DNA here is from genome assembly GCF_026226775.1 of Avibacterium sp. 21-586. Taxonomy (GTDB): domain Bacteria; phylum Pseudomonadota; class Gammaproteobacteria; order Enterobacterales; family Pasteurellaceae; genus Avibacterium. The sequence goes on along the minus strand of NZ_JAKKOD010000001.1, from coordinate 1,520,816 downwards.
AATGTATGAACACAATACAGGAAATACTCCTGTCTTAACCCTCAATGATGGAATAACCCAGCAATACAAAACGGGTAAATTAGGCAACGCCTTATTATTCTCTGCCAGCGCAGGTTATGATATTACGCCAAACCTAAACATCAGTGCCCAAATTAGTCATAGAAAATCCCTTTCTGACTATGGATTAAAACAAACTAATTTAGCTGTTAAATTAGAATATCAGTTCTAATAAACCATAAAGGGATGGCTTAAAAACCATCCCTTTAACTCATTAATCATTGGTGTAATACAATTTACCAATTTCGATTTTTTGTCTGCCGTTGGCTTCGCGCCATTTGTTGGTATCACGCAAGGAATAAACGCAGCCGCAATATTCTTGTTGATAGAAACGTTCGCGTTTGCTGATTTCGATCATTCGTTGTGAGCCACCGCCTTTACGCCAGTTGTAATCCCAATATTCCACATCATCATATTTTGCCGCCGCGCGGTGTCCGCAGCCGTTAATTTGGTTCATATCTTTCCAGCGAGAAATGCCTAAACAGCTTGTGAACACGGGGAAACCATTTTCGTGCGCATATTGTGCGGCTTTTTCAAAACGCATATCAAAGCACATTGTGCAGCGAATGCCACGCTCTGGCTCGTTTTCCATTCCTTTCGCACGATCGAACCAGTTTTGCCGATCATAATCTGCGTCAATAAAAGGAATGCCAAATTTTTCTGCAAAGCGGATATTTTCTTCTTTACGGATTAAATATTCTTTTAACGGGTGAATATTCGGATTGTAGAAATAAATGGTAAATTCAATGCCTGAGGCCAAAATAGCTTCCATCACTTCACCTGAGCAAGGGGCGCAGCAAGAATGGAGTAGTAATTTTTGGTGTCCATTTGGCAAGGTTAATTTTTCACGCACAAAAGGCGCGTTCGGATCTTTTTTTGCTTTACGCGAAGTGCGGTGCGATTTTTGCGAAAATTCCACCGCACTTTTGTTTGTTTCGTGATTGGTTTGTTGTTCCATAATCAATAATAGCTAAAAATAAAATTAGGTTGTTCTATCCACTGATAAATAAGCCAAAGAAATCAGCGCTTGTTTATACTCACTTTCAGGCAAAATGGCAATGGCATCAATGGCTTTTTGTGCTTCTTGGCGTGCACGGTTGATCGTGTATTCAATGGATCCATATTGTGCCATTATGGCGAGCACATCATTTAAAATTTCACGTTGTCCGCCTTGTTCAATGGCATTGCGAATAAGCTGACATTGGCTTTCATCTCCGCTGTGCATTGCGTGTAATAATGGCAAGGTCGGTTTGCCTTCAGCGAGATCATCACCAATATTTTTGCCTAAGGTTTGCGCGTCTGCTTGATAATCCAACACATCATCAATAAGTTGGAATGCGGTGCCGAGATAGCGTCCGTATTGTTGCAATGCAAGCTCTTGCGCTTCGCTCGCCCCTGCGACAATGGCGGAACACTGCGTTGCGGCCTCAAATAAACGCGCGGTTTTGCTATAAATAACACGCATATAGCTTTCTTCTGTGGTATCAGGATCGTTCATATTCATTAATTGTTGAACTTCCCCTTCCGCAATCACATTGGTGGCATCAGACATTATTTTTAGAATTTTCAGCGAGTGCGTATCCGTCATTAGCTGAAAAGAGCGGGTATAAATGTAATCACCCACCAACACACTGGCCGCATTGCCGAATTCACTATTCGCAGTAGGTTTGCCACGGCGCATTTCTGATTCGTCCACCACGTCATCGTGCAATAAGGTGGCGGTATGGGTAAATTCAATGAAGGTGGCACAATTAATATGCTCTTCCCCTTGATAGCCCAGCGCATTGGCGGCCAACACGGCAAGCATCGGGCGAATGCGTTTGCCACCACTTTGAATTAAGTAGTAACCAAGCTGATTAATCAGCGGAACATCAGAATTAAGTTGTGCCAAAATTTTGGCATTCACTTTCTGCATATCCTCACTAATTAGCATTTGGATGGAATTTATATCCATAAGATTGCGTTTATCTATCATCGTGAATGTCTACCATTGCCTAAAGTGCGGTTGATTTTACCTGATTTTCTTAGCTTTCTGAAATCAAACCCGCATAAATCTAAATTTTTTTATCTTCTTGCAAATAAATTCTTGCTATCAGGTTTGTTTTTCCGTAGAATTTGCGACCTATTTATATAAATTTTGATGTGCTCAATGAATTATACATTAAGGCACAACGTATAGCGGAGTATTTATGTACGCAGTTTTCCAAAGTGGCGGTAAACAACACCGAGTAAGTGAAGGTCAAGTTGTTCGTTTAGAGAAACTTGAAGTTTCAACTGGCGAAAGCGTTGAATTCGACTCAGTGTTAATGGTCGTTAATGGTGAAGATGTTAAAATCGGTGCGCCAGTTGTTGCTGGTGCGAAAGTAGTGGCTGAAGTGGTTTCACACGGTCGTGGCGATAAAGTTAAGATCGTTAAATTCCGTCGTCGTAAACACAGCCGTAAACAACAAGGTCATCGTCAGTGGTTCACAGAAGTGAAAATCACTGGGATTCAAGCATAATTTCAGAGGAGATCAAGTAGATGGCAACTAAAAAAGCTGGTGGTTCAACTCGTAACGGTCGTGATTCTGAAGCTAAACGCCTTGGTGTTAAACGCTTCGGTGGCGAATCTGTATTAGCAGGTAGCATCATTGTTCGTCAACGTGGTACTAAATTCCACGCAGGTGCTAACGTAGGTATGGGTAGAGATCACACTTTATTCGCAACTGCTGATGGTAAAGTAAAATTTGAAGTTAAAGGCGAGAAAAATCGTAAATACGTGAGTATCGTAGCTGAATAATTTTACAAATAAACAGAATAGAATGCCTCACAGTTTTGTGGGGCTTTTTTGTTATTAGCCTATATAATCCAGATCATTTCAAAAATTTTGTGTGTCAATATAGACATTGCCAAAGCTGTCCACATATAGCAATTTGAACCGCACAAAAGATAAAAGAGAACATCGCTCAGATTAAGGAGCAAATGTAATGAAACAACAACCCCTATTAGGATTTATATTTGCCTTAATCACAGCAATGGCTTGGGGTTCACTACCTATTGCGTTAAAGCAAGTGTTAAATGTAATGACACCACAAACGATTGTTTGGTATCGCTTTATTGTGGCAAGTTCTGCGCTGCTACTCTTTTTAGGATTACGCAAAAAATTGCCGAAACTCTCACAGCTTAACCGTTATTATGTAGGCTTACTACTTTGTGGCATCATCGGGCTTTCCGGCAATTTCTCTTTATTTAATACCTCATTACAATTTATTGAACCTTCGGTGGTACAGATTTTTATCCACCTTTCATCCTTTGCAATGCTGATTTGTGGCGTGATTGTTTTCAAAGAGCGGTTAGGTTTACACCAAAAAATTGGGCTGATAATTTTAATTATCGGTTTAGCGCTATTTTTTAATGACAAACTCAGTGAATTTACCCAACTGAATGGGTATTTAATTGGAGTGTTATTAAGCGTCTGCGCTGCATTAATTTGGGTCGCTTATGGGGTGGCACAAAAGTTGATGCTACGTCAATTCACAGCCCAACAAGTACTATTAATGTTTTATTTTGGTTGTGCAATCGTATTTACCCCCTTTGCACAGGTTTCGCAAGTACAGGGGCTAAGTGGTTTAACCTTAGCTTGTTTTATTTACTGTTGTTTAAATACATTGATCGGCTACGGCGCGTATGCCGAAGCCTTAAACCACTGGGAAGTGGCAAAAGTGAGCGTTGTTGTAACGCTTGTGCCATTATTTACCATTGCTTTTTCCCATTTGCTCCACGCGATCTATCCGCAAGATTTCTCTGCGCCAGCGCTCAACAGCCTAAGCTATATTGGAGCATTAGTAGTGGTGCTTGGTGCAATGTTCTCAGCAATTGGACACAAATTTATAAAGAATAAGAAATAGGAGAAAAAAATGAAGTTTATTGATGAAGCCTTAATTCGCGTTGAGGCTGGTGATGGCGGAAATGGCTGTGTTAGCTTCCGTCGCGAAAAATTTATCCCCAAAGGCGGGCCTGACGGCGGTGATGGTGGCGATGGTGGCGATGTCTATCTTATTGCTGATGAAAACCTTAACACCCTAATTGACTACCGTTTTGAAAAACGTTTTGCCGCAGGACGAGGTGAAAATGGTCGCAGTTCAGATTGTACTGGGCGCCGTGGTAAAGACATCACCCTAAGAGTGCCTGTAGGAACGCGTGCAATTGATAATGACACCAAAGAAATCCTAGGGGATTTAACTAAACACGGTGCAAAAATGCTGATTGCCAAAGGTGGTTATCACGGTTTAGGCAACACCCGTTTTAAATCTTCGGTAAACCGTGCACCACGACAAAAAACTAACGGCACCCCAGGAGAAAAACGTGATCTTTTATTAGAATTAATGCTACTCGCTGACGTGGGAATGTTAGGCTTACCGAATGCAGGTAAATCGACCTTTATCCGTGCCGTTTCTGCGGCGAAACCAAAAGTGGCAGACTATCCTTTCACCACCTTAGTACCCAGTTTAGGGGTAGCTCGCGTGGGGGAAAATCGTAGCTTTGTGGTGGCTGATATTCCAGGGCTGATTGAAGGCGCGGCCGAAGGGGCTGGATTAGGTATCCGCTTCTTAAAACACTTGGAGCGCTGCCGAGTATTAATTCACCTTGTGGATGTCAATCCAATTGACGGTAGCGATCCGGCGGATAACATTGCCATTATTGAAAGCGAGCTTTTCCAATATAGCGAAAAACTTGCCGAGAAAACCCAATGGCTAGTGTTTAACAAAATCGACACTATGTCTGACGAAGAAGCGCACGACTGTGCCAAAGAAATCGTTGAGCGCATAGGCTGGGAAGGTGATTATTATTTAATTTCCGCTGCTACGGGTAAAAATGTTGAACCGCTTTGTCGTGATATTATGGACTATCTCGATGCCCACCCAAGGGAAGAACAGAAAGAACCAGAAAATCCAGAAGAAGTGAAATTCAAATGGGACGATTATCACCAAGAACAACTGGCTGAACATCAATTTGATGATGAAGATGACGACTGGGATGATTGGTCAGAAGAAGATGATGAAGGCGTAGAAATTATTTACAAACCTTAATTTAACATCTTTAATATAAAAAATAAGGAAGGAGCAATCCTTCCTTTTTACTAAGATCTTACTATACTAAATACTACAATAGGGATTAATTAGTCTGCAGATTCCGATATTTTATGCATTACTACTTTTACACAATGCTCATTACTCATAATCCCAATCTCCCAAATGAATATTGTTAAAGCGTCTCTCTCTATCTTGATAATATAATTCTTGTGGCCCTATATAAAATTGAGAGAGAATAAGCATTTCCAACACGTCAATTCTATCCAGTATAACTTTATTAAGTTTGATAGCTAAAGTTGCATCACAAAACTGAGAATCGCATACAATCCTTTCCATATACGCCTTAAATGTTTGTTGAAAATGATAATAAGCTTTCTTTGTATTATTAAATAATTCTAACTGATCAGAATATAGCTCTTCTTCAATTAAACCATTCAAATGAGAAACCTCAGCATTCATTGCTTGCTCTTGTTCATAAAAATATGCATGCCTAACGTGTAAACTCGCTCTCCTTTTATGTTCTTCTGATAAAAATGCACTATCATCATGTACCAAAGGATGGATTCTTTCACTAACTAATGCTGGATATTTTTTCAAAAACACTCGCAATTCCTGTGGTTCAAAATTCCATTCGCGAAGCTCATTATCAGTGAGATAATCTAACATATTGATAGAATCTGCTAGTCCGCCTTGCTGAATAAAATCACTTAAACGAAGTACTTGTTGCTCTATAAATTTTGCTTTTAGCCGATTAATTTCTGAATTATCTCCATCACAATGATCATTAATAGATTGTTTTTCCGAGCATAGCGAATTGAGAAATTGAAAATAGCGATCCCTATATGTAATCCAAGCCCTTTGAACAGATTTAAAATATTTTCGAGAAACTAGATCAATTTCACCTAAAAACAACCTATAACTACGGTTCAATCCTCTATCTAGTGAATTCTGTTCAAGCTTATAACAATAATTTGCCTTTTCAGGCAACTTCATCTCAACAAAAGAACTTGTTAAAAAACATACTGTAAATAATCGTTCCCAAGGATAGTCATTTCGAGTATTCAAAAATTGTTCAGCCATTAAAGAGGGGGGAGTCAATAACAAAAGCAAAATAGATAGTAAAATTTTCATTATATCCTCCATTTCTTTTATCATTTATGCATATCAAAGCGCATTATTACATTGGAATAATGCTTGCTATAAACTTTTATTAAACTAACAAAAAATACCATTTTTTATTATCACCCTAATAAACGTTGTCTTGCTATCTCAAATAAACAGACCCCAGTAGCAACAGATACATTTAAGGAAGATACGGTGCCTGCCATTGGAATACTCACCAACTGATCGCAAGTTTCGCGGGTTAAGCGGCGCATTCCGTCCCCTTCTGCCCCCATTACTAAGGCGAGCGATCCTGTTAATTTACTTTGGTATAAGGTTTCTGCTGCTTCCCCAGCAGTGCCCACCACCCACATATTATAATGCTGTTGTAACTCTCTTAAAGTACGCGCTAAATTGGTTACACGAATTAATGGCACCACTTCTGCTGCACCACAAGCCACTTTGCGTGCGGTAGCATTGAGCTGTGCAGATTTATCTTTTGGCACAATCACCGCACACACGCCTGCTGCATCCGCAGTACGCAAACACGCCCCGAGATTATGCGGATCGGTTACGCCATCTAGCACCAATACAAGAGGATTTTGCTGCTCGCGTAAAATGCGATCCAGATCATTTTCATTTAATTCTTTGGCAGGTTGCACGCGGGCAATGATCCCTTGATGCACTTCGCCATTGGCTTTTTTATCCAACGTTTCGCGGTTAAGGAATTGCACAGAAATACCAAGCTGATAAAGCGTATTGAGAACAGGCTGTAAGCGTTTATCTTCACGCCCTTTTAGCACATAAACCTCAATCAAGCGTTCAGGTGCATTTGCCAAAAACGCATTCACCGCGTGGATTCCATAAATATTTTCAGACATTGTTATCCTTTACATTGATACATAAAATAAGGCGGAATTATACGCTTGTTTGCCGTCCTTCCGCCAGTTTTTCGCAAAGCGAGCTTCTTGCAATATTCTTTTGCAAGTGCATTTTGACTAAGTGCGGTGCGATTTACGCTTATTTTTCTTAGCAGAAATTTCTGAATTTTTCACCGCACTTTTGTTTTTCACTTTTTTTGTTGATTTAGTGGCGGATTTCTCTTTTTGTTTTTTCGCGCTTTCTGCATAGCGGAAGCCTTTTTTCGCTTTATCTTTGGCGGTTTTGCCCTCGCGTCGTGGCTTGCGCTCAGTGCTAATGAGAGAGAAATCCACTTGACGCTGTTCAAGACTAACGGCTTCTACGCGCACTTCAACTTTATCGCCTAAACGATAAATCCGTCCGCTGTTTTCACCGATTAATTGCTGACGATTTACATCAAATTGGTAATAGTCATTATCCAAGGTTGAAATATGCACAAGCCCGTCAATGAACAAATCATCTAAACGCACAAATAAGCCAAAGCCTGTTACGGCAGAAATCACACCGGTAAATTCTTCGCCGACGTGATCTTGCATATATTCACATTTAAGCCAATCGGCTACTTCGCGAGTTGCGTCATCAGCACGACGTTCGGTCATTGAACAATGTTCACCTAGGTTATCCGTTTCATCAAAGGAATAATGATAACCACCTGAATCCGTAGTTTTGCGTTTTGAACCTTGCAACTTAGCCAGTAAGTATTTGATTCCACGATGTAAAGTTAAATCGGGATAACGGCGAATTGGCGAGGTGAAATGCGCATATTGCTCTAACGCTAAGCCAAAATGTCCAATATTATCAGGGGAATAAATCGCTTGACTGAGAGAGCGTAGCAACATGGTTTGGATAAGTTCGTGATCAGGGCGCTCTTTCACTTGTACCAGTAATTTGGCGTAATCTTCTGTGGTTGGCTTCGCACCACCGCCTAGACTTAACCCTTGTTCTGCGAGATAGGCACGGAAAGCACTGAGTTTTTCTTCACTTGGCCCAGCGTGAATACGGTATAATGCAGGTTCATTGTGGGTTTCCATAAAATTCGCAGCTGCAATATTGGCTAAAATCATACATTCTTCAATGATTTTATGGGCATCATTACGCACCACTGGCTCAATGCGTTCAATGCGCCCCATTTCATTAAACACAAATTTGCTTTCGATGGTTTCAAAATCAATTGCACCACGTTGCTGACGAGCGTTTACCAAGGCTTGATAAAGATAATGCAATTCTTGTAAATGAGGAACAAGGGGTGCATAACGCTGTTGTAATTCTTCATCGCCTTCCAAAATGCGCGCCACTTTGGTGTAGGTTAAGCGTGCGTGAGAATTCATTACCGCTTCGTAAAAACGATAATCAGTCATCTTGCCTTTTGGTGAAATGCTAAGTTCACAGACCATACATAAACGATCTACCTGAGGGTTGAGCGAACACAAGCCATTAGATAGCACTTCTGGCAACATTGGCACAACACGATTTGGGAAATACACTGAGTTTCCGCGATTATAAGCTTCGTTATCGAGTGCGGTGCGCAGGCGAACATAGTAGCTCACATCGGCAATGGCAACCCAAAGTTTCCAGCCACCTTTTTCAGTGCGTTGGCAATACACCGCATCATCAAAATCTCGTGCATCTTCACCATCAATGGTAACTAAAGGAAGTTGGCGTAAATCCACCCGTCCTTTTTTTGCCGCTTCTGGCACTTCTTCAGTGAATTTGTTTACTTGTTTTTGCACCGCACTTGGGAAAACGTGCGGAATATCGTGATTGCGAATGGCGATTTCGGTTTCCATTCCTTTTGCCATATTTTCGCCCAACACTTCAATAATCATTCCCACAGGGCGAGTAAACATTGCCGTGCGCGGTTTGAGTTCCACTACCACAACTTGCCCCATTCGTGCGCCGTGGCGATATTCATTTGGGATCAAAATATCACGATTGATTCGGCTGTCATCAGGCACAACGTAGCCAATTCCTTCTTCTAAAAAGAAACGGCCTACAATATGCTTTTTGCGTCCTTCAAGTAAACGCACAATGCGCACTTCTTGACGCCCTTTGCGATCAAAGCCACTTGGCTGTGCAAGGACATAATCACCGTGCATAACTTGCTTCATTTGTCCATTAGGAATAAATAAATCTTGCTTTACCCCCTCTACTTGTAAAAAGCCATAGCCTTCTTTATGCCCAATCACCATTCCTTTGATTAAGTCTAATTTTTCTGACAAGGCATAACGTTTACGCTTGGTAAAAACAAGTTGCCCTTCATTTTCCATTGCGCGTAAACGGCGACGCATTGCTTCTTGGCGTTCTTCATCGTGAATCGCCAAAACGGCATATAATTCTTCTTTTGACATTGGCGCATTATGATCACGAATGATGTTGAGAATAAACTCACGGCTTGGTACAGGGTTGCTATATTTTTTTAATTCCTGCTGATAATTTGGATCGGAAAGTGCGGTGGTTTTTTTTGTTATTTTTTTAGCCATAATGATTTCCTTATAAGGCATAGATTGCTGTAAGTTTGACATTGCAGGAAAGGGAAAGCAAGGAAAGAATCGGGGATATTTTAGGCAAAGTGTTTTTTATCATTATTATTTTTGAAACAACAAGGGAATAAAATACGCTTACAAACAAAAACCCAGCGCATGCTGGGTTTTTTATCTTATAAAAAGCTGTGATTATTCAGCAACTACGATAAGACGTAAGGTTGCAAATACTTCACCATGAAGTTGGAAACGAACTTCGTGTTCACCTGTGGTACGGATTAAACCATTTGGTAAACGAACTTCGCTTTTCGCTACTTCAACACCACGAGCTGTGATTGCATCAGCAATATCACGAGTACCGATAGAACCGAATAAACGGCCTTCATCACCTGCTTTACTTGCGATGGTTACAGACTCAAGAGCTTCAAGACGCTCTGCGCGATCTTTTGCTGCCACAAGTGCTTTCGCTGCTTTTTCTTCTAATTCTGCACGACGTGCTTCAAAATATTCAATGTTAGCTTTAGTTGCCATAACTGCTTTCCCTTGTGGGATTAGGAAGTTACGTGCATAACCAGATTTAACATTAACTTGATCACCTACGTTACCAAGGTGAACAACTTTATCTAAAAGAATTACTTGCATTACCGTATTCTCCTTAATTACTGATTATCAGTGTATGGAAGTAACGCTAAGAAACGCGCGCGTTTGATTGCACGAGCTAATTGACGTTGATACTTCGCACGAGTACCGGTAATACGGCTTGGAACAATTTTGCCGCTCTCTGAAATATAGTTCTTTAACGTTGCGATATCTTTGTAATCGATTTCTTGAACGTTTTCCGCTGTAAAACGGCAGAACTTACGACGACGGAAATAACGTGCCATTTGGCTAGTCTCCTAATCTATAAATTCGATTTGCTCGGCGTGTAATACTAATTGACTTAAACCATTTGCAGATTTGTGTGAAGTGATAAACCCCACAATCAATAAATTACTGCCGACCGTAATGCTTTGAGTTTTTGCAATTAACTGATGGCCACTAACTTGAATTGCAATTTTACACCACGCTTGGCGGGGCAATCCTGCCTCTTGTTGTTCAGAACGATGTTCTAAATAAAAGCGACAATGTTCAATCCCGTTAGGGCTTTTGCTTCGTTTGGGAAAGTCACTGACTTGACCAATCAATGAGAAGCGATTATCAATCTTTGAATTACTCTTCAGCATCCTCAAAATCGTTGTTTTCAACTTCAGCTAAAGGTTTACGCTCTTCGCGTGCTTTAACCATTGGGGACGCTTCTGTTACGGCGTGCTTAGTACGAATAATTGCGTTACGAAGAACTGCGTCGTTGTAACGGAAAGTTGTTTCTAGCTCGTCGATGACTTCTTGAGGCGCTTCTACATTCATTAGCACATAGTGTGCTTTGTGTAATTTGTTGATTGGGTAAGCTAATTGACGGCGACCCCAATCTTCTAAACGATGGATTTGACCGCCCGCTTCTTTAACAGAATTGGTATAGCGCTCAATCATCGCTGGTACTTGTTCGCTTTGGTCCGGATGAACCATAAACACGATTTCGTAGTGACGCATTACTGCTCCTTACGGGTTAATCAGCCTCCGACTGTAAGACCAGCTACCAATCTTGCGGAAGCAAGGAACGAAAATGATGATGTAGCTGTAAGGCGTGCGATTATACAGGATTAATGAAAAAGCACAAGGAAAAATTGGGTTCTTTTATAAAGAAATCTTAGGTTTTTAAGTAGTAAATTAGTAAATTTTTGGGGATATCAAAAAAGTTAGCGTTTCCGCTAAAAATTTAGAGAAAAACAACCGCACTTTGCCAAGTAGGTTTGCATTAAAAGTTAAAGATAGCTTGTAAAATTAACAATTGCCTAATGCCCTATCCGTAACCAAAAGTGCGGTGCAATTTTTTGAATTTTCAATGACTCGCAAAGTAAATTCATCGGCTACATCCACGCATTATTGCGAATAATCCCTACCGCGATGCCTTCAATTTCAAATTGTTCAGTTTCAGTAAGATCAACCACAATTGGCTCAAATTCTTCATTTTCTGCGTGGAGATAAACAATCGAACCTTTGCGCTCAAGGCGTTTTACAGTAACTTCATCTTCAATGCGAGCTACGATCACTTGACCATTTCGCACATCTTTGGTGCTATGAACTGCTAATAGATCACCGTCTAAAATGCCAATATCTTTCATTGATTGACCATAGACTTTTAGCAAGAAATCCGCTTGCGGTTTAAACATATTGGCATCTACTTTATAGGTGCCTTCAATATGTTGTTCCGCTAAAATCGGCTCACCCGCAGCGACACGTCCGATAAGCGGTAAGCCCTCTAATTCTTCTTCCTCGTTTTCTTCTACAAGCAAACGAATACCGCGCGATGCACCTGGGATAATTTCAATTACCCCTTTTCGCGCAAGGGCTTTAAGATGTTCTTCCGCAGCATTTGGTGAACGAAATCCTAATTCACGAGAAATTTCTGCTCGAGTGGGCGGCATTCCTGTAGTGTCTAAATGGCGTTTCAGTAGATCATAAACTTCTTGCTGACGGGCAGTGAGGGCTTTCATCATTATTGTCATTTTATTCCCCTGTTTTTATATACATATTTACTGGCATTATATACAGAAACGAATTTGTTGCAACCGCTTTTCTTGTTTATCTATGATTTTGTCGATTTTTCCACAAATTAAAAAAATAGTTGACTGAAAAATGGAAGTTCAACCTTGAATTCAAAGCAAGGCAAATTTTTTGTGTTAAAATGCCGTGATAGTTTATTAAATTATTACAAAAATGATGGATAGTTATATGGCTAGCATACTTAATTTATATAGAAAATTATTAGAATTGCCCCTTTCTGTATTAGTTAAAAATAATCCGATTCCTCACAATCCTATTGAAGAATTATGTTTAAATGTGCAGCAACCTATGGTTTATGTGTTGCCTTACACATCGCAAACGGATTTAGTGATTTTCCGCAAAAATTGTTTAAATGTTGGCTTGCCTGATCCTTTTGAGAAAAATGATATTGGTGGCATTTCGTTGCCACGTTTTGTTTTTTTAGATGAAGGACAACGCATTTTTAAATCTAAAGGGGCAAAAAAAGAAACCATCGCCATTTTTAATAAATACCTCGAATTACACCGCACGTTCGCTGATCTTGATGTGCAGCTTATTCCTGTCTCTGTATTATGGGGACGTTCGCCCGGCCACGAAAATAAAACAGGCTTGCCAAATTTACGTTTATTAAATGGTATTCAAAAATTTGCCGCTGCGATTTGGTTTGGGCGCGATACTTTTGTACGTTTTTCACAAGCTGTTTCATTACGTTATATGGTGAATGAACACGGTTCTGATGAAAAAATTGCCGCGAAATTAGCACGTGTTGCGAAAATTCACTTTTCTAAACAACGCATTTCAGCCACAGGGCCACGCTTGCCAAATCGCCAAGCGATGTTTAATAAATTGCTGCAATCTCCCGCAATTCTGAAAGCGATTGAAGATGAAGCAAAAAGCAAGAAAATTTCAATCGAAAAAGCACAAAAAGAGGCGTATAAAATCTTAGATGAAATCGCTGCAAATGTGAGTTATGAAGGCTTGCGTGTAGCGGATCGTTTCTTACGTTGGCTATGGAATAAACTTTATCAAGGTATTGATGTGCAACACGCTGATCGTGTGCGCAAGCTCGCGCTTGATGGCCACGAAATTGTTTATGTACCTTGCCACCGTAGCCATATTGACTATTTATTGCTTTCTTATGTGTTATATCATCAAGGCTTAGTAACACCACATATCGCCGCAGGAATAAACTTAAATTTCTGGCCAGTAGGCGCAATGTTCCGCCGTGGTGGTGCATTTTTTATTCGCCGTACATTTAAAGGCAATCGCCTGTATTCAACCATTTTCCGTGAATATTTAGCGGAATTATTCCATCGTGGTTATTCGGTTGAATATTTCATTGAAGGCGGTCGCTCTCGGACAGGGCGTTTGCTTGCACCAAAAACAGGGATGATGTCAATGACCTTACAGGCCTTGCTACAACGCCAAACACGCCCAATTTCTGTAGTGCCGGTCTATGTGGGCTATGAACACGTTTTAGAAGTGGATACTTACGCCAAAGAATTGCGTGGTGCTGCAAAAGAGAAAGAAAATGCAGGTCTTGTGATACGTGTAATCAAAAAATTGCGCAATTTAGGTAAAGGTTATGTGAATTTTGGCGAGCCAATCGTGTTAAGCAGTTATTTGAACCAACATTTCCCAGAATGGAAAGAACCACATTCAGAAGAGGAGCGTTCATCATGGTTTAATAAAGCGGTTGATTCAGTTTCAAACCAAGTTATGGTGAATATTAATAATGCTGCCGCTGTCAATGCAATGAATTTAACGGGATTAGCACTACTCTCTTCACGCCAACGTGCATTAACCCGTGAACAGCTCTTAGAACAGCTGGCTAGTTATCAACAGTTCTTACAAAACGTGCCTTATTCTTCAGATATTATCGTTCCTACGGAAACACCGGAAGAAATGCTCGACCATGTGCTTAATCTAGATAGAGTTGGCGTGGTGCAAGAAAAAGATAATTTTGGTGAAATTATTCGCTTAGAACGCAATTACGCGGTGCTAATGACCTATTATCGCAATAATATTCAGCATCTTTTTGTCTTACCGTCATTGGTTGCTAGTATTGTGTTGCATTATGAATCTATTCAGAAATCTCTGGTTTTTGATGCAGTAAATAAAATTTATCCCTTCTTGCAAAGTGAGCTATTCCTGCATTTCAGTCAAGGAGAAGTTAATGAGCAAGTAGAAAACATCATCGCGGAATTGCAACGACAAAATATTATTCAATGTAACGAGAATATCTTATCCATCAATAAACCACACGTTCGCGCGCTGCAATTATGGTCGGCTGGTATTCGTGAAATCTTACAACGCTACTACATCACCGTGAGCATTTTACAAAACGATCCGAGCATCTCTCGTGGAGTATTGGAAAAAGAAAGCCAATCTGTTGCTCAACGTTTATCCGTACTACACGGCATTAATGCACCTGAGTTTTTCGACAAAGCCGTATTCTCAGCTTTTGTAGCAAGCTTAAAAGAACAAGGCTATTTTGATGATGAAAATCACATTGATATGCAACGCTTAAATGCGCTTAGTGAAATTCTCTCCCATATGATCTCAACAGAAGTAGGTTTAACTATCCGAAGTGCGGTAGAAAAAACCGAAGATTTTGTTGAATAACGTAAATAAAAAATCCCGCACTCTATAAAGTCCGGGATTTTTTCACATCACAACGTTTATCCCCTTGGGTGATACCGTTCGTGCAAGTGTTTTAGGCGTTCTTTGGCAACGTGGGTGTAAATTTGGGTGGTGGAGAGATCGCTGTGACCTAACAGCATTTGCACCACGCGCAGATCAGCGCCGTGATTAACTAAGTGGGTAGCGAAAGCGTGGCGTAGGACGTGAGGGGAGAGCGCTTCGCTGTCAATATCCGCTAAAATGGCGTAATGTTTAATGCGATGCCAAAAGGTTTGGCGAGTCATTTGTGTGCCACGTCGACTGGGAAACAGCACATCAGAAGGTTGTCCGTCTAATAATACGGCTCTGCCATAAAGCATAAATTGTTTGATCCAATAGGCGGCTTCTTCGCCCATTGGCACAATGCGTTCTTTGTTACCTTTGCCGATAACCCGCACCACACCTTGTTGCACGCTGATGTTGTCAAGGGTGAGAGAAACCAATTCGGTAACCCGTAAACCTGTGGCGTAAAGTAATTCCAACATGGCTTTATCGCGTAATTCTAACGGCACTTCCACGCAAGGTGTGTTAAGCAAGTCCGTAACCTGTTGTTCTGTTAGGTATTTGGGTAATCGACTCGGTAATTTTGGCGAAGTTAACACCGCACTTGGGTCGTCTGTGCGATATTTCTCCCGATATAAATATTGAAAGAATTTACGCAACGCGCTCAATAATCTTGCTGTACTTGTGGCTTTGTAGCCTACGCGCAATCGCTCACCAAGAAAACCTTGCAAATCAATGGCATCTAAGGTTTCAAAGGTGAGGTTTTGCGTTTCGAGCCAATTTGACACCGCACTGAGATCCAAGCGGTAGGATTGAATGGTATTCTCCGAAAGCCCTTTTTCTAGCCATTGTTCATTCAGAAAAAGATCGATTAAGGCGCTGTCTTTCATTGTTAATCCTATTCAACGTCCTATTCTACTCTACGCACCAAAAAGGCTTCCACTTTACGCGGAATAATCGGCAACGCAAGCAAGGCAAAAATCATCATTGACGTAAATGCCATTTGTGGTGAAATTGGGTATAGCACGCCAGCCAATGCAGTAAGCAAGGCGATCACTGCTGAACCTGAAATGCCGTTATAAAGGCCTTGCAATTTCGCCATTGCATTTTGTGGTTGCGTGGTGATGTAACGCACCATGGCGTAATGACCAAGGGCATAAGTTAAGCTATGCAATAATTGCACTAAGGCAATTAGCCAAAGGCTTGTCGCACTGCCTAATACGCCCCAACGCACCACACAAGCGATGGCGGCGCAGTAAAACAGGGTGCTAACTTTCCAAAAACGAAATAATTTGGTGGAAAAGAAAAAGAGCAAAATTTCCGCCACCACGCTTAATCCCCACAGCAAACTGGTTGTCTGCACAGAAATACCGAGGCTTTGCCAATACAGCACACTATAAGCATAATAAGCGGCGTGCGAACCTTGAATAAGGGAAATGGCAATAATTAAACGTAACGTACATTTATTTTTTAATAACTGCAAAAATCCAACGGACTTTTCCACCGCACTTGTCTGCGTATCTTGTGGCAAAATCTTTGGCGTGGTCATTTGCATTATGGCATAAATAGCTAGCAATACGGTTAAAATCAAGACTGTATAATTTTCGCCAATAAAGCCAATAATATTGCCAAACAGCGTCACGCCCACCACAAAAGCAGCTGAGCCAATTAATCGTGCTTTGCCATAATCCAAATTAATTTGCTGCTGCCAAGTGGTAGCAAGGGTATCGCTTAACGGCATTCCTGCCGCATTAATCATGGCAAATAAGGCGATGCCAAGGCAAAGCAAGGGGAAACTTTCCGCCACAAAGCTCATATAAAGCATTACGCCACAACTTGCCCAAGCGAGATATCGCAAGGCATTCAGCAAATGCCCTGCTTTTTTGATCATTGCCGAAAAGCCGATCCCACCTAAAAAGCGGAATACGTAAGAACTGGCAATGATAAAGCCAATGATTTCTTCGTTGTAAGATTGCGATTTCAACCACGCAGGAAAAAATGGCACAAACACACCATAGACGCAGTAATAGCCGAAAAAACTCAAGGCTAACCAATTAAAAGGGCTGATTTTCATCAAAATAATTTTTCCATTTCTTGTGAACGTTGCACACAGGCTTCAATGGCTTGCTGTACGGTTTGGGATAATTGTTGTTGCTGGAAAACATTAAGCGCTGCCGCCGTTGTGCCGCCTTTTGACGTCACATTTTCACGCAAGGTAGAAATGGCCATATCAGGCTGTTGTTGCACCATTTTGGCTGCACCAAGAGCGGATTGTTGCACCAACATTCGAGCGGTTTGTGCATCTAAATTGAGGGCTTTTAAGGCGTTTTCCATGGCTTCCATAAATAAGAAAAAATATGCGGGGCTGCTGCCAGAACCTGCGGTAATCAAGTGCATATCATCTTCTTGTTCCACCCAGCAAACTTGCCCTACGGCATTCATTAAATCTTGTGCAAAGGCTTTGAGATCGGCTGGAACATTGTGTTCCGCAAATAAACCAGCCATTCCTTCCGATACCAATGCTGGCGTATTCGGCATTACGCGGATAATATGGCGCGCGCTAGGCAAAAGTGCGGTAAGTTTTCGCACAGAAATTGCGGCCGCAATAGAAATCACTAATTTTTCAGAAAAATCCACCGCACTTAAAGGTTGGCATACTTCCGCAAGGGCTTGTGGCTTCACCGCTAACACCACCACTTCGGCATTTTGCACGGCTTGCAAATTATCTTGCGAAATATTGACTTGACGCTCAGCAAACAACGCCAATTTATCCTCATTAGGATCACTAACAGTAATTTTTTGCGCAGGATATCCCTGTTTTAATAAACCAAACACAATCGCTTGTGCCATATTTCCACCGCCGATGAAAGTCATTAATTTCTGTTGCATAATTTTGCCCTATTTTGTTAACTGCCCGTATTATACGACATTATAAAAAAACGCCTTATCAAATTTTACCTTGATAAAGCGTTATCACAACTTATTATTAATTTAATAGTAAACTATGCAGCCACCATTACCATTGCGGGGCGAATCACTCTGCCATTTAACAAATAGCCTTTTTGTAATACTGTGGTGATTTGATTGCTTGTAAAGCCTTCTGTTGGTTGCATTGAAATGGCTTGGTGTAAATCTGGGTTGAACGTTTCGCCCACTTCGCCCACGGCCTCCACGCCAAAACGTGTAACCGTTGCTAACAAGCCTTTTAAGGTTAATTCTACACCGTCTAGCACCCCCTTTAAGCTCTCATCTTCTGTGCTAACTGGCGTTGCTAGTGCACGCTCTAGGTTATCAATGGTTTCAAGCAGATCTTTGGCAAATTTTTCTAAGGCAAATTTATGTGCTTTTTCCACATCTTGTTCAGCGCGGCGACGAATATTATCCATTTCAGCACGGCTACGTAACAAAATATCTTGCTCTTTTTTTGCTGTTTCAGCGAGCTGTTCTTCAAGCTCTTGTACGCGGGCAATGGCTTCTTCTAAAGCATCGCCCTCAAGATTTTCAGCGTTTTCTTGCGGTTCTGCGGTTTCTTGTGCGTTTTCTGCTTGTTCCACTTGTTCCGTTTGTTCTTGATCTAATTCGTTTTTTTCTACTTGTTGTTCTTGTTCTGACATTGTTTTCTCCATCTGTTCAAAAGTTTGCATTATTGTAACAAAAAACATAAAAATTGACAGTTGCTAGGGTCTGTTGATAATTCATTTTGTATTTGAGTTATCAACAGACCCTAAGACTAGCCACTGACACAGTTTATGTGTAATATAGCCCCTAATTTCTTGAATTCAAGTGCGGTCTGTTTTTCGCATAAAAATAAATATTATGTCCACAACTCATTTAATCGACAACAAAACCTTGCATAATTCTTTCCATACCATTGGCTTGGTAGGGCGTCCGCGCAATGATGTAAATTTGCAAATGCACAAAAATTTATTTCAATGGCTGTCCGAAAAAGGCTATCAAGTGCTAGTAGAAAAGAGTGTTGGTGTGCGTTTAGGCTTGCCAGCTCAACATCTTGCAGGATTAGATGAAATTGGTACGCGCGCGCAATTAGCCATCGTGATCGGTGGTGATGGTAATATGCTTGGACGCGCTAGAATCTTGGCCAAATATGATATTGCTTTAATTGGTATCAACCGTGGCAATTTAGGTTTTCTCACGGATATTGATCCGAAAAATGCTTATGCTCAGCTAGAAGCCTGTTTAGATCGTGGCGAGTTTTTCGTTGAAGAACGCTTTCTCTTGGAAACTGCCATTGAGCGAGAAGGGCAAATTATTACCACCAGCAATGCGGTGAATGAAGCGGCGATTCACCCTGCCAAAATTGCACATATGATCGACTTCCACGTTTATATTGATGATAAACTGGCGTTTTCACAACGTTCTGACGGCTTGATCATTTCCACCCCAACAGGCTCAACGGCTTATTCCCTTTCTGCTGGTGGCCCAATCCTTACCCCACAACTGAATGCTATTGCCCTTGTACCAATGTTTCCGCACACCCTTTCTTCCCGCCCGTTGGTTATTGACGGCGAAAGTAAGATTTCCATTCGCTTTGCCGATTACAATACGCCGCAATTAGAAGTGGGTTGTGATAGCCAAGTTGCCCTGCCGTTCACCCCTGATGACGTGGTACATATTTATAAAAGCAAACATAAACTGCGCTTATTGCACTTAAAAAATTATAATTATTACAATGTATTAAGCACGAAACTAGGCTGGTTGAGAAATTTCGCATAAAAAATTTGCACAAAACGCTTTACTGTATATAAAAACAGTTATAAACTGATGTATATACAGTTAAACGGGAGTGTATTATGCTTACTCAACTTACAATTAATAATTTTGCTATTGTTCATCATCTTGACATTGAATTAGCGCAGGGAATGTCGGTAATCACCGGCGAAACAGGTGCAGGAAAATCTATTGCTATTGATGCACTTGGTGTATGCTTAGGGCAACGGACAGAAAGCACAATGCTGCGTGAAGGGCAAAATCGTGCGGATATTTGCGCCACATTCCGCATTGAACCAAACAGCCCAGCAGGTGAATGGCTAAATGCCCAAGAATTGCAAGATGAAGATAATCCAGAAAATTGTATTTTACGCCGTGTAATAAGCTCTGATGGACGCTCTAAAGGCTTTATTAATAGCATTCCTGTTTCAGCAAGCCAACTCAAAGAGCTGGGTCAGTTTTTGATTCAAGTGAACGGACAACATTCCTCACAACGTTTACTAAAAAATGACTATCAACTTACCTTATTAGATCACTATTGCGCTCATAATGATCTCCTTACCAAAGTACAAAAGCACTATCGCCAATGGAAAGATCTGCAACAACAAGTGGCAAACTTCCAACAAAAATGTGCTGAAAATGAAGCGAAAAAACAACTTTTGCAATATCAGGTGGAAGAACTTGATGAATTTAATTTACAAGAAAATGAATTTGCTGAATTAGAAGAAGAGTACAACCGCCTTGCAAACAGTGAAGAGCTGACCGCCCTTTCGCAGTCAGTGCTAAATTTATTAAGTGAAAATGATGAACTGAACGCAGATAGCCTGCTCTATCGTGCAGTGCAAAATTTAGAGGAACTACAGGCACTTGATCCGCACTACAATGATGCACTCACCATGTTGCAAGAAGCGCTTATCCAAGTGCAAGAAGCAAGTTCTGAGATCCAACATCTCTCTAGCAATATTGAACCTGATCCTTATCGTTTACAAGAAGTAGAGAGCCGAATGAGCCAAGCCCTTCAACTTGCGCGTAAACACAATGTGAAAGCAGAAGAATTGGTTGCATTACATCACTCCTTAAGACAGGAACTCGATCAGCTAGTAGATTTTGCGGATAGCGAAGATGCCCTCATTGAACAAGAAAAACAAGCTTACGCACAGCTATTAGAAAATGCTCAAGCTTTAAGTGCAAGCCGCCAAAAAGGGGCAGAAAAGCTCTCAGCACAAGTTACCAAAGGGATTAAGCAACTGGCAATGGAAAATGCTGAATTTTCTATTTGCGTGGAACAAGTGGAAAATAAACTGACTGCTCACGGAATGGATCAGGTGCAATTTATTCTACAAGCGAACCTTGGACAATCTGCTCAGCCTTTGGTAAAAGTGGCATCGGGTGGTGAACTTTCTCGTATTGCTTTAGTGCTACAGGTGCTAACCTCTGATAAATCCGCCATTCCAACGCTCATTTTTGATGAAATTGATGTAGGCATCAGCGGAGCAACTGCCAGTGTGGTAGGAAAATTATTACGCAAGTTAGGGCAAAAATGCCAAGTGATTTGTGTAACCCACTTACCGCAAGTAGCCTGCTGTGGACATCAGCATTTTTGCGTAGAAAAGCAGACCATTGATGGAAAAACTGAAACAAAAATGACCGCACTTTCTCAGCAACAGCGCGTGAAAGCCTTAGCCAAATTACTCGGTTCAACCAAAGTTACTGAAAGTGCCTTAGCTAATGCAGAAGAAATGTTACGCTTAATTGCTTAAGTTACATATAAAGGCAGTACAAACATAAAAAGCAAGACATAAAAATTAAACAAAAGAACAAAGTAGAATAATTATAAAAGGTTATCCCTGCACATTGTATCAGTATAATAGTTCAACAAAAATGCAGGGGAAATCTCAGCCAATTTAACAGGAAAAAATTAAAGATGCTCTTAATCCTTTGGCTTACTCACCATAATCTCAATCACTTGTCGATCAGTGTATTGCATACTGCGTGAAGCAATATTGCAAAGGTTATTAATTGAACGATCGATACAATGTTCTACAATGCCTTCGTTGCCAGTCACTTGCATATTATCTAGCGCCATTAGCACAGCTTTATAGCTTGAAGTGACACTGGTGGATACTTTCATTGCACAGCTATTTGCTGCGCCATCACAAATAATGCCGCTAATATCGCCAATCATACTGCTGATTGCCATACTTACAGTTTCAAATTTGCCCGTAAGCAACCACGCGATGCCTGCACAACTCCCCATTGCAGCGGTAGTCGCCGCACACAATGCGGAAAGTTTTGGCAGTTTGCTATGGATATAAATCGCCATTAAATGCGAAAGAAATAACGCACGGGTGAGTTGTTCATCAGTGGCGTTAATATGTTTTGCGACCACCACAACAGGCATTGTGGCTGCAATCCCCTGATTACCAGAACCAGAATTACTCATTGCGGGTAAATTTGCACCACCCATTCTCGCATCGGAGGCTGCGGTGGTTTCGATAATAATGCGGTTCATTAAATCATCACCGAGCAATCCTGTGGCAATTTGTTTTTGCAATGTGCGCCCAATATGCAAGCCATAATCTTGCCGTAAGCCCTCTTGTGAAAGGGCTGAATTTAGCCTTTCAGCTTCATCAATAAATTTAATCTTAGCCAGCTCCACTTGGGTGGAAAAATCAAAAATCGCTTTCGCTGAAAGTGCGGTAAAAATTTCGTACAAATTTTCACTTTCTACCGCGCAGGGCTTGGTAAAAATAACCTGATCATTTTTGGCAATATAAATTACATTAGTGTGATGTGCAGCAATGCGTACGCACACTTTATCCTGCTGATGAAAAAGCGTAGCTTCAGAGTACAAAATATGCTCCGTTTCAAAAATTGAAACGGAAACTCTATCTTCCTTGATCATTTGTTTCGCTTGCGCGGTTTGTTCTGACGTGATGTTTTTCAACACCTCTAATCCAGCATTCGGATCGCCACCAATCGCCCCGATGGCCGCCGCCATTGTTAGCCCTAAAGTCCCCGTTCCTGGTACGGTTACACCCATTCCGTTTTTCATTAAATTAGGCGAAACTTTTGCTTCAATGCGTTCGGGTATTGCGTTTAAATATTGCCGTGCAGTTGCCGCTGCTAAAGCAAGGGAAATGGGTTCGGTGCAGCCTAGCGCGGGTACAACTTCTTGTTTTACAATATCCAATAGAGCTTGTTCGGTATCTGCTTGAAAATGCATAATGTTCCTTTTTATTTTCGATCGTGCGGTAATTATTTCTGTTTAGCGAGCCATTTTTTCATTCGCGCTACGCCTTCGCGCAAATGGGCAATCTCTCTGGTGTAGGCAAAGCGGAGATAATGCTTCGTGCCATTTTCTCCAAAATCGATACCTGGGGTCGCTGCCACTTGGATCTCAGCCAGCATTTTTTTCGCAAATTCATAGCTATCTTGCGTGTAATCAGATACATCAGCCCAAAGATAAAACGCCCCTTGCGGTTTAAATTCGATCTTGAATAGGGCTTTTAATTCGTTATACAGAAAATCTCGCCGTTCTTGGAAAATACCTTTAATTTCATCAAGATAATCATAATCAAAGGCAGCTAATGCGCCATATTGGCTCAATGTAGGTGCGGAAATAAAAATATTTTGCGCGACAATTTCCGCTTCTCTTGCCTTTTCTTCCGGTACGATGATCCAACCTAAACGCATTCCTGGCATACAAAAATACTTAGAAAATCCGTTAATCACATAAGCATTTGGATTAAATTGCAAGGCGGTCGCAGCTTGCTCATCATAAACCAAGCCGTGATAAAGCTCATCAGAAATAAAGGCAATTTGATTAGCAATACAATATTCATTTAGCGCTTTGAGGCGTTCTGGGGTATAAATGTTGCCCGTTGGATTCGCGGGTGAAGAAATTTGCAAGGCTTTAATTTGACGATTTTCAAGCTGCTGTGGTGCAAGCTGATAACAATCTTGCTTATCGACAGGGATAAATTCAGGCTGAATATCCATCATATAAGCAAAATTTTTATAGCACGGATAAGCCGGATCTGTCAGCCCCAATTTATCCCCTTTATTAAGGGTTAAGGCATAGGCAACAAGAAATGCGCCACTTGTGCCGGGGGTAAGAATAATACGATGTAGCGCAACATCCACTTGATAAGTGCGGTGGTAAAATTCACGAATTTTTTCACGCAATGCGGGCAAACCAAGGCTTTCCGTATAGCTAAATTGATTGTCTTCAATCGCTTGTTGCAAGGCTTGTTTGACTTTCGGTGATGGCGGTAAATCAGGTTGGCCAATTTCAAAATGAATGGCATTAGGGTATTTCGCCGCTTCACGCACAATATCCATCACAATAAATGCCGACATATTTTCACAACGCATTATTTTTTCCTTTTTTTGCCTATCTTAAGATTCTCTTAATATTTCTTTGTTTTACTATTCCCAACAAGACAGCCGTCTTGTCATTTGAAAGGAGTTTAACAATGAAAAAACTTAGTTTAGCAACAATTTTACTATTATCAACTGCTAGCCTTGTGGTTAGCGCAGAGAATTTACCTGCAAATACTGAGCAAGCTGCCACAGTAGAGCAAAAAGCGCAAATCGTACCTGAGGCTAAAGTAGAAAAAGCGCATAAAAAGCATCATCATAAACATAAAAAAGAACACAAAAAATGCGGTGGGTTTGTTGATCCGAATAATCCACAGCAACAAACAAATGGTAAAAAACCCTTTGCCAATAATTTACCCGTAAGCCAAATTAGCGAGCAAGCGACTTGGAAAGATGATCAACGCATTGTTTTACAAGGTAATATTATTAAACAATTAAGCAAAGATGATTTCTTATTCCGTGATAAGAGCGGTGAAATTGAAGTGGAAATTGAGCCACACGCGTGGCGTGGCAAAACTATCACGCCAAGTGATGAAGTGAAAATACTTGCAGAAGTAGACAAATCCGACAAAAAATTAGAATTGGAAGTTCAACGCGTTGCAAAAGTGGCAAAAAGTCATTAATCGCGAAAAGATTCCATTCGCAAATTTATCTTTTTAGGCTAAACTCAATGGGCATTTTGCTCATTGGGTTTATGTGGTAAATGGGACAAGATGGCATTATTTACGTCAACATAAAAGGAAAATCAAATGCTTACCGTAGAAAAGTTGATCGCCCAAAGCCAGCCTTATTGGGATAGGTATATCCAACATTCCTTTGTGCAACAGCTCGCTGCGGGTCACCTACCACGCCAATGCTTTCAACATTATTTACAGCAAGATTATCTCTATCTCTTTCAGTACAGCCGTGCGTTGTCGCTAGGCATTTTCAAAGCAGACAATTTTGCTGAAATTCACACCGCTCACCAAGCTAATGAAGTGTTACTGAAAGAAATTCAGCTACACATCGCATTCTGCCAAGAATGGGGCATTTCCGAGCAAGATCTACAAAAAGTGCCTGAAGCTACCGCTTGTGTGGCGTATACGCGTTATGTATTAGATTGTGGAATCAAAGGCGGGCTTGCGGAACTTTATACAGCCCTTGCGCCTTGTATGCTGGGCTATGCGGCAATCGGCAAAATGCTCGACAGCCAAGTTCCAACACCGAATAATCCTTATCGGAAATGGATCGATACTTACGCTTCACAAGATTTCCAACAAGCAGCGGCGGAGTTTAGCACAATGCTCAACGGATTATTTAAAAATGTTTCAGTAAAACAACAGCAACAGCTACAACATATTTTCACCACGGCGACGCGAATGGAAATTGACTTTTGGCAAATGGGGCTGGATTTAAGCTAACTAAAGTGCGGTTAAAATTATGCGAATTTTATTAATTGAAGACGATCCTTTAATCGGTGATGGGCTTAACATTGGACTAGGCAAATCAGGTTTCAGTGTCGATTGGTTTCAAGACGGTGAAACCGGTATGCAAGCCTTGACTTCAGCCCCTTATGATGCCGTCGTGCTCGATCTCACTTTGCCGAAAAAAGATGGCTTACAGGTGTTGCAACAATGGCGCAAAGCGAATCAAGATGTGCCTGTACTTATTTTAACCGCACGAGATAGCTTAGAACAACGTATTGAAGGTTTGCAACTCGGGGCAGATGATTATCTGGGCAAGCCCTTTGCCCTAGGCGAAGTCGTTGCACGCTTACAAGCGCTCATTCGCCGCCGTTACGGACAAACCCAATCGCTGCTCACGCACGGCGTGGTGAACCTTGATCTGGGACAGCACAAAGCCTTTTTGCGTAACCAAGAAGTTTCCCTCACTGGAACGGAATACAAGCTGCTTGAGCTGTTTATGCACAATAAAGAGCGGGTGCTTTCTCGCGGATTTATTGAAGAAAAGCTCTATACTTGGAACGATGAAGTGAGCAGCAATGCATTGGAAGTGCATATTTACAATTTACGCCAAAAGCTCGGCAAACCGTTTATTCGCACGGTACACGGCGTAGGCTATGCCCTTGGCACAATCGAGGAATAAAATGAAACCACGCAGTTTACGTCTTCGTCTAATTCTCATTCTTTCCCTGTTAGCCAGTGTTATTTGGCTGATATCCACTACGATTGCTTGGTCAGCAGCACGTAGCCAAGTAAACGAAGTCTTTGATAAACAACAAATTTTATTCGCTAAACGGCTTGCCACCTCGCATTTAAGAAGTATTTTAATTGAACGCTACCGCCCCGAAGGAAAAAATTATCGCCAAAAACCACCGCACTTTCGCAAAAGACAAAATTACGATGATGACGCCCTTGCCTTTGCGATTTTTAATCGTGATGGCGAAATGCTGCTGAGTGATAGCGAAAACGGCAACAATTTTATTTATGAACCGAAAAGAGGATTTAATAACACCACCTTGCAAGGTGATGACGATGAATGGCGAATTTTTTGGCTACCCGCAGCGGAAGGCAGATTAATGATTGCTGTGGGGCAAGAGCTGGAATATCGCCAAGAATTAGTTGAAAAAATGGTGCTAGGTCAAATGTGGAGCTGGTTTGCCAGCCTGCCCGTGCTACTTGCCGTGATTATTTGGGCTATTAGCCGCGAATTGGCAATATTGCGTAATGTAAGTGAACAGGTGAGCCTGCGTAGCCCTGATGATGAACAGCCACTAGACACTCAACAAGTGCCAAAAGAAATCCTGCCATTAGTGCAAAATTTAAACCAATTTTTCACTCGCACGGCAACCAGCCTACTAAGGGAGCGGCGTTTTACATCTGATGCAGCGCACGAATTGCGCAGCCCACTCACCGCGTTGCGTATTCAAACTGAACTCGCTCAAATGGCAGGCGATGACGAAAAAATGCGTAATCAAGCATTGCAAAACCTGACGCTAGGCATCGATCGTGCAAGCCAATTAGTGGAACAGCTGCTTACACTCTCGCGCTTAGACAATCTCAATGAACTAGCCCATCTTAACACCATTGAATGGGATAAATTAATCACCGAGCTTGTGGCTGAGCGTTATTTAAAAGCCGAAAAAGCAGGAATCACATTAATCTTTGAACCACTAAGCAAACCCAATACACAGCAAGGTGAACCATTATTGCTTTCGTTGATGCTACGCAATCTGATCGACAACGCCATTGCCTATTGCCCTAAAGGCAGCAAAATTCGCCTTATTTTACAACAAGATAAATTCATCATCGCCGACAATGGTGGTGGCGTCCCTGATGACGCCCTAGATAAGATCGGCCAACGCTTCTACCGCCCCGCAGGCCAAAATGAAAAAGGCAGCGGCTTGGGATTATCTATCGTACAACGCATTGCCCAATTACATCATTACCAAGTGCGGTATAAAAATGCCGAGAATTCGTGCGGGGAGAAAGGGTTTTGGGTGGAGATTATTTGGAATTAATAAGGTAAAATAAAAAACTATATTAGATTAACGGTTATGTTCGTCTAATATAGCTTTAAAATAAGATTATTTATTGACGACTAATGTAGTATTACTTAGGCGTAATTGTTTTTGAAGTTGAAGTTTTACCCTATGTGCTTTTTCCCATTCTTTTTTATTTAATAATGGACGAATTTCTCGCAAATAAATTTCAGTACTAGTTTCCCCAACATGATGCTCATAGCCTAATGAATGAGTTCGCCAACGTTGCTTATCAATAAGAACATCCTGCGAATAAAAAGGATCAGAATTATTTTGAATATGCTTATCCAATTTCTCTCGGAGTTGTTTCTTTATAGCTTGATAATTCAAATCATTTGCTAAATTTCGTGTTTCTCCACGATCATTGAGCATATCATATAATTCTTCTTCCTCGTCTTCTTTATACAATACATACTTAAATTCCTTAGTACGCAACATTCTAGCAGGTTGGAGATCAAGATTACGATCCGTATTCCAATGGGAAACCACATATTCACGCCAATCATCAATATTCTGCCCTTGTAATAGTGGTAATAATGAACGGCCATAAATCGGGTTAGGAATTGCTAATCCAACATAATCACAAAGAGTCGGTAATAAATCACACAAAGAAGCCAATTCTTGCTTATGTTGATTTCTCTTGATCCCTGGCCCTACAAATATAAAAGGTACATTTGTAGATTCTTCATAAAACCAATTCATTTTAGTGACTAGACGATGTGCCCCCATTGCATCCCCATGATCAGATAAGAAAACAATAAGAGTATTATCACGTAAGCCATTCTCATCTAAAGCAGAAAGTATTTGTCCTATGAAACTATCAGCCAACTCAGTATAGTAATAATAAGCTTTAAGATATTGCTGGAAATTTTTTTCATTCCATTTACCAGCTTGCTTTACTCTTGTGTGTGTGCAACACGCATACTGAACAGCTTTAGGGCGATTAATTAAGTCATTTTTAGTATCAAAATTTGCCAATAATTTAGGTAATTCACCTATACCTTCAATATCATCATGCTCACCACTAAAATGACCAACCCAACCATTAATGTTATGCGGATTATTGAATTCCACTGCCAATAAAAAAGGTTTTTTTTCTGAACGATGGTTAAGGTTATTGATAAATTTTAAACTCTCTTCTAAGCAATAGACATCCTCTTTCGTATCATAATTTACAGGAAAGGCAAGCTCTGCAGGAAATTCTTTCTCAATTTGTGGTGCACTAATAAATCCTCTCAATGCACCGTGATCGTGACGTTTACCAAAATGGTAGCAATCATATCCTGCATCACTAAAAATAGTACCAATTGTAGCTAAAGTTTCAGGAATATCTGCGTTATCGTTAGCTACAACGCCTGTCTGATGGGGCAAACAGCCGGTCCAAAAGCTTGATCTTGAGGGGGCGCATAAAGGATAGCTACAATAAGCATTATCAAAGCTGACTCCCTTATTCATTAACGCATCAATATTTGGTGTTCTCGCAGTTTCGTTGCCATATCCTCCCACCGCTCGTTTAGCCAGTTGGTCCGCAGTAATAATTACAATATTTTTTGCATTTAGCGGTTTGTTTATTGTATTTTCACAAGTTCCTTTAGCTATACTTTCAGGCATCATCACTAAACCAGCAGAACCTAAAGCAACATTACGAATAAATTTTCTACGGCTCACACTCATTGGATCCTCCAAATTTTTCAACTGACTGTAAGAATGATGAGAAAGATAATAATCTATTATAATTTTTAAAACTGTGAAAGTTATCACATAATATGCTATGGAATACGTCTCATATAGAAAATATTTATTCTCTTCCTATTTTACCAAAAGACATAATTAGCATTTTTCCATTTTTTAACCACATAAAAAAACGCCACTGAGTTCCCTCAATGGCGTTCTTCTTCATTCAATACCTGGCGGTGCCCTACTCTCACATGGGAATATCCCACACTACCATCGGCGTTACAGCGTTTCACTTCTAAGTTCGGCATGGATTTAGGTGGGTCCACTGCACTAACGCCGCCAAGATAATTCTTTCTATTCTTTAAGTCCTTTCTCTTAGTTCATAACTTCTATTATTTCGTTATCTCACTAAGCATTCTTACTCTTCCTTCTCAATCAAAAACAAGCCAAAACCCTTGAGCGTTGTATAGTTAAGCCTCTCGGGCAATTAGTACCGGTTAGCTCAACGGCTCACACCGCTTACACACCCAGCCTATCTACGTCTTAGTCTCAAACAACCCTTACAGCCTTATAGACTGGGAGAACTCATCTTGAGGCAAGTTTCGTGCTTAGATGCTTTCAGCACTTATCTCTTCCGCATTTAGCTACCCAGCAGTGCCTCTGGCGAGACAACTGGTACACCAGTGATGCGTCCACTCCGGTCCTCTCGTACTAGGAGCAGCCCCTCTCAATTCTCCAACGCCCACGGCAGATAGGGACGAACTGTCTCACGACGTTCTAAACCCAGCTCGCGTACCACTTTAAATGGCGAACAGCCATACCCTTGGGACCTACTTCAGCCCCAGGATGTGATGAGCCGACATCGAGGTGCCAAACACCGCCGTCGATATGAACTCTTGGGCGGTATCAGCCTGTTATCCCCGGAGTACCTTTTATCCGTTGAGCGATGGCCCTTCCATTCAGAACCACCGGATCACTATGACCTGCTTTCGCACCTGCTCGACTTGTCTGTCTCGCAGTTAAGCTTGCTTATACCATTGCACTAACCTGACGATGTCCGACCGTCATTAGCAAACCTTCGTGCTCCTCCGTTACTCTTTGGGAGGAGACCGCCCCAGTCAAACTACCCACCAGACACTGTCCGAACACCCGTTTCAGGCGCTTCGTTAGAACATCAAACGTTAAAGGGTGGTATTTCAACAACGACTCCACGATAACTGGCGTTACCGCTTCATAGTCTCCCACCTATCCTACACATCAAAATTCAAGGTTCAGTGTCAAGCTATAGTAAAGGTTCACGGGGTCTTTCCGTCTAGCCGCGGGTACACCGCATCTTCACGGCGATTTCAATTTCACTGAGTCTCGGGTGGAGACAGCCTGGCCATCATTATGCCATTCGTGCAGGTCGGAACTTACCCGACAAGGAATTTCGCTACCTTAGGACCGTTATAGTTACGGCCGCCGTTTACTGGGGCTTCGATCAGGAGCTTCTCTTTCGATTACACCATCAATTAACCTTCCAGCACCGGGCAGGCATCACACCCTATACGTCCACTTTCGTGTTTGCAGAGTGCTGTGTTTTTAATAAACA
>NZ_JAKKOD010000001.1:862500-1485000 GCF_026226775.1 Avibacterium sp. 21-586 | reverse complement strand
ACTCGAGTAGCAATTGCTTTGCCTGAATCAATAAAATATTTAACTTGCGGTAAGTATTGCTGAATTTCTTGCTTAATTAAAGGAAAGTGAGTGCAACCTAATACCACGGTATCTAAATCGGCTATATTTTTCCATACATCAAGTTCATTCGCTAAAGTCACTAAATCTAACGAAAAACCATTTAATTTTTGTTCTGCCTGTTCCACTAAAACGGTGGAACCCAGCTTTTCCACTTGGCAATGCGCAGCATAATTATTGATTAAATCAGCAATATATTGACGTTTCACTGTGCCTTTTGTTGCTAATAAACCTATACGTTTGGTTTGAGAAATTTCTGCGGCAGGTTTAATCGCAGGCACCGTGCCGACTATAGGCAAATTAAAGGTTTGGCGCAATGCGGGCAGCACAACGGTACTTGCGGTATTACAGGCAATCACAATTAAATCAATCGGATAGCTGGCATTGATGGTTTGGCATATTTTGACAGTACGCTCAATAATCATGGCTTCGCTTTTTTCTGAATAAGGAAAAAAAGCATTATCAAAGCAATAAAGATAATGACAATATGGCAACAAGGCGCGCACTTCACTATAAACACTCAAGCCGCCCATGCCTGAATCAAAAAATAATATGGTAGGTCTATTCATAAAAATATCTCATTTTTCACCGCACTTTTCTTTGCGCTACGTTATCTTGTTAGGCTTGGCTATATATTTCACGCTGATTTAACCAGCGTTTTATTAACGCTTCAGCGACATCAGGATATTGCATAATTAATTGTTTGGCATAATACTGAACTGTTGGGATCATTTTGCGATCGCGCATTAAATTTGCTACTTTAAATTCTGCCACGCCTGTTTGTTTTGTTCCTAACACTTCACCTGGACCACGAATTTCCAGATCTTTTTCTGAAATATAAAAGCCGTCTTGGCTTTCACGCAGCACTTGTAAGCGTTTTTTCGACACCTTGCCCAACGGCGGTTTGTACATTAGCACACAAAAAGAAGCCGTACTTCCACGTCCTACTCGCCCACGCAACTGGTGAAGTTGAGATAAACCAAGGCGTTCAGCATTTTCAATAATCATCAAGCTGGCATTAGGGACATCGACGCCCACTTCAATTACCGTTGTTGCCACCAACACATCTAGCTCGGCGGCTTTGAAACTTGCCATAATCTCTTGTTTTTCAGCCGGTTTCATTCGCCCGTGAACTAAGCCAATCCGTAAATTTGGTAGAGCTTTGGTTAAATCATCCCAAATAGCTTCCGCTGCTTGCGCTTCCAGCACTTCACTTTCATCAATGAGCGTGCAAACCCAATACGCCTGCCGTTTTTCATTTACGCAAGCCTGATACACGCGCGCGACAATTTCTGCACGGCGCTCTTCTGAAATGGCAATGGTGGTGATCGGCGTTCGCCCCGGCGGTAATTCATCAATAATAGAGGTATCCAAATCGGCGTAAACCGTCATTGCTAAGGTGCGCGGAATAGGGGTTGCGGTCATAATCAGCTGATGTGGATAATTTCCTGATTTTTCGCCTTTTTCGCGTAACATTAAGCGTTGATGTACGCCAAATCGGTGCTGTTCATCAATAATTACTAAGGCGAGAGCATTAAATTCTACGTCCTGTTGAAATAAGGCGTGCGTCCCCACAATCATCTGCACTTCGCCTGCTTTCATCTGTTCTAGCACGGCTTGGCGAGCCTTGCCTTTGACTTTTCCTGCTAGCCAACCGACTTTGATGCCTAAAGGCTCAAACCAATTTTGAAAATTGGCAAAATGCTGTTCCGCCAGAATTTCTGTCGGCGCCATAAGTGCCACTTGCTTTTGATTGTCAATTGCCACCAGTGCAGCTAATGCCGCGACCAAGGTTTTTCCCGATCCCACATCGCCCTGCACTAATCGCATCATTGGGTAAGACTTTTGTAAATCCTGCTCAATATCCTGCACAACACGGCTTTGCGCATTAGTCGGACTAAATGGCAAACGCTGTAAAAATTGCTGTTTTAGATCGGTTTGATACTGCAATGGCAAGGCAAAAAATTGTTGAATATTTGACCGCACTTTTTGCATCGCTAAATTATGTGCTAATAATTCTTCAAAAATTAACCGCACTTGCGCAGGGTGCAGCCCTTTTTCCAACATTTCTAAAGAAACATCAGGCGGTGGGCGGTGCAAAAATCGGATCGCCTCTTTTAAGCTGTAAGGATAAGGATTGAATTCATCAGGTAGAATTTCTGGCAGCTGGATTTTATCAAGCAAAGCCAGCGCTTGATCCGTTAATTTGCGTAAAGAATTTTGCTTTAAGCCTTCTGTGGTGGGATAAATTGGCGTCAGAGTTTCGGCCATTACCAAAGGGGCATCATCACGAATAATTTGATATTCAGGGTGATGAATTTCCGCCATAAAACGACCGCGCTTCACTTCGCCAAAGGCTTTTACTCGTGCGCCCACTTGGAAACTATTACGCATTGCGGCGTTAAAATTGAAAAAACGTAAGGTTAATTTTGATGTGCCGTCCGATACCACCACGGTTAAAATAGGACGGCGTCCAAACTGCACATCGCAAAGCTGAACCGTTGCGCTAATCGTGGCATATTGTTCAGGGCGAAGATCGATAATAGGCGTAATTCTTGTGCGATCTTCATAACGGCTAGGCAGATGAAAAAGCAGGTCTTGCAGATTATTAATGCCAATTCGGCTCAATTTTGCCGAGATCGCCGCCCCGACACCAGAAAGCGTGGTAAGCGGAACTGCACCAAGAATTTCCGTAGCCATTAGCGATTTATATTACGTTCAATGCTGACAAAACCCGGTATTGTTTTGATTTTTCGCATAATTTGACTTAAATGATGGGTATCTTTTGCCGTCAATAACACCACGATTTGATATAAACGACCGTCTTGCTCTTCCGTCCAAATGCTGTGAATATTGCTATCCATTGCAGAAATATTAGAGGTTAAATTCGGTAGCACCCCGTGTTGATTGATCATTTCAATGCGTAATTCAGTTTCAAATTCCACTTTATTATCGCTTTTCTCCCAAGTAACTGGGGTGAAATGTTCAGGGTTTTCTTTTCGATTACGCAGATTTGCACAAGCTTCGTGATGCACCACTAAGCCTTTACCTGGGCTTGCATACGCCACTATTGGATCACCTGGGATTGGGTGACAACATTGCGCAAAAGTGGTAAGCAGACTTTCATTGCCGTTAATGGCAAAAATATTTTTATTGTTGCTGAGATCGCCGTCTGTATCAATTTCAATACTTTCGCCTAATAAACGATAAGCGATCACAGCACTCATTTGATTACCTAAACCAATTTCTGCCAATAAATCTTCAAAACGATTCAGTTTCAAATCGCCTAATAACTGTTCGATACGCTGAGCAGGAATTTGCTCTAACTTATGTGGTAATAATGCATTGGTAAGCTGGCGTTTGCCAAGAACGATCGCCGTATCTGAACGCAGATTTTTCAGTGCGTGGCGAATATTAGAACGGGCTTTTGCGGTTACCACAAAATTTAGCCAGCCCCCATCAGGTTGGGCTGTCGGTGCAGTGATAATTTCAATGGTTTGCCCTGATTGCAATGGTTGTGAAAGCGGATAAGGTTTGCGATCCACATTGGCTGCAATACAGGCATTGCCGATGCCTGAATGTACGGCATAAGCAAAATCCACCGGTGTTGCGCCCACTGGCAATTCAACAATACGCCCTTTCGGGGTGAACACATAAATTTCTTTCGGGAAAAATTCTGATTTGACACTTTCAATAAACTCAAAAGAATTACCCGCACTTTGCTGTAATTCAATTAAACTTTGCAGCCAACGTTGTGCACGAATTTGTGCGGTGGTGGTATCATTCTTACCACCTTGCTTATACGCCCAATGCGCTGCCACTCCCATTTCTGCCATTTGATCCATTTC
Organism: Avibacterium sp. 21-586; assembly: GCF_026226775.1. Taxonomy (GTDB): domain Bacteria; phylum Pseudomonadota; class Gammaproteobacteria; order Enterobacterales; family Pasteurellaceae; genus Avibacterium. The sequence continues at coordinate 1,481,074 of NZ_JAKKOD010000001.1, read as the reverse complement.
TTCCGTGCGGATTTGCACTTCCACGGGTACACCGTGTGGACCAATCATCGAGGTATGCAGGGATTGATAGCCATTTGCTTTCGGCACAGCAATATAGTCTTTGACTCGACCTGGTCGTGGCTTGTATAGGCTATGTACTTGACCCAATACGCGGTAACAGGTGTCAACATCCTCTACTACCGCCCTGAAAGCATAGATATCCATAATCGAATCAAATTGCTGATCTTTTAAGCGCATTTTTTGGTAAATCGCATAAAGATGTTTTTCCCGCCCAAATATACGCGCTTCAATCCCCAAATTTCTTAAGCGTGTGCTAATTTCATCAGAAATTCGTTCGATCATATCTTTACGATTTCCGCGTGCTATTTGAATAACTTTTCGTAGAACCGCATAACGCTGTGGGTGCATAGCCTCAAAGCCAAGATCTTCCAGTTCATTTTTGATATGTTCGATCCCTAGCCGATGGGCTAGTGGGGCGTAAATTTCCAAGGTTTCTTTTGCAATTCTACGCCGTTTGTCAGGGCGTAAGGCACCAAGAGTACGCATATTGTGGGTGCGGTCAGCCAGTTTAATCAGAACAACGCGAATGTCTTTGGTCATCGCCAAAATCATTTTGCGGAAATTTTCCACTTGTGCTTCTTGGCGGGTACGGAATTTGAGCTTATCTAGTTTAGAAACGCCTTCAACAATTTCAGCAACACTCGCGCCAAATTCTTCTTTGAGTTGTTCTTCGGTGTAAGGGGTGTCTTCAATTACATCATGCAATAATGCGCCCATCACGGCTTCGTGATCTAAACGCATTTCTGCAATAATTGCTGCGACTGCGACAGGGTGAGTAATGTACGGCTCGCCACTGGAGCGAGATTGTCCTTCGTGTGCATCTCTTGCGATAACGTATGCACGTCTTACTAATTCAATTTGTTCAGGCGGTAAATAGCCTCGGATAATATGCTCTAAACGTTCAAATAAGTACAAAGGACACCTAACTTTTTATTCAAATTTTATTGCCAATGATAAAAATGGAACAAAAAACAACCGCACTTTTATCGTTTATGAAGATAGTAAAGATACTGCGTGATGCTCTGTTGCTTCTTGCTCTAAAGCATCTTGGCGCTCGTGCGCATTCATAATTTCGTTGTTAATCAAGCCTTTTTCAATTTCACGCAAAGCAATTACCGTTGGCTTATCATTATCTTCTGGAACTAAAGGTTCACGAACATGTAATTGTAATTCTCTTGCACGACGTGCTGCGGTTAAAATTAAATCAAAACGGTTACCAATTTGCTCTACCGCATCTTGCACTGTTACACGAGCCATAAATTTACTCCAAGTCAGTTAAAAATTATTCAATAAATAAAAGGGATCTAATGATACTAAAATGTCAATTATTTTGCCAGTAATTGATGAATTAAAGCAATATTTTGCGCTTGTTGATAGCGTTTAGTTAAACATTCTGCACGCAAAATATGTTGCAAATCCGCCACTGCTTGCTCGAAATTATCATTAATAATCACATAATCATATTCATCATAATGGGACATTTCACTGGTGGCTTTTGCCATACGATCAGCAATGACTTCTGCACTATCCTGCCCGCGTCCAATTAAACGGCGTTCCAATTCTTCAACCGAAGGGGGTAAAATAAAAATACTTTTAACCTGCGGCAATTTAGCACGAATTTGTTGCGCCCCTTGCCAATCAATATCTAAAAAAACATCAATGCCCTGCGCCAAACTTTTTTCAATGGTCGGCAAGGAGGTACCATAATAATTGCCGCCAAACACTTGGGCATATTCCAAGAACACATCTTGTTCGATTAGACGTTCAAATTCGTCTTTACTGACAAAATGATAATGCACACCGTTCACTTCTCCGGGGCGCGGCGCACGCGTGGTATGGGAAACAGAAACCATCCTTTCACGCCCATTGTCTTTCGCCAATAAGGCGGCGATTAAAGACGATTTCCCCGCGCCGCTTGGGGCAGAAATAATATAAAGGTTACCTTGGCTCATCATTTATCCTTAATTTTCATCAAATTTCATTCATTATGCCGATAAATCAGAAAAAAATCATTAGAAGTGCGGTGTTTTTTTACTTAAAATTTACAAAATAAAAACAAGCTAACTGGCTGTTCCGCAAAGTTTTGATGTAGATCACAAATGTTTTGCGGTTTTCTTGCGAGTTAGTTTCACCCTACCTAAAAAGCGTGCTATAATCCACCACGAACGGAAAATAGAATGCTTTCTATGCACCGTAACCCTTTTGTTTAACTTAAATTATAGGTGAAAAACTTATGGCTATTAAAATTGGTATCAATGGTTTCGGCCGTATCGGTCGTATCGTATTCCGTGCAGCACAACAACGCGATGACATCGAAGTTGTAGGTATCAACGACTTAATTGACGTTGAATATATGGCTTATATGTTGAAATATGATTCAACTCACGGTCGTTTCGATGGCACTGTTGAAGTGAAAGACGGTCATTTAGTGGTAAACGGTAAAACAATCCGTGTAACGTCTGAGCGTGATCCTGCAAACCTTAAATGGAACGAAATCGGTGTTGATATCGCCGTTGAAGCAACAGGTATCTTCTTAACAGATGAAACTGCTCGCAAACACATTGAAGCAGGCGCGAAAAAAGTTGTGTTAACTGGTCCTTCTAAAGATGCAACGCCAATGTTCGTAAACGGCGTAAACTTTGATACTTATGCTGGTCAAGACATCGTTTCAAACGCATCTTGTACAACAAACTGTTTAGCACCATTAGCGAAAGTAATTAACGACAAATGGGGTATCAAAGACGGTTTAATGACAACTGTTCACGCAACAACTGCAACTCAAAAAACAGTTGATGGTCCTTCTGCGAAAGACTGGCGTGGTGGTCGTGGTGCTGCTCAAAACATCATTCCATCTTCAACAGGTGCAGCGAAAGCAGTAGGTAAAGTAATTCCTGAATTAAATGGTAAATTAACGGGTATGGCGTTCCGTGTTCCTACACCAAACGTGTCTGTCGTTGATTTAACTGTAAACCTTGAAAAACCAGCAACTTACGCTGAAATCTGTGCAGAAATCAAACGTGCTTCTGAAAACGAATTAAAAGGCGTTTTAGGCTACACTGAAGATGCAGTAGTATCAACAGACTTCAACGGCTGCGCATTTACATCTGTATTTGATGCAGAAGCTGGTATCGCATTAACTGATACTTTCGTTAAATTAGTATCTTGGTACGATAATGAAACTGGTTATTCAAACAAAGTATTAGACTTAGTAGCACATATTCACAACTACAAAGGCTAATTAAAAACCCTTTAAAATTAAGCCGCACTTTTAAAGTGCGGTTTTTTTTCGCAAAATTTTTCTCGCCCACTTCCCTGCTGATTTTTCGCGAAGAAAATGTTGTCTCTTCTATATAAAAATGAACAGCTGTTCGCTCGCTGAAACTGTTATATTGCTCACAAAAACACTGATTATCAGTGTTTTTCAGCGAATTTTTCTCGCTTTTTACTCAATTAAGCATTATATTTAGCCTACACCCGTACGCTAAAAGCAATAATTTGGTAAATAGGAAAAGAATAATGACAAATACCCTTGATTTTCATTTTGTTAACCGCTTTCAACAGCAGGCAAAAACATTAAAAAATAACACCGCACTTCGTTATTTTGAAAATCAACAATGGCACGATATTTCTTGGGCTGCCTTTCAACAACAAGTAAATGAGCTTGCTCTTGCTTTGCTTGTCCATCATATTGATGTACAAGATAAAATTGGTATCTTTGCACACAATATGCCACGCTGGACGGTGGCTGATATTGCCTCCTTACACATTCGTGCCATTACCGTGCCTATTTACGCCACGAACACCGCACAACAAGCGGCATTTATCATTAATGATGCTGACATTAAAATTCTATTTGTTGGTGATCAAGAACAGTACGATCAGGCGTTGCAAATCGTTGCAAGCTGCCCACAGTTACAACATATTGTGGCGATGAAAGATAGCATTAAACTGCACGATCATCCACTGGCTTGCAGTTGGGCGAGCTTTATCGCAACAGGTTCACAAGCAGATCCAACAGAATTGCAACAGCGCCTTGATGAAAAGCAACTAAGTGATTTATTTACCCTAATTTATACTTCTGGCACCACAGGTGAACCAAAAGGTGTGATGTTAGATTATGCTAATCTTGCGCATCAACTTAAAGCCCATGATCACGCGTTAAAGCCAATTACAGAACGGGACGTTTCTCTTTCTTTCCTACCGTTCTCTCATATTTTTGAGCGTGCGTGGGTGGCCTACGTGCTACATCGTGGTGCAGTGAATTGTTATATTGAGAACACTGAGCAAGTGCGCTCTGCATTAAGTGAAATCCGCCCAACATTAATGTGTGCAGTGCCACGTTTTTACGAAAAAATTTACACTGCGATCCATGATAAAGTGCAGCAAGCGCCAAAACTCCGTCGTGCACTATTTAACTGGGCAATCAAGGTGGGGCATCGTTATTTTGATCGCAAAAGCCAAAATCAACCGATTCCATTTTTGCTTAAACAGCAATTTTTCTTAGCGGATAAATTGGTACTGAGTAAATTACGCAACCTGCTTGGTGGGCGTATTCGTATGATGCCGTGCGGTGGAGCAAAATTAGAACCAACCATTGGACTATTCTTCCACAGTATTGGCATTAACATTAAGCTGGGATACGGTATGACGGAAACCACCGCTACGGTTTCTTGTTGGGACGATGATCATTTCGAGCCAAATTCTATCGGCAAGCTAATGCCTGGGACAGAGGTTAAAATTGGCGAAAATGATGAAATTCTAGTGCGTGGTGGAATGGTGATGCGTGGTTATTACAAAAAGCCAGAAGAAACGGCCGCCGCCTTTACCGATGACGGCTTCTTAAAAACCGGTGATGCAGGTAAATTAGATGAACAAGGGCATCTTTACATCACAGATCGCATCAAAGAGCTGATGAAAACCTCAAATGGCAAATATATTGCGCCACAACACATTGAAGGCAAAATCGGCAAAGATAAATTCATTGAACAAATTGCCGTGATTGCTGATGCCAAAAAATATGTTTCAGCCTTGATTGTGCCTTGTTTTGCCTCTTTAGAAGAATATGCGAAAAAGCTTAATATCAAATATCAAGATCGCATGGAGTTGATCAAACATTCAGAAATTATTCAACTCTTTGAAAAACGTTTGAATGAATTGCAAAAAGAACTGGCAAGCTTTGAAAAAGTGAAAAAATTTACCTTATTGCCACAAGCATTTACTACGACAATGAACGAAATTACACCAACCTTAAAACTACGCCGTAAAGTTATCTTAGAGCGTTATAAGGCTCAAATTGAAAAAATGTATCAATCCAAAAAATAAAGCATCAACTATAACCAACAGGGAAAAGTGCGGTTATTTCTAGCACATTTTTTCATAAATGGTAAAATGCCTTATGATTTTTAGAGGGCTGGACATCATTGAAAGGTTTATTTTTACGTCTAATCAGTATCTTTGCGTTACTACTATGGGCCATTGATATGGTTCTTCCATGGCAACAGCTCTTAGGTACGGAAGACAATCGTTATTCGACAATTCAATCTCGCGGTAAATTAGTAGTTGGCACATTGAATACGCCAACTTCTTATTTTATTGGTCCAGAAGGGCCATCAGGGTTTGAATATGAATTAGCTAAAGCATTCGCTGATTATCTCAATGTAAAAATCGAAATTCTTCCAATGGAAAATAATCAAGCATTATTTACCGCACTTTCAGCAAAAAAAATTGATATTGCTGCAGCAAATTTATTTTATCAACGAGAAAAATTAGAGAATTATCAAATAGGTCCAGCCTATAACTCAGCCTCTTTGCAATTAGCTTATCGTAAAAGAGAAGTGCGACCAACATCATTAAAAGAACTAAATGGTAAACTGGTGATTTCCAAGGGTAATGATCTATCGAAACTACTTCAAGGCTTTCAAAAAGAATTTCCGGACTTAAAATGGAAAATAGTCGATGAAAGCCAAGAAGAATTATTACTACAAATTGCCAAAGGGAAAATTGATTACACTATCGCTAACTCTATTGATCTTGCAATGGCACAGCAAATCAAGCCAGAAATAGCCGTCGCGTTTGATATGACAGATGAATCAACCATCCATTGGTATCTAGACAATACTAATTACAATGAATTACAAGCTGCTCTGCTTGATTTTATGAATAACGCTCTTGAAACAGGATTAATTGCACGTATAGAGGAAAAATATTTCAATCATCTTGCTGAATTTGATTATGTGGATATGCGATCTTATCTCAATGCGATTGAAAACACGTTACCTAAATATCAACATTTATTCGATAAATATAAAGGTAGCCTAGATTGGCGCTTATTAGCTGCGATAGCTTATCAAGAGTCTCATTGGAATCCCGAGGCAACCTCACCAACTGGCGTTCGAGGAATGATGATGCTCACCAAAGCTACGGCTGATAGAGTGAAAATCAATAATCGACTTGACCCTGAGCAAAGCATCAAAGGCGGTTCAGAATATTTACATTTATTGCTAGAACAAATGCCTGATACCATTCATCAAGAAGATAAAATTTGGTTTGCGCTTGCTGCTTATAATATGGGTTTAGGACATTTGATTGATGCAAGACGTTTAACCAAAAAATTAGGGGGGGATCCTGATAATTGGCTTGATGTAAAAAAGAATTTGCCATTATTAGCAGAAAAACGTCATTATAGTAATTTGAAATATGGCTATGCCCGTGGTTATGAGGCTTATCAATACGTTGAAAATATTCGTCGCTATATGAATAGTATTATAAGCTATCACCGAGTTCAGCAAAATCAAAAACAACAGAATAATATTATACAGTAAATTTTGAAAAAATGCCCATTAATAAGAAGTGAGATAACAATGACAAGAAGACGAAAAACGTTCCTAAAAAAGAGTAATACTAAACTTTTTCGCTTGGCTCAAGGTCGAGCATTACGCTTAAAAAGAATGAAACAACGCAAAACACGCTTATGGGATCGCCATGCATTACAATTCGTGATACAAGATATCTGTTGCCAATAAGTAAGACAAAAAGCATTATATGAAAGATATAATGCTTTTCTATCGATGGCAAATTATTGATTTTCAGCCAATAGTCGCTGAATTAGCTTACTGTTAGCGGGTGGGAATTGGCTGGAATCGAGCTCAGATTGTGCAATCCACATTCCCTCTTGCCCTTCTCGCCCAAAAGGTTCACCAACCCATTGTTCTACAAGGTAAAAATGGAAGTGAATTATCTTACTGGGATATTCAAACATAAAACGCTCAAATAAACTGGCGTTAAGAATGTGAATGCCAATTTCTTCTTCCAACTCTCTGGCAAGGGCTTGTTCGGGCGTTTCGCCTTTATCGACTTTTCCACCAGGAAATTCTAAAGCTTGGGCAAAATCTTGTCCTTCAAGACGCTGAGTGAGATAAATTTGCCCAAATTCATTACGAATAATCCCTGCTGCTACTTGGATAATGGGTTTTGCCATTTTTTCTCCTTAATCAAAAATGCGGTAAAAAAATCAGAAATTTTTACCGCACTTTCCATTTATAGATTAACTATATTTCGCCGCACGATTACCGTGGCAATGTTTGTATTTTTTACCTGAACCACAAGGGCAAGGCTCATTACGCCCAATCTTATGATCTGATGGTGGCAATGCTACTTGTTCAGCTTGTGGCTGCTCATCATCAACGGTATTATATTGCACTTGTGCACGAGCTGCCATTTCTTGCTGCAATTTCTCCGCTTGCTCAATTTCTTCTTGAGTACGAATTTGGACTCGACTTAAGGTAGTAATCACACTTAATTTTAACGCATCCAGCATATCCGTAAACATTTGGAAAGACTCACGTTTATATTCTTGTTTTGGATCTTTTTGCGCATAACCACGCAAGTGAATACCACGGCGTAAATGATCCATCGAAGCAAGATGTTCTTTCCAAAGCTCATCAAGGGTTTGTAGCATAATGCCTTTTTCAAAATGGCGCATTGATTCCGCACCAACCAACTCTTCTTTGCGTTCATATTCTTTTTCTGCGGCATCAATAATACGCTCACGCAAAGTTTCTTCATGCAAAGCATTGTTTTCTTCTAACCAATGTTCAATCGGTAAATCAAGAGCAAAATCCTGTCTTAAACGTTGCTCAAGAGCTGGCACATCCCACATTTCTTCCAATGAATTTGGTGGAATATATTGATCGATCACGCTGTTGAAAACATCTTTGCGGATCACTTTAATGGTTTCGGCAATGTTCTCATTATCTAATAGTTCATTGCGCTGTTCATAAATAGCACGGCGTTGATCATTAGCAACATCATCAAATTCTAATAAATGTTTACGTCCATCAAAGTTATGTGCTTCAACTTTTGCTTGCGCAGAAGCAATCACTTTAGTGAGCAATTTCGATTCCATTGCTTCACCTGGTGTGCTGAAGGCTTTGCGCATCATATTAAGCTTACCTTCGTTTAAGTAAATACGCATTAATGCATCATCTAAAGATAAGTAGAAACGTGATGAACCTGGGTCACCTTGGCGGCCTGAACGTCCGCGCAGCTGGTTATCAATACGGCGTGATTCGTGGCGTTCCGTACCAATAATATGCAAACCACCCGCTTGTTTTACAATATCGTGACGCTCTTGCCATTTGGCTTTGATTTCTTCAATTTGTGCTTCTGTTGGGTTATCCAATTTCGCCACTTCGGCTTTCCAGTTACCGCCAAGCACAATATCCGTACCCCGTCCTGCCATATTGGTGGCAATGGTTACGGCCCCTGGATAACCTGCATTGGCAATAATTTCGGCTTCTTGTGCGTGGAATTTTGCGTTTAATACGCTATGCTTAATGCCTGATTTGGTTAAGGCATCAGATAACAATTCTGATTTTTCAATGGATGCCGTTCCCACCAACACAGGTTGGTTGCGCGCAATGCAATCCTTAATTTCTTCAATAATCGCTGCAAATTTGTATTGTTCATTTTCAAACATTAAATCCGTGCGATCATCACGAATCATTGGACGATTAGTTGGGATCACAATGGTTTCCAAGCCATAAATTTGTTGGAATTCAAAGGCTTCGGTATCCGCTGTCCCTGTCATTCCGGCTAATTTTTCATAAAGGCGGAAATAGTTTTGGTAAGTGATAGAAGCGACAGTTTGGTTTTCATTTTGGATTGTCACACCTTCTTTTGCTTCAATGGCTTGGTGTAAACCTTCTGACCAACGGCGACCTGCCATTGTACGCCCAGTATGCTCATCAACAATGATAATTTCGCCATCTTTTACGATGTAATCCACATCTCGTTCAAACAATGTATGCGCACGCAATGCGGCATAAACGTGGTGTAACAAAGTAACCTTGGCAGGGGAATACAGAGATTCAGTTTCTTGCATCAGGCCTTGATCAATTAACCATTGCTCGATTTTCTCTTGCCCACGCTCAGTAAGATACGCTTGTTTGCTTTTCAGATCCAAAGTGTAGTCACCATCACCTTGGTATTCTTCAGTGTCTTCTTTATCTTGCTTGATCAGATTGGGAATCAATTTATCAATGGCAATATAAAGTTCTGAACTGTCTTCCGCTGGCCCTGAAATAATCAACGGGGTACGCGCCTCATCAATCAAAATAGAATCCACTTCATCAACCAAAGCATAATAAAGTTCTTTTTGGAAACGATCTTGTGCTGAATGGGCTAAGTTATCACGCAAATAATCAAAGCCTAATTCGCTGTTAGTCGCATAGGTAATATCGGCAGCATAGGCAGCGCGTTTTTCTTCTGCAGGCAAGCCCGGCACGTTCACCCCAACGGTCATTCCTAAGAATTCAAATAATGGGCGGTTAGTTTCCGCATCGCGGCGCGCAAGATAATCATTCACCGTGACAACGTGAACGCCTTTTCCGGTTAAGGCATTAAGATAGCAAGGCAAGGTTGCAGTAAGGGTTTTCCCTTCCCCTGTGCGCATTTCAGCAATGCAACGATTATTCAGCACCATACCCCCAATGAGCTGCACATCAAAATGGCGCATACCGAGTACACGTTTACTTGCTTCACGCACAGTGGCAAAGGCCTCTGGCAATAGGCTTTGCAGGCTTTCACCATTTTTCAAGCGCTCACGAAATTCTGCCGTTTTACCTTGCAACTGTTCATCGCTTAAGGCTTCAAAGTCTGGCTCCATTTTGTTAATTTTGATCACTTGTTTATTCAAACGGCGTAGAATACGATCATTACGGCTACCAAAAATTTTTGTAAAAATAGTTCTAAACATAATTTTATTTCTTTTATATCAATAGGTTAAATTAAACTTCAGCAATCACTGAAATCAGTTAAAAGTTATTTACTAGAAAGAAAGGTTAAGCTGCAGGACCGGCGCGGATCGGCGTGGCCGCACTGAATACAGGAAAAACAAAGTGCGGTGCTTTTTTGGTTAGAATTTTTGGTGCAACAAAATTTTTTTTGCTTGGTTTTTGTTGCTGGTGAATAATTTGTTTACGAGCAACTAGCTGATGGCAAGCAAGCTGTTGCATTTGGCGTTGTTCACGTGAATAATTTTCACAAGCAAGCCCAGCATTTTCCATTCCTTGCGCATTAGGCAAGGCAAAGATCGCAATCATACTGAGTAGTAATTGCGACCAAAAATTCTGTGTGCTTTTAGATGAAATCATTCGGTAACTTATTTTTAATTAAAAATCGCTGTTATTGTAGCGGAAAATCACTACAATGTCTTATTCTGATGTGTAATATTAGGGCAAAAAAGCAGAAAACAAGCGATGCGATACAGTAAACCTACCAATATACAAGATGTGCTAGAAAATTCCAGCCTAGGCAAAATTATGCAAAAAGGCATTTTATTACAACAACTGAATGAACAGTTAGCACGATTATTCCCAAATCAATTTAAAGGCTTTTATCGCGTTGCTAATTTTTCCGAAACAACCTTAGTGATTGAAGTGGCAAATGCGATGGTGCGCCAAGGTTTGTTATTCAAAGAAAAAGATTTATTGGCCAAAGTGCAGGACTTAAATCCGCAGATTCAGCAACTTCAATTCAAAGTAAATCCTGCCTTAGTCACTCAGCCACGTTAAGTTTTTTGCCCGTGAAAGCTAGCAATCAGCTCATTCACCTTAATCCGTTTATGCGAAGCTTGGCTGATTGAACGTTGCACTTTTAAGCGTTTAATTTTGGCACCTTGATAAATTTGACGGGTAAATTTGGTATCGTGATTAGAAATTAGCACCGGAATCTGTCGTTCCGTTGCGGTGCGGTGCGCCAATTCAGCCAAGGCTTGCTGATGATCTAAAGAAAATTCATTGCCTGCATAACTGGTAAAATTGCTTTCTTGTTTGAGCGGTGCATAAGGCGGATCGCAATAGATCACCGCATTTTCATCAGCAAATTTAAAGGCTTCGTGAAAATCTGCACAAATAAACACCGCACTTTGCGCTTTATGGGCAAAATAACGTAACTCAATTTCTGGGAAATAATGGGTTTTATAGCGTCCAAATGGCACGTTAAACTCATTTTTGCTGTTATAACGGCACAATCCATTGAAGCCAAAACGATTAAGATACAAAAACAACACGGAACGCTCAAAATTATTGGTGGATTGATTAAACTGGGCGCGCCGTGCGTAATAATAGTCTGGTGTATTCGCATCAGGGTGAAAAAAGACGCTTTTCACTGCTTCAATATACAAATTGACATCTTGTTTAACAATGTTAAATAGATTGATCAAATCCGCATTAATATCCACCAAAATATAGCGTTCAAATTGGCTATTCAAAAAGACTGCCCCAGCCCCCACGAAAGGTTCAATAAGGCATTGTTTTTTCTTAGGAAATAATTTATTGATTTGCTCGGTAAGACGAAACTTCCCCCCCGCCCATTTTAAAAAAGGGCGGTATTTTTGTTGTGGGAAAATTGTCGCATCAGGATACATTGAGATCAGTCAGTTTGTGTGCAACGTGCAATGGCTGCAAGAACAAGATCTTTGTCGCTATCGCTCGCCACATAAGCTTGCCCGAGCGATTTTAGCAACACAAGACGTAACTTACCTGCTAACACTTTCTTATCTCGCATCATATGCGGTAAATAATCTTCGGGTTGCATTGTATCTGGTGAAAGGGTTGGCAAATTAGCACGCGCAAAGAGCTTTTCTAAACGTCCTACATCTTGCACAGATAAATCCCCTAACATTTCAGAAAGCGCGGCCGCCATCATTGAGCCTGCGGCCACCGCTTCACCGTGTAGCCATTGGCCATAGCCTAAATGGGTTTCAATAGCGTGGCCAAAAGTATGACCTAAATTAAGCAATGCGCGATCGCCTTTTTCTGTTTCATCTCTTGCCACCACGTCCGCTTTAATTTGGCAACAACGAGCGATACATTGCTGTAACGGCGCTTGTTCAAGCGCAACCAATTCATCAATGTGCTGTTCTAGCCATTCAAAGAAAGGATAATCTAAAATCGCGCCATATTTAATCACTTCTGCCAAGCCTGCATTGACTTCGCGTTTTGGCAAGGTATTTAAGGTGAGCGTATCGATAATCACAGTGCAAGGCTGATAAAACGCACCAATCATATTTTTACCCAAGGGGTGATTAACAGCGGTTTTTCCCCCCACAGAAGAATCCACTTGCGCAAGTAAGGTGGTTGGAATTTGGATAAAACGCACACCACGTTGATAACTGGCTGCCGCATAACCCACTACATCACCAATCACACCGCCACCTAGCGCAATTAAGGTGGTATCACGGCCGTGATTTTTTTCTAATAAGGCGGTAAAAATCAGATTGAGCGATTCAAGATTTTTGTATTGTTCTCCATCAGGTAATAAAACCTGATCAACCTGACAACCCAGTTCCGTCAAGGTTTTCGTTACCTGTGCAAGATAATGTTGTGCAATGGTCGGATTGCTCACAATCATCACTTTATCGCCTGATTTTAGGGGATAAACACTCGGATCAGAAAGCAAGCCTGCACCGATATAAATAGGATAACGGCGTTCTTTTAATTCAACATTTACGCACAACATCATTTTTTCCTTTCGCTTAATTAGCCGTTGATATTTTCAATTAAATCAACAATTTGATTCGCCATTACTTTGGCACTTTGATCATCCGTAGGTAAGGTAATATCCGCCACTTCTTGATAAAGCGGATTACGAATTTTTGAAAGATCTTCTAACACTTGACGTGGATCTTCCACATCTTGCAATAATGGACGTTTTTTATCACGTTGAGTTCGTTGGAATTGTTTTTCCACCGTAGTTTCTAAATAGATGACAATCCCTCGCGCAGAGAGGTAATTACGGTTTTCTTTTGACATCACCGCACCGCCACCTGTGGAAAGCACAATGCCTTGTTTTTGTGTTAATTCATTGATAATACGTTCTTCACGTTTGCGGAAGCCTTCTTCACCTTCAACATCAAAAATCCAGCTAATGTCAGCGCCAGCACGTTGTTCAATTTCTGCATCTGTATCAATAAAATCCATTCCTAACATTTGCGCTAATTGACGACCAATAGTACTTTTCCCTGCTCCCATTGGACCTACTAAGAAAATATTACGTTTCTCTGCCATTTTTCGTTGTTCTTCTTTAATAAAATTTAAAATAATTGATCTTTCCGACAAATAAAAAGACAACCATAAAATCAAATATGGTTGCTAAAAGATCACCCAAAAAATAATGGGGATTATCTCAATAAATGCCTACCTTTTTCAACCGTCAAAACAGATTTATTTACCAGATTTATGCGAAATCTTAGTAGAAGCTGGCAAAGTGCGGTAATTTTTTGGCGGATTTTTCACCGCACTTTGTTTTTCTACCTGTTGCCCTTTTTTGATCAAATGCGGGGTGACGAAAATCACCAATTCCCGTTTTTGATGACGTTCTACTTCTTTACTAAACAAGCGTTTAATCACTGGAATATCACCGAGCACAGGCACTTTATCTAGGGCTTTGGTAATGGTATCGTGAAAGATGCCACCTAGCACAATGGTTTCCCCATCTTGCGCAAAAACTTGCGTGTTAATTTCTTGCTTATCAATGGCGATCACTTCGTTTTCCCCATAAGCCACACGCCCACCAGGAGCATTTTGGCTCACCACCAAATCTAATAAAATGCCATTATTTTTGGATAAATGTGGCGTTACTTCTAGCCCTAGTACCGCTTCACGAAACGCAATGCTCTGGCTATCATTTTTATTATTATTCACTACATAGGGGATTTCTGTCCCTTGCTTAATGCTCGCACTTTTCTTATTGGTGGTAAGCAAACTTGGGCTGGCTATAATTTCTACGCTATTTTCTCGCTCCAAGGCGGTTAATTCTAAATCAAGTAATCGCCCATTAATTTTTGCGATCTGCAATGCCACCGATCCTGCGGGTGTATTGGTGGCGGCAAAATTTACGTTAAGATTATCAGTGATATTTGCAAAGCCATTGGCATTAAGACTGCCACTCACTTTGTGGCTTATATCTGTTGGCGTAAAAATCCCCCAACGAACACCAAGTTCTTTCAAACTTTCATCACTAATAGTCACAATACGTGCTTCAATCGCGATTTGTTCAATGGGCTTATCCATTTCTGTAACCAAACGCCGAATTTGTTTCAGCATTGTTTTTTCCTCTTTAATAATCAATAGATTACTACGATCGTCAAAACTCATACTACCATTTGCTGAAAGCAACGAACCGCTGCCAGAAGTGAGTGTTTTCATCACTTCAGAAGCTTTGGCATAGTGCAGTTTTATTGTCATTGTTGATAATGTGGGTAAGGTTGGTGCGCTAACGTAAGATGTGTTATCCACAAACTCGGTTGGTGCATTATCAAGAGGTTCTGGCATAGCTAATGGAGAAGCTTTACTGAGATAATAAATGTCATTTTCTTTGTGCAAATGAATTCCCTTAATTTTCGTTACCGCGTTGAGAAACTGCTCCCAATCAGCATTTTTCAAGCGTAAAGAAAGCGATCCCTCTAGCTCATCATCAATCACCAAATTGATATTTTGCTGATCAGCAATTTGTTGCAGAGTGCTAACCAAAGGCGCTTGTTTAAGATATATAGAAAATTTCTCTGCACTAAATGCGAACATCGAAACGACTAAAAAACAGCTTAAAAATACACCGCACTTTAGCCAATAACGCCAAGATAATACTGATTTCATTTATCCACCTAATAATTAAACGCTATCATTTATAAAGTTAATTCAATAATTTTTGCATTTCGGCAATCACCGCTATTATGCGTTCCATCAATAATTTTGACTTTATTTAAGGAAATCATCTCAAGTTTTAGCGCATCTTTAGTAAACATATCACGTTCAGAAAATAGCCAAATTTTTTGTGTTGAATCGAGAAAAAATGCTTGTTTATATTGATGATTTTCTATCACACCAATTAAAGTTAATTGTTCAAAATCAATATGGCTAGCCAATATGGTTTCTGTTTTATAACAATTATTTTGAGTTTTTTGCACAGTAGGCATTTGTTCCGTACTTTTTAGCTTACGCTGTTTATGGTCAAAGGGATCATTGGCATAACCTACTAATACCATTGAACAATAAAGAAAAAATATTATCCTTTTTAACACCGCACTTCTCCTATTTATTCTCTCTCTTTAATTGCAAGGATAGTTCAGCAGAAATAGAATGGGAATGTTCACCCTGTTCTATTTTTTCAATTTTCATACTTAATAAATTTAATTCAAAATCCGAGGATAAAAGACGCTTTAAGAAAGCTGAAAAAATGGCATAATCTGTTGTTAATTTAATCTCTATTAAAGGTGAGCTTGAATAGATCCACTCACTGGTTAAAATTGCTAATTGCTCGCTGTTAGAATGAGAAATAAAGGTATTAATTTTCGCCGTCTTAGTAATAATGTCATCGCCTAATTTTTGATTAGTCATATTTTCTAACCGTTGGATAATATTTTGCTGATGCATAATTTCTTTTCCTTTTAAATAGATTTTATCTTGAATATGTGCTTTTTCCTGCAAAAGAGCAAAGCCATTTACCATTAAATAGATAGGCACACATAACACCAGAAAAGCTAGAATTGCCATTTGTTGGAGTCTAGGTAAAAATACAATTTTTCTGATTAATTCATTAGGTTGATTAATAATCTCACTCATTTTTTTCTCTCAGCTGTAAACTAAATTCAAACCAAAAGGCGGAATTATTAAGTTGTAAATTGACTAATTCTTGTTGGTCAAAAATCTCTGCTTGTTGAATAAAGTTTTTAATATCATCAAATTCTTTCTGATTTTTCGACCGCCCTTTTAAGTGTAAATGTTGAGAAGAAAGAGATAATTCAGACAATTCGCCCTCTTCAAATGGTAAGTTAGACAACCATTGCATAAGCGCAATTACTTGCGAATAATTCACCCCTTGCCCAATTTCCTTCGGCTGATATTTGGCTCGTAAGACAATCAATTTTTGCGCTAATTGAGCATTTTCTTTTTCTTGCTTTTGTAATTGTACTTTTTGTTCAACTATTATTACTTTTTCACTGCCAATCCATTGATTAAGCATTACACTTAACAATAAAGAAATAATAAATGCGATACTTGAAAAAATAAGAAATTGCTTTCTCTTTTTCTGAAAAAGTACAATGCGCCAAGGTAATAAATTAATACTCATAAACTAGCAAATTGATTTTTATAAAAAAGTTGTTTGCCATAGGGCATTACCAAGGGCGATTATTGGTATATCTGTATTAATGTTCACCCAATCTGATGGATAATCTTCAAACTGTTGGGACTGGCTACAGACATAAACTTTTTTCGGCGTAAAGTTATAACGTTGGCAAAAATCTTGATAAAGTGCGGTTAAATTTTTATCAATTTTTTGCATAAAATACATTCCTTGAAAATGAAGCTGAATAGCTAAACTTTGCTGTTCATCTTGATAAAGTAATAATGCGTCATTTTCTAATTCATTCTGATGCAAATATTCAAATGCACGAATAATGCTATTAATGGCACTATCTAATACATCAATAGAAATAGTTTGATATTCGCTTACATAGTCTTTGGCGATTTGTTTTTTAATTGCAAAAATATCTAATTTGAAGCCTTGCTTTAATACACTTGATACATAGTCAAACCAAATTTCATTCAAGGGAATAGGTAATTCTTTAGATAATAAAAAACGACATTGCTGTTCGCATTCATTCGGTTTGAGAGGATAAGGTAAAATGAGCGTTTTAATCCAAGTATTTTGTGGAGCAATTGCAGCGATAAAGCTCAACTCTTCCAGTGTGCTACTGGGGAAAAACTGAGCCACCCATTGATAAATTTGATTACTATCAAGGTGAGTATCTATATGCAAATAATGCACTTTATGTTGCAAGTCAAAGCACACGCAATCATACCCCTCCATTGATTTCCATATGCCAATTTGAAGTTTTTGATTAGATCTTCGCTTTATGTTAATCATTCTCATTTCCTTAATTTTCTCAGAATAATTGAATTTTTATCTTTCGATTTGAACAACTAGTCTTTATACTTAACCTTCGATTCAAGAAACCTAAGTATTTTGAATAAATAGTTTTCTGATTTTTTCTCAAATTGCACTAATGAAGAGAGTTTTTTACGATGCGGATCGCAAAATTAATATTAAGTAGCCTGCTAACCCTTATTATTCTAGGAAGCATTGTTTTAGCTATTTTATACGCGCAGATCAAAGCTGATCTGCCCAGCGTAAATTCCCTAAAAACAGTTGAATTGCAACAACCAATGCAAATTTATACAGCTGATGGCAAGCTCATTGGTGAAGTAGGCGAACAGCGCCGCATACCAATGAAACTAAATGAAATTCCACCTAAATTAATTCAGGCGGTTCTCGCCACAGAAGACAGTCGCTTTTACGATCACCACGGTTTAGATCCCATTGGAATTGCACGCGCGATCAGTGTTGCTGTGATGAAAGGCGGTGCTTCACAAGGTGCAAGTACTATCACCCAACAGCTCGCACGCAATTTCTTCTTAACACCAGAAAAAAACATTGTGCGTAAAGCCAAAGAAGCGATTTTGGCTATAGAGATTGAAAACACCCTAAGCAAAGATGAAATTCTAGAGCTTTATTTGAATAAGATTTACTTGGGCTATCGTGCCTATGGGGTAGCTGCAGCGGCAAAGACCTATTTTGGAAAATCACTCGATCAGCTCACCTTATCAGAAATGGCGGTGATCGCAGGCCTGCCAAAAGCCCCTTCCACAATGAATCCTCTCTATTCGCTTAAACGCGCTACTGCACGCCGTAATGTAGTGCTTGGACGGATGTTAGAGATGAAATATATCAGCCAAGACGAATATGATGAGGCCATTAATCAACCTATTGTGGCGAGCTATCACGGTGCACAATTAGATTTTAAAGCTGATTATGTAACTGAAATGGTTCGTCAAGAAATGGTGAAACGTTTTGGGGAAGAAAACGCCTATACCAGTGGTTTTAAAGTGTACACCACAGTACTTTCCACCGATCAAGCTGAAGCGCAAAAAGCGGTGCGAAATAATTTACTTGCTTATGATATGCGACATGGCTATCGTGGGGCCGCTATTTTATGGAAGCAAGGTGAAACAGCTTGGGATGAAGATAAAATTATTGATGCCCTAAAAAAATTACCTAATTCAGCACCTTTAGTACCTGCGGCGGTACTAGAAACGAATAAAGCCGGTACAAAAGTGTTATTAGATGATGGCAATAGCCTAATCCTTACACCAAATGCAATGCGCTGGGCGGGTAAAAAACAACCAAAAGTAGGTGAGCAAATTTGGTTGCGCCAACTTGATAATGGTGAATGGCAGCTTTCCCAAGTACCGGAAGTGAATTCCGCATTAGTATCATTAAACAGCGATAACGGTGCGATTGAAGCATTAGTGGGGGGCTTTAGCTTTGAACAAAGCAAGTTTAACCGTGCAACCCAATCTTTAGTACAAGTGGGCTCATCAATTAAGCCATTTATTTATGCTGCAGCAATCGAAAAAGGGCTAACCTTATCAAGTGTGCTACAAGATTCCCCTATCGTAATCAAAAAGCCAGGGCAAAAAGTATGGACACCAAAAAACTCGCCAAACCGTTATGACGGCCCAATGCGCTTGCGTGTGGGCTTAGGACAATCAAAAAATATGATTGCGATCCGAGCGATACAAATGGCAGGCGTTGATTTTACCGCCGATTTCCTACAGCGTTTTGGCTTCCAGAGAGATCAATATTTTGCAAGCGAAGCGCTTGCCTTAGGTGCAGCCTCGTTTACTCCACTTGAAATGGCTCGAGCTTACGCGGTATTTGATAATGGCGGTTTCTTAGTGAATCCTTATCTCATCGAAAAAATCCTAGATAACACAGGGAAAGAGTTGTTTGTTGCTAACCCACAAATTGCTTGTGTAACCTGTGATGATATTCCTGTGATTTATGGGGAAACCGAAAAATTAGATGGCTTTAAAAATATTGATTTAACACCATCCGATAATTTAGTAAAAGGTGAGAACGATGAGGAAGAACAAGAAAATGATACACTTAATGATGATTTACCTGAATTAAATCAACAAAATAGTAAACTTGATGAAAATGCCGTAGATATTATGGCACAAGATAAAAAGGCCAATGCTCAAGTGCAATATGCACCGCGCGTAATTAGTGGTGAATTGGCATTTCTTATCCGTAGTGCCTTAAATACAGCCATTTATGGTGAACCAGGCTTAAGCTGGAAAGGTACGAGTTGGCGAATGGCAAATCAAATCAAGCGTAAAGATATTGGAGGAAAAACGGGAACAACCAATAATTCAAAGGTGGCTTGGTATGCAGGCTTTGGAGCGAACATTACCACCGCAGTTTATGTCGGCTTTGATGACAATAAACGCGTCCTTGGACGTGGTGAAGCTGGTGCTCAAACCGCAATGCCAGCTTGGATTGCTTATATGAAAGCAAGTTTGAAAGACACGCCTGAACGTCAATTAGCCTTGCCGAAAAATATTGTAGAAAAACGCATTGACACAAGCTCTGGTTTGCTTTCAAGCGGTGGAGGGCGAAAAGAATACTTTATCAAAGGTACAGAACCTAAGCGAGCTTTTGTACAAGAAAAAGGTTACTACGTTCCACCTGAATTACAACGCCGATTAAATGGCGGTGTATCAAGTTCAGAACCGCAAGAATTATTCTAAAAATTCCAACCGCACTTTTACTTTGAAGTGCGGTATTTTTTGACTAAAATAGTAACTTACGTTACTATTACACAGTTTACTTTCTACCTAATTATTATAATACCTATGCCAATTTCTTTTTCAGAACAAGAAATGTTAATTCGTCAGTCTGCGAAAAATAATCCAGCAATGCCTGTGGAACAAATTTTGTTGGCGCGTTTGTTGTTGCACAACAGCAGCCATTATGTGGAAAGACGTAATCAGCTATTAAAAAAATATCAGCTCAATGACACCCTATTTATGGCGTTGGTGGTGCTGTATTGCCAGCCAAATCATTCTTTGCAGCCGAGCAGATTAAGTGAGATTTTTGGTTATTCTAAAACCAATGCCACACGCATTGCCGATGAATTAGTGAAACGAAAATGGTTAGAACGCACGGAAGTGGTGGGCGATCGCCGTGCTTTTTCCTTAAAACTCACGGCGCAAGGTGTGCAGTTTTTGGAGCAACTGTTGCCAAATCAGTGGAAACAAGTCGATGACATTTTTTCCGTGTTAAACAAGCAAGAACAACAGCAGTTAAAGCAATTATTGCTCAAACTGCTCAGCAATTTAGAAAATCTTTAATGGGTAAATAAAATGACCGAACAAACAGACTACAAAAAACCCGCTTCACCAAAAGCTAAACGTAAAAAAGCCCTTGGCTATTTCATTACGATGTTATTGCTGATCGCGATTATCACGAGTGTGTATTGGTTTTTCTTTGTACGAAATTATGAAGAAACGGAAGATGCCTATGTAGCAGGCAACCAAGTGATGATTTCAGCTCAAGTGAGCGGTAATGTGAGCAAAATTAATGTGGATGATATGGATTTTGTCCACACAGGCGATGTGCTATTGCAACTTGATGATACGGATCTCAAACTGCATTTCCAGCAGGCACAAGATAATTTAGCGAGTAGCGTGCGTCAAATTGAGCAGCTAGGTTTTACGGTGAAACAGCTTCAATCGATTTTGAGCGCAAAAAACACCGCACTTAATAAAGCCAAAGGCGATTTACAACGCCGTGAGCAATTAGCCAAAACCGGCTCCATTGATAAAGAAACCTTACAGCACGCCAGAGAAGCGGTGAATATGGCGCAAGCAGATCTGCAAGCTACGCAAAATCAATTAGCTGCCAATCAAGCCTTATTAAAAGATTTACCGTTGCGGGAGCAGCCTTCGGTGAAAAATGCGGTGAGTGCCTTAACCCTTGCTTGGTTGAACTTACAACGCAGTCAAATTGTCAGCCCTGTTGATGGTTATGTGGCGCGCCGTAATGTGCAAGTGGGGCAAAAAGTTGCGGTGGGCAGCCCATTAATGGCGGTGGTGTCCAATCAACAAATGTGGGTGGACGCGAACTTTAAAGAAACCCAGCTCGGCAAAATGCGCATTGGTCAGCCGGTGAAATTAGTCTTTGATTTATATGGCGATGAGGTGAAATTTGATGGCAAAATCAGCGGTATTTCAATGGGAACAGGCAGTGCGTTCTCTCTTTTACCTGCACAAAATGCCACAGGAAACTGGATCAAAGTGGTGCAACGTGTGCCTGTGCGCATTGATCTCGATCCTGAACAAGTGGAAAAATATCCGTTACGCATTGGGCTTTCGGCCACGGTGGAAGTGAATGTGGCAGACACGCAAGGCAAGGTGCTGCGCGAATCTCGCCCAAACCAAGTGCTATATGAAACCAAGGTGCTAGATTACGATTTAAGCCCAGTTCATCAATTAGCCGAACAAATTATTCAAGCCAATGCAGGTGAATAAAATGCAAAAACCGATTCAGGGTGCAGCCCTTGCGGTGATGACCATTGCCCTATCCTTGGCAACCTTTATGCAAGTGCTAGATTCCACCATTGCCAATGTGGCAATTCCAACCATTGCAGGGGATTTGGGTGCCTCGTTCAGTCAAGGCACTTGGGTGATTACCTCATTCGGCGTGGCAAATGCGGTGTCTATCCCCATTACAGGTTGGCTGGCTAAACGTTTTGGCGAAGTGCGCTTGTTTTTAATCGCCACAGGATTATTTGTACTGGCTTCTTGGCTATGTGGTATTTCTCATAGCTTAGGAATGCTGATTTTATGCCGCATTTTCCAAGGGCTAGCAGCAGGGCCGATTATTCCCCTTTCACAAAGTTTATTGCTTAATAATTATCCCCCTGCAAAACGCAGTATGGCACTGGCCTTTTGGTCTATGACCGTGGTGGTTGCGCCAATTTTTGGCCCTATCCTTGGCGGTTTGATTAGTGATAACCTGCACTGGGGCTGGATTTTCTTTATTAATGTGCCGATTGGGCTATGTGTGATTTTTCTCAGTTGGAAAATCTTAGGCAAGCGAGAAACCAAAACCTATCAGCAACCCATTGATATGATCGGCTTAATTCTGCTTGTGGTAGGCGTGGGTTGTTTGCAATTAATGCTCGATCAAGGGCGCGAGCAGGATTGGTTTAATTCCACTGAAATCGTGGTACTCACTATCGTTTCTGCCATCGCCTTAATTGCGTTGATTATTTGGGAATTGACGGACGAAAATCCTGTGGTAGATATTTCACTGTTCAAATCACGCAATTTCAGTGTTGGTTGCCTGTGTACCAGCCTTGCGTTTTTAATCTATCTCGGCTCGGTGGTGCTGATTCCTTTACTGTTACAACAAGTGTACGGCTATACCGCCACTTGGGCTGGGCTTGCCGCTGCACCTGTGGGTCTATTCCCAATTTTGCTTTCGCCAATCATCGGACGTTTTGGCTACAAAATTGATATGCGTATTTTGGTTACCATCAGCTTTATGGTGTATGCCCTAACCTTCCATTGGCGTGCTGTAACCTTTGAACCTGCAATGACCTTTGCCGATGTCGCCTTGCCGCAACTGGTTCAAGGGATTGCCGTGGCGTGCTTTTTTATGCCACTCACCACTATTACCCTATCAGGCTTAGCGCCAGAAAAAATGGCGTCTGCCTCAAGTTTATTTAATTTTCTGCGTACCCTTGCAGGCTCAATCGGCACATCGCTGACCACCTTTTTATGGTATAACCGTGAGGCAGTGCATCACACCCAATTTACTGAGGTGATTAATCCTTATAACCCCAATGCACAAGCCTATTACGACACAATGGCGCAAGTCGGTTTGAATGATACGCAAACATCAATGTCCTTAGCACAAAATATTACCGCACAAGGATTTATCATCGGCGCGAATGAAATTTTCTGGTTGTCTGCTATAATGTTTATGCTGCTTTTTATTGTGGTGTGGTTTGCCAAACCGCCTTTTGGCAATAGGCATTAATCAATGCTAAGTGCGGTGAACATTAGCAAAATTTTTCCAAAAAAAGAGCGATTTTTCAACCGCTCTTTTTTCTTTTCCGTTATATTTTATGCGCTTTTATGCATAATACATTTCAAATTCCACTGGGTGTGGAGTCATATTTAAGCGTTCTACTTCTTTACGTTTAATTGCGATG
Organism: Avibacterium sp. 21-586; assembly: GCF_026226775.1. Lineage (GTDB taxonomy): Bacteria > Pseudomonadota > Gammaproteobacteria > Enterobacterales > Pasteurellaceae > Avibacterium. The sequence goes on along the minus strand of NZ_JAKKOD010000001.1, from coordinate 1,457,388 downwards.
AAAGCATCAACGAAATCTTTGCTAAACACACCACCTTGAGTTAGAAACTCATAATCTTTTTCCAAGGCATTTAACGCTTCTTCCAATGATCCCGCTACGGCTGGAATTTCTTTTAATTCTTCTGGCGGTAAATCATACAGGTTTTTATCCATTGCATCACCTGGGTGAATTTTGTTCACAATACCATCTAAGCCTGCCATTAATAGTGCCGAGAAAGCTAAATATGGGTTTGCCATTGGATCAGGGAAACGCGCTTCAATACGAATCGCTTTCGGGCTAGTTACCGCTGGAATACGGATTGACGCAGAGCGGTTACTTGCTGAATAAGCTAATAATACAGGTGCCTCAAAGCCCGGTACTAAACGTTTGTATGAGTTGGTTGATGGGTTAGTAAAGGCGTTCAATGCTTTGGCGTGTTTGATGATTCCGCCAATGTAGTAAAGTGCGGTTTCAGAAAGCCCTGCGTATTTATCCCCTTGGAAAATATTTTTGCCGTCTTTGCTTAACGACATATTACAGTGCATTCCCGAGCCGTTATCGCCAGTGATGGGTTTTGGCATAAAGCACGCTGTTTTGCCGTGTTCTGCCGCCACATTTTGCACAACATATTTATAAATTTGCGTTTCGTCCGCTTTTAAGGTGAGCGAGTTAAATTTGGTGGCAATTTCATTTTGCCCTGCAGTTGCCACTTCGTGGTGGTGAGCTTCAATCACTAAGCCCATTTCTTCTAGCAATAAGCACATTTCTGAACGAATATCGTGCGCAGTATCATTTGGCGCAACCGCACAGTAACCGCCTTTGGTGAGTGGACGATAACCATTGTTGCCACCTTCATAAATTTTGTTGGTATTCCACGCGCCTTCAATATCATCGACAACATAAGAATTACCATTCATTGCGGAACCAAAACGCACATCATCAAATAAGAAAAACTCAGGCTCAGGGCCAAAAAATACATCGTCTGCAATGCCTGTTGAACGCATATAATTTTCTGCTCGGCTCGCAATAGAGCGCGGATCGCGATCATAGCTTTGCATTGTGGTTGGTTCATAAATACTGCAACGAATGGACAAGGTTGGGATTTGTGCGAAAGGATCTACTACGGCAGTTTCAGCGATTGGCATTAACAGCATATCTGCTTTATTAATGGCTTTCCAACCTTCCACCGATGAACCGTCAAACATTTTACCGTCTTCAAATAAATCGTCATCAATTAGGCTAACTGGTAAGGATACGCCGTGCTCTTTTCCTTTAATATCGGTAAAGCGAAGAAGAACAAACTTAATGTCATTTTCTTCGATTAACTTAAACACATTGGCAACGGCCGCTTCATTTGACATAGTGATAATCCTCATAAATATGATTGCTAGAGTTGAGATGTTGTGTGCTTAATGCACGCTGGCTAAAATATCACATCACCTGCAAAATTCAAGGGGCGAGCGTGATTTTAATTTCGCTCAAGTGCGGTAAAAAAATTAGGAATTTTTACACCGCACTTTGTAAAATTCTCTCCAAAAGATAGAAATGCACTTATTTCCAATTATTCATAGCTCAATGTGGCAAAACGTTGTATAATCTGCAACCTTTTAGTGTAATCTTGCTAACAACATTGCACATTATTCAAACATCATTATTGATAACAAAAGACTTTTCAAATGACAGATACCATTGATATTAACAAATTGCGTAACATCGCAATTATTGCTCACGTTGACCACGGAAAAACCACGCTTGTTGATAAATTATTGCAACAGTCAGGCACGCTTGAAGCAAGCCGCGCAGACGCTGACGAACGGGTGATGGATTCCAATGATCTTGAGAAAGAACGTGGCATTACCATTCTTGCAAAAAATACCGCAATTAACTGGAACGATTATCGTATAAATATTGTAGACACCCCTGGACATGCCGATTTTGGTGGTGAAGTAGAACGCGTGCTTTCTATGGTGGATAGCGTATTGTTAGTGGTAGACGCCTTTGACGGCCCGATGCCACAAACCCGTTTCGTCACGCAAAAAGCCTTCGCCCACGGCTTAAAACCGATCGTGGTGATTAACAAAGTGGACAGACCAGGCGCACGCCCTGATTGGGTGGTGGATCAAGTATTCGATCTATTCGTTAATCTTGGTGCAACAGACGAACAACTCGACTTTCCAATTATTTACGCTTCTGCATTAAATGGAGTAGCCGGCTTAGAACACGAAGATATGGCACAAGATATGACCCCATTATTTGAAGCCATTGTGCAACACGTTGAGCCACCCCAAGTGGAGCTTGATGCACCATTCCAAATGCAAATTTCCCAGCTTGATTACAGTAACTATGTTGGGGTAATCGGGATTGGTCGTATCAAACGTGGTACGGTAAAACCAAACCAAGCGGTAACCATTATTGATAGCGAAGGCAAAACACGCAACGGTAAAATCGGCCAAGTGTTAGGCCATTTAGGCTTGCAACGTTATGAAGAAGATCTTGCGCAGGCTGGTGATATTGTGGCGATCACAGGTTTAGGCGAACTCAATATTTCTGACACCATTTGTGATGTGAATAATGTGGAAGCCTTGCCAGCCTTGAGTGTTGATGAGCCAACCGTAACGATGTTCTTCTGCGTAAACACCTCTCCATTCTGTGGTAAAGAAGGAAAATTCGTCACTTCACGCCAAATTTTAGAGCGCTTAAACAAAGAGCTTGTGCATAATGTGGCATTGCGTGTAGAAGAAACCCAAAACCCTGATGAATTCCGTGTTTCAGGTCGTGGTGAATTGCACCTTTCTGTGCTAATTGAAAATATGCGCCGTGAAGGTTATGAGCTTGCGGTATCGCGCCCGAAAGTTATCTTTAAAGAAGAAGACGGTCGCAAACAAGAGCCATTCGAGCAAGTGACTATTGATATTGAAGAACAACATCAAGGTGCGGTAATGGAAGCCTTGGGTATCCGTAAAGGTGAAGTGAAAGATATGATTCCAGACGGCAAAGGACGCACCCGTTTAGAATATATTATCCCAAGCCGTGGTTTAATCGGTTTCCGTAATGAATTTATGACAATGACGTCAGGAACGGGCTTACTTTACTCCACATTCAGCCATTATGACGATGTGAAACCAGGCGAAATCGGTCAACGTAAAAACGGCGTGTTGATTTCTAACGGTACAGGTAAAGCCCTTGCTTATGCACTGTGGGGCTTACAAGAACGTGGTAAGCTGATGATCGATCACGGTGTAGAAGTGTATGAGGGGCAAATCATCGGAATTCACAGCCGTTCAAACGATTTAACGGTAAACTGTTTACAAGGAAAAAAACTCACCAATATGCGTGCTTCAGGAAAAGACGATGCTATCGCTTTAACCACGCCAGTGCGTTTCTCTCTTGAGCAAGCCATTGAATTTATTGATGATGACGAATTAGTGGAAGTAACGCCAACTTCAGTGCGTATTCGTAAAAAATTACTCACTGAAATGGACCGCAAACGTGCTAACCGTACTACAACCAGTACGAGCACGCATTAATTCTGATTATTCCTAATAAAAAAGTGCGGTGGTTTTTTGCTAAATTTTTAGCGAATTTCCACCGCACTTTTTATCATTTTATTATATTAATAGGATAATATTGATTATCTAATCACAATTTCTGCAACACCGTACCCAACTGCACAAGCGACAACAACACCAATTAACCCAGGAACCATAAAGCTGTGGTTGAAGTAGTATTTACCTATTTTAGTTGTTCCTGTTACGTCAAAGTTCACTGTCGCAATGTCTGAAGGATAATTTGGAATAAAGAAATAACCGTAAGTGGCTGGCATTAATCCTACTAATAATGGTGCAGGCAAGCCTAATCCAATTCCTACAGGTAACATCATTACCGCAGTCGCCGCTTGGCTATTGATCACCACCGAGACGGCAAATAGTGCAAATGCAAATGTCCAAGGGTAAGCGCTAACCATTTCCGTAATGCCTGCTTTAAACTGTGGCATTGCAAACTTGAAGTAAGTATCACTCATCCACGCAATCCCAAAAATCGCAATCGCTGCTACCATACCCGATTTAAACACCACGCCATTTGGCACGATTTGCGGGTTGGTTTTAGTCACCAATAAAATAATCCCACCAAAACATAGCATCATCATTTGAATGATGTAAGACATTGAAATTGGTTTAATTTTTTCCCCTAAACCGACTGTACGAACTTCAGGAAACATCGCAATTAAGACAATCACGACGAGAGCTAATAAGAATAAATACACCGATTGTTTCGCTGCAGGAGGTAAGGTTTCATTCAACGTCGTGCTAGTCGTGTTTAAAATACGCTCACGCCAAATTGGATCTTCCAAGCGGCGTTGATATTCTGGATCTTGTTCAAGCTCTTTACCACGGCGCATACTATACAATGATAATGCAATCGTTCCTGCTAAAGTCGCGGGTACAGTTACACAAATAATATCAAGTAAACTTATATGTTCGAAACCAGGCAACTCAGTAATACGACCAAGATAAAACACAACCGCAGCAGACAATGGACTAGACGTAATAGCGAGCTGTGATGCCACTGAAGCTGCAGCCATCGGCCGCTCAGGGCGAATTTTATTTTTTAGTGCAACATCTCCAATAATCGGCATAATTGAATAAACTGAATGGCCTGTCCCCAACATAAATGTCATCAAATAAGTCACCAGCGGCCCAAGCAATGTCACCCGTTTCGGATTATTACGTAAAACTTTCTCAGCCACTTGTAGCATAAATTTCAGCCCACCAGCTGCTTCAAGTACAGAAGCACAAGTAACTACTGCTAAAATAATTAACATTACATCAATCGGTGCTTTTCCTAATGGCATACGTAATACAAGAACTTCGATTGCCAAGCCAATACCAGACACCACGCCTAACCCAATACCACCGTATCGGCTACCGACATAAAGCATTAAAAGTAAAAATAAAAATTCTAAGTAAAGCATAGTCTATCCCTAAAATGAGTTATATAAATTGTTCTTGTTATGATACTGGATTTACTGCTTTCTACAATCTTTGCAAACATTTTTTTCTCAAAAATGCTATCTAAATCAAATTTTAACGAAAACACAGGCATATTTTAATTTAAAAATATGAATGACTTGACTGTTCTTTTTCTTTCCTGCTGCAACAAAATAAAGAAAAATTACCTCACTTTATAATCTTGGATGTATGTTTTTTTGATAAAATGAAAAAATGCTCATTCAATTTGAGCATCTTTTATAATTTATTGACGACTATTTTCTTCATTTATTATCTGCTGAAGCTCTCGCTTGAAAAGTTTTTTTTGCTTTTTCTGCTCACGACGCTTTTGGAAAAAATTGCTCAGTTTTTGACTGCATTGCTCTTCTAATACGCCACCGGTAATATCAAGGCTATGATTCATCTTATAATCATCAAAAAAATGAAAACGCGAACCCACTGCACCTGTTTTTAGATCATAAGCCCCGAATACTAATCGTTTGATTCGGCTATGCAAAATTGCGCCAGCACACATTGTACAAGGTTCAAGAGTAACGTACAGCGTAGTGTTGAGCAGGCGGTAGTTTTGTTGCGCTTGCCCCGCTTGGCGTAGCGCCACAATTTCTGCGTGTGCGGTAGGATCGTGCTGAATAATAGATAAATTCCAGCCTTCTGCCACAATGTTTCCTTCCTCATCAACTAACACAGCGCCCACAGGAATTTCCCCCAAGGCTTCTGCTTTATCGGCAAGGCTTAGGGCGTAGCGCATCATTTTTTCATCAAAATCCGACCGCACTTTTGTTTTCCTTATACGCTGAATGAATGTGAAAAATCAGCCATACATTGGTTGATAGGGTAAAGAAAGTGCGGTGCTTTTTGAGGCAATTTTTTCATTTTGCTATTTTTATCTTACACCGAGAAAGGGTATTTAATCGCAGGATGAGATTCATAGCCAATCACCTGAAAATCGTCCATTGTTACCCAAGTTTCCAGATCTTCAAGGGTTTTGATGTCGGGATTAATTTCTAACTTCGGCAGTGGCAATGGCTCACGCTTGAGTTGCACATTTTGCATTAGCTCAAGTTGATCTTCATAAATATGTGCATTGACGATTTTATGATACGCCATTCCCGCGTTTTTCCCCGTAATCTGCGCCATTAATGCTAAGAAAGTAAACACTTGAATTTGATTAAAATTCAACCCAAGTGGCACATCACAAGAACGTTGATAGCTGGTTAAATACAGGGTGTCGCCTAGCAAAGAAAAGGTGTGTGTGTGCATACAAGGGCGTAAGCAGGCAAGTTCAATTTCGCCTGGATTATAAAACGTGATGATTTCACCACGATCGTCTAGCCCTTTAGTTAAATCATTCACCACTTTACGCAACTGATCGAGCGTTTCGCCGTTAGGTTTACGCCAAGCACGCCCTTGTACGCCGTAAACTCGCCCCATATCGTCCGTACCTTTGCGATGTGGATTATTCAACCAAGCCTGATTTTCATTGGCGTTGGCGTCCCACGTTTTTGTGCCAAGCTGGCGAAAATCTGCCGCGTTATCATAGCCACGAATGTAGCCTAAAAATTCCGCAATGGCAGCTTTCCAGTAGCTTTTTCGCGTGGTGATTAACGGAAATTCATTGTCTGCCACATTGTAGGTAAGATCAGCGTTAATTAGGGTTAAACAACGCTTTCCGGTACGTTCATTTTCTACCCAAGTGCCGTTATCAATAATCTTTTGGCATAAATCTAAATATTGGCGCATTGTAAATTTCCCCTATTTTTTTGCCGCACTTTTGTAAGCCATAAGCATAATCAGCGCACCGAGCAAAATCATTGGCAATGAAAGAATTTGCCCCATTGAAATGTGTTGTTGGAAGAATAAGCCAAGCTGCGCATCAGGCTCACGGAAATATTCAATAATAAAACGGAATGTGCCATAGCCGACTAAAAATAATCCCGCCACCGATCCTGCTGGACGTGGCTTTTTGATAAACAGATTAAGGATAATAAATAACACCAAGCCCTCTAATACCGCTTCGTAAAGTTGCGAAGGATGGCGCGGTAAATAACCGCCAGAAGGGAACAACACCGCCCAAGGCACGTCTGTTACACGCCCCCAAAGTTCATCATTAATAAAGTTACCAATACGCCCCATTCCTAAGCCAAAAGGAATAAGCGGTGCAACAAAATCAGCCGTTGCCCAAAAGCCACGATGTTGTAATTTTGCGGTAATGAACATTGCTAAAATCACACCAATTAAGCCGCCGTGGAAAGACATTCCCCCTTCCCACACGCGGAATAAATACATTGGATCTTGCAGAAAATAATCAAATTGGTAGAACATCACATAACCGATGCGTCCCCCAAGAAATACGCCAAGAAAGCCATTAAATAATAGGTTGTCCACTTGTTCTGTTGTCCAACTACTATTTGGCTGATTGGCGCGGCGAACCGCAAGCCAGCGCGCAAACACAAAGCCGATTAAATACATTAATCCATACCAACGCAAGGCAACGGGGCCAAGTTGGAAAATCACCGGATCAAATTGGGGAAAAGTTAAAAATTGTGAAGTCATATAATTCCTTTATTTCATAAGCATATTGATTGCAATGCAGATCAGCAACACAGCAAAATAACGTTTTAGGGTTCTCACTGGCAATTTATCTGTGGTGCTCGCCCCAAGTTTTGAAGTAAAAAATGAGGTTGCCGTAATCCCCACCACAGCAGGTAAATAGACATAACCTAATGAATAACTTGGCATATTTGCTTGTCCCCAGCCGCCCACAATAAAGCTCAGCATTCCTGAAAGCCCAAGCAACATTCCACAAAATGCTGATGAACCAATGGCTTTTTTCATTTCAATACCACGTGCATTCAAGAATGGCACAATAAAACCACCGCCACCAATGCCTGCAATGCTGGAGGCAATCCCAATCAAAATGCCACCAATCACCGAAGAGGTGGTGGTGAGCGCTTTTTTCACTTCTTTTGGTTTCATCGAAAGCAACATTTTCACTGCAAGATAGACCACCAAACAGGCAAATAATTTGCTTGATACGCTTTTATCTAAATTACCGACAAAAAGTCCTGAAATAAAGGTGGTCACCATAATCACAGGGGCAAGCACTTTCACCGCTGGCCAGACAATATTACCGAGCTTGTGATGACGTTGTGCTGAAGAAAAGCCTGTTACTACGATGGTGGCGAAAGACGTTCCCAATGCCGTGGACATCAAAAGCTCGCTAGGCACATCAACCATTGGCAACAAATAAACCAACACGGGAACAATAATCAGTCCACCACCAATGCCAAATAATCCTGCTAAAAAGCCGACCACACAGCCGACAATTAAACAAATAAGAAAAAAGCTCAGCATTATGCCCCCCTTGTTCGATGAAATGAACGTTTATGGAATTTGCCTGATGGATATTTTTTACCAGAATGTTTGTTCGCCGTATTTGTTGCAGAATGGGTTGGCGAAGACTTCTGTTCTTGAGAATAGGAATTTGGCTGATTTTTGCCATTAAATAATACCGCCGCAAATTCTTTCATTGCCTTGCGGTACACTTCTTTTTTGAAAGGCACAACCTGACGCACGGGATACCAAAAACTCACCCAACGCCAACCATCAAATTCAGGCGATTTGGTTGTTTGCATATTAATATCTTTTTCGTCCGAAACTAATTGCAATAAGAACCAACGTTGTTTTTGTCCAATGCACATTGGTTTGCTGTCGTAGCGTAATAAGCGTTTAGGAAGTTTATAGCGCAGCCATTGTTTTGATACATAAAGCAATTTAACATCTTTGCGGGTTAGACCCACTTCTTCAAAAAGCTCACGATACATCGCCTGCTCAGCCGTTTCATTATCGTTTATGCCGCCTTGCGGAAATTGCCACGAGTTTTGCCCATAGCGTTTCGCCCACAAAACCTGACCTTTACGGTTGCAAATGACAATTCCTACATTCGGACGGTAGCCATCGAAATCGATCACTATCGTTCACCTTAGTTTTAAAAATTTTAAATTCTGAATTGGTGAATTGTTTCATAAACTCAAGGTTTTAACAACCCGCAAACACGCTTTTAAGGTGCTTTTCTATAAGAATTTAACTAGATAAAATCTTCCTACCTGTTAATAAATTGAATAAAAATCACAACGCTGTGCATAACTTTGTGAAAAGTGCGGGAATAAAATCAAATTATTTGTGCATAAGGGTAAAAAATCCTTTATTTCAAAATAAGTTAAAACAGATCCTTGCCATTCATCAAGATCTAAAAGCAAGATCCGAGATCGCATTTTTTTACTTCAATTACCGTCTAGAAAAAAATCACACTGTATTTTTATCAGGATTTTCACCGCACTTTTACCGCTAAACTGTGAGTTATTCAGCATTTCTGTGGATAAAATTGTGGTTTTATACAGAATAGATGGGAATTAAATGCTAAGTTTGCCATAAGCACAATGAACAAAAATAATAAAACTATTAAAAATCAAAAAGATAGCGTAATAAAAAAGCTTTTTCACATTGTGAATTAAAGGCTCAAAAAGAACTGATTATTAATTAATCGAAGATCAAAGTGCGGTGCTTTTTTCTCGCTTTTTTATAGAACAGCCTCTAAAACTTGACCTTTACCACCGTTAAACCTATACTATGGCAAAGTTTTAGCAAAGTTTTATTTAGGATCAGTTATGCACCAGCACCACCACGATCACGGCTCACAAAATCAACGTATTTTAGCTTTCAGCTTCGCCATTATCACCGCTTATATGGTGATCGAATTTCTCGGCGGTTATTATTTCAACAGCCTAGCCCTAATGGCGGACGCAGGACATATGGCAAATGACAGCCTTTCTTTATTGCTTACCTTTGTCGCTCTGTTTTTTAGCCATAAGACACAAAAATATTTCGCCCTGCTCAATGCGGTTTCTTTAATTATTGTCGCGATTTGGATTTTATGGGAAGCCATTGAACGCTGGCAAAATCCTTTACCTATTAATGCATTACCAATGCTAAGCGTGGCGACTGTGGGACTGCTGGTCAATATGATTGTGGCATGGTTAATGCTAAGAAGCGATCACGAGAACCTAAATATCCGTGCCGCCTATTTACACGTTCTGGCTGATTTATTTGGCTCTGTTATCGCTATCATTGCAGGAATAAGCGCGTGGCTGTGGCAAATTCAGTGGATAGATATTGTTGCCAGTGCCATTTTAAGTATCTTTATTTTGCGTAGTGGGGTGAGCATAATATTGCAGACCATACAAAAGCAAAAAACATCTATTCATTAAAAAATGCTCCTAATAAGGCGGAGCATTTTTTCCACTTTACTTAATCACTACTCTTCATGGCTAAATAGAGCCTCAATAAATTCCTCTGACTCAAATGGGCGTAAATCTTCAATTTTTTCGCCGATACCAATATAACGAATCGGTAATTTGAATTGATCGGCGATGGCGAAAATCACGCCGCCTTTGGCTGTGCCGTCTAATTTGGTTAAGCTAATTCCCGTTAAGCCTACCGCTTCGTTGAATAATTTGGCTTGGCTAATCGCATTTTGCCCTGTGCCAGCATCAAGGGTAAGCATAATTTCGTGTGGAGCGGTTTCATCGTATTTTTTCATTACACGAACGATTTTTTTCAGCTCGTCCATGAGATTATTTTTATTTTGCAAACGCCCTGCGGTATCGGCAATCAAAATATCAATATTGCGCGCAGCCGCAGATTGCATTGCATCATAGATCACCGAAGCGGAATCCGCACCGGTGCTTTGTGCCACCACAGGAATATTATTGCGTTCTCCCCACACTTGAAGTTGTTCCACCGCAGCGGCACGGAAGGTATCTCCCGCTGCCAACATCACTGATTTACCTTGTAGTTGGAACTGACGCGCAAGCTTGCCAATGGTGGTGGTTTTCCCCACACCATTGACGCCCACCATTAAAATCACATAAGGCTTTTTACTGGTATCAATTTCTAAAGGCTGTGCCACAGGCTTGATAATTTCTGCTAGCTCTAATTTTAATTGTTGATACAGTAAATCTGCATCTTTTAGCTGCTTGCGGCTAGCGTGCTGCGTTAAGTTATTGATAATTTTAGTGGTTGTTGGCATACCAATATCAGCGATGAGCAACTGTTCTTCTAATTCTTCAAACAGATCATCATCAATTTTTTTGCCCGAAAATAGCCCGAAAAAGCCCGAACCGATATTTTGTTTGGTGCGAATTAAGCCTTTCACCAAACGGCTAAAAAAGCCCCCTTCACTCGGTTTTTCTTGCGTTGAAATTTCAGAATTTTCGACCGGACTTGGTTCTTGCGAAAGCTCTGCTTGATCTGTAACTTCTGTTTCTTGCGCTAAAACATCAGGATTTTCTACCGCACTTGGTTCTTGCGGAAGTTCTGTTTGATCGGTGATCTCCGTTTCTTGCGCTAAAACGTCAGAATTTTCCACCGCACTTGGTTCTTGCGGAAATTCTGTTTGTTCGACAATTTCTATTTCTTGCGCTAAAACTTCGGGATTTTCCACCGCACTTTGCTGTTGCGGAAGCTCTGCTTGCTCTACGATCTCTGTTTCTTGCACTAAAACTTCGGGATTTTCTACCGCAGGTTGCTCTTGCGAAAGTTCGGCTTGCTCTACAATTTCTGTTTCTTGTGCTAAAACTTCTGGATTTTCCACCGCACTTGGTTCTTGCGGAAGTTCTGTTTGAGCGGTAACGTCTGGTCCTTGCTCCTCAGATTGGTGTGGTGTTTCTTCTTTCTTTTTTCCTAATCCAAACCAAGACCAAAAACCGCCTTTTTTATTTTTTTCTGTCATAACTTACTCACTATTATGAAAAAATTACTGATTTTTTGAATTTTATACTAAACTATACACCTGATTTTATTCTGTTCCCGAACGCAAAAATCGGCTGAAAATGGGTATTGAGTTCAGCGAAAAGTTTGCATAGTTTATCATAATTTGGCGAATCCCTATGAAAAAATATCCTGCGACCCGCAAGCAACATACTAATCTGGCAAAAGGTGAAGTCCGTATTATTGCAGGGCTTTGGCGTGGGCGGAAATTGCCTGTGCTGAATGCGGAAGGCTTGCGTCCAACAGGCGATCGGGTGAAAGAGACGCTATTTAACTGGCTGATGCCTTATATTGTGGATGCTACTTGTTTAGATTGTTTTGCCGGTAGCGGCTCATTGGGGTTAGAAGCCCTTTCACGCCAAGCTAAGCAGGTGACTTTTTTAGAGCTCAATAAGCAGGTGGCAAAGCAACTCACGCAGAATCTACAACAGCTAAAATGTACTCCACAGCAAGGGCGTGTAATCAACCAAGATAGCTTGCATTATTTACAACAGCCACAGCAAGAACCAATGTTTGACTTGGTGTTTCTCGATCCGCCTTTTCATTTCGATCTTGCTCAACAGGCGGTTAATTTCCTTGTTAAATTCAATTGGCTTAAAGCAGATGCACTAATTTATGTAGAAACAGAAAAGAATAAAACTTTAAACGTGCCAGATAATTGGCAAATATTAAAAGAAAAAACCACAGGACAAGTGTGTTATCGCTTGTATCAATACATTGATTGTGTGGTGAATACTGTTTCAACTCCTTCGATATAAGCCATTTTCACTCACCACTAAACCTTGTAATTCCAAACTTAATAATTGCGTGAGTAGTACATCAATGGGTAAAGATAAGCGGGCAGCAAGCTCATCAAGGCTGATGGCAATATGGCTAAGTTGGGCGTAAAGTTCAGGGTGGAGTGGCGATTCAGTCTTTGGTTGTTCTGGTATTTCTGATAACAACGGAAGATGTTGCTGTTTTGGCAGTGCATAACGTGATGTGGTATAGCGGTAATTCGGTAGATTATCCACAATATCCTGCACATTTTCCACAAGTGTTGCCCCTTGCTTAATCAATTTATGACAGCCGTTACTGAAGCCATTTTGGATATTACCAGGAAGTGCAAATATTTCACGATTTTGTTCAATAGCATAACGCGCGGTAATCAATGAACCACTTCGTTCTGTTGCTTCAATAATCAATGTGCCAAGAGAAAGCCCACTAATGATCCGATTTCTACGGGGAAAATTTTCTGCTATTGGAGCCTGATTTGGTAAAAATTCAGAAACTAGCGTACCATTATTGTCAATAATTTGTTTAGCTAAACCACGATGCTTAGCAGGATAAATGGTATTTAAACCACTACCTAGCACGGCAATGGTCTGCCCTTTCCTTTCCACTACAGACTGATGGCAGAAACCATCAATACCCAATGCCAATCCACTGGTAATAACAAATCCAATCTCATTTAGCTCTTGAGCGAAGAATTTCGCCCAATACTCACCATAGTTAGAGCAATAACGGCTGCCCACAATGGCAATTTGGGGTTGAGAAAGTGCGGTGATATTTCCTTGTAAAAACAAAATAGGTGGAGCTGAAGAAATTTGTCTCAATAAATATGGGTAATCTTTATCCATAAAATTTAATAACACATTGCCCAAACTTTCCGCCCATTCTAACGCTGGAATAATAAATTTACTTTGTGGATAAAACCAGCGCTCGATCTGAATGTCATCCCACCCCATCTGTTTAAAAGCTATTCGATCATAACCTACAAGCTCTTCAAGCTTAGTTTCTGACAATATTCTTTGAATTCGATTAGCACCAAGTTTTGGTATTTGTAATAGGCGAAGTATAATTTCATTTATATTCATTATGAAGAAGCTCAATGTGGAAAAAAAAAACAGAAAGATTATGGAATGATTTTGTTCTTTTTAGGAAAAAAAGAGTAAATTTTGCGATCAAAATCGTAGAAATTTTAATGATGCTATAATGCTAGCACGCAATAGCAGTTATCTTGATTGCAAGTAGGGCAATTTCTTAAATGCGTTTTGCTAAAATTTGTCTTATGTTTAAGCAATATGATTAACGCAATCCAAAGTTAATCAAAGAAAAATATAGATAATTTTTCTGTCTTCTGTCGTTACTCGCATATCTCCTCTAATTTAATTAGATGGGTAAAACTTACATTCATTATAGTAATGATAGCACCTGTAAAAAATAAAAAAACCGAGCCATCAAAGCTCGGTTTCCGATTAATATAATAATGTGAATTAGTATGCTAACACTGCACGACGGTTTTTAGAATATGCCGCTTCAGTGTGACCTAACTCAGCAGGTTTTTCTTCACCGTAAGAAACTGTTGAAAGCTGACCTGCTTGAACACCTTTAGCAGATAAATAGTGAGCTACTGCATCAGCACGGCGTTGACCTAATGCAATGTTATACTCTGGAGTACCACGTTCATCAGTATTACCTTCAACAACAACTTTAGATGCTGGTGTTGCTGTTAAATATGCAGCGTGCGCATCTAAGATTTGTTGATATTCACCTTCGATGTTGTATTTATCGAATCCAAAGTAAACCGTGTTGTAACGTTGTTGCAAATCTTGAACTGAATAACCACCAAAGTTTTGCGCATTTGCCATAGATGCTGTACCAGCTGTTTCATCTTTTGAAGAACTACAAGCTGCTAATACCGCTACAGAGCCTGCTACTACTAATAATTTTGCAAAGTTTTTCATTAACTTCTCCTAGTTTTTGGTTAAATATGGGGACCAAGCAGGAAACTTCACTTGCCCATCACTTCCCGGCAGACGTGCTTTGAAACGTCCATCAGCAGAAACTAATTGTAGCACCTTTCCTAAACCTTGTGTAGAGCTATAAATAATCATAATTCCATTTGGAGAGATACTTGGACTTTCATCTAAGAAAGTAGAGCTCAGCATTTCCGTTGTACCTGATGCCAGATCTTTTTTCATAATATGATCTGCTGAAATCATAATTAAAGTACGGCCATCAGCTGAAATTTGCCCACTATAAGTGCGGGTACCGGAACTTAGTAACGTTACACCAGCACCATTTGCACTCATTTGATACACTTGTGGTACCCCTGACCTATCAGAAGTAAAAATAATAGATTGACCATCTGGCGACCACGCAGGTTCAGTGTTGTTACCTGAACCGCTCGTTAATTGTGAAACACTGCCGCTGCCTAAATTCATCACATAAATATTTAAAACGCCATCTTTTGATGAAGCAAAGGCTAATCTTGAACCATCAGGTGAAAAGGCTGGCGCACCATTATGTCCTTTAAAGGATGCTACCACGCGGCGCGAGCCAGAACGTAAATCTTGCACCACAAGCTGAGATTTGCGATTTTCAAAAGAAACATAAGCAAGTTTATTACCATCTGGCGACCAAGCCGGCGACATCAATGGTTGCGCACTTTGTGTAACAATAAATTGGTTATGCCCATCATAATCAGCGACACGCACTTGGTAGGGTTTTGAACCGCCATTTTTCTGCACAACATAGGCAATTTTTGTTCTAAATGCTCCACGAATACCCGTGAGTTTTTCAAACACTTCATCACTTACCGTATGTGCGCCTAAACGAATTGCACTCGCCGGAACGGCATATTGGTTCTGTGCTAATACTGCGCCTGCTGTGCCAGAAGCACCGATGGTATCCACAAGTTGATAAGCAATGCTGTATCCATTGCCATTTGGGGTAACTTGCCCAACGACGATAGCATCAAGGCCTAAGGATGCCCAAGCATCAGCATTCACTTCTGAAGCTGAAGTAGGTTGTTGTGGCATTTTTGCCGGCGAAATTGGATTAAATTTACCGCTATTGCGTAAATCTGCAGAAATAATCTCTGCCACGTCAGTTGGCATTGCGCCAGCGCCATTCCACTTGAATGGCACAACGGCGATAGGGCGTGCGCTATCGACCCCTTCGTCAATAACAATACGCACTTCGTCATCTGCCAAGGCGACATTTGCCAATAGCATCCATAGCATCATTAAAAACTGTGTGATACGAATCATTACTTTCATAAAGTTCACCTTAGATTGTTAAACCAATTACTCAAAATTAATAACTGGTGATTTATATTTACTATAAATAGCATCTGATGGCGCAGCCGGTACTTTCTTCGTTCTTGCCACCGCACTCATTGCTGCAGAACAAATATCATTAGGGCCAGAAACTCTTTGGTAGCTGGAGATCGTGCCGTCACGCTGTAGTTGAATACGTATTTCGCAAACTTTTCCAGTAAAACTAGAATCTCTTAAGAAGCGGCGTTGAATTTCTTTTTTAATGATACCCGCATAACGATCCCCTTCTTTTTTGCCATCACCTGCGCCACTGCCTTGGCTACCTGCTTTATTCGCATTACCGCCAACTTTTGCACTGCCGCCACCAATATCACCACCATTGATGAAATTATCTAATGCGGATTGTTGAGCTCGACGTTTTTCTGCTTCGGCCTTAGCTTTCGCTTCGGCTTTAGCTTTGTCCGCTTTTGCCTTGGCCTCAGCTTTCGCTTTAGCTTCTGCGTCTGCTTTGGCTTTTGCAGCAGCTTCAGCTTTTGCTTTTTCCGCTTGAGCTTTTTTCTCTGCTTCCGCTTTAGCTTTTGTCTCCGCTGCTGCTTTTTCGGCTTTTAACTTCGCTTCTTTTTCAGCTTGTTCTTTGGCTTTTTTCACTTGCTCAGCTGCTTTCGCTTTGGCTTCTTCTTCCGCTTTTTTGGCTTGTGCAGCTAAACGTTTTGCCTCAGCGTCTGCTTTCAGCTTTGCGGCTTCCGCCTCTTGCTTCGCCTTTGCTTCTTGCTGTTTCTGTTTTTCTAAGGCAATGCGAGCTTGTTCTTCACGCTCCCTTTGTTGCTCCGCTAGCTGTTCTTGCTGTTTTCTCAGTTCAAGCTGTTTTTGGCGCTCTTGCTCACGCTGTTTTTCAAGCTGCTTTTGGCGTTCCAATTCTTGCTGACGTTTTTGCTCTTCTAACTGTGCTTGTTTTTGTTCTTGTGGTTCGGGTTCTTTCTGCTGTGGTTGAGTAGATTTATCCACCTGCCCTTTTTTTTGCTGTTGCAAACGTCCCCATTCCTGTGCAGCAGCGCCTGTATCGACCATCACGGCGCTGATAACCTCTCCATCGCCTTCACCACCGCCCATCATTTCTACTTTGTAATAAAGCGAGCCAAAAATCAACAAGCCAAATAGAATAATGTGCAGAATAATTGAAACGGCAAATGCGCCAATTCCGTTATTTCGTTGATCATTACGCACAATAAACCTACTTACCTTAAATTGGGTTTGTCATTAATCCAACAGATTTTATTCCTGCTAGATGCAGTAAATTGAGTGCTTTAATCACCTCTTCATAAGGCACATCTTTCGCTCCGCCAACCAAGAACATCGTGTTGCTGTCCTTGTCATATTCTTGTTTAGCCATCTGCGTAACCATTTCTTCTGTAAGATTTTCACTGCGTTCACTACCAATAGAAAGACTATATTGACCAATACCCGATACTTCTAAAATAACGGGCACTTTATCTTCATTGGATACGGATTGACTTTCCACCGCATCAGGCAATTCTACTTGCACACTTTGAGAAATGATCGGTGCGGTTGCCATAAAAATAAGCAATAGCACTAATAACACATCTAAAAATGGCACTATATTGATTTCAGATTTTATATCACGACGTTTACGACGATAAGACATTATTGCCTCTAAAAACTTTGCTAAAAATCACCGCACTTTGTGCGACATACTATTGATGGCGACCGAAGACTTGACGATGCAAGATGGTGGTAAACTCATCAATAAAGTTACCATAATTTTGCTCAAGTTTATTCACACGTAAACTTAAACGGTTATACGCCATTACCGCAGGAATTGCGGCAAATAAACCAATTGCTGTTGCGATCAAGGCTTCTGCGATCCCCGGTGCAACCATTTGTAAGGTCGCTTGTTTGGCACCACTTAATGCCATAAAGGCGTGCATAATTCCCCAAACCGTACCGAATAAACCGATATATGGGCTGATGGATGCCACCGTAGCTAGGAATGGTACGCGTGTTTCCATATCTTCAATTTCACGGTTCATTGCCAAATTCATTGCGCGCGTACTGCCTTGAATAATTGCTTCTGGCGCATCTGGGTTAGCTTTTTTTAAGCGTGAGAATTCTTTAAAGCCGACATAGAAAATTTGTTCACTACCGGTTAAACCATCGCGACGGTTAGATAATCCTTCGTATAATTTATACAATTCTTCTCCTGACCAAAAACGATCTTCAAAGGTAACCGAGTCTTTTAAGGCTTTGGTTAATACGCGGCTGCGCTGGATAATGATCGCCCAAGACATAATGGAAAAAGCGATCAGGATTACAATTACAATTTGAACCACTACACTGGCTTTTAAAAACAGTTCCAAAAAGTTCAATTCACTGGTCATTTATATAGCTCCCAAAAAAGAGAATAAAAAATAGGTAATTGCCTATTTATACTGTAAGTGCTGCTTTCATTTCCTGAGGAATAGCAACAGGCTTCATTTTTGTGAGATCCACACAAGCCACTTTTACTTCAGCCGTACAAATCAGCACATCATTACGTTTTATTTGCTGCGAAAACAAAATTGTTGCGCCTTTAATGCCACTTACTTCTGTTTCCACCGTTAATAAATCATCTAGCTTTGCGGCAAGGCGATAATCAATCTGCATTGTTTTGACAACAAATGCTAGCTTATGTTCCTCAAGTAATGCTTGTTGGGAAAACCCTAATTCACGCAAATAATCCGTTCTTGCTCGCTCAAAAAAATGCAGATAACGGGCATGATACACCACCCCACCTGCATCGGTATCTTCATAATAAACTCGCATCGGTACACAAAATGTTGGCATAAATCATTAAACCTGAGTTTGTTTCATCATTGTTTTTTTAGCATAGAAAATTGGCGTATTGTAGAGAGCTTAATCAGGATTAGCAAGAAATAAAGTGCGGTGTAAATTAAAAAGATTTTTATCTTATTTAAGTATAAAAACTAGCTAATAACACACCGCACTTGAATTAACGCGAGAGATCTGGCAAGAGAAAGGTATAGATCAAGGTCAAAATACCTACTAGATAGCCAATATAGGGAAAAAAGAGGAGCTTCCAGATTGTTGCACGTATTTCAAAACCAATACCGTGAATCCATAAAATTACCGTCGCCCACAATGTACAAAGTATAGCCAAAGTGCTGAATTCAACCCTTAAATACGAGACAAAACCATAAATATTAAAGAAAAAGCAAAGGGTTAATACAATTGCCAAGATCAATGAAAGGGCTCGCCAAGAGCCCTTATTTACTAAATGATATGCTTTATTAATCATTGACTTACTCGTCAAATTTACCTGTTTTTTCAATGCCAATGGTAATCACAGCACTTAGCATTATGGCAAATAAGACACCCACTACCCATAAAACATAAAACATAACTTCGCTCCTTAGTATAATGAGTTTTTGTTGTCTTCGATGAATTCACTGTCCAAACGACCAAACATTTTGATGTATGACCAAATGGTATAAGACAATAAGATCACCACAAACACTAATGCAAAACCAAGCATTAAGGTTAAGGTTAATTGGCTTGATGTTGAATCCCACATTAATAGGCTCATATCAGGGTGAGAGCTTGATGGCATTACAAATGGGAACATTGCCACTCCACAAGTTAATATCACGCCAGCCATTGTTAATGATGAGAACAAGAAGGCAAAGCCACAACGGTTTGCTTTCGATGCCAATACATTTAATAATGCACCACCTACTGCTAAAGCTGGGAAGATGAACAATACAGGGGCATCAAAGTAGTTTTTGAACCACGCACCCGCTTCAACAGCCACTTGTTTTGTTAGTGGCGATGAAGGCGCATTATGATCCACTACGCTAGTTACCACATAGCCATCTTTGAAGTATAACCACACGCCTGCTAATACAAAGGTGATTAAGGTCGCCATTGCACCAACTTGGGTAATGACTCTTGCACGCTCACGCAATTCAGAGGTAGTTTTTAACTGTAACCACGCGCAGCCTTGCGTAATGAGCATTGATAAACTAATTAAACCACAAAGTAAGGCAAATGGGTTTAATAATTCAAAGAATGATCCTGTGTAGAAAATTTGGTGCATATCATTGAAATAGAATGGTACACCTTGTAATAAATTACCAAAGGCCACACCAAATACCACTGATGGCACAAATCCACCTATGAATAAACCAGCATCCCAAGCTTTACGCCACACCGGACTATCAATTTTTGCTCGATATTCCAAGCCAACAGGACGGAAGAACAAAGCCCCTAAAACTAGGATCATTGCCACAAAGAAACCAGAAAACGAAGTTGCATAGACAACTGGCCAAGCGGCAAACATTGCCCCTCCTGCCGTTAATAACCATACTTGGTTTCCATCCCAGTGAGGAGCTATTGAGTTTATCATAATACGTTTTTCAATCTCTTTTTTACCAGCAAATGGCAAAAGAGTTAAAACGCCCATATCAAATCCATCGGTTACTACAAAGCCAATCAGCAATACGCCAATGAGAACCCACCAAACAAAACGTAAAAATTCGTAATCAATCATAGTTAGGCTCCTAATTATTTAGATGAATGCTCAAAGTAGTAACGACCTGTTTTTAATGCACTCGGACCAAGACGAGCATATTTAAACATTAAGTACATTTCTACTACTAAAAAAATAGTATAAAGGGCACAAATAAGACCGATTGAGAACCATAATACCCCAGGGGTTAAGTTCGATGCAGCTACACCAACTGGTAACATATCGTAAATAGCCCAAGGCTGACGACCATATTCGGCTAAGAACCAACCACTTTCAATGGCAAGCCAAGGAAGCGGAAGCCCCCATAACAATGCATGTAACAATAAGCGACTTTTACCCACTCTTTTACGCACGTTTTGTACCACTGCGGAAACCATTAAGATAAGGATTAAACCACCAGCGGCCATCATTACACGGAATGCCCAGAAAGTAGGTCCTACTTTAGGAACCGTATCTAAGGTTGCTTGTTTAATCTGAGCTTCAGTGGCATCAACCACTTTATCAGTATAACGCTTCAATAATAGCCCATAACCAAGATCACCACGAACTGAATCAAATTGAGCTTTTGTGTTCTCGTTAATTCCACCCGCTTTCTTCTCAGCACGTAATTTTTCTAGTAGCTCATAAGCAACCATACCTTGACGGACACGTTGCTCATTCACAGTTAAAATATCATTTATACCGGAAAACGTTTTATCAATAGACCGAGTGACAATAATCCCTGCCGCATAAGGAATTTGCAGTGCAAAATCATTGCGTCTTTCAGCTTGATTAGGTACAACAATCATATTCCAACTTGCTGGAGCAGGTTCTGTATGCCACTCACCTTCCATTGCGGCAAGTTTCATTGGTTGATGTTGACCAATTTCATAACCAGATTCATCCCCCATAATCAATACTGTAAATACAGCAATTGTCCCAAATACTGAAGCGACAGAAAATGAACGTTTCGCAAAACCAGTATCACGACCTTTTAAAATATAGTAAGAGCTGATGCCTAAAACAAAGAATGCGCCTGAAACATAACCAGCTGATAAAGTATGCAAAAATTTACTTTGTGCAACTGGGTTTAACCAAAGATCCATGAAATTGGTCATTTCCATTCGCATTGTTTCAAAATTGAAATCTGAACCAACTGGTGCTTGCATCCAACCATTTGCAACCAAAATCCACATTGCAGAAAGATTTGACCCAAACGCTACACAGTAAGTTGCAAGTAAGTGTTTACCTTTCGATAAACGATCCCAACCGAAAAAGAATAAACCAACAAATGTTGATTCTAAAAAGAAAGCTAATAATGCTTCAATTGCTAGTGGTGCACCAAAAATATCGCCCACGTAATGAGAATAATATGACCAGTTAGTACCAAATTGGAACTCCATTGTAATTCCAGTTGTTACTCCAAGAGCAAAATTAATACCAAATAATTTTCCCCAGAATTTAGTCATATCCTTATAGACTTCTTTGCCTGTCGCAACATATAAGGTTTCCATAATCACAAGAATAAAGGATAACCCTAATGTTAACGGTACAAACAGGAAGTGATACAGTGCCGTTAATGCAAACTGTAATCGAGAGAGTTCAACAACGTCTAACATCTCAACTCCTTGTAAATATTACAAGTTCTAAACCAATGATTACTGTGTAACCACCCCAAATCTTAAAGGAATACCCTTAAGCTAATTATCCTGAATTGCCTTTGCTGCGAAAAGGTAAGATAACAACCATTTAGCAACAAACGAAAAGCAGATAACTCTAGATCGGTATTATTCTACTATTAAAAGTATGGATAAAAAATAGTAAATAATGCCACACCGATCACATTTTTACACTTCAACGCCAAATAACAAGGCTATTTAGGGCAAAGTGAGAATTATAAATTCTCCCAACATTTTTACAACATCAATTACAACAAAGTTACAAACATAGACTAAAAAACGTCAAATAACTGGACTTAAGCTAATTTTTTTGGTAAGTTGCCATCACTTATATCTAATTAGGTATGTCATTATTATTAATGAATAACCATAACAAATTGATTTATTAGATAAATATTTAAAATAAAAGGAGTCTTAACAAAATGCTAACTATAAAAAAGATTACTCTTTTAGCCGCCATCATTGGATATGCCCTTATTTCATTCCCAATGGCAAATGCTGCACAACAGGATAATGTTCCTCAACAATGCCAAAAACTCTTTAAAGAAACAGAAAAACTCATTTCCCAAGCAGAGAAACAACCCGGCACACACACTCAGTTAAATAAAATCAAAAGTAAACTAAAACAAAGTAAAAAACAGATTTTAGAGATGGAAGTTGCAACACAAATTAAGAGCTGTGATGTAGCGCTAACTAAACTAACATCTATTCAGCAAGATAACCAATAAGAGTGAAATTAATAATGAAAAAATAAAGGCTAGTTAAGCTCTAGCCTTTTTATATTGCTTATCATTATTCTTCTTGTAAAACTACTTTTCCAATATAGCCTAAATTACGATAACGTTGCGCATAATCAATGCCATAGCCCACAACAAACTCATCAGGAATAGTGAATCCCACCCAATCAACAGGCACATCCACCTCACGGCGTGAAGGTTTATCTAATAGGGTACATATACGTAATGATGCTGGATCACGTAATTTTAGCATCTCACGGACTTTTTGTAGAGTATAACCAGTATCAATGATATCTTCCACAATGAGAACCTGTTCATTACGAATATCGCCATCAAGATCCTTACTAATTTTTACATCGTGATTTGTCGTCATTCCCGTACCATAGCTTGTAGTAGTCATAAACTCCACTTCTACTGGTAAATCAATTTCACGCACAAGATCAGCCATAAACATAAAGGAGCCACGTAGCAAACCAATCACAACCAGTTTTTCTACTTTTTGCTGGTGGTAATATTGGGTAATCTCACGGCCTAATTCGCTAATTCTTGCACACACATCTTGTTCAGAAATCATCACATCTACATAGTGTTTTTTCATTATTAATTTACCTTTAAGCGAAATAATTGAGTTAAAAACATTCAAATTATAGCAAAAAAAAGGCTGAGATATAAGTCTCAGCCTTTTATAATACCCTAACGAATTTACTTTCTACTCTACTTGTTTGGAGCATCTTAAAAATGAATCCTCATTTTCAACAACAATACTTAACAAACGCATTCATTATAGCAAACCCAAAACAATTGTCAATAATAATAATTCTCATTTATAAAATTAATTTCCTGATACTTTCATTTTTTCTAACAAAATTGAACCGGTTTGAATATTAGAGCGGAGTTCTACATCGTCCGCCACGGCGACAATTTGCTTAAACATTTCGGGAAGTGAGCCAGCAATGGTAATTTCAGCCACAGGATACTGGATTTGCCCATTTTCCACCCAAAATCCTGCTGCGCCACGGGAATAATCACCAGTAACGAGATTGATGCCTTGTCCCATTAGATCCGTAACTAGCAAGCCTGTTCCCATTTTTTCTAAAAGTGCGGTCAATCCCCCCTGCAAATTTGGTTTCACTAACCAATTATGAATCCCACCTGCGTGGCCCGTGCTTTGCATACCGAGTTTTCGCCCACTATAACTAGTTAATAAATAAGTCTGTAAAATGCCTTGCTCAATAATTTCCATATCGCGAGTTCGCACGCCTTCACTATCAAAAGGCGAAGAAGCCAATTTCCCTATTAAATGTGGGCGTTCACTAATGTGAAACCAATCTGGCAAAATTTGCTTACCTAAGGCATCTAATAAAAAACTCGCTTTACGGTATAAACTGCCGCCACTAATTGCCGCGGTTAAATGACTAATCAACCCTGTTGCCACATCATTTAAAAACACTACTGGCACTTCTTGGGTTGCGATTTTTTGCGGATTTAAACGCGATAAGGCTTTTTTCGCCGCGTTTTCCCCCACCCAGGCTGGATTTTCTAACTTATCCGGATAACGTGAAATAGTATATTCATAATCACGCTCAAGCTGATCATTTTCCCCCGCAATCATTGAACAAGAAAGGGAATAACGGCTAGACAAATAGCTCTGCAACATTCCATAACTGTTGCCATAAACTCGCACACCAGTATGAGAATTAAACGCTGCCCCTTCACTATTTACAATACGCTCATCATAATCCAACGCCGCTTTTTCTGCATTCAATGCTAACGTTGCCGCCTGATCCACATCAATGTCAGCGGGGTGATAAAGGGATAAATCTGGCGCATCAAACGCCATTAAATCGCGATCAGCCAAGCCTGTGCAATCATCAGGCGACGTATATTTTGCAATGGCAAGGGCAGCTTCCACCGCATTTTTGATCGCCGCCGGGCTTAAATCGGAAGTGGACGCATTACCTTTTTGTTGTCCTAAATAAACAGAAATACCTAATGCCCCATCATTATTAAATTCCACATTTTCAATTTCTTGCAAACGTGTAGAAACAGAAAGCCCATTCACTTTGGTCACGGCAACTTCTGCGCTTGCGCCCGCTTTTGTTGCAATATCAATGGCATAACTCACAGCCTCACACAATTCTTGTTCTTGCTGTTTTAAAAGAGCGGTGGGATTTTGTTGCATTTTTTTAACCTCTCATCAAAATTTGCCGTATTCTATCCCATTTTCCCTTATCTCGCTAATTTAGCCGAAATTATGCTACACTAACGCCCATTTAGCGCATTTAGATTTAGGAAAACCTTATGGCAAAACGTAGAAAAGAACAATTTGATTGGGAAGATGAAGAACAAGAAGAAATTATTTGGGTAAGCAAAAGTGAAATAAAACGTGATGCAGAAGCCTTAAAACAGCTGGGTGAAAAATTGGTAAATCTAACCAAAACCAACTTAGAAAAAATGCCATTGGAAGAAAATATTCTTGATGCCATTGCGCTCGCTCAACGCTTACAAAAAGAAGCAAAACGCCGCCAGCTACAGTATATTGGCAAACTACTGCGCCAAGTAGATGCTGAGCCAATTCAAGAAGCCTTGGATAAAATCGAGAATAAACACAATCACCAACAAGCGCTGTTGCATAAATTAGAATTACTGCGTGATGAACTCATCGTCAAAGGGGACGAAGCATTAAGCAATGTGCTAAATGACTACCCCAATGCCGATCGCCAACATCTACGCAACCTAATCCGCACTGCGCAAAAAGAAAAAGCACAAAACAAACCACCAAAAGCCTATCGTGAGATTTTTCAATATTTGAAAGAGTTGGCGATTGAAGAATAATTTG
This sequence comes from Avibacterium sp. 21-586, assembly GCF_026226775.1. Taxonomy (GTDB): domain Bacteria; phylum Pseudomonadota; class Gammaproteobacteria; order Enterobacterales; family Pasteurellaceae; genus Avibacterium. The sequence continues at coordinate 1,431,752 of NZ_JAKKOD010000001.1, read as the reverse complement.
TAAAATCGCCTACAATATCTCAATAAAAATGGCACGCTTAAGGTGCCATTTTTTGCTGAAAACGCTTGTTTTAGCCTAAAGCACCCATTTCTCTAAATTGGTATCTACTTTAGGTTTTAGTAGTAACTCATTTTCTAAAGCATTGAGCCATTCAGTGCTTGTTTCAAAAGGGAAAATTTGATGACGTCGAGCAATCGCCACAAAATCACCTAATGTTAAATTATTCAGATATTGAAAGCGAGCAAGCTGTTGTTCATCTAAGCTCGTTAAACCTAGTTTCTCTACTTGACTGATAGCTGCATCTTTTCGCTGTTCTAGCTCCAAATAGCCAAAATGTAATTTAAGATCAAAACGGCGTAAAGCTGCAGGATCAAGATTATCCATCAAATTAGTTGAAACGATAAGTAAGCCTTCAAATTTTTCAATTTGAGTCAGCATTTCATTTACTTGACTATGTTCCCAGCTACGTTGTCCATTTTCTCGAGCGAATAAAAAAGTATCTACTTCATCAAAAATTAACACCATATTATTCTCTTTTGCCCGTTGAAAAGCTTGTGCAATATTTTGCTCTGTGTCACCTACATACATACTTAATAAATCTGAACCTTGGCAAATTAATGTTTTCATTCCTATTTCTTGTGCCAACCACGTTGCCCATGCCGTTTTACCTGTTCCCGGTGGACCATAGCAACAAATTCTTCCCCGCTTCATACGCATTAGTCCTTCACTAATTTTATGCAGATTATTTTTACACGACACCCAGTTTAAATTATAGAAAACTCTATTTTCGATAAGTGGTTCGATTTTCTTAAAGCCTTGAGAGGTGAGCATTTGATTAAACATTGTTAATGCTTTATCAGCAAAATCTGTAGAATTTTCTGTTGGCAACACATTTATTACATTTAAAGTGCGGCTTAATACTGCTGGCGATAAATCAGTATTCTGGGCAAAATATTGAATATAATCAGTAGAAAGTTTATCTCCTGCTAGCTCTGTAATCAGTTGTTCTTTATGTTTACTCGGTAACATCGGCATTTCAAATACCATATCAAAACGGCGTAAATAGGCATTATCAATACAAGTAACTGAGTTAGATATCCAAATCATTGGAATAGCATTATTTTCCAAAAAATCATTTACCCACGCTTTATGTTCTTGAGCAACTGAACGTTCAGTTAAAGAAGCTGAGAAAACATCTTCCACTTCATCAAAAATAATAATTGCTTTTTTACCTGCCAGTAATTTTTGTGCTAAACGGCAGTTTTCTAAACGTGTTGTGCCACTTAACACATCACCATCTTTATCCTGACTAGCCATTGTATAAGCAGGTAGATTTAATGTTTCAGCCAATAGCGCCGCAAATTCGGTTTTACCAGTTCCTGCCACCCCATAAAGTAGAATATTCACGCCTTTTTTCTTGCGTTTTATCGCAAATTCAAGGTAATTTAACATCATTTCACTATTTTTAGCGATATGATCATAGTGGCGAAGTTTTAATGTACAAGGTGATGTTGGAATAGTGGCTTGCTCAATTAAGGATTTTTCAGTAATTGGTAGAATTACAAAATCATCAAAATCTAAAGCATCTCCCCAGCGTAAGTAATCGAGAAGAGAATCAAAATAATCATGATTGTGCACATCAACCAAGCCATAGTTCCTCAATTTGCTTCGCTTAGTGAGTGCAAATCTCACCTCTTTTTGAGGATGATTGATCAAATTTGCTAAAATTGATGCGACTTGATCTAAATCCCCTTTAGGTATATACGCCAACAAATCAAGCAAATTTCGCTCTGCTTGTAAATGGAATGCCAATTTCATAATAGCTTTTTCGCAAGCGGTTAATTCAAGAAACTCTGTAAGTTTCGCTAAATTATCATATGCAGTTTGCCAATTCTTTGGCTCTTCTTTTTGAGCCAAAATAGTTTGATAGCGTTGCTTTAATAACTCACGGGCTTGTTGTTCAAGGTCAGCATCTGTTTTCATTTCCTGTGGCAAGCCAAGAGCATATGCCACATCGTCATCATCATAACGATTATTACGAAAAAATTCCGAAAATAATTTATACTCAAACATTGCTTTTAGCATAATTTTTTCAGAATAAAGCGAAACGGTTGCAGGATTTAATTGGTATTTACTCATAAAATATTCCTTTTACTAACTTCACATTAGAAATTATATTTATGAGTGCGACAATTAGTGTCGCAAAAAAGAAAGAAATTTATATTTTTGAAATTATCTTAAAAAAGATTTTTTAATTGTACGATTGCTTTATGTGTATCAAGCAAGAAAACTATTATTCATCTAATAACCGCTTCCAAATTTCAACTGTTTCAGGTTTTGGTGTACCTTTCTCCATTCCTAATTGAATAGCAATATGTTGTAGCTGCTTTGCAAGTGCTGGCTGTCCACATAAATTAAGGCTTACGATAATACGAGAGATTTTTTTGTCTTCGTGTCCAATATCCCTAATCCAATAATGTCGATTTTTTACTTCTTCGCTAATTTTGAGTTCACCATTTTCCAAATATAATCCCCAGTAAGAGATAATATGCTTAAAGGTCGTTAAAAACTTCTCTTGAATATTGGGATCATTTCGAAAAAACATCGTATCTTGTGGCTGAAATGCAGGTGCGAGATTGTTCCATTTTGACGTTTTTTCTACGGGAAACAACCACGCAATCCAAAAATAGCCCTGATTTAATATAAATTTCTCAAGCCTCCAAGTTTCTTCCAAGCTCAAATTAGCCTGACTTGTTTTACGTTTACCTTGATAAAATTCAATAATAGGATGCTGATTCATAACAAATACCTATAACATTATTATTCACTCCACTTATAACTTTCGAGCATCTCAACATCTTACAGCATACGAACCCCTGATTTCGCAGGGGTTAACACTTTAGCTAATACTATTATTTATTATGCTGATTGCTTTCAGGATTTAAAATTTTCATCATATTATCATTATGTTTTTTAATTTCTTCACTACCCCAGCTATCACAAGAAAGCGAAAGCATTAGTGCTTGTTTGGGGCTAATACATTTTAAACTTCCACTTTCATACCGCTTTCTTTTTTCTGATGGCACTTCATTGTTTAATGATGAATTCTGATAATGTGAAATCAAACATAGATTACCAAAATTATCCTTATCATTTTCACTTAAACTACCTATTCTACTCTGAGGGAAATAATGTTCAATAGAGTTTCGAGATAATGAAAATACGAAATCACTTTTTTTCAAAAATTTATTATCCTTACCATGATTATCCCAATTTTTCCATAACAGATAATCTAAATAGTTAAAGATATAATTTGGTATATTCTGCCCACCTAATTTAAATAACTCTTGTCTTTTAGAGTTTTTATAATACTCATAAGCTAACTGCTCCAGAATTTCTATATATTCAACAGCACTTAAACTATATGTAGTTTCTAATTTTTTGGATTTATATAATTTTTCTAACACATCAAATAACCAGTCTTTATAGGTCTTCTGTCTAAATGAAATATGGAACATTGATAATAACTGTACTATTTTAGTATGATTTTCAGATAAATCATCTGTATCACCATCTTTATCAGCATCATTGTCAAGTCGTTCCAAAGCAGTTCCAAAGGTATTAACTTCCCTAAAGGAGCCTTCTTTATATTTTTTTATGCCATTTAAAATCCAACTATCCTCTTCCTCTTTTGACTTAATAATGTATCGATCAAAAATCAATCTAACCTTTAGTAATAGAAGGATAAATTCTTTTATGGTCGCTGGTTCATTCCCTATCTCTTTAAATTCATTCAGAAGATATTTATCATTTAATGGCACATCTCTACCACGAAAAATCTTATACACAATCATTAAGAAGTTTGGAAAATCAATAATAGATTGGAAATTTCCATCTTCATAATTTCTTTTATCTTGATTAAGTCTATTATTATCAGTCTCTTTCAATAGACTTAAAATGCTCTTATTATTAGGTTCACCATCATTATTTTTAAATTCATTCAAGGTGCTTTTCATTGCATCGAAATTTTCTAGTGTTTGCATTGGTATTTTATTCACTAACTCACCAAAAAACACCTCTGAAGTTCTTATATTTTTATCCTTATCCTTTGAGTAAGGGAAACGTTTAATTGCATATACAGACATATCTGAGCAGGCATCCCAAATTAATGCAAATAGTTTTTTATCATCATCGCCAGTGAGTTTTTCCATTAATCTAGCTTTTAATACTTCATGCTTCTCTAACTGCTCACCTCGATTATTCATAATCTCAAAATAGTGATTAAGATCGGTATCTTCTGGCACTTCAGTTCTTAAAATTACAACTTTATTTCGTAAAAAACTAGAAAATTCTTTTTCATTAAAATTATTTTTTTCATTAAAAATATCTAAGATAAATTTATACCCTATTTCTATACTGTTTCCATATTCACTATTACCTAAATCATTTAGGCTTTGATTAGATTTATCACGATACTCAAAATTCAAATTAATATTTTGATTCTCATTAATATTTGGATGATTATTTAAATAGCTTAATAATAATTTCAATGTTGTTAGCCGTTGCTGTCCATCAATAACTTCATAACCATCCTTTCGTTTTGCAACAACCAAGCTACCAATATAATAATTATTTTCCTTATTTTTTAGTGCTTCTGAAATATCTTGAATCAATAGCTCAATTTCATCTCTTCCCCAAGCATAATTACGCTGATAAATCGGAATAATATATTTGTCCCCATTGCATAACTCGCTTACTGTTAATGTTTTCACTTGATTATTTTCCATTTTATTTCTCCAAATCAAATTTCTAGTAAGGTAGCTAAACCTGTATGATTATTTGTATCAAATTCTTGCTCATATTTATCAATGATAAATTCTAAAAACTCCCTAGGGTTATCAGATTTTATAAGATGAAAAAATAAACTGTTTTCAGCATAAACCTGATTTTCTATCGTTCTATAAAACACTCGTCCTTGCATTAAGCGAATGCGATAGCACCATTTAAAGCATTTTTCTATCGCTTGAACAAGATGTTCTTGACCAAATTTATCATAGTAAAGCATAACTAAACATTGAAATAAGTTCTTAATATATCTATCGCCAACACGATAAGCACCTGGATAACTATCGATAAAATGTAACAATCCGCCTTTTTCAGTTAATTTCTTATCAAAAATTTCACTTTTGTTTAAGAAACCATTTTTTTTATGAAATAAGAAAACATAACTTTCTCTATAATGTTCAACATATCTAAAAAACAGTTCACCATTGATAATTGGCTGGGTAGATTGAAAACTTAGTTGGCTAAATCGACGATCTATTCGCGTAGGCAAAATTCGATAAAGCTTATATAAATTAAAATTAGCTAACTGCTGATTAATATAAGGATAATTATCATCAGCATTATATCCTTTAAAAGTATCTAATTCTTTATTGGTAAAAGATTCTGCGTGTTGATACTTATACCAACGGCGTAATCGAAACAATGTATTACTAATCACTTGTTCTAAATTAGCTATCTCTGAACTGACCGCATTTTCCCAATTTTCTACACATTGATAAGTGGTTTCTTTATCTACTTTATCTGTTTTTAGCACTCTTAGATGATATGCCTTAAGTAAATCATAGGGTGCAAGTGATTTACCCCTTGCATTTTGCGCATCAAAAAACTGGAATGCTTCATCAATGTCATTTAATTCAATATAAACCAGTTCACATACCTTTAAAATATAGTTAGCAAATTCCGCATTATCTTTCACTCTATCTTGCATAAATTGCTTGGCTGCATTCTTATTATTTATTAAATTATCAGCACTAATAGTATGAGGAAGTTTTTCCTTGAGTAGTGGTAAGGTTAAGATGCTATCATTATTGTTATTTAATAAATATAAAATTAACGACAAACTAATTAACCGTTGTTGTCCATCTACAATATTGTGTTTATTATCTTTTTTATCGTGATGTATAACGATAGATCCAACTCGATAAACTTTCTTACCTTTTTCAAAATTAAAATAGAGATCGTTTAATAGTTGGATAATATTTTTACTTGTCCATTTATAGGGTCTTTGATAGTCTGGAATAGATAGTTCCTTTTTTACTATATCGCCAATTTTTTGGATTTTCGTAACAATTTTTTGGGTTTCCACAATTTCTTGACTCATTCTATTTTCCTACTTTCTAAAATTTGAAATACTACACATTGTAACAAAACTTCATTAGTTTTCATCTGCTTGTAATAACTTATCAATTGCTCTCAACGCCTCTAATCCTCCCATTTTCAAGCTTAGAAAGTGTATTTTAGGCACACCTGCATCAATCGGATTAATACGAATTAAACCACCTTTTTTCTGTTTAGCGATGCGTTCGGAAAAATGGCGAACTGTCGGTACGACTTTTCCTGCACCGATTTCAATGACTATTGGACGCTGAGTTTTATCTAGCCATTTATTAAGTAGTGTATATTTAATAAGTTGATAGTTTTCGCAATAAGTATAGTCATTAAACATCATTACATTTTGCCGTGCTAAACTTCCGCAATTGGGGCAAGTTGGAACTTCGCTAACGACTACACATTGTTCGTCATCCGTAATAGGGTTGTAACCATAAGACCACCAAGATTGGTCTTGACAATTATTCATACATTGCAAGCGATCTAACGTGCCGTGGCATTCGTAAATTCGACTTTCATTAAACCCTGCTTTACGAAAATGCCCATCCACATTACTGGTAAATACAAAATAGCCATATCGTTTATTTTCTGCCCAGCGTTTTAAAATTGTATAACCTTCGTGAGGTTCTACTTGGCGATATTGATTTAAGCGATGAGCAAAAAACCATTTAGCAAGTTCAGGATGTTGTTCATAGGCAAGAGGTGTTGCAATATCTGTAAATTGCAAATTAAATTTTTTAAGTGGCGGGTAGGCATTCCAAAATCCACCAACACTTCTAAAATCAGGTAAACCACTATCAACAGACATACCGGCCCCAGCGGTAATTAAGATACCATCAGCTTGGCGAATAAGCTCAACCGCATAATTTAGATTGTTATTCATCGATTCCCCCTTTTTTCTTTTTTATTATTCTAATTAGGAAAACGACAAATTGTGTCGCTAAATTATAAAGATTTGCACATAACGACAGAAAAATCATCATATGTGCGGTGTTTTTTTACTATTTTTCTACAAACCTGAAGACGCTCAATGTTATTAGGATATTTTTGCCAAATTTGTTTAATCTGTATCGGTGTGAGGTAATTGTGCAAACCATCTGAACAAAGTAATATGCTTTCGCTTTTTGCTAGTTGAAATGTTGCAATATGAATACGGAAATCTGCATCATCAAAATCAGCACTAATACAATCAGATAAAGCTTGATACATTGCTGCATATTCCGTTTGTTCGCCAACTAAACCTTGAGCTTGCATTTCAGCAAGAACAGTATGATCAAAACTGAGTTGTTGCCACTCGTCATTTATCGTGATTTTATAAGCTCGACTATCACCTGTATTGATTATTTTACCACTTCCATCCGCATATAATTCACAGGCAACAAAGGTACTACTCGTTCCAAAATAAGATTGAGCATACCGTTCACTCAACTTATTTTGAATTGCCCTTAGCCAAGCTGAGCTAAGCGTTTGACAGTGACTTAATTGTTCCATTAAAAATCGACTAGCGAGTTGAGGTTTTGGGCCATTAGAAATACCATCGGCAATGCCAAAAATTACCTTATCCTCATATAAAATAACACTTTCAGCATTTTTTAGCTGCCATTGGTAAACGTTCACACCATTGAATAACGCATCTTGATTATGTTTTTTATCATTACCAGCTTGCTGGCAAAATGTGAGTTGAAATGGCATAAGGTTTCTCCTAATTGACTGTTTGCCAGGAGTTTTATTCAAATTATATAGCAGGTAAACTATGTTAACGGCTCTCGCTCAATATCCCAAATATCCTCGCCAAATTTTAAAAGCCACCACTCCAGCATATCATTCTCAGAAACGGTTGCTTGAAAACGGTAATGTTTATCACTTTCTTCTAAAATTTGTTGATCTTTAGAGAGTGGTGTTTCCGTCAAATGAAACCCCGCCCATTTTGCGATAGAAAAAGTCAGGCGAATTTTGCAAATATTCTGATAGCTTGTAAAACCTAAATGTCCTTCTTCTTGATAAGTTTGTAAATTAAAATCTTTCGGGCGTTCAAAGCTAAATGTAGAAATTTCTGCTTTACGGATGCGGTGCATTGCCAACATTCGTGTATCGGAAAATCCATCAAAACGGCAAATAAGGTAAATGCTTGCACCTTGCTGTGCAATTGCCAGAGGCATAATAGTCTTAACATATTTTTTACCACTTGGATTTTGATATGCAATCTTCAGTAACTTATTTTGATATAGTGCTTGGCTAACAGCTGAAAAAATATCAGCTCCGATTTTAGCAGGAATTAACGGTAAACTTGTCGGCGTGATACAAACTTTATCGAGCCATTGATGTGTAGGCTTTTCTTTGCCATTTGGATAAACACCTGAAACCATTCGATCCGCTTGATCGAAAAAGGGTTTCATTGAGGACATAATATTCGCAGGTAACAGGTATTTAAGCTGTTTTTCTGCGAGTTTGAGTAATAGTGATTGTTGCTCATTTAAAACTGGTAGAGCGAATCCAGCTGAACGTTCTTTCCAGTAATAGGTATAAGGCTTGCTATCGTTATTACATTCTAAATCGTCAAAATGTAAGCAAAGTGTTTGTAGCGTTCTCTGAATACTACGTAAATCACGATTAAAGCCTAAATCTTTCAGTTTTTCATGAATCATTTTTGCATCTATACTCGCTGGCAGCCTAGGAATAATCCTCAAAATTTCTAGCTGCAAGAGCGTAGCATCAATATCTTTTGGTCGAGTTGCCATAATTCCCTCTAGCTTTGATCATAAAATTATAGCAAGAGCAAGTGAAGATTTTGCGAGAATAGTGGGAAATTTGGGGCTAACTTAATAACCCCATATCTTTTACTTCAGCTTACTTCGGCGCTTGCATAAAGCGGAAGAAGTCGCTGTCTGGTTTGAGAATCAGCATATTGTTTGATTCTGCAAAGCTTTTTTCGTAGGCTTTCATACTGCGCACAAAGCTGTAAAACTCAGGTTCTTGCGCAAAGGCATCGGCGTAGAGTTTGGCGGCGGCGGCATCACCGTTACCACGCAATTCTTGTGCCGTTTTATTGGCTGTGGCCAAAATTACCGTGACTTTACGATCCACATCGGCTTGAATAAATGCGGCTTTTTCTTTACCTTGTGAACGATGCTCACGAGCCACAGCATCACGCTCTGCACGCATACGTTGGTAGATTGATGAAGACACTTCATCAGGTAGATTGATTTGTTTTACCCGCACATCTACTACTTCAATACCTAATTCTGACGTGCTATCCTGCCCTGTATTCAAGGCTTTGCGTGCGCCAACCATTAATTCGCCGCGTGTCCCTGACACAATATCTTTAATCGTGCGTGAGCCTACTTCAGAGCGTAAACGGTCATTGACTTTACGTCGTAATAAATTAGCAGCTTGAGTATAATCTCCGCCACCCGTTGCGGTAAAAAAGCGGCCGAAATCACTGATGTGCCATTTTACATAAGAATCTACTAAGAGATCCTTTTTCTCTACCGTAACAAAACGATCCGCTGCCCCATCAAGCGTACGAATACGTGCATCTAATACTTTCATTGAGTCTATAAATGGGATTTTAAGGTGTAACCCTGGCTCATACACCACCACTTTGTTCTGACCATCACGTTGAACCTTACCAAAACGTAACATAATGCCACGCGTGCCTTCATCTACAATCACAAGGCTAGAATAAATCACCGCAAGCAATACCAGTAAAACAGGGGTTAAAATCTTACGCATTAGTTAAATCTCCCTTGGCGATTTTCAGATGATTGTGGATAGTTCTCACTGCTGGAAAAAGAGCGAGTATCAGAATAACTATCCTGATTTTTCACCGCACTTTGTGCATTAGTTGGATTAGGTGCGGTGCTTTTTTCACTATTTTTTGGCGATAAAATTTTATCGAGCGGCAGCACACTTAAATTATTGCCATTGCCATCAAGCAATACTTTTGGCGTGTTTGCCATCACTTTTTCCATAGTTTGAATATATAAGCGATCACGCAATAATTGCGGGGCTGCTTTAAATTCTGGCAATAGGCGTTGGAAACGCTCCACTTCACCTTGCGCATTTAACACCACTTGATCTTTATAGGCCGTGGCTTCTTCAATAATGCGTTGTGCATTACCGCGCGCGATTGGCTCTTGCTCACGTGCATAAGCTTCCGCTTCACGAATATAACGTTGTTCGTCTTCTTGTGCTTTAATCGCATCATCAAAGGCAGCTTTCACTTCTTCTGGCGGACGCGCAGATTGGAAGTTCACATCAAGCACTTCCAGTCCCATATCATAAGGCTGAATAATGCCATTCAAGGCTTTCCAAGTGTCTTCACGCACAATAGAACGTCCTGTGGTTAAAATATCATCCATTGACATATGCCCGATCACATAACGCAAAGCACTGTCGGTGGCTTGATTTAAGCTGTCATCGGCATTGGTTACACTGAATAAATATTTCGCAGGATCACTCACACGATATTGCACGGTCATTTCAACTTTCACCATATTTTCATCGCGAGTGAGCATTGCCCCTTGGGTTTTCAGCTCTTTTACTTGCTCGACATTAACGGGAATCACTTTATCTACAAAAGTTGGTTTCCAGTTCAAACCTGGCTGCACGATTTTTTCCAGCTCACCAAAACGTAACACTACGCCACGTTCCGCTTCTTTCACAGTGTAAAAACCGCTCACGCCCCAAACAATTGCGCCAATCAGGGCGGCAATAGGTAATAATTTACCTAAGCCGAAAGATAGACCTTTGCTACCGCCATTATGGTTGCCGCCATTTTGACCGCCACCGAGTTTTTTCAATAAATTGCTAAATACTTCTTCAAGATCAGGTGGGGATTGTTCTTGCTTATTGCGTTTATCCCATTGGTTATTTGGATCGGATTTGTTATCCGATTGATTTGGGTTGCTCCCTGGTTTTCCCCAAGGATCTTGCTCTGAACCATTAAAGGACATTCTTTTCTCCATTTGTCAAAAAATTGTTACAAGTCTAAACAAAATAATAGGTGAAGTCTAGGGCAGATTGCCCGCTTTTCCCTCCCTTTAAGCCGTCAAAAATCTGTTAAAGTGCGGTTCACTTTATAGCAAATTTTTTGCTTTAATTCAGTGGGAATTAAGCCTTTATCATTCCAATAAAAATAATGTGCTGTTGCAAGGGTTTCATTAGCAAAGGCGGCAAAATAAAAAGGCAACTCTTCGGTGAATAGGGCTTCTCCTTGCGGACAATAAGCTGAAAATAATTGCTGGCTATCGGCTTGATGATCCACTTCAGATAATTTTACAATGCCCACACCTTGGGATTTCAACAGTGCTTCACGCAAACACCAAATACGATAAAAGGCTGTTTTTTTGTCGGGCTGCTTGGCAAACCATTGTTGCTCTTGTTCGGCTGCAAAATGGCCAAGCAAGGCGGCATAATCTCGTGCTTTTTGCGGAAATTCGATGTCAATTCCTACCGCACTTTGGATTCCCTCTTTTTTTTCATCAACCTTGAGCATCACCGCCACCCAATTGCCTGAATGGCTGATATTAAAATCAATATTTGGCGTCGGAAAATAAGGGCGCTGGCTTTGGCTGTATGCGATTTGTGATAAAAGCGCGGTGGAAATTTTTGCTGTTTTTACTAACTCCCATAACAAAAAATGCGCCACCCAACGGCAGCGATAACGTTGCAACAAACGCTGTTGTTCAGGCCGTGCTTGACGTAATTTAGGCGTGAGTAATGCCGTTGGAATTTGCTCGAAAGGATAAGACTGATGAACATTTCCCCACGCAATAAAAATGCTCATTGACGCTCCTTGTTACGCGGGGAAAGCAAATTAATGTTGAAAACGTGCCAAACGTGCACGGCAGAATTGCTCTTGTTTCTCTAAAGAGAGTTTAGTAAATTCTTTGCGATATTGTGCAAAATCCTGTTGCAATGCCTGCAATGTTTCCGCAGGTAAAGTAGATGTCGCCACATTCTCATCTAAGATATTGAAATAGGTTTGGCAGCTGTTCACTAATTTAGCAGATTGACTGATATTAAGCACTGAACTACAAGCAGATAACAATAAGCTGATAACAACAATAAATTTTTTCATACCATTCCTTTTTATGAGTCTAAACAATAAGCGTTGCCTAGTTTTAGACAACGCTTCTATTCTAACCTAATTTATTAAGATAACAACTCATTTACACGTTTAATGAATGCTGTTGGGTTTTCCAAGGATCCACGTTCAGCAAGCATCGCTTGCTCAAGTAGTAATTCAATCCAGTTGGCAAATTGTTCTTCATCTACCATATCAGCCACTTTCTTCACTAAATTATGCTCTGGATTTAGCTCGAAAGTATATTTTACTTCAGGCACTGGCTGCCCACTCATTGCAAATAATTTCGCCATTTGTGTGGTCATTTGATCGTTATCGGTCGAAACTACCGCAGGCGTGTCGGTTAAACGATGGGTTAAACGCACCGCTTTCACACGATCACCTAATAAAGCTTTCACTCGCTCAATAAACGAGCCAAATGCCTCATCTTGTGCCTTTTGCTCTTCCTGCTCTTGATCAGCCAAATCGCCTAAATCGAGCTCGGACTTGGTGATAGGCTGCAATGGTTTACCATCAAATTCAGTGAGATAACTTACCATCCATTCATCAATGCGACCAGAAAGCAACAACACTTCAATGCCTTTCTTATTAAACAGCTCTAAGTGCGGGCTATTTTTCGCCGCAATATAGCTATCTGCGGTGATGTAATAAATGGCTTTTTGCCCTTCTTTCATTCGCGAAACATAATCTTGCAAGGAAGAAGTTTGCTCACTGCTATCATTATGGGTCGAAGCAAAACGATATAAGTGCGCAATTTGCTCACGGTTAGCCACATCTTCCGCTACCCCTTCTTTTAACACCAAGCCAAATTCTTTCCAAAATTGTAAATATTGCTCTGGGTTGTCTTTCGCTAATTTTTCTAACATTTGTAATGAACGCTTGGTAAGCGCTTTACGCAAGGCGGCGGTCACTTTGTTATCTTGCAGAATTTCACGAGAAACATTGAGCGGTAAATCATTGCTATCAATTAAACCACGCATAAAACGCAGATAATTCGGCATAAATTGTTCCGCATCGTCCATAATAAACACACGTTGCACATAGAGCTTCAAGCCTTGTTTGTGATCACGGTTAAAGAGATCCCAAGGAGCCTTAGACGGCACATAAAGCAAGCTGGTATATTCTTGATTTCCTTCTACTTTATTATGTGCCCATAAAAGTGGATCCGCGAAATCATGGCTTAAATGTTTGTAAAATTCTTTATATTCTTCATCAGAGATTTCGGCTTTCGAACGAGTCCAAAGGGCTTGGGCTTTATTGATCTTTTCCCATTTCACGCCTTTTTCTTTGCCTTCATCATCATATTCTGGCGTCAAAATTTCTACTGGCAAACCAATATGATCGGAATATTTGCTGATGATTTCACGTAAACGCCACGCATTGGCAAAGCCTTTATCTTCCGCACGCAAGTGCAACGTGATCTCCGTTCCACGATCTTTTTTCTCAATATTTTCAACGGTATATTCACCTTCACCAGTGGATTCCCACAACACGCCTTGATCTGCAGGCACACCTGCTGCACGGGTTTTCACGGTCACTTTATCCGCCACAATAAAGGCAGAATAAAAACCGACACCAAATTGCCCGATAAGCTGGCTGTCTTTAGCTTGATCCGCGCCAAGTGCGGTTAAAAATTCTTTCGTTCCTGATTTGGCAATCGTACCTAAATGATCGATGACTTGCTCGCGCGTCATTCCAATCCCGTTATCACTAATGGTGATGGTGCCTTTTTCTTCATCAAAGCTAATGCGAACTTTTAAATCACCATCGCCTTCATATAATTCTGGTACAGAAAGGGCTTTAAAGCGTAGCTTGTCCGCTGCGTCAGACGCATTTGAGATTAACTCACGCAAAAAGATTTCTTTATTAGAGTAAAGTGAGTGGATCATTAATTGGAGTAACTGTTTAACTTCAGATTGAAATCCACGCGTTTCTTGATTTTTATTCATCGTATTTTCCTCTTTAAAATTTTTGACTTATATAAGAACAAAAGCGCTAATTTCAACTAGAATCTTGTTTATTTGATGATAATTTGGCCAAAAATTTTAGTAAAAGCGTCCAGCTTCATAAAAGATAAAGTGTGGTCATTTACTCGGGAGCTTGGTCATAGAGGAGTCATCAACCAAATATTTGCTATTAATCTGAAAAGAAAAAGTACTGCCTTGCCCTTTTTCACTTGTAATCTCTAAGTTTGTATGATGTTGTTCGAGAATATGCTTAACAATAGCTAAACCTAATCCACTTCCGCCCGTTTGGTTATTACGAGATTCATCTACTCTATAGAAACGTTCTGTTAAATGCGGAATATGTTTTTCTGATATACCAACGCCATTGTCGGAGACTGTAAATTTAGCACCTTCAGGACAACGCTGCCAGCTTACGTGAATATGTGTATTCTTTCCTGAATGTCTAATCGCATTATAGATTAAATTCGATACCGCACTTTGCAACTGATTTGCATCACCTAATATCTCTAAATTAGGCTCAATATCAAAAGTCAATTTTTGTGAATCATCATGGAGAATCAACGCATTTTTTTGCAATGAATTAATAATTTCAGATAAATCTACAGGATAATGTTCATTATTAGAATGTTCAATTTTTGCAAGAAGACTTAATTGATCCAACAAATGGGACATTCTTTGACTCTGTTCAAGCATCGCTTGAATAGCTTTGTTATATAAAGGATCCTGAGGTTTATTTTCTCCCAACAACTCTAAATAACCTTTCAAAACAGTAAGAGGAGTTCGTAATTCATGGTTTACGTTAGCTAAAAATGTTTGCCGAGTGTGTAGAAGCCTAATTAACTGTGTAACATCACGCATAATGACAAGAGAACTTTGGCTATCATAAATATTTATACTAATCTCAATATAACGTTGGTCCTCTGTCAATAAAATCAAAGGATGTTGAGTAGAAGAATTATGAAAATAGTCTTTGAATTCTGGATAAAAAATAATATTAAAAATATTTTTATGCGCTTTCTTATGCCAGTAAAAAGAAAATATTTCTTGTGCCGCACTATTACACCAAGATATATCTCCATCTTTCTGGCATATAATAACCCCTTCAGGAAAATATTGAATATTTTTATTTAGTTTTGATAATAGCCTTAGTGTCTTTATTTTTTCTTTACGGCTTTTACGTTTCCAATAGTCCTGAGTAGGTAATATATACTCTAAAATTGTCTTTCTTTTTTTATATTCTAGCTGAGGATATAAAATTTCTAATAATTTAAATTCATTATTATGATGCCAAATTAAGGAAATAATTAAACAGATAATAATCCAAAAATAAAAATCTTTTGCAAATAAACTAAAAAATAATGCTGTAGTTATAACTAAAATTGCTTCTAGCACAATGTGCTTATAAGAAAGCCTGATCCTCATTCATTACTCCAAAAATGATTTGAAAACCGATAGCCACTCCCTCGCACAGTCTGTATATAACGTTCAAAGTGATAAGGCTCTAAACATTTACGCAATCTCCGAATATAAACATCTACAGTTCGATCCTCCACATAAATATCATTTCCCCAAATAAAATCAAGCAACTGAGATCTACTATAAACTTTCTCTGGATGCAGCATAAAGAAATGTAATAATTTAAATTCTGTGGAGCTCAGATTAATTTCACTTTGTTGATAGGTAACACGCTTTGCATTTTGATCAAGTATTAAACCATCTATATTTAATATATTAGGAGCTTGTTCATAGGCTCTACGCAATAATGCATCAATCCGTGCAAGTAAAACTTTAGGTGAAAATGGTTTTGTTACATAATCATCTGCGCCTGCATTCAAGCAAGCAATACAATCATCTTCTGCGCTACGAGCAGTAAGCATAATAATTGGAATGCTGTCAAATTTAGGCATTTTCTTCAAATATTGAATAAATTGAATGCCTGAACGACCAGGTAACATCCAATCTAATAAAACTAATTTTGGCGTTTCTTCTATTTTTTTGACCGCACTTTGATAATCAAATGCTTCAAGAACTTCATAGCCTTGTTGTTCAAGAAATAATTTAATCATTTCTCGAATTGCTTGCTCATCTTCAATCACCAAAATTTGAGTTGCCATTGCCTCTCCTAGCTCCATAAAAAATAGCCATCAGCCTACTAAGTAACTAGCCCATTCTGCCATTAATGTAATCTTCAGTCCTTTTGTCATTTGGTTGCTCAAAAATGTTTTTTGTTTCTCCAAACTCTACCAATTCCCCCAAATACATATAGGCGGTATAGTCAGAACAACGTGCAGCTTGTTGCATATTATGGGTTACGATAGCCACGGTGTAATCTTGTTTTAATTCAAAGATAAGCTCTTCAATTTTCATGGTAGAAATAGGATCCAAAGCAGAACAAGGCTCATCAAGTAATAATACTTCGGGTTTTATCGCAATACTTCTAGCAATACACAAACGTTGCTGTTGCCCACCAGATAAACTATCACCACTTTTATTAAGCTTATCTTTCACTTCATTCCATAGTGCTGCTTTTGTCAAAGCCCACTCAACACGTTCGTTCATTTCTGATTTACTGAGTTTTTCAAATAACTTAATACCAAACGCAATATTATCATAAATTGACATAGGGAAAGGAGTGGGTTTTTGAAATACCATACCAACTTTAGCTCGAATAATAGCAATATCGGTCTTTGTGGTTAGTAAGTCCTCATCATCAAGATAAATTTCTCCTGTTGCCTTTTGTGTAGGGTAAAGCTCAAACATGCGATTAAATGTTCTTAATAGTGTTGACTTTCCACAGCCAGATGGACCAATAAATGCAGTAACTTTATTATGTGGGATACGTAAATTGATATCTTTTAAAGCATGAAAATCGCCATAATAGAAATTCAAATTCCTTACATTAATTTTTGTATTATTTAGATCGATCATATTTTTATATCCCTATTTTTTTTGATTACTAAAATAAAAACGAATGAATATATTTAAGCCTAGTACAAAAATAGTAATTAAGCTTGCACCTGCCCAAGCCAATTCATTCCAATCTTTAAATGGACTCGCTGCATATTGGTAAATAACCACTGGTAAGTTAGACATTGGCTCATTCATATTAAATGAGATAAATTGATTTGATAGTGCGGTAAAAAGAAGTGGCGCAGTTTCTCCTGCTATTCTTGCCACGGCAAGTAAAATCCCTGTTAAAATCCCTGATTTTACTGCTTTGTAGCAAATCATTGTAATAACTTTCCAACGAGGACAACCTAGTGAAATAGCAGCTTCACGTAGATTATTTGGAATTAATACTAGCATATTTTCTGTCGTTCTAACTACAATTGGAATAACTATCACGGCTAATGCTAACGCGCCTGCCCATCCCGAAAAGTGATTTACTTGAGCAACATAAATTGAGTAAATAAATAACCCAATAATAATTGAGGGCGCTGAAAGCAAAATATCGTTTAAAAAACGTGTCATCGAGGCTAATTTGCTAAATCGTCCATACTCTGCTAGGTATGTTCCAGCCAAAACACCTATCGGCGCCCCGATAAGTAATGCAATAACTAGCATTTGTGTTGAGCCAATAAGTGCATTTAATAGCCCGCCTTTTTCTCCTGGTCCAGGTGTTTTTTCTAAAAATAGCTCAATAGAAAATGCTGGCACTCCTTTTATTATTAGAGTAATAATAATCCACGAGAGCCAAAATAATCCAAAAATAACTGCCAGTATTGCAACTCCAATCATTACCTTATTTATGCATTTACGTTGTTTAAAACGACCTGTTATATAGTTTTGCATAATTAGTGCTTCCCTTCTTTTAACGTCATACGAGCAATCAAAATACGAGATGATGCAAGTACTAAAGTAGTGATTAAGAATAAAATCAGACCCAATTCCATCAACGAGGATTTTTGTAATCCAGACGCCTCATTAAATTCATTAGCAATCGCTGATGCAATTGAGGTACTTGGGGAAAAAATAGAATTCGGCAAATTAAAAGAATTACCAATAACAAACGTAATCGCCATGGTTTCACCTAATGCCCGGCCAAGCCCTAACATAATCCCGCCAATTACTCCCGTTTTGGTGTAAGGTAAAACAACATGCCATACCACCTCCCAAGTTGTTGAGCCTAATCCATAAGCCGATTCTTTCAGCATAGGAGGAACGACCGAAAACACCTCTCGCATAATAGATGCGATGAAAGGAATAATCATAATTGCAAGCACTAATCCTGCAGTAAAAAGGCCTACACCAAATGGGGCGCCAGAAAATAATACGCCAACGTAAGGTATGTCACCAAGCGTATCGATTAAATGTGGTTGTATATATGTCTGAAATAATGGTACAAAAACAAATAGCCCCCACATACCATAAATAATAGAAGGGATTGCAGCCAACATTTCTACCGCGATACTAATAGGTTTTTTCAATGGCTCTGGTGCGAGTTCTATTAAAAAAGTAGCAATTCCAAAAGAAATAGGTACTGCAATAATTAAGGCAAAGAGTGCGGAAATCAACGTCCCAACGACAGGAACAATTGCACCATAGATATCTTGTGTTGGATTCCATTCATTAGTCCATAAAAATGAAATGCCAAACTGCTTAATAGAATCCCAGCTTCCATAGATTAAAGATATCAAAATGGAAGCTAGCATAATAAGAACAATAAACGCAAAGAACTTAGTTAAGCTATGAAAAACAAGCTCAAAAATTTTTTGTCTGCTACACTGAGATTTAAGATTTTTCATATGTAATTCATTGATATTAGAGCTTAGCTAATTGAATAGCTAAGCCCATAAGCTATTTAAAAAATGGCCGCTACTTTAATAAACAGCCTTTCCATTTACATCTTTAATTTCAGATTGCCACTTGGTTTTAATTTGTTTAATTACTTCACTAGGTAACGGCACATAATCCAACTCACTTGCTGCATTTTGCCCCTTGGTAAATGCCCAGTCAAAGAAATCCAGTACACCTTTTGTTGATTCAGGCTTATCTGCTACTTTATGTAATAAAATAAAACTTGCAGCGGTAATTGGCCAAGAGTTCGCACCAGATTCATTTGTTAATATAACACCCATATTTTCTACTTCATTCCATTTTGCATTAGCTGCAGCAGAGGTAAAACTCTCTTTTGAAGGCGCTACAAATTTTCCATCTTTATTTTGCAACGTAACCCAAGCTAAGTTATTTTGTTTAGCATATGCATATTCAACATAACTAATTGAATATTTAATCTGTCCAACATAAGCTGCTACACCCTCATTACCTTTACCGCCTTGTCCTACAGGCCATTTTACAGATTTTCCTTCCCCTACTTTCTCTTTCCATTCAGAAGAAACTTTCGATAAATAATTTGTCCAACCAAATGTTGTACCAGAACCATCAGAACGATAAATTACAATGATATCTTTCTCTGGTAGTGTTAGTTTTTCATTTAGTTTAGCAATGGCAGGATCATTCCATTTTTTAATTTTGCCCAAGAAAATATCTGCAACTAACTCTCCTGATAGCTTTAATTCTCCTGCAGAAATATCGGGAATATTAACAACAGGTACTGTTCCACCAATAATAGCTGGGAATTGTAAAAGCTTATGTTCAGCTATCAACGCAGCTTTCATTGGATCATCTGAAGCACCAAAATCAATCGTTTTTGATATAATCTGTTGTTGGCCACCACCAGATCCTATTGACTGGTAATTTACTCGGTTACCCGTTTCTTTTTCATAAAGTGATGCCCATTTAGCATAGATCGGATAAGGAAATGAAGCGCCTGCACCAGTAATAGTCTGCGCTTTTGCTACATTCAGTAAACTTATTGATATCCCTAATACCGTAAAAATCTTAACAATAGACTTCTTCATATTAATCTCTCCGTTCTCTAGATCGCCAGTTATTTGGCAAATTGAAGTCTAATAGAACAATATTACAGTTTTATGACAATCTTCCATTTCTTATAAAATTTTAATAAATTGCACACTCTGTATGATAAAACTAACCTCTCTTATTCCTTTTTATAGTTCTTTGTATTCAGTTTTATTGCAAGGTGTGATGAGCGTTATTGGCTTAGAAAGTGCGCGTTGAGGGGAATTCGATATAACACTATACTTAATCGAAAAAATTTCGTATGTAAATCTAAAATCCATAAAAAAATCACCGCACTTTCGCGATGATTTTTGTATGTTTTAATAAAAATTATTTTTTCTTTGCATACTTAAGTGAATCAATTGCCACCGCAAAGATAATGATGCTACCTTTGATAATATATTGCCAATATGGATTTACACCAATGTAAGTGAGTCCATAGTTGATTACTGTAAAAATGAGCACCCCTGTTACAACCCCCATCACCGTACCAACGCCACCGGCAAAGGAAACCCCACCAACAACACAAGCAGCAATCGCATCAAGCTCATACATAAATCCGAGATTATTGGTGGCACTACCAATACGTCCAGCTTCAAGCATTCCGCCGAAAGCATAAAACACACCAGCAATCATATAGATAATAACAAGGTTACGAGTTACATTGACTCCAGAAACGCGCGCTGCCTCTGGGTTTCCACCAATCGCAAAGATATTTTTGCCGAAGCGAGTTTTGTTCCATAAAATCCATACGAATAACGCGCAAATGGCGGCATAGATTGTGATATAGGATAATTTGAAAGTGCCTAAACGGAAAAAGCCCTGAGAAAACGTGGAAAATTGCTCGTTAAATCCAGCAATTGGCGATGAACCTACTGCATCATAATAAAGTGAGTTAATACCATAAACAATAATCATTGTTCCCATAGTAGCAATAAATGGTGTGACGTTAAGATAGGCAATCACGATACCATTCACTAACCCAATTAATGCCCCCACCACACAAACAGTGAGAATAACAACAGGAATCGGAATCTCACTTAAATTAGGAAACACACGGTTCATATTATCCATCGCTTGCAGAAGTGTAGCTGAAATTACCGCGGCAAGCCCGACTTGACGCCCTGCGGATAAGTCTGTTCCTTGAGTAATCAGCACCCCCGCCACACCAAGGGCAATGATTAAACGCACAGAAGATTGGGTAAGAATATTACTAAAATTTCTTAAACTCAAAAAGCTGGAATCTTGCATAATGATAATGCCAAGAAGCACCAGCAGCACAAAGTAAATAGCGTTTTGTTTAAGGAAATCTAGCGATTTATTTTGTTTTAAAGCTGACATAATTCATTTCCTTCTAAATTAAAGATATTTTGCGGCAAGTTGCAGAATTTCTTCTTGCGACGTTTTTGCAGTTTCTACAATGCCCGCCACTTTTCCGTTACTCATTACCAAAATACGGTCGGTTACGCCTAACAGTTCTGGCATTTCGGAAGAAATCATAATAATGCCTTTATCTTTTTTGGCGAGTTCCATAATCAGTTGGTAAATTTCAAATTTTGCACCAATATCAATGCCGCGCGTTGGTTCATCAAGCATTAAAATCTCAGGCTGAGTGAGCAACCAGCGACCAATCACCACTTTTTGCTGATTTCCGCCTGAAAGTGAGCCAATGGTAGTTTTATGTGATGGCGTTTTCACATTCATTGCATCAATCACCCATTGGGTGTCGCTTTTCATTTTCTCGCCACTTAATAAGCCAAGCCGTCCTAGATAGGATTTCATATTTGAAATCAATGAGTTAAATTCAATATTTAGATTGGAATAAATCCCTGTGGAACGGCGCTCTTCCGTTACCAAGGCAAAACCGTTATTAATGGCTTCAAGTGCGGTGCGATTTTTCATTGTTTTTCCGTACAATTTAATCTCGCCCGTTTTACGTTCACGTACGCCGAAAATGGTTTCAACGATGTCCGTGCGTTTTGCCCCAACAAGCCCTGCAATGCCGAGAATTTCCCCTTTACGAAGTTGGAAGCTGACATTTTGAATAGAGGGTTGGTTCAGTGCAGTCAGGTTTTCAACTTCTAAAATCACTTCTTGTGGTGTGTTGGTTTTTTCAGGGAAACGTTGCGTTAGCTCACGCCCTACCATCATTGCCACAATATCATCCATGGTGACGTCTTTTACTGGGACAGTATTGATCCATTTGCCATCACGTAAAATAGTGATTTCATCGCAAATTTTGAAAATTTCGTCCATTTTATGGGAAATATAAATAATCCCGCAGCCACGTGCTTTCAGCTTTTCGATGATTTTAAATAAATGTTCCACTTCTTTTTCTGATAGTGATGAAGTGGGTTCGTCCATAATCACAATTTTTGCGTTGTAAGAAAAGGCCTTTGCAATTTCAATCATTTGCATTTGTGAAACAGAGAGATTCGCCACTTTTTCTTTTGGATCAACATCAATATCCAATTCATCAAAAATGGCTTTAGTATCACGATACATTTTGGCGTGATCCACAAATACGCCTTTTAGTGGATAACGTCCTAACCACAGGTTATCCATCACATTACGTTGGCGCACAAGATTGAGTTCTTGGTGAACCATAGAGATGCCATTCTCAAGTGCCTCTTTCGAGGTTTTAAAATTCACGGGGCGATTTAAAAAGAGAATCTCCCCTTCATCTTTCGCATAAATACCAAATAAACATTTAAGCAAGGTGGATTTCCCCGCCCCATTTTCTCCCATCAATGCGTGTACTGAATGAGAACGCACGGTGAGATTTGCCCGGTCTAAAGCTTTAACGCCCGGAAAGGTTTTGCTTACATTCGTCATTGTAAGCAAGACTTCTTGGGTATCTGGTGTTCGTTCTGTCATAGCCACCCCCACAGAAAAGGGGAAGCCTGCCTTCCCCTATAGCAATAAAATTATTTTAAGAAATCTTTTAGGTTATCGGCATCAACGCCCACATAAGGAATTCGTAGTACTTTATTTTCTAATGTCCAGTTTGTTCCTTCAGCAATAGGCTTACCTTTGGCTAAGTTATCGGCAAATTGCACAATCACTTTACCTTGTGTTACACCATCATTTAGTACTGTTCCAGCTATTTCACCTTTTTTGACTAACTGTAACACTTCTGGTAGAGCATCTACACCAAAGATTGGTAATTTTTTACCGTGTGC
This sequence comes from Avibacterium sp. 21-586, assembly GCF_026226775.1. GTDB lineage: Bacteria > Pseudomonadota > Gammaproteobacteria > Enterobacterales > Pasteurellaceae > Avibacterium. The sequence goes on along the minus strand of NZ_JAKKOD010000001.1, from coordinate 1,408,479 downwards.
TTTAGTGGCCTCTAAGGCCCCCATTGCCATACCATCATTGTTAGAAATAATCACTTCAATTTCATTAGCTTTCGGACTTGATAACCACGCATCCATTTTATCTTTCGCTAATGCCGCATCCCACATCCCTGTGTCGATAAAGAGTTGTTCGGTTTCAATGCCATTTTTATTTAGCTCTTCAATCACATATTTAGTACGTGCTTCTGCATCTGGGTGGCCTGGCTCACCTTTTAATAAGACATATTGAATTTTGCCATCTTTATTTAAGTCATAAGCAGGGTTGGCTTTCCAGTGTTTCGCAATCAACTGACCTTGGATCACGCCAGATTCTTTCGGCTCAGTCCCTACATAATAAGCTTGTTCATAACTACCAATAGCTTTTGCACCAGGATCTTTATTGAAGAAAATCACTGGCACATCTTCTAACTGTGCTTTTTTGATAATGGTTGGCGCAGCCGCTGGATCAACCAGATTAATCGCAAGGGCTTTCACCCCTTTAGAAATCAATACATCTACTTGGTCATTTTGCACTGATTGGGCATTTTGTGAATCATTCATTAACAATTCAATGTCTTTAAATTGTTTTGCTTCTTTATCAATTTCTTGACGCATTAATGACATAAAGTTGTCATCATATTTATAAATAGTTACCCCCACACGATTCGCTGCTTGAGCAACAGTACCAGCAAGCCCCAAGGTTAAAGCAAGTGCGGTGATTTTTAATGAGATTTTTTTCATAGGGATAGCTCCTTAATTGTTTAGTGGAAAATTGACCTCTAGCGCACTTAAGCATATAAGAAAATAAGCTGTAAGACTGTGATCCCCCTCACACTTACTGTAAGCGATTACAAAAAATATTCAAAAATGTGACGATGATCATAAATCAATCACAAGGTTCTGTGGAAAATCGTCTGACTAGGGTGGGGTTAAATTGGGTATGAATTGGTGTATTAATGCGGTTATCCACCAAACTTAACGCTAGATTTGCTGCATAAGTTGCCATTAAATCAATGGGATAGCGAATGGTGGTGAGCTTAGGGATCAGATAGCGAGCAATCGGCATATCATCAAAACCGATAATGGAAAATTGTTTCGGCACGTTGATACTGTTTTCATTCAAAACTGAAATGGCACCCGCTGCCATTGTGTCGTTGTAGGCAACCACAGCAGTTAAATCAGAATTGTAGCTCAACAAATGGATCATCGCTTGCTCGCCCCCCTCGAAATCAGGTGAACTGTGCGCAATACGGTGTTCTGCCATTGGCAAATTGTGCTGCGCAAGAGCATTCAAATAGCCTTGAATGCGTTCTGCTTCATCACTGATTTGGTGATTTGAGCCAATATAGCCAATTTGCTTATGCCCAAGGCGGATTAAATTTTCCGTGGCAATAAACGTACCTTTGGTATTATCCAAGCTCACGCAGCGATTTTCATAGCCTTGTACCACGCGATTAATCACCACCATTCCCGCAATACGGCTTAAATATTGGCTGAGTTCTTCATCACTCAACGCTTTAGCGTGAACTACCAAACAGCTACAACGCTTGCGTAGCAAGGTTTCAATCGCGTTACGTTCCTTTTCCGCATTATGATAGCCAATGCCGATCAAAATGCTTTTGTGGTGTAGCTCCGCCACTTTATCCACTGCTTTCACTAAAATCGCAAAGAAAGGATCAGTAACATCAGTCACCACCACACCAATGGTGTCGGTGGTTTGCAAAGCAAGGGCTTGCGCATTAGCATTAGGGTGATAGCCCAATTCCTGCACTGCTTTTTGCACTACCAGACGAGCTTTTTCACTAGCAGAAGAATGATTATTCAACACGCGCGAAACTGTTGCCACCGAAACACCCGCCTGTTTTGCTACATCACGAATGGTAATCATATTCTCCCCTAAAAACTCTGCAAATTAACACCGCACTTATCATATAAAGAATTCAGTTCGATTGAAAACGCTTCCCCTTAAAAATGACAACTTTATCACAAAAAATGCTACTTATTTGCTAATTTGTGATCTAGTTAAAAGTTTATTTTGTGTAATCTGTTATTTTATAGCAGTGTTTATGTAACCGTTTTCAAAAAATTTCAAGAAAGGGGAATATTATGTCTGAACAATTTGTTGCGGCCGATCATCCACACCGCCGCTATAATCCGCTGATTGACCGTTGGGTGCTGGTTTCTCCCCATCGAGCAAAACGTCCGTGGCAAGGTCAGCAAGAAAAAAATGAAGAAGAACAAAAACCTTGCTATGATCCAAGCTGCTACCTTTGCCCAAACAATAAGCGCATTACAGGTGAACAAAACCCTGATTACCGCAAGCCTTTTGTGTTTAAAAATGACTTTTCCGCCTTGTTAGAACAAACGCCAGCCCCCGCGCCGAGTGCTGATCCCCTTTTTCAAACCGCTCAAGCAGAGGGAGAAAGCCGTGTGATTTGCTTTTCACCTGATCACAGCAAAACCTTGCCATTGCTGACGGTGGAAGAAATTGCTGATGTCATTGACGTATGGCAAACTCAGCTTAACGAGCTAGGGCAGCGTTATGCTTGGGTGCAAATCTTTGAAAATAAAGGGGCTGCAATGGGTTGTTCCAATCCGCACCCACACGGGCAAATTTGGGCGAATAGTTTTCTCCCTAATGAAGTGGCGCAAGAAGATTTAGCGCAACAACGTTACTTTGAAAAATACGGTTCAGTACTATTGGTGGACTATGTGCAGCGTGAATTAGCGCTGAAAGAACGCATTGTGGTTGAAACCAAACACTGGGTTGCCCTTGTGCCTTATTGGGCTGTGTGGCCATTTGAGACGTTGTTGTTGCCAAAAGCCCATATTAAAAATTTTGCCCAGCTCAGCGCTGAACAACAGCAAGATTTAGCGCTTGCTTTGAAATTGCTCTCCACCAAATATGACAATCTGTTTGAAACCTCTTTCCCTTATTCAATGGGCTTTCATTTTGCCCCATTTAATGGCAAAGAAAATGATCATTGGCAATTGCACGCGCATTTTTATCCCCCATTATTACGTTCTGCCACGGTGCGAAAATTTATGGTGGGCTATGAAATGCTGGGCGAAAGCCAGCGCGATCTCACCGCAGAACAAGCAGCAGAAAGATTACGTGCCTTAAGCGACATTCATTATAAATTACGCTAAATCAGAGAAAGGAGATAACCAATGACCCCACAACAACGAGCAGAACAATTATTTTCCGAAAAATTCCACCGCACTTTTGATCTGCGTGTTTATGCCCCTGGGCGTGTCAATATTATCGGCGAGCATACGGATTACAATGACGGCTTTGTAATGCCCTGTGCGATTAATTACGGCACAGCAGTATGCGGTGCAAAACGTGATGACAACCTTTTCCGTGTTTATGCGGCCGATCTTGATGAGTTTGACGAGTTTGATCTTGCTAAACCTATTGAGCCTAATCCTGCACACAAATGGACGGGCTATGTGCGTGGCGTGGTGAAATTTATTCAAGCGCAATGTCCCGACTTCAAACAAGGCGCAGATTTAGTCATTAGTGGCAATGTGCCACTTTCTGCAGGGTTAAGCTCTTCCGCTTCTCTTGAGGTGGCGGTGGGTAAATTCTGCCAGCAGCTCGCACAACTTCCGCTCAGCGATACGCAGCTGGCGTTAATCGGGCAGCAAGCAGAAAACAAATTTGTAGGCGCGAATTGCGGCAATATGGATCAATTAATTTCCGCCCTTGGCCAAAAAGATCATTTATTGATGATCGATTGCCGTAGCCTTGAAACCCAACCTACCCCTGTCCCTAATAATGTGGCAGTGATGATCGTCAATTCTCACGTTAAACACGATTTAGTGGCTGGCGAATACAACACACGCCGTGCACAATGCGAACAAGCTGCAGAATTTTTTGGCGTGAAAGCCTTGCGTGATGTATCCATAGAACAATTTGAAAAAATGGAAGAAAAACTCACCGCACTTGATCCTATTGTGGCTAAACGCGCCAGACACGTTGTTAGCGAAAACGCACGCGTGCTTGCCGCGGTGGAAGCCTTAAAACAAGGTGATCTCACAAAACTTGGGCAATTAATGGCACAATCCCACGATTCAATGCGCGATGATTTCGAGATCACCGTGCCACAAATTGATTACTTAGTCGAACTAGCCCAACTTGCTGTGGGTAACACAGGCGGCGCAAGAATGACAGGCGGTGGCTTTGGTGGCTGTATCGTGGTGGTTGCACCGTTGGATAAGGTGGACGCGGTGCGTAATATCATCGCAGAAAACTACGAAAAACAAACCGGATTAAAAGAAGATTTTTATGTTTGCACTGCCTCACAAGGGGTCACCGTATGTTAAGACAATCTCACACTGGGCTTGCGCCAGACGGCAAGCCCTTCAACCTATTTACCCTAACCAATCAGAAAGGAATGTGCATTCAATTAATGGATTGGGGCGCAACTTGGCTTTCTTGCCAAGTACCTGTTAATGGCGACTTACAAGAAGTGCTATTGGGCGCGCAAGTGCCTGATTACCTAAAACAACAAGCCTATTTAGGTGCAACCGTGGGGCGTTATGCCAACCGCATTGCCAACAGCCGTTTTCGTTTAAATGGCAGAACGGTTTACCTTAGTGCCAATCAAGGCAAACACCAACTTCACGGCGGTGAAGGCTTTGATAAACGCCGTTGGCAAGTGGAAAAGTGCGGTGATAATTTTGTCCAATTTTCTCTGTTCTCGCCAGATGGAGATCAAGGGTTTATCGGCAATGTGCAAGTAAAAACCACTTATCGCTTAACGCAACAAAATAGCATTCGCATTGAATTTGAAGCCCTAAGCGATGAATACACACCACTTAATCTCACCAATCACGCCTATTTTAATTTAGATAACGCAAGCCAAGGCGCGGACGTGCGAGGACATTTTCTGCAACTCAATGCAGACTATTTTTTACCGGTGAACGAACAAGGCATTCCTAGCGCCCCACTCAAAGCCGTGCAAGGCTCAAGTTTTGATTTCCGCCAAGAAAAACCTCTTGCGCAAGATTTCTTACAACAAGAACAGCAGCTCACCAAAGGCTATGATCACGCCTTTTTACTCAATGGCACACAACCTTGCGCTGTGCTGACTTCCAGCAATCGTGAGCTTTCCCTTACCCTTTCCACCTCACAACCAGCATTACAAATTTACACAGGAAATTATCTGGCTGGCACGCCAAATCGCCTAGGCTATACTTACCAAGACTATCAAGGCATCGCCCTTGAACCCGAATGCCTGCCAGACACCCCAAACCACCCAGAATGGCAAAAATATGGCGGCATTAGTAAGAAAAATCGGCCTTATAAACAATGGATTGAGTATCAGTTTGACTACAATTTTAACGCCACATAAAATAAATAAAATGTGCGAATAAAAACTAAAATAGTTCTGTACATCTCAATTTTTACTTCTATAATACGCTCCTTAATTAATTTATCTCTTATTTTAACCTTAGGAGCTTTTATGAGTTTTATGAAAGAATTCCGCGAATTTGCAATGCGTGGAAATGTTGTTGATATGGCTGTCGGTGTGGTTATCGGTGGTGCATTTGGTAAAATCGTAAGTTCATTCGTCGCAGACGTGATTATGCCCGTATTAGGTCTATTTACTGGTGGCGTGGACTTCAAAGATTTACACATTGTCTTAAAACAAGCGGTAGGCGAAGTGCCAGCTGTAACCTTAAACTATGGTCTATTCGTACAAAATATCGTTGATTTTGTGATTATTGCTTTCGCAATCTTCTTAGTAATCAAAGGTATCAATAAAATGAAAAAACCTGTTGAAGAAGCTCCAGCAGCCCCAGCAGAACCTTCAAATGAAGAAAAATTATTAACAGAAATTCGTGATTTATTGAAAAAATAATTCTTGCTTTCGGTTACAATCTCCCTCATCGTAGGGAGTTTTTTTATCTCCGCAATCCACTCAATTCACTATATAGGAGGAAACTATGAAAGCAATTCCCGATAACACAGAATTACAACAACAAACACAGGAAATCATCTCTCAATTATTAGAAGATGGTAGTGATCCCGATGCACTTTACATTATCGAACACCATATTAGCCATTATGATTTTGACAAATTAGAAAAAATTGCAGTTGATGTGTTTAAAGCTGGTTATGAAGTATCTGACGCGGAAGAATTTCAAGATGAAGAGGGTAAACTCTTATTTTCCTTTGATGCGATTAGCGAAATTGAACTAAATGCTGAACTCATTTCTACTCAACAGCAAGAACTTATACCAATAATTAGTAAATTAAATGGTATTTATGATGGCTGGGGAACTTACTTTGAAGATCCTAATGCTACAGATGATGAATACGGTGAAGATGGCGAGTTTTTTGATGACTTAGAAGATACTCATCCAAATCATCATTAATCGCATCGTTTTAATTTCAACTAAAAACCTATAAAAAAATACCCGCACTTTTAATAAATGCGGGTATTTTATTATTTCAATAGCTCATCTTAATGATATAAAACCACTTCCTCTGGAATCCCAAAGAAGCTACTGAAAACAAGCTCTGTACTACTACCTGACGCTTTCACTCTTACTTTAGGGTTAGCTTTTTTCACTTTCCACACTCCTTTTAAAGTCACTTTTACATCAAGTGGTTTCGGGCGTTTGCCATTCACAATATTTAAGTTAGTAGTTACACCACTTACGATAAGTTAATCCCCACCCTTCTTAGTCATTACTATCGCTGGCATATTGGCTGATTTATAAAATGCGTAGTTATTACGCATAATTTAGCGTAATCGAGAATTAAACATTCAAGTTAAAATTATCAGCTAAAATAGACACATATCTAAAAGATATCCTTGCTCATTATGCCCATCTTCAATTTATCTCCATCGTTATAAGCAATATTCCCCCAACTTAATATAGTATTGCACTTGCTGTCAGGATTGATGAAAGTAACAAAAAAAGGTCAGCTTTCGCTAACCTTTCGTTTAAAAATTTATCTTATAGATATTTAATTTTTAGCTCTTTTGCCACGGCAATTTGTTGTTCGGTGGCTTTGGCGGTCATTGGTTCGCGGCAGTAGCCTGCGTCCACGCCTTCAAGTTTAAGCAATTCTTTAATGGTGAGATACAAGCCGTTTGCCAAAATGCCTTCGATAAGATCATTAGTAACCTGTTGAATTTCGCGGGCTTCAGCCAGTTTACCTGCTTGGGTGAGTTCAAAAATTTGTCTTGCCCGAACGCCATTTACATTAAACGTACTGCCGATCGCACCGTCCACGCCAAGGGCCACAGCTGGTAACATCATTTCATCAAAACCCGCCCATACAAGGTGATCAGGATAGGCCTTTTTCAAGCGTTCTAGCAAATAAAAATCACCTGCAGTGAATTTTACGCCTAACACTTTCGGGTTTTTATACAATTCACCGAATTGTTCCACGCCAATATTCACACCTGTTAAGAATGGAATGGAATAGACAATCATATTATTGCCTGTTTCAGCAATAATGGTGTCGTAATAATGTTTGATTTCTGCAAAGCTAAATTTGTAGTAGAACGGGGTTACTGCAGACAGGCTGTCGTAACCGAGTTCCGTGGCGTATTTCCCTAATTCCACAGCTTCGTGTAAATTGACGCTACCTACTTGTGCAATCAGTGCTACTTGGTCTTTTGCTTCGTCTTTGGCAATGCGGAAAATTTCTTTTTTCTCTGCAGTGGAAATCATAAAGTTTTCCCCTGTGCTACCACCCACATACAAGCCGTCCACTTTCATTTTATCAATGTTGTGGCGAATAATTTCACGTAAGCCTTTTTCATTGATTGAACCATCTTCGTTGTAAGATACAAGTAAGGCGCTAAAAATGCCTTTTAAATTTTTCATTGGTTTCTCCTAAACTAATTTATTTAATCCGCTGTTCTAAAATCACATTCACGGTTTTTTGCTTCACTTCTGTTGCATTTTCTTCTTCGGCTTGCACGATCAAGGCATAAATTAAATCTAACACAAAGAGCTGTGCAATTTTTGTTCCGATAGAATCGCCTTGTAGTTGCCCCTGTCGATGTCCGTTGATAAGAACATAATCAGCAACCTGTGTAATGGGCGAGCGTAAATTGTGGGTTAGTGCCACGGTCGTTGCCCCATTTTTCTTGGCGATATTCAAAGATTGTGTAGTTTCTTTGGAATAACCTGAATGGCTAATACCAATCACTACATCATCTTTATTCATCAACGCGGCTTGCATATACATAAAATGGTTGTTGCTAATAGCATCCACCTGTAACCCAATACGCATTAATTTATGTTTTGTATCCTCTGCGGTGATGCCTGATGAGCCCACACCGAAAAGAAATACGCGTTTTGCCTGACGCATTGCCAGCACCACTTGTTCAAGCTGTTTTACATCAAGCAAATTAATGGTTTCTTTAATCACATTATTAATGGAATTATGCAGTTTTTCTGCGATGTTCTGCGTATCATCATTTTTGCTAATATCGCTTTCTAACAAAGAATTTTGCTGTTTTTCTTTGGTTGCCAATTCAATGGAAAGCTGTAATTTGAAATCAGTGAAACCTTTGAACCCGAGGGTTCGGCAAAAACGAATAAATGTCGCTTCCCCCACATCAAACTGCTGTGAAATTTCCGCCAATGAAAATTGGCTTAACAAATGCGGAGAAGATAAGATTGTCGTCGCAATTTTCTTCTCCGTTTTTGTCAGGCTGTTATACAACGCCCCAATGGTATCCAGAATATTCCCACTTGTTGCAACCATAAAGCTTTTCCCCTTATGTTTGTTTAGCTCACTAAATCCACAGGTACTTTTACCACTAATTTTTTGATAAATTCAGGCTTTTCCCCTGCCATACAGCCCGGTTTATGAGGCTCATAAGGGAAAAACACGACAAACATTTTTGGCGATAAACGCACCGCACTTTTATTGGGAATATCTGGCGTAAGTTGATAATCACTTTCCTCGTTGTACTCATTATAAGCACTCAGATCAGGCTCATTCACGCCGTATTCAATCACCTCGTTACCGCTAATTAACAGTTGAATATCAATGTATTGATGGTGAAGTTCCGCTTGCTTGCTATCACTTGGTTCGGTGTCCAATTCCATCACATTCATATAAACTTGATCAGTGAGATCGTGGCGTCCAAGAGTTAATCCTGTGAGATCCATTCGTTTTAATTGATGACAAATTTCTGCCAGTATCCTTGGTAAACCTCTGGCAAAATCATCACGGGTTAAATCGCCTAAAATCATTTTGTACTCCTTCGATTTTTATTTTTTTACTACTTGTTGCTCTAGCCAATAAGCCGCACCTAATAAGCCTGCATCAGCACCAGATTGGGCGGCTTCAACAGGGCATTGATAAAACGCTGGCATTGTCTGTAAATATTGTTGCACTAAAGGCAAATAACCTTCTGCCAAGCCTACGCTACCTCCTAGCACCACTTTTTGAATATCTAGGCTAATCACCATATCGGCAATTAAATTGGCAATAGTTTGTGCGGAACGTTGCACAAGTGCGGTAGCTTTTTCGTCATTTTTTCTAAAACGTTCAAACACCTCTTTTGGCGAACAAGGTTCTACCCATTGTGAAGACACCGCCTCAATGGCGCGTCCTGATGCAATGGCTTCCACACAACCTTTACGCCCACAACCGCACATTGGTCCATTGGGATCAGCAAGGCTATGCCCAATATGCCCAGCAATGCCGTTTTCACCTGTGGTTAATTTGCCATTTAAAATGATGCCACCACCCACGCCCGTGGAAACAGTAATAAATAAGAAATTTTGCACCGCACTTTTATCTTGTGCTTGTAATTGATATTCCGCACAGACCGCAGCTTGCACATCATTGAGTAAGCCAATAGGCTTATCGGTGTAACGCGCAATGCACGCTTTTAGTGGAAAATTGGCGAGTCCTCCCAAATTTTTGGGGTTAAGCGCAGTTAGCACACCACGATTAATAATTCCTGTGGAGGCCACGGCTATCGCATCAAACTGCCCTGCATATTCTGTTACTAAGGTTTGTAACGCCTGCTCCATTCCTTGTGCAGACTGATCTTGCGGAGTGCTAATTTGCTGGCGTTGTGAAATCACGCCATTTTCTACCAATGCGGCGGCAATTTTTGTGCCACCAATATCTAATGCTAAACAACGCATACGCCGTCCTCGCTTTGATTATGATTTTGCAGATTTCACTGCACAGGCAAACCAGCTCACAATATGTTCTAAGCGAGTGAGCGCTGATCCCACAGTAACCACATCTGCGCCAATTTCAATGGCATTTTTCGCCAGTTCTGGGGTATTGTAGCGCCCTTCCGCCATCACATAACAGCCTGCGGCTTTGAGATCTTTCACCAGTTGATAATCAGGCTCATCAGGCACTTCGCCGCCTGTATACCCCGACATTGTGCTACCCACAATATCAAAACCGAGTTTTTGGCAATACAGCCCTTCTTCCAAGTTCGAGCAATCTGCCATTGCCAAACAACCTAATTCTTTGATTTTTTTCACCGCACTTTCAAGGGATACGGGGCGCGTGCGCAATGTGCCATCTACGGCAATAATATCTGCTCCCGCCAACGCCAAATCTTCAATATCTTGCAAAAATGGCGTGATCCGCACAGGGCTATCTGGCAAATCACGTTTTACAATCCCAATAATAGGTTTATCCACCACAGGACGAGTGGCTTTTAAATTTTCGACCCCTTCAATTCGCAATCCAGCCGCGCCTCCTTGCACTGAGGCTTGCGCCATTGCCGCTACAATTTCAGGTTTATCCATAGGGCCATCATCAACAGGTTGGCAAGAGGCAATAAGCCCGTAGCGAAGCTGGTTTAGCACATCGTGATGTGATAATTTTGACATATAAACTCCAAGATATTTTTAAGAAAAGAAGTTAATTTTCGCTAGCTGCTAGGATAGACCTCTGAAAATAAAATACAAGAAAAATAGTTTAAAAGTGAGATCTAGATCATAAATTGGAGTAAAATTTCATTAAAGAGTTTGAAAAAACGCCATTATCCTTGTATTTTAAAAGAGAAATAAGTTTTTTTGCTGGAAATGATGTTTCTCTTAAGTCAAAAAAAATCATATTTTTTTGAAATATTACTTCATTAAACTTTGAGAATAAAAACATTAGAAGGCAAATCAGTTTCGCATTTGATTATAAACAAATATCACAATCTTTAGTTGAACATCTTTGGAGTTCCTATGAAATATTTGAATAAAGTAGAAGAATGGATAGGTGGCGTTTTATTTCTCATTATTTTTCTTATTCTTCTAGCCCAAATCGTTGCTCGCCAAGTTTTTGATTCTCCGTTTATCTGGAGTGAAGAACTGGCTCGCTTACTCTTTGTTTATGTCGCTATGTTTGGCATTAGTATGGCAACGCGTTCGCAACAGCACGTTTACATAGACTTTCTCACGAATTTAATGCCTGAAAAAGTGCGAAAAGCCATAACCTCTTTTGTTCAACTGATCATTTTTAGCTGTATTTTCTTATTTATCTATTTAGGTTTTAAGGTCTTTTTAGACGCGAGTTTTGAGATTGTGTCCTTGCAGATTTCAGAAAAATGGCTTTATGCCCCACTGCCATTGATGTCAATTTTAATATTTATCCGCTTTCTGCAAGCACAAGGGGAAAATTACAAAAATCAACTGAGCTATTTACCTGCCACCTTCTATATTATTCTGGCATTGATTCTATTTGCAATGTTGATGCTCCACCCGGAATGGTTCAAAGTGTTACGTATTAGCAACTACATCAAGTTCGGCAGCAATGCGGTTTATGTCTCTTTAATCGTATGGTTAGTAATTATGTTTCTTGGTACGCCTGTAGGTTGGTCGCTATTTATTGTTACCATTTTATATTTCGCAATGACCCGCTGGAGTGTGGTCAATTCAGCCTCATCAAAATTAGTTGATAGCCTAAACAGCTTCCCATTACTTTCCGTTCCGTTCTTTATCCTAACTGGGATTTTAATGAACACAGGGGGTATAACCGAACGGATTTTCAACTTTGCGAAAGCCTTGTTAGGGCATTATTCTGGCGGTATGGGACACGTTAATATCGGAGCAAGTTTGATTTTCTCTGGAATGTCAGGTTCAGCTCTGGCGGATGCTGGAGGATTAGGTCAGCTTGAAATTAAAGCAATGCGTGATGCTGGTTATGATGATGATATTTGTGGTGGAATTACCGCAGCATCTTGTATCATTGGGCCACTTGTGCCACCAAGTATTGCGATGATTATTTATGGTGTAATCGCCAACGAATCTATCGCCAAACTCTTTGTAGCAGGCTTTGTACCGGGTGTTTTACTGACGATCGCCTTAATGGCAATGAACTATGCGATTGCCAAAAAACGCCATTATCCAAAAACGCCAAAAGCCTCATTACAACAACGTTGTGAAGCATTCAAAAAAGCCATTTGGGCAATCCTAACCCCAATTTTAATTATTGGTGGTATTTTCTCCGGCTTATTCACGCCAACAGAAGCCGCCGTGATCGCCGCTGCCTACTCGATTATTATTGGAATGTTTGTATACCGCGAACTCACCTTAAAAATGGTGTTCAAAAGCTGTGTTGAAGCAATGGCAATCACAGGGGTAACAGCCCTAATGGTGATGACGGTAACTTTCTTCGGCGATATGATCGCCCGCGAGCAAGTGGCAATGCGCATTGCCGATCTCTTTATGGCAGTGGCAGATACACCAACAATGGTGCTCATTATGATCAATTTACTTCTTCTCTTTTTAGGAATGTTTATTGATGCCCTTGCGCTACAATTCTTAGTGTTGCCAATGCTGATTCCAATTGCGATACACTTTGGCATTGATCTGGTGTTCTTTGGTGTGATGACAACATTAAATATGATGGTAGGAATTTTAACCCCGCCAATGGGAATGGCATTATTTGTCGTAGCTCGTGTGGGGAATATGCCTGTCAGTACAGTAACCAGAGGAGTGCTCCCTTTCTTAATCCCTGTAGTGACAACCTTAGTGGTTATTACCGTCTTCCCACAAATTATAACGTTTATTCCAAATCTATTAATGCCTTAAGCACAAAATAGAAAATAAAAAGTGCGGGTGAAAATTCACCCGCTTTTTCATCACTAAAAATTCCTAAAAAGACACCGCACTTTAATTCTTAGGAAAATCTTTTTGAAAAAATGGAGTATCGTTTCATATTAATAAAACACTCAACGCTTAAAAATCAATTCATTTCAATATAAGAGACGCTTAAAAGTTTTTTTAATCTTTTTTCAATTTTGTGATATAGCTCTCAGTAATGAAATATCACTTCATTTATTATATAGCCATTAGGATGTTTCCTCCGTTGTTTGGCGTTGTCGTATCCCCAAAGAGAAATACACCCTAACCATTTAGATTTTAATGTTCACTCTGCAAATCAATGAAAGGAGAATTGCAATGAAATTAAACAAACTTGCTCTTGCTACATTATGTTTAGGTCTATCTAGCTCGGTGTTTGCCGCAGACTATAACTTAAAATTTGGTATGGTTGCTGGCACCAGCTCCAATGAGTATAAAGCTGTTGAGTTCTTCGCTCAAGAAGTGAAAGACAAATCACAAGGTAAAATTGAAATTGCAATTTTCCCAAGTGCTCAGCTTGGTGATGATCGCTTAATGTTAAAACAACTTAAAGACGGCGCATTAGACTTCACCCTTGCGGAATCTGCACGTTTCCAAATTTTCTACCCAGAAGCGGAGGTATTTGCACTGCCTTATATGTTGAAAAACTTTGATGTGGCGAAAAAAGCGGTGTTAGAAACAAACTTTGGTAAAAACTTATTCGCCAAAATCAATAAAGAATTGGGCGTGAGCGTGCTTTCTATCGGCTATAACGGTACTCGTCAAACTACTTCAAACCGTCCAATTAATAGCATTGCAGATATGAAGGGCTTGAAACTTCGCGTACCAAATGCGGCGACTAACCTTGCTTTCGCTAAATATGTAGGGGCAACCCCAACACCAATGGCTTTCTCTGAAGTGTATCTTGCGTTACAAACCAATGCAGTAGATGGTCAAGAAAACCCATTACCAACGATTCAGGCGCAAAAATTCTATGAAGTACAGAAATACTTAGCCTTAACTAATCATATTTTGAACGATCAACTATACCTTATCAGTAATGAAACCCTTGATGAGTTACCCGATGATTTGAAAGCTGTAGTGAAAGAAGCTGCTCTTAAAGCGGCAGATTATCACACAAAATTATTTGTGGACGGTGAAAATGAGTTAATCGCTTTCTTCCAAGAAAAAGGCGTAACCGTAACAAAACCCGATCTTGCTCCGTTTAAAGCGGCGTTACAACCATACTACGATGAATACTTGAAAAAGAATGGTGAAGTTGGAAAACAAGCTGTAGAAGAAATCTCTGAGTTAGCTAAATAAGCGGTTTGCTTGCTCAATTTATTAAGCAATAACCTTAACGACAAGAGGTCAATATGAAAAAAACAGCATTACATAGTGCATTATTTGCTGCGATTGCAATGACAGCATTTGCTGCACAAGCAAGCCAATATCCTGATTTGCCTGTAGGGATTAAAAGCGGAACAGGGGCATTAATTGGCGATACCGTTTATGTTGGTTTAGGAACGGGTGGAGATAAATTTTATTCTCTCAACTTAAAAGAGAAAGAGGCTAAATGGCAAGAGTTGCCTACTTTCCCAGGTGGGAAACGTAATCAACCAGTTTCTGCTGGCGTAGATGGTAAGCTCTATGTGTTTGGCGGTTTCCAAGATACCGATGTGGCGAAAAATCAAGTGATCAATGATGCTTATCGCTATGATCCTAAAACAAACACTTGGACAAAATTGCAAACCCGCTCACCACGTTCAGCTGTGGGCGCAAGCGTAGCAGAAACCAACGGTAAAATTTATTTTGTAGGCGGAATTAACCAAGAAATTTGGAACGGACTTTTCCAAGATATTGCTGCCGCAGGTGGTGATAAAGACAAAGAAAAAGCCATTTTTGATCCTTATTTCAACTTACGCGTACAGGATTTCTTCTTCTCACCAGAAATTGTCAGCTATGAACCCGCCACCAACACGTGGCGTAACGAAGGTATTTTCCCATACTCAGGACGAGCAGGGGCAGCGGTGGCAATTAAGGATAACAAACTTCTTGTTGTAAACGGAGAAGTAAAAGCAGGATTGCGAACCCAAACCACGGAACTTGGTACAATCGGTAAAAATGGAGTTACTTGGAAAAAATTAGGTGATTTACCAACACCGAAAGGGCAAAAACAACAAGAAGGTATTGCTGGCGCAATGGGGGGCTACACCTACGGTAACTATATTGTAACCGGTGGAGCAAACTTCCCGGGGGCACGAGCAAATTATCAAAATGGTATTACCGACGCACATCGCACTGGTGGGTTGAAAAAAACTTGGCATAGTGATGTTTATGCACTCAATGCCAAGAAAGGTACTTGGAAAATCATTGGTAACTTACCAGAGCCAATTGGTTACGGGGTGAGCGTCAGCTATGATAATAAAGTGCTATTAATCGGTGGTGAGGGTCAAGGAGGAAAAGCGCTAACCTCAGTTCAAACAATGAGTTATGATGGAAAAAAACTGGTTGTTGAATAAAATATTTCTATTAATATAAATTTAAAGCCTCATTTCAAGAGGCTTTTTTTTCGTACAATTAATAATTGCAAATATTCTATTCTTTTATTTCTTCCAGTTTTTCAACGCATCAGCAAAGGCATTACCCATTGCGCTGTTATTTTGTGGCTTACGCGCTGCTTGTGCGTTACGCTGATTTTTCGCCGTCAAAGTGCGGTGATTTTTTTCGCCATTTTGTGATTTATCCACAGGCTGTTCGTCTAAACGCATTGTCAGCGCAATACGCTTACGCGCCACGTCCACTTCCAACACTTTGACTTTCACAATATCCCCGGTTTTCACCACATCGTGCGGATCTTCCACAAATTTATTGGAAAGGGAAGAAATATGCACCAGCCCGTCCTGATGCACGCCAATATCCACAAACGCACCAAAGTTGGTTACGTTGGTTACCGTTCCCTCAAGGATCATTCCTGCTTTCAAATCACTGATTTCTTCCACGCCGTCCATAAAGGTGGCAGTTTTAAATTCACCACGCGGATCACGCCCTGGTTTTTCTAGCTCTTTGAAAATATCTTGCACCGTTGGCAAACCAAATTGTTCATCAATAAATTGTTTTGGATCGAGCTGACGAATGGCGCTGGCGTTGCCCATTAAATCTTGGATAGATTGATGCGTGGCTTGCAAGATTTTTTCCACCACAGGATAGGTTTCAGGGTGAACGCCTGACGCATCAAGGAGATTTTGCCCCGCAGAAATGCGCATAAAGCCCGCACATTGTTCAAAAGCTTTTGGCCCTAAACGGGACACTTTTTTCAGCTCTTCACGGTTTTCAAAACGGCCATTCTCATCACGGAATTGCACGATATTTTGCGCGAGCGTTTTGGTCATTCCTGCTACGCGAGCAAGTAACGGTACAGAAGCGGTATTAAGATCCACGCCCACCGCATTCACACAATCTTCCACCACTGCATCTAATTTGCGTGCTAATTGAGTTTGGTTCACATCGTGCTGATATTGCCCCACGCCAATAGCTTTTGGCTCAATTTTCACTAATTCCGCGAGCGGATCTTGCAAACGGCGCGCAATGGACACCGCACCACGCAAAGATACATCAAGCTGTGGAAATTCTTGTGCGGCTAATTCAGAAGCAGAATAGACAGAAGCGCCTGCTTCACTCACCACCACGGTTTGTGGTTTTTGCCCTGAGATTTGCTTTAATACATCTTTAGCAAAGCGTTCCGTTTCTCTCGATGCTGTGCCATTTCCAATGGCGATCAGTTCTACATTATGGCGTTCAATTAATTGATAAAGGCTAGCCATTGCAGCCGCCGTTTGCCCTGTGTGTGGATAAATGGTATCCGTAGCCAATAATTTTCCTGTATTATCCACAACCGCAACTTTGACACCTGTACGCAAACCGGGATCTAACCCCATTGTGTTTTTTGCACCTGCTGGGGCGGCCATTAAAAGTGCGGTAAGATTTCGGGCAAAAACATTAATAGCTTCCTCTTCCGCTTTCTCACGCAGCTGGCTCATTAATTCTGTTTCTAAATGCAATGAAACCTTAATCCGCCACGTCCAGCTGATCACCTGCTCACGCCATTTGTCTGCTGGCTGTTGGTTAAAATGCACGCCCAAATGTTGGCGAATAATTTCTTCACAATAACTCTGACGCGCCCCTTCTTCCTGTTCTGGATCGGCATTTAAACTCAACTGCAAAATGCCCTCATTACGTCCACGGAACATTGCTAAAGCACGGTGCGAAGGCACATTATGCCAAAGCTCTTGGTGGTCAAAATAATCTTGGAATTTTTCCCCTTCCTGTTCTTTACCCTCTAAAACTTTAGAAATTAACACCGCACTTTGTTGCAAATACTGACGCACTTTAGCCAATAATTGGGCGTCTTCAGCGAAGCGTTCCATTAAAATATAACGCACGCCGTCTAACACGGCCTTGCTATCGGCAAAGCCTTTTTCTGCGTCAATATAAGCGCTTGCTGCGGTTTCAGGATCTTGGCTTGGATCATTCCAAAGGCTTTCCGCCAACGGTTCAAGCCCTGCTTCAATGGCGATTTGCCCTTTAGTACGGCGTTTCGGTTTGTACGGCAAATACAAATCTTCCAGCTCGGTTTTGCTTTGGGTCTGTTGGATTTGGTTGCGTAATTCTTCCGTCAATTTGCCCTGTTCTTCAATGGATTTCAAAATGGTTTGACGGCGATCTTCTAACTCACGCAAATAAATCAAGCGGGTTTCAAAATGGCGTAATTGGGTGTCATCTAAGCCGCCCGTTACTTCTTTACGATAACGCGCGATAAAAGGAATGGTGTTGCCTTCATCCAATAATTGAATCGCAGCTAAAATTTGCTGCGGGCGTACCGCAAGCTCTGCGGCAATAATTTGGGAAATTTGTTGATTTAGCATTGGCTCTTATTTTGATTAGTAAAACAATTAGTAAAAAATTTTCATAGGATACTGGTTTTGTGGGCTTTGCTCAAATATTTATTGTAGACTCATGCTATCTTTCGCGACGCCTTTGTTTTATGATAAATTTTATTTAGACTAAATGAATTAAGAAATGACAATGGACTTAAGGCACCGAGAACCCCATTTTTGCCGCTTTGCGTTGCAACAATTAATGCCCTTTGTGGATCAATTCCCTATCCAATATTTAACGGGTAAACAGGGGTGTCAAATTGCCTATCGCCATTTTTTGCATGCCGAAACCTCACCAAGTGCGGTTCGAAAATTGATGATTTTAGTCAATGGACGGGCAGAGAATATGCTGAAATGGTCAGAACTAGCTTATGATTTTTATCGCTGGGGCTATGATGTATTACTTTTCGATCATCGCGGGCAGGGCTATTCACAGCGTTTATTAGCGGATAAAGATAAAGGGTACATTGATGAATTCCGCTTTTACTGCGAGGATATGAATGCTGTTATCAAGCAAATCACTCATCATTATGATTATTCGCAACAACACCTGCTTGCTCATTCTCTAGGCTCACTCATTTCGGCTTATTATTTGGCGAACTATGATCATCATATTCAAAGTGCGGTGCTTTCTTCGCCATTTTTTGGCTTACCAACTAAACATTTATTGCGCGATGAACTGATTATTAATTTGATGATGTTATTCGGGCAAGGGCAACGCTATGTGTTCGGCAAGAGCGCCTATAAACCCGCCAATCTGGATCAAAATGAACTCAGTTTTTGCAAAACAAGAATGAAATGGATGAACCGCATTAATCGTTATTTTCCTGAGTTAAGCCTTGGTGGACCAACTTTCCGCTGGGTGCATTTGTGTTTAACCGCAATTAAAGGGCTAGAAAAAATTTTGTCACGCATTGAAATTCCCGTTTTGGTTTTGCAAGCGGGCAAAGAAAAGATCGTAGAAAATGCGCAGCTGAAAAAATTGGTTGCCTGTTTGCCAAAAGGGCAACTGATCACAGTGGAAAATGCCAAACACGAGATTTTGTTTGAACGGGATAAAATTCGCGCCGAAGCCTTAAATGCAGTGCAAGCCTTTATTTCCAATAACGGTACAACAGTACGCCAAACAGCGTAAACAGCAGACTGCCGCCAAGATGCAAAGTAATAATTGCCAGCGCAGATAGCCATTTTTCCGTTAAAAAATCATTCACCACTTCAGCCGAAAAGGAAGAAAAGGTGGTGAGGCTGCCTAAAAATCCAGTAATCAAAAATAATCGCCACTCGCTAGAAAATTGCGGATATTGCCAAAGTAAGGCGATCAAAATGCCGATTAAAAAACAGCCAAGATAATTGGCGATAAGCGTGCCAAAGGCAAGAAAAGAAAACAGCGGATTTAGCAATTCGCTCAAGCCCCAACGAGTGCAAGCGCCGATTGCTGCGCCGCTGCTTATAATCAATAAAGATTGCCAAATCGCCATTTTTACCTGATCCCTGACCTAATACACACCAAAGGTGGCACGCAAATAGCTTGCCACCGCTTCGTGGCGATTCAAGCCAATTTGCTCTAAGAGCGGACAAGCCTGCACCAAGCGTGGATCAGCATTGCCCATAATACAACCTTTGCCCACTTCGCTGAGCATTTCTATATCATTCATACCATCACCAAAGGCAAGGCACGCGCTCAAATCATATTCACGCCCTTGTACCACTTGGGCAAGTGCGGTGGCTTTTGACACATTTTTATTCATAATCTCTAAACATTGCGGCGTGGAATAGGTGATATAAATCGCATCGCCAAAACGCGCTTTTAAATGCGCTTCAATCGGGGCTAGATCAGCGGCCGTGCGTCCAATAAAAAACACTTTTTCTGTGCCACGTCCGTGATGATGTTTGAAGTCCACTACTTGATACATAAAGCCTGAATCTTGATGATATTTGGCTAATTCTGGCATATCGATGCTGATAAACCAGCCATCATCTTGATAACTATTGGCGAACACATTTTTTTCATCATAAGGGGTTTGCATTATTTCCATTGCGATTTCATCAGGCAAACTGTTGCTTAACAGCAATTTACCTTGCAGATTATGCGCCCTTGCCCCATTTGATGTAATCAGCACCGCATTATCCAGCTTCACCTTGCCGACAATATGCGCCACGTCTTCATACTTGCGCCCCGTGGCGAGAATAATATCAATCTTTTCTTGCGATAATTTTTCAAGGGTTTCAATAGTAAAATCACCGATAACGTGATCCCCATTGAGTAATGTGCCGTCTAAATCTGAAACCACAGCACGAAATGGTCGATTTTGCATAGTCAACCTCCTTCAACAAAACAAGGATATGATAGCAAATTATGACTTAAGTGGATATGATTGAACTGAGCTTCGCCATACTAATTTAGGTTCTAACAAAATAGATTGTTCGCTTTTATGGGGATTTTTAATGCGTTCTAGCAGGGTTTCTACCGCAAGTTTGCCTAATTCGGCTTTAGGTTGATGAATAGTGGTGAGCGGTGGGGCGAGATATTGAGCAAGGGTAATATTATCATAGCCAATCACAGAAAGATCTTGCGGAATACGCAAACCGTTTTGCCACGCCACTTGATAAACGCCCACCGCAATAGTGTCGCTACACGCAAACACAGCCGTAGGCCGTTTGCCAGCTTGTAATAGTTTTTTCATTCCTTCCACCCCACCTTCAAAATCAAAATGGCTTTCGATAATCCATTCATCACAAATGGCTAATTGATATTCGCTTAAGGCTTTTTTATAGCCTTGCAAACGATTTTGTGCGAGGGATTTATTTAGATTTCCTGTGATAATCGCAATCTCTTTATGCCCTTGCTCAATTAAGCATTTTGTCGCAAGATACGCACCGAGTTCAGAATTTTCATAAATTTTATCCGCACTTAATGCCGTTGGCCACCAGTCCATAATCACCATTGGCAAGGCTAAATCAAGTTGTTTAAGAAAGGAATGACGGCTATCAGAATACATTAACAACAAGCCGTCCACCTGTTTTTGAATCAGCGTTTGAATATTTTGTTCTAAGCGATCTTCATTGCCATCTAGACTTGAAATAATCAGATTATAATCGTGCTGATTACAATATTGCTCAACGCCACTCACCACTTCCGCGAAAAAAGGGTTGTTGGTTGCGGTAACCAACATTCCCAAGGTTTTGGTTTGCTTGATTTTCAAACTTCTCGCCAAGGCAGAAGGGCGATAATTAAGCTCTTTGACAACTTTCATTATGCGTTCTCGCATTGCTTCGCTCACATATCCCGTATTATTAATCACGTGCGACACGGTGGAGGTTGAAACCTGCGCAATGCGTGCAATGTCTTTCATTGTTGCCATAATGACTTCTCAAGTGGTTATTACTAAATAGTTGTCATTCTAATGAGCCTGAGCCAAAAAATCGAGGGTTTCTTGCCGAGTAGGAATGGAGGTTTGTGCGCCTAAACGGGTAACACTTATTGCTGCGGCGGCTTGGGCAAAATGAATGGCCTGATTTAATGATTTACCCTCTAATAATGCCGTCATCAACGCCCCATTAAAGGTATCCCCAGCGGCGGTAGTATCCGTTGCCTGCACCACAAAACCCTGCACGATTTCTTGTTGATTCTGATGGCTGACGAAAACCCCTTTCGCACCTAAGGTAATCAAGACAGTTTCCACCCCTTTTTGATGAAAAACTTGCGCAGATTGCACCGCACTTTGGTAATCCACCACTTTCACGCCTGTAAGAATTTCGGCTTCTGTTTCATTTGGCGTAATAATTGTTAGCTGAGCCAACAATTCATCTGGCAATGGCTGCGCAGGCGCGGGATTTAGCACCACTTGTTTACCTGCTTGTTTCGCTAACTTCGCCGCACACAGCACGCCGTCCAAGGGGGTTTCTAATTGCATCAGCAAGGCATCGCTCTGCTCAATCATATGATCGAAAGACTGCACCATATCAGCATTCAGATAAGCATTCGCCCCCGCGGAAATCACAATGCTATTTTCTCCGCTGTCTGCCACTTGAATCATTGCAATCCCTGTGCGAGCTTCTGGGACTTCAGGAATTGCCGCTGTATTCATTCCCGCTTGCGCGAAAGATTTTTTCATCTCCCGCCCAATATCGTCATTTCCTACACAAGCAATAAAATTCACCTTCGCCCCCAAGCGAGCTGCCGCCACCGCTTGATTTGCGCCCTTTCCGCCATACACCACTTGATAATTACGTCCCGACAAGGTTTCCCCCGGCTGCGGGAAATGCGACACTTGGATAAGATGATCTGCGTTAATACTGCCGAGAATGGTTAGGGTTGAATTGCGCATAGTTATTCCTTATAAAAATCACGAAAAAAAGCACCGCACTTATATTTTGTGCATATTGCGAAATACATTGACGAAACCTGATTACACGAAAAATATTTGGCAATACACTCAATATACAAAAGTGAAATTCAAGGCGAATAGAAAATCCGCCTTGAATAATTAAAGGATTATTGACTGACCACTTTTAATGGCACAGGGATTTGTGCTTCAACAGGTTCACCTTTAATCACCTTGTCAGCAGTCTGCACGCCTAATGCACCGATCAACGCTGGTTGTTGTGCAATAGTCGCAGCCAACTTGCCACTTTTTACTGCTTTTACGCCATCATCTGTGCCATCAAACCCAACAATTAACACAGATTTATTCGCTGCTTGAACAGCTCGAATTGCACCGAGTGCCATTTCATCATTCTGAGCAAATACCGCTTGCACATTTGGTTGCGCAGTGAGTAAGTTTTCCATTACATTTAAGCCTTTGGTGCGATCAAAATCTGCAGGCTGACTGGCTAATACGTCAAATTTATGTGCTTCTACCGCTTGTTTAAAACCTTCACCACGTTCACGCGCAGCGGACGTTCCAGCAATACCTTCTAATTGAATGACTTTCGCATTATTTCCTAATTTTTCTGCGATGAAATCCCCTGCCATTTTTCCGCCAGCCACATTATCAGAAGCAATATGGCTCACCACTTTACCTTGCGCTGCACCGCGGTCCAAGGTAATCACAGGAATATTTTTTTGATTTGCCATTCGCACCGCACTTGCTACTGCGGTAGAATCCGTTGGGTTAATCAGTAATACTTTTGCACCGCGTACAGTGACATCTTCAACATTCGCCAGCTCTTTTGCTGGATCATTTTGTGAATCTAAAACCACAAAGTTATAGCCCAATTTATCCGCTTCTTTTTCTGCCCCTTCTTTTAGGGTAACAAAAAACGGATTATCTAAAGTTGAAACGGCTAATGCAATGGTCTCTTTTGCTACCACCGCTTGGCTAACAGCCGAACCAAGAATCACTGCAGACGCCAGTAACGTTAATTTTTTCATACACATCTCCTTTCATTAGGTGAGTTTAAGTTAAGCATTTTTTCGACTGAAAAAATGATCGGTAAGTACAGCTGCCAAAATAACGATTGATTTTGCAATCATTTGATAGTAAGAAGAAATATCTAATAAATTCAACGCATTATTTAAGAATCCAATAATCAGCGCACCAATTAATGTGCCAAAGATACGCCCTTTTCCGCCCATTAAACTTGTACCACCGACAACAACTGCGGCGATCGCATCAAGCTCATAGGACACGCCCGCGGTTGGCTGTGCGGAAGATAATCTGGAAGTCACTATCAATCCTGCAACGGTGGCTAAAAATCCGCTTACCGCATACACGAATATTTTTACTTTATCGACATTAATGCCTGATAAACGGGTTGCCGATTCATTGCCACCTAGGGCATAAATATAACGTCCCATTGGAGTATGTTTTAAGATATACCAAGCAACAAGGAAAATAATTGCCATTAACCAAATTGGGAAAGGAATATTAAATAAATACCCTGTTCCAAGGAAAGAAAATTGATCTGCAACATCAGAAAAACCAAGGCTGATTGGTCGTCCATCGGTATAAACCATTGTTACGCCACGCAATAAGGTCATTGTTACCAAGGTGGCGATGAAAGCCTGAACTTTACCTTTCGCGATAATCACACCACTGATGCCACCTAATAAGGTGCCACAGAATAAAACAAGGGGAATCACAATGAAAATAGATAAATCAAGGTTCACCAGTGAGGCGGCAATCGCACCAGTTAATGCCAATACCGATCCTACTGAAAGATCGATCCCAGCAGTTAAAATCACAAAGGTCATTCCCACTGCGATAATGGCATTGACTGAGGTTTGACGCAAAATATTCAGCAAATTATCCATTGTGAAAAAATTCGAATTAATGCTAGAAACAATTACAATCAAGACAATTAAAGCCAAAATTGAACGCTGCTCAATCAGGAAATTTTTTAATTTTGTTGTTGTCATAATTTATCCTTTTAATGCTGTTGCGTGATAGCGGCAGTTAAGAGCTTTTCTTGGCTCACTTCTTCACGCAAGAATTCACCACAAATTTCGCCATTATTCATCACCAAAACACGATCACTCATACCAATAATTTCCGGCATATCGGAAGAAACCACGATAATGCTCATTCCTTCTTCTTTAAATTTATTGATTAACTGATAAATTTCCTTTTTTGCCCCTACATCAATACCACGAGTTGGCTCATCTAAAATTAAGACATCAGGCCGTGTCATCAATCCTTTGGCAATCGCCACTTTTTGTTGATTACCGCCTGATAACAAGCCGATCGTTTGATCCATTGAAGGGGTTTTCACATTAAAGAGTAGAATAAAATCATTGACGGTCATTTTTTCAGCACGGTGATCGATCGCCCCATTCTTAGTGAGCTGCTTTAATGCAGTGAGTGTCATATTTTCTTTAATTGACATTCCCAACACCAAGCCATCCCCCTTACGATCTTCAGAAATATACACAATGCCATTATTTAAGCCATCTTGTGGGGATCGAATCGCCAAGGCACGATTATGTAGAAAAATCTCACCGCTCTTTTTCGGTAACGCACCATAAATGAGTTTCATCAATTCTGTTCTACCGGCCCCCATTAAACCTGACACGCCAAGAATTTCACCGCGATTTAACTGAAAAGACACGTTATTAACGCCCTGCCCCGTCAAATTTTGCACACGTAATACCGGCTCACCAATAGGGCTATCAAGATGAGGATATTGTTCTTCCAGCTTTCTGCCCACCATTAGTTCAATAAGCTGTTCTTCATTAATGGCGGAAAGCTCACTTTCTGCAATAAACTCGCCATCGCGTAAAATGGTAACATCATCACAAATGGTAAAAATATCTTGCATTCGATGAGAGATAAATACGATCCCACAACCTTCCGCTTTCAGTTCTTGAATGACGTCAAACAGGGCTTGAGTTTCAGAATCGGTTAAAGCATCGGTTGGCTCGTCCATAATAATCACCTTGGCATCAAAACTTAATGCTTTGGCGATTTCAATCATTTGCAACTCACCTAAGGAAAGTTTTGCAACAGGTGTTGAAGGGTGATGTTTAACTTTCAAACGTTGAAGCAATTTTGCGGATTCTTCCGTCATTTTAGCCCAATCAATACCGCCAAATTTATGGGTAAATTCTCGCCCTAAGAAAATATTTTCGGCAATGGTTAAGTTAGGAATAATATTGAGTTCTTGATGAATAATACTGATTCCCGCTAACTGAGAAAATTTCGGATTTTTATACCGCACTTTCTCTCCGTGAAAATAAATCTCTCCGCTATCTTGCTGATAAATCCCGGTGAGAATTTTCATCAAGGTTGATTTGCCTGCGCCATTTTCGCCCATTAATGCCATCACTCGCCCCGCATAAACGGACAGGCTTGCATTATGTAATGCACGCACGCCGGGGAAGGATTTACAAATGTTGTCTAATCTTAAAATGGGTTTCATCACGCCCCCTTAAAATGGTACACCTGAAACAAGAATAATATTGGCATAAGGCGTACATTCGCCCGAACGCACTATAGCTTTGCTCTCTTGGCTCAAGGCTTTAAATTCTTCGTGGGATACATAATCCACTGTAATTTCGTTGTTTTGTTGTCGCGCTAATTGTTCAAGTTTCTGCAATAACGCTTGATGAATGCTCGGGTTTTGGCGTTCAATTTCTTTGGCTAAAATCACTCGTTCCACAAAACATTCACCCACTACGGCATCAAAAACCGATAAAAAACTTGGAATCCCTGCGCTCAAGGCAAGATCTACGGTTTCCATTCCCACTGGAATGGGTAAGCCTGCATCACAAATCGTTAAAAAATCCGTATGCCCGAGTTGCGCTATTTGCAATGACAGCGGCGCATTCAAAATGCCTGTTTTCTTCATATTGCCTCCCTAAAAACCATATCGAAACGTTTCGATAAAATAAAAATAGAATAATTAAGTGAAAATTAAAAGTAACAATCTTCAAATTTGTGAAGTAGTTCAAAAAATTTATCTTATAACCCCAGTAAAGTATAAATAAATGGAATATCAATAAATGATTAAGGAGAAAAATATGGGTAAAAAAATCATTTTAGATTGCGATCCTGGTCATGATGATGCAATAGCTATGCTATTAGCTTATGGTAATCCTGATATTGAATTATTAGCGGTTACCACGGTAGTAGGCAATCAAACTTTAGAAAAAGTATCTTACAATGCATTAGCCATTGCGGAAATTGCAAATATAAAAGGAATTCCGTTTGCTAAAGGGGCGGATCGTCCTTTAATTAGGGAAATAGAGCTTGCCCCATCAATTCATGGTGAATCTGGCTTAGATGGTCCAATCCTACCGAAACCAAGCCAATCTTTTCACCCTTCACATGCTGTACAATTAATAATCGATTTAATCATGTTGCACCCTGCTAAAACCATCACCTTGGTTCCTACTGGAGGATTAACAAATATCGCTCTTGCTGCTCGCCTTGAACCTAGGATTATTGAGCGAGTTAAAGAGGTTGTCCTAATGGGGGGAGGTTATCATACAGGTAACTGGAGTGCTGTAGCGGAATTTAACATAAAAATTGATCCCGAAGCTGCGCATATTGTATTTAGTGCAGGCTGGCAAGTAACAATGATTGGATTAGATTTAACACATCAAGCGCTAGCTACACCTGATGTTGTTAAGCGTATTGCAGAAATTGGGACTAAGCCAGCCCAATTTGTGGTTGAGTTGTTAGCTTTTTTTGGCAAAATGTACAAACAGGCTCAAGGGTTTAACGATCCACCCGTACACGATCCTTGCGCAGTTGCTTATGTTATTAATCCTAACTTAATCGAAACACAAAAAGTTCCTGTACATATTGAGTTGACCGGAACACATACGTTAGGAATGACGGTAGCCGATTTTCGCTATCCACCCAAACCCTGCAACACTCAAGTTGCAACAAAATTAGATCATGAAGGCTTTTGGGATTTAGTCATTGATGCAATTAAACGCTTAAATTAAGCTAAAATTGAAGAAATTTCATACCACCGTTTTTATTTCATAAGAAAACGATTGCGAAATATAAAAAATTCCTTGATTTCTATTTTGAATGTGGTATCAATAACAGCATTAAAAGCGCAATGCTTAAATCGGATTCAGACAATGAAAAAATTTTATTCTCTTATTGGCATTATTATTAACCTCGTGGTGGTAAACACTGCGGGGTTTTGGCTTGCTAACAAATAGAATAAATTGATAACTTAATTTGTATATAGAAAGCCCCTCGCAGAGAACTTCGAGAGGCTTTTTTTATAGCAATCAATAATTAGGGGTGGAATATGAACGGTGCAAGATTAGTAACGGAATGCTTGAAAGCACATGATGTAGATGTCGTATTTGGCTATCCAGGTGGGGCAATAATGCCAGTTTATGATGCCATTTATGATTCAGGTTTGGAGCATTTGCTCTGTCGCAATGAGCAAGGTGCGGCAATGGCGGCCATTGGCTATGCCAGAGCTAGTAGAAAAACCGGGGTGTGTATCGCCACATCAGGCCCAGGGGCAACCAATTTAATTACGGGACTAGGCGATGCGTTAATGGATTCCATTCCTGTGGTGGCCATCACGGGGCAAGTTGCTTCGCCATTGATTGGTACAGATGCCTTCCAAGAAGCAGATGTTCTGGGCTTATCACTGGCTTGCACTAAACATAGTTTTATTGTACAAAGCATTGACGAGTTGCCCGAAATCATCGCCAAAGCGTTCCAAATCGCACAAAGTGGTCGCCCTGGCCCTGTGCTTATTGATATTCCAAAAGATGTGCAATTTGCCGAAACCGATTTGCAACCTTTCACTATTCCTGTGGAAAAACCAACCGCACTTGATCCTGCTGAATTGGAAAAAGCGGTGGAATTATTGAAAAATGCCAAACGCCCTGTGGTGTATGTTGGTGGTGGTGTGGGAATGGCGAACGCCGTGCCAGCCTTGCGAGAGTTTTTAGCCACCACAGAAATTCCAAGTATTTCCACCTTAAAAGGCTTGGGCGCAATTTTGCCTGAAACCCCTTATTATATGGGAATGATTGGAATGCACGGCACCAAAGCCGCCAATTTAGCCACCCAAGAATCTGATTTATTGTTAGTGTTTGGCGCGCGTTTTGACGATCGTGTAACGGGCAAATTAGACACCTTTGCACCGCACGCTAAAGTGATTCATTGTGATATTGATGTGGCAGAATTAGGCAAATTACGCCGTCCAGATGTGGCATTGCGTGGTGATTTAAGTGAAGTTTTCCGTGCCTTGGCAATGAAATTAGATTTGGCAGATTGGCATAAAGAAATCAATAAGTTAAAACAAGATTTTGATTTCCGTTATGCAGAAAATCAAGGCAAACAACCAATTAATCCTTGGTGGTTACTTAACACCGTTTCTAACCAAAAAGCGAAAAATGCCATTGTGGTTACTGATGTAGGACAACATCAAATGTGGTCAGCACAGCATATGAAACATTATGCGCCTGAAAATTTCATCACTTCAGCAGGGTTTGGTTCAATGGGCTTTGGCTTGCCAGCGGCCATTGGTGCACAGAAAGTACGTCCAAATGATGATGTAATTTTAATCACCGGTGATGGTTCATTAATGATGAACGTGCAGGAACTTGGCACAATTAAACGTGGAAAAACACCGGTAAAAATCATTTTATTAGATAACCAACGCTTAGGAATGGTGCGTCAATGGCAAACCCTATTCTTCCAAGCACGCCATAGTAATACGATTTTAGATGATAACCCTGATTTCGTTACGCTTGCTTCTGCGTTTGATATTAAAGGCGAGCGTATTCAATCTGGCGAAGAAGTACAAGCTGCATTAGATCGCTTATTCCAAGCGGAAGGCGCTTATTTATTACATATTTGTATCCCAGCAGAAGAAAACGTGTGGCCACTTGTACCACCTAATGCCTGTAACGTGGATATGCTTGAAGAATAATAGAAAAGGAACTGTGGGGAAAATTATGCAACAGTATGAATTATCAATCCGCGCCAACAGACGCCCAGAAACCTTAGAACGTCTATTGCGCGTAATGCGTCATCGCGGTTTTGAAGTGATTAAATTACAAACCGAAAGCCAACAACAAGAAATCACCTTGCACGTTGTGGTGCAAAGTGAAAGAGCGGTGGAATTATTGGTAAATCAATTAGTTAAATTACCTGATGTGTTAGCATTAAGCTAGCTATAATAACCTTCGCCATTGCACTATCTGTATGAACAGAAAAATAAAAGAATTTGATAAAAGTTGGAGAGATTATGCCTAAACTACGTTCAGCGACCAGTACACAAGGCCGCAATATGGCAGGCGCGCGTGCATTGTGGCGCGCCACAGGAATGAAAGAAAATGATTTTGGTAAGCCAATTATCGCCGTAGTCAATTCTTTCACCCAATTTGTACCAGGCCACGTTCACCTAAAAGATATTGGACAATTAGTTGCGCAACAAATTGAGCAAGCAGGCGGTGTAGCGAAAGAATTTAACACCATTGCCGTTGATGATGGCATCGCAATGGGACACGGGGGAATGCTGTATTCCTTGCCTTCTCGCGATTTAATCGCCGACAGTGTGGAATATATGGTAAATGCCCATTGTGCAGACGCAATGGTGTGTATTTCTAACTGCGATAAAATCACCCCAGGAATGTTGATGGCCGCACTGCGCTTGAATATTCCAACGATTTTTGTTTCTGGCGGCCCGATGGAAGCGGGAAAAACCAAACTTTCCGATCAAATCATCAAGTTAGATTTGGTGGACGCTATGGTGCAAAGTGCGGATAAAAATGTGTCAGATTCTGATGTGGAAACCATTGAGCGTTCTGCCTGCCCAACTTGTGGTTCTTGTTCAGGAATGTTCACCGCAAACTCAATGAACTGTTTAACCGAAGCCTTAGGCTTAAGCCTGCCGGGTAACGGTTCTTGCTTGGCAACCCACAAAGATCGTAAACAATTATTCTTAGATGCGGGTAAACAAATTGTTGAACTTTGTCAAAAATATTATCAGCAAGATGATGAATCCGTATTGCCACGTTCCATTGCCACTAAACCTGCGTTTGAAAATGCAATGAGCTTAGATATTGCAATGGGTGGCTCAACCAATACCGTATTGCATTTATTGGCAGCGGCGCAAGAAGCGGAAGTGGATTTCACTATGGCAGACATTGACAGACTTTCTCGCCGTGTGCCTTGTTTAAGCAAAGTTGCACCGAACACTGCCAAATATCATATGGAAGATGTGCATAGAGCGGGTGGAATTATGGCAATTTTAGGTGAGCTAGATCGTGCAGGATTGCTTGATAACCAAACTCGCACCGTATTAGGGCTAAGTTTGGCTGAGCAAATTGCCAAATACGACATTATGCTCACTCAAGATCAAGCCATTCGTGAATTCTATCGTGCAGGGCCTGCGGGTATTCGCACCACCCAAGCCTTCTCACAAGATTGCCGTTGGGATAGCCTTGATGACGACCGCGAAAACGGCTGTATTCGCAGTAAAGCCTTTGCTTATAGCCAAGATGGCGGATTAGCAATGCTTTCCGGTAATATCGCCTTGGACGGCTGTATTGTAAAAACTGCAGGGGTGGATGAATCTATCTTAAAATTCACCGGCAAAGCCATTGTATTTGAAAGCCAAGAAGATGCGGTAAACGGCATTCTCGGCGGCAAAGTGCAAGCAGGACACGTTGTGGTCATTCGTTACGAGGGGCCAAAAGGTGGACCGGGTATGCAAGAAATGCTTTACCCAACCAGCTATTTAAAATCAATGGGCTTAGGCAAAGCCTGTGCGTTATTAACTGATGGCCGTTTTTCTGGCGGTACATCAGGTTTATCTATCGGACATTGTTCGCCAGAAGCCGCAGCAGGTGGAACAATCGGCTTGGTGAAAAACGGTGATACCATTGAGATCGATATTCCAAATCGTTCAATCCAATTAATGGTATCGGAACAAGAATTGAGCGCACGCCGCGCAGAACAAGATGCGAAAGGCTGGAAGCCGGCAAATCGTCAGCGTGAAGTCTCTTTCGCACTCAAAATGTACGGCTATTTCGCCACTTCAGCGGATAAAGGCGCGGTGCGAGATCGTTCAAAATTAAATGACTAAATAAAATGGCCGCACAAGGTAAATTAAAGTGCGGCCGTTTTTTCGCGAATTTTTTATAATTTCTACCGAGATCTAAACAAACTAGGAGCAGAAATGCTAGCATATCAAAATAGCTGGTTACAGAGAAATATGAATACTCTGCTCATATCTGCATCCTCAATAAAACACCCACTCTATAAATTAGATTTAAGGATAATAATATGACAAGTCTCGCATTTGATAACTCTCCAACTCCATGTGCAGATTACTATTTAAAAGCGATCTTAAAGTTAGGTTCTGTTGTTTATCAAGCCGCTCAAACAACACCGCTACAGCAAATGGAAAAATTATCAGCAAGGCTACAGAATAATATTTTGATTAAGCGAGAAGATCGCCAGCCTGTTCATAGCTTTAAATTGCGTGGTGCCTATGCGATGATTGCCTCACTTAGTCAAGAACAACGTAATGCTGGCGTGATTGCTGCCTCTGCAGGAAATCACGCACAAGGGGTAGCCTTATCAGCAAAGCGCCTTGGTCTAAATGCGTTAATTGTAATGCCGCAAAATACACCAAGTATTAAAGTTGATGCAGTAAGAAACTTTGGTGGTGAAGTGCTGCTTTATGGTGCAAACTTTGATGAGGCAAAAAATAAAGCTATTGAACTTTCAAAAAGCAAAAATATGACCTTTATTCCCCCTTTTGATCACCCTTTGGTGATTGCTGGGCAAGGTACGTTAGCGTTAGAATTGTTACAACAATCGTCCAATATTGATCGTGTTTTTGTGCCTGTGGGTGGGGGGGGATTAGCTGCTGGTGTTGCCGTATTGATCAAACAATTAATACCAGAAATCAAAGTAATCGGTGTAGAAAGCAAAGACTCCGCTTGCCTGTATCACGCATTAAAAGCAGGACAACCTGTGGATTTAGAACGAGTAGGTTTATTTGCCGATGGTGTGGCAGTAAAACGCATTGGCAATGAAACTTTCCGCTTATGCCAACAATATCTTGATGATGTGGTGCTGGTAGACGGCGATGAAATTTGTGCTGCAATGAAAGATATTTTTGAAAACGTACGCGCAATTGCTGAGCCTTCAGGAGCGGTTTCGCTAGCAGGACTAAAAAAATACGTCAAAGAACATAATATTCAAGGGGAAACCTTGGTAAACATTTTATCAGGTGCAAACCTAAATTTCCACACACTACGTTATGTGTCTGAGCGCTGTGAAATCGGTGAAAAACACGAAGCTATGCTCGCCGTAACCATTCCTGAAGAAAAAGGTAGCTTCTTGCGTTTCTGCCATTTACTTGGCGATCGTGCTGTTACGGAATTTAACTACCGCTATGCTGATCAAGCGCAAGCCTGTATTTTTGTTGGAGTAAGAATTGGCGGTGAGGATGAAAAAAATGAAATTATTACGCAATTACAACAAAATGGCTATTCCGTCATGGATTTGTCTAATGACGATGTGGCAAAAACTCACATTCGCTATATGATCGGTGGACGCTCATCAAGTAAAGCCAAAGAGCGTTTATACAGTTTTGAGTTCCCAGAACAAAAAGGGGCATTACTCAAGTTCCTTGAAATGCTTGGCACGCATTGGAATATTTCCTTATTCCATTATCGTGCACACGGCGCCGATTATGGAAATGTACTTGCAGGTTTCCAATTAAATGATAATGATGAGATTCGTTTCAATAGCCATCTTGAAGAATTAGCCTATACTTATCAAGATGTAACAAATAGCCCGGCTTATCAATATTTCTTGGGGTAATTTAAAACACAAAAAAGAAACCAGTGCAAAAAGCAATCTCGCTCCCAAAATCCGTCGACATAACTTGAGAAAATATTTTCCCTCGCGATCTGGTTTTTTTTTTGTGATATTTAACAATAGCAGTATGAAAAATACCTTCTAATGTTAGCAGTGACAGAGATTACCAATTTTGCCTTTACCAAAGAATATGAATATGGCAAATGCCTATGTAGAGAAATTGATAGCTAGGGAGAAGTTGTAACCGCCTCGATATTCGATGCGTACAGACTCGGCTACAATAACCAAGATATAATACCTTACGAAAGTCTTGTTTCCACACAAAGCATACTATGCTATTCCCTGTTTAAATAACAATAAGTTTATCAAACACGAAGTAGATCACTTTTTGATGACCTTACTGTCCCTGCCTGGTTCATTTGGGCATGATAATTAACAATAATACTTCTCAAAGAATTTTCTAACGTAAACAAAAAACCTTGAACCAAAGATCAAAATTTTTCTTTCCTATTTTTCGCAAAAGTGCGGCAGAAAATTATAAAATCTCTTTCGCTCTTGCCACCACATTTTCAACGGTAAAGCCAAATAGCTTAAAGAGCTGGTCGGCTGGTGCAGATTCACCAAAGCTGTTCATTGCCACGATACTACCGTTAAAGCCAACGTACTTATACCAGAAATCAGCAATTCCTGCCTCAATGGCTACACGCTTGCTCACATTGCTTGGTAAGACACTTTCACGATAAGCTGCATCTTGTTTGTCAAATACATTGGTACTTGGCATAGACACCACACGCACTTTATGCCCTTCTGCACTTAATTGCGCCGCAGCCTTGACAGCTAATTCCACTTCAGAGCCGGTGGCAATAAGAATAAGGTCTGGTGTACCATCGCACTCTTTTAGCACATAACCACCACGCGCGACATTGGCTAGCTGTGTTGAAGTGCGGTCCATTTGTGTTAAGTTTTGACGGGTAAAGATTAAGGCACTTGGCCCGTCTTTGCGTTCTACCGCCGCTTTCCAAGCCACCGCTGATTCCACTTGGTCACAAGGACGCCACGTTTCAAGATTTGGAATTAAGCGTAATGCAGCACTTTGCTCTACCGGTTGGTGAGTTGGACCGTCTTCGCCCAAGCCGATAGAGTCGTGGGTATAGACAAAGAGCGAACGTTGTTTCATTAGTGCTGCCATACGCACAGCATTGTGTGCATATTCCATAAACATTAAGAATGTTGCGCCATAAGGAATGAAACCACCGTGTAAGGCGATACCGTTCATAATAGCAGACATACCAAATTCACGCACACCATAGTTGATATAGTTACCGTCAACGACATTGGCACGCAACGGTTTTGAGCCAGACCAGAGAGTTAAGTTTGAGCTAGCGAGGTCAGCCGAACCACCCAAAAATTCAGGTAACAGGTGAGCATAGGCTTCAATTGCATTTTGTGATGCTTTGCGGCTAGCGATAGTGGCTGGATTGGCTTGTAATTTTTCGATAAAGGCTTGTGATTCTGCTGCCCAATTTGCCGGCAATTCACCATTTAGACGACGAGTAAGCTCAGCAGCTAAATCGGGGTGAGCAGCGGCATAAGCGGCAAATTTATCATTCCACGCCTGTTCAGCTGCTTGACCTTTTGCTTTCGCATCCCATTGTGCATAAATCTCTGCAGGGATAACAAATGGTGCATATTCCCAACCAAGATTTTGACGCGTTAAAGCAATTTCTTCTTCACCCAAAGGTGCGCCGTGACTGTCGTGTGAATTGGCTTTATTCGGTGAGCCGTAACCAATAATGGTTTTACAGATAATTAACGTCGGTTTTTCTGTTTCTGCTTTTGCTTGCTCAATGGCGGCTTTCACTGCTTCTGCATTATGTCCGTCAATGGCGGGAATAACCTGCCAACCATAGGCTTCAAAGCGTTTTTGTGTATCATCAGTAAACCAACCGTCCACATGACCATCAATTGAAATATTATTGTCATCATAGAAAGCGATTAATTTGCCTAAGCCTAACGTGCCAGCTAATGAACAAGCTTCGTGTGAAATGCCTTCCATTAAACAGCCATCACCAAGGAAAACATAGGTGTGGTGGTCGATAATAGCGTGTCCTGGACGGTTAAATTGACCAGCTAAGGTTTTTTCTGCGATTGCCATTCCCACTGCATTGGTAATGCCTTGTCCAAGAGGGCCAGTGGTGGTTTCTACACCTGGGGCATAACCATATTCTGGGTGACCAGGTGTTTTAGAATGCAATTGACGGAACTGTTTTAAATCGTCAATGGAGAGGTCATAGCCAGTCAAATGTAACAGGCTATAAATTAACATCGAGCCGTGTCCATTAGAAAGGACGAAACGGTCACGGTTTGCCCAATTTGGATTGGCGGGATTGTGTGATAAGAAATCACGCCATAATACTTCGGCAATATCAGCCATTCCCATAGGTGCACCTGGATGCCCTGATTTAGCTTTTTGTACCGCATCCATACTTAAAAAACGAATTGCGTTTGCGAGTTGTTTTCTTGTTAGCATATTCTTATCTCCATTTATGGAATCACAATTTTGCCGCTAGCATTGCTTCTAATTTTTCAATATCCACAGCAAATTTACGGATGCCCTCAGCCAGTTTTTCCACAGCCATTGCATCTAGGTTATGTTCCCAGTAGAACTCTGCTTCTGTCATTGGTGCAGGGCGAGCTAATACTTCACCGTTATAAGCAAGTTTGCGTGGTAAATCAGCATTGCTTTCTTGCAACTCTTTTAATAATGTAGGGGCAATAGTGAGGCGGTCGCAA
The DNA here is from genome assembly GCF_026226775.1 of Avibacterium sp. 21-586. Taxonomy (GTDB): domain Bacteria; phylum Pseudomonadota; class Gammaproteobacteria; order Enterobacterales; family Pasteurellaceae; genus Avibacterium. Next base: position 1,372,412 of record NZ_JAKKOD010000001.1, on the reverse strand, counting down.
CCAGCTAATTCAGTAATTTCACCAATATTGCGGAAACTTGCTCCCATTACTACAGTTTTATAACCGTATTGTTTGTAATAGTTATAAATTTTAGTAACAGAGACAACACCCGGATCTTCGTGTGGTGCAAACTCTTTTTTATCGCCGTTCGCTTTGTACCAATCTAAGATACGCCCTACAAATGGAGAGATAAGATAGACGCCAGCTTCAGCACAGGCACGGGCTTGAGCTTCAGAGAATAATAGGGTTAAATTACAGTTGATTCCCTCTTTTTCTAAAATTTCAGCTGCACGGATACCTTGCCAAGTTGAGGCAATTTTAATCAAAATACGGTCGTTGCTGACGCCAGCTTGATTGTATAATGCCATAATACGGCGTGCTTTTTCAACAGTCGCTTGGGTATCATAAGAGAGGCGAGCATCCACTTCAGTTGAAATGCGTCCGGGAACGATTTTTAAAATTTCTAAGCCGATATTGACAGCGAGTTTATCTTCAGCATCAATTAATTGCTGTTTTTTATCCGCACTTTGTGCTTTAGCATAGGCTATGGCATCATCAATAAGCGAAGCGTACTGTGGCAGTGCAGAGGCACTTAAAATTAATGATGGGTTAGTTGTGGCATCTTGCGGTTGATATTTTTTGATTGCTTCAATATCGCCTGTATCAGCGACAACAACGGTCATCGTGCGCAATAAATCTAGTTGATTTTTCATAACTATTTCTCCTCAATGTATTAATATTAAACGTTTTACTTTATCTTAGGGCATTTGTATCTGCATTTGGCTATGTACCATACTAACGATGTCTTTCCCTAATATAATTTGATATTGGTTGCTGATTGAGAATAATCCTTTAACAAGGGGGAGTTTTTCTATCTTATTTTTATCAATATTTTCTGGATTGTGTAAGACTACTCTAATTCTTGTAGCGCAGTGTGTTAATGCTACAATATTTTGTTTACCACCTAGATATTCAATGAGTTTGCTTGCTGTTGTAGCAAATTCATTGTTTTGATATTGATTATTTTGAGATAATGCCTCTAAAGCATTTTTCATCAATTGAATAAAGTTAGCCGCATTCCAAGCACTTCTGCCAATAAATAATCCATCAATATGTTGTTTATTGATGAGTTCGTTAGCATTGGTTGGATTAACGCTTCCGCCGTATAACACAGGAATATCTAATCCCACTTCGCCAAACATTTCAGATAGGCATTGTTTAATCACAGCGTGTTTATTTTCGGCATATTCAGCAGAAGCGGGTATGCCAGCCTCTCCAATGGCCCAAACTGGTTCATAAGCAACTCTTATGAGCGGTATTTGTTCTTTCGTTACATTATGCAACCCGATTTTAAGTTGCATTCTTAGTATCTCATCTGAAATACTATATTCTTTTTGTTCTAATGTTTCACCGATACATAACAGTGTAATGAATTGATGTTTCAGTGCAGCAAGTACTTTTTTATTTTCTTCTAGGTCAGTTTCCTTGAAAATATGACGCCGTTCAGAATGACCAATCATCACTAATTTAACATTTAATTCTTTTAGCATTACAGGTGATATTTCCCCTGTAAATTGCCCAGAATCAGCATGACACATATTTTGCGCCCCAATCACTAAATTATCTAATTCATCATTAGCTAATCGGGTAGCATCAGATAGTGCGGTATATGATGGAATAACAAATAACTCTATATTATTATTTTGAATGTGCTGTTTATATAATTTTCCTAGTTCTGATAGATAATGAATAACTTCATTATTACCTTTATACATTTTAAGATTAGTGCCAAAATAAATTTTCTTTTTCATTGTTTTTACTCTGTAATATTTTTAATTAATACTCTACAAGGAGAACCATCTGCATTTTCTATTGCGATAGGAACCATTACGGCATAAACCTTATGGCTTGTGATGCTTTTAGTATTACAGATATATTCTACTAAGGTTACTCCCCTAGATAGTAAGTGATAGTGTGTTGGATGTTTTTCTAAGGGTTTATCGATTCTATTTTCTACCCAAGATCTAATCGGATAATCCTGCGGAAAGTCGAACGCAACAATAGTGATATTTTTATGCCACATAAAGATTACAGCATCATCTGTTAGGTAGGGGGATTTGGTCCAAAACTCTTTCGTATTATAGCTATAAAAAGTATCCCATTGTGTTTTAAAGATAATTTTATCTGGATCACCTTTAGGCCACACACGTTCTAATATGTCTGCTGTGATAGCGAGATTTTCTGTAATCTCTTTAGAAAGATCGACTATGTAAAACTCGCCAATATAAGTATTAGGATCAATATCTAATATCGTATAGCCACCTTTGTTTATATGGCTTAATGCGTCCATATGCGTGAATGCGTGGCAGGATACTTGTATTTGTGTCGCTTCAAATAGATCGCCAGAATTAAAATTGCCTTTTTTCTCTAGGGTAGTGTGCCAACGTATGTGTTGATTCGAAATAGGCATTGATAGATCAATCCAAGTGTTATCCATTATCAATCTCCTTTTATTCAAAGAATAAATTTGGTAAGTAAGTGCTAAATTCAGGTACTAAAATTAAGATAACAAGCAATCCTAATAATGATAGTAAATAAGGAATACTACTTTTTAATGTTTTGATCGGCTCACATTCTGCGATATTTGCTGAAAGATAGATTAAATACCCCACGGGTGGTGTAACAAGTCCAATCATTAAATTTAAAATAATGACTAAGCCAAAGTGAATTGGTGATATCCCAAATTGATTGATTATTGGCATAAATACGGGGACTAGAATTGTTAGTGCCGCAGTTGGATCCATAATCATTCCAATAAAAAGAACAATAATATTGATAAGGATTAGGGCAGATAAGGGCGAGGAACAAATTTCAGCAACATAGTTTGCTACTTGATGACTAATCTGTAGCCTTGCTATGACCCAGGCAAATATTGAAGACGCACCAACAATTAACATAACCGTAATTGTGCCTTTTAAAGAGGAGATTAATGCTTTTTTTAGTCTTTCTATACTCAACTCTTTATAAATAAATGCCCCCACTAAGTAAGCATATACCACTGAGACAGCTCCTGCTTCTGTGGCAGTAAAAATACCAGAAATAATTCCATATAGAATTATAATTGGACAAAATAATGCCCATATAGCATCTTTTGAACTCTCTTTTACTTCTTTAAAACTAAAGGGGGTAGCTTGATTACCGAATCCTTTAATTTTGGAAATAATAAACGTAACAAGTATGAGAGAGAACGCAATCAGCAATCCCGGTATGATACCAGATAGAAACATTTTACCAACGGATACACCTGCGCCAGCCAGTGCTGCAAATACAATCATCGGCACACTTGGTGGAATAATTGGACCGATAATTGAAGCGGATTGTGTCAAGGCAGCAGCGAAAGGAGCAGGATAATTTTTTTTCTTCATTTCAGGGATTAATGAGCTTCCGATAGCAGCCGTTGATGCAACGGCAGAGCCACTAATAGAGCCAAAAAATAGACTGGAGAAAATATTAATATATGCAAGAGAGCCTTGCCAACGTCCAATAAATGCTGTTACAAAACGAATAATTCTTGCCGTAATCCCTCCAACACTCATTAACTCGCCCGCTAAGAAAAAGAATGCTAGTGCTTGTAGTGCATTGGTATCAATTCCTTGCATTACTTGTTGTGCAACAATCGTAACAGGTACATAAGGTAAAAATAAAAACAGAGTAACGATAGAAGAAAAAATAATACTATAAAATAGCGGTAATCCAAGGACGGTTAAGATAAACATAACGCCTAATAGAATGATAAATGACATTATAACTCCCTCACCACTTTTGTTTTTGCCAATGAGACAAAAGAAATAATAATTCGGATAATTTCAAGCGATAAACATAAAATAAATGGAACATAAACCCAGGAGATTGATATTTTAAAAGCAGAATAATAACTATTTAGATTCATACTATATAATTTCAATCCACCTTTTATTAACAGAGCTAGAGAGACCAGCATAACAATATATAGTATTGATGAGAGTAACCAGCCATATTTAAACTTTTCAAAAATCATTATTCTTAATAATGGTACTTGTATTTGTGTTGTGGTTAATATTCCAAATAAAATCATATAGGTATAACAAAACCTTAAAAATTCTTCTGCCCAAGGAAAAGAAATATTAATGACGTATCTAGTAATTACTTGAATAAATGTCATAACGACTAGAATAAGAAAAAATAAACAACCTAGCGATAAAAATGTCTTGCTGATAAAGTTTTCATATTTCTCAATCATAATATTTCTTCCTTACTCTACAGAATGTTAGTTACAGCTTAATTTTATTTAAGTTCAGAAATTTTATTGATTTCTTGATCACCAAATTTATTAGCATAGGCGTCCCAAGCTTTTTTAGCACCATCTTGGAATGAAGTAATATCAGGTGAGACTTCTACTTCCATACCTTGTGATTTAAGTTTTTCTAAATAAATTTTATTCTCTTCGATATTTAAATTCTTCTCTAAATCAGCCCCCTCTTTTGCCGCTTGTAACAATATATCCTGTTCTTCTTTATCTAATGAATTAAAGCGATCTAAATTCATTGCCATTGGAGCTGCTGTATAGGCGTGGTGTGTTAAAGATAAATATTTCTGCACCTCTTGTAGATTGTTATTGTAAATATGATGAATTGGATTTTCTTGTCCATCAATAACACCTGTTTTTAGCGAAAAATATACTTCATTGAATGGCATTGGTGTTGGATTTGCTCCCCATTCTTTGAAAGCAGCAATATGAGCAGGATTTGGTGTTGTTCTTAATTTAAGATGTGAGAGATCTTTAACAGAAGTAACTTGTCGTTTATTATTGGTAATATCTCTAAAGCCAATTTCATAAAAGGCTAAACCTTTTAAGCCATATTGCTCTAATGATTTGAGTAAATTTTCGCCCACTTCACTATTTAGCACTTTTTCAACATGTGATTCGTTTTTAAATAAAAATGGCAAATCGAGTAAGTTAAGCCGTTCATTAAAAGTGGTATAGTAAGGATTTCCTACTACAACAATATCAATAGTTCCTATTCTGGTGCCATCAATTTGAGTGCCTGACGCACCTAATTCACTATTGGGGTGTAATTTTATTGTGATTCGCCCGTTTGATAACTCTTTGACTCTCTTTGCCATAAATTCAGTTGCTTTGGTCACAGTATCCGTTGGCGAACCATAATGGCTCAACGCTAATTCGTGCATTCCAGCAGCAGAAAGGCTTGCAGAGTAGAGAAGAGATAAAACTGTTGCTGAAAGAAAATTAAGTTTTTTCATAAATACACCCCCATTCGTGTGTGATTAAAATAAATAGCGTTATAGTCTTAATGGAATAGTCGTATTAGGCTTTATGGTATTTCTGATCAATTTCGTCAATTTTTGCTACTTTTGGTGCTGAACCACCGCCAGCGAAATCACAATCTAACCAGGTTTTTAGCAATGATTTTGCTAATTCAACACCAATAACTCGCTCACCAAAGCAGATAATTTGTGCATTATTGCTTTTTCTTGCTCTTTCTGTGGAAAAAATATCGTGGCAAACTGCGGCTCTAACGCCAGGTATCTTATTTGCTGTAATAGACATACCAATCCCTGTGCCGCACGTTAAAATAGCTCTTTCGTATTTCCCCTCTGCCACAGCAAGAGCAACAGCTTCGGCAATATCAGGGTATAAAACGACATCACCAGCATTAGCACCAAAATCATCATATTCAATACCAAGCGTATCTAAATATTTCATTAGCTCTACTTTTAAATTATATGCTGCTTCATCACAGCCAATTGCAAGTTTCATTTTAACTCCTTGTATTTATAGCTTAGTTAAATTTAAAATTGTGTTCACATTGCTTGCACTGGTTGCAATAATGTCGATAATCCCCGTTCTTAATGCACCTAAAATTGCCATTGCTTTACTACTTTCAGATGCAATGCCGATTACACAAGGTATTGCTCTTAAATCCTCAAGACTTAATCCAATTACCCGATCACTCATAACCGTTTCGACTGGATCGCCTTGTAAATTAAAAAAGCCATAACCAGCAATGTCCCCAATAACGCCTAAATTCATTTTAGCTTCGGTTACTTCTTGCGGAGTAAACCAACCTAATTGCACCATATAACTGTTTTCATTCATATCACCTATACCAACTAGTGCAATATCTGCTTTTCTTGCCCTGTCCAGTGTTTCCTTAATAACACCGTTTTTCATAAATACATCTCTAAATTCCTTATTTTCAAGATAAGCAGGAGCATATAAAGTTTCGTTTATTCCCCCAAAATTTCTTGCCAGATTTCTACAAGTGTGATCAGCATCGACTGGCTCGCCATTTCGTTGAACGCCACCAATACCACAGATAAACTTACAGGCTTTTGCGGGAAAAATACCAATATGCTCACCAACTGACGCAACATTACGACCTTGCCCTACAGCAATAGTCATTCCATCTTTCAGAGTATGGGATAAATACGAGCTGACTAAAGCGGCGACTTGTCGTCTCTGCTCCACTTCATTTTGAGTATCTATTGCAATTAATGCTCTTTGAATGCCAAATTCATCAACTAATCTTTTTTCTAATTGAGAAGTAAAAACAGGGTGATATTTAACATTAATTTCTACTACCCCCTCTTCTCGAGCTTTCTTCAGTAACCTACCAATTTTTATGCGTGAAATATTAAACTTATTAGCAATTTCCTCTTGGGTTAATTCGTGTTCATAATAAGCAATTGCTATTTCAGTTAATAGATCCATTTCTTTATGATTCATTATTTAATCCTTATTACTTTAAATAATATTATTAATATATTTAGCAGACTTTATTAATGTTTCTTCAATTAAATTAAGATCTACTTTATTAGGGTATCTTTTAGGTGTTGAATCTAACTCTCTGTATATTCTTAATGGAATTTCTAAACTACAGCAGATATTATTATCTTTTAATATCTTAATAACTTCTCTATAATCAATAACACCATCACCTATAGGCACAAACTTGAATTTATTATCTTCAATGACAACATCTTTAATATGAAAGTGTTGACAATATTTAAGAGATTTTAAAGATTGCTCAGTAACATTTAAGTTTGAATCATAAGTAAACATATTACCTGGATCAAAATTAATCGCATATAACTTACTATCTAGCTTATCTAAAATCTCTAATCCATCGTCTAATTCAGTAAAAGCACTAAAATTATAATCCCCAGCATTTTCTAAACAGAGAACACAATCATTCTCTTGTAAAAGAGCGGTTAATAATTTTAAATTATCAATTAATTTAACTTTATTTTCTCGTTTAGTAGTGCATACATTAATATATTTAGCACCAATTAAATGAGCAAACCTGATACGAGGAGAAAAAATATCACCTAAATTATCTGTTGATAGATCCATAGTACAACCTAAAGAGAAAGTGGATAAACCATATTTGCTTTTCAGGCTATTAATACGATCAGCATTTTCTTTGCTAAAGAGATCTTGATTTAAATTACCAACATATCCTTGATTATAAGCTAATTCAAAATAGTTAAATCCACATTTTTTAATGGAGCAAAAGATTGTCTCTAAATCATATCCATCATAAATAGAAGTATTGACAGCTAATTTAAAGTGGTTATTCATTCTTACCTCCTTTACGCTTAGCTATATAAGATTTAATTATTGGCATAGTTAGCACAAGTATCGTTGCTAGAATGAAGAAAACAGATATTGGACGTTCTAAAATAACCCACCAATCATTTTTTACCATAGTCATTGTTTGACCTAGTCTTAATTCTAAAACGCTGCCTAAAATCAACCCAATAGTCATTGGAATAACAGAAAATCCAAATATTCTCATCAAATAGCCGAGAGAGCCAAATATCAATGCTATATAAATGTCTACTACTGATAAATTAACAGCATATGCTCCAACAATGCAAAAAACAAACACCATTGGCCATAGGATAGAAGTTGGGATAAATGTAATTCGAGCAAATAATTTGGCACCAAGTAATCCAACAATAAAAAAGATGACATTAGCTAAAAGCATTGCCCAAAAAATAGTGTAAACAGCCTCTCCTTTTTCAATAAATAAATTAGGTCCGGGATTAATTCCGTGAATCATTAATCCTGCTAAAATGACCGCCGCAGTAGGACTTCCTGGTATTCCTAGAGCTAAGCTTGGCACCATAGAGCCTCCTGTTGCTGCATTATTTGCCGCTTCAGATCCTGCAATACCTTCAATGGAGCCTTTCCCAAACTCTTCTGGTGTCTTAGACCAACGTTTTGCTTCGTTATATCCTACGATAGAGGCTACAGTTGCGCCTTCTGCTGGTAAAATACCAATAAAAGTACCGATACCTGTTGAGCGTAAGATTGTTTTCCAAATACGTTTATAGTCTAGCCAAGAAGGTAGCTTAATTTTGTCCATTTTTACTAGGTTACCAGTAACTGATGATCGAGATGCTTGAATAAATAACTCACTAATTCCAAATATGCCGATCATCATTGGTACTAAACCAATACCTTCGTGTAAAGCGGAAACACCAAAGGTAAAACGATCTATTGTTGTTAAAGGATCCACACCTATTGTAGCGATTAGTATTCCAAATAAACCAGATAATAGATTTTTCAAAACAGAGCTATTACCAACGGTAGCTAGCATAGATATAGCAAAAATTGTTAATGTTAAATATTCTGGAGGAGCAAATTTATAGGCAATATCAGCTAAAAGTGGAGCAGCTACCATTAAACAAACAATACTTATTATTCCTCCAATTCCAGATGATACCGCAGCGATCCCTAATGCTCTACCCGCTTCTCCTCTTTGAGCAAGTGGATAGCCATCTAAGCAGGTTGTTGCACTAGCAGAAGTTCCAGGTGTATTTATTAGAATTGCGGTTATTGCTCCCGCAAAGGTTGCAGCACAATAAATTGTTAGCATAATTGTTGCAGCAGATATTGGATCCATTGTGATAGTAAATGGAAGAATTAATGCAACGCCAGTTGTAGCATTTAATCCGGGTAATGAACCGATTAAAATACCAGCAATAGAGGCTACTAAAATCCAAGCTAATAATTGAATATCTGCTAAGTTACTCAATGCAGTCCAAACAGTTTCCATTATTGGCTACCTCCACTTATATAATTTATTAATATCCCTTCTGGAAATTTAACTCCTAAAATCTGATCAAATAAAATATAAACAAAAATAGGTAAAATGATTCCTAGCAAAATAAGGGAGAACACTTTTATTTTATCCGTCCATAACATATGTATAGCTAAGGCTGATAAGGTAACGGCTAGAAAAAAATCTATATTTAATATTCCTATAAATACAGGAATAATAAGAAAGATTTTAATTGTCATTTTATTAAAATTATCTTCTAATTTATCTCGTTCATTATCACTTTTTAGCCAGAGAATAAAACTCAATAAAATAATAAATATTGCACAGATAATAGGAAATGTTGAGGGTTGCAATCCTCTCTGTAAAATGGGTGGTAAGTCTCTAAATTGAGAAGCAAGATAGATAACCACACTCGCAAATGCAAAAATAGTGAAGAATATAAAGAAATTTTTCTTGCTTCTCATAATTTATCTCCATATCAAATAGACCATTTTAACTTTATTGAATAAAACCTAGCTGTTTCAATGCTTCGTGCATTTCCTTATCACTTTCTGCTAATTGTCTACCCCATATTTCTTTACCCGCAACTGAAGTTTTATCTAGACCGAGATTAGCCAAAAATTTTTGAAATTCTGGTTTTGCCATAGCCTCTAATAATGTTTTCTCAAGTTTTTCTACTACATCTTCTGGTGTCCCCGACTTTACAACAAATCCACGCACGGTTGATAAACTCACGGGTATTCCTAATTCTTTTGCTGTAGGTATATTAGGTAAAGATTTCATACGATTATCTGCTAACACAACTATTGGACAAACTTGACCTGCCTCAATTTGTACCTTAGCCTCTCCTAAATTTAAGACGCCTACATCAACGCCTCCAGCAACAATTTGTGTTGCAACTTCATTGGCACTTTCAAACGGAATAACCTTAGCTGTTTTCAAGTTAGCTTTGGTAGTGAATGCGAAGGCAGATACATCATCAATACCCCCTAAATGTGTGGTACCATAGGTTAGTGCTTCTTTTTTTTGTGATTCTAAAAATTGATTTACATCTGTAAAACGATTGCATTTTACCATTAGAATTTGAGGATCATCGGTTGCTCTCGCAATAGGAACCCAATCTTTTAATTTTGTTTTTGAATGACCTTTTGCAATTTCGCTAGCTTGTCCACTCGTATATGTCAGAATTGTATGTCCATCTGCTGGACGAGAGGCAACATAATTTAGTGAAAGTACACCACCACCGCCACGTTTATTAACAATTAAGATGGATTTACCTAAAAGTGGTTCAGTTAATTTTGCAGTCATACGAGCGGTTAAATCCGTTCCTCCTCCTGCACCAGAATGAGTTACGATTTCTAAGTTTTTACTAGGAAATGTAGTAGCTACTGCTGACATTGTTACTAGTGAAGTTAATAATAAAACTTTCCTCATATCCGTCTCCTTTCAAAAGAAATATTAATTGGGAAGATACATTGCATTTTTACTACACAATCAACTTTAGTCTTTTTTACTCACAAAATCCGACATATATTTGAGAATCAAAGACATAGAAACTGCACCTGGGTCGATATGACCTAATGAGCGTTCACCTAAACTTTTTGCGCGTCCGAAGACAGCGATTTGATTTCGTGTATTTTCAGCTCCTTGAGCAGCCGCATTTGCTATGCTAGATAACGCAGTTTGTAAATCTTCATTTACTGTTTTTTCAGATTGCTTTTCTGCAGCGACCAAAGCATCGATCATTGTTTTATCGCCCGGTTTTGCTCCACCTCGAGCAAAGACTGCCGCTGATCCTGCAATTAAAAATTGTGAAAGCGTTGTACTGTTGAAAAGTTGTTGTTCGGCAATGGCTTTTCCGCCAGCTCTGAATAATGTGCCAAATATTGCGCCTGAAGCTCCTCCCATACTTGACATCATTTTTGTTCCCACTGTTAAAAAGAGTTCACCAATATCTTTAGGCTCAAAACTATCATTTTGTAGCAAATCACGGACAGCTGTAAAACCTCGTTGCATTCCTATTCCGTGATCACCATCACCAATTTTTAAGTCTAACTCGGTGAGAGTAGGCTCGCTATCAATCATTTTTTCAGCGGTATAGAGTAGCATTTCTCTGGTTTCTATTAAGTTCATTTTTATTTTCTCCAAGCAAAACTGTGACAAGGCAGGTCATATAATTTTTGTAATTCATCATCTAAACGGAAAACGGTTATTGAATAACCAGCCATCTCTTGAGATGTACAATAAGGACCAATTAACACATCATAAATTTGAATATTTCGTGCAGTTAATTCTTGATAAACTTTTCGATAAGCAATTAATAACTCGGTATAAGTTGAACCACCTAGGTTGTTAATGGTCACACAAACTTTGTCTCCACTTTGTAATTCCATGTCATTACATAAACGCTCAACCATCTCACCATTAATTTCATCAGCAGTTGTCATCTTTTGTCTTCTAACGCCAGGTTCTCCGTGGATACCCATACCAAGTTCTAATTCATCATCAGCTAACTCAAAATTGAATTTCCCCGTTTGAGGAATAGAACAAGCACCTAAAGCCACACCTATAGTTCTCGTGTTAAAGTTAGCTTTTTGGGTTACTGTATATACCTGTTCTAAGTTATAATTTGCTTCAATAGCTGCACCTGCAATTTTTAAGACATACATATCCCCTGCCACACCACGTCTATCGTTCATTTTAGAAATAGGTGCAGCAGAAATATCATCTGTTACACGCACAGTTTTTACTTGAATGCCCTCTTCTTCTAGTAGTTCTGCTGCAATATCAAAATTCATATTGTCGCCAGCATAATTTCCATAAACAAACAGAACACCTTTGCCTTTTTCTGCTGCTTTTGTGGTTTCAATAATAATATCTGGAGAAGGGGAGGCAAAAATATCACCTAATGCAGCAGCGTCAGCCAATCCTTGTCCGACATAACCAGCAAACATCGGTTCGTGACCACTTCCACCACCAGTAACAACTACAACCTGATCGTTACGAATATCTGCTCTATATACACCACTATAACCTTCTACTTTTAGTAAGTTACCTTGGCAGGCGTACAGCAAGCCTTCTAGCTGTTCTGCCGGTACAGCGTGAGGATTATTTAATAGTTTTTTAGGTTTTCTACTCATAAGTGTTTCTCCAAGCTGTGTTAGTTAGCTGTAAGTACGCCTTTGCCCATACGCACAGCGATATTAAATGCTGCTTCAAATGCAGTTGGAACAGCAATATTTTTGCCATATAGATCGTAAGCAGTGCCGTGGTTTGCTGTTGCAATAGGAATAGGGATTCCACCTTGTACGGTTACACCTCGTTCAAAGCCAAGAAGTTTAAGAGCGGTAGAAAATTGGTCGTGATACATTGATACGACACCATTAATATTTAAGCGACGCACTTCGTGCATTGTGGTATCACCTGGGAACGGACCGTATAAATCAATGCCATATTCTTGACGAGCTTTTTCAATTGCAGGTTTAATAATCGTTATTTCTTCATCACCAAATACACCACCTTCTCCACCGTGTGGATTTAGTGCTTGTACAGCAATTTTAGGGTGAGAAATGCCAGCTTGAATGAGTGTTCTATTCAATAAGCAAATACAATCAATCACTCCTTGGATAGATAAATTAGATACAATATCTTTGAATGGAATATGTGACGTCACTCTGCTTGCCCAAATATCATCAACTACATTTAATTCACAGACAAAGTCTTGAAAATCTGTCTTCTCGGCAAACCAATGAAGCTCATCACGGTATTGTAGTCCACCTAAATGCATAGCTTGTTTATTTAGTGGGGCAAAGCAAATAGATTGTATATACCCAGCCTGTGCATACTCGACAGCTTTTTGTAGTGTTTCTAAAATGTAGATGCCACTTTGTTTTGTTGCTTTACCGTATTCAAAAGGTGTTTTGTCAGAACATTGATGTGCAATTAATGCTGGAACGCCACGCTTAAATGAGTAGCTTGGTAGATGTTCTTCCTCTATCTGTTCATAAGGAAAATGTAGTTGTGCAATATCCATTCCTTTCCGTAGTTCATTTTCATCAGCAATAATTAGAATATTGGCTTGTTCTCTGTATTTATCTTGCGCTAATAGTTTGGCTACAAGTTCTGGTCCGATGCCAGCAGGATCTCCAAGTAATAAAGCAATTGTTGGTTTGTACATCATCTCTCCTCATCTATCATATGTTCATCAGGTGTTCTTTTGAACTATGCAAATTTAATCATATTTACTCTAGAAAAGATGTGATCTAGATCCCATATCTAAATTTTTTTGTATTTCTTTCTTATTTCTGTGAGCATCATCACATATTTAGATATGTGCAGCCTTAATATGTAGACATATGATTTGAATATAAAATCACATAGCGAACAGTTGTTCTTTCTATATATTGCTTACAGACTGCTTTAAGTAGCAGTTAAAATAAAGAGTTACTGATAGGGTTATTTGATTAGTTCTAAAAATATATTTATTGAAAGCTTGTTGCTTTATAAATAAATGGGAGTGACTGAATCAGTTATATTTTCTGATAGATGTCTATATTTATACCAGAGAAAAGAGAATAATTGTGATCAATTGATGATTTAGTTCTCATGACTTTTTCTTAAATTTATTCCAAACCTTGTCTTCTTGCCCACGCCATAGGCGTTGGATATTATCGTGATGGCGGTACACAAGCAGGCAGCAGACGAGCGCTACTGGGAAGGTGAATTCAGGTTTATACCACCATACATAAAAAGGAATGGTGATCGCGGCGATAACGGCGCTTAACGATGAATAGCCCGTGAGCAAAAACACCGCAAGCCAAGTGCCGAGCATCCACAAATCCACGCCCCAGCCGATAGGGGCGATCGCACCAAATGCGGTGGCAACGCCTTTTCCGCCTTTAAATTTAAAGAAGATGGGGAAGATATGCCCTAAACAGGCGGCCAGTGCAACCATGCCTAACTGAAATTGGGTTAAGCCAAGATAATAGCCAGCCCATACGGGAAGCATTCCCTTTAGCATGTCAAAAATCAGTACTGCTAAGGCAGCCCAGCGCCCGCCGATGCGTAATACATTAGTTGCACCGGGGTTGTGTGAGCCTGTGGTACGCGGATCAGGTAAGCCCGCAAGGCGACAAAATAAAATGGCACTCGAAATTGAACCGAGTAAATACGCACAAAACATATAAAAAAGGGCGAAAAGGCTCATTTTTACCTACCTGATTCGTCAAGTGAAAAATTTGTTCGTCTATTGTACATAAACTTGGTAGCATACGCCTAATAGTATTTCAGGATATTGAAGGATTTTATGATAGATCGCATTTTTATTGAAGAGTTGGTCGTTTTCGCTCAAATTGGCGTGTATGACTGGGAACAGCAAATCAAACAAAAGCTTATTTTTGATGTCGAAATGGCGTGGGATTGCCGTCAAGCCGCAGAAAGTGATGATGTGGCATATTGCCTAAATTACGCAGAAGTCAGCGAATTTATCATTGACTATGTGCAATCTAAACCCTTTTTCTTAATTGAGCGCGTGGCTTATGAAGTGGCAGCGCAGCTTGAACAAAAATATGGGCTAAGCTGGTTAAAAATTAAATTAAGTAAACCTAAAGCCGTGGCGCAAGCGCGTAATGTAGGGATTATTGTGGAACGTGGCACAAGATGAACAAACAGCATTATGGCTATCTTTGCCTCATTTTAGCTACCTTATTTTGGGGCGGAAATTATATTTTCGGCAAAATGCTAAGCCGTGAAGTGGATCCCATTGTGCTAACTTATCTTCGTTGGTTTCCCGCTGTGGTAATTTTGTTGTTGCTGTTTGCTAAACGCACCCTCGCTTTCTACCCCACTATTCAAAAAACGTGGAAAATTTTGACCGCTCTTTCTTTACTTGGCATTGTCATTTTCCCGTTATTTCTTTATCAAGGCTTGCAAACCACCACCGCACTTAACGCCAGTATTTATCTTGCCGTTGTGCCGATTGCAGTATTATTGCTCAATCGTCTTGTTTTCGGGGATAAAATCCACCCTTTAATGCTCGCAGGCGCAGTGGTGAGTTTCTTCGGTGTATTATGTTTATTAAGCCAAGGCGATCCACAAACCTTACTGCAATTTAATGTGAATAAAGGGGATTTATGGGCGATTGGTTCGGCATTGAGCTGGGCGCTGTACTGCTGTATTATCCGCCTACGCCCAACAGATTTACCTAACGCAGTGATGCTTACCCTGCTTGTTGCCATTGCAATGCTGTGCTTTAGCCCGTTTTTTCTATGGAAAGCCTTAACCGCCAGCGAGCCGATCATCAGCCAAATATCCACTAACCATTGGGCAATGATTGGCTATTTGGTTATCGGGCCGTCTATTTTGTCTTACGCCTTGTGGAATTACGGAATAAGCCTTGTGGGTGGGGCAAAAGGTGCGGTGTTTACCAATGTAACACCGTTATTCGCCGCGTTACTTGGTATTAGTGTTTTAGGGGAAGCGCTCTATTGGTATCATTTCGCCAGTGGCACATTGATTGTGCTTGGGTTGCTGATGTGTAATCGGAAAGGATAACGCAATAAATAAACGGGAATAAACAAAAAGTGCGGTATTTTTCACCGCACTTTTTTTATTATCGTCCAGAAAATTAATCAATCGCTGGCACATAATTGCCTGCAACGATCGCATCTTTGATGTTATCGGCGGTTTCTAGCACTTGAGCGAGCAAGGCTTGCACATTTTCAAGGGTGGCGATTGGACTAAGGGTGGTCATTTTTAAGGCTTGTACACCATTTACTTTCGTTACCCCAATATTAGCTTCACCACGGGCGAACAATTCGTCTGCGATATTTTGGTTGAGATTATCAATAAATTCCGCTGGGTAGTTCGCAGGATTGACACGGAATAACACCGAAGCGAACTGCGGTTCAACTAATAATTCAAGGCCTTCTGTGGTTTTGATGTAATCCGCCACTTCGCGAGTGAGTTTTACCCCGTGGTCGATCATTGAGCCGTAAAGTTCTTCGCCAAGCGCTTCTACGGTGAACCATAATTTTAACGCGTCAAAACGGCGTGTGGTTTGCAGTGATTTTGCCACCAAGTTTGGCACGCCGTGTTCTTCGTCATATTCTGAATTTAGGTAGTCCGCTTTGTAATCAATAAAACGATAATTTTGCGGATCTTTAAGCAAAAACGCACCGCAAGAAATGCTTTGGAAAAAGTGTTTGTGGAAATCAAGGGTAACGGAATCCGCCAGCTCTAAGCCGTCTAACCAATCGCGATATTCATTGGAAAGCAATAATGCACCACCCCACGCGGCATCAACGTGTAACCACGCCTCATATTGATCCGCCAATTTACGAATGGCTTTGAGTGGATCGATTGCCCCTGCGTCAGTTGTGCCTGCGGTTGCCACAATACACGCCACCAACTTGCCTTCCGCTTTAAGATTTGCCAAAATTTCAGCTAACGCATTGACGTCCATTTGTGCATTTTCATTACAAGGCACGCTCACCACGGATTGGAATCCCATTCCCATCATAGCCATATTTTTTTGCACGGAAAAGTGCGCATTCTCTGAACATAACACTTTCACACGTTGCAAGGCTTCTGCGGGTAAGCCATCTTGCTGTACAGACCATTCTTTGCCTTCCGCATTTTTCCAGTGTTTTGCCACGCAAGCATCACGCGCCAATAGCACGCCCATTAAGTTAGATTGCGTACCGCCAGAAGTAAACACGCCCGCATCGCCTGCGGCATAGCCTACTTTTTCACGCAACCATTCGATCAGTTGCACTTCCATTAATGAACCTGCCGGGCTTTGATCCCAAGAATCCATTGATTGGTTGGTGGCGTTAATAAACACTTCTGCGACTTGGCTCGCCACCATTGCCGGGCAATGCAAGTGCGCTAAAGAATGGGGATGATGCACTTTTAGGCTTTTATTTAAGAATAATTGGGTTAAGCGATCTAAGGATTTTTCTAAACCAAAACCAGCTTGAGAGGGCTGAAAAGCAATTTCCTCGCGCAGCTGTTTAATGCTGCCGCCGGTGTACATTTTGTTATTTTTGAGCCAATTTCCTACCGCACTTATTGCTGTAGCCATATTTTTTTCATAATCAGCGATAGATTGTGGATCATTGCAAAGAAGGGATTGTTTGTGTTTTGCGAAATCGACCATTGGAATTTCCTGAAAGATGATTGAAATAAAAATAGCTAAAAGGGGTGTTGTGCACCCCATTTAGCTAGATTAATAATTAGCCACGCATGGCTTTTAATGCATCTGCGACAGATTGAGCAAAGCGTTTGATTAACTCTTCACTTTCCGCTTGGGTGATGATGAGCGGGCAAAGAATACGCACCACGTTACCGCCACGACCGCCACGTTCTAACAATAACTTATTGTTAAAGCAGGCTTTTTGGATTGCAGCAGCAAGTTCACCATCTGCTGGATAAGCACCGATGCGATCTTGTGGTTTACGCTCATCAACAATCTCAATCCCGATCATTAAACCACGTCCACGTACGTTGCCGATACAAGGATACTGCTGGGCTAATTTCTTCAATTCAGTTTGTAAGAAATCACCACGTTCCAAGGCATTTTGTGCCAAGTTTTGCTCACGCATTACTTTTAATGACGCATAACCTGTTGCCATTGCCATTTGGTTGCCGCGGAATGTGCCGGTATGTCCTGCTGGCTGCCATGCATCAAATTCTTTGCGAATAGCTAGCACCGCTAATGGTAAACTTCCACCTACCGCTTTTGACATTACAACGATGTCTGGCTCGATCCCTGCATATTCAAAGGCAAACATTTTTCCTGAACGGCAGAAGCCTGCTTGTACTTCATCAAGGATTAGCACAATGCCATGTTTTTTGGTGACTTCACGGATTTTTTGTAACCATTTCACTGGAGCAGTAACCACACCGCCTTCCCCTTGAATAGCTTCAAGAATCACGGCTGCTGGTTTTACCACACCACTTTCAACGTCTTCAATAAAGTTTTCAAAATAATAGGTTAAAGCTTCTACGCCAGCTTCACCGCCTAGCCCTAATGGACAACGATATTCGTGCGGATAAGGTATAAATTGTACGCCTGCCATTAAGTTTTGTACGGCGTTTTTTGCGTTTAAGTTCCCTGTCATCGCCAATGAACCGTGGGTCATTCCGTGATAACCACCAGAGAATGCGATAACATTACCACGCCCCGTGTAGGTTTTAGCAAGTTTTACTGCGGCTTCTGTGCCATCAGCACCAGAAGGGCCACAGAATTGCAAGCGATACTGTTCTTTCGGGAAGAAAGAAAGCAGCTCTTCGGTAAAAGCATCTTTTAATGGCGTAGTTAAATCTAATGTATGAAGCGGTAAACCACTGCTTAATACGTCTTGAATGGCTTGGATCACTGCGGGATGATTATGTCCAAGGGCTAATGTACCTGCACCAGCTAAGCAATCAAGATATTCATTACCTTCTACGTCCGTTACCCAGCAACCTTGTGCTTTTGCAATCGCTAATGGCAATTTGCGAGGATAACTACGCACATTGGATTCCATTTCATTTTGACGAGTAAGGTAATATTCATTGGTTGCGTTGTTGATTGGATTTACAGGAGTGTTTGTCATTTTTAATCTATACCTTCGATAAGAGGTTAAAAAAATAAGTCGGGTGCCTTGCGGGAAGCCTAAGCTTTCTTATTCTTCAAAATAAGATGCCATGGGGCATTTGACTCGCTACTTATTAAAAAAAGCGTTTCAGCTTTTTTATTTTTTCCAATTTGGAAAACAGAGATTTCGTAAAGCCTAAGCCTTACAAAAGACGGGATATAGTACCCTTTTTTGCTAGAAAGAAAAGTGATTTTTACTTATTTAGGCAAAATAATCAAAAATTACACCGCACTTGCTCTTTTCCAGTAAGTTTTCTGGGCAAAAACGAATTTATTTGACGTGTGTTTGATTTCATCAAGCTCAATTTCCCATAAATCCGTGTTCATTAAGCGCGCAAAGGGATAACGCTCATAATAGCGTTTAAGGGCAGACTGACGAATATCTTCATTGAGCAAAATAGCTCGTCCTTTAAATTGCACGCCTTCAATCTCGCTCACTTGATCCGTTTGGGTGGCGATCGTGCCAACCACCAGATCACTTTGTTGCATAATTTGTGCGTGTTGGGTGGAAAGGGAAGAAAAAAAAATCAGGCTGATATTACTGTCATCAAGCACATAAAAGCAGTTGGCTACCCAAAAGCCTTGTGCGCTATGTACAGCAATGCTCATCACTGTTTGCTGTTGTAAAAATTGTGCAATATTATGAGGAAGATTTTTCATCACATCAAAGAAAATGCCCTGCAAAACAGGGCATTAGGATTATCTTAAGCATTTTTTGCTTCTGTTGTTTCCGCAAGTGCGGTGGAATTTTCTGGCGTTTTCTCGTTTTCTTCATAGACTAAGTTTTGCACCGACATGGCAGATTTCAAACTTTCTTGCTGAAGTTGTTTAGCCAGTTCATTTTCGCCGTTTTGCTCAAACGCATAGGTAGCCATAGTAATATCATTTGGCTCAAGCTGGTTTTTATTTTCCAATACTTTCTTGAATACTTCGCTGGCTTTAGCAAATTCACCATTACGCACATACAAGTAACCTAAGGCACGGTTTGTACAACAACAGCCTTGATCTTTACTTTGTTTCGCTCGTTTTAGCATCATTTTCAACAACTTACTGTTATCTACTGGTTGAACACGAGTAACTTGCATACAAAGTTGTTGCACCAATGGGCTGTTTTCATCCACTTTTTTCAAGGCTTCTAAGATCAATTTATATGCGGTTTCGTGGTCATCACTGTCAATTAAACGGCGAATCAATCCTACTTTCACATAAAGATCATTTTGACGTTTACGTGGTTGATCATCCCACCATTTAAGCAAACCATCTACACCGTCTTCATTCATTTTCTCATCAAGTAAGCCATCTTCAACGCGATGTTGTAAGGTAATAAATTCTTTGTCAGAATAAAGCCCTGAATTTCCCACTTGATCGAGAATTTTATCTAACGCTTCAAAAGCATGAGATTTTAAGTAAATCTCAACCGCGAGTTTCAACACTTCTTTATTGCGGTGGGTCATAACTAACAAACTATCAATGGCACTGCGTGCAGCCGGTAATTTATTTTGTTGTAACAAAATTCGCGTACGAGCAATCTCAACAAGCAGATTATCTGTACCAGCTAGCTCGGTCGCTTTAATCAAATAACGATTTGCGCCAAACTCATCGCCACGCTGTTGTGCTGCTTCTGCGGCTTTAATAAAGTTTAGGATTGGCTCATCTGAATGTTTAGCATTCTTACCAATCAATTTCTCTGCCTTAGAATATTGCCCTTCGTCCATTAGCATTAACCCTTCAAGGGTTTGTTTTTGCGCTTTAAGACGTTTACGGCGAGAGAACCAACCATAGGTGTTGTTGCTCAAACGGAAGAATTTGGTAATGATCCACTCAATGCCATATACCACCGCCATTGCAATCACAAAGAAAATCACAAGGGTGGTGATTGACATTTCAATGCTATAAGAACTGGTTTCTATTAGCACATAGCCTTGTTTGCCCGATAAATAAGGGCCTGCAATTAAGCCGGCAAGTAACACCAGCATTAAAAATAGGGTTCTAAACATTGCTATTTCCTCTACTGTTGTGGTGCTTGTGTTTGCTCAGATTTGTCGGAATTTTCTACCGCACTTTTATTTTCTGAATCAGTTTGGTTTTCCGCCTGAGTTTGATTTTCGCTAGGCTTTTCACTTTGGCTTTCATTGCTTTGCGTAGCGTCACTTTCAGCTTTATCCATTACTGGTTGTTCTGCTGATGTTGCTTTTTCTGTCTCATTATTGCTCTGTATGCTTTCCGCTTTAGCATCTTGTGCATTTTCTTTAGCAATCTCTTTATCTACGGAAATCTCAATTTTCTGCACTTCTTGTGACGGTTTGTTGAGCAATTTATCTAGCATATTTAAGCTACTAAGTTGGGTTGGCACATCGACATAAATAGATTGTTCCGCCAGTTCGTCCACTTCATTTAAGAAAGTTTTCGCTACTTCCGTATTGGTATCGAAATAACTTCTCACCCAAGATGCAACTGTTTCTAAAGACTGCTTATACAAATCATTTTGTTGACGCGGTACAGCCATAATCGCTAACTGTAAGCGTAAACGAATGTTCTCACGTAAATAAATATCTTGATTTGGTGCAAGCAAGGCTTTGTTTTCCGCATTTTTTGGCGTAACACGGATAAAATGATTTAAGAACGATGTAGCACTTTTCTCCGCATTTTCTTTCCAATCATTCCAAGAACCACTTAATTTTTCGTTCTCCAGATTTTGATCATCAAAATTTACGTTTAGCACGGTGAGTTCGTCCACGGTATTTGCAAGCTGGGAAAGGCGTTGCATAATGGCGTTTTGATCAATGTTATTAACTGATAATAACTGTTTTAAATCTGCATTAATCGCACTGCGCACTTGATTCGCTCGCGATTCAGACACTTTGCTTAAGGTTTCATCTGCTACTTTTAATAACGAAACTGCGGTATCCACATCATTATCTAGCACTAATTTACGTAATGCGTTGTTTAATAAAAAATCTGCCTCAGAAAGTAACCAATCATTCGGCTGCGCAGTTTTCTGTGCATTACTTAAATTCTTAACTTGATTTTGTAATGACGTGATTTGTTGATCTTTAATTTCCACCATTTTTTCCAACGCACTTAATTTGTCATTAGTGGATTGGCTGGTTTCGGCAAGCTGTGCTATTTTGGCTTGATCTTGTTTTAATGCAGCTAAATCGCTATCCATCAACCCCTGTGCATTGGTTGGTACAGCGCGTTGTTCTAGGGCGGTTAATCTGCCTTGTACTTTGGTTAAATGCTGCTCAGCAAAATAATACCCTGCGCTGCCTAACCCTAACGCGACTAATAAGGCTAAAATCGCCACGCCCGTGCCGCCTTTTTTAACGATGACGGTTTGTGGCTCAGCAGCCGATTGGGTTGCTTCTGTTTCAGGGGATTCAACTTGTTGCGATAATTCATCGCGTTCTTGAGTTTGCTCTTTTTCTTTCATTGTTGTTTGCTCTTCCGTTACTTGGGCTTGATTTGAATCAGTGTTCTGCGACGCTTCCACCACATTTTGTTCTAAGTTTTGAGGATTCGCTTCGCTTTCTTGGCTTGCTTGCTGTTGGTTTATTTGAGCAGTAGGTTCTTGTTCTATTTTTTTTCCTACTTCGTGTTGTTCTACTTCTTGCTTTACGGGCGAGGTTTCCGTTAAACGATTTTTCCCCATTTTTTTGCCGTGATGTTTAGCCATAATTTATTCCTTATGCTGATTAAACTTCATTTCGTTGCAATACCGCATTTAAAATTGCTAGGTTATCTGCTTTTGGCGAAATACGCACGTTTTGCCACCCTTTTTCTTGGGCGAAATGAGCAATTCTTTCGCTAATTGTAATTAATCCACAAGACATTAGCCAATTATGTTCATTTTTTGGCACAAAATCCAGCAATGAACGTAAAATTTCTTTACTCGTTACCACAATTTCACGGATCCCAGCCCGTTTTAACATACTCACTTGTTCGACATTATCATAAATCAGAGGTTCACGACGATAACATTCTAGTGCTTGAATGGTTGCCCCACGCAATTTAGATTGTTGTGCAAAAAACTCTCGCCCACCGTTACCACGCAAAATCAAGATGGTCTTCCCTTGCACATTATTCATTGCTGGCAAGGAAAGCACCCCCTCGCTTGTTTCTTGCTGAAAAGGATAATGAATACATTGCTCTGTTTGACTGGAAAAGGCCTGCGCAGTTCGCTGTCCAACAGTAAAATAATGTAAATCTGACCGCCATTGGAAACCTGCTTGTTTCAGGCTTTCTGCACTGTAAATGACTGCATTTTGCGATACCACAAAAACGTAATCGCCTGCATTGAGTTGATTAAGCTGACGGGGTAAATCATTTAGTTCACGCCCTGCTTGAATAGAAAAGAGCGGAAAATGAATGGCGGCAATGCCTGCCTTAGTAAGCATATCTACTAGCTGTTTGCCCTTTTCATCAGGACGCGTAACCAACACTGCCATTTCCTTTTCCTTATCGTTATAAGCGTGAACGATTACACACCAAGGGCTTGTAAAACTTCATCTGCCCCTTGCTTTAACAAGCTTTTTGCCACTTGCTCACCTAATTTTTGTGAATTTTCCACCGCACTTTTACCTTCCGCGCGAATAATTTCACTGCCATCTGTTTTCCCCACTAAGGCTTTGAGATAAAGCTGGTTGTCGCGAATTACCGCATAGCCCGCAATTGGCACTTGGCAGCCACCTTGTAAGTGGTTATTCATTGCACGTTCTGCCAGTACACAAGCAGTGGTTTCCGCGTCCGCCAATGGCGCTAATAGTTGTTGGGTTTCTAGATCATCGGTGCGACATTCAACTCCCACCGCACCTTGACCAGCTGCTGGCAACGACGTTTCCGTATCAATGAAAGAGGCGATACGATCGGCCATTCCTAAACGAATTAAGCCTGCGGAAGCAAGAATAATCGCATCATAATCACCATTATCTAATTTGCTCAAGCGTGTCCCCACATTGCCGCGCAAAGATTGAATATTCAAATCAGGACGTAAGGCTTTAAGCTGACACTGGCGGCGTAAACTTGATGTTCCCACCACAGCGCCTTGAGGTAGCGCATCTAAAGTGCGATAAGCATTTGACACAAACGCATCACGCGGGTCTTCTCGCTTACAAATCACACTTAGATCTAATCCTTCAGGAAATTGCATTGGTACATCTTTCATTGAGTGTACCGCAATATCTGCCTCGCCATTTAATAAAGCATTTTCTAACTCTTTAACGAATAAGCCTTTACCGCCGATTTTGGCTAGTGGTGAGTCTAAAATCACATCGCCTTTGGTTACCATTGGTACAAGCTCAACAATAAGTTGTGGATATAGTTGAGTTAAACGCCCTTTAATATAGTTAGCTTGCCATAATGCCAATGGGCTACGGCGAGTGGCAATTTTGATTAGTTTTTTTGTCATCGTGATGCAAAAGAGAAGACTAGAAATAATTGTCTTATCCTATCACTGTTGCTGAAAAATGTCAGTTTCCATTTAATTTTTTTGCTTTCCGACAAGGCAAATGATAGAGTAATCTCACAATCATCTAAAAAAACTGTACATAAATTATTCATTTACTAATGTATCTATTCTAGGATATAAATTGAATTACGATATTGATAGCGCCAAAAAACAAGTAGAATATCTTGATAAAATACGCTTTAAACGTGCTCTTTTGGGAACCTCTCCAGAGTTTAAACAAGTATTCCAAACCATTAGTTTATTATTACATCTGAATCATAAAAAATTGCCCGGCTATATCGAAAATGCGCCAGCAGGAATAGCCCGTTTTGAGTTATCCGATTACCAACAAGATTTTCTTATTGATCAATTTAATTTTACTAAGCAGGAGATAAAAAAATCGGTTTTTTCTCACCGCTCTTCCTTCCCTATTTTAGGCGTTTATGTAATGGGGAGTATAGCGTCTATCAGTCAAACTTCAATTTCAGATTTAGATATTTGGGTATGTCATTTCGAGGAAATCAGTCCAACTGGTCGAAATTTATTAAACAAGAAGATCGAAGCTTTACAAAAATGGGCATTAACTTTAGGTGTAGAAATTACGCTTTATTTAATGGATCAAAAGCGTTTCCGTTGTTTTAGATATGCTGATCCTTTAACCGCTGAGAATTGTGGCTCTGCACAGTATATGTTATTGCTTGATGAGTTTTATCGCTCTGCTATTCGGCTTGCTGGTAAACCATTGTTATGGTTACATCTTGCAGTAGAAAATGAAAAAGATTATGAAAAAGAAGTAGAGCGTTTAATTGATGATAATACGATTGACCCTAATGACTGGGTTGATTTTGGGGGATTAGGGGCATTTTCTGCTAATGAATATTTCGGTGCGAGTCTTTGGCAACTATACAAAGGGATTGATTCTCCTTACAAATCTGTATTAAAAATATTATTACTAGAAACCTATTCCGCAGATTATCCGGATACTTATTTAATCGCACAAGAATTTAAAGCTCGATTACTAAATGGTGATAAAAAACATCATTTTGATCCTTATCTTACAATGCTTGAGCGAGTAACCAATTATTTAATCAGTTTAAAAGATTTGCAACGTCTAGAATTTGTTCGTCGCTGTTTTTACATTAAAGCGAATGAATACAATCAAACTATAACACGAAATAGTTGGCGTCTCTCTCAATTAGAAAATTTAGCTAAAACTTGGGGATGGTCACCCTCATTGGTTCAAGAACTCAATCAGATCGCTTGCTGGAAAATAAAACGAGTTCGAGAAAGTCATAATAATCTGATAAAATTTTTGATGTTTAGCTATCGTCACTTGATGCAATTTGCACGTAAATATAAAGTAAATTCAAGCATAATGCCTCAAGATATGAGTATTTTAACGCGTAAACTTTATACCGCATTTGAAGAGTTACCTGGCAAAATCACCTTACTTAATGCAGTTATTTCTTCAGATTTATCTGAGAATAGCATCACCTTTATTGAAGTAAAAGATAATGCGATTTTTAAAGATGGCTGGTACTTAGTAAATCAAAAACCTGATTTGAGTGGATTTAATCACCAACGCTACACAGAATATGGCGAAAGTTTAAATAAATTAGTTGCTTGGGCATATTTTAATCGTCTACTCACCCCCAAAACTGATTTGCATATTTTTAGCCCCAGTATTAGTCAAGAAAAATTACGCCAATTTGTTACCGATTTACGACTTTCCCTGCCTATATCCGTTCCTCTTGTGAGTAACGATGAATTAAGTCACAATTGTGAAATCAAAAATTTAGTCGTGGCAATTAACCTCACCTCGGATCCAACAGCTAATCTATGTGAAGCTAAAACATCTATTATAGCTAGTGATTTGTTTAGTTTTGGTCCTGATGAAAAAAGTTTAGTTGGCAGTATTGATCTCACTTATCGAAACTTATGGAATGAAATCCGCACTTTGCATTTCGAAGGACCAAATGCGATTCTATTGGCATTAAAGGTACTTTCTAACAAAATCTACCGTGGAGCAACCCCCCCGAAGAGCGTCAACGTATTTTGCTATAGCCAATACTATCAAAAAACATTACGCAATATTGTAACAGCCTTACTGAATAAGTGTATCAATATTCAAGTTGGTGTCAGCGATGCGCCACAAAATAACTTATTACGTGTTGCAGGTAAAAACTGGCAATTTTTCTTTGAAGAACGAGGTATTAGCTTGCAAGAAATCCATAACTCTACTTTGCTAGATAACAATGAATTTAACGTAGAATTACAAGATGTCATTGACAGTAAAGAAGCGATGCAAATACGCAAACAATATCCTTATGAAATTGATGCTTTTGCTAGCGAAGGGTTCTTACAATTTTTCTTTGAAAATAACCCAGATCACACCTTTAATGTATATATTTTAGATGAAGCTAATCACATTGAGATTTATCGCAATTGTGAAGGAAAGAAAGAGCAAAAAGTTAGTGAAATAAATCATATTTATCAATCGGCAGGGTTGGATGGAAATAATAATCCATATAAAATTGTGCAACGAAATTTTAACTATCCACAATTTTATCAATTATTACCAGATAAAGATGGTATAAAAATTGTACCATTTCATAGTCGGTTAGTGTCAACATAACCATCATAAATAATAGAGGGAAAAGCTATGCTTGACAAAATGAAAGTATTACTCATTGACGATCATCCCTTGATGCGTCGTGGCATAAAACAATTATTAGAACTCGATGAAGCCTTCGAAGTTGTTGGTGATGCCAGTAGCGGAGATGAGGGGATTAATTTATCCCTAAAAACCTCACCAGATCTCATTATTCTTGATTTAAATATGAAAGGATTGTCTGGGCTAGATACCCTCAAAGCATTGCGCGAGGAAGACATAGATGCTCGTATTATTATACTTACCGTTTCTGATGCAAAAAATGATGTTTTTACCCTAGTTGATGCGGGAGCCGATGGTTACCTATTAAAAGATACAGACCCCGAACTACTCCTTAGTCAAATCAAACGTATTGCAAACGGAGAAGTCATCTTAAGCGATTCCATTAAGGATTTATTGCTAGAAAAACGCCCAGAGCAAGAGCCAATTCAAACCCTAACTGAGCGAGAAATGGATGTGCTACGCCTTATCGCTACTGGCTTATCAAATAAGCAAATTGCTGCCCAACTTTTTATCTCTGAAGAAACGGTAAAAGTACACATCCGCAATTTATTACGTAAACTAAATGTACATTCTCGTGTAGCAGCCACCGTGCTTTATTTTGAACATAAAGGCTCTTAATGCTATGTGATGGCGCTTTTTTCCTGGCTAAAAAATACGGAAAAACAACCGCTCTTTCACATATAAAAATTATTCTTCTAAGAAAGCTAAAGCTTGCTCTAACACCTCAATCCCGACACCGGTTTTATGTGCGTTTTCACTGAGGTGTCTACGCCATTGGCGTGCGCCTTTGCAATGTTGGAATGCACCAAGCATATGGCGGGTGATATGATTAAGATGAACACCTTGTGCGAGCTGTTGCTCAATATAAGGGAACATTTTTTGCACCGCTTCTCTTGGGCGCACAATCGGGCTTTGTGGATCAAACAAGGCTTGGTCAATATAGCCTAATAAACTTGGATTTTGATAGGCTTCTCGCCCCACCATTACGCCGTCCACATAACGCAGATGTTGTTGCATTTCTTCAATCGTTTTAATACCACCATTAATGCTAATCAAAAGCTGTGGAAAATCCCGTTTTAGCTGATAAACACGCTCGTAATCAAGGGGGGGGATTTCACGATTTTCTTTCGGGCTTAAGCCACTAAGCCATGCTTTGCGTGCGTGAACGATCAATTCTTGGCAACCAGCCAGAGTTACTTTCTGCACGAAATCACAAAGAAATGCATAGCTATCTAACTCATCAATACCAATACGGGTTTTCACCGTAACAGGAATATCCACCTCCTCTTGCATTTGCTGAACACATTGAGCTACTAAATCCGCTTTTGCCATTAGACACGCACCAAACATTCCGTTTTGCACGCGATCAGAGGGGCAACCCACATTCAAATTAATTTCTTGATAACCACGCTTAGCAGCCAATTTTGCACAATGTTGCAATTGTTCAGGATCGCTACCGCCAAGCTGAAGTGCCACAGGATTTTCCGCTAAATCAAAGTCCAAATGATCATATTTGGCGTGAATAATCGCGCCTGTGGTCACCATTTCCGTATAAAGCAAGGCGTATTGGCTGAATTGACGATGAAAATAACGACAATGTCGCGTTGTCCAATCCAGCATTGGGGCGACAGAAAATCGCCCACGATAAAAGTGCGGTGGTTTTTTCGTTGGTTTTTGTTGGTTCATTATTTTTTTTCTTCTGCTTCAGCTTTTTGCTGTTCTTGTTGTTTCAGCTCATCTTGCTTTGCTTGTTCTTGAATACGCTGACGGAAACGCCCTGCGGCAAAATGATAAAACGGTTTCGCATTAAATTGGCGTGAAATGATAGAAGCAATGAGGCTGCAGATCAATATCCAAAATAGCACCGGTTCACTTGAGGTCATTTCCATTACCACCACACTTGCCGTAACGGGAGACTGGGTCGCGCCAGCTAAAAACGCAGCCATGCATAATAAAACCAGTAAGCGCTGATCTACAACCCCACCTGTAAACGACCAAATCTGAGCACCAATCCCCGCCCCAGTGGTCAATGAAGGGGTAAAAATTCCCCCTGCTGTCCCTGTCCAATAAGTTCCAACTGTTGCAAAAAGCTTACTAACGCCAACTTCTGCTGCCACTTGCTGACCATCAAGAGCTTTAGTTACCACTTCATAGCCCGTACCATAAGTCTGTCCTTTGCTGTAGGTGCCAATCCCTGCTAGAATTACCCCTAAAATAAATGCGGTATAAATAGGATGACGGCGAATCCAGCCACGAATTTGTGCCGGTGCAATCCCTGCTGCGCCTTTGGCTAATAAATAAGCAAAAACGCCACCAAATACCCCACTCACCACACCACATAAGACAACCCATAAGAACATATAAGGTACAGACGTTTCTCCTTGATAATTTGGGAAATAAGGGTTATTACCTTCAATTGCAACCAAAATAAACCCTGCTGTTAGGACGCCAAGCAACACTCGGCGCTCCCAACGCAATGAAATTCCTCGCCCTAATTCTTCTATCGCAAAGATCACTCCAGCTAAAGGTGCATTAAATGCTGCAGCCAACCCACCAGCTGCCCCTGTTGCCATTAATTCATTTGCATTTAATCCCTTAAATGCGATTCCATGTCGACGGCAAACATTTCCCCACGCATACATTACCGCAGCGCCCACTTGTACAGATGGCCCTTCACGCCCCACAGACGCCCCAAATAACATCGCTAAAAACGTGAGCGGAATTTTCCACAAGGTTTGCCCAAAGGCAATGAGTTTACTTTTATTCGCACTGTACGGCATATCAATAGAGGCAATAACTTGTGGAATTCCACTGCCTGAAACATAAGGGGTATATTTTGCAGTAAACCACGCCAAAAACGCTAAGCCCAAAGGCAGTACAAACCAAACGGCATAAGGGTGCTTCGCAGTCCATAAGGCATTCAAATGTAAAGCTAGGTCGGCAAATTTAGCAAAACCAAGTGAGAATAAAGAGACCAACGCTGCCCCAATTAATAAACAAGAAAACTCAATGGTCTTACGTGAAATACGATAGCTTTGACGTAATTTTCGATGAATAAAATGACGAATTTTTTGGGTGAATCGCTTTAACATTTTGAGTGATTGAAATGAAAACAACTTGTGGAAAATTATAGCAATATTTTCTTGCTTGAGATATGGCAAGACGTAATAAGATGAAAAATTCATAAAAAAACACCGCACTTATTTTGCCTATGTGCGTCAAGTGCGGTGAGATTTTGTTAAAAATTAAGCCTGATCGCCAAGCAATACACTTTCTAACGCAATTTCAATCATCTCATTGAAAGTCAGTTGACGTTCTTCTGCGCTGGTTTGCTCGTGAGTACGAATATGGTCAGATACAGTACAAATAGTTAAAGCTTTAGCACCAAATTCTGCGGCAACGCCATAAATACCGGCCGCCTCCATTTCTACCCCTAAAATGCCATATTTTTCCATTACATCAAACATTTCGACATCTGGTGTATAAAAAAGATCCGCAGAGTAAAGATTCCCCACGCGTACATTGATACCTTTATTTTTTGCTGCTTGCACGGCAGCTTGAGTCATTTCAAAATCTGCAATCGCGGCAAAATCATTATCTTTAAAACGAATACGGTTGACTTTTGAATCAGTACAAGCACCAAGACCGATGATCACCTCACGCAATTTTACATCGGGACGCACCGCACCGCACGAACCCACACGAATAATTTTTTTCACACCATACTCAGTGATTAATTCTTTCGCGTAAATCGAACAAGATGGAATACCCATTCCATGCCCCATCACCGAAATTTTTCGTCCTTTGTAAGTGCCAGTGTAGCCTAACATATTACGTACATTGGTCACTTCTTTGGCATCGTCTAAGAACGTTTCCGCAATGTATTTTGCGCGCAATGGATCGCCCGGCATTAATACTACATCAGCAAAAGCACCTGCAGGTGCGTTGATATGTGGAGTCATAATAAAGTCCTCTTACTTAAATTAATCTTGGTTATCGAAATTTAGAATTGCTTTACCGTAATCCATTGAGGATAAATCGAAATAGGTCGCAACAGTTTGCCCAATATCAGCAAAGGTTTCACGTTTACCCAAAAATGCTTTTGGCACCTGTGAGCCATAAAGCAACACAGGGATATGCTCACGGGTGTGATCGGTACCGTGCCAAGTTGGATCGCAACCGTGGTCAGCAGTAAAAATAAGCAAGTCACCTTCATTCATTAAGGCTAATAATTCTGGGATACGGCTATCGAAATATTCTAAGGCGGCAGCATAACCGGCCACATTACGGCGATGACCAAAATCAGAGTCAAAATTTACAAAATTAGTGAAAACAATGGAATTTTCACGCGCTCTTTTTACTTCTACGAGAGTTTTATCAAACAATTCTTCCAAGCCTGTCGCTTTGACTTTTTCGGTAATGCCGGTGTGGGCGTAAATATCCGCAATTTTTCCAATAGAAATCACATCGCCTTGTTTTTCTTCTACTAACTTTTGTAATACCGTTTTTGCTGGCGGCTCAATAGCATAATCTTTACGGTTACCTGTACGAGTAAATTCGCCTGCTTTGTTCCCCACAAATGGACGCGCAATCACACGGCCAATGTTATAATCAGCTAATTCCTCACGCACGATTTCGCATAATTCGTAAAGTTTATCTAAGCCATAGGTTTCTTCGTGGCAGGCAATTTGGAATACTGAATCGGCAGAGGTGTAAAAAATCGGCTTGCCCGTTTTCATATGTTCTTCACCAAGTTGATCTAAAATTACCGTGCCTGATGAATGGCAGTTACCAAGGTAACCATCTAAACCTGCGCGTTCTACAATGCGATCTAAAAGCACTTTTGGAAAGCTATTTTCGTGATCTGGGAAGTAGCCCCAATCAAATAATACGGGTACGCCAGCAATTTCCCAATGGCCTGATGGGGTATCTTTACCTGATGAAATTTCTTTCGCATAAGCATAACCACCAATTAACACAGGCTCTGGATTAAACCCTGCTGGCAATTCACCGCAAGATTCTTTAGCCGCTAAGCCTAAACCGAGTTTTTCCAAATTAGGCAGATGAAGTGGGCCTTTTCGCTCATTTTTATCTTCTAACCCTTCCGCACAACGTTGTGCAATATGGCCTAAGGTGTTTGCTCCCTTATCACCAAATTTTTCTGCATCTTCACTAGCTCCAATTCCAAAAGAATCTAACATCATTATAAATACGCGTTTCATTTTAAGCTCCTTAATCATTGAACTCTGTTTTTCTGGCACAGAATGTTTGCTTTCTTTTTGATAAGTGATGGTTCAAGGAAATACCTATTGTCTTGTGCGTTGTTACAATAGCAAACGTTTTCTTTACCTTAATATGACAACACCACGAACAATGTCGTGGTGTTATCGAAAAAATTCGGTGAAATTTTACCGCACTTTTCTTACATTTTATAGTGCAGCACCACTTAAACCGATAAATAAACCTGCGATGGTTGCACTCATCAGATTCGCTAATGACCCTGCGATCACCGCTTTAATACCAAGACGCGCAATATCACCACGACGGCTTGGTGCCATTCCACCTAATCCACCGATCAAGATGGCGATAGAACTGAAGTTAGCGAAACCACAAAGCGCAAAAGTAATGATCGCTTTAGTTTTATCGCTTAATTGTACAGCTGCATCTGCAGCAAGGTAAGGGGCAAATTCTAAGTAACCAACAAATTCGTTCACCGCTAATTTAATCCCGATCATTTGACCAGCAACCCCAGCTTCATTCCAAGGCACACCAATCACCCAAGCTAACGGACGGAAAATCCAGCCTAAGATCATACCAAGAGAAAGCTCAGGCATACCAAACCAATCGCCAATGCCACCTAATAAACCATTAACCAGTGCGATTAACGCCACGAAAGCAATCAACATTGCGCCCACATTCATTGCTAATTGCATACCAGATGATGCGCCTGCTGCTGCCGCATCAAGAATGTTAGCTGGTTTTTCTAAATCCACTTTTTCAATATCATCATTGAATTTTTCGGTTTGTGGAACCATTAATTTTGCAAATAATAATCCTGCTGGTGCAGCCATAAAAGAAGCGGCAATCAAGTATGGCAATGGCACGCCTAAACCGGCATAACCTGCCAATACAGAACCTGCGATAGAAGCCAAACCGCCACACATTACAGCAAATAATTCGGATTCAGTCATTTTGCTGATATAAGGCTTCACCACCAATGGCGCTTCCGTTTGTCCAACGAAAATATTCGCCGCTGCAGACATGGACTCGGCTTTAGAGGTGCCTAATGCTTTTTGTAACCCACCACCAATGATTTTAATAATCCACTGCATTACACCAATATAATAAAGTAGCGAAATCAATGCCGAAAAGAATACAATGATTGGTAATACTCGGATCGCAAAAATAAATCCATCATTACCAAAAGCCTTGAAAGACGCATCTGTTGCTAATCCACCAAAGACAAACTGCACACCTTGATTTCCATAATTAATCACTTTACTTACGCCATTGGATAATGCCAGCAAAATATCACGTCCAACTGGCACATAAAGAATAAATGCGCCGATCAGAATTTGAATTAATAACGCGCCCCCTACGGTACGCAAATTAATCGCACGACGATTACTGGATAAGAGAATAGCAATAGCAAGAAGTACAACAATACCTAGCATACTTATTAAGGTACTCATAGTTAGGATTTCCTCAAAATTGAAATTAAAAACAATACAAAAGACATACTAATTCTACTTTGTTTTGCCATAAAATGCTTGCAAAATTGTACAAAAATGTGAAGGCAAGCGATTGCTTTGCCGTAAAAACACACAACCTTTACTTCTTTTTGCTATATCTTATGCGGATTAAGTTATTGGGATTTACCTAAATTTCCTTTATTATGGCAGTTAAATGACGGTGAAAATTTACAATAAATTTATCTATGAAAAATCAATTTAAGGTTCTTCCTCAAACACCTTGGACGGCAAAAAATTTTTGGTCTTTAGAACGTCAGCCCTTATGCGTGCTAACTATCTCTTTATTGCTCTTAGGTTTTGGTGAAGGCTTGCTTTTACTTTCCAATCTCGGCTCTGCACCTTGGACAGTGCTTTCACAAGGCATCGCACTACAAGCCGGCTTTAGCGTAGGTTGGGCATCATTATTAATTAGTGCATTCGTTATGCTGATGTGGATCCCACTTAAACTACGCGTTGGTCTAGGAACAATTTTAAATACGCTTTTGGTTGCTTTGGCTTTAGGTATCACCACTGCTTTTATTCCCGCGCCGAATGACTTGTTATTACGCATTGGTTATGCAATTGTTGGCATTTTACTATTTTCTATCTCCTCTGCATTTTATCTCACCTGCCATCAAGGCGGAGGTCCAAGAGATGGCCTAATGGTTGGTCTGTGTAGCTACTTTCATTGCAAAGTCGGGGTAATGCGAACGATTATGGAAGCGAGTGTTTGTACATTAGGTTTTTTACTAGGTGGAACAATAGGAATAGGAACCTTATTATTTTCCTTTTCTGTTGGATGGATAATACAAATCACCTTGTCTTTATTAAAACACTCTAGTACTTAAGCATCAATCTTAATAAATTACATATTAGGACTTTACATATCACATTCCCACCTATAAAATTCCGAACCGAAATTTAGTTCTGATTTAAGATTATGAAACGAAACATTCAACCCAGAAATACGCAACAACGCCGTCATCGCATTGTGCAATTATTACAAAGCCAAGGCGAAGTGAGTGTGGAACAGCTTGTGCAGTTATTTGAAACCTCTGAGGTTACAATTCGCAAAGATTTAACCGCGCTTGAAGAGAGCGGAGTGTTACTACGTCGTTACGGTGGGGCAATCCTAATGCCACAGGAATTGCTCGATGAAAGCCAAGATGAACATCTTTCAAAACGAAAGTTAGCAATTGCCAAATATGTAGCCGAACGCATTGCTGATCACAACCGCATTATTATTGACAGCGGTAGTACAACAGCAGCCCTCATTCATCAGCTCAACAAAAAGCAGGGGTTGGTGGTGATGACGAATTCTTTGTCGGTAGCGACCCAATTGCGAGCATTAGAAAATGAGCCAACGCTATTGATGACAGGGGGGACTTGGGACACCCGTTCGGAATCGTTTCAAGGGCAAGTGGCGGCGCAAGTGTTGCGTTCATATAATTTTGATCAGCTCTTTATTGGTGCGGACGGCATTGATTTAGAGCGCGGCACGACCACCTTTAATGAATTAGTGGATTTAAGCCGTGTGATGGCGGAAGTTTCTCGTGAAGTTATTGTGATGGTGGAATCACAAAAAATTGGCAGAAAAATGCCAAATATCGAATTAACTTGGCAGCAAATTGACGTGTTAGTTACCGATAATGCGTTGCCAGCGGAAATTAAACAACAAATTGAATCGCAAGGCGTGGAAGTGATCTGCGTAAGTGCGGTGTAAATTTTGACTATTTTTTACAAACTTACAACAAAGGAAATTTTATGTGTGGAATTGTGGGTGCAGTAGCACAACGTGATGTGGCGGAAATTTTAGTCGATGGCTTACATCGTTTGGAATACCGTGGTTATGATTCAGCGGGTATCGCGGTGCTAGATGCAAATCATCATATGCAAATCGTACGCCGTGTAGGCAAAGTAAAAGCCTTAGATGAAGCCCTTGAAGCCCATCCAATTTTAGGGGGAACAGGCATCGCTCACACCCGTTGGGCAACCCACGGCGAGCCATCAGAAGCCAATGCTCACCCGCATCGCTCAGGTAAAATTGCCGTTGTGCATAACGGGATTATCGAAAATTATGAAGAATTGCGTGAAGAATTACAAAAACGCGGTTATGAATTCCTTTCGCAAACCGACACCGAAGTGATCGCCCACTTAGTAGAGTGGGAATACCGCACCGCTAGCTCATTATTAGAAGCGGTGCAAAAAACCGTGGCACAGTTGCGTGGCGCTTACGGTACGGTGGTAATGCACCAAGATGAACCTGACCATTTAGTGGTCGCACGTTCTGGCAGCCCATTGGTTATCGGTTTAGGGGTGGGGGAAAATTTCCTTGCTTCCGATCCTTTAGCGCTATTAAGCGTAACGCGTCGTTTCATTTATTTAGAAGAAGGCGATGTGGCGGAAATTTCTCGCCGTGATGTACAAATTTTTGACGCGCAAGGTAATGCGGTTGATCGTGAAATGCACGAAGGGCATTTTGAAGCTGATGCAGCAGACAAGGGGCAATATCGCCACTATATGCAAAAAGAAATTTTTGAACAGCCTGTTGCAATTATGAATACCTTAGATGGTCGTATCGTTAATGGTAAGGTAAACATTGATGCCATTGGTCCTAATGCGGCAGAAATCTTGAAAAAAGTGGAACACGTTCAAATTGTGGCGTGCGGAACGTCATACAACGCAGGAATGGTGGCACGCTACTGGTTTGAATCCATTGCTGGCGTGAGCTGTGATGTGGAAATTGCGTCAGAATTCCGCTATCGCAAATTCGTCACTCGCCCAAATAGCCTGCTTATCACCCTTTCTCAATCGGGTGAAACCGCAGATACCTTGGCGGCATTACGCTTAGCCAAAGAATCAGGCTATATGACAGCAATGACAATCTGTAACGTGGCAAGTTCTTCTTTAGTGCGTGAATCAGATTTCGCCTTTATGACCCGTGCAGGCGTGGAAATTGGTGTGGCATCAACCAAAGCCTTTACCACTCAATTAACCTGTTTATTATTATTAAATGCGGCAATCGGACGCTTAAAAGGCACGGTAAGCGAAGAACAAGAACATCACATTGTGCAAGCCTTGCAACGTTTGCCAGCACAAATTGAAAGTGCGTTAGTTTACGATAAACAAATTGAAAAATTATCTGAAGATTTTGCCGATAAACATCACACTTTATTCTTAGGTCGTGGCGAGTTTTACCCAATCGCAATGGAATCTGCATTGAAATTGAAAGAAATTTCCTACATTCACGCAGAAGCCTATGCAGCTGGGGAATTAAAACACGGCCCACTGGCTTTAATTGATAGCGATATGCCGGTGATTGTGGTTGCACCAGAAAATGATTTACTTGAAAAAGTGAAATCAAATATTGAAGAAGTGCGCGCCCGTGGCGGTCAGCTTTATATCTTTGCTGATCACGACGCCGGTTTCAGCGATGGTGAAGGCTTCAAAACCATCGTGCTACCGAAAGTAGACGAAGTAACCGCACCAATTTTCTACACAGTACCGTTACAACTGCTTTCTTACCATATCGCCTTAATCAAAGGAACAGACGTGGATCAACCGCGTAACCTTGCTAAAGCGGTAACGGTGGAATAATTTTTCAAACAGCCTTGTAATGATTTGCAAGGCTTTTTTTTATTTGCTTACATCCGTTAAATTGACTACACTATGTGCGCTTTTTGGGGCGCGCTTTTTAGGCACGCTTTTAGCAAACTTCCTTTCTTCACACTTTAAAGGCTACCCGTGAGTAGCAAAAGGACATCTATGAACAACAACGTAAATGATTATGGCTGGAAAGCCTTGATCGGCTCTGCCGTGGGCTATGCAATGGACGGCTTCGACTTACTCATTCTCGGCTTTATGCTCAGTGCAATTTCTGCCGATTTAGCGCTATCAAGCGCACAAGCGGGCTCTTTGGTTACTTGGACATTAATCGGCGCAGTGGCGGGAGGCATTATTTTCGGCGCATTAAGCGATCGTTATGGCCGTGTGCGCGTATTAACTTGGACAATCGTGCTATTTGCCGTATTTACCGGCTTATGTGCGCTCGCGCAAGGCTATTGGGATTTATTAATTTACCGCACCATTGCAGGCATTGGTTTAGGCGGTGAATTTGGTATTGGAATGGCATTAGCGGCAGAAGCTTGGCCTGCTCGACACCGTGCAAAAGCCGCTTCTTATGTGGCATTAGGCTGGCAAGTGGGCGTGCTAGCTGCAGTGTTGCTTACGCCGTTATTATTGCCAATCATCGGCTGGCGCGGAATGTTTATTGTGGGTATTTTCCCTGCTTTCGTGGCGTGGTATTTACGTGCAAGATTACACGAGCCAGACGTTTTTACCGAAAAACAGACCGCACTTTCCGCCACTCACCCCACACAATCGAAATGGCAAGCTTTCCGTCAATCTTTCCAATTATTGATAAAAGATAAACAAACTACCAAAGTCAGCCTAGGGGTTGTGGTTCTCACTTCCGTGCAGAATTTTGGCTATTACGGCATAATGATTTGGCTACCAAATTTCCTGTCTAAACAGCTTGGCTTTAGCTTAACTAAATCTGGCGTTTGGACAGCGGTAACCGTATGTGGAATGATGAGCGGTATCTGGATTTTTGGTCGCCTTGCGGACAAAATCGGACGCAAACCAAGTTTTCTGCTTTTCCAACTTGGTGCCGTAATCAGTGTGATTACCTACTCACAACTGACCGATCCAAACGCAATGCTTATTACGGGGGCATTCTTGGGAATGTTCGTAAATGGAATGATGGGCGGCTACGGTGCATTAATGGCTGAAGCCTATCCAACTCAAGCCCGTGCGACCGCACAAAATGTGTTGTTTAATATCGGGCGGGCAGTCGGTGGTTTCGGTCCAGTGATAGTTGGTGCGGTGGTGGCAAGCTATTCTTTTTCCACCGCGATTGCCTTCCTTGCACTGATTTATGTGATCGATATGATTGCCACCATTTTCTTAATTCCAGAACTGAAAGGCAAAGCCTTGGATTAATCAAGCTAAGGCTATATGGCAAAAGTAGCTAATCTTTCGCGCAAATCTACCGCACTTTGGCAGGTTTTAATATGCTCAAAAAGTGCGGTGGCTTGTGGGTAAGATTTTTTCAGATATTGTAGCCATTGTTTGGTGCGGGCGATGTGGTAAAAGCCCGTATCTTGCAAGTTTTCGATATGCGCATAACGGTGCAGCAAGGGCATTACCCCTTGCGTCCAATCTAATTTTTCCTGATTAAACTTCACCACAAGGCTTAAATTTGGAATGGTTAATGCGCCGCGTCCAATCATTACATCTTGGCAGCCTGTTATAGCAAGGCAGTCTTGCGCATCTTGCCAATGCCAAATTTCACCATTTGCGATCACGGGAATGGTTAAACGCTGACGAATTTCACCAATTTTCTGCCAATTGATCTTTTCTGCACGATAGCCATCGGTTTTGGTGCGTCCGTGAATAGTGATTTCCGTACCGCCGCCTTGCTGCACCGCATCAGCAATTTCAAAGGCGTGATTATCACTATCCCAGCCCAAACGTACTTTCACGCTCACCACCTGCTCTTTCGGTAAGGCTTCGCGTAAGGCTTTAGTGGCTTGGTAAATCAATTCGGGCTGTTTTAATAATGCCGCGCCGCCGTGGCTACCATTCACGGTTTTAGACGGGCAACCACAGTTAAAATCAATGCCGTGCGATCCCAATTCCACCGCCAACACCGCATTTTCCGCCAGCCACTGTGGGTGTTGCCCTAAAAGTTGTACGCGCACGGGCGTTCCCGCGGGCGTTCGCCCACCGTGCTGCAGTTCTGGACATAAACGGTAAAAGGTTTTAACTGGCAAACGCTGATCCACCACACGCACAAACTCCGATACACACAGATCATAATCGTTAATTTCAGTCAAAAGCTGCCGCACAAGGGGATCAAGCACCCCCTGCATTGGCGCGAGGAAAACACGCATTTTATTTACTATTACTCTTTTGATAAAAATAAAAAAGCTGAATTTTTCACCGCACTTTGTTATTTCAGAGAAACGGTAAAAAATTCAGCAATGAAGAAAGGTTTACTTCCACCCTTTCGCTTTACAAATCAAATCATAAGCGGCTTGAATTTGCTGTGTTTTTTCTTTCGCCATTTCAAGCATTTCTTCTGGTAAGCCTTTGGCGACTAATTTATCGGGATGGTTTTCGTTCATTAAACGGCGATAAGCGCGTTTTACCGTGGCACGATCGTCCCCTTCACTCACGCCTAATACATTGTAAGCATCTTGTAAAGTCGGTCCTGAGCGATGTCCTTGATAGCTTCCCCCTTGTTGATAACCATCTTGCTGATGATCACCTTGTTGCGATCCATTATATTCATAATAAAATCCGCCACGGCTGAATTGGCGTGCGGCAATTTCAGCCATTAAAATTTGTTGGAATTGGAAACTAGATAAACCTAATTCTTCCGCTACCGCTTGCAATATTTCTTTTTCATTTTCGTGCAAGTGATCATCTGCAAATGCAGCTTGTAGCTGAACACGCAAAAACATTCTTAATAGATCACTACGCTGACCACAGGCTTGGCAAAATTCACGGATCACTTGGCGTAACGGGAAATTAGGATCTTTACCGCGATTAAAGGCGTCTTGCGCCAATTTTCGCCCTTTGTCGTCCAAATTCATTTGGTTCATTAGATTGTTGGCAAGCGCAATGTCATCTTGCGTAACTCGTCCTTTCGATTTAGACAAATGCCCAAGCACGGCAAACGTAGTTTGCATAAATAAAGATTGGCGAGTTTCTTTGCGGTTGAAAAAGCTCGAATTAACACTACCTAATTCATATAATTTTTTATCCGCAAGATGACCTAAATAGGCACCAGCAAGCCCACCAAAAAATCCTCCCAGACGGTAGCCAATAAAAAAACCTAATAACTTTCCAATAAAACTCATTCTATTCTCCAACTTGAGTAAGCTATAAAATTAAAAGTGCGGTACTTTTTAGTGATTTTTATATGCCATATTTTTCACGGTAAGTACGCATTACAGGCAGATATTGCTGATAATCCGCCTCTTGCTCAATAAATTGCATTAAATCGTCAAAATCAATAATCGAAAGCACGTTGCATTGATAATCACGTTCTACTTCCTGAATGGCAGAAAGCGTACCTTTACCACGTTCTTTACGATTTAACGCAATCACCACTGCTCTTAATTTTGCTTGATTTTGTGCGATTAAATCCATTGCTTCGCGAATTGCCGTGCCAGCGGTGATCACATCGTCCACTAATAACACGTTACCTTGCAATGGGCTGCCAATTAAATTGCCCCCTTCGCCGTGATCTTTTGCTTCTTTACGATTAAAACACACCGGTTTGTCAATGCCATATTGCTTAAACAATGCCACAGATACCGTCGTGCCAATAGGAATACCTTTGTAAGCAGGGCCAAAAATCACATCATAATCTAAGCCGCTTGCTTGAATGGCGGCGGCATAAAATTCGCCTAAACGCGCTAAATCCGCCCCTGTGTTAAACAAACCTGCATTAAAGAAATAAGGGCTAATACGCCCAGATTTCAAGGTGAATTCACCAAATTTCAGCACATTACGGCTTAACGCGAATTTGATAAAGTCGATTTTGTAGCCTTGCATTTGCGCCCCCAATTATGCTTGCTCTAAGGCTTCACGCTGAGCGTTGAAGATCACTTCACAGCCTTGTTTCGCAAGATCTAACAGGGTTAATAATTCTTCGTGGGAGAATGGTTCACCTTCTGCCGTACCTTGCACTTCAATCATTCGGCCATCATCGGTCATTACCACGTTCATATCGGTTTCGGCATTGCTATCTTCTACATATTCCAAATCACATACCGCTTCGCCTTCCACAATGCCAACAGAAATCGCCGCCACTAGCCCTTTAATTGGATTCGTCTTCAGCACACCTTTTTCCATTAAGCCGTTGATCGCATCAATTAACGCCACGCAAGCGCCAGTGATTGACGCCGTACGCGTGCCGCCATCAGCTTGGATCACATCACAATCCAGTGTGATTGAACGCTCACCAAGCGCATTAAGATCCACCATTGCACGCAAAGAGCGGGCGATTAAACGCTGAATTTCCATCGTACGTCCGCCTTGTTTACCTTTTGCCGCTTCACGCTGCATACGACTATGAGTGGAGCGTGGCAACATACCATATTCTGCCGTAACCCAACCTTGGTTTTGACCTTTTAAGAAACGTGGCACACTTTCATCAACACTGGCGGTGCAAAGCACTTTGGTTTCGCCAAATTCCACCAACACCGAACCTTCGGCATATTTGGTAAAATGGCGGGTAATTTTAATTGGGCGGGGTTGATTTAATGGGCGATCATTCGGACGCATTGGAAATTCCTTATTCATTCATAAAATGGCGCTCATTCTAACACGCAAACTGACAGATGAGAAATTTAACGGTAGAATAGGCGACAATTTTTAGCACAAATTAAGGATTTATTATGATTTATAGTATGACGGCCTTTGCCCGTTATGAAATCAAGCAAGATTGGGGCAATGCGGTTTGGGAGATTCGTTCCGTTAATCAACGTTATTTGGAAACGGTCTTCCGCTTGCCAGAGCCATTTCGCGGTTTAGAAAACACCTTGCGAGAAAAATTACGCCAGCGTTTAACCCGTGGTAAGGTGGAATGCAACTTGCGTTTTGAAGGCAAACAGCAAGCCACAGCGAGCCTTAATTTAAACCAAGCCTTGGCACAACAGGTGATCCAATCCTTACAGTGGATCAAACAACAAGCAGGTGAAGGGGAAATTAATCTCACCGATGTTCTGCGCTACCCCGGCGTGGTGGAAACCCCAGAGCAAGATTTAGATCGCATTAGCCAAGAATTGTTAGCTGGCTTTGAAGCGGCGCTCGATGAATTTATCGCAATGCGTGGGCGTGAAGGGGAAAAATTAAACGACTTGATCCAACAGCGTTTAACGGCTATCGCCAGTGAAAGTGATAAAGTGCGGTCAAAAATGCCAGAGATTTTGCAATGGCAACGCGAGCGTTTACAGCAACGTTTTGACGAATTGCAATTACAAGCCGATCCACAGCGCCTAGAACAAGAAATGGTGCTATTAGCGCAGCGTATTGATGTGGCGGAAGAATTAGATCGTTTACAGCTGCACGTTAAAGAAACCCAACGCATTTTACAAAAAGGCGGCGCAGTAGGGCGTAAACTCGATTTTATGATGCAAGAACTCAACCGCGAAAGTAACACACTGGCATCAAAATCCATTAGTGCGGAAATCACCAATTCTGCCGTGGAATTAAAAGTACTTATCGAACAAATGCGTGAACAAATTCAGAATTTAGAATAATTTTTGGAATCCTTATGGCAATCATCAATCTCTCACAATATCGTGTTATTTCTGTGCAAGGCGTGGATGCAAAAAAATTTCTACAAGGTCAGCTCACTTGTGATGTGAATAGGCTAGCAGATGGACAGTCCACGCTCACCGCCCATTGTGATCCAAAAGGTAAAATGAGCAGTGTGTTTCGTCTGTTGCGTGAAAATAGCGAGCAGTTTTACTTGATTATCCGCCACGCCTTATTGCCTTCTGCGTTGGATAATCTGAAAAAATATGCTGTCTTTTCCAAAGTTGCCTTTGAAGCGCAAGATTGGCAAGTGATCGGGCTATTGGATAAACAAAAGTGCGGTGCAATTTCTGCGGATTTTTGCCTTGAAATAGGGCAATCTGCGTGCGCGATGTTATTAAACAAAACCCCACAACCGATTGATTTCACAGGTGAAATTGCACAATGGGAGCAAACCATAATGCAAGCGGGCTACCCGATTTTATCGCCCGAGAGCCAAAACGAATTTATCCCGCAAGCCTTGAATTTACAATGTATCGAACAAGCTATTTCGTTCCAAAAAGGCTGTTATATCGGGCAAGAAACCGTGGCACGTGCGAAATATCGTGGCATTAACAAACGGGCGATGTTCCTGTTTACCACTCAAACTAACGCACCTATTCAGTTAGGCTCAGAAATTGAAATGCAGTTGGAAAATGGCTGGCGTAAAACAGGCTTTATCCTAAGTGCGGTGCATTTTGACGGCATTTTATGGCTGCAAGTGGTGATGAATAATCAGTTTGATGCGGATACAGAATTTCGACTTATTGATGAAAAATCAAAACTTAACTTAATCCCATTGCCTTATAACTTTATCGCATAATTAGAGAAAAAACCTACTTAATTTGAGCCGAATATGCAAAAAATATATTTCCAATTAACTATACTAACAGCTAGTATATTAAGGTTTTTCATAACTTATACTTTTAAGTTATTTGTAAATTAAGGTATTTCTTTTACAATGCTCTGCATTGAATTTCGGACAATTTCATTTATTTTCACTAAGGAGCACTTTATGTCTAAAA
This sequence comes from Avibacterium sp. 21-586, assembly GCF_026226775.1. Lineage (GTDB taxonomy): Bacteria > Pseudomonadota > Gammaproteobacteria > Enterobacterales > Pasteurellaceae > Avibacterium. The sequence continues at coordinate 1,328,393 of NZ_JAKKOD010000001.1, read as the reverse complement.
AATTTACGCTTTTAGCCACTTCTCTATTTGCTTTTGCGACCGCAACTCAAGCTGTTGCCGCAGAAAGTTTAATTGAACGTATTAATCATAAAGGTACAATTACCGTAGGTACAGAAGGGACTTATGCCCCGTTCACTTATCACGATGATAGTGGCAAATTAACAGGTTATGATGTTGAAGTTACTCGTGCTGTAGCTGAAAAATTAGGCGTAAAAGTAGAATTTAAAGAAACTCAATGGGACGCAATGCTTGCGGGCTTAAAAGGTGGTCGTTTTGATTTAGTGGCAAACCAAGTGGCTTTAACAACACCAGAACGCCAAGCAACTTTTGATAAATCAGAGCCTTATAGTTGGTCAGGCGCAATGTTGCTTGCACGCCAAGATGAAGTTCGCATTCACAAAGTGGAAGATGTGAAAGGCTTAAAAGCTGCACAAACCTTGAGTTCTAACTACGGTGAATTAGCGGTCAACTATGGTGCGCAAATCGTTCCAATCGATGGAATGGCACAAGGCTTATTGTTAATTCAGCAAAAACGTGCGGATGTTACTTTCAATGATTCCTTAGCATTACTAGATTATTTAAAGAAAAATCCAAATTCAGGATTAAAACCATTCTGGGAATCTGAAGAAAAAGTAGGGGCTGGGTTTGTTGCCAACAAAAACAATGAAGAAGCACTTGCAAAAATTAGTGCTGCCATCGTGGAATTACGCAATGATGGTACCTTGAAAAAACTGGGTGAGCAATTCTTTGGAAAGGATATCAGTGTTAAATAATTTCTTAGCTTCCTTACCCTTTATGACTGATGCTCGTGCAGAGCTGGTAATAAACGGGTTTATCCCAATGGTTAAAGCGGCGGTATTGGTTTCAATACCGCTTGCTGTTGTATCTTTCTTTTTGGGAATGATTATCGCAGTGGGTGTGGCGTTACTACGCGTTACCCCTGTAAACGGCTGGTTGCATCGTATTTTTTTGGCGATTGCGAAAATCTATATTTCGATTATTCGTGGTACGCCAATGTTGGTGCAAATTTCCGTGGTGTTTTACGGCTTGCCTGCACTGGGTGTGTTTATTGATCCCATTCCTGCGGCAATTATTGGTTTTTCTCTGAATGTGGGTGCTTACGGTTCAGAAACCGTGCGTGCAGCAATTCAATCCGTACCGAAAGGGCAATGGGAAGCAGGTTACACCATTGGTATGACCTATATGCAAACCTTCCGCCGAATTATTGCACCGCAAGCCTTTCGTGTTGCCGTTCCGCCATTGAGCAATAGCTTTATCGGCTTGTTTAAGGATACCTCTTTAGCTTCAGTGGTGACCGTAACAGAAATGTTCCGCGTAGCACAGCAAATTGCGAATTCATCTTACGATTTCTTACCTGTGTATATTGAGGCAGGATTGGTGTATTGGTGTTTCTGTTTTGTGCTGTTTATTATTCAAGCGCGGGTAGAAAAACGTTTAGATCGCTATGTGGCACGATAGGGGAAGGCAATGATTAAAGTACGCAATATTCATAAAACCTTTGGCGATAATCCTGTTTTAAAAGGGATTGACCTTGATATTCACAAAGGCGAAGTGGTGGTGATTCTTGGCCCTTCTGGTTCGGGCAAAACCACCTTTTTACGTTGTTTGAATGCCTTAGAATTACCTGAACAAGGTACCATTGAATTTCAGCAAAAAGATCCACTTAAAGTGGATTTTGCCAACCCAAGCATTAACAAAAATATTTTGCCATTGCGCCGTAAATCAGGAATGGTGTTCCAACAATACAACCTATTCCCCCACAAAACTGCCTTGGAAAATATTATGGAAGGCCCTATGCAGGTGCAAAAACGCGATCCAAAAATCGTTCGTCAAGAAGCGGAAGCATTGCTTGCTAAAGTGGGCTTGTTAGATAAGAAAGATCTTTATCCTTACCAACTTTCAGGCGGTCAGCAACAACGCGTTGGCATTGCTCGCGCCCTTGCAATTCAGCCTGAACTAATGCTGTTTGATGAACCCACTTCTGCACTTGATCCAGAATTAGTGCAAGATGTATTAAACACGATGAAAGAACTCGCCAATGAGGGCTGGACGATGGTGGTGGTAACGCACGAGATTAAATTTGCATTAGATGTTGCAGATGTGGTTGTGGTAATGGACGGTGGCGTGATTGTCGAACAAGGCTCCCCACAAAAATTATTCGCACATCCAAAACACGAACGCACCAAAGCCTTTTTACATCGCTTAAAGGCAGAATAATACAATTTCAATACAAATGTATTGGAAAAGTGCGGTAAAAAATAAGGCGTTTTTTAAACGCCTTGTTTTTATACTCATAAATTAAATTTGTGCAGCTAACAAGTTAATTGCCAATCCCCCCACCATTAACCAAATCCAAATGATCGCGCCTAATAATAGCGGTTTTGTTCCTGCTTGTTTGAGCGAGTTAATATTGGTGGTAAGTCCTAATGCTGTCATTACCATCATTAATAAAACGCTATCAAGCTGAACCAAAAAATTCACAACCACTTGCGGTAATAGATTGAAAGAATTGAAGATTGCCACGCCAATAAATAATAAAGCAAAATAAGGAATCACGATTTTACCTTGTTTTTCGCCACTTTCCCTACGTAAAAAATAGGACAACGCAAGCAAAAGCGGTGCAAGCATCATCACACGCAACATTTTAGAAATTACCGCAGTGTCCGCGACTTGTAAACCAAGATTCGCTCCAGCCGCATAAACTTGTGCTACTTCGTGGACAGTAGAACCAATATAAATACCAAACGCCTGATCAGGCAAATAGGCTTGCAAATAAGGATATAACATAGGGTAAAGAAACATACTCAGTGTGCCAAAAATCACGATCAACGCTACCGCCACTGAGACTTTATAAGACGGCGCTTTTACAATCGGTTCAGTGGCCATAATCGCCGCCGCCCCACAAATGCTACAACCTGCGGCGGTGAGTTGTACAATTTGACGATCAATCTTCAGCCACTTAATCCCCACCCAACAAGTGAGCAAAAAAGTTAAAATCAGCACGGTAGCATCTGCAAACAGCGCACTCAATCCCACTTGGCTAATATCCTGAAAAGTTAAACGAAAGCCAAACAACACAATACCGCAACGCAGTAAAATCCCTTTCGCAAACAACACGCCAGCTTTCATTTGTAGCTCAATATAAGGATAAAAGGTATTACCGCCCAAAATCCCCAACACAATGGCTAAGGTCAAGGCGCTAATATGCCACTGCACCGCCAGTTGAGTTTGCGCAACCCAGCTCGCCAGCACGCTAATTAAAAGGGTCAATAATAAACCGGGAATAAGGGGGAGGTATTTCATTAGTTCTCTCCATACAGCAATTTTATCTGTTATACAGTAAAGGATTTTTCTAAGAAGTAAATATAATAAGTGAATAAAAATGCAGTAAAAAACTCACAAAAATCCCACCGCACTTAAATTATCCATTTTTGAATAGGGCTTGTGATGCTATAATCTTGCACTATTTTTCATCAGCGATTAGGAAAGACTATGATACGAATTGGGCATGGATTTGATGTGCACGCCTTTGGCGGTAAAGGGCCTATTATGATTGGCGGGGTGGCTGTGCCTTATGAGAAAGGTTTACTGGCGCATAGTGATGGTGATGTGGCGTTGCACGCGTTAACAGATGCCTTGTTAGGTGCAGTGGCGCTGGGGGATATTGGTAAATTATTCCCAGACACCGATCCGCAATATAAAGGGGCGGACAGCAAAGGGTTACTGCAAGAGGCTTATCGTCAAGTGCAAGGCAAGGGCTACAAAATTGGCAATGTGGACATGACCATTATTGCGCAAGCACCGAAAATGCGTCCACATATTGATAATATGCGCGCGGCCATTGCACAGGTGTTAGATTGCGATGTGGAACAGGTGAACGTGAAAGCTACCACGAGCGAAAAGCTCGGTTTTACCGGGCGTGGTGAAGGAATCGCGTGTGAAGCGGTAGCACTTTTGGTGAAGGCTTAAAATGCAAGAATTAGCGTTTTTACAATCACAACCCACACAGCAAGCACGCTTAAAAGCAGAATGTGCGGATTTTATTGTCAAAGAAGAATTAGGCTATGAAATGGCAGGCGAAGGGGAATTTGTTGCCCTTTATGTGCGAAAAACCGATGCCAACACGCTGTTTGTCGGTGAAAAATTAGCCGAGTTTGCGGGCATTTCAGCACGCAATATGAGTTATGCTGGATTAAAAGATCGCAAGGCTGTCACTGAACAGTGGTTCTGCTTACATATGGCTGGCCAGCCTACGCCTGATTTCAGCCAGTTTCAGCTAGAGGGCGTGGAAATCCTCAATGTAACACGACATAACCGCAAAATTCGTACGGGCAGCCTAGATGGCAATCATTTTGAGATTTTACTGCGTGATGCGAAAGAAACAGACGATCTCAAAGTGCGGTTGGAAAATCTGAAAAATTTCGGGTTTCCTAATTATTTTACAGAACAACGTTTTAGCCGCGATGGGCATAATCTCACCCAAGCTATGCGTTGGGCGAAAGGCGAAATTAAGGTAAAAGATCGCAAAAAACGGAGTTTTTATCTTTCCGCTGCACGCAGTGAAATGTTTAATTTGGTGGTGTCCGATCGCATTCAAGCACAGCTTACACAGCAAATTTTACTGGGCGACATTGTGCAGCTCAACGGTTCGCACAGTTGGTTTCAAGTCGATGAAAAGGAAGATTTAAACGCCTTAAAACAGCGGTTAGAAAATCAAGATATTTTGCTTACCGCACCTTTAGTTGGGGAAAGCATTCAGTCTGCCAATCCGCGCGAAATGACGATTGTGCAGCAACATCAAGATATTTTAAATTTAATGCAAAAAGAACGAATGAAACCAAGCCGCCGCCCACTCTTAATGCAAGCACAGCATTTGCGTTGGGAATTTTTACCCGAAGGGCTAAAACTGGCGTTTTATCTGCCGTCTGGCAGTTATGCCACGGCACTCGTTCGCGAATTAGTACAGATTATTGAATAGGAAATGCAATGAATATTTTACTTTCAAATGATGACGGCATTCACGCCGAAGGCATTAAAGCGCTTGCCAAAGAATTGCGTAAAATTGCCCAAGTTACCGTGGTTGCGCCGGATCGTAATCGCAGCGCGGCGTCCAGCTCGCTCACCTTAGTGGAGCCGTTACGCCCAATGAAATTAGACAATGGAAATTACTGCATTAATGGTACGCCTGCAGATTGCGTGCATTTGGCGTTAAACGGTTTTCTTTCAGGGCAAATTGATTTAGTCGTATCCGGTATTAACGCTGGGGTAAATTTAGGCGATGATGTGCTTTATTCAGGGACGGTTGCAGCTGCCTTTGAAGGTCGTCACCTTGGCTTGCCTGCCATTGCGGTATCCCTTGATGGGCGTCAGCATTATGAAACCGCTGCACGCATTGTGTGCGAACTTGTGCCGAAATTGCATAATCAGTTACTGAAAAGTCGCGAAATCATTAATATTAACGTGCCAGATTTGCCTTATGAAGAAATTAAAGGCATCAAAGTTTGCCATTTAGGCTATCGGGCCGCGGCAGCGGAAGTGATTAAACAACAAGATCCCCGTGGCGACACCATTTACTGGATTGGTCCCGCTGGCTTGGCGGAAAATGAGCAACAAGGCACGGATTTTCACGCGGTGAAAAATGGCTATGTTTCGATCACGCCAATTCAAGCAGATATGACGGCATATCATTCACTTCAATCTTTACAAGATTGGTTAAAAAGTGAATAATATTTCGCTTTGCAAATAATTGAGGGTATGCCATTGAAAATATTTAGTGCGATGTACGATAAAGTGATGCAGTGGTCGGCGCATCGCTATGCCACCGCGTGGTTAATGTTTACCAGCTTTATCGAATCCATTTTTTTTCCCGTTCCCACTGATGTAATGCTTGTGCCAATGGCAATGAAACGTCCAAAACAGGCGTTAAAGTTAGGAATTTATACCGCCATTGCTTCCGCGCTCGGCGGTGTGGTGGGTTATGGCTTGGGTTACTATGCCTTTGATTATATTCAAGAATATATCGTAAAATGGGGCTATCAAGGCCACTTAGACACAGCAATGTCGTGGTTTAAACAATGGGGCATTTTGGTGGTGTTTATTGCGGGATTTTCACCGATCCCCTATAAAATTTTCACCATTTGCGCGGGCGTGATGCAAATGGTATTTTTGCCATTTTTGCTAACTTCCGCTATCTCGCGTGCGGCACGCTTTATTTTAGTCGCAAAATTAGCCGCTTGGGGCGGTGAGAAATTTGCCCATAAATTACGCCAATCTATTGAATGGATTGGTTGGGCAGTGGTGCTTATTGCTGTGATCATTTATTTCATTTTCAAATAAAAGTGCGGTCAAAAATGCAGAAATTTTTAATCTTATTTGTTTGCTTTTCTCTGTTAAGTGCTTGTTCATCACAACCACAACAGAAAGATGAAAATGCCCTTCCCCCTGGAATGATGCAGCCGGTGCTTGGCACTGGGGCAACGGAAGATGCCCAATGGCAACCAATTATTGAAAAACAACCTATGCCAGAATCAATGAATTAATAGAGGAACTCCAATGAAAAAATCATTTTTACTTTTACCTATCAGCGTAGCAATGCTCTCCGCCTGTTCATCTAACGCACCAGCACCTGTAGAGAGTGCTGATGGTGCATTACCACCAGGCACAATGCAGCCCGTAGATAGCAATGCAGGGAATACTTGGGAGCCACAAATTCAACAACAAAGTATGCCAGCGACAATGACGGCTCCAACCGTACAACCGACTTATCAAGCACCGCAGGTACAGATGCCACAAATGAAAACACCTCAGGCGGCTCAAGTACAGCAACAAGCAAACCAAGTGGTTCAACAAACGAAAAAAACAGTGACTAACACAGCAGTCAAGGCACAACAGGTTTCGCAAAATTTTGAGATTCCGCGTAATCCTCAAACCAATGCACCTGATTACAGCAAAATCGACAAAGGCTTTTATAAAGGGAACACCTATAAGGTGCGCAAAGGCGATACCATGTTCTTAATCGCTTATATTTGTGGACTTGATGTAAAAGAGCTTGCAGCAATGAATAATATGTCTGAGCCTTACACCTTAAGCGTGGGACAAACTTTAAAAGTGTCTAATCAAACCGCACCAGCGCCAACGCCAGTGAATACCACTAGCACAGCAAAACCTGCGGAAAAACCAGCTAAACCTGTTGAGCCTGCGGTAACCTATACCCCTGGTCCTAACGGCACACAATATGGCTCTGACGGCTCAATTATTGGCCCAGTCAAATCAAATACTGGCACACCAGTCCAAACTACAGCTCAAACACCAATAACAGTAACCCCAACTACACCAGTTGTGGCAAAACCTGTTCAAACTCAAGCGCCAGCTGTATCAAATGTGGCGTGGCAATGGCCAACCAGTGGTAAAATCGTACAAGGGTTTTCCACTTCTGATGGTGGCAACAAAGGGATCGACATCAGCGGTTCGCGTGGTCAAGCAGTTAATGCTGCCTCTGCTGGTCGTGTCGTTTATGCTGGAAACGCGCTGCGCGGTTACGGAAATCTAATCATCATCAAACATAATGATGATTTCCTCAGTGCCTATGCACATAATGAAAGTATTTTAGTGAAAGATCAGCAAGAAGTGCGTGCGGGCCAGCAAATTGCTAAAATGGGAAGCTCTGGCACAAATAGCGTAAAACTTCACTTTGAAATCCGCTACAAAGGTAAATCTGTTGATCCTGTAAACTATTTACCAAGACGCTAAGATGAAAAAACGTATCACGTTATCCTTGCTTAGTACAGCCTTGATAATGGGCTGTACTTCCCCTTCGCCAATGCCTTTAGTAGGCACCGAGCGCGATGAAAAAGGCTGCATTCCATCTGCTGGCTATACTTGGTCAGAACTCAAACAGCAATGTGTGCAACCTTTTTCCATTGCCGATATTCGTTTGACTGATCCTGAAGATCCAAATTTGACTATTTATGTTTTTTTAGCTGAAGAACAGGGAAAAGCAGAAGTTTTTTCTGCAAGATATCCTCACAATCGACTATTAGAAGCCGTGAAAGGCGGTTATATGGCAAAAGATAAAAGCATTTATCTTATAAACATCAATAATCACTGGGAAATTAGAAAAAGGTAAAATAAGTTGACCTCATTACTCTCAATGAGATAATAAAAAAACCCTGTATCATTAACAGGGTTTTTCTATGTATAAAATATTATTTTAATGCGTCTTTTAATGCTTTACCAGCAACGAAAGAAGGCACTTTAGACGCTGGGATTTTGATTTCCGCACCAGTTTGTGGATTGCGGCCTGTACGTGCTTTACGTTCGCTGACTTTAAACGTACCAAAGCCGATTAACTGAACAGCATCACCCGCTTTTAAACTTGCTTCAATAGCAGCTAGCGTTGCTTCTAACGCCGCTTTAGCTTGTTTTTTATTTAACTCTGCTGCACCTGCAATTGCATCAATTAAATCCGTTTTGTTCATAAATTAGTACCTTCTTTATTTCAATTACATTAATAAAACTTGAATTTTTTAATAAAAGATCCAAGCTCTGACAATAAGAAAACTGTATCTACAGCGTGCTTAAGGATAAATCAAGTTGTGCATAAATTAAAGTAGTAAATCGCAAAAATGTAATCTAAATCACATTATTGGCTAATTTCTATACCAATATTTGAGATTCCTTCTGCACGAATTTCATTTTTAAGGGCTAAAATTAACGAAATATCACGTTCCTCACACTCTCGCAAGGCACGGTAGATCTGCCATTGCACATCTAATTCTTGTTCAATTTCTTCACTTGCCTTGAGTTCTTGCTCAGATAATTCTCGATCTAAATTCATTTCCAGTAATCCGATAACGGTTTGTAAAGAAATCAAGCTTACTTGCACAGCGTGTTCTAAGGTTTCGCCCGCAATTAGGCTATGTAATAATTCAGAAAGTGCTTCGCACGCTTCAATCGCAGGGACAACGCCATAAAAATCATAATTATTCACATCTGGGATAATCGCCTCAAACTTTTCAAGCTGATTATCAAAATTGATATTTGCATCTTTCACAGTTAAATATTCCCACGTTAAATTCAGAATATTTTGATAAATTCTGCTTTGCGCGGGCTGTTCTGTAACTTGGCAAAAAAGCTGAAAATTCGGCAACATTCGCTCACACAAGCACGCCATAAAAGTGAGGTGTTGCCAACTGGCCAAATTTTCTAAGCGTTTATGAATAGGATTTCGCATTGTTTATCCTTATTTATGGTAAGACTGAGAATATTGATGGATTGCGTCCACAAAAATTTTCGGGCTGATTTCTGGCACATCCTGATGAATACCGTGTCCGAGATTGAAAACGTGGCCACTGCCTTCACCAAAATCCGCTAAAATCGACCGCACTTCTTGTTCAATGCGATCTGGTGGAGCATAAAGCACGGAAGGATCCATATTACCTTGCAGTGCCACTTTATGCCCGATACGTTTTTTCGCATCGGCAAGATCCACCGTCCAATCCAAGCCAACTGCATCACAACCGGTATTGGCGATATTTTCTAACCATAATCCTCCACCTTTAGTAAAGAGGGTAACTGGCACTTTGCGTCCTTCATTATGACGAATGAGATTTTCCACAATTTTCCGCATATATTGCAGCGAAAACTCCAAATATTCACGATGGGCTAACACCCCGCCCCAAGTATCAAAAATCATCACCGATTGCGCCCCTGCTTTGATTTGTGCATTGAGATAAAGGGCAACGGAATCCGCTAATTTGTCGAGTAATAAATGCAAGGTTTTTGGATCGGTATAAAGCATTTTTTTGATTTTTGTGAAAGCCTTACTACTGCCCCCTTCCACCATATAAGTGCCCAGTGTCCAAGGGCTGCCAGAAAAACCGATTAACGGCACTTCGCCTTTGAGCTCACGGCGAATAGTACGCACCGCATTCATCACATATTGCAATTCTTGTTCCGGATCAGGAATTGGCAAATTTTCCACCGCACTTTTATCTTCTATAGGGCGCGCAAATTTAGGCCCTTCGCCTGCGCCAAAGCTCAAACCGAGTCCCATTGCATCAGGAATAGTAAGAATATCAGAAAACAAAATAGCGGCATCTAAATCATAACGACGTAAAGGTTGTAGCGTCACTTCGCAAGCCAACTCTGCATTACGACAAAGGGACATAAAATCCCCAGCTTGCGCACGCGTGGCTTTGTATTCTGGCAAATAACGCCCAGCTTGGCGCATCATCCAAACTGGCGTCATATCCACAGGTTCGCGCAATAATGCACGCAAATAACGATCATTTTTTAATTCAAACATCCTAAATTCCTTTATTTTTCTACCGCACTTTTATCATCATCGGCACAAAGTGCCAGTGTGGCATTAATTAATTTCAACGCAATCGTGCCTTGTGGCGGCAAATTTGGCAAAGGTTTATCATAATCAAACCATTGAGCATCTTGAAGCTCAGCTTCTTGCAGGCGAATTTCCCCTGCTGCATAATCGGCTAAAAATCCCACCATTTGAGAATTAGGGAACGCCCAAGGCTGGCTACCCAAATAGCGAATATTTTTCACCTGAATCCCCGTTTCTTCAAACACTTCGCGTTGCACAGTTTGTTCAAAACTTTCCCCCACTTCCACAAAACCTGCCAACGTGGTATACATTTTTTCCTGTTGATGACGCTGATGATTAGCGAGCAAAATCTGCTTACCACGGCGAACTGCCACAATAATCGAAGGGCAAATCACGGGATAAGTGCGATACGAACAGGCAGAATTTTCACACTGCACGGCCAATTCGTCTTTCGCCATTATCATTTTTGAACCGCACTTCCCACAAAAGCGATGGGTTTTCAGAAAATGATTAATCTCCACGCCACGATTGAGCAAATTAAATTGTACTTCTGGCAAATGAAGCTGGCTGCGCAATGAAGTATATTCTCGGCTATCTTCCTGCTCAGCCTCCCGCTCTGTAATAAGCCAAAGCGGCGCACCATTCCAACGCCCGATTTCTATCGCCAAACGCCCCGTTAATTGAAAATCTTCTGCCTTCCCTTCGGGTAATTTTCCTTCTAACAGAAAAATGTTTGATCCTTGGGTTAAAAGCCAAGCACCTTGTGTTGTTGGCTCAACCGGCCGCATTGAAAAACTCATAAAAAATTCACCGCACTTTGGTTTTGGTTGCTCTGTTTTGATTGTTTAAGATTTGGAGCTATTTTACAGGGTTACGCTTATTTCGCTATGAAAAAATACATTTTCTTGCGGTATTAATAAGCGCCTGTCTTTTCAAATACCACTCTTGCTGTTTTAAATAAAATCGTTATGTCATTCCAAATTGACCAATTTCTTACATACCAAGCATCGTAATAAACCCTTGTGGCATAATCAATATTATTTCTTCCACTAATTTGCCATAAACCTGTCATTCCTGGACGAGTCATCAAATAATAATCTAACTCATCTCGATATCTTATTAATTCTTGACGAACAATTGGACGAGGACCAACTAAACTCATATCGCCTTTAATCACATTAAATAACTGTGGCAGCTCATCTAAACTTGTTTTACGTAAAAAATGGCCCACTTTGGTAATTCTAGGATCATTTTTTAATTTAAAATCTTTTTCCCATTCAGCCTTAGCCTTAGGATCATTTTTTAATAAATTACGCAACACTTCATCGGAATTAAGAACCATTGTTCTGAATTTTAAGCAACCAAAAACTTTCTTATTCATTCCAACACGCTTATGTGCATAGATGGCTTTTCCACCATCTTTTGCCACAAGATAATATAAACATAATAAAAAGGGTGAAAGCACAATAATTAAAGATAAGGAAATAAAAATATCCATTGCTCTTTTCAAGATTCTAGAACTACGTTTAGCCAATCTATTCTGCACACGCAATAACATAACTTCATGGCTAAAAATAAAGGAAATATCTGTATTATACAACGGCAACCCCTTTAAGCTAGGCACAATAGAAATGGCTCTGCAATGGTGCTTTGCTAGCCGCTTAACCCAGTAATCCAACTCATCAGCTTGATCTTCTTCTAACGCTAAAATAAATTGGGTATCATCTTTATTGACTAAAGAGAATAAATTATCCTTATCAGGGTATAAAATAGGAATATTTAAATCCTTTAAACACTCATTATAAATATTACTTGCAGAAATATTTACATCAACAAAATATTTCACATCAAGCCCTAAAAAAAACTCCGCCTTAATAGCTTGATAAGCCTCTAGTGCATTTGTTTGCGTGCCAATAATGACAGTTTTCTTTTTATACTTCCCATCTTTTATTAAAATGAACTTTACTATAAAGCGAACTGAGGGAAAGAGTAAAAATATCCCCCCCCACATTAACATGAAGAAAGTACGAGAAAAGGTAAGTTTTAAGAATGCAATTAGGGATAATTCAATAATACAAAACAAAAATAATGTATATATTACTTCTCTTAACTCGACCCAGAATGTTTTTCGATAGGTGTAATGCCTTAATTTTAGCCAAAACCATAAAATACAGAAAAACGATAAGGACAAATGCAATAAAGACTGCTTATAGATGGGATAGCTTGGAATTAATGAAGTTATATTAGAATAGAAAATATTCACCGAACATAATACAAGAAAAAAAGGAACAAAAACCAAACAAAAATCAAGCAACATAAAGGTTGCTTTATAGTAAAAATCTTTTTTTTGCATTAATGAATACCTCAATTCTGCGAAGTCTGTATGATTATATTATCGCATCAAACAAAAAGCAAAGCGCTCTCCTTATTCTTGCTAGACATTTAGATAAACAGTAGAATGGTCACAAAAAACTAAGAGTGATCAATATGAAAATTTTAGTTACTGGAGGAGCTGGCTTTATTGGTTCTGCGCTTATTCGTTACCTTATCAATCAAACAAACGATCAAGTTTTTAATATTGATAAACTCACCTATGCAAGCTGCCTTGATGGACTAAGCACAGTACGAAACAGTCCCCGATATAGATTTCAACAAGTTGATATTTGCAATGCTCATTTACTAAGCAATGTTTTTTCACAATATCAAGCCGATGCAGTCATTCATCTTGCCGCAGAAACACATGTTGATCGTTCTATTTCAAATAGCTTACCTTTTGTTCAAACAAACATTGTTGGAACCTATACTTTATTAGAAAGTACATATGATTATTGGAGAAAATTAGACAAACAAAAGCAAAGAGATTTTCGTTTTATCCATGTATCTACTGATGAAGTTTATGGCGATTTACAAAAAGACCAACCGGCCTTCAATGAAGGCTCAATCTATGCCCCTAATAGCCCCTATTCAGCTTCTAAAGCTTCAAGTGATCATCTAGTCCGTGCTTGGTATAAAACTTTTGGATTACCTACAATTATCACTCATTGCTCTAATAATTATGGTCCATATCAATTCCCTGAAAAATTAATTCCTTTAATGATTTTAAATGCCTTATCTGGGAAACCGTTGCCAATCTATGGTAATGGTATGCAAATTAGAGATTGGCTTTTTGTTGAAGATCACATTCGAGCTTTGCACTTAGTCTTAACTAAAGGTAGAATAGGCGGAATTTATAATATTGGCGGTAATAACGAAAAGACAAACCTTGAAGTGGTTAAAACGATCTGTAGGCATTTAGACGAACTTGTTCCAGATAAGCCTGACAATGTAAACCAGTATATGGACTTAATCACTTTTGTGGAAGACCGACCAGGTCACGATCAACGTTATGCCATTAATACACATAAAATTAATTCTGAACTAGAGTGGTATCCGCAAGAAACTTTTGATACAGGATTAAGCAAAACCATTTTGTGGTATCTAGATCATCAGAATTTTTGGGACAATACGCCAAATAAGTAAACGAAAATAATTTTATAAACTAACGGAAGTTAAAATGATTAAAAAATGTTTATTCCCTGCTGCAGGTTATGGGACAAGATTTTTACCGGCAACAAAATCTATGCCTAAAGAGATGATGCCAATTGTTAATAAACCTTTAATTGAATATGGTGTAGATGAGGCAATCCAAGCTGGAATGCAAGATATGTGTATAGTAACGGGTCGCGGAAAATATTCCATCATGGATCACTTTGATAAAAACTATGAACTAGAACATCAAATTCAAGGTACAAACAAAGAATCCCTACTTGAAGATATTCGAAAAATAATCAATTCTGCTAGCTTTACATTTATCCGCCAAGGCGAAATGCTTGGCTTAGGACATGCCGTATTAGTTGGCGGAGAGCTAGTTGGTAATGAACCTTTTGCTGTTGTTTTAGCTGATGACTTATGCATTAACGAACAAGGACAAGGTGTTCTAGCTCAAATGGTAGAGCTATACAATCAGTATAACTGTACTATTGTCGCCGTGGAAGAAGTGCCAGAAGATGAAACGCATAAATATGGTGTTATTTCAGGCAAACCTATCAATGATAGCTTATTCCAAGTTGAAGATATGGTAGAAAAACCAGAAAAAGGGACCGCACCAAGCAATCTTGCAATTATTGGGCGTTATATTTTGACGCCTGACATCTTTGACCAGCTAGAAAACACTCCTGCCGGAAAAAACGGAGAAATTCAAATTACTGATGCGTTATTACAACAAGCAAAACAAGGCAAAGTATTGGCTTATAAATTTAAAGGTAAACGCTTTGACTGCGGAAGCGTTGAAGGTTTCATAGAGGCAACAAATTATTGTTATAAAAATGTTTACCTTAAAGATACAGATATTACATTAGCTAACGAAAGCACACATAAGATATAGGAATACTATATGAATCAATTCAAAGACACAATGAAAGATATATTCATGGCATTCAAAGAATATTATCTTTGGACAACGCTTGGCTGGTATGATGTACTTGCTCGCTATCGCCGTTCAACCTTAGGACCATTTTGGATTACTCTAAGTATGGCGATTACGATCAGTGCAATGGGGCCATTATATGGTTCTCTATTTGGCAATACAATCAGCGATTTTGTTCCACACTTAGCCCTAGGAATGATTTTCTGGGCTTTAATTTCATCATCTATTAATGATTTTTGTGGTGCATTTTCAGATTCAGCACATTATTTAAAACAAACAAAAATCTCCCCCATTGTTTTTATATTAAGAGTGTTATACCGACAATTTATTGTTTTTTTACATAACATTTTAATCTATCCAATAATTCTTTTAATCTTTTGGAAACCTATTTCACTAGATGTGTTATTACTTATTCCGGCATTTATAATTACACTACTAAACCTTTTTTGGATTGGAATTATCATCTCTGTTTTCTGCACACGTTATCGTGATATGCTACCAGTCATCAATAGCGTAATTACTCTTTTATTCTTCGTCACTCCAATTATTTGGAGCATGGATCAACTTCCAGAAGATAGACAGTATTTGGCTCTTTGGAATCCATTCACTATTCTTCTTGACCTATTAAGAACGCCTTTATTAGGCGGAACACCTGAGCCTAGCCATTGGATAACTGCAATACTTATGGCTATTATGGGCTTATTTATTTCTATTATTGTTTTTATGAAAACAAAAAATCGCATCACTTATTGGCTATAAAAGGGAAAAACTATGCATATTAAATTAGATAACGTTTCAGTTCGCTTCCCTATTTATGATGCGAAACAACGATCATTCAAGCAGACAATGCTAAATGCAGCGACAGGTGGAAAAATTATCCAAAATACGGGGAAATTCACTGAAATTGAGGCATTAAAAAATATTAATTTAGATATAAAAGAAGGCGATAGAGTCGCATTGATTGGTCATAATGGCTCAGGAAAAACCACCTTATTACGTGTACTTGCTGGTGTTTATGCACCAGTTGAAGGTTCAATTAGTGTAAAGGGTAAAATCACTAGTTTACTAGATTCCATGCTTGGAATGGATGGAGAAGCCACAGGGATTGAAAATATCAAACTCAGAGGACTTTTC
Organism: Avibacterium sp. 21-586; assembly: GCF_026226775.1. Classification (GTDB taxonomy): domain Bacteria; phylum Pseudomonadota; class Gammaproteobacteria; order Enterobacterales; family Pasteurellaceae; genus Avibacterium. The sequence goes on along the minus strand of NZ_JAKKOD010000001.1, from coordinate 1,312,431 downwards.
CTCGGTCTTCGACCAAAACAAACAGAAAAACTAATTGATGAAATTGTCGATTTTAGTGAGCTTGGTGATTTTATCAATATGCCTGTGCGAACCTATTCTAGTGGAATGGTATTACGCCTAGCCTTTGCTATATCCACCAGTACTCAACCAGAAATTCTGCTAATGGATGAATGGATGAGTGTTGGAGATGAACAATTTAGAAATAAAGCTGAAAAACGCTTAGAACAATTTGTTGATAAAGCGGGAATTTTAGTTATGGCAACTCATGATAAGTGGTTAGCAGAAAGAGTTTGTCAGAAACATATTCATTTAGAGCATGGGATAATTACAAAAGATGAATAATATTGTAACTAATAACAAAGAAAATATTTTGATTAGTATAGTTGCACCAGTTTTTGGTGTAGTTGAATACATAGATGATTTAATCAAATCAGTCACAACACAATGGTCTACTGATATAGAACTTATTATAGTAAATGATGGTTCAACAGATGGAACAAAAAGCTTATTAGAAAGTTATAAAAAAAGGATAACTTCTGATAATTTTGTTATTGCTAATAAAACTAATGGTGGTTTATCAGACGCACGTAATTTTGGAGTAAGTATTTCCAGAGGGAAATATATTATGTTTTTAGATGGTGATGATCTTTTATCTAAAAACACTCTGCAGCTTATCAAATATTGCTTATTAGAGAATAATCCTGATTGTCTTATTACTGACTTTAGTTATTACTGGGATGATGGGGGGACCTATACAAATTGCTCTTATAAATATATAAAACCTAGAACTCTATTAAAATATGATAGTGATATTTTAAAAGCTGTATATGACACTAGACAAGTGTATATTTGGAGACATATTTTTAAAAAAGAAATTATTCAGCAATATCCACAACCTGTTGGCAGAAATTATGAAGACATAAATACAACACCATTACTCATAAATAAATGTAATACTATATATTATCTACCAATTAAAGCCATATTATATAGACAACGTGATAATAGCATAATGAAAATCAAGAGTGAAAAAAACATTCTAGACTTATCATCAGGACTCATTGCAGTCAAAAAAGAACTAGAAGACCTATATGGGAAAATCCCTGATAACATTGCCATTGCTCACTCCATATTTAATTTATATTTATTTACTTGGTCTTGCGGTGATACATTATCCAATAGAGATTTAGACCCTTTAAAATTACACCCGTTATTTGTAGAAAACTTTAATAAGGCAAATATTGTAGATTTAAAAGTATTAAAGAAAATTTTCTTAAAAGAGGATAAAAAAACATGGAATAAATTTCAACTGTTTTTTTATAATCCAAATCTTTTTGCAAAAGTTCATAAAACAAAGCATAAATACTATAAACTGTATAATTTACTTAATAAAATCAGAAAAAAAATTTATGATAACATATAAGATGTATATTTAAATAACAACCGTCATATAAAATGTTAACGATAAATAAAGAACAATCTTTATACATTAAGGGGATTGCTATAATATTGATGTTTATACATCATATATTTACATTTCCGGATAGAGCTCCCTCTGGTATGTTACAATATACATTTTCTCAAGATACAGAAATATTGCTTGGATGGATAGGTAAATATTGTGTTTCTATATTTTTATTCATCAGTGGTTATGGTTATTCTGTATCTAAGCAGAATAACTCTTCCTACTATTGGAGTAAAATTTTAGCAACATATAGAACAGTATGGATAGTATTCTTTATTTTTATTCCATTAGATGTATATTTCCTCCCAGATAAGATTGCACTCAACACAAAGGATTTTATTCTTAATTTATTTGGTTTATCCAGCTCTTATAATGGAGAATGGTGGTTTTTAATTCTATATATTTTACTAGTCGCTATCACTCCCCTATTGCAATTAGTAAGAAATAAAGCTATTTCTATAGTGGCCATATCAATAATATTACATAATCTATCAGCTGAAGGTATATGGAAAGAAGTAATAATATGGCAATCATCCTATATGATAGGATTTTTATTTGGTATATATTCAAGCTATAAAAAAATACACTTTACGAAGAATATATTTTCAAAAGTAGTCATATCTATTCTATTTTCATATATTATTTTTAAGGGGTTTATCTATTTCTGGCTAGAAAGCATAGTATTTCTAGCCCCTCTTGCCATATATATTTTATTAACTTTTTATGAAATTACTAATAGATTTTTACATAAAGCATTTAATAAAATCATAATAGAGCTTGGAGATAAATCTATATATATGTGGTTAGTGCATTCATTTTTTGCATATCATTTTATGGCTAAGTTCATTTATGCTCCAAGATATAGTATACTAGTATTACTAAATCTTTTGATTATTTCATATATTACTGCATTACTTTTATCCAAATTAGAAAAATTTATTATCCTAAGGTTTTCTTGGTTGAAACAAACTGTCATTTAATCATTGCATGGAAAAATTCTTATTAGTCGGCGCAGGATTCTCAAACGCAGTAATCGCTAGAGAACTAGCAGAACAAGGTTATAAAGTTACAGTTATTGATAAGCGAAACCATGTTGCTGGTAACTGTCATTCAGAAAGAGATCCTGAAACAAATGTAATGGTTCATGTTTATGGACCACATATTTTCCACACAGATAATGAACGTGTATGGAAGTACATCAATAATTTTGCGGAAATGATGCCCTTTGTTAATCGTGTAAAAACAATTAGCCAAGGCAGTGTTTACTCTTTACCAATAAATTTGCATACCATCAATCAATTCTTTAGTATAACTTGTTCACCAAAAGAAGCCAAAGCATTGATCGAAAGTAAAGCGGATATGTCAATTAAAGAGCCAAAAACATTCGAAGAGCAAGCATTACGTTTTGTTGGAGAGGATCTCTATAAAGCCTTTTTCTATGGCTATACAAAAAAACAATGGGGAGTTGAGCCAAAGGAGTTACCTGCAAGTATTTTAAAACGTTTACCTGTTCGTTTTAATTATGATGACAACTATTTTGCTCACCGCTTTCAAGGGATGCCGAAAGAAGGATATACCGCATTGGTTGCTAATATTTTACAACATAAAAATATTACCGTGCGATTAAATACAGAATTCGATGAAAAAATGAAAGCTGAATTTGATCATATTTTCTGGTCTGGTCCATTAGATGCTTATTTTAGTTTTGAAATTGGCAGACTTGGATATAGGACTCTTGATTTTGAGGCTTTCCGAGATGAAGGAGATTATCAAGGCAATGCTGTCATCAACTATGGTGATGAAGCAGTGCCTTATACTCGAATTTCAGAGCATAAACATTTTGCTCCTTGGGAGAAACACGAAAAAACAATTTGTTACAAAGAATTTAGTCGCCTTTGTGAGCCTGAAGATATTCCTTACTATCCAATTCGTTTGGTTGAGGATAAAGCCTTATTAGAAAAATATGTAGAAAAAGCAGTAAATGAAAATCAAGTAACCTTTGTTGGGCGTTTAGGTACATATCGTTATTTAGATATGGATGTAACAATCAAAGAAGCGCTGGAAACTGCTGATGCAATCAAAGTTGCCTTACAAAAAGGAGAAAAATTAAAGCCATTCTATGTTGATATGGGAGTATAAATGAATTCGAGTTCTATCTGTGCAGTAATTGTAACTTATAATCGCAAATTATTACTGGTTGAATGCTTAAAGGCATTACTTAATCAGAGTCAATCACTAAATGCAGTTTATATAATCAACAATGCAAGTACAGATGGAACTGAAGATTATTTAAAACAACAAGGTTGGCTAGATAATGAATTAATTCATTTATTTAGCTTATCTGAAAATCTTGGCGGAGCAGGCGGCTTTTCGTTTGGTGTAGAAAAAGCCTATCAGAATGGTTTTGACTATATTTGGCTAATGGATGATGATGGCTGTCCTGCTCATGACTGTCTAGAAATACTACTATCTCATATGGACACAAATTGTTATCTTGGTCCATTAGTCTTGGATAAAGATAATCCCAATGACTTATGCTTTCCAATGCGTATCCCAAATACATTAAATCTTATCAATAACATTAGCGATCTTAAAAATCTACCTGATCCTAATATTATTAATGGTATCGTAATTCCTTTTAATGGCATTTTATTTTCATGCAATCTTGTTAAAAAGATTGGAATTCCCAAAAAAGAATATTTTATTTGGGGTGATGATTTTGAATATACAAAAAGAGCTGAAATAAATGATTTTAAAATTGCCACGATCACTAAAGCAAGATTCTATCATCCTAAAGAGTCATCCTTGGGTACACCAATGCTTTTAGGGAAGTTGAAATTTAATGATACACCTTCAAACTTAAAATTATATTGTATGTGCCGCAATTCAATTGTCAATCATTCTATATATAATACCAAGCTGCATATCCTTGCATTTATATTTAAAGTAGTATGGTTCTATCTTTTTACTAAACCTAATTCTAAAAAACTCTTCATTTCCTTAAGAGCTATTTATCACGGGTTAAAAAAAAATTTTAAACATCACAAGGAATACTTAAAATAATGAAGCCACTTTATCCTAGAATATCTATCATTATTGCCACACATAAAAGATATTTTATGCCTAAAGATAAATTATATATTCCATTGCAAGTAGGAAAATATGGCAAAGAAGATATTGGATATTGTAGTGATGACACTGGAGAAAATATCTCTCAAAAAAACCCTTATTTTAGTGAACTAACCGGATTATATTGGGCTTGGAAAAATCTTGATTATGACTATCTTGGGCTTATTCACTATCGCCGTTTTTTTTCCTTAAAATACCGCTTCACTATAAAAAAAGATAATATAAGAGCTCTCTATCTTACGTATGAGCAAACAGAAGAACTCGTTAAACATTATGATATTATTGTTCCTAAAAAACGCCGATACTATATAGAAACGCTATATTCTCACTATGCACATACCTTACACCAAGAACATTTAGATATTACAAGGGATATTATCAAAGAGTATTCTCCCTTATATATCAATGCCTTTGATGTAGTAATGAAACAACGATGGGGATATATGTTTAATATGTTTATTATGCCTAAAAAGCTGATAAATAGTTATTGTAGCTGGTTATTCCCTATTTTATTTGAATTAGAGAAACGCCTTTCCCATCATAATTATGATGCCTTTCATGCAAGACTGTACGGAAGGGTAAGTGAATTATTATTTAATGTTTGGCTGTATGAATATAACCAAATCACACCGCTAAAAATAAAAGAACTTCCTGTCATCTATGGTGAGAAAGTTAATTGGTTTAAAAAAGGTACTGCATTTTTAATGGCGAAATTCTTTGGTAAAAAATATGAAAAAAGCTTCTAGCAGCAACTAGAAGCTTTTCCTTTTTAAATAATCATATAACAACTAAATCGGTAAAACCTCTCTACCGAAATTTTCGTTAATCATTTCTGCTGCGGCGAGGTAGAACGCGCTGAGTGCGGTGATTAAGCCTAGATAGCCGCCAATTTGTACTAAGCCGTGATAACCAAAACCATCACCAATTGCCAATGCGTAGAACGTTAATGCTAAGAAAAGGAATACCACACGTAAAGCTTTTGGTTTGCTGAAAGAGGCGATAAACATCATTAGGGTGAATGTTCCCCACGCTGCTAAATAACAGCCTAAAAATGCAGGGCTGGCTGTTGGCATAAATTGTACCAACAGTGCCCAAGACCACCAAAATGATCCGTAGCTGATAAAGGCGGTGAAACCAAAGGTGTTACCTTTGCGGTATTCCATAATACCTGCGATTAATTGTGCCGTTCCACCAAAAGCAAATGCCATTGCAAGCACAATAGAAATGCCGTCTTGTTTATCAAAAATGCCAGCATTAATTAAACTTAATAGCCAAGTAGTTAAAGCGAAGCCACATAGCCCTAATGGACCTGGGTTTGCCAATTTTTCTGTTGTTTGAGTTGTCATTTGTTTTCCTAATTTGTTAATAAAATCAAAGGGCGGATTATGCTTGATATTACTTTGAAAATAAAGCAATTTTATAGAAATGAAGCGGAAAAGTTTGGCTAAGATGATTTTTAAGTACGGTAGAAAAATTATGAAAACGAGGTGCAGAATATGATTTATACCACCAATCAAATAGAGAGGTTGAATAAGTCATTTAAACGTGTGTTAAAGATACGCAACAGTATGCCCAGTGTGAATTCTGTGTTAACGCTGATGAGTAAAGTTGCTATTGATATGGGTGAAACGACTTACCGCTACCCATTGAGCCGTTTTGCAGATTCAGTACTTTTTAATTAAACTACCCATGCTAGTTTTCTTGCAAAAAGACACACTTTTGGAGACGGTACCATTATGAATTTTTCACCGCTCTTTATATTCTTTGCTAACCATACAAAACGCTATGTAATACCAAAGCATAGTCAATATCATCTGTTCTATCCATTATTAAAATCGGTTTATTTGCTAAGCACGGTGGAAAATTTATGATTTTTTCACCGCACTTATTTATTATCAAGGCAATAAAAAAGCCCGACACTATGTTCGGGCTTTTTTTTATTTTCTTATATGCGATTATTCCGTATCTTCTGCCATATTTAACATTTCAGCAAGGCTTGCAGTTGCATCGTCTGCGGTGAACGTAAACTCTGAAGCGATTTCTTCATCAGAAATATTTGATGCTTTAGTAAGCTGTTCATGGTCAATGATACCTGCTGCACGGTTTTTCTGCCGTTGTTGGTGATACGCAAAACCTGTACCTGCCGGGATCAAACGACCAACGATAACGTTCTCTTTCAAGCCACGCAATTCATCGCGTTTACCTGCCACAGCTGCTTCAGTAAGCACGCGGGTGGTTTCTTGGAATGAGGCCGCTGAGATAAAGGATTCTGTCGCCAATGAGGCTTTGGTGATACCCAATAACTCACGTTCAAACTCAACCAATGGTTTACCTTCCACTTCACGTTTTTGGTTAACCATTTTCACACGTGCTACTTCTACTTGCTCACCTTCTAAGAACTCAGAATCATAAGCCTTAGTGATGATGGCTTTACGCAACATTTGGCGAACGATCACTTCGATATGTTTATCGTTAATTTTTACCCCTTGTAAGCGGTAAACTTCTTGCACTTCGTTTACGATGTAATCAGTTACTGCGTGCACACCGCGCAAGCGTAGAATATCGTGTGGTGTTTCTGCACCATCAGAAATAAGATCACCACGTTCTACCATTTCGCCTTCAAATACGTTGAGCTGACGCCATTTTGGAATCATTTCTTCGTACACTTCACCTTCCATTGGGGTGATGAGTAAACGGCGTTTACCTTTGGTTTCTTTACCGAAGGAAACAATACCCGAAATTTCTGCTAGGATTGCAGGCTCTTTCGGTTTACGCGCTTCAAAGAGATCCGCTACGCGTGGAAGACCACCAGTAATATCTTTTGTTCCCGCTGATTCTTGTGGGATACGCGCAAGGGAATCCCCCACGTGAACTTCCGCACCATCTTCAAGGGTTACAATCGCTTTACCTGGTAAGGTGTACTGCGCTGGTATATCTGAACCTGCAACAAGAATATCGTTGCCTTGCGCATCAACAAGTTTAATGGTTGGACGTAAATCCTTACCTGCTGTTGCACGTTCACCCACATCTTGTACCACGATTGAAGATAAACCAGTTAATTCATCAGTTTGACGAGTTACAGTTACACCGTCAGTAATATCTACGAATTTCACGAAACCTGATACTTCAGAAACCACAGGCATTGTATGTGGATCCCAGTTCGCTACGGTTTCGCCTGCGTTCACTTCATCGCCATCTGCTTTGTTTAACACTGCACCGTAAGGCAATTTATAATGCTCTTTGGTACGACCAAATGCGTCAATAATGGTTAATTCGGTGTTACGTGAAGTTAAGACCAATTTGCCTTCTTTGTTAGTCACGAATTTCACGTTGGCTAAACGCAATGTACCGTTATTCTTAACTTGAATGCTTGATTCTTTCGCTGCCGCAGATGCCGCACCACCAATATGGAATGTACGCATCGTTAGCTGTGTACCCGGCTCACCAATGGATTGTGCTGCGATAACCCCCACAGCTTCACCTTGGTTGATAAGGTGTCCGCGCGCAAGATCGCGTCCGTAACATTTCGCACACACTCCAAAGTTGGTATCACAGGTTACAACAGAGCGTACCTTGATGCTATCTACGGAATTTTCATCAATCAGATAACAAAGTTTTTCATCTAATAAGGTATTACGCGGAATTAAAACTTCGTCTGTACCCGGTTTTAAGATGTCTTCTGCTGCCACACGACCTAATACACGATCACGCAGAGGCTCTTTTACATCTCCCCCTTCGATTAATGGGGTCATCACGATACCCTCGTAAGTGCCACAATCATCTTCAATGATCACTAAATCTTGTGCCACATCCACTAAACGACGGGTTAAGTAACCTGAGTTTGCGGTTTTTAATGCGGTATCTGCCAAACCTTTACGCGCACCGTGAGTTGAAATAAAGTACTGAAGTACGTTCAAGCCTTCACGGAAGTTTGCGGTAATTGGTGTTTCGATAATTGAGCCATCTGGACGTGCCATCAAACCACGCATACCTGCAAGCTGACGAATCTGTGCCGCAGAACCACGTGCTCCAGAATCTGCCATCATAAAGATGCTGTTGAATGATGCTTGTTTTTCGAGTTGACCTTCGCGGTTTACCACTTCTTCTTGCGAAAGGTTTTCCATCATTGCTTTAGCAACACGCTCATTGGCAACAGCCCAAATATCAATAACTTTATTATAACGTTCACCTGCAGTGACCAAACCAGATTGGAATTGCTCTTGGATTTCTGCTACTTCTTGCTCTGCGGCTGAAATAATTTCGTATTTCTTCGCCGGGATCACCATATCGTCAATCCCTACTGATGAACCGGAACGTGCAGCGTAAGCAAAACCGGTGTACATAATTTGGTCAGCAAACAATACGCTCGCTTTCAATCCTAAACGGCGATAACTTTCGTTAATTAATTTTGAAATCGCTTTTTTGCCCAAGGTTTGATTGAATAAGCTAAATGGCATACCTTTTGGTGCAATCATCCATAAAATGGCACGACCGATTGTGGTATCCACGAGACCTGTTTGTGGTACAAATTCATTAGACGCATCTTTTACATATTCTGTGATACGTACTTTCACACGAGAATGTAATTCCGCTTGACCTGTACGATAAGCTTTCTCCGCTTCGCGCGGATCTTGCAATAACATTCCTTCGCCTTTACCGTTCACTTTATCACGAGTCATATAATAAAGACCTAATACAACGTCCTGTGATGGTACGATAATCGGCTCACCATTTGCTGGTGAAAGAATGTTATTGGTTGACATCATCAAGGCACGCGCCTCAAGCTGTGCTTCAAGGGTTAATGGCACGTGCACCGCCATTTGGTCACCGTCGAAGTCTGCGTTGAACGCCGCACACACTAATGGGTGTAATTGAATCGCTTTACCTTCAATTAAGATCGGCTCAAAGGCTTGAATCCCCAAACGGTGCAAGGTTGGCGCACGGTTCAATAGGATTGGGTGTTCGCGAATTACTTCTGCCAAAATATCCCATACGATAGCGTCTTCACGCTCAACCATTTTCTTCGCGGCTTTGATTGTGGTTGCAAAGCCACGGCTTTCTAATTTGGCATAAATAAATGGACGGAATAATTCCAACGCCATTTTTTTCGGTAAACCACATTGATGTAGATGTAAGTATGGTCCTACGGTAATTACAGAACGGCCTGAGTAATCTACACGTTTACCTAATAAGTTTTGACGGAAACGACCTTGTTTACCTTTGATCATATCCGCAAGTGATTTCAATGGACGGCGGTTAGAACCGGTAATTGCACGACCACGGCGACCATTATCCAATAACGCATCAACAGATTCTTGTAACATACGTTTTTCGTTACGCACGATAATATCTGGCGCGATTAAGTCTAATAAACGTTTTAAACGGTTATTACGGTTGATCACACGGCGATATAAATCGTTCAAATCTGAAGTGGCAAAACGTCCGCCATCAAGTGGAACTAATGGACGTAAATCTGGCGGTAACACTGGCAATACGGTCATCACCATCCATTCAGGTTTATTGCCTGATTGAATGAAAGATTCTAATAATTTTAAGCGTTTAGTGATTTTTTTGCGTTTGGTTTCTGAATTGGTTTCTTGCAACTCTTCACGCAAGGTTTCACATTCCACTTCTAAATCCATATCACGCAATAACGCTTGGATCGCTTCCGCACCCATTTTGGCTTCAAATTCATCGCCCCAACGGTCTTCTGCGTCCATATATTGTTCTTCCGTTAATAATTGACCTTTTTCAAGATCGGTCATTCCCGGCTCAGTAACAATGTAAGATTCAAAATAAAGTACACGTTCAATATCGCGCAACGGCATATCTAATAATAAGCCGATACGGGACGGTAAAGATTTTAAGAACCAGATATGCGCAACAGGTGAAGCTAGCTCAATATGCCCCATACGTTCACGGCGAACTTTTGCTTGCGTCACTTCTACGCCACATTTTTCACAAATTACTCCACGGTGTTTTAAGCGTTTATATTTTCCGCATAAACATTCATAGTCTTTGACTGGCCCGAAAATACGCGCACAGAAAAGCCCGTCACGCTCTGGTTTAAACGTACGGTAGTTGATGGTTTCAGGTTTCTTAACTTCACCAAATGACCAAGAACGGATCATATCCGGTGAGGCTAAACCAATTTTGATCACATCAAAATCTTCGCTGGATTTAGATTGTGCTTTTAAAAACTTAACTAAGTCTTTCACAGATTTTGCTCCTGTCGGAGTTAAACTTATCCAAGTGCGGTATAAAATTTTGAATTTTATCACCGCACTTGAGCGTACTTTAGCTTTCGCTTATCAGATTATTCTTCGTCTAAGTCGATGTTGATACCGAGTGAACGAATTTCTTTCATAATTACGTTGAAAGATTCTGGTGTACCCGGATCCATTTGTTGGTTACCGCTCACGATGTTTTTGTACATCTTCGTACGGCCGTTCACATCATCGGATTTAACGGTAAGCATTTCTTGTAAGGTGTAAGCGGCACCATAAGCTTCAAGTGCCCAAACCTCCATCTCACCGAAACGCTGACCACCGAACTGTGCTTTACCACCCAATGGTTGCTGTGTAACAAGGCTATAAGAACCTGTTGAACGCGCGTGCATTTTGTCATCAACTAAGTGGTTCAATTTGAGCATATACATATAACCTACGGTTACTGGACGTTCAAATTTCTCACCTGTGCGACCATCATATAAGGTGATTTGACCTGAAGTTGGCAACCCACCTAGCTCTAATAAGCCTTTAATTTCTTCTTCGTGTGCACCATCAAATACTGGCGTTGCTAATGGTAAACCTTTGCGTAAGTTTTGCGCTAAACGCATCACTTCTTCATCAGTAAAGGTTGAAAGATCCACTTTTTGTGAACCGCCACCTAAGTCATAGGCTTTTTGGATATAACCACGCAATTTCTCAACATCTTGTTTTTGTTTGATCATTGCATTGATTTGATCACCAATTCCTTTCGCCGCTAAACCTAAGTGCGTTTCAAGAATCTGACCGATGTTCATACGCGAAGGTACGCCCAGTGGGTTCAATACGATATCCACTGGCTGACCATTTTCGTCATACGGCATATCTTCAACTGGGTTGATTTTTGAGATAACCCCTTTGTTACCGTGACGCCCCGCCATTTTATCCCCTGGTTGGATTTGGCGTTTTACTGCAAGGTATACTTTCACCACTTTCAATACGCCCGGCGCAAGATCATCACCTTGGATAATTTTGCCGCGTTTCACTTCAAGTTTATGCTCAAAGTCTTTACGAAGTTCTTCATATTGCTCAGCTAATTGCTCTAACTGGCTTTGTTTTGCTTCGTCTGAAAGGGTTTGCTCTAACCATTTGGTACGTTCTAGTTGATCTAATTGTGCTGCACTCATTCCGCCTGAAATCAATAAGTTACGAACACGAGCAAACAAGCCAGCTTCTAAGATCTCTAATTCTTCCACAAGATCTTTCTTCGCTTGTTTTAACTGCATTTCTTCGATTTCTAAAGCGCGTTTATCTTTTTCTACGCCATCACGAGTGAACACTTGAACGTCAATAACTGTACCAGATACACTGTTTGGTACGCGTAATGAAGAATCTTTTACATCAGACGCTTTTTCACCAAAGATTGCGCGTAATAATTTTTCTTCTGGGGTTAATTGCGTTTCACCTTTTGGTGTCACTTTACCCACAAGAATATCGCCGCCTTTTACTTCTGCCCCGATATACACAATCCCTGATTCATCAAGTTTGCTTAATGCCGCTTCACCTACGTTTGGAATATCTGCAGTGATTTCTTCAGAACCAAGTTTGGTATCACGCGCCACACAAGAAAGCTCTTGAATGTGAATGGTAGTGAAACGATCTTCTTGCACCACACGCTCAGACACTAACATTGAGTCTTCGAAGTTATAACCATTCCAAGGCATAAATGCCACGCGCATATTTTGACCAAGAGCAAGTTCACCTAAATCCGTTGAAGGGCCATCAGCAAGAATTTCACCACGTTCAATTGGCTCACCTAGCTCCACGCAAGGAATTTGGTTAATACAAGTATTTTGGTTAGATCGGGTATATTTCACCAGATTGTAAATATCAATCCCTGCTTCGCCTGCAACCGTTTCATCTTCGTTAACTTTTACAACGATACGCGAAGCATCAACGTATTGGATTGTTCCACCACGTTTTGCCACTACTGCAACACCAGAGTCTAATGCCACCGGTTTTTCCATACCGGTACCGACTAATGGCTTATCCGCACGCAAGGTTGGTACAGCTTGGCGTTGCATGTTCGCTCCCATCAAGGCACGGTTCGCATCATCGTGTTCAAGGAACGGAATAAGTGCCGCTGCCACAGAAACGATTTGCTGTGTTGATACGTCCATATAGTGAATTTCTTCTGGACGATATAAACCAGACTCACCGTGCTCACCGCGACAGGTTACGAAAGTATCGGTAAAGCGTAATTCATCATCTAAGTTTGAGTTCGCCTGCGCGATGATATATTTGCCTTCTTCAATGGCTGATAAATATTCAATTTCTTCGGTAACTTGACCATTTACCACTTTACGATATGGTGTTTCTAAGAAACCATAATCGTTAGTACGCGCATACACCGCTAAAGAGTTGATCAAACCGATGTTTGGACCTTCAGGTGTTTCGATTGGACACACACGACCATAGTGAGTTGCGTGAACATCTCGCACCTCAAAGCCTGCACGTTCACGAGTTAAACCACCTGGACCTAAAGCAGAAATACGGCGTTTATGCGTCACTTCTGAAAGCGGGTTATTTTGATCCATAAACTGAGAAAGTTGTGATGAACCAAAGAATTCTTTCACCGCTGCCGAAATTGGTTTGGCATTGATTAAATCTTGTGGAGTTACTGCTTCAAGATCACCTAAAGAAAGACGCTCTTTCACCGCACGCTCAACACGCACTAAACCAATACGGAATTGGTTTTCTGCCATTTCACCTACTGAACGAATGCGACGGTTACCTAAGTGGTCAATATCATCGACTTCGCCACGACCGTTACGGATATCAATTAATTTACGCATTACATTAACGATATCTTCTTTGCTTAAAATGCCGCTACCAGTCGTTTCTTCAATACCTAAAGAGCGGTTGAATTTCATACGACCTACCGCAGATAAATCATAGCGATCTGCCGAGAAGAACAGGTTATCAAATAAACCTTCTGCTGCTTCTTTTGTTGGCGGCTCACCTGGACGCATCATACGATAAATTTCAACCAAGGCGCTTAGGCGATCAGTGGTTGGATCAACACGTAAGGTATCTGAAATATATGGACCGTAGTCTAAATCGTTAGTAAATAGGGTTTCGATCGTTTTGTAACCTGCTTGAGCCAGTTTCGCTAAAATCTCTAGCGAAATTTCACTATTGGCTGGGCAAATCACTTCACCAGTTTCAAGATCAACATAATCTTTCGCAGCCACTTTACCCACAATGTATTCTGTTGGCACTTCAACCTGAGTCACATTGTCTTTTTCAAGGGCGCGGATATGACGAGCAGTAATACGGCGACCGACTTCAACATAAGTTTTTCCATTTGCCACAATATCAAAAGTTGCCGTTTCACCACGCAATCTTTCTGGCACTAAGGTCATTAATAATTTGTTATCTTCAACTTGGAAAACAACTTTATCGAAGAATAAGTCTAAAATTTCTTCGGTTGTATAGTTTAATGCACGCAAAATAATGGTTGCCGGCAATTTACGGCGGCGGTCAATACGCGCATATAAGTTATCTTTTGGATCAAACTCAAAATCTAACCAAGAACCACGGTAAGGAATAATACGTGCGTTATAAAGCACTTTTCCTGATGAGTGCGTTTTACCTTTGTCGCTATCAAAGAATACGCCTGGGCTACGGTGTAATTGCGAAACGATTACACGCTCAGTACCATTAATCACAAATGTTCCATTATCTGTCATTAATGGGATTTCACCCATATAAACTTCTTGTTCTTTAATATCTTTAATTGTGCCTGGCGCGGCATCTTTGTCATAGCTAACAAGACGTAATTTCACACGCAATGGCGCAGCATAAGTGGTGCCGCGAATTTGACATTCACGCACATCAAATACTGGCTCGCCTAAGCGATAGCTCACATATTGTAATTCCGTATTGCCATTATTGCTGACAATTGGAAACACAGAACGGAATGCAGCTTCTAGGCCTTGCTGACCATCTGGATCCCTTTGGATAAATTTATCGAAAGAATCAAGCTGAATAGTTAATAAATAAGGTACATTTAAAACTTGCGGACGTTTGCCGAAGTCTTTACGAATACGTTTTTTCTCAGTATAGGAGTAACCCATTGGTTTTCCTCATTAAATTTTAGTGAGACCGCGTTGATATAAAACAAAAGTGCGGTGATTTTTTCACGCATTTTTATCATATCAATGATGAATCCGTTTTCAGATACCGCACTCTGAACCTTACTTCTGATGAGCGGGTTGCCATCAAACTACCAGAAAACTAGCCTGATTCACGCAACAAAACGGTGATTATTCAGTATATTTTTAATTCCAAAAGGTTAGTGAATTAAAAATGGCTGGATATTATATCTTATCTCATAAGATAAAGTCAATTTACATTTAAACTGATTTTGATAAATAAAACCCGTTTCTGATTGAAACGGGCGTTATGTGGATAACTTCGCATCACTATCATACAGATTAGCGTACTTAAAACAGCTCCCTTCTCTAACTTATATATAAAAGCTCAGCCCCAATCTGATGGCCCCCACTTAAAAATGAGAGTTTTTTAGTTGAGATTGGATGTTACACTCATATCCTAAACTGGAAAACTGCCACTTTTTAGTGGTTATAGAAAAAATCAGCTTAAGTCCGATATTCAACAAATAGCTACTCTCACTCTACTCGCTACAATAAAAGAAAACCACTATTACAATAATGCAGCCATTTTAGAGAAGGTAATCAATTTATTTACCAAGCTATTCTCTCGTTTTCTAATGCATTTCATAGGGATATTATCCCTAATATAATCACGTCAAAAACAAACAATCGTAACAACGTAGATCGGCTTTATTCTTATAAATCAACTAAATTACAACTTAAGCTTTGCTTTTAAGCCTTAACTTAAAGCAGCACTGAAAATGGATTTCAGCGCTTAAATCCCATTTATTTATGCTTTCCTGTAATCCGACACCATTCCTCGCGGATTGCTACGGGATCAAGGGCAAATTGATGTTGATAGGCTTCGCAGACAGATTGTGCTTGGGTTTCTAAAATACCTGATAAACCTAATTCTCCTTGTGCTTTTACGAGCTGGCTGATGGTTGGTGCGAGTTCTTTTAATGGCCCTGCTAAGATATTGGCCACCACCACATCGGCTTGCAGATCTTGCGGTGCGTCTTTGGCTAAAAAGAGTTGTAGGCGGTCGCTCACACCATTTTGCTCTGCGTTGTTGCGGCTGGCTAAAATGGCTTGCGGATCAATATCAATGCCGATGGCACTTTTCGCCCCTAACTTCAACGCGGCGATCGCTAAAATCCCTGAGCCACAACCAAAATCGATCACCGTTTTGCCATTCAGATCTAGGCTATCGAGCCATTCTAAACACAATGCCGTGGTCGGGTGCGTGCCAGTTCCAAAAGCCAAACCGGGATCGAGCATCACGTTCACTGCATTTTCATCTGGCACTTCACGCCAACTTGGACAAATCCATAAGCGCTTACCAAACTGCATTGGGTGGAAATTATCCATCCATTCACGTTCCCAATCTTTATCTTCAATTTGTTCAATTTTATAAGCGGTTTCTTCGCTTAAATGTCCCGCATTTTTCAGTAAGCTGACAATTTGTTGCATATCCGTTTCAGCATCAAATAAGGCGATAACATCAGTATTGCCCCACAGACGGGTTTCCCCAGGAAGCGGTTCAAAAATCGGGGTGTCTTGGCTATCCATAAAGGTTACCGAAACCGAACCGATTTCTTCTAAGTAATCACTGATCGTTTCCGCTTGTTGATTAGTACTATTAATGCGGATTTGAACCCAAGCCATAATTTTTCCTTCTTAGTTTATTTTGTTGCGTTTTCGCCAAATTTGTTGCCAATCAAAAAGGCAATTAAGCCAAACAATAAAGACGGCACAATGGCGTGAAAATCAAACAGTTTAATACTTGCGGCCGTTAAGCCTACATAGCTGCCCAAGCCCACCACCATTGAGCAAATTGCACCAACAGCATTGGCTTTTTGCCAATATAGTCCCAGCACGATTACCCATAAAAAGGCGGCCTCCAAGCCCCCAAAGGCGAAAAGGTTGAGCCAGATGATCATTTGTGGGGGATTTAACGCAGCCAAGATCAAAAGTGCGGTCAAAATTAGCGTAATTATTGAAGAAATCCAGCTAATTTTTTTCTGATTTTGTGCCATTTCAGGCTTGGCGCTGAGATATAAATCCTTCACAAAAATTGATGATGATTGAATCAGTTGCGCGTCAATGGTGGACATAATGGCAGACATTGGTGCGGCAAGGAAGATCCCTGCGACAATTGGCGGTAGCACTTGCAACATTAAGGTTGGGATCACCTGATCTGGCACTTCTAAGGCAGGCAGAATTGCACGCCCTAACGCTCCCGAAAGGTGCATACCCAGCATCACTAAAGCCAGTACCACTGTGCCGATTAACATTCCGTTATGCAAGGCTTTGCTGTCTTTAAACGCCATACAACGCACCGCAGTGTGTGGCAAGCCTACTACGCCAAAACAGACTAAAATCCAGAAAGAGGCCATAAACTGAAAGCCGAGCATATCATTTGGCCCATAAGGGCTGGTTAAGTGCGGGTCAATTTCGTTAAGTTTTTGCACCGCGCTTTCTACTCCGCCAGCGGCATAAATGGTCGCACCGAGCAAAATGATCGTGCCAAGAATCATCACCGTTCCTTGAATGGTATCGGTTAGCACCACGGCACGAAATCCGCCAATAAAGGTGTAAAGCCCTACGGTAACGGCAAAAATCAGTAGCGCATTGGTGTAGCTAATGCCAATGGTGGTTTCTAACAAGCGCGCACCACCGATAAATTGCACGGTCATTGCGGCAAAAAAGGCGATGAGCAAGGCGATACAAGAAACCCAAACTAAATATTTGTTTTTATAACGATAAAGTAATAAGTCATTGATCGTTAAGGCTTTACTTTCACGCGAGAGTAAAGCGAATTTTTTTCCGAGCGCACCTAGAGCTAACCATACTGCTGGCACTTGAATCATTGCGAGCAACACCCAGCCCAAGCCAAATTTATACGCCGCGCCCGGCCCACCCACAAAAGAGCTTGCACTGGCATAGGTGGATGCGGTGGTCATCGCGAGTACAAAACCTGTCATTGACCGATTACCCACATAATATTCTGTCAAAAAATCTCCTTTGGAACGTTTTGCATAAGCATAAATCGCTGCGCCAAAAACAAAGGCAAGGTAAATTACTAAAGGGAAAATAATGCCGAGATTCATTGTTCCTATATCCTTATTCAACGTCCTTGTTTTCTATCTCAATATTTTCTAAATCAATCTCTTGATAGACGATTTTTACGACCCAATAAGCCACCACAATAAATAGCACGGGCAAATAAATACAAGCCAACTCAAACCAAAGCGGAAAGCCCAAAGGCCCTTGCTGCCCTTTTGGCAAATAAGCACATAGACACCACCCCAGCACATAAAGCAAGGTCAATCCAAATGCCCAACGCGCTTCTTTTGTCGCTTGTTGATAACGAGAATGTTGTTTCATAGTGTGAGTTGCACTCCTGTATTTTTCACCTTTATTGCTAGCAAAATCGAGGGCGAACCTCGTTGTTCGCCCGCCTAATCTTAGCAAAATATATCGACAAAAATCACCTTAAATATGCTGAAAACTGTTGATTAATCGTTATTGCTGTTGATCAAGAAAAGAGATTAGTAGGAATATTTTTCGCGAAAATAATGTCGCAATTTTGCACCGCTCTTTTATACGAAATAAAGAAAAAATTCCGTAATAAAAAAGGCGTTATCTAAAACGCCTTTCGATCAAATAATGCAATTAATCGTGCATTCCTAGTTTCTTCTCTAAATAGTGGATATTTGTGCCACCGTTTTGGAAGTTTTCATCGGATAGGATCAATTCGTGCAGTGGAATATTGGTTTTAATTCCGCTGATAATGGTTTCAGCCAAGGCATTTTGCATACGGCGAATGGCCACTTCACGGGTATCTCCATAAGTGATTAATTTTGCGATCATTGAATCATAATGCGGTGGCACGCTATATCCTGTGTAAATATGCGAATCCCAACGTACGCCTAAACCACCCGGTGCGTGTAAATGATCGATTTTACCAGGTGAAGGTAAGAAGCTCTTCGGATCTTCCGCATTGATACGACATTCAATGGCGTGGCCGCGCACTTTAATGTCTTCTTGTTTGATAGAAAGCGGTAGGCCTGAAGCGATTAATAATTGCTCTTTCACCAAGTCCACGCCAGTAATCATCTCAGTTACAGGATGTTCCACCTGAATACGAGTATTCATTTCGATAAAGTAAAACTCACCGTTTTCATATAAGAATTCAAATGTCCCTGCACCACGGTAGCCAATTTCCACGCAGGCTTTAGCACAACGTGAACCAATATCACGGCGCATTTCTTCGGTAATGCCTGGTGCTGGTGCTTCTTCTACCACTTTTTGATGACGGCGTTGCATTGAGCAATCACGCTCTGCTAAATAAACCGCATTACCGTGCGTATCTGCTAACACTTGGATTTCAATATGGCGTGGATTTTCTAGATACTTTTCCATATAAACCATATCGTTATTAAATGCTGCTTTGGCTTCCGCTTTAGTCATCGCAATTGATTCTTCTAAGGAATTTTCATCACGTACAACGCGCATACCACGACCACCGCCGCCTCCAGAGGCTTTAATAATCACAGGATAACCAATGCGTTTGGCAATTTCTTTGTTTTTCTTCATATCGATGCCAACAGGGCCGTCAGAACCCGGTACACAAGGTACCCCAGTTTTTTTCATTGCATTGATAGCGGAAACTTTATCCCCCATTAAACGGATTACGTCCGCAGTAGGACCGATAAAAGTGAAGCCTGATCGCTCTACTTGCTCAGCAAAATCGGCATTTTCAGATAAAAAGCCATAGCCTGGATGAATAGCATCGGCCCCTGTTACTTCTGCTGCTGCAATAATAGCAGGGATATTCAAATAACTTTTGGTTGAAGGCGCAGGACCAATACAAACGGTTTCATCTGCTAACAAAACGTGTTTGAGATCACGATCCGCAGTGGAATGAACCGCAACGGTTTTAATACCTAATTCTTTACAAGCACGTAAAATACGTAAGGCAATTTCTCCACGATTGGCAATAACAACTTTTTCTAACATAAGAATTATCTCTTAGAATTGTAAGGCAGAGTGATTGCTCCGCCTAAATAGAAATGAATTATTCGATAACGATTAACGGCTCATCAAACTCAACAGGTTCGCCATCATTAATTAAGATCGCTTTTACCACACCCGCTTTGTCAGCTTCAATACGGTTCATCATTTTCATTGCTTCAACAATACAAAGGGCATCGCCCACTTTCACGGTTTGTCCCACTTCAACAAATGGTTTGGCATCTGGGCTTGGGCTGCGGTAGAACGTTCCCACCATTGGTGAGCGCACTTGATGACCTGATACTTCCGTAACCGCAGGCACTTCAGCAACTGGGGTTGGCTGAACTGGTGCGGTAGGTTGTGCAACAGGTGCTGGGCTTGGAATGGTATATTGCACCGCAGTGGCTGAAGGTGAACCACGATTAATACGAACAGATTCTTCGCCTTCAGAAATTTCAAGCTCCATAATGCCCGATTCTTCAACTAATTCGATGAGTTTTTTAATTTTACGAATATCCATAGTTTTTTCCTAAAATGTCAATACTTTTCACCGCACTTTGGTTGATTTAATATAAAAATCATAAAAACTAAAGTGCGGTGCTTTTTAAACTTAAATTTCCGTGGCAAAGATTACCTGAAAACGATCCTTTTTGCGACAAAATTCTGTCAATTTTGCGAAATTTTCGGCAAATTATGCCTTATTTGCTAAATATTGCACGGCATAATGGAAGGCAAATTCATAGCCTTGCGCCCCTAATCCACAAATCACGCCTTCTGCCACATCACTAAAATAAGAATGATGACGGAACGGCTCACGTTTATGCACATTAGACAAATGCACTTCCACGAAAGGAATGGCAACAGCAAGCAAGGCATCACGCAGTGCGACACTGGTGTGCGTATATGCTGCAGGATTAATAATAATAAAATCAACCTGTTGGAAACTTTGGTGAATTTTATCGATCAGTTTTTCTTCACTGTTAGCTTGGAAGCAGCTCAATTCAATTTGATGTGTGGCTGCAAGATCCTTCATTCGTTGCTCAATGGCAGGCAAAGAAAGGCTGCCATAATGCTTTGGCTCGCGTTTGCCTAGCATATTCAAATTCGGGCCATTAAGTAACAAAATTCGTGCAGATGCTGACATAATTAATCCTTTTCCCTTTAATCTTTCGCATTATAATGATTTTTCTAAAAATTGCCGTTGCCTTATGGCTGGTCGAACCAATGCAAATTTTAATCCATATTAACTTTGACGATATTTTCGCTGTTCAGTTCCAATAATGGTAAGGTTGATCCTTGCCACGGTCGAACAAGCTGATATTGCATGAGATCTAATGTATCCAAACCCGGCGTAGTAGCTGGTGTGTAATGTTGTGCAATGCGAGCCAGTTGAGTTAAACCAAAACTACTTTCTAAAGATGAGCTAATCACCGCCATAATCCCTTGTTGATGGGCCTGTTCAATCAGCTCAACACAACGTGCAAGGCTGCCCACTAGAGTCGGTTTAATAATAATTGCGGCTAAGTGCGGTTCTTTTTTCACTTGAAAATTTGACTCGCGCACACTTTCGTCCCACGCGATAGCAATGCCTGTTTCAGCGGCGAACTGGCGGCTTTCTTCAGGTGTTTTGCAAGGTTCTTCTAAAAATTGAATACGCCCACGATGTTCAGGCTTAATATACTTGGCAAACAACTGCGCTTTTGCTGGCATCCAAGCACGATTGGCATCTAAACGTAATTTAAGATCAGGAATGGCTTCCAAAAACATATCGGCAATTAAGCCATCACGATTGGCTTCGTATAAGCCTACTTTGATTTTTGCCACTTTTTCTCCTTCAAGCTGATCCAACTCTGCATAAAGCTCATCAGGATCGCCATAGCAAAGGGGGGTGGTGCGGTAATTTCCTTGCTCGGGCAATTCACCTTTCATTTCTGCCAAGGCACAACTTAGTCCAAAAGCCACGGAAGGATACAATCCGTCCAAGGACAATTTTTGATTTTTACTGCGTGCTACGTCCCAATCTTTCAACCATTGGATCGCCTGATCTTGCGCTTGTTCTAAGGTTTCTTGGCTAAATTCAGGCAAGGGCGCAATTTCCCCCCAACCTTCATGTTCACCACAACGCACCTGCACAAGCAACCCTTCGCGCAATTTTAAAAAGCGGTTGCGCAGCACCACTTGTGAATCCATTGGGATTTGATAACGATAAAGTTGATAAGAACGCATATTTTCTCCTTTTTATTCCTTAACTTTGCGCGCTGACTTCGCAATCCAAAAACAAATTAAACAAATAATGCCTAGCATAACAGACAACAATGCTCCCGTAAGCAAGGTGGCAAGCAAGCTATGCCAAAAGAGCGGTATATTTCCGCCAAATAAAACTTCCAATAAACACAATGCCAAAAAACCACAGAAGAACTCTATGGAAAAATGCGACAAAACCGAAATTTGAAAACATCCACGGATAAGACCACTTTGTCGCAAGGCATTACGCCACAGCTGTTTTTGCTTCGTCCATAATTTGTAATCTACAAAAGTATAAAACGCAATAAAACAGCCAATGCCCACAATCATTCCTAAAATAGATAAAAAATCATGTGACACCATTAGCCCAAAAGCAAAACATAGCACCGCATTAAATAGCACCACCGCCGTCCAAAATAGGATGATTTTTTTGAGAGAGATTTCTTGCATTGGTCTAAAAATAAAAACAAAGTGCGGTGAAAATTTTGAGATTTTTCACCGCACTTGATGATTATGGATTGCGTTTAAATTTGCTGAAATCTGGCGCACGCTTTTCATTGAAGGCGTTGCGTCCCTCTTGCCCTTCTTCTGTCATATAGAACAACATTGTGGCGTTGCCTGCCAACTCTTGTAAGCCAGCTTGTCCATCACAATCTGCGTTTAATGCAGCTTTTAAGCAACGTAATGCAATCGGGCTGTTACGCAACATTTCACGACACCAGCGTACAGTTTCTTTTTCTAACTCTGCATAAGGCACAACCGTGTTCACTAAGCCCATATCCAAGGCTTCTTGTGCATTATATTGACGACATAAGAACCAAATTTCACGCGCTTTTTTCTGCCCTACAATGCGCGCCATATAACTTGCGCCCCAGCCACCATCGAACGACCCCACTTTCGGGCCTGTTTGACCATAAATAGCATTATCTGCAGATATCGTTAAATCACATAGCATATGCAATACATGACCACCACCAATCGCATAACCTGCCACCATTGCTACCACAGGTTTCGGGCAACTACGAATATCACGCTGAAAATCCAACACGTTTAGGTGATGTACGCCAGCGTCATCTTTATAACCGCCGTAATCGCCACGCACTTTTTGATCACCGCCAGAACAAAAGGCTTTCTCCCCTTGCCCTGTTAGCACGATCACCCCCACTTTTTCATCAAAACGTGCATCTGAAAAAGCGTGGATCATTTCTTTCACTGTCTGCGGACGGAAAGCGTTACGCACTTCTGGGCGGTTAATGGTTATTTTAGCAATGCCATCGGTGGATTTGTGATAAAGAATATCCGTGTAGCCTTCGCTATGATCAACCCACTCAACCGGGGCATAAAGCACATCATCTTTTGGATTTTGCATAATTAATTCCTTAGCTAAATAAATGTGGCTGGCATTATAGCGTAATCTGGGAATGACTAAAAGATCGGGAAAGTTTGCACAAAAAAGCTGGGAATAAACCCAGCTTTAGAAAATGATTGTGATAATTAAAGAATATCTAATAATTCCACTTCAAACACAAGGGTACTAAATGGAGGAATTGAGGCACCAGCCCCACGCTCACCATAAGCAAGATTATGTGGAATGGTGAGTTTCCATTTTGAGCCAACTGGCATCATTGAAAGGGCTTCAACCCAACCAGCAATAACGCCGGTCACAGGAAATTCTGCTGGTTGTCCGCGTTTTACCGAACTATCAAATACCGTACCATCAATTAATGTTCCTGTATAGTGAATGCGAACTTGATCTTGCTTGCTTGGGATTTTGCCGCTACCCTCTACTAACACTTCATATTGTAAGCCTGAATCGGTCACTTTCACGCCGTCTTTTTTTGCATTTTCTGCAAGATAGGCTTTGCCTTCTTCTTCAATTTTTTTGAATTGTGCTTGCGCAGCTTCTGCGGCTTGTTGTTGCAGTTGCTGTAAGGCTTGGCTCACTTCGTTTAAGTCAATTGCTGGAGCATTTTGATTTAACGCATCAAAGATCCCTTTCGCCACTGCATCTGCTTTGACTGCTAATTTGCTATCGACTAATTGCTGACCGATTTGTAAACCGATACCGTAACTGCCTTTGGCAGAAACATCATCTAAAGCGACTTGGTTAAAAAATTGTTCTGACATTGTTTTTCCTTTTATTAAAAAATGAATTACTGTTTATACGCGAATACTTCACCCATATGGACAGGTGTATCAACAGCTAATTGCTCGGCTAATTTTACTTGGTTTTGTTGAAATAAGTTAATTACCGTAGAACCAAGTTGGAAAGCGCCCATTTCTTGGCCTTTGCGTAATTTCACGGCATTTTCACCGCTATATGTCCAGACTTTCACCTCTTTGCTGCGCGGTGGGTTAATCACGCCTGCCCATTGAGTGCTAATGCTTGCTGTGATGGTTGCGCCCACTAAAATTTGTACCATTTGCCCAAATTCGGTATCAAACACGCAGATCACACGTTCGTTGCGAGCAAATAAATTCGGAACGTGTTCTGCCAAAAATGGATTAACTGAAAACAGTTCGCCTGGTACATAAATCATTTTTCGCAATGTACCATCACAAGGCATATGCACACGATGATAATCTCTCGGTGAAAGGTATATTGTGGCGAATTCACCATTTTTAAAGGCCTCCACCAATTCTTTATCATTGGCCAGCAGATCCGCAAGGCTAAAATCGTGTCCTTTGGCTTGTAATAAACGCTCTTCATCAATATGCCCAAGTTGGCTCACACGTCCGTCTGCGGGTAAACAAAGAGCGGTAGGATTTTCATCAATTTTTCTCGCCCCTTCCGCTAAAGGACGGATAAAAAATTCATTAAAGGTCGCATAATCATTAAAGTTTGGTTTGAGTGCTTCTTGCATATTTACTTGGTATTTTTTCGCAAATAATTTAATCGCTAAATGGGTTAACACTCCCCAACGTTGCTTTGCAAACCAACCTGCAAGCTGGGTTAAATAAAGTTGCGGCATTACATATTGAAAGGCCACTTTTACACGTTGCCAATACGTTAAAGGCATTTGCGTTTTTAATGTCATAAGGTTTTCCTTTGTTAAAATGGAAGGGCGATTATATCAACTTATCCTACTTGTGCAACGATATACGGATTTTGCCTTGATTTATCACTGGAATGGGGGTAGTGTTCACAAATCTTAAATTAATTCCTTTATCATAAAAGAAAAATGCAAGAACAATCTCTCCTTAATATCGATAAAAACCACATCTGGCACCCTTACTCGAGCATTAACAGTAATGCCCCTATGTTTGCAGTGGAACGTGCGGACGGAGTGGAAATCACGTTGAAAAATGGCAAGCGGCTTATTGATGGAATGTCTTCTTGGTGGGCAGCATTGCACGGTTATAATCACCCAAAATTGAACCAAGTAGCGAAAGATCAGTTAGAGAAAATGAGCCATATTATGTTCGGTGGATTTACCCACGATCCCGCTGGCGAGCTTGCCCAGCGTTTGGTGCGATTATTGCCTGCGGGCTTGGATAAAATTTTCTTTGCCGATAGTGGTTCGGTGGCGGTGGAAGTGGCGATGAAAATGGCGGTGCAATATCAGCAAGCCAAAGGTGAAAGCCAGCGTTACAAATTCGCCACCATTCGTTCAGGCTATCACGGCGACACTTGGCACGCAATGTCCGTGTGCGATCCGATTACCGGAATGCACAGCCTATTTGCTAAAGGCTTACCTGTACAATATTTTTTACCGCAACCGAAAACCACCTTTGACGGACAATGGCAAGAGACCGATATTCAGCCGCTCAAAGATTTGCTAGCAGAAAAGAGCGATGAAATTGCTGCCTTAATTTTAGAGCCCATTGTGCAAGGTGCGGGGGGAATGTATTTTTATTCGCCGACCTATTTAGAAAAAGCGCGCGCCTTGTGTGATGAATATGGCGTCTTGCTGATTTTTGATGAAATCGCCACAGGCTTTGGGCGCACAGGAAAACTGTTTGCCACAGAATATACCAACATCAAGCCTGATATTATCTGCTTAGGCAAAGCCTTAACAGGTGGCTATTTAACCCTTTCCGCCACCGTCACCACCGCACATATTGCCGAAACCATTTACAACGGCAAAGCAAAATGTTTTATGCATGGCCCAACCTTTATGGGCAACCCACTCGCTTGCGCCATTGCCAGTGCGTCCATTGATTTATTATTGGAAAGCGATTGGCAAGGCAAGGTAAAAGCGATTGAACAGCAATTAAAAACAGAATTAGCACCTGCCAAGGGATTTCAATCCGTGAAAAAAGTGCGTGTATTAGGTGCTATTGGCGTATTAGAAATGAAAGCCCCAGTGGATTTAACTGTATTACAGCCAAAATTTGTAGAAAAAGGCATTTGGCTACGTCCTTTTGGGCATTTGGTGTATATTATGCCTCCTTTTATTATTTCATCCGCCCAGCTCAGCCAGCTCACACAAGGCTTATTAGCGGTACTCAAAGAGGTTTACAATGAATAATCATTTGGCTGATTTTACACAAACACTGGCAGAACTTAAAGCCCAAGGGCAGTTTCGTCAGTTCCCACAGTTAGATCATCAAGGAAAAATGATCGAAAAAAATGGGCGACTAATGCTTAATATGTCGTCTAATGATTATTTAGGCCTCGCCAATGACGACAAATTAAAAACGGAGTTTTTGCAAAAATACGGTGAAAAATTACCGCACTTTACCTCATCGTCCTCCCGATTATTAACGGGATCCTTCGCCATTTATGAACAATTAGAAAGCCTTATGGCACAACGTTTTAGACGCGAAGCCTGCTTATTATTTAATAGTGGCTACCACGCCAACATTGGCATTTTGCCTGCAGTGGCAAATAAAAAAACGCTGATTGTGGCGGATAAACTGGTTCACGCCAGTATCATTGATGGCATTCGTTTGAGCGAAGCGGATTTCGTGCGCTATCGGCATAATGATCTCAATCATTTAGAAACCCTACTCAGCAAACACCAGAACCAGTACCAACGAATGATCATCGTAACCGAAAGCCTATTTAGTATGGACGGCGATGTGGTGGATTTGCCGCAATTAGTGGCGCTGAAACAACGCTTTGGTAATGTGTTGCTTTATGTGGACGAAGCCCACGCCATCGGTGCTTATGGGGAAACGGGGCTAGGCATTGCCGAACAACAAGGTTGCCTGCAAGACATTGATTTTCTGGTTGGCACCTTTGGCAAAGCTTTGGCATCAATGGGCGCTTATGTGGTGTGCGATCAGCTCATTAAAGATTATTTGATTAATAAAATGCGACCGCTGATTTTTTCTACCGCACTACCGCCATTGTGTGTGACGTGGACAGCATTTCTCTTTGAAAAACTCCCGCACCTTGCTGCACGCCGCCAACATTTACATCAGCTAAGCAAAAAAGTGCGGTGCTTTTTTCGCGAGAATTTAATGCAATCTATTTTGAGTGAAAGCGGTATTATTCCTTATATTATCGGCGATAATCAAAAAACCGTGGCAACGGCGCTTGCCTTGCAACAACAAGGCTATTATTGCTTGCCAATCCGTCCGCCTACTGTACCGAAAGGCACATCACGCATTCGCATTTCTTTAACAACAGATATGACAGAGCAAGAAGTGGACACTTTTCTCACAACCTTAATGGAATTTGAGCAACAACAATGCAAATAGAATTAATCAAAAGCGCAGATAATAATCCAAATTTAATCATTTACTTTGCAGGCTGGGGAACGCCAGCCAGTGTGGTTTCTCACTTAGCATTACCAGAAAATACCGATTTATTGCTGTGCTATGACTATCAAGATCTGGCATTGAATGTCGATCTTTCCGCTTATTCACAGATCCGTGTGGTAGCTTGGTCAATGGGCGTGTGGGTGGCAAATCAGGTCATCGGGCAAATGCCTCTTGTTAGTGCGACTGCCATTAACGGCACTGGCAAACCTTGTGATGATGAGATGGGCATTCCACAAGCGGTATTTATCGGCACGCTAGAACAGCTAGATGAACGCAATTTAGCCAAATTTCAGCGTAGAATGTGCGGCGATAGCGCCACGTTCGAGCAATATAACCAATTAGCAGGGCAACGTGATTGGCAGCAAGTGCGGTCAGAATTAAGCGAACTTTATCAATCTATTCAGCAAGATAATGGGAAATCGCTGAACTGGACAAAAGCCATTATTGGGGAGAAAGATCGCATTTTCCCTAGCCAAAATCAGCTTAACTTTTGGCAAACTTATGCAACTGAGCAAAAGCAAAGTGCGGTGCAAAATTGCACAGAATTTGTCTTGCAGACACTGCCATTAGCGCACTATCCTTTTGCGCAATTTCGCACGTGGGCTGAGTTATTTTAATGAAGGCGGTAGATAAATCTCGCGTTGCGCAATGCTTTAGCCAAGCTTTACAGAGCTACGACAGCCAAGCACAAGCACAGCAGCAAATTAATCAGCAACTGTTACAGCTGTTATTGCAAACGGGCAGAACGGCTTTTTCACAAGTGCTGGAAATTGGTTGTGGCACGGGGCATTTTAGCCAACTTTTGGCGCAACATTTACAGGTGGAATCTTGGGCATTTAACGATTTATGCGATGTGAAAAGCCAACTTAATGCCTTATTTCCACAAGAGAATATTATTTTTTATCAAGGCGATGGGGAAAGCTATCCGTTTCCTGCGCATTATGATCTCATCGCTTCCGCTTCTGCGGTGCAGTGGTTTGCTAATCCGCACGGTTTCGTCAATAAATGTGCAGATTTATTGCGTGAAAAAGGCATCTTATTGATCAGCACCTTTGCCCCACAAAATTTAGCAGAAATCCGTGCGTTAACGGGAATTGGCTTGGATTATCCTGATTTGGATCAATGGCAACAATGGCTGAGTGAAAGATTTGAGATTAAAGCCTTATTTGAGCAATCAATGCCGCTGTATTTTTCTAATCCGTTGGCGGTGTTGCAACATCTCAAAGCCACTGGGGTCACTGCCACAGGTCAAGGCTGTTGGACAAAGGGACGATTAAAACAATTTATTGCAGATTACAAAGCACAATATGAAAATACGCAAGAACAAGTGCGGTTGAATTATCAGCCACTTTTTATTTTGGCACAGAAATTACCCCAATAATTAAGTGAAGTAAAAATAATATTGGAACAATTAAGGAGAAAGCAAAATGGCAGGACAAGTGTTATTTATCTCAGGGATTGATACCGATGTAGGAAAAACCATTGCGACAGGCTGGTATGCGAAAAAACTCGCCGAACAAGGTTTTTCGGTGATCACGCAAAAAATGATCCAAACAGGCTGTGAAGAAATTTCTGAAGACATTCTACAACACCGCAAATTGCAAGGCATTGACCTATTACCCGAAGATCAAGAAGGGTTAACCTGCCCTTATTTATTTTCTTACCCTTGTTCGCCGCATCTCGCTGCTCGCCTAGAAAATCGTGAAATTTGCACCGCACTTATCCGCCAAGCAACGGATGAGCTGGCTGCGCGTTATGATTATGTGCTATTGGAAGGTGCAGGTGGCTTGTGCGTACCTTATGATGAACAGCACACCACCTTAGATTATGTAGCCATGCAAGAGTATCCTGTGATTTTAGTAACGTCAGGAAAACTGGGCAGCATTAATCATACTTTACTCAGTTTGTTAGCCTGCAAGCAGTATCATATTGAATTAAAAGGATTAATTTATAATCGCTATCCATTAGGTGATGAAACCATCAATGATGAAACGGCACGTTATTTAGAAAATTATTTGCACCAACATTTTCCCCAAGCGGAATTTTTCCGTTTAGAAAAACAAGATCAAATTTAAGAAAAAGGAAATTCGCACTTTTCGCATAAAAAATCATAATTTCCTTTGACTAATTGAACATCAAAAGGTAATATGCACGCCCTATGCAAAAGGTAAAACTACCCCTTACAACTGATCCAGTAAAGGATGCGCAGCGTAGATTGGATTATGATGGCTATTATGCAATCAACCAACTTGGTCGCCTAGCTGAATCAGTAAATAAAGTGCTCAGCGATGCACAGGTAACATTATCATTTTTCATTGATCCACAAAAATTAGTGGTAATGAAAGGCAAAGCTCAGGTTGAAGTGGAACTCACTTGTCAGCGCTGCGGTGAACCTTTTGACCAAATCTTGGAAGCCGAGTTTGCATATAGCCCTGTTTCTAATTTGGATCAAGCCGATGCGTTACCAGAGATTTATGAACCTATTGAACTTAATGAGTTTGGGGAAATAGATTTACTGGCAACAATTGAAGATGAATTGATGTTATGTCTGCCGATTGTGCCGATGCATTCATCTGAACACTGTGAAGTGTCCGTGGCTGAACAGGTTTTTGGCGAATTGCCCGAAGAATTGGCAAAAAAACCGAACCCGTTCGCTGTATTAGCTAGTTTAAAGCAAAAGTAAATTTAGGAGTATAGCCAATGGCTGTTCAACAAAATAAAAAATCTCGTTCACGTCGTGATATGCGTCGTTCACACGATGCCTTAACTACTGCAGCAGTATCAGTAGATAAAGCAACTGGCGAAACCCATTTACGTCACCACGTTACTGCTGACGGTTACTACCGCGGTCGTAAAGTGATCAACAAGTAATTCCTTTTTTGTATAAGGTATTCACTTGAGCCGTCTAACCCTTGCGTTAGATGTGATGGGCGGGGACATTGGTCCCCGTGTTACTATCCCAGCATCCATAAAAGCGTTGGAACAAGATCCGATGCTTTCTCTTTTATTATTTGGTGATAGCCAAAAAATTCTCCCTTTATTAGAAAATACCCCGACTACGTTGCAAGATCGCATCAAGGTTTGCCATTGCAGCAGAATTATTGAAAACACCCAAGGTTTATCTTATGCCCTACGCCATAGCAAAGGTACATCAATGCGTTTAGCCATTGAGTCCGTGCAAAAAGGTGAGGCGCAGGCGTGCGTGAGTGCAGGCAATACGGCTGCATTAATGGGCTTAGCCAAAATTTTATTACAACCGCTGAAAGGGATTGAGCGTCCTGCGTTAATTTCTGTGATCCCCACAATGAATGGCGATCGCGCCGTAATGCTTGATCTTGGTGCAAATATTGAATGTAGTGCAGAAAATCTCTATCAATTTGCATTAATGGGATCAATTTTTGCCGAGAACTGTTTAGATCTGGTTTTTCCGCGTATTGCGTTGCTAAATATTGGCATTGAAGAAATTAAAGGTTATAAATCTATTCGTGATGCAGCGGAATTATTGAAGCAAAATCCAACCTTAAATTACATTGGTTTTATTGAGGGAGATTTATTGCTCAATGGCAAAGCTGATGTGATTGTCAATGACGGCTTTGTGGGCAATGTAGCATTAAAAACCTTAGAGGGCGCAGCAAAGAATGTGATTTCTTTATTCAAAGGCAGCCCAACATTGAATAAAACAAATCATATTTTAAAACCAATTTTTCGCTGGTTTGTGCGAACTTTCTTGTTGAAAGGGAGCTATCAACGCTTAAAACAAATTAATCCAGACCAATATAACGGCGCGTCATTAATTGGTTTAACCGCTGTGGTAGTCAAAAGCCACGGCAGTGCTAACATTGATGGCTTTGCTTACGCCATTGCTGATGCGGCACAGCAAGCAAGACAAAAAATCCCTGAAAAGATTTTAGCTGGCTTGCAAAGATATTAGCTTTCAATTCATTAATCATTAGAAATTGTTATGTATAGTAGAATTTTAGCCACTGGTAGCTATGTGCCAGAACAAGTAAGAACAAATGCCGATTTAGAAAAAATGGTGGATACCTCCGATGAGTGGATCACCACGCGCTCAGGCATTAAAGAACGCCGTATTGCAGGTGAGGATGAAACCGTTGCAACAATGAGCGCAGCGGCAGCACAAAATGCCTTAGCTATGGCCAATATTGATCCACAAGAAATCGATCTCATTGTGGTTGGCACAACCACGAACTCACACTCTTACCCAAGTGCAGCTTGTCAAATTCAAGGTATTCTTGGCATTAAAGACGCCATTGCCTTTGATGTTGCCGCTGCTTGTACTGGTTTTGTGTATGCCCTTTCAGTAGCGGATCAATTCGTGCGTAACGGGCAAGTGAAAAAAGCCTTGGTAATCGGTGCGGATTTAAACTCACATCATCTTGATGAAAGCGATCGCAGCACCGTGGTGTTATTTGGTGATGGTGCAGGTGCGGTAATTTTAGAAGCCGATGAAAATACAGGCATTATTTCCACCCACTTACACGCTTCGCCTGATACCGAGAATATGCTCGTGTTACCACAGGCTGAACCTAACGATGCGCATTCTGGTTATATCTCAATGCAAGGCAATGCCACTTTCAAATTGGCGGTGAGCCAATTATCAAACGTGGTGGAAGAAACCCTTGCTTTCAATAAGTTAGATAAAAAAGATATTGACTGGTTAGTGCCACATCAAGCGAACTTACGCATTATCAGTGCCACCGCGAAAAAACTAGAAATGGATATATCGCAAGTAGTGATTACCCTTGATCGCTACGGTAACACCAGT
Organism: Avibacterium sp. 21-586; assembly: GCF_026226775.1. Lineage (GTDB taxonomy): Bacteria > Pseudomonadota > Gammaproteobacteria > Enterobacterales > Pasteurellaceae > Avibacterium. The sequence goes on along the minus strand of NZ_JAKKOD010000001.1, from coordinate 1,279,692 downwards.
GCTGCCACCGTGCCAACTGCTCTTGATGAAGCAGTGCGTGATGGGCGTATTCAGCGTGGTCAATTACTCTTATTAGAAGCCTTTGGCGGTGGTTGGACTTGGGGCGCAGCCTTAGTTCGTTTTTAAATTTATCTGCTAAAATAGCAACTCAAAATCGAAAATAGGATATAAGAATGAAAAAATTTGCAATGGTTTTCCCAGGACAAGGATCTCAAGTAGTGGGAATGTTAGCGGATTTAGCTAATCAATTTCCCGTTGTAGAACAAACCTTTAAGCAAGCCTCTGAAGTGCTTGGCTATGATTTATGGCAACTCGTACAACAAGGCCCAGCGGAAGAATTAAACAAAACTTGGCAAACTCAGCCCGCACTTTTAGCCGCTTCCGTGGCAATTTATCGTGTTTGGCAACAACAATATCCAGATTTAAAACCAAGCGTAATGGCAGGCCATAGCCTTGGAGAATATTCTGCGCTAGTTTGTGCAGGTGTCATTGATTTCCAAGATGCCATTAAATTAGTGGAATTACGCGGAAAATTAATGCAACAAGCAGTGCCAGAAGGCACTGGTGCAATGTATGCCATTATTGGTTTAGATAACGAGTCAATCATCAACGCTTGTAAAGACGCCGAACAAGGTGAAGTGGTTTCCGCGGTGAATTTTAACTCCCCAGGACAAGTGGTGATTGCAGGCGCAAAAGCCGCCGTAGAACGTGCTGCAGCAGCCTGTAAAGAAGCAGGTGCAAAACGTGCCTTACCTTTAGCAGTGAGCGTACCTTCTCACTGTACCTTAATGAAACCAGCGGCGGATCAACTTGCCGTATCTTTAGAAAGCATTACCATTAAAGCCCCTGAAGTTGCGGTGATCAATAATGTTGATGTGAAAACAGAAGAAAAAAGTGAAGAAATTCGCACCGCACTTATTCGTCAGCTATACAGCCCTGTACGTTGGACTGAAACCGTAGAAAAAATGGCACAAAATGGTATTGAAGTGTTAGTAGAAATTGGCCCAAATAAAGTGCTTACCGGTTTAACAAGCCGTATTGTGAAAGAATTAACCGCCGTTGCCGTCAATGATGTAGCATCGCTAGAAAAAGCGCACGCGGTATTAACCGAAGCCTAAAAAAGACAATTAGGAGAACAATTATGCAAGGTAAAATTGCGTTAGTAACAGGAGCAACCCGTGGAATTGGACGCGCGATTGCAGAAGAATTAAGTGCAAAAGGCGCATTTGTGATCGGCACAGCTACATCTGAAAAAGGGGCTGAAAGCATTTCAGCTTACTTAGGAGAAAAAGGTAAAGGCCTTGTGTTAAATGTTGCGGACGCACAATCTATTGATGCTGTGCTTGCACAAATCAAAGCTGATTTCGGCGATATTGATATTCTTGTCAATAATGCAGGAATCACCCGTGATAACCTATTAATGCGAATGAAAGATGAAGAATGGTTTGATATTTTACAAACCAATCTCACATCGGTATTCCATCTTTCCAAAGCAATGTTACGTTCAATGATGAAAAAACGTTTTGGGCGCATTATCACCATTGGTTCGGTGGTTGGCTCAATGGGTAACCCAGGACAAGCGAACTATTGTGCGGCAAAAGCAGGTTTAATTGGTTTCAGCAAAGCCCTTGCCAAAGAAGTGGCTTCGCGTGGAATCACCGTAAACGTGATTGCTCCTGGCTTTATTGCAACAGATATGACAGATGCATTAACGGAAGAACAAAAAGCGGCAACCTTGGCTAACGTGCCTGCTGGACGTTTAGGCGAACCAAAAGATATTGCCAAAGCGGTGGCATTTTTAGCCTCTGATGATGCAGGTTATATCACCGGTTCTACCTTACACGTTAATGGTGGAATGTATATGGCGTAATGCCATAACACTAAGATTTAAAAGGAAAATTTATTCCAAGACAGGAAAGATTTTCTGTTTAATCTTTGATTTAAAACAATTTCTTGCACGAAAGCATAGCCAAGCGGGGGGCTTAATGCTAAAATCGCCCCTAGCGATGTAAATTGTTTACGTTGGCTGTTGCGTTAGCAAAGTAACGTAACTTATTTTTAGCGAATGTATTTTTACCGCTGATTTGTGGTTTGACCTTGCAAAAATAGGTTGCAACTTAGCTAAAAATACATACACTATAAAACCATTATTTTATGGCTAACTATAATAGGAAAAGCAAATGAGCATTGAAGAACGCGTAAAAAAAATCATTGTTGAACAATTAGGTGTTAAAGAAGAAGACGTTAAACCAGAAGCTTCTTTCGTTGAAGATTTAGGTGCAGACTCTTTAGACACTGTTGAATTAGTGATGGCTTTAGAAGAAGAATTCGATATCGAAATTCCTGATGAAGAAGCAGAAAAAATCACGACTGTTCAATCAGCAATTGACTACGTTCAAAACAACCAATAATCACATTAAGGCGGTGTAAAAACCGCCTTAATTTTTCCCTGCACTTTTTTGCTCTATCGCTTGAATTCTTGCTAAAAATCCGTATTATTTCGCATCTCTAATTTTAGCGGAGCAATCCATTCCATTAACTTGGGTTCCCTCACCCCAATAGATTTAACAAAAAGGTACACAAATGAAAACAAACTTACCGCTCTTTAGTGAGCAACAGAAAAAAAACGCCTTAATTATTTTGAGCTTTTTCCACATTTTGATTATCACTGCCAGTAATTATTTGGTGCAGATACCCTTTGAAATTCACTTGCCACTGAATGTATTTGGTACTACGGACTTTTCTTTTCACAGCACTTTGGGAACACTATCCTTTCCTTTTATTTTTCTGGCCACCGATCTTACTGTACGCATTTTTGGCGCCAAAGAGGCTCGTTGGATTATTTTTGTCGTAATGTTCCCTGCACTCATTATTAGTTATGTGGTCTCTACGCTATTTTCAGATAGTCAATATCAAGGCCTTGATGCCCTGCTTACATTCAATAGTTTTGTTTTTCGTATTGCAATCGCAAGCTTTGTAGCCTATGCTTTTGGTCAATTGTTAGATGTCTTAGTATTCAATCGATTACGCCAACTGAAAACTTGGTGGATTGCACCAACAAGTTCAATGGTTTTCGGCTCAATGGCAGACACTTTCCTCTTTTTCTCCGTAGCATTTTATGCTAGCTCAGATCCATTTATGGCTGAAAATTGGTTTGAGCTTGGCTTTGTAGACTATCTATTTAAACTGTTTGTTGGTATCGTCCTTTTCGTGCCTGCCTATGGAGTAGCATTAAATATAATTTTACGTACATTACAAAGAATCTCGCAAAAAAATATCACTGTTAGCTCATATTAGAGAAAATATTCGATTTGACATATAATGGACTAGATTGATTCTTCTTGCCAGCAACTCCCTGTTATTAAAGGGAAAATTGCACCTAATAATGTTTTTATACACACTGCACACTGTTACTACAGCTATCTTATGTTAGAGATGAGCAATTTAAGCATTTCAGAAGTAATCATTCTAGCCATTTTGTGTCACGAATAATCAACAACTAAAATCACTAATTAATCAGAGAAAAATAAATGTTAATAGGCCATAAGAGACAAAAAGCCTTGATTTACAAGGCTTCTTAAACTTTTTTCAATTAGTCTGAACTACTATGAATTAGTAATTTGGTGGAGATAATCGGGATCGAACCGACGACCTCTTGAATGCCATTCAAGCGCTCTCCCAACTGAGCTATATCCCCGTAGATGTGTCGTTTATAATAATTAGCAGAATGAATGCTGTCAATATTAAATTCACTGCATTCATTCGCTAGCTTAAATATTAAGCGCTTTATATTAGGCGTTTTGTGTCTTGATGAAATCAATGGCTTTTTGAATGCGAGCGAGAGAGCGATCACGCCCGATGCCAACTAGGGTTACGTCCATTGACGGAGATTGCCCTGCACCTGTTACCGCTACGCGTAATGGCATTCCTACTTTGCCCATTCCTACGCCGAGTTCTTCCGCCGTTTGTTCAATAGCTTGGTGAATTGGCTCAAGAGTCCATTGCGAAAGTGCGGTCAATTTTTCTTTGACTTTTTCAAGTGCCTCAACCGAACCTGATTTAAAATGTTTTTTCACCGCACTTTCGTCAAAATGCTCAAAATCTTCAAAGAAGTAACGGCTTGCAGTTGCCATTTCTTTTAACGTCTTACAGCGCTCACCGAGCATTACAACAATCTCGCTTAAGGCTGGTCCATTGCTGGTATCAATGCCTTGGTGTTGATAATGCCAAGCAAGGTGTTTAGCCACATATTCAGGCGGTAATTCACGAATATAATGATGGTTTAACCATAACAATTTTTCTGTGTTAAATGCGCTGGCAGATTTGCTTACCTGAGTTAATTCAAATAGCTTGATCATTTCTTCTACGGAGAAAATCTCTTGATCACCATGCCCCCAACCTAAACGTACTAAATAGTTAAGCAAGGCTTCAGGGAGAAAACCATCATCTCGATATTGCATTACGCTCACTGCACCATGGCGTTTAGACAATTTCTGCCCGTCATCACCTAGGATCATTGAAACGTGTGCATAGGTTGGAATTGGCGCATTTAACGCCTGCAAAATATTAATTTGACGTGGGGTATTATTGATATGGTCTTCGCCGCGTACAACGTGTGTAATGCCCATATCCCAGTCATCAATCACTACACAGAAGTTATATGTTGGTGAACCATCAGTGCGGCGGATAATTAAATCATCAAGCTCACTGTTGCTGATCTCAATGCGTCCACGCACGGCATCATCAAATACCACTGAACCTTCTTGTGGATTTTTGAAACGCACAACGTGAGGGGCATCTGGACTCTCAGGCGTGTGATGTAAGCAATAGCCATCATAACGTGGTTTTCCTTTATTTTTTTCTTGCTCGTTGCGTAAATTTTCTAAGCGCTCCTTGGAACAATAACAACGATAAGCTAAGCCTTGTTCTAGCATTTGATCAATCACTTGATTATAACGATCAAAACGCTTCGTCTGGTAATAAGGGCCGTGCTCCCAAGCCAAATTAAGCCATTCCATGCCTTCTAAAATCGCTTGCGTGGCTTCTGGCGTAGAACGTTCTAAATCAGTATCTTCAATGCGTAATACAAATTCACCTTGGTTATGCTTTGCAAATAACCAAGAATATAATGCGGTTCTTGCACCACCAACGTGTAAATAACCTGTTGGGCTAGGTGCAAAGCGAGTGCGAACTTTCACGGACGGATCTAAATTAAATAGCGGTTCTGCTTTCATTCTATTTATAACCTATATTTACAGTAAAATTAAATTGGCGGTATTGTACTATGAGTTCATCTAATTCACGATAAAAAAAGCAATTTTATGTTTATTTTTACAACACTTAAACAAAAATATGCAAAAACTTATTGACTGTACTTTGAGAACTCTTATAATGCCAACCCACAACACAAGGGCGATTAGCTCAGTTGGGAGAGCACCTCCCTTACAAGGAGGGGGTCACTGGTTCGAGACCGGTATCGCCCACCACTTTTTTTAAGGCTTGTGTTGTAATATTTAAACTAACGTGGGCGATTAGCTCAGTTGGGAGAGCACCTCCCTTACAAGGAGGGGGTCACTGGTTCGAGACCGGTATCGCCCACCACGCTAGTTTAAATTCCCAGTTTAACTTTTACAAAGTTAAATCCGATAGCTAGTAATAGCATTCTGTCGGGCGATTAGCTCAGTTGGGAGAGCACCTCCCTTACAAGGAGGGGGTCACTGGTTCGAGACCGGTATCGCCCACCACTTTTATTCTTGTTATGATAGACATAACGTTATCTCTACTTTTCCTGTTTAGCATAATCTTTTCTATACTTATTTGGCGAGATTCCATAGTATTTTTTAAATGCTCGACTGAAATATGCTTCTGATTGATATCCAAGCTCTAATGCTATGGCAATAATATTTTTTTGTGTTGATTTAAGTAGTATCGATGCTTGTTGCATTCGTATTTGAGTAATGAATTTACCAGGTGTAATGCCGATTACTTTTTGAAATATTCGAATAAAATTAGCGCGTGACATATTAGCTAATTGAGCAAGATTTTCCATATTCCAGTCAAATGCTGGATTTTTTAAAATGTGTTCTATGACGGCTGATAATCTTTTATCTTGCAAACCTGCTAACAAGCCAATTTGTGTTGTATGTTCTTTTATGTATTGGCGTAAAATATTACAAAAAAGTACCGCACATAATGAATTGATTACATATTTTCTACCTAATTCATTTTCTTGTTGGGATATTTCAAAACGAAATAAATCCAATAACATTGCTATCATTGGTGTATGTGTCGCTAGGTGCAAGAAAGGAGGTAATATTTTGAATAATATAGATTCTTTATCATAATAAAATGCACCGCAGAACATTTCAAAATCAGCCTGAGTCACGATGTTAGTTGCAAGTTGCCAAGAAACTCCAATCGTTTTTATTGTGGGATTCTGATTTGGGGTTGTTTGTGAGTACTGAAAATCTTTACTTTGGATGTAATGTTCATCACCAGCTGGGAGAAAGAAGAGATCCCCTTGCTGTAAATTGAATTTTTTATTATTAAGAAAAACTTCACATTCGCCACGAGAAATAATATGAAAAACCCCCATATTTTGCAACGCACTTGGCTGATGAGAGCGCCAATTTCCTTGGAATAAACAATGTGTATGAATTTCCCCTTCAATTTGGGCTAATTCGATTAAATGATCCAGTACGTCCATGAATCCCTCTGACGATAAAAAAGGGATATCATACCGTATTTTTTAGACTTTTTAACTTATTTTTGCGTTTATTTGTTAAGAATACACCAACAAATAATCTCATAATAATTATCGCAGTTTATTATATTTCATTACATAAAATAAGGACAACAAGATGTTTAAAGACTGGAAAGTGGAAGAAACTCACGTAAAAAAATCTTTTGGTGAATTAGGTAAAAAATATCCTAAAATGTTACAGGCTTATGGTGCATTGTCACAAGCTATTGATGACTCTGTACTTGATGCAAAAACAAGAGAATTAATTGCATTGGCTGTTGCGGTAACTACGCGTTGCGAAAGTTGTATTTCAGTACATGCCGATGAGGCGGTAAAAGCAGGGGCAACAGAACAAGAAGTTGCTGCTGCGTTAGCCACTGCGATAGCATTAAATGCAGGCGCAGCTTATACCTATTCCTTACGCGCATTAGAAGCCTTTAATGTGCACTCTTCGCAAGAATAATCTGGCACATTTCTCGTTTTTATAAAAAATCCCTTGCATTTAGCAAGGGATTTCTATGTGTATCATTTAGTCTATTAAGGTAATACTTGCTCTAACTGCCATAATTCAGGATAGGTTTCTCGGCGTTTGATGAGATGAGCTTGATCGCCGTCCACCATCACTTCAATCGCTCTTGGGCGTGAGTTGTAAGTGGACGCCATACTTGCGCCGTAAGCACCGGCAGAACGCTGGGCGATGAGATCCCCTTGGGCAATTGCCAGTTCACGCTGTTTGCCTAAGAAATCAGAGGTTTCGCAAATTGGGCCGACCACATCATAGACTTTTCTTTCGCGCGGCAAGCTGCGATCCACTTCAATAATATTCATATAAGCTTGATACAACGCTGGGCGAATCATATCGTTCATTCCCGTATCCACAATGGCAAAATTACGGCTTTCATTGCTTTTTAGGTATTCTACTTTGGTGAGCAAAATCCCTGCATTGGCGCTGATTGCACGCCCCGGCTCAAGAATAATTTCCAAGTTTGGATAATCTTTTAATTTAGCTAATAACGCTTTTGCATATTCACTTGGGTGCGGCGCATTTTCATCTTTATAGGTTACACCTAAGCCGCCGCCTAAATCTAAATGTTTTAGTTCGATGCCATCTTGTGCAAGCTGTTGCATTAGTACGATCAAGCGATCTGTGGCATCAAGGAATGGCTGAATTTCCGTGAGTTGCGAACCAATATGGCAATCCATTCCAGTGATTTTGATATGGGGTAATTGGCTTGCAATGCGATACACTTCACGCGCTTCATCCACGCTCACACCAAATTTATTTTCTTTCAGACCTGTGGAAATATAAGGGTGCGTATGTGCGTCCACATCTGGATTCACGCGCAAAGAAATTGGCGCGATTTTATTTAACCGCCCAGCTACGTCATTAATACGGTAAAGCTCAGCAAGGCTTTCTACGTTAAAGCAACGAATCCCCACATTTAACGCACGTTCAATTTCCGGTTCAGATTTTGCCACACCAGAAAACACCACTTTGGTAGCATCGCCCCCAGCGGCCAACACACGTTCTAATTCCCCTTGCGAGACAATATCAAAGCCCGATCCAAGTTTTGACATAATATTTAAAATCGCTAAATTGGGGTTAGACTTCACCGCAAAACAAATGAGGTGCGGATGATCGCCCAACGCCTTATCAAAGGCGTGCCAATGGCGCTCAAGGGTTGCTCGGGAATAAATATAGGCCGGCGTGCCAAACTGTTCGGCAATTTCACGTACTGGTACTTGTTCCGCCATCAGTTGATCGTCTTTATATTGAAAAAAATCCATCGGATTGTCCTTTACTTCTTATTGTTAATTCTTATTTTTGTTGCGTTTGTGAATTGTCTTGTTCAGGGAAATAAAGCGGGCCTTTTACCCCACAAGCTGTAGCAGCAAGGGCAATCGCCCCTAAGGTAAGGATTAAAATGAGTTTTTTCATCTTGTATTCTCTTGGTTTATCTTAGAAATCTTACGCATAATAACGATATTTATAGAAATATCTATTCTTTTTTACATCATTTTGCGCTTTGTATAAATGGCAAAAACTCTCTATAATTCCGACTTACCTATTTCGCTTATGGAAAAATTATGAACGTTACAGAATTTCATCAAAATATTGAGCTCGTTTGGCTCAAAATTGAAGAACAATTAGAAGAGCAAGATTGTGATGTGGATTGCGACACGCAAGGTTCGGTGTTTACTATCACCTTCTCTGATCGCAGCCAAGTGGTGGTAAACAAGCAAGAGCCGTTGCTTGAACTCTGGCTTGCCAGCAAAGCAGGCGGTTTCCACTTTGCGTTTAAAGATGGCGAGTGGATCGCCAATGATGGCAAATTATTCTGGCAATGCTTAGAAGAAGCCTGTCGCGTACACGGCGAGCAAGTGCATTTCGCCTAATGGCTCATTTCATCAATAAACAAAGTGCGGTGCGTTTTTAACCAATTTTTCGCAAAAAATAATGGAAAAAAGCACCGCACTTAAGGTTTTGAACGAGGTTTTTGGTTACCAATCTTTCCGCAACGGACAAGAAGAAGTGATCAACGCCGCCCTTTCACACCAAGATAGCCTTGTGATTATGGCAACGGGAAACGGAAAATCCCTTTGCTATCAAATTCCTGCACTTTGCTTTCAGGGGCTAACCTTAGTGATTTCGCCGCTGATTTCGTTAATGAAAGATCAAGTGGATCAACTGCTTGCCAATGGTATTGAAGTGGATTATCTCAATTCCACACAAACCTTTGAGCAACAGCAAATTGTGCAAAATAAGGCGATTTCAGGGCAACTCAAATTGCTTTATATTTCACCTGAAAAGGCGATGACAACCAGTTTTTTCCAATTTATTTCTCATTGCCAAGTGAGCTTTATTGCCATTGATGAAGCACATTGTATTTCCCAATGGGGACACGATTTCCGCCCTGAATACACCCAACTTGGTGGTTTAAAACGTTGCTTTCCTAATGCTCCAATAATGGCACTCACTGCCACCGCAGACAGTGCCACAAGGCAAGATATTTTGCACCATTTGCAACTGGATAATCCGCATATTTACATCGGCAGTTTTGATCGCCCAAATATTCGCTATACCTTGGTGGAAAAATTTAAACCAATGGAACAACTATGCCAATTTGTGCTAGGGCAGAAAGGCAAAAGTGGTATCGTTTATTGCAATAGTCGTAGCAAAGTGGAACGCTTGGCAGAAAGTTTGCGTAAAAAAGGTGTGGCAGCGCAAGCCTATCATGCAGGAATGGAAGCCAGCCAGCGCGAGCAAGTGCAGCGTGCGTTTCAGCGTGATAATGTGCAAGTGGTGGTGGCAACCGTTGCCTTTGGAATGGGCATTAATAAATCCAATGTGCGATTTGTGGCGCATTTTGATTTGCCACGCAGTATTGAGGCGTATTACCAAGAAACAGGGCGTGCAGGGCGTGATGATTTACCTGCCGAAGCGGTGCTGTTTTACGAACCCGCCGATTATGCGTGGTTACAAAAAATGTTGCTGGAAAAACCAGAAAGTCCGCAGCGCCAAATTGAACAGCATAAATTAGAAGCCATCGGCGAATTTGCCGAAAGCCAAACCTGCCGCCGTTTAGTCTTGCTGAATTATTTTGGCGAACATCGCCAAGCACCGTGCAAAAACTGCGATATTTGCCTTGATCCGCCAAAAAAATATGACGGCTTAATTGACGCACAAAAAGTGATGTCCACCATTTATCGCGTAGGGCAAATGTTCGGTGTGCATTATGTGATCGGCGTGCTACGTGGAATGCAAAATCAAAAAATTAAAGATAACCAGCACGATCAGCTCAGCGTGTACGGCATTGGCAAAGACAAAAGTAAAGAATATTGGCAGTCTGTGATCCGCCAGCTGATTCATCTTGGGCTTGTGCAACAAGTGATGAATCAATTTCATTCGGTGTTACAACTGACGGAAAACGCGCGCCCAATTTTGCGTGGTGAACAGCCCTTAGAGCTGGCAATGCCAAGGGTTTCTTCCATTATGACCGCACAAAGCGCGCAAAAAAGTGCGGTGCAAAATTACGACAAAGATCTGTTTGCTCGCCTGCGTTTCTTACGCAAACAAATTGCCGACAAGGAAAATATCCCCCCTTATATTGTATTCAACGATGCCACCTTGCAAGAAATGGCACAATATCAACCCACCAGCAAGCGCGAAATGCTACAAATCAACGGCGTGGGCGCAACCAAATTAGCGCGCTTCGGACAGGCATTCCTGCATATTATTCAAGAGCATAAATCGCTCAGCGCCAAAAACAGCCAACCGCTGAAATTATCTAACGAAAAATAACCGCACTTTTATTGTTATTATTTTATTCTTCTTTGGCATATCTCTCTTTTGTGAATTTAATCACAAAAATGAAAAGTATGTAATAAAATCTATTGACACTACAATAGCCAATAATTATTATTAATTACTATTTACAAAATCATTATGAACATATCTAAACATATAAAACTTTTATTTTTTTGCTCCGGGGTATATTTTTTCTCTAGCATACTATCAGATATATTTAGAACACCAACCATTTACTTTTATATCAGCATATTATCTTTACTTTATTTTTATAAAACACTAAAAATAAAAAAGTAGCACACATTAATATATCTATAGGATTATTATAATGAGCATTCTTAGAACAACACTAACTTTATTAAGTTTCATTTTATTAATTTCTTGTACATCTATTCAACTCAAGAAAAATGATAAATATGATTTCGATACAGATAAATGTTTAATTTACTCACGAGCTATAGAAACAAATCATCAGAGTGGAAAAATTAAATTCCCAGATCCTGTTTTGCAAGAAATTAAATACAACGAATGTATGAGAAAATAAAAATATAATAATAGTTTTAGTATCTAATTTAACCTATGCTTTGAACTATGAAATATTTATAAGAAGCCTAAAAATACGATAGAGAAAATCATTGTAAACGTATTACTTATCGCAGTGATATTTACATTTATTACCCTCTGTTTACGTCTAAAAAATAAGGAATAAATAACTCAATTTATTCAAATTTATATGTTGTTACTTTTATCACTTGATGATTTTTTGTATAATGCAATCGTTTTCGTTATTTTTTAGATTAAGGGATAGTCTATGTCAAGACCATTAAACTTTGTGATGATTTCACCCCATTTCCCGACCAATTTTGAAACCTTTGCCGTGCGCTTGCGGGAAAATGGTTTCAACACCTTAGGCATTGCCGACATGCCTTATGATCAACTAAGTGAAAATTTGCGCAATGCGCTGACGGAGTATTATCGCGTAGATAATATGGAAGATTACGATCAGGTTTATCGCGCACTGGGCTATTTTGCACATAAATATGGGCGCATTGATCGGATTGAATCGCACAATGAATATTGGCTTGAGCTAGACGCGAAACTTCGTACGGATTTCAATGTATTTGGTTATAAAAATGAAGATATGAAATCCATTAAAACCAAATCAAAAATGAAAGAAATTTTCCACCAAACAGGCTTAAAAGTGGCGAAAGGACGTGTATTTGAAAGCGATGAAGATGCCAGAAAATTAGCACACGAATTACATTATCCCGTGATTATCAAACCCAATTCTGGCGTAGGCGCAAGCGATACTTATAAGATTAAAAATACACAAGAATTGGAAAACTTCTTCAGTCATAAAAATCCCAACGTGGAATACATTATGGAAGAATTTATTGACGGCGATATTGTTACCTTTGACGGCTTAACGGATCGCGATGGCAATATTGTGTTTTATTCCAGCCTTGAGTATTCCGAAGCGGTGCTGGATACCGTAGAAAAAGACGGCGATATGTTCTATTACGTTCCCCGTGAAATTTCGCCAAAATTGGTAGAACTCGGCAAACAATGCGTCAAAGCCTTTAATGTCAAAGAGCGGTTCTTTCATTTCGAGTTTTTCCGTGTGAAGAAAACCAACGAATTATTACCATTAGAAGTGAATTGTCGCCCACCGGGTGGTCTGACCATTGATATGTGGAATTATGCCAATGATTTTGATGTATTTAATGAATATGCACATATTGTGAAAGATAACCAATTCCACGCGCAAATTTCGCATCCTTGGAATGTGGTGTATATCTCTCGCAAGGCAAATCAGCATTATGCTCATTCCATTGCCGAAGTGTGCGAAAAATTCCCACACAATATCATTAGCGTACAGCAAGTGCCGGGCGTCTTTGCCAAAATTATGGGAGAGGAAGGAATATTGGCGCGCACGCCGAGCCTTGAACAAATGCGTGAAATTATTCAATTCGCTCATCAAAAACAATAGGAGGAAAAATGTTTTTTGAACGCCGTCATCATTGGAGCGGAGAACTCGGCCGCGAAATGCCTTTTAATGTCGATGGCCACAGCGGCAAGCCCGTAATTGTTTTTCCTTCATCAGGGGGAAATGAAAACGAATATGGCAATTTTGGAATGATTGATGCCTGCCGTTCTTTCATTGAACGCGGCTTACTTAAATTTTACACCCCTGATTCTTTTGATAAGGAATCTTGGCTGGCGGATTATAAATCAGGGCAAGATATGGCACAGGCACACAATGCTTATGATCGCTATATTATCAATGAGTTAGTGCCATTAATTCGCCACGAATCCCAATGGCAAGGGGCTATGATCGCCACGGGTTGTAGTATGGGTGCATTCCACACCATTAACTTCGCCTTACGCCACCCCGATCTTTTCGATACAGCAATCGCCTTAAGCGGCGTGTACGATGCCCGTTTTTTCACCGGTGAATTTCACGGCAATGCGGAAGTCTATTTTAATTCCCCCATTGATTATTTATGGAATCAAAACGACCCGTGGTTTTTAGACCGCTACCGCCAAAACCATTATATAGTAGCCGTTGGGCAGGGTGCTTGGGAAGAACAGCACATCGCCGACACCACACGCTTACAACAAGCTTTCCAAGCCAAAGATATCCCTGCTTGGTTTGACTTCTGGGGGACAGATGTCGATCACGACTGGCCTTGGTGGCGCGTGCAAATGCCTTATTTTTTAGGTAAGTTAGAGGAACAGGGATTACTCAAATAACAGATATTAAAGACGAGTGAGTCAAATTCTAACTACCCTTTTTATAACTAATAAATGGACTGGAATATCAGTCCATTTTATCAACGAGAGCCATATACTACGATAGTTTTGCCTCGTGCAGAGATGAGATGCTGTTCTTCAAGCATTTTTAGAATTCGTCCTACCGTTTCTCGTGAACAACCGACCATTTGACCAATTTCTTGGCGGGTGATTTTTATCTGCATTCCTTCTGGATGAGTCATTGCATCTGGCATTTTTGTTAAATTAAGCAGGGTTTGAGCAATACGCCCTGTCACATCTAAAAAAGCAAGATTACGAACTTGTTTTGACGTGTTTTGTAGGCGATCTGCTAATTGCGCGGTGAGATACATTAATACTTCAGGGTTCACTTGGATAAGTTGGCGAAATTTTTTATAAGAAATTTCAGCTACTTCACAGGCTGTTTTAGTTTTGATCCAAGCAGAGCGTAATTGCCCTTCGTGAAATAATCCAGCTTCACCAAAAAAATCCCCTTGTCCGAGATAACTGAGGATCATTTCTTTACCCTCATCATCTTTCACTAATACGGCAACAGATCCTTTAATCAAATAATACAGTGTCTCAGCCTTCTCACCGGCGTGAATAAGCGAGCTTTTTGCTGGATATCTGTGAATATGACAATGAGACAGAAACCATTCGACTGTTGGATCCATTGGTGGTGTGTGGATTTGTCCGAGTTGTTCTTGCACGAGTCCTCCTGGGTATTACTTATGTTGGGAAAATTCCATTTTATCTTTTATATCAATGGATTCGTGTAATTCTGACCAAACAATTACAGCCTTTCCTTGACGTATTTCGGTCAGTAAGTTTTGAGTTTTCTGTTTGAGGGAAAGCTCCCGTTCACCGTAATCTGTCCCTTCACGCAGAATGAAACTTTCTGCAATATTAATGAGCATTTCTTCTTCTAAATCTTGCCAAGGAATAATCATCATCTTACCTAAAAATTGCTATTATGCAAAGTGTACCGCAATAAGTTTCCATTGCTGTTCAAAGTTTTGGTTTGAATTATGGCGAAAATTCGACCGCACATAACGCATAAACTGCCCTTCACAGAGATTGACTAGATAAGTGGCGAGAATGCGTTCGTCAATACTAAACGCTCGCCCTTCGCGCAGTTTACGCATTTGTAAAATATTCACAAATTGGAATTCTAGACGATCGAAAAATTGTGCTACGCGTGCTTGTAATTTGGGATCTTCAAACATTAAGGCGTGGCCTGTTAGCACACGGGTTAGCCCTGGGTTTTTGCGTGCGAAATCTAAGATCATTTGCAAAATATCTCGTACGCGGTTCATTGTGTTGGTTTCGTTTTTGATTGATTGGTTGATACGGCTAAATAACGTGCCTTCCAAATTTTCAATCAAGGCCTCGAACATTTTAGTTTTGCTTGGAAAATAACGATATAATGCCGCTTCAGATACCCCCACTTTTTCTGCAAGACGTGCTGTCGTCATTCGTTCCATTCCTTGTTCTGAATGAAGCATATGAGTGAGTACAGTAAGCACTTGCTGACGGCGCTCTTTTACGCTGCGCTTATCGCTTTTTGATGATTTTTCTATATTTTTTTCACTGAGCTTTTGTTCGGGTGCAGGCTCAATGCCTGCAATTTCCAGTTGTTCTTCGACCATAGTCCCTCTATTGTTTGCCTGAATGGCCAAATCCACCTTCGCCACGTTCTGTTTGTTCAAAATCACTCACGATATTAAATTCTGCTTGTACTACTGGCACAAACACTAGCTGTGCAATGCGATCGCCCACTTCCACTTTGAAAGACTGATCACTACGGTTCCACATTGATACCATTAAAGGGCCTTGGTAGTCCGAATCAATCAAGCCAACTAAATTCCCGAGCACGATACCGTGTTTATGCCCAAGCCCTGAACGAGGCAAAATCACTGCTGCAAGGTTAGGATCGGCGATATAAATAGAAAGCCCTGTTGGGATCAATTTGGTTTCCCCTGGCTGAATTTCAAAACATTCTTCCACCAACGCACGCAGATCTAAGCCGGCAGAACCGCTAGTGGCATAAGCTGGTAAGGGAAATTCTGTACCAATTCGGCTATCTAAAATTTTTACGTCAATCTTTTTCATTCCTTTATTCCTTCGTTCAAACGTGAGCTTTAAAGCGTTCTACAATGTGTTGTACAAGTTGTACCGCCAGATCTTTTTTGCTGCTACGTGGTAATTGTAAGCCGCCATTACGCCAAAAAAGTTGGAGCTGGTTGTCATCACCATTAAAGCCTTGCCCATTAGACACATCGTTCGCACAGATTAGATCCAAATTTTTACGTACTAATTTATCTTGTGCATATTGTGCAACATTTTGCGTTTCTGCGGCAAATCCCACCACAAAAGGACGATTTTCCTTTAGTGCCGCCACTGCCGCAATAATATCAGGGTTTTTCACCAATTCTAAGGTGAGCTTATCATTATCGGCAGTTTTCTTCATTTTTTGCTCAGCGATTTGAGCAACACGGTAATCCGCCACTGCCGCACAACCAATAAAAATATCGACTTGTAGCATAAGGGAAACCTCCGCCATTTCTTGCGCGGAAATCACATCGATTCGCTCCACGTGAGCAGGCGTAGGCAAATTCACTGGCCCTGCAATTAACTTGACTTTCGCCCCCCGTTTGGCAAAAGCTTCAGCGATAGCAAACCCCATTTTTCCTGAACTATGATTGCTAATGTAACGCACGGGATCAATGGCTTCACGTGTAGGGCCTGCGGTGATCGCAATGGTTAAGTGGCTCAGATCGTGCAAGGGTAACAAAATTTCACAAAGAGCGGTATAAATTTCAACAGGTTCTGACATTCGCCCAAAACCCACATCACCACAAGCCTGTTCACCACTGTTAGGCCCTATTGTAGCAATACCACGGGCTTTTAAATTAATCAAATTTTGTTGGGTAATCGGCTGGCGAAACATTTGCTGATTCATCGCAGGCGCAATCAAAATCGGTGCGCTGGTGGCAAGACAAATAGTCGTCAGCAGATCATTGGCCATTCCAGCATTTAGGCGTGCCATAAAATCTGCACTGGCAGGGGCGATCACAATGAGATCCGCCCATTTTGCCAGCTCAATATGCCCCATTGCCAATTCTGCTTGGGGATCAAGCAATGATTGAGCAACCGCATTGCCTGAAATAGCTTGCAACGTGAGTGGCGTAACAAATTCTGCCGCCGCTGGTGTGAGAACCACGCGCACTTCCGCTTGGCTTTTGCGTAACAAGCGAATGAGCTCAACACTTTTATAAGCAGCGATCCCGCCTGTTATGCCAACAACAATTCGTTTTCCTTGAAGATCTTGCATTATGGATATGAATTCTAATTAAAAGTGCGGTCAATTTTACTGTAATTTTCCCCAATAAAAAATTCAATTTTTCGATCTGAATCGCAAAATTCGTGGAGAAGCCTGCCAGAATAACGTTACCTATGCTAAAAAGATCTACAATTTGATGTTAGCGAAATGGAATCACTACAAAAAATGCCCACCTTAATGCCACGCGAAAAACTGCTAAAATTAGGTGCTGAAGCCCTTGATGATAGCGAATTATTAGCCATTTTTTTACGCACGGGAATCAAGAACTGTTCGGTAATGGAATTATCTCGTGTGGTTCTTGATCATTTTGGATCATTACGGCAGTTAATCAGTGCAGATCAAAAAGCCTTTTGCAACGTTAAAGGCTTAGGCATTACGCAATTTATTCAGCTACAAGCCAGTACGGAAATGACAAAGCGTTATTTATTGCAAGAATTGGAAATGGCGCAAGCATTTACTCGCCCAGAGTTAGTGCGAATGTATTTGCAAGCGGAGCTAGAGCATAAAGAGCGGGAAGTTTTTTTGGTACTTTTTTTAGATAATCAGCATCGCCTGATTAAAAAAGAAGAAATGTTTTTAGGTACGATCAACACGGCTGCGGTGTATCCCAGAGAAATTGTTAAAAGCGCACTTTTTTGTAATGCGGCGGCAATTATTTTGGCACATAATCACCCTTCTGGCATTGCAGAGCCAAGCAATTCTGATCGGTTCATCACGGAAAAGATCCAAAAAGTGGCCGAATTAGTGGAAATTCGCGTGCTAGATCATTTTGTGATCGGCAAAGGTTGTTATGTTTCTTTTAGCGAAAAAGGTTGGTTATAATGGTCGCCTTGCAATAATAAAGCGGTGGAGTTGCTGATTTTTTTGTCATTTATTACGTTAATTAAGTGATTTAGGCTTGAGTATAACAAATAAAGTGAGTATAATTTGCAACCTTTAATATAGTATGCGGGTCGGTTAGAGCGACCTGACGAGGTAGCTTGCAAACCTAGTTTGCAATATCCGAACCCTAAGCTCGAGCTTATATTTGATTTATTGGAGATTAATATGTCTAGAGTCTGTCAAGTAACAGGCAAGCGTCCAGCAGTTGGTAACAACCGCTCGCACGCAATGAATGCGACTCGTCGTCGTTTTCTTCCTAACTTACACACTCACCGTTTCTGGGTTGAGTCTGAAAAACGTTTCGTAACTTTACGCTTAACAGCGAAAGGTATGCGTATTATTGATAAAAAAGGCATTGATGCAGTGTTGGCTGAAATCCGTGCTCGTGGCGAGAAAATCTAAGGAGCTAAAAAATGGCAGCTAAAGGTGCTCGTGAAAAAATCCGTTTAGTTTCAACAGCTGAAACCGGTCATTTCTACACAACAACTAAAAATAAACGTAATATGCCAGAAAAAATGGAGATCAAAAAATTTGATCCTGTTGTGCGTAAACACGTTATTTATAAAGAAGCTAAAATCAAATAATTTGGCTTTGATGAATTAGAAAAACCCGACTTGTTCGGGTTTTTTTATAGCCGATTTTCTTGGATTTTTCTTGATTGCCCCTATTTATATCGTTACGCAGAAAAATTTTCATTAGAACTAATACATTTATTTACACGGAGAAAAAATGCCTGAATTACCTGAAGTTGAAACCACCAAAAATGGTATTTCGCCTTATTTAACGGGATTTACCATTGAACAAATCGTGGTACGCAATCCTAAATTACGCTGGGAAGTCAGCCCACAATTAAGTGAGTTTAAGCAGGTTAAAGTAAGCCATCTTTCCCGCCGTGCAAAATATCTGATCATTCATACCGAAAAAGGGGCGATCATTGGGCATTTGGGAATGTCAGGATCTTTGCGTGTAGTGCCACAAGATAGTCCCATTGATAAACACGATCATTTAGATATTGTGATGAATAATGGCAAGGTGCTGCGTTATAACGATCCTCGCCGTTTTGGTGCGTGGTTGTGGACGGATAATCTGGAAGATTTTCATCTTTTTGCGAAGCTTGGACCAGAACCTCTTTCTGCAGAATTTACAGGCGCATATCTGTTCAAAAAATCTCGCAAAAAACAGACCGCACTTAAAACCTTTTTAATGGATAATGCGGTGGTGGTGGGGGTCGGCAATATTTATGCCAATGAAACGCTATTTTTATGCGGTTTACATCCGCTGAAATTAGCCAAAAACTTAACCAAAGCACAATGCGAATTGCTGGTTCACGCCATTAAACAAGTGCTTGCCACTGCCATTGCAAAAGGTGGAACTACTTTAAAAGATTTCTTACAACCTGACGGTCGCCCTGGTTATTTCGCCCAAGTGCTACGGGTTTACGGCAATAAAGATAAACCTTGTCCAAAGTGCGGAACAAAAATTGAAAGTTTGGTCATCGGGCAACGTAATAGCTTTTTTTGCCCAAAATGCCAGAAAAGATCATAAAAAATACCGCTCTTATAAGCGGTATTCATAGTTTATGATGTAAAGACAATTAGAACTCGTAGCGAAGACCTACTTTAAAACCATATTGATTTACTTTAGTATTTTCAAAAGAAGCTAAACGTTGCAATTGAATACCCGTATCTAAAGTTAAATTATTATTAAGCTTGTAAGATACGCCTGCTAATACACCATAACCAAATTTAGTATGCGATTCAGAGTCAGAGTTTGTAGCCACTGAGTTAGAACTCACCTCAACAAAAGTCTCATTAGCTTTGATGTTATTTAATGATAAACGCAATCCAACATAAGGTTTGAGTGCGCTATCTAAATCAAAATCATACAGGGCTGAAAGACCAAAACCTTGAGCTTTAATTGAGCCGTTACCTTTTTCATAATCTGTTGCATTTTCTTGAATATGGTAAGAATAGTTTTTCTTACCATAATAGGTATAGTCTAACGCAAAACGTAGCTCATTAACTTTATATCCAATTGCTACGCTTGGCGCTACTTTACTCATATTTGAATCATCAAAATCGCCAGTAAATTTTGTTTTTGAATAACCTAAATCGCCTTGCACATACAAGTTTGCACTGGCTGTTGCTGAAATGGCTAAGGCACCGATTGCTACTGCTAATAATTTCTTCATAGTCTTCTCCAATCAAAGTTTGTAGAAACTAACTTAGTTTAGCATAGTCTGCACTTAATGGTAAATAGATCAATGCTTGTTTACATTCTCGACAAAAATACACCGCACTTTGTTTTTGTACTTTGTTATGACGGCGTAAGCTAAGATCATGAGTGCGGCACGCACAACGATAAGTAAAGGTTTTTCCTTGCACACTTTTAATATCGAGATTGTGGTAAATTTCAGCAGGTTGGCAAAAAACCGTTTCCATTATCGTTTTCCATTCTCTGCCATGCGGCGCAACTCGCCCAAAGACTTGATAGACAATTAAATGTGCTAATTCATGGGGAATAATTTGTTGTAAAAAATATTCGGGATTTTCAAGCAGTAAAGTGCGGTTAAAACGGATTTCATTTTTCTGCAAATATGCTACACCCGCTTTCACGCCACGCAATTGATAGTTGACAGTAGGTATTGGAAAAGTACGCTGAAAATATTGCTCTGCCAGTTGTAAATAATGGCGTAACTGACGGAGAATCTGCATATTAAGTAAACGTAATGATGGATCGATTGCTGACATAAATAAAAAAATATAGCTAAATTTATTCTATCCAATAAAGCAAAAACGCGGAGAGAATTAATCTAGCCATATTTACTGTTCAATAATTTTTCGTTTATTTCAACCCTGCGGCGACTCTTAATTCCGCAGCGCGGTCGGTTCTTTCCCAAGGGAATTGTTCACGACCAAAGTGCCCATAAGCTGCAGTTTGACGATAGATTGGTTGAATAAGATCGAGCATTTTGATTAAGCCATAAGGGCGTAAATCGAAAAATTCACGCACTAAATTTACCAACAATTCATTGCTCACTTTGCCCGTGCCAAAGGTTTCCACCATAATAGATGTTGGCTCTGCCACACCAATTGCATAAGAGAGTTGAATTTCACAACGATCCGCTAATCCTGCGGCAACAATATTCTTCGCAACATAACGAGCTGCATACGCTGCTGAGCGATCCACTTTTGATGGATCTTTACCAGAGAATGCGCCCCCACCATGGCGCGCTGCACCACCGTAAGTATCTACAATAATCTTGCGTCCAGTTAAACCACAATCCCCCATAGGCCCCCCAATTACAAAGCGACCTGTTGGGTTGATAAAATATTTTGTGTCTTTGCTAAGCCATTCGCTTGGTAGTACTGGTTTAATAATTTCTTCCATTACACCATCATAGATCTCTTGTTGGCTTACTCCATCTGAATGTTGAGTAGAAAGCACAACCGCATCAATACCCACGATATTATCATTTTCATATTTTAAGGTAACTTGACTTTTCGCATCAGGACGTAACCAAGCTAAAATGCCATTTTTACGCACTTGTGCTTGACGTTCCATCAAGCGATGAGCATAGGTGATCGCTGCTGGCATTAATACATCTGTTTCGTTGGTTGCATAACCAAACATAATGCCTTGGTCACCCGCACCTTGATCTAACGGACTTTCGCGATCCACACCTTGGTTGATGTCTGAAGATTGTTTACCAATTGCATTTAGCACTGCACAAGAATGGCCATCAAAGCCCATTTCAGAATGTTCGTAACCAATATCACAAATCACCTGGCGAGTAAGGTTTTCAATATCCACCCAAGCTGATGTGGTTATCTCACCGCCCACAAGCGCCATTCCTGTCTTAACATAGGTTTCGCACGCTACACGTGCTTTTGGATCTTGTTTTAAAATCTCGTCTAATACAGCGTCAGAAATCTGATCGGCAATTTTATCTGGATGCCCTTCCGATACAGATTCGGAAGTAAATAAATAAGATGACATAGCTTTCCTTAAAATCTGAAATTAACTTTTTAGATGTTTTTGCGTCTAGACGTCTATAATACGTTTTTTTGTTTAGAAAGCAAGCATTAATTTTCGCTACATTAGTATGTCAATATGTTTAGTTGATAAAGAAAAACATAGCGTAATAGCTTGCTAAAAAAGATTAAAATCATTGATTTCAAGCAGTTAAACCTCAACCAACCCGCCATAGCGCAAAACGCATCGCCTACTATAGGCAACCAGCTTAATAATAACGTCCAAATGCCGTAACGCTGAATTTTGTCTAACGCCCAGCTGCGTTGTAGATTTTTTTGTTCTAATTTGGGAAACCAGCGTCCAATCACATAGGTAGTCATACTACCAAGGGTGTTACCTACAGTCGCGACGGCGATCAAATTTAGTACATCATTAGAAAACATTGTGCCAATAAGAGGTGCGGTGAGAAACAGGAAAATAATTTCCGAATTACCAGGCAATACGGTGGCACTAAGAAAGGCGCTAGTAAACATTAGCCATAGGCTATTTTGCGATCCCAATAGCCAATCGGTCAGCCAATCAAGCATAGTCTGCCATATATTTGTTAATGTAATTGAGCTTATCTTGCTCGGTAATTTGGCGAATCACTTTGGCAGGATTGCCTACCACAAGGCTATTTGCGGGAATATCTTTGCTCACCACTGAACCTGCACCAATCACTACGTTATCGCCGATGGTTACACCGCCTAAGATAATGGCATTTCCACCAATCCATACATTATTACCAATGGTGATCGGCAGCGCTTGTTCCCAATCTTGACGGCGTAATTCAGCATCAAGGGGGTGACCTACAGTATAAAGGCTCACATTGGGTGCTAACATTACATTATCACCAATAGTAATACCACCGTTATCAAGCATTGTGCAGTTATAGTTAGCAAAAAAGTTTTCACCCACTTCAATAAAGCAGCCGTAATCGCAAAAAAACGGGGCGTTAATATGGGGTTCATTTTTGCATTTGCCTAAAATTTGCTGAATTAGCACCGCTCTTTTTTCTGTTTCAGAAGGGCAAATTTGCGTATTGTATTGAAAAAGTCGCTTTTTATTTTCAATGCGAAGTTGCATTAATTCTGGATCATTCGGTTTATGCGCCAACCCTGTGAGCATTTTTTGCTTATCGGATAACATTTAATTGCCCTTAATCAGTTGATTGATGCGCACATCAAACACGTCCATACCTGCTGCAAGGCCTGCTTGTACACCAAGATCCGCATCTTCAAATACTACACAACGTTGCGGATTCACTTTGATTAATTCAGCACAACGTAAAAACGTATCGGGTTCGGGCTTGTGCTTTTCCACATCTTCTGCAGTAACCACAGCATCAAAATAGGCGTGCAAATCAAATTTATCGAGCAATAAATTGGTCACATTGCGGTGCGATCCTGTTCCCAACGCCAAAGGTTTTTGCCCAGCAAATTGCATCACCACCTGCGCTGCTGGCAACAAGGTGGAATGCTGCATAATTAATTCAATGCCGTATTGGCGTTTTAGTTGGATCACTTCATCAAACAATTCCATTGGCATTGCGGCTTTTTTCATCATTTGTTCAGCTATCACTTTCACAGGCGCACCACCAAGTTGATAAATCATTTCCCCATTTAAAGGATAACCCAAGGTTTCACCTACTTTATCCCACGCTTTTTTATGGCTTGGCATTGTGTCGATAACTGTACCATCCATATCAAAAATTAAGCCATCATAATCAGCCAAAAACGCTAAATCTCTCATAGATTACTACCTTCTTTCTTTAAAATTTTGCATATTTTGCTATAAATTTGTGATCCCTGCACTGTTTTATTTGGTGAGATTTCGGTAAAGTTAGAATTAAGCAAAAATTTATCGCTAAAAAACACCGCACTTTCCTAACCTGAAAATCATTCAGAGGTGTCAATGAAACTACAACAACAATTAACTTTTTTATTACAACGAAAGTTGATCGATGAAGAAATCATAGAATGGGTATTTCATCTTCGAGAATATCTGCTTGAACAATGGCACGCTGATGTAGAAAGCCGTCAAGCCTTTATGCTGCTCAACCATTTTGCAATGGCATTAGGACGAATTAAGCGAGGGTATGCCGTTCATCCCTTGGATCAAGATATATTTTCAGAAATGCAAAGTGATACGCTTTTCCCTCGTGTTTTTCAACGCTACTTAGAATTGCTTGCGTTAATTCCTATCGAAATTCCAGAAAGTGAACAAACGCATTTTATCGCTAATATTTACGCGCTTTCTCTTTCGCAACCACAAATATTGAACGAATGTATTTAGATATATTCAGCAATTTTCAGGCAAATTTTACGGAAAACTGGGATAATGATTGCTTATCCCGTATAATAGCTATATTTCTTTAACTTGTGAAAATAGAACACTTATGGATAAAAAATTTAATGTAAAAACCTTTCAAGGTATGATTTTAGCCCTCCAAGATTACTGGGCAGAGCAAGGTTGTACTATTGTTCAACCTTTTGATATGGAAGTCGGGGCGGGAACTTCGCACCCAATGACCGCTTTGCGTGCCTTAGGGCCTGAACCAATGGCATTTGCTTATGTGCAACCCTCTCGCCGTCCAACTGATGGTCGTTATGGCGAAAACCCTAATCGCTTACAACATTACTACCAATTCCAAGTAGTAATCAAGCCTTCGCCAGACAATATTCAAGAGTTATATCTTGATAGCTTAAAAATGCTTGGCTTCGATCCAACGCAAAATGATATTCGTTTTGTAGAAGACAACTGGGAAAACCCAACACTCGGTGCGTGGGGTTTAGGCTGGGAAGTATGGTTAAACGGAATGGAAGTGACTCAATTTACCTATTTCCAACAGGTGGGCGGCTTAGAATGTAAACCCGTAACGGGCGAAATCACCTACGGTTTAGAGCGTTTGGCAATGTATATTCAAGGTGTAGATAGCGTTTACGATCTTGTTTGGTCAGACGGCCCATTAGGTAAAACCACCTACGGCGATGTATTCCACCAAAACGAAGTGGAACAATCTACTTATAACTTTGAATACGCTAATACTGATTTTCTTTTCTACTGTTTTGAACAATATGAAAAAGAAGCTCAAAGTTTGCTTGCATTAGAAAAACCATTACCGCTGCCTGCTTATGAACGTATTTTAAAAGCAGCACACAGTTTCAACCTGCTTGATGCACGCAAAGCGATATCCGTTACCGAGCGTCAACGTTATATTTTACGCATTCGCACCCTAACTAAAGGTGTAGCTGAGGCTTATTACGCCAGCCGTGAAGCGTTAGGGTTTCCAGGGTGTAAGAAATAATTTTTTGATTATCTGATTAAAGGGGAATAAAAAATGAAACTTTGGTATTCCACGACAAGTTCATTTGCTCGTAAGGTTGTGGCAACATTGAAATATCATCAACTTGAAAATCAAGTTGAGATGTTGCGCATAACTGATTCATTTGATCCTAATTCACCCCATAATCAGCATAATCCATTAGGGCGAATCCCTGCATTACAAATAGAAAATGGTGAATGGTTATTTGGTAGTCTGTTAATTAGTCAATATTTGGATAGTATAGGTTTACAGCCTACTTTGTTCCCAATGAATGGTAAACGTTGGCAAGTATTGGGACTACATGCTTTAGTTGAAGGTATTTTAGAAAATACTACGCCGATGATTGTTGTAGAGCGACGTTTTCGTCCTGAAAATGAGTGGTGGAAAGCAAGACATCACCAGTTAATGGAAAGAAATATTCGAAGTTTTATGCAGCTAGAAGAGAAACTGGCAAAATTTGGCGATGAATTAAATATTGGTACGTTGAGTGCGGTATGTTTAATTGATTGGTGGCAATTTCGTCCCGACAATACAGGTTACGATTTAGAGAAAAATTTTCCAAATCTTACGGAATGGGCTGCAAAAATGAATACTAAATACCCTTGTTTGCAAACAACAACACCAACAGTATAAACAATTTTAGGATGATCAAAATGACAAAACCGGTTTTATTTTTTGCCCATCTTTGCCCCGATACAGCGCCTTTTATGGCAGAGTTAGCTCGCTTAAATGTGGAATATGAAAGCGTTAGTATTTTGGAAAGTATGGCAAATCTGAAACGTTTTTTACGTTTACGTGATCAGCATTCAGTTTTCGATGCTGTGAAAGCGAATGGTTATGCTGGTGTTCCAGCTTTAGTTGTTGGTGATGAGGTGATTTTAGATACTGATCAGCTTACACTTTATTTTTCGCCAAGAGGGTAATAGAAAAGTAAATTGCAGAGGCTTATTGATGGAAATTCGTTTATTACAAGCAGAAGATTTTACCCAATGGCAGCCACTTTGGCAGGGCTACTTAACTTTTTACCAAACATCATTAGATGACGTGGTTACGCAACATACTTGGCATAATATCTCGAGTGCAGCACAAATTCAAGGATTGGGAGCATTTGATGGTGAAAAACTCGTTGGTTTTGCTCACATTGTTATTCACCCCAATACCTGGAATACTACGCCTTGTTGTTATTTAGAAGATCTGTTTGTTGCTGAATCATACCGTGGGCGAGGCATTGGCAAACAGCTTATCGAGTATATTTATCAACTTGCAGAAAAACAGCAATTTAACCGAGTCTATTGGATGACAGATCGTGATAACCATACGGCGCAAAAGTTGTATGATAAATTAGCCAAACAAACTTCAATGGTTCAATATAGAAAAGATATTAAGTAAAAGAGAAAAAAATGACAACACAAAATTTCCTCGCCGAGATCGGCACAGAAGAGCTACCACCGAAAGCTCTGAAAAAATTAGCGGTGGCGTTTAAAGAGAATGTGGAACAAGAGCTTAATCAAGCTGGGTTAACATTTGATAAGGTAGAATGGTTTGCAGCTCCTCGCCGTTTGGCGGTGAAAGTGTTGGCGTTAGCCACTGCTCAGCCGAGTAAAGAGGTGGAAAAACGTGGTCCTGCAGTATCCGCAGCATTTGATGCAGAAGGCAAGCCAACTAAGGCAGCTGAAGGCTGGGCGAGAGGTTGTGGCATCACGGTTGATCAAGCGCAACGCTTAGCGACAGATAAAGGCGAGTGGCTGGTTCACCGTGCGGTGGTTGAAGGACAACCAACCAAAAACTTGCTGGTGGGCATTATCAGCAATGCATTGGCCAAATTGCCTATCCCAAAAACAATGCGTTGGGGGGATAAAAACGAACAGTTTGTACGCCCAGTACATACCGTTACCCTTTTATTAGGTGATGAATTAATTACCGGTGAAATTCTTGGTGTGGCAAGTGGTAACACCATTCGTGGACACCGTTTTTTAGGCGAGCGAGAATTCCAAATTGCACACGCCGATCAATATCCTGCGTTACTCAAAGAAAAAGGTATGGTGATTGCTGATTTCAACGAACGCCGTGCAGAAATTCTTGCAAAATCCCAAGCAAAAGCGACCGCTCTCGGTGGCGTGGCAGATATTGAAGAGGATTTACTCGATGAAGTCACAGCCTTGGTGGAATATCCAAATGTACTGACCGCCAAATTTGAAGAACGCTTCCTTGCTGTACCAGCTGAAGCATTAGTGTATACAATGAAAGGCGACCAAAAATATTTCCCTATTTACGATAAAAATGGCAAATTATTACCGCACTTTATCTTTGTATCCAATATCAACCCAGACGATCCAAGTGCGATCATTGAAGGGAACGAAAAAGTGGTGCGCCCACGTTTAACCGATGCAGAATTTTTCTTCAAAACCGACTTAAAACAGCGTTTGGAAGACAATTTGCCACGTTTAGAAACGGTGTTATTCCAACAACAGCTTGGCACATTGCGCGACAAAACTGCTCGTATTGAACAATTAAGTGGCATTATTGCTGGGCTAATTGGGGCAGACGAAACCAAAGCGAAGCGTGCGGGTTTACTTTCTAAATGTGATTTAATGACCAATATGGTGTTTGAATTTACCGATACACAAGGTGTAATGGGGATGCACTACGCTCGTCACGATGGCGAAGATGAAGAAGTTGCTATCGCATTAAATGAACAATATATGCCACGTTTTGCTGGCGATGCCTTACCAAATAGCTTAGTGGCGTGCTGCGTGGCGCTAGCGGATAAATTAGATACACTTGCTGGGATTTTCGGCATTGGACAACATCCAAAAGGCGATAAAGATCCGTTTGCACTTCGCCGTGCCGCACTAGGTGTGTTGCGAATTATTGTTGAGAAAAAATTACCACTTGATTTACAACAATTAGTGGAAAAAGCGACCGCGCTTTATGGCGATAAACTCAGTAATCAAAATGTGGTAAATGATGTGCTAGACTTTATGCTCGGACGATTCCGTGCGTGGTATCAAGATGAGGGCTTTGGCGTTGATGTGATCCAAGCGGTATTGGCACGCCGACCAACGAAACCTGCGGATTTTGATGCCCGTGTGCGTGCCGTTTCACACTTCCGCACCTTAGATGCTGCTGAAGCCTTGGCCGCTGCCAATAAACGTGTAACAAATATTCTAGCTAAAACAGATGGTGAAATCGGCGAAATCCATTTAGAACGTTGCGTTGAGCCTGAAGAAAAGGTACTCGCCGAAAGTGTACTCACGCTACAAAGTGAAGTACAACCGCTTATTGCAAATGGTGATTATGTTGCGGTATTGGATAAACTGGCTAATTTACGCCAGCCCGTGGATAACTTCTTTGAAAAAGTGATGGTGAATGCAGAAGATCCACAATTGCGTCAAAATCGCTTAGCTATTCTACGTACTTTACAAGGATTGTTCTTACAAGTAGCGGATATTTCATTGTTGCAATAATTTTTATCTCTTAAATTAAGCCCCATTCTACAAAGCGTGGGGCTTCCTTTATATAGACTAAATCATCTATTATTTTTTTATTGTCAAATAGGAATGAATGGAAACAAGAACAGTTTGGCCTCGACATTATTTTAAATATGAATAGATAAACTCATCTCACTTTTTTGATTTGTCCTCACTAACTATATATTTCTTTTTATAAATGTTGCCATAAAATCTTAAATATCTAGTCTGGTGCAATAATTGGTACATTTTGGGTGCAAATAGCAAATAAATGGTACAACAGATAAAATGTGCTCACAATCAACCCAAAAATAGAGCGTGAAAAATCAAGAAAAACCAGAAAAATACGTTATTTTTCAAGCAAATATCATATTACATCAAGAAAAAATAGATTTTTGGATTGAGAGAAAATTAATAAGATGGCGCACCCGAAAGGATTCGAACCTTTGACCGCTCGGTTCGTAGCCGAGTACTCTATCCAGCTGAGCTACGGGTGCGTATTTGAATTCGCTAACCAATCATTTAATCATTTTAATTTTACTGTAGAGTGCAATAAAATGGCGCATCCGAGAGGATTCGAACCTCTGACCGCTCGGTTCGTAGCCGAGTACTCTATCCAGCTGAGCTACGGATGCCCTGAGTAAATGGCGGTGAGAGAGGGATTCGAACCCTCGATAGAGTTTCCCCTATACACCCTTAGCAGGGGTGCGCCTTCAGCCTCTCGGCCATCTCACCGCAATCGGTTTGTGCGCCGTATAATACGGATTGAACTGGCATAAGTCAAACGATTTTTATCAATAATGTTTCGTTTGCCTGATTTATCAACAGCTAAGATAAAATCTATTATTTGCTATCTAAAATTGCTAGCACATTATTAACGTGCTGTTCAGTTCTAGCATTTTTTTCTGCTTGACTTAATGCTGGTTTATCTCTTTCCCATTGTACATCATCT
This sequence comes from Avibacterium sp. 21-586, assembly GCF_026226775.1. Taxonomy (GTDB): domain Bacteria; phylum Pseudomonadota; class Gammaproteobacteria; order Enterobacterales; family Pasteurellaceae; genus Avibacterium. Next base: position 1,249,883 of record NZ_JAKKOD010000001.1, on the reverse strand, counting down.
GCGGGCAGCTCATCTAAAAAGCGACTTGGTGTTGGTTTAAAAATTTCACCAAATTGTCGCCGCTCTTTGCATAAGGAAAAGGTCAGCGTTTGTTGCGCACGCGTAATACCTACATAGGCTAAACGGCGTTCCTCTTCCACATTGTCTTCATCAATGCTGGTTTGATGTGGCAGGATATTCTCTTCCATTCCCACTAAAAAAACGTGGGGAAATTCCAGCCCTTTTGAGGCGTGTAGCGTCATCAGCTGCACCTGATCGCTCTCATTATCTTCTTCACCACGTTCTAACATATCGCGCAAGGTTAAACGAGCGACCACTTGGTTGAGCGTCATTGGCTCATTAAACTCATCGCCTTTGAGCATTTCCGCCACCCATTGGAATAGGAGTGCCACATTTTTACTTTGCACTTCTGCCATTCTTGGTGAAGTAGCGGTTTCGTAAAGATACTCTTCATAATGCAATTGGCTCAACATTCGACGAATGGCGTCTTCTGGCTCAGCGCGCAAAATTTCATCATTGAGTTCCACAATCCAGCGAGCAAAATGCTGTAAGGCATTATAGGCTTTTGGTGTCACACGTTGAATTAACTCAAAATCAAAAATGGCTTCAAATAAACTGATATGTTTCTCTGATGATAATGCTCCCAGCTTTTCAAGGGTTGCCGTGCCGATTTCTCGCTTTGGCGTATTGATAATGCGTAGGAGTGCGGCATCATCATCTTGGTTCACCAGCACGCGCAAATACGCCATCATATCTTTAATTTCTGTCCTTGAGAAAAAAGACGTGCCGCCTGAAATTTTATAAGGAATACGGTTTTGCATTAGCACTTTTTCAAACAAGCGCGATTGGTGGTTACCACGATATAAAATGGCGTAATCACGGTATTTGGTTTTACGCATAAAGCGATGGGCGATGAGTTCACCCACTACGCGCTCGGCTTCGTGTTCTTCATTTTTTGCTTCAATCACCTGCAATTTTTCCCCTTCACCTAAGGTAGAAAACAATTTTTTGTCAAAAACGTGATCGTTATTAGCAATCAAAATATTGGCACAATGTAAAATTCGTCCAGTGGATCGGTAATTCTGCTCAAGTTTAATCACTTCTAACTGCGGAAAATCATTTTTCAGGCGTGCCATATTTTGCGGTTTTGCCCCACGCCAAGAATAGATAGACTGATCATCATCCCCTACTACGGTAAATCGTGCGGCTTCGCCCACTAACAATTTGATTAATTCATATTGACTCGTGTTAGTATCTTGATATTCGTCCACCAGCAAATAGCGAATTTTTGCCTGCCATTTTGACCGCACTTCTGCATTTGCACGTAATAGCAACGTAGGCTGCATAATTAAATCATCAAAATCTAGCGCATTATAAGCGCGCAACTGCGTGGCATAACGTTGATAGCATTCTGCAAACGTATGTTCTTGCGGATCGCGTGCTGTGGCAAGAGCTTGCACAGGCAAAATGAGATCATTTTTCCAACGCGAAATCCGTGTAATCAAGGCTTTCAACAGATCTTTATCTTCTTGTAACAGATCTTCAGTCAGTTCTCTCAACAACGCCATTTGATCAGAATCATCAAACAATGTAATGGCCGATTTTAGTCCTAAATGCTTATGTTCTCGCTTTACAATGTCGAACCCAAGTGTATGGAAAGTGGAGATCGTCAAGCCACGACTTTGATCTTTACCGATGGAATGTGCCACCCGCTCTTTCATTTCGCGTGCAGCTTTATTGGTAAAGGTAACCGCTGCAATATGCTTAGCGGAATAGCCACAATTTGCGATCAAATGGGCAATTTTATTAATGATTACCCGTGTTTTACCCGAGCCTGCACCCGCTAAAACTAAGCAAGGTCCAGACACATAATGAACGGCTTGTTGTTGCTGTGCATTTAATTTCATTTAGATTCTTCCGCCCACGCATAGGGCAATAATGCGGTATCTAATAAAAAAGATAAAGGCAAGTCTAAAATTGGCAACCCCCACTTTCGGGTCATTTCCCAATCGTATTTCGTGCCTGCATAGCTTTGATAAGGCTCTGATGGATCGATTAATTTAACTACTGTTCCACAACCGCTGAGTAATAAAAGTGCGGTGGATATCATTAATATTTTTTTCATAATACCCCAAATTTAATGTTTGGGGCATTATAGAGAAAGATCAGGGCGGAATACAATGAAAAGTAAAATGCCTATAACACAATTCTCCCATTCTCTCATAAGTGCGGTACTTTTTCCGCGAAATTTCCCTCGCTCTTATCGCCTTTTACATACGAATTTTGTACAATGTAATGTTTTGAGTGATTATTGAGATTTTTTTTTATGAGTTCAGCGCCAAATATTGGTTTTATTAGCTTAGGTTGTCCTAAGAATTTAGTGGATTCAGAGCGTATTTTAACGGAGTTGCGTTCTGACGGATATAACATTATTCCGAGTTATGAAAATGCCGATTTAGTGATCGTTAATACCTGCGGATTTATTGACAGCGCGGTGCAAGAGTCGCTAGAAGCGATCGGCGAAGCACTGGAAGAAAACGGCAAGGTGATTGTAACGGGCTGTTTGGGGGCGAAAGAAGATCGCATTCGTGAAGTTCACCCAAAAGTATTGGAAGTGACAGGTCCGCACAGCTACGAGGCTGTGATGGAGCAGGTGCATAAATATGTGCCAAAGCCAGCCCATAATCCTTATATCAGCCTTGTGCCAGCGCAAGGGGTGAAGCTTACGCCAAAACATTATGCTTATTTGAAAATTTCTGAAGGCTGCGATCATCGTTGTACGTTCTGCATTATCCCTTCAATGCGTGGGGATTTAGATAGCCGTCCGATTACGCAAGTGTTAGATGAAGCCAAACGCCTTGCCGATGCGGGCGTGAAAGAATTGCTTATTGTGTCGCAAGATACCTCTGCTTATTCTTTAGATCAAAGCAAAGAAAACCAAAACAAAACGTTTTTTTGGAACGGTAAGCCGATTAAAAACAATCTCATCAGCCTGTGCGAACAGTTGGCAACCTTAGGCATTTGGGTGCGTTTGCATTATGTGTATCCTTATCCGCACGTAGATAATTTAATTCCACTGATGGCGGAAGGCAAAATCTTGCCTTATTTAGATATTCCATTGCAGCACGCTAGCCCGAAAATTTTGAAAGCGATGAAACGCCCTGGTTCAATCGATCGCACCCTTGAGCGGATTAAAAAATGGCGTGAAATTTGCCCAGAATTAACCTTGCGTTCTACCTTCATTGTGGGCTTCCCAGGGGAAACGGAAGAAGATTTCCAACAATTATTAGATTTCTTACAAGAAGCACAATTAGATCGTGTCGGCTGTTTTAAATTTAGTCCGGTAGAAGGTGCGGTTGCCACGGATATGCCAGATCAAGTGCCAGAAGAGGTAAAAGAAGAACGCTTCCATCGCTTTATGCAAGTACAACAAGCTATCTCAGCACAGCGTTTACAGCAAAAAATCGGCAAAATCTTGCCTGTGATTGTGGACGAAATTGATGAAGAAGGCATTATCGGACGCTCAATGGCGGATGCGCCAGAAATTGATGGTGTGGTTTATGTGGATAACCTGTCAAACCAAGCTGTCCGCGTGGGGCAAGTGATTAACGTTACCATCACGCAAGCGGATGAATATGATTTATGGGGAACTTGCTAATGACTACGCCAGTGAAAGTGTTATTCATCTGCTTGGGGAACATTTGCCGTTCGCCAATGGCGGAATATCTTTTCCGTGAAAAAGTAAAACAAGCAGGCTTATCTAACAAAATCATCAGCGACAGTGCTGGCACATCTGGCTGGCACGATGGCGAGGATATGCACTGCGGTACGGCAGAAACGCTTGAATTGCATCATATTGATAATAAAGGCTTTATTAGCCGAAAAGTGCGGTCAAAAGATTGGCAAGATTTTGATTATCTGATTGCAATGGATAACCAAAATTTAGCGGATTTGGAAAAATTATTTGGTCATCACCCTGAAAAATTATTTCAAATCACTCAACTTTGTCCAAACCTTGGCATCGATCATATCCCCGATCCTTGGTACACCAAAAACTTCACGCAAACTTATGAATTATTAGATCAATGTTGCGATGCATTGCTTGCTAAGATTTGTTTAAAGTATTCAATCTAGGCACTAAAAGAATAAGAGATAACCATAATGTGAATGGAACAAAAAACCTGCTGTGGGATGAGAACTCACAGCAAGTTTTTTATTACTAGAGAATAAGGGATGAACTACATCATACCGCCCATTCCACCCATACCGCCCATTCCAGCGCCTAGGTCTGCTTTATCTTCTTTTGGAATTTCGGTTACCATCGCTTCCGTGGTAATCATTAATCCTGCGATAGAAGCCGCGAATTGAAGGGCTGAACGGGTTACTTTGGTTGGATCTAAGATACCCATTTCAAGCATATCGCCATATTGCTCAGAACCTGCGTTGTAACCGAAGTTTCCTTCACCCGATTTCACCGCACTTGCCACCACAGAAGCTTCTTCCCCAGCATTAGTGACGATTTGACGTAATGGCGCTTCCATTGCACGCAAGGCAAGTTTGATCCCCACATTTTGCTCTTCGTTATCGCCTTTTAAGCTTGCCGCAACTTTGGTTGCCACACGGATTAAGGCAACACCACCACCGGCTACGATACCTTCTTCCACAGCTGCTCGAGTTGCGTGTAGGGCATCTTCAACGCGATCTTTTTTCTCTTTCATTTCAACTTCAGTTGCCGCACCCACTTTAATTACAGCCACACCGCCAGCTAATTTAGCCACGCGTTCTTGTAATTTTTCTTTGTCGTAATCTGAAGTGCTTTCTTCAATTTGCTGACGAATTTGTGCCACACGGCCTTTGATTTGTGCTTCTTCGCCCACACCGTCAATAATGGTTGTGTTGTCTTTGTTGATCACAACACGTTTCGCTTGACCTAAATCTTCTAAAGTCGCTTTTTCTAACTCCATACCGATTTCTTCAGAAATCACCGTACCCGCAGTTAAAATTGCAATATCTTGCAACATTGCTTTACGGCGATCACCAAAGCCTGGTGCTTTTACCGCCGCTACTTTCACGATACCACGCATTGTGTTTACTACAAGCGTTGCAAGGGCTTCGCCTTCCACATCTTCAGCGATAATTAACAATGGTTTACCTGCTTTTGCAACGGCTTCTAACACGGGTAATAATTCACGAATGTTAGAGATTTTTTTGTCCACTAAAAGAATGAATGGGTTGTCAAATTCTACGGTTGCTGCTTCAGGTTTGTTGATGAAGTAAGGGGAAAGGTAACCACGATCGAATTGCATACCTTCAACCACAGCCAATTCATCTTCTAAACCTGTACCGTCTTCTACCGTGATAACCCCTTCTTTGCCCACTTTTTCCATTGCTTCAGCAATAAGTTTACCTACAACATCATCTGAGTTGGCAGAGATCGTTCCCACTTGCTCAATTTCTTTTGAGCTTTCGCACGGTTTAGAAAGGGCTTTTAATTCTGCCACCACAGCGCTCACGGCTTTATCAATACCGCGTTTTAAATCCATCGGGTTCATTCCCGCCGCCACCGCTTTTAAACCTTCGTTTACAATAGCTTGGGCTAATACGGTTGCGGTAGTTGTACCGTCCCCTGCGGCGTCATTGGCTTTAGATGCGACTTCTTTCACCATTTGTGCGCCCATATTTTCGAATTTATCTTCTAATTCGATCTCACGCGCAACGGATACGCCGTCTTTCGTGATCGTTGGAGCGCCAAAGGCTTTGTCTAAAATTACATTACGACCTTTCGGCCCAAGAGTAACTTTCACTGCATCTGCAAGAATGTTTACACCGTTAAGCATTTTTACGCGGGCATCGTTGCCAAATTTAACGTCTTTTGCTGCCATTTTTTATTCCTTCTTAATAATTAATGTTGCTAAAAGTGCGGTGAAAAATAACCGCACTTTTTAATGCTAATGATTGATTTGGGATTATTCCACGATAGCTAAAATATCGCTTTCAGAAATGATCAACACTTCTTCGCCATCAATTTTTTCCGCTTTCACGCCGTAGCCATCATTGAAGATAATAGTGTCACCAACTTTTACATCTAAAGGTAACACTGTGCCATTTTCTAAAATACGCCCTTTACCCACTGCAAGCACTTTTGCACGGGTTGATTTAGTTGCCGCAGAACCAGTTAACACAATTCCGCCAGCAGAAAGGGTTTCCACTTCTTCACGTTTGATGATCACACGATCGTGTAATGGACGAATATTCATTGTAATTTCCTTCTAAAGTTGAGGTTTTAAAACAAACTAGTAACTCCAATATGGGGCAGGATTTTTTCCTTTCAAGAGAATAACAAAAATTTTTTTACAAAAATAGGTAAAAAAATCACCACCCAGATAAATATGAGAATAATTTTTATTTACTTGATGATTTTTTTTCGGTAAAGTCAACGCTAGCTAAAACAAAGCTAAGCTAAAAAGTTTCAGCTAAACTTAAAATGCGTTTTTTACCGAATTCAAAAGAAAAATTCCATTTTCTATGCAAAGTGCGGTGGAAAAACGCAGAGATTTTAACCAATCACTCAATTTAACCACGGAGAACGTGCAATGAAAAAAACATTATCTGCTTTGGCCTTATTGACCACCTTTGCAGCCCCTGCTTTCGCCGCCAACGAAGTAAATGTCTATTCTTATCGCCAACCTTATTTGATCGAACCTATCTTGAAACAATTTGAACAAGAAACGGGCGTGAAAGTGAATTTTATTTTTGCTGATAAAGGCTTAGTTGAGCGGGTAAAACGTGAAGGTGAGCTTAGCCCAGCGGATGTGCTGTTAACCGTGGATATTAGCCGTGTGATGGAAATTGTTAACGCAGGATTGGCGCAGTCGATCCAATCTTCTGTATTAGAAAGTAATATTCCTGCAAAATTCCGTGATAGCCAAGGTAAATGGTTTGCGCTAACCAGCCGTGCGCGAGTGGTATATTCATCGAAAGATCGCGTGGGTAGATTGCCAGCAAGCTTCACTTACTACGATTTAGCCAAACCTGAATTAAAAGGCAAAGTTTGTGTACGTTCAGGCAAACATTCTTACAATGTTTCGTTAATTGCCTCAATGATTGCTCACGATGGCGTAGAAAAAGCCAAAGATTTCTTAACAGGGTTAAAAGCGAACTTGGCACAAAAACCACAAGGTGGCGACCGTGATCAAGTGAAAGCCATTAAAGAAGGCGTGTGTGATTATTCATTAGGCAATAGCTATTATTACGGCAAAATGCTTGAAGATGAGAAACAAAAAAGCTGGGCAGAAGCGGCTTATATCAACTATCCAAACCAAGAAACCGTGGGTACACATATGAACATCAGCGGTGTAGTAGTGGCAAAATATGCGCCAAATAAAGACAACGCGGTGAAATTGGTGGAGTTTTTAAGTGGCGATAAAGCACAACATCTTTATGCAGAATTGAACCACGAATATCCAGTGAAACCGTCCGTAGAAAAATCTAAATTGGTGCAATCTTGGGGTGAATTTAAACAAGATGATTTGCCATTAGAAAAAATCGCAGAAAACTATGAAAATGCGTTGAAATTAATCGATGAAGTAAAATTTGATCTGTAATAGATTAAATCTATGCTAGCCTATACCCATCAGGGATAGGCTAGTTTTATTTTGATTATGGATAATTCCGCAAAACATAAACATTTTTTCGCAAAAAGCACCGCTCTTATCGCATTATTGGCGGTATTGGGGTTCTTCTTGCTGCCGATTATCGCCTTGTTGTTTTCGGCATTTGAAGGCTCATTACACAGTTTGCAACATTTATGGCAAACGGTGTTTACCGACTATTTATTGAATTCCCTAAGCTTGGTGTTCGGCACAACTGTGCTAAGTTTATGTTTTGCCTTGCCCTGCGCATTTTTGGTGTCGCGTTATCATTTTGTCGGTAAAACACTGTTGCAATGGTTACTTTGTCTGCCCCTTGCCATTCCTGCATATTTATCTGCCTATCTTTACACGGATTTTTTGGACTATCCCAGCATCGTGCAACAAAGTTTACGCGCTTGGTTTGATTGGCAAAGCAAACAAGATTATTGGTTCCCTTCCATTCGCAGCCTAGGCGGCGCTTGCTTTATTTTGGCGTTGTCGTTGTATCCTTATATTTTCTTATTAGTCAGAATGGCGTTGATGGAGCAAGGCGACAATTTACAGCAAAGCGCCAAACTGCTGGGCGCAAGCCGTTGGCGTGTGTTTTACAAAATTACCTTTGCCCTTATCCGCCCAGCCATTGCGGTGGGGTGCGCCTTGGTCGCAATGGAAACCTTAGGCGATTTTGGCACAGTGGCGTTTTTTGCCATTCCTTCGCTCACTACGGCGATTTACGACACTTGGCTTGGCTTTGGTGATTTGCAAGCCGCGGCGCAGATTTCTCTGTTTATGCTCGGATTGTTAGTGCTATTTATCAGCATTGAACGTTATGCACGCCGCCAGCAACGCTATTATCAGCGTTCAGGACAGCGTCCCGCACAAACCCAACGGCTCAATGGATTAGGCTGGGGATTACTGTTATTCAGCACACTGTTAATTATTCTTGCATTTTTTATCCCGCTCTTTCAGCTAAGTTATTGGTCAATTATCTATTTTGAACAAGCATGGACAGCAGATTTCTGGCAATATAGCCAAAACAGCTTGCTAGTTTCTGGGCTAGCAATGATCATCTGCGTATGCTTAGCATTATTAATGCACTTTTGGGCAAGATTACGCCCAACGCCTTTGGCAAAAATAGCCGTACGTTTTTCTGCGCTAGGTTACGCTATTCCCGGAACAGTGCTGGCAATCGGCTTGTTAATTCCTTTTACCTTTGCCGATCATCAACTTAACCGCTTGTTAAAATGGCTTGATTTGCCAATGCTTGGCTTGGTATTTTCAGGCTCCATTTTCGCCCTGGTGTCTGCTTATGTGATCCGCTTTTCGGCAATGGCTTTGGGCAGCTTAGAAACCAGCTTGAGCCAAATTCCGCCGTCTTTAGATATGGCAGGCAGAATGTTAGGCTATAAATCTTGGGGAATTTGGCACAAAATCCACTTACCCCTAATGCGCAAAGGCATTTTCACCGCATTATTGCTGGTTTTTATTGAAAGTATGAAAGAACTGAATGCGTCTTTATTGTTGCGTCCGTTTAATTTCGATACGCTCGCCACCCACGTTTTCACCTTTACTTCAGATGAACAGCTTGAACGCGCCGCCTTGCCTGCCTTAGTGCTTATTTTAGTGGGGATTATTCCCGTGTTGATTTTAACTCGCTCTTTACTGCAATCAGGGAAAAAAGCTTAATAATGAATACATTAGATATTACCCATTTAACCTGCTGCTATAACAATCAGCCCATTTTGCAAGATCTTAATTTATTGATTGAAAATGATGATATTGTGTGTTTGCTCGGCGCAAGTGGCTGCGGAAAAACCACCTTGCTCAAGGCCATTGCAGGATTGATCCCGCTCAGTGCAGGCAATATTCGTTTGCAAGATAAAGAAATTCAACATCTTGAGGCAAATGAGCGAAAAATAGGCTTGATCTTTCAAGATTATGCGCTTTTTCCCCATTTAACCGTGGCGGAAAATATTCTATTTGGTTTACATCAAATGAATAAAAGCGAACAAATAAAAACATTGCAAAAAATGACCGCACTTGTGCATTTACAAGGTTTAGAAAAACGCTATCCCCACGAGCTTTCGGGCGGCCAACAACAGCGCGTTGCCATTGCCCGCACACTCGCTTGTCAGCCCAAATTATTATTACTTGATGAGCCTTTTTCTAACATTGACAGCCAAGTTCGTCATCAAATGATCGAAGAAATTCGCCATATTCTAAAACAACAGCATATTCCTGCGATTTTCGTTACCCATAGCAAAGAAGAAGCCTTTCTCTTTGCGGATAAATTAGCGGTAATGAATCAAGGGAAAATCTGCCAAATCGGCGTGCCAAGCACCGTTTACCAACAGCCAAACAGCCCTTTTGTTGCCAACTTTTTAGGCGAAATAAATTACCTGCCTTGTCAGCCCATTGATGATCAGCATTGCCAATCGCTACTTGGTGTGCATTTGCATACCTCTCATCAATCCCAACAAGCGCCGAGTTATCTCGCAATCCGTCCAGAACAGCTACAATTATGCGTGGCAGATGCCCCAACACAAGCGAATGGCATTATTCGCCAACAACGTTTTCTAGGTGCTTATTATAAATATCAAGTAGAAGTGACAGGACAGACTTTGAATGTAATTAGCCAACACGAATTTCCCTTACATAGTGCGGTGCAAATTTACTTAAAAAATGGCGTTACACCGTTGTTATTTAGCGAAATGGTTAGTGAATAAGGACTGAGTAATTATGATCTTAAGACTTCAGGAATAAGGTTTATGGAGTGTTTTTAAATGATAACCAATGCTTTATTTATTCCCATAATAATCGGACTCTTACTACTGTAATATACTCTTTTGTAAATTCATCTCTTGTTAATAATCCTTGAGTATATTTATCTGCTATCTCTAGTAATTCTTCAGATAAAGTAACTCCTTTTAAATCAACGCTAGCTTTTGCATATTATATGGCTTCACGTCTTTTAGCTTTTTCAGTTTCAGAAATCATAATTTAACTCTCATAATATAATCCCGTTAGAGAAAGTAAATGATTGAAAAGTTAGTTATTTGTTATAGCAAATAAATCTACTGTTCCACTAGTATAGGTTTAAAAATCAAGCCTACAAGGATTTAGAGGGCACTTATTTTTATATTGATTTATTGCCTTGTATTTAGACTAAAAATACAAGGCAATGTTGTGGTTATTTTTCTGCTTAACCTTCAATTCCTTCAAACAACGCGGTACTTAAGTAACGCTCTGCTGCTGAAGGCAAAATTGCAACAATAAGTTTATCAGCAAATTCAGGTAATTTTGCAAGACGATCCGCCGCAGCAACAGCTGCACCAGATGAAATTCCAGCCAAAATGCCTTCTTCCGCCATTAAACGGCGAGCCGTAGAAATCGCCGTCTCACTATTTACCTGTTCTACACGGTCGATCAAGGAAAGATCAAGATTTTTTGGGATAAATCCCGCACCGATACCTTGAATTTTATGCGGTCCTGGTTTGACTTCCTCACCATTTAAGGTTTGCGTGATCACGGGGCTTTCTTCCGGTTCAACGGCAACAGAAACAATTTGTTTACCTTTATCAAGTTTGATCGCACGTGAGATGCCTGTGATTGTGCCACCAGTTCCCACACCAGCAACAACGACATCAACTTTGCCTTCAGTATCATTCCAAATTTCTACGCCCGTAGTTTGGCGATGAATATCTGGGTTAGCTGGATTTTCAAATTGTTTGAGCATCACATAACGGTTTGGATCGCTTGCCACAATCTCTTCTGCGGCAGCAATCGCACCTTTCATCCCTTTAGCTCCTTCAGTCAACACAAGGTTAACCCCCAACCCCCTCAATAAGCGTTTCCGTTCGGAACTCATTGTCTCAGGCATTGTGAGCGTTAATTTATAACCACGCGCTGCCGCCACATAAGCTAATGCAATCCCTGTATTACCGCTAGTTGCATCGACAATTTCTTTTTCTTTGTTGAGAATACCATCTTTTTCCGCTTGCCAGATCATATTCGCACCAATACGGCATTTCACGCTAAAACTTGGATTACGCCCTTCAATTTTCACAACAAGATTACCGTTATTACCAAAATTTTTAAGGCGTACTAACGGGGTATTACCAATAGAATAAGAGTTATCATTATAAATAGTCATTTGTGTCAACCTTTCATTTTTGATTAATAATTGAAACTAGTTTTAACACACATATTAATAGTAAAAAAATAGTAATTTGCTATATTTTATAACTAATAGCTATTTATTTAATGAAACGATCTCGCTGTTCTAGTCTTTCTTGTTGATGATCAGACAGTCTTTTCATATCCTTTTCCTTTTTGTTAGGATTGACTTTCATTAAGGAATTATCACGATATTCTGCGACCCACATTGCCGTGGCGCCACAAACAGCAACAGGAATAATGACCAAGTTAATTACTGGTACAAAAGTACAAAAACCAATTAAACTACCAAAAGTTAAACTCAGTGTTTGTTTTTCACCTAATTCGTTACGCATAATATGGAATGGAATTTTGTGATTATCGAAAGGGTAATCACAATATTGGATCGCCATCATCCAAGAGGTAAATAAAAAGGTAAGAATTGGCACAATAGATTGCCCTAATACGGGGATAAAACCTAATAAAAATAAAGCAATAAGTTTAGGTAAGCTATACCATAGTTTTTGCCATTCTCGTCTTAACATACGAGGAATATCTTTTATGAAGTCAATAGAATTCATTTCTATTAAATTTTCACCTGTCAGCTTTTGCTCTACCTTCTCTGCTAATAATCCATTGAAAGGTGCAGCAATAAAACCAGAAAGCGCTGAAAAGGTAAAATAAAATAGGATTAATACCATAAAAATTGAAAACGCAAGTAGCACCCCGCTTAACCAGGAAAGCCAATCGGGGACATAGCTAATTAGCTGGTCAATTAAATCACCAATATTGGTGACAAATAACCAAAACAGTCCCGAAAGAAGTAAAATATTGAGTAAGATTGGCATAATTACAAAACGCCTTAATCCTTTTTGAGTAATTAAATGCCATCCCATCACAAAATAGTGAAAGCCTTGCTTAAGTTCCTTAGGTTGCAACATACATCTTTCCCAGTGAATAATCAAAAATGCGGGTTAGCATACAAAATACGGTGAAAAAAATCAATTTTTGCATATCACCGAATTTACAAAATATGATAAGCTAACAAACAATTTTTCCACTTGGTCAATATCCTCACTGGAGAACATTACGCGATGGATTTAAATACAATTTTGATTATTCTTGGTGTTATTGCATTGGTCGCCTTGGTTGCACACGGCATTTGGTCTAACCGCCGTGAAAAATCAGAGATCTTTGAGAAAAGTAATAGCTTTAGTAAAGAAAATGCACCACGTCAATCTGAGAACAACTCGACTAGTTTTGCCACGAGAGACTCTATTGCTCAGCCAGTTCAACCACTTGATCAACAAGCTGGACCAACCTTATCAGCACAGCAAACTCGTAATTTTAACCAAAATCAACCTGATGATTTTGAGCAAACTCAGATGTCAGAACCGCAGAATTTTGAGCAAGCGATTAATCAAATTAAAATTAGCTTGCCAAATGAAGCACAGCCAACTCAACCTACAATGACGCCTTATTCGTCACACCAAAATTTAGCTACGGCAAGCATTGCAGAAATTGAAGCAACAATGAACGAAGAAGAAGGCATTCACGCAGAGCATAAATTAACGGAAGTATTAGCCAGTGAACCAACGAAAAATGAGATCCAAATAGAGCGCGAGCGCCGAATCGTAGAATTTGAAGAAGTACAACAAAGCGTTTCAGTCGAGTCAGCAACAAAAGAAGAACGACAATCTCAACGCCAAGCTCAAGATGCAAAAGATTTCATAATGCTTTATGTGGTTGCGCCTGAAGGCAAAGAGTTTCACGGCTTAGCCTTGACTAAAGTGCTTGATAGTTTATGTTTTATTTTTGGCAATCGCCAAATTTACCACCGCCATTTGGATCTCAGTGTAGCAAGCCCAGTGTTATTCAGTGCGGCGAATATTCAACAGCCCGGCACGTTCGATCCAAACAATATGGCAGATTTCTACACTGTAGGTATCGCATTATTTATGCAGCTGCCGTCTCACGGTAATGATCTCGTCAATTTACGTATGATGATCCGTGCTGCTAAAACCATTGCCGAAGAGCTAGGCGGTTTTGTGCTAACGGATCAGCAAGAAATTTTTGATGACAATGCAGAAAACGCCTATTTGGCTAAAGTGAGCGCTTAAAAAGACAGAAAAAAGCACCGCACTTTCTTTTATCGCAACTGGCGGGCCACTGTGTCCGCCTTAATTATTTGTACAAGCTTCAATTTTTAACAAAAAAGTGCGGTGATTTTTTAGAAGGAATTTAATGATGACAGAACAAACCGTTGCCCAACAAATTGAACAATTACGCCAAACTTTACGCTACCACGAATATCAGTATCACATTTTGGACGAGCCGAAAATTCCCGATGTAGAATATGATCGTTTATTTCACCAGTTAAAAGCCTTGGAGCAGGCTCACCCTGAATTTGCCGACAGCCACTCGCCCACCCAACGCGTGGGTGCCAAACCCCTTGCAGGCTTTGCGCAGGTAACCCACGAAATTCCAATGCTTTCCTTGGATAACGCCTTTTCTGATGAAGAATTTAATGCCTTTGTGAAACGTATCCAAGATCGCTTAGCTGTGCTGCCTGAGCCTTTGACTTTCTGTTGCGAACCCAAGTTAGACGGTTTAGCGGTCAGTATTTTGTATGAAAATGGCGTGCTAACCCAAGCGGCAACCCGTGGCGATGGCACAACAGGGGAAGACATCACCGCCAATATTCGTACCATTCGCAATATTCCGTTACAGCTTTTAAGCGACAATCCGCCGGCACGTTTAGAAGTGCGTGGCGAAGTATTTATGCCACAAGCTGGCTTTGAAAAGCTCAATGAAATGGCGCTCGCCAAAGGGGAAAAAACCTTTGCAAATCCACGCAATGCCGCAGCTGGATCATTGCGTCAGCTTGATCCGAAAATTACCCGCCAACGTCCATTAATGCTCAATGCTTATGGCATTGGCGTGGCAGAAGGCGTGCAATTACCCGATACCCATTTTGCCCGTTTGCAATGGTTGAAATCTATCGGCATTCCTGTGAATAAAGAAATTGAGCTATGTAATGGCGTGGAAAATGTGCTGAAATTCTACCGCACTATGGCAGAAAAACGCCCGCATTTAGGTTATGACATTGATGGCACGGTGCTGAAAATTAACGATATTGCCTTGCAAGAACAACTTGGTTTTATTTCCAAAGCGCCACGTTGGGCGATCGCTTATAAATTCCCAGCGCAAGAAGAACTCACCTTGCTAAACGATGTGGAATTTCAGGTAGGCCGAACAGGCGCGATCACGCCCGTCGCAAAACTTGAACCCGTTTTTGTGGCAGGTGTAACCGTAAGCAATGCCACTTTACATAACGGCGATGAAATCGAACGTTTGAATATCGCAATTGGTGACACCGTGATTATCCGTCGTGCAGGAGACGTGATCCCACAAATTATCGGCGTGCTGGCAGATCGCCGTCCAGACAATGCAAAACCGATTATTTTCCCTACTCATTGCCCCGTCTGTGGATCGGTGATTGTGCGTATTGATGGCGAAGCCGTTGCACGTTGTACAGGCGGCTTATTCTGCGAAGCACAACGCAAAGAAGCGCTCAAACATTTTGTCTCGCGTAAAGCAATGGATATTGACGGTGTGGGAGCTAAACTCATTGAGCAACTGGTGGATCGTGAACTCATTCACACCCCTGCGGATCTGTTTAAATTAGATGAAGTCACCCTAATGCGTTTAGAGCGAATGGGGTCGAAATCCACTGAAAATGCGTTAAATAGTTTAGAAAAAGCAAAAAAAACAACTCTCGCACGTTTTATCTTTGCCCTCGGTATTCGAGATGTAGGTGAAGCAACTGCACTAAACTTAGCCAATCATTTTAAAAATTTAGATGCGATGAAAAACGCCAGCCTTGAACAACTACAAGAAGTGCCTGATGTCGGCGAAGTAGTAGCAAATCGCATTTTCTTATTTTGGCGTGAACCACATAATGTGGACGTGGTGAACGATCTTATCGCCCAAGGCGTACATTGGGATGACGTGCAAGTGCAAGAAGTAGGCGAAAATCCGCTTAAAGGTAAAACCGTAGTACTCACTGGCACCCTTACCCAAATGGCTCGTAACGATGCCAAAGCGTTATTACAACAGCTTGGCAGTAAAGTAACAGCTAGCGTTTCAGCCAAAACGGATTATTTAATCGCAGGCGATAACGCTGGCTCAAAACTCAATAAAGCTGCCGAATTAGGTGTAGACATCTTGAGTGAGCAAGAATTTTTAGCATTAGTGAATTCTTTCAGTTAAATAAAGATTAAGATAAGGGGCCTAACCAAACTCCCTTTAACCAATTGTTTTAAGTAGGAAATCTGAATTTTTATGTCACTGCAATTAAAATGCCATTTGCATTCCTTTAAATAAAACTCAAAATGCGCTTTTGGAATCCCCTTAAACTTGCGTAAATGGCGTTTTACTTGACTCCAAAAATTCTCAATTCCGTTAATGTGATGATGATTTTCAGCAAAATGTGTGCTGTGATTGATACCAAAATGACTAAATTCACTTACATCAATTTCTTTTTAACCACATAAAAAAAACGCCACTGAGTTCCCTCAATGGCGTTCTTCTTCATTCAATACCTGGCGGTGCCCTACTCTCACATGGGAATATCCCACACTACCATCGGCGTTACAGCGTTTCACTTCTAAGTTCGGCATGGATTTAGGTGGGTCCACTGCACTAACGCCGCCAAGATAATTCTTTCTATTCTTTAAGTCCTTTCTCTTAGTTCATAACTTCTATTATTTCGTTATCTCACTAAGTATTCTTACTCTTCCTTCTCAATCAAAAACAAGCCAAAACCCTTGAGCGTTGTATAGTTAAGCCTCTCGGGCAATTAGTACCGGTTAGCTCAACGGCTCACACCGCTTACACACCCAGCCTATCTACGTCTTAGTCTCAAACAACCCTTACAGCCTTATAGACTGGGAGAACTCATCTTGAGGCAAGTTTCGTGCTTAGATGCTTTCAGCACTTATCTCTTCCGCATTTAGCTACCCAGCAGTGCCTCTGGCGAGACAACTGGTACACCAGTGATGCGTCCACTCCGGTCCTCTCGTACTAGGAGCAGCCCCTCTCAATTCTCCAACGCCCACGGCAGATAGGGACCGAACTGTCTCACGACGTTCTAAACCCAGCTCGCGTACCACTTTAAATGGCGAACAGCCATACCCTTGGGACCTACTTCAGCCCCAGGATGTGATGAGCCGACATCGAGGTGCCAAACACCGCCGTCGATATGAACTCTTGGGCGGTATCAGCCTGTTATCCCCGGAGTACCTTTTATCCGTTGAGCGATGGCCCTTCCATTCAGAACCACCGGATCACTATGACCTGCTTTCGCACCTGCTCGACTTGTCTGTCTCGCAGTTAAGCTTGCTTATACCATTGCACTAACCTGACGATGTCCGACCGTCATTAGCAAACCTTCGTGCTCCTCCGTTACTCTTTGGGAGGAGACCGCCCCAGTCAAACTACCCACCAGACACTGTCCGAACACCCGTTTCAGGCGCTTCGTTAGAACATCAAACGTTAAAGGGTGGTATTTCAACAACGACTCCACGATAACTGGCGTTACCGCTTCATAGTCTCCCACCTATCCTACACATCAAAATTCAAGGTTCAGTGTCAAGCTATAGTAAAGGTTCACGGGGTCTTTCCGTCTAGCCGCGGGTACACCGCATCTTCACGGCGATTTCAATTTCACTGAGTCTCGGGTGGAGACAGCCTGGCCATCATTATGCCATTCGTGCAGGTCGGAACTTACCCGACAAGGAATTTCGCTACCTTAGGACCGTTATAGTTACGGCCGCCGTTTACTGGGGCTTCGATCAGGAGCTTCTCTTTCGATTACACCATCAATTAACCTTCCAGCACCGGGCAGGCATCACACCCTATACGTCCACTTTCGTGTTTGCAGAGTGCTGTGTTTTTAATAAACAGTTGCAGCCAGCTGGTATCTTCGACTGGTTCATGCTCCATCCGTATAGAACTTCACACTACGCCAGCGCACCTTCTCCCGAAGTTACGGTGCTATTTTGCCTAGTTCCTTCACCCGAGTTCTCTCAAGCGCCTGAGTATTCTCTACCTGACCACCTGTGTCGGTTTTCAGTACGGTTTAGATAAACCTGAAGCTTAGTGGCTTTTCCTGGAAGTGTGGTATCAATTACTTCAGCACCTTAGTGCCTCGTCATCATCTCTCAGTGTTTATAGTGAACCGGATTTGCCTAATTCACCCACCTACCAACTTAAACGTACATCTCCAACAGTACGCTAACCTAACCTACTCCGTCCCCACATCGCAGTTTATCCAAGTACGGGAATATTAACCCGTTTCCCATCGACTACGCTTTTCAGCCTCGCCTTAGGGGCCGACTCACCCTGCCCCGATTAACGTTGGACAGGAACCCTTGGTCTTCCGGCGAACGGGTTTTTCACCCGTTTTATCGTTACTTATGTCAGCATTCGCACTTGTGATACGTCCAGCAATCCTCTCGAACCACCTTCTTCCGCTTACACAACGCTCCCCTACCCAACAGTATTACTACTGATGCCGCAGCTTCGGTACTATATTTTAGCCCCGTTACATCTTCCGCGCAGGCCGACTCGACTAGTGAGCTATTACGCTTTCTTTAAATGGTGGCTGCTTCTAAGCCAACATCCTAGCTGTCTAAGCCTTCCCACTTCGTTTCCCACTTAATATAGATTTTGGGACCTTAGCTGGCGGTCTGGGTTGTTTCCCTCTCTCCACGACGGACGTTAGCACCCGCCGTGTGTCTCCTGTGCATTACTCTTTGGTATTCGGAGTTTGCATCGGTTTGGTAACCCGGGATGGGCCCCTAGCCGAAACAGTGCTCTACCCCCAAAGGTATTCACACAAGGCTCTACCTAAATAGATTTCGGGGAGAACCAGCTATCTCCCGGTTTGATTGGCCTTTCACCCCCAGCCACAAGTCATCCGCTAATTTTTCAACATTAGTCGGTTCGGTCCTCCAGTTAGTGTTACCCAACCTTCAACCTGCCCATGGCTAGATCACCGGGTTTCGGGTCTATACCTTGCAACTCTTCGCCCAGTTAAGACTCGGTTTCCCTTCGGCTCCCTTATTCAGTTAACCTCGCTACAAAATATAAGTCGCTGACCCATTATACAAAAGGTACGCAGTCACCCTTTCAGGCTCCCACTGCTTGTACGTACAGGGTTTCAGGTTCTATTTCACTCCCCTCACCGGGGTTCTTTTCGCCTTTCCTTCACAGTACTGGTTCACTATCGGTCAATCAGGAGTATTTAGCCTTGGAGGATGGTCCCCCCATCTTCAAACAGGATTCCTCGTGTCCCGCCCTACTTGTCGTAAGCTTAGTACCATCACCAATTTTTTAGATACGGGATTATCACCCTCTATGATTGAGCTTCCCAGCTCATTCTCCTAAATCAATGACTATCACTTACTGGCTACTCCGCTTTCGCTCGCCGCTACTCACAGAATCTCGGTTGATTTCTTTTCCTCGGGGTACTTAGATGTTTCAGTTCTCCCGGTTCGCCTTGTTTACCTATTTTATTCAGTAAACAATGATAGGTTCTTCACCTATCGGGTTTCCCCATTCGGACATCGTGGGTTAAACGCTTCTTATCAACTCACCCACGCTTTTCGCAGATTAGCACGTCCTTCTTCGCCTCTGATTGCCAAGGCATCCGCCCTGTACGCTTTCTCACTTAACTATACAACCTCAAGGATTCTCTCCCCGAAGCTATATCCATTCTCGTTGAGAACGCTTACTTGCTTTTGTTCAAGTAAGTCTTCTTCTACTCAGACTTTTTCAACTTAATAAGATATGGTCTTCTCATCCCATCACCTCATCAGCTTGAAAGTCTCTTCAGTTTTCAGCTTGTTTTTACATTGTTAAAGAGCAAATTAGATAATAACGCATTCGCGTTTCATCATTACTAAATTCTTTAAGACGACTCTTTATTTAAAAGAACTTACTAATGATTTGGTGGAGATAAGCGGGATCGAACCGCTGACCTCCTGCGTGCAAGGCAGGCGCTCTCCCAGCTGAGCTATATCCCCAATCATTTCTCCGCATCACTTGAGTGGTGGGTCTGAGTGGACTTGAACCACCGACCTCACCCTTATCAGGGGTGCGCTCTAACCACCTGAGCTACAGACCCTCAAGGGATTCGGGTTATTGTTTCATTTGCTACTCATTGTCTAACATCAATCATCACAATCTGTGTGAGCACTCATCTTCCCTGTTTCGTTAAGGAGGTGATCCAACCGCAGGTTCCCCTACGGTTACCTTGTTACGACTTCACCCCAGTCATGAATCATACCGTGGTAAACGCCCCCCTCGCGGTTAAGCTATCTACTTCTGGTACAACCCACTCCCATGGTGTGACGGGCGGTGTGTACAAGGCCCGGGAACGTATTCACCGCGACATTCTGATTCGCGATTACTAGCGATTCCGACTTCATGGAGTCGAGTTGCAGACTCCAATCCGGACTTAGATGCACTTTCTGAGATTCGCTTACCCTCGCAGGCTCGCTTCCCTCTGTATGCACCATTGTAGCACGTGTGTAGCCCTACTCGTAAGGGCCATGATGACTTGACGTCATCCCCACCTTCCTCCAGTTTATCACTGGCAGTCTCCTTTGAGTTCCCACCCGAAGTGCTGGCAACAAAGGATAAGGGTTGCGCTCGTTGCGGGACTTAACCCAACATTTCACAACACGAGCTGACGACAGCCATGCAGCACCTGTCTCAAAGCTCCCGAAGGCACAAACTTATCTCTAAGTTCTTCTTTGGATGTCAAGAGTAGGTAAGGTTCTTCGCGTTGCATCGAATTAAACCACATGCTCCACCGCTTGTGCGGGCCCCCGTCAATTCATTTGAGTTTTAACCTTGCGGCCGTACTCCCCAGGCGGTCGATTTATCACGTTAGCTACGGGCACCAAGCTTAAAGCCCAATCCCCAAATCGACAGCGTTTACAGCGTGGACTACCAGGGTATCTAATCCTGTTTGCTCCCCACGCTTTCGCACATGAGCGTCAGTACATTCCCAAGGGGCTGCCTTCGCCTTCGGTATTCCTCCACATCTCTACGCATTTCACCGCTACACGTGGAATTCTACCCCTCCCTAAAGTACTCTAGCGACCCAGTCTGAAATGCAATTCCTAGGTTAAGCCCAGGCCTTTCACATCTCACTTAAGTCACCGCCTGCGTGCCCTTTACGCCCAGTTATTCCGATTAACGCTCGCACCCTCCGTATTACCGCGGCTGCTGGCACGGAGTTAGCCGGTGCTTCTTCTGTGGCTAACGTCAAATCAGCGTGCTATTAACACACCAACCTTCCTCACCACCGAAAGAACTTTACAACCCGAAGGCCTTCTTCATTCACGCGGCATGGCTGCGTCAGGGTTCCCCCATTGCGCAATATTCCCCACTGCTGCCTCCCGTAGGAGTCTGGGCCGTGTCTCAGTCCCAGTGTGGCTGGCCATCCTCTCAGACCAGCTAGAGATCGACGGCTTGGTAAGCCTTTACCTCACCAACTACCTAATCCCACTTGGGCTCATCTCATGGCAGGTGGCTAAAAGTCCCACCCTTTAATCTTCCGATTCTATGCGGTATTAGCCATCGTTTCCAATGGTTATCCCCCTCCATAAGCCAGATTCCCAAGCATTACTCACCCGTCCGCCACTCGTCAGCATCGAAAGCAAGCTTTCAACCCGTTACCGTTCGACTTGCATGTGTTAAGCCTGCCGCCAGCGTTCAATCTGAGCCATGATCAAACTCTTCAGTTTAATCTTCTCAATTCGTACACTAACTAAGCTATATGATTCAATTACATTAAATCACTATGAATTTCAGTTAAGCACTTATCGTTTATAAATCTTTTAATTTACACAGTATCAACAAGTGCCCACACAGATTGTCTGATTGATTGTTAAAGAGCAAAAAACAACGACGCGATTTGTATCAGTCTACTTTTACAACGTCGCGTCGTTGTCTGCCGCGTATTATAGACATCTACGAAATCTTTGCAAGCCTTTTTTTGCAAAAAAATTGCAAATAATGCGAAAAATCATTGCAACTGATTATTTTAAAATCACACCGATGATTTATTAGGCTAAGCGCGGTGGAAAATTAGCAAAATTTTCACCGCACTTTATAATTGCCTTATCTGCTCTGCAAACGCTGCCACTTTTTGCCAATCGGTATATTCAACTTCTTTGCTGATGTCGGTTTCGCCACCGGTGATTTTCATAATAAAACGGATCATCATTCGATCAAAAAATCCGTAGCGAGGATATAGCAATGCTCCTGCAAATACAGCTACCAGAGTTGGCTTCCAATCAATACGTTGTAAAAATTTTCGAATATATGCATTGGTCTCAGGAGTATTTTTATTTGCTTTACGGGCGGTAAGATTTACGCCAAAAAATGCCGTTTGTTTGTGATTTAAAAGTGCGGTATTTTTTTCGATAAATTTATAGAGTAATTTATTGAAATGCCCATAACGGATTGAAGCGCCGATGATAATGCGATCAAACTCAGTTAAGTCAGAGAAATTCTCATCAATGCTACACACTTCTGCACTTAATTTTTCTGCCAAGAATAGGGCAATTTTTTTCGTTTGCCCGTCATGGCTAGAGTATAAAATCAGGGTTTTCATTAGGTTCTCCAAAACGCAGGACTAAATAAAATTAATAGGGAAAACACTTCCAAGCGCCCTGCAACCATTGCAAAAGAAAAAACATATTTAGCATTATCAGGAACATTTGCAAAACTGCTGCTGACGATACCTAAACCAGGACCTGTATTACTTATTGTTGCAAAAACAGCACCAATAGCATCAAAAGCCCCCATACCACATAAAATCGCTGCAAATACACATAACCAGTAAGTCAGAAAAAAAACAATTAAAAAAGCCCAAATTCTTTCTATCACTTGGATAGAAAGTAAGCGATCTCCTAGCTTAATTGGAATAACTAAATTTGGATGCACTAAACATTTAAGCTCTCGTTTAAATTGCAACCAAATGACAAGTACACGAATCATTTTCAAACCACCAGAAGTGGAGCCCGCGCAGCCACCGAGCAATGCGGCAAGAACCAATAATGTCCCTAAAAAAGGAGGTAACTCATTCATATCAAATAATGTATAGCCAGATGTCATAGACATTGAACTAAGCTGAACGCTTCCTTGAGCAAATGCATCAAGCAAGGACATGTCTTGATATGAAAAATATAACCCTAAAGACATTATTAAAATAAAACAACCTTGCACAAGACAAAAAAAACGGAACTCTGGATCCTGCCAATATGTTTTCCAAAAACTTCTATATTTAAATCGAGCTAATGCCATAATATGTAGACCAAAGTTACAACCAGAGATCAACATAAAAAACGCAGCTAAAAAATAGATAACGGGATCCTTGAAATATCCCAAATTAGCATCATGCGTAGACATACCGCCATTAGAAATGGTTGAAAAACTGTGTGAAATGGCATCAAATAATGACATCCCCGCTGCCCAATAAGCAAGAATAAAAATTAAGGTCAAAACGCAATATAAAATCCACAATAATTTTGCGACTTCAGCAATTCTCGGTAAGTTTTTCTGATCCTTGAGAGGGCCAGACGATTCAATACGATATAATTGATTCCCTCCTATACCTAACACAGGTATAACAGCTACAACCAAAACAATTAATCCCATGCCGCCTAGCCATTGTAAAAATTGGCGATAGAAAAGAATAGACTTTGGTAAATTATCCAGCCCAGACATTACTGTCGCCCCCGTTGTCGTAAGGGCCGAAAAGGACTCAAAAGTAGCATTAGCAAAATTCATATCCAACTTGTCGAAAAGCAAGAAAGGGAGTACTCCTAAGAAACTAAGTAATACCCAAAAAATGACTACTATCAAAAACCCTTCTCGAGATCGTAATTCTTGCTTATGTTGGTGGCACCCCCACCACAATAGTGTACCAAATAGGAAACTCGCTAGAAATGCTTGCATAAAAGCTTTACCACCACCATCACCATAAATTAGTGCGACAAAAGCTGGTATAAGCATAGTTGCAGAAAAACACATTACTAAAATGCCAATAATTCGAAAAATAGATAATATATGCACAATATTCTCTCTTATTTTATTGCGATGAGCCCCAATCGCCCTGCAGAACGTTCAGTTAATTCTCGTTCAAACCCAGCCCGTCTATCAGAACGGAGCGCCAGCATAAAATGCACTTTTTCTTGGAAATCTTGCGATTCAATCAACACATCTTGCTGCTCACACAAATGTTGTAGCCAGTCAATTTGGTCATAATCGCAGGTTACGAGAAAATGTTCTCGCTCTACTTTAATTGTAGTTTCCAGCAATTTCAACGCTTGTTGCACACCGTTACCATAAGCTCGCACTAACCCGCCCGTACCGAGCAAAATCCCGCCATAATAGCGTACCACAACGGCACTGATCTCACCAATCAGGCTACCCTGCAAGGCATTTAGCATCGGTTTGCCTGCCGTACCTGCAGGTTCTCCATCATCGGAAAATCCTAAAGCTTGAGAATCCCAAGGTTTGCCAGCTACTGCCGCCCAACAATGATGGCGTGCATTCGGATGCTGAGTACGGATTTCCTGCCAAAAGGCTTTTGCTTGTGATAAACCTTCGGTGTGTTTGAGGTACGTGATAAAACGGCTTTTCTTAATTTCTTCTTCAAAAACCACCGCACTTTGCGGGATTAAATATTCCATAACCCTGACTAATTTTGACCGATATTTAATTGAACGGTATTATACGCACAAAATCACTTCAACGAAAAATAAACAATGAACAAAATTCATATTCATCAACAATTGGACACTCAGGGATTACGCTGCCCTGAACCCGTCATGCTAGTGCGCAAACAAATTCGCCATATGCAAGAAGGCGAAGTATTGCTCATTCTTGCTGATGATCCAGCCACAACAAGAGATATTCCAAGTTTTTGTCAATTTATGGATCATCGCTTACTTAAAAGCGAAACAGAAAGCACACCGTTTAAATATTGGGTGCAAAAAGGACGATAAAAAGTAAAAAGGTGCGTAAAACGCACCTTCCTTTTTTCTGAGCAATTATAGATAGAATTTATCTACAAAGTTTAATTTGTCGTCAAGTTTTAACACTAACGGCTGACCTGTTGGGATTTCAAAATCCATAATGTCCTCATCAGAAATGCCGATAATGTGTTTTGCCAATGCGCGCAATGAGTTACCGTGTGCTGTAACTAATACGCGTTTACCTGATAATAATGCTGGGGCAATTTGATCTTCCCAGAATGGTAATACACGCTCTAAAGTTACTTTTAAGTTTTCACCATCTGGAATCACATCAGATGGTAAGTTGGCATAACGGCGATCATTGTGTGCTGAGTTTGGATCATTTGGATCTAATAATGGTGGTAAAGTATCGTAAGAACGGCGCCAAATATGTACTTGCTCATCACCATATTTTTCCGCTGTAGCTTTTTTGTCCAAGCCTTGTAACTCACCGTAATGACGCTCATTTAAACGCCAGCTTTTTACTTGAGGGATCCAAAGTTGGTTAGATTCTTCTAACACGATGTTACAGGTTTTAATTGCACGAGTTAGCACAGAAGTAAAGGCAATATCAAACTCATAGCCCGCATCTAATAATTTTTTACCTGCTGCTTTAGCTTCTTCTACACCACGCTCAGTTAAATTCACATCGCGCCAGCCAGTAAATAAATTTTTCGCATTCCACTCACTAAAACCGTGACGGATAAACACTAATTCCATAGAAAATCTCCTAATGTTAATGAAAAAATACTGCGCATTTTATAACAAAAATTTCAACTTTTTAAAAGGAAAAAGCACGACTTTCCTGATCTTTCGCAAGGATTTGTTGGAGCCAATTTTTCGTGAAGCTGAGATTTTCAGATTTGTAAAAAAATTTTATAACGAACATTTAGCGCTTTGTCCAAATAATGGTATAGTTATGCACATTTTTAGCCATTAGGTAAAACGCTAATTTTATTAATGAGAGAAAAAACGTTGAAAAAACTCACCGCACTTTTCTTTTTTACCTGCACCCTACCTTTCACAGTGCTAGGTGCTGATCTATCTGCAATTCAAAAGCAGATTAAACAACAAGAACAGAAAATTGCTGAACAAAAGCGTGAACAAAACAAATTACAATCCACCCTAAAAAATCAGGAATTGCAAATTAACGGAGTGGTCGGCCAACTACGCAAAACAGAATCTGATCTGAAAGCCATTCGCAAAATGATAGCGGATACCGATAAACAAATCAAACACTTAGAAAGACAAGAAAAAAGTCAGAAAGAAAAACTGGCTAAACAGCTCGATGCCATGTACCGTTCTGGGATTAATCCTTCAATGTTGGAAAAACTTTTTTCCGAAGACGCTAAGAAAGCGGAACGAATGAAGGCTTATTATGATCATATGAACCAAGCTCGCCTCGCATTAATTGAAGACCTGAAACAAACGCAAGAACAACTCAAAAAAGAAAAAGCCAATATTCAAGATCAGCAAAAAGAGCAACAAGATCAGCTCAATGAGCAAAAAAAACAGCAGCAAAATTTGCAAAAAGTGCAACGTGAACGTCAATCGACACTGAACCAACTAAATAAAAGTTTAGCCAAAGATCAGAATAAATTAGACAGCTTAAAAGCGAACGAAAATGCCTTACGCCAACAAATTCAGCGTGCAGAGCAACAGGCTCGCGAACAAGAAAAGAATGAACGTGAGGCATTAGCGCAGAAAAAACGTCAAGAGGAACAAAAAAGCCAAAAACCTTACACGCCAACGGCACAAGAAAAACAGCTTATGGCAAGCAATTCAGGGCTGGGTAAGCCACAAAAGCAATATCAACATCCCGTGTCAGGAAAAATTCTTAACCGTTTTGGTTCAACGCAAATGGGCGAGCTTAAATGGAAAGGGATCGTGATTGGCGCAAATGCAGGCGCATCTGTACGCGCGATTGCCGATGGGCGCGTGATTTTGGCAAGCTGGCTACAAGGTTATGGGCTAATGGTGATCATCAAACACGGTGAGAATGATCTGAGCTTATACGGCTATAACCGCGCCTTATCAGTCAGGGAAGGACAACTGGTAAAAGCTGGGCAGAAAATTGCAGAAGTAGGATCATCAGGCGGACAATCACGCTCAGGCTTGTATTTTGAAATTCGCCGCAAGGGCGTCGCGGTCAATCCAACAGGTTGGTTGCGATAATGAAAAACACTGCTCAAAAGCAACGCGTGAAAAAACAAGTCATAAAGAAAAAAAGTGCGGTCAAAAATTTGTTCATTTTTTCTACTGTTCTTTGTTTAAGCCTATTCCCTACAGTCACACTAGGTCAATCACGCCTTGCCATTGTAATTGATGATGTCGGCTACCGCCCTAAAGAAGACGCCGCCATTTATACAATGCCGAAAGAAATCTCGGTGGCGATTATACCTTCTGCACCTTACGCTAAACAGCGTAACGATCAGGCAAAACGGCAAAATCGTGATGTTCTGATTCATCTGCCAATGCAGCCGATAGGAAGCCATAAAATTGAAGCTGGTGGACTCCGTCTTGGAATGTCGCAACAAGCCGTGCGAGAAAAAGTACAAAATGCAAAGAAAACCGTTTCTGCCGCCATTGGTTTAAATAATCATATGGGCAGTGCAGCAACGGCAGATCAAGATTTAATGACAAAATTAATGATCACATTGCAAGAACAGCATTTATTTTTCTTAGATAGCCGAACTATTGGACGATCCGTAGCAAGTAAAACTGCAAAACAACAAGGCGTAAGAGCACTAGATCGCCATATTTTCTTAGATGATAGTGATGCGTTCGACGATGTTCAACGGCAATTCCAACAAGCGATTGCCTATGCACGCAAACACGGCACAGCGATTGTGATTGGTCATCCACGCAAAAACACCGTTGCAGTACTACAAAACGGTCTACGCAACCTACCAAAAGATATTCAATTAGTTAATATGGGCAGCTTATGGCGTGGCGAAAAAATCGTGCCAATCAAACCGTTTATTATGCTATTTAACACCACTCCAGCCCCAACCTCAGCAGCCCCTTTCCAAAAGGTGCCATTATTGCGTGGCATTCCACGTTAAACTATAATTAAGTAAAAAAACCTTGAGCTAAAACTCAAGGTTTTTATCAAAATAAAGTGCGGTAGAAAATTATAAAATTTCTTTCGCTTTAGCCACCACATTTTCTACGGTGAAGCCAAATAGTTTGAATAATTCACCTGCTGGTGCAGATTCACCAAAGGTGTTCATTCCCACAATGCGTCCGCCGAAGCCAACGTATTTGTACCAGAACTCGCTAATGCCTGCTTCAACTGCAACACGTTTAATTACGCTACTTGGCAATACGCTTTCGCGGTAGGCTTCATCTTGTTTGTCAAACACGTTAGTGGAAGGCATTGAGACCACACGGATTTTTTTGCCCTCTTGACGAAGTTGCTCCGCTGCTTTCACTGCAAGCTCTACCTCAGACCCCGTCGCAATGAAGATTAAATCTGGTGTGCCTTCGCTATCAGTTAAGATATAACCACCGCGTGCCACATCAACTAATTGCGCAGGGGTTCTGTCCATTTGAGTAAGATTTTGACGACTGAAAATCATCGCACTCGGGCCATCTTTACGCTCAACCGCTGCTTTCCACGCAACCGCCGATTCCACTTGGTCACACGGACGCCACGTTTCTAAATTTGGGATCAAACGTAATGATGCCGTTTGCTCCACAGGTTGGTGTGTCGGGCCGTCTTCCCCTAAGCCGATAGAATCGTGGGTGTACACGAAAAGCACACGTTGTTTCATTAACGCTGCCATTCTCACTGCATTATGGGCATATTCCATAAACATTAAGAAAGTAGCACCATAAGGAATGAAACCGCCGTGTAAGGCAATCCCGTTCATAATGGCAGACATACCAAATTCGCGCACGCCGTAGTTAATGTAGTTACCATCTTGATTTTCTGTCACACGAATAGGGCGAGAGCCTGACCATAAGGTTAAGTTTGAACCAGCTAAATCTGCCGAACCACCTAAAAACTCTGGCAATAATGGCGCATAGGCTTCAATCGCATTTTGTGATGCTTTACGGCTTGCGATGCTTGCTGGGTTAGCTTGTAATTTTTCAACAAACGCTTGGCTTTCTTGCGCCCAATTTGCTGGCAATTCACCACTTAAACGGCGCTCAAGCTCGGCGCTTAATTCTGGATAGGCTTGGCTATATGCGGTCCATTTTTCATTCCACGCTTGTTCTGCTTGTTTGCCTTTTTCTTTCGCGTCCCATTGCGCATAAATCTCCGTTGGAATTTCAAACGGTGCGTAGTTCCAACCTAAGTTTTTGCGGGTTAAGGCGATTTCTTCTTCACCTAATGGCGCACCGTGACTATCGTGTGAGCCTGCTTTGTTTGGTGAACCAAAACCAATAGTGGTTTTACAGATAATTAAGGTTGGGCGAGCTTTTTCTGCTTGCGCTTGTTTAATCGCTTCTGCAATGGCTTCTGGATTATGTCCGTTAATTTGACCAATCACTTGCCAGTTATAGGCTTCAAAACGTTCTTTGGTGTTATCAGTGAACCAGCCATCCACTTCACCATCAATAGAAATATTGTTGTCATCATAGAACGCGATTAATTTGCCTAAACCTAAGGTTCCCGCTAATGAGCAAGCTTCGTGGGAAATCCCTTCCATTAAACAGCCATCACCTAAGAAGGCGTAAGTATAGTGGTCGATAACATCGTGGCCAGGGCGGTTAAATTGTGCTGCTAAGGTTTTCTCGGCAATCGCCATCCCTACTGCATTGGTAATGCCCTGACCTAATGGCCCTGTAGTGGTTTCCACGCCGGGTGCATAGCCATATTCTGGGTGGCCTGGAGTTTTAGAATGTAATTGACGGAATTGTTGTAAATCTGAAATGGTTAAATCATAGCCCGTTAAATGTAACAGGCTATAAATTAACATTGAACCGTGCCCATTTGATAACACAAATCTATCGCGGTTTGACCATTTTGGATTGGTTGGATTATGCACTAAAAAATCACGCCATAACACTTCGGCGATGTCCGCCATTCCCATTGGTGCACCAGGATGCCCTGATTTGGCTTTCTGCACCGCATCCATGCTTAAAAAACGAATGGCATTGGCTAATTCTCTTCGAGTTGACATATTTGTTCTCCTAATTATCAAATGTAAAACTGAACTCTGGCTATTCTACCCGATTTATTATGAAAAAATAGTAATTAATTTGATTAGTTTTTCTAGGTTTTATCGTGATTCAAAAAGAAACCAAACATTGCAGCTTGGTCTCTCTATCTATTGCTTTCTCCTACTGCCCATAATACGCATTCTTACCGTGTTTGCGTAGGTAATGCTTATCTAATAATTCTTGTTGCATTGGCGTTAAATTCGGGTTGAGTTGGCGGCTGAATAAATTCATATAACCAATTTCTTCTAACACCACCGCATTATGTACGGCATTATCTGCATCAGTTCCCCAAGCAAAAGGACCGTGAGAATGAACTAATACAGCAGGCACATCTTTCGCCTCAATTTTGCGATTACGGAAAGTTTCGACAATCACCTTACCAGTTTCTAATTCATACTCACCTGCAATTTCTTCTGGCGTCATTTTTCTTGTACAAGGAATACTGCCATAGAAATAATCGGCATGTGTGGTGCCAGCGGCAATTAAATCTAACCCTGCTTGAGCCCAAATGGTGGCGTGGCGCGAATGGGTATGCACAATGCCACCAATTTCAGGGAATTGACGGTATAATTCCAAATGCGTTGCGGTATCAGAGGACGGTTTTTTCGTTCCCCACACGCGTTCACCTGTATTCACATCCACAATGACAATATCATCGGCAGTCATAGTTTCATAATCTACGCCCGAAGGTTTAATCGCCACCAATCCAGAAGTGCGGTCAATTTCACTGACATTTCCCCAAGTGAAGGTGACTAAGCGGTGTTTTGGTAAAGCCAAATTGGCTTGTAAGACTTTTTCGCGTAATTCCGCTAGCATGGGAAGCCTCCTTCTTGCATTTTTTGTTCAATAAAACGGCGTGCTTTGATGATTTCTTCAATCGACTCTTGGGCTTTTTCTGTCCACATTTCAATCAAGAACGCGCCTCGGTAATTGAGTTTAGCAAGGGTCTTAAAGCAAGTCACAAAATCCACACAGCCTTCACCAAATGGCACATCACGGAATTGCCCTGCGCAGGTTTCTGTGACTTTATAAGTATCTTTCAAATGAATCGCAGAAATCTTGTCGATGCCCAATTTCAATTCCTCTACCACATTGTCATTCCAAGCAGACAGGTTGCCGAGGTCTGGATACACGGTAAACCAAGGGGAGCGAATAATGTCATCCCATTTTTTTCCAACGCGTAATGGAGCTCATAAATTGCGTATCCATAATTTCCATAGAGAGGGTCACTTGATTACTTGCTGCTAACTCAACCGCCCATTCCATCCCTTGCTGAAAACGCTCAAGCGTACCTTCATCTTGCCCTTCGTAATACACATCATAGCCTGCCAGTTGAATGGTGCGAATACCAACATCTACCGCCAGCTGAATGGCTTTCTCCATGATTTCATAGGCTTTTTTCCGTGTGGCTTCATCGTGGCTGCCAAAGGGAAAGCGACGATGTCCAGAAAGGCACATGGAGGGAATAGTCACGCCGGTATTGATGATAGCTTGTATCAGTTCAAGGCGCTGTGCTTTTGTCCAATCTAAGCGGCTGAGGCGTTCATCGCTTTCATCAATGGAGATTTCCACGAAATCAAAGCCACAGGCTTTGGCGATGGAAAGTCTATCTTGCCAGCTGATATGTTTAGGTAAGGCTTTTTCATAAATGCCTAATTTATGTTTTCTCATTTTGTTTTCCTAATAAAATTAGTGAAATTTTGACCGCACTTTGGTTTATTATGCAAGAATAACTTCAAGACCTAATAAGGTTAGCTGTTCAATAATTTGTGGATTTGCTTCTTTGCCAGTAATGAGTAAATCTATATGTCGTAATTGGGTAAATAACATACCTACTTGTTTGCCTAATTTTGAACTATCTAATAGCACAACGTATTTTTCTGCTTTCGAGGAAAGTTGTTGCTCTGAGTTTGCAATAATCATATCTGTTTTGAATAGACCATCAAGCGTAAAACCTTTACCACTAGTAAACATAATATGCGCTGAATAATTGGTTTCATTTTGTTGGTTAAGAGAGAGAGTTATTGCTTTTTCCTTATTATATTGTCCTCCCATAATCACAAGATCAGAGTGTTGACATTCAATTAGGTAATTAGCGAGAGGAATGTAGTTCGTTATGATTTGTACATCTTTTCTGCTTAGTTGCTTACCTAATAATTGCATCGTTGAACCACAAGTTAAAATAACACTTTCCCCGTTCTTACATAGCTGTGCGGCTGCTTTGGCAATACGTTGTTTTTCATCAAAGTGATTGATGGTTGTTTTTTCGATAAGGGGGATGGTTCCTTTGATTGCTTCTGCCCCATTACGGATTTTTTTTAGTTTGCCTTGTTGATCGAGTTTGCTAATATCTCTACGTGCTGTTGCAGGAGAGATATTTAATAATTGCATAATTTCAACAGTGGACAGTACATTTCGTTCTTCAAGTAAATTGAGCAATGCTTTATGTCGATAGTTTTCGTTCATTATATTTCCTTAATGATCACTAGAAGTTACTGCAATAATGAGCGAAATCCCCTGCTTTCACAGGGGATGACCAATTTTAAAGCATAGCTTTAAATTGGATATTCTGCTCTTGCTCAAAGCAGTCATCAAAACCTCTAGGATGATGGTATTCAATGAGATCTTTATCTCTTGGATAAACATATTTTCCGCCAACTTCCCAAATGAACGGATGGAATTTATATTGTAAACGTTCTTTGCGCATTTTCCATAAGGCAATTATCTCATCAGTGCTTGCCATAAAGTTAGTCCAAATATCGTGATGGACAGGGATGATGACTTTACAACGAAGACTTTCTGCCATTCTAAGTAGATCAATAGATGTCATTTTATCGGCAATACCGACTGGGTTTTCGCCATAGTTATTTAATACAACATCAATATCAAACTCTTTGCCATGTTTAGCAAATTGTATGGAAAAGTGAGAGTCAGCACCATGATAAATTGTACCACCAGGGGTTTTGAATACATAGTTAACCGCTTTGCGTCCCATTTCTTCATCACTCGGACATAGTCCTTTCAATTCTCCACCTTGCTCTTCAGCGCCTTCCACTGGAAGGGTAACAAGGCAAGTTCTATCAAAAGAATCTAAGGCGTGAATTTCAACATCTTTAATCTTCACTACGTCACCGGGTTTTACTGTAATTAGACGATCTTCTGGAACACCCCATTTTTTCCATAATTCTGTACAATGCCAAGGTCCGACAAATTTTACGTGATCTAGTTTGGGATTATTCACAATAGCGGCGGCTACGTTTACATCAATATGGTCGCTGTGGTAGTGGGAGGCAAGAATAAAATCCACTTCATTGATAGCAAAAGGATCAATGACCATTGGTGCTGCGCGTAAATTTGGCTGTAATTTACGCACACCAGCCATATTTGCCATTTGGTGACCTCGTACCATATCTTTCACTTTTTTGGTTGATTTGCCGCGGCTACACCATAAATCCATACATAAATTTGCTCCACCAGGTGTTTTGATCCACACTCCAACGCAACCTAGCCACCACATAGCAAAGTTACCTTCAGGTACAACTTCTTGCTCAATTTCTTCATTTAACCAAGTTCCCCATTCAGGAAAGGTAGATAAGATCCAGCTTTCACGGCTGATTTCATTTACATTTGGCATAATCGACTCCTATATTAAGGTTAGTTATCTTGTTTAATCTTTTTTAATCATAAATAATCATTCTGGGTAAATAAAGAAAATTTTTGATAAATTGTGAATTAGATCACGTTTTCTTTGGTTAATTTCTTTTTTCTTTGAATATATTTACTTATATTTATTAGTTTTACTCTTATTTAATATGATTATTTTTGTGATTCCGCTCACACATTATCAAAAATGATCTTTTTATCTGATTGTAATTGGGTATTATAGTCACGGTTTTTGTCGCGTTAGATAAAAACATCTTTTCATAATCATTGTTTATTCAAGGGGATAAATATGGATACCATAATGCACTATTTCGGTATTTTTAATACGCAAGTCTTATCTAAGGCACCTTTCTTGTTAGGTATTGTTGCGTGTTTGGGATATATTCTTTTAAAGAAAGATACAACTACGGTTATTAAAGGTACGATCAAAACCATTGTGGGGTTTATGATCGTGCAAGCTGGGTCAGGGTTCTTAGTTACAAACTTCAAACCTGTAATTGAAGGACTTTCTAAATTTCATAATCTGACAGGGGCTGTTATCGATCCTTATACCAGTATGCAGGCAACCATTCAAACTATGGCGGATAATTATGGTTGGGTTGGTTATGCTGTTATTGGCGCATTATTTTTAAACATCTTATTAGTTGTATTTAGACGTTTCACTGGTATTCGTACCATTATGCTAACTGGACACATTATGTTCCAACAAGCTGGTTTAGTTGCGGTATTTTATATGATCATTGGCGCTTCAATGTGGGAGACTGTCATTTATACTTCGGTATTAATGGCGTTATATTGGGGGATTTCGTCAAATATTATGTATAAACCAACTCAAGCTGTTACTGGTGGAGCGGGTTTTTCCATTGGTCATCAACAACAAATTGCTTCTTGGATCGCAACCAAAGTTGCGCCAAAATTGGGGGATAAGACTGACAGTGTTGATAATATGAAGTTGCCAAAATGGCTACATATTTTCCATGATAGTATTTCTGCAACAGCATTAGTCATGACTATATTCTTTGGGATTATCTTGCTTTCTTTTGGTTTAGATAATTTGCAAGCGATGGCAGGCAAAACCCATTGGTCTATGTATATTTTAGAAATGGGACTAAAATTTGCCGTTGCAATCCAAATTATTGTAACTGGTGTTCGTATGTTCGTGGCTGAATTATCTGAGGCTTTCAAAGGAATTTCTGAACGTCTTATTCCTAATTCCGTGTTAGCGATTGACTGTGCTGCCATTTATGCTTTCTCGCCAAATGCGATGGTATTTGGTTTTATTTGGGGGGCTATTGGTCAATTTGTCGCAGTCGGATTGTTACTTGGGTTTAATTCTCCAATCTTAATCATTCCTGGTTTTATTCCAATGTTTTTTTCTAATGCGACTATTGGTGTATTTGCGAACCAATTTGGTGGCTGGAAAGCAGTGATGAAAATTTGTTTTGTGATGGGGATTGTCGAGGTAATGGGGTCAGCGTGGGTAATCCAACTTTTGGCTACGCAAGGTGCAGAGTTTAATGGTTGGATGGGAATGGCTGACTGGGCATTATTTTTCCCACCAATTTTACAAGGTATTGTAAGTGTGCCGGGATTCTTCTTTGTTATTCTTGTGCTTGCTATGGTATATATGTTCTTTGCTTCTCGTAAATTGCGAGCTGATGAAGCAGCAGCGGCTGCGGCAGGGAAAACATTGGAACAAATGGATGGCTACGGAAATGATGATGTGGTTGAGCAAGAGTTAGGTGCAGAAGTGCAAGCAGAAAGCTCAATGGGAGAAAATCCAGTACGCATTTTGGCGGTATGTGGCTCCGGGCAAGGCTCATCAATGATGATGAAAATGAAAATTAAAGGTTATTTAGATAAACAAGGAATTGCCAATATTATGGATTCTTGCGCTGTGACTGATTACAAAGGAAAATTAGATGGCGTGGATATCATAGTGTGCTCTAAACATCTTGCCGATGAAATCAATGGCGGTGAGCGCGTTTCCGTACTAGGCGTACAAAATATGCTTAACCCAAATTCCTTTGGTGATGAATTAAAAGCGTTAATTAAGAAGTATCAGTAATTTGTGTGTCCTGCCGCGTTTTATCTAAGTGCGGTAGGAATTTTGGAGATTTTTATATGTTAAAGCAATCATTAATTGAAAATAATTCAATCAAGTTACATCAGAAAGCGGAAAATTGGGAAGAGGCGATTAAACTTGGAACAGATATGCTTGTTGCTTCAGGTGCAATAGAGCCTCGTTACTATGATTCCATCATCAATATGATCAAACAAATGGGACCTTATATTATTTTATCACCTGGTTTAGCTATGCCGCACGCAAGACCCGAAGATGGTGTAAATCGCACAGCCTTTGCTTTAGTTACATTGGACACGCCTGTGCAATTTGAAGGAGAGGAAGAACCGATTAGTGTATTAATTACTCTCGCAGGAAGCGACTCTGATCAACATATGCAAGGGATTATGGAAATCACTCAAGTATTAGAAGACGATGATCCAAATAGTGAAACAGGTGTTGATTTAGAAAAAATACTTCAGTGTCAGCGTGCTGAAGATGTCTATCTCGTTATTGATCAAGCATTATCAAATTAATTGTTAATTAGAAGGAAGAAATTATGTCAAAACCTTTACTACAAATTGCGTTAGATTCTCTTTCATTAGAAAAAGCTGTTGCAGACGCTAAACAAGCTGAAGCTTTAGTGGATATTATTGAAATTGGCACAATTCTCGCTTGTTCTGAGGGAATGAAAGCTGTTAGCACACTACGCGCCTTACATCCCAATCACATTCTAGTCTGTGATCTTAAAACAACAGATGGTGGAGCGATTTTAGCAAAAATGTCTTTTGAAGCTGGGGCTGATTGGCTAACGGTTTCTGCTGCAGCGCATCCTGCAACTAAAGCAGCTTGTAAAAAAGTGGCAGATGAATTTAACCAAGCTCATCCAGAGCTCAAAGTGAAAAAAGAAATTCAAATTGAGATTTACGGTAACTGGACACTTGAAGACGCTAAACAGTGGGTTGATCTTGGTGTAACTCAAGCGATTTATCACCGTTCTCGTGATGCCGAATTAGCAGGTAAAGGTTGGACAGCGGAAGATATTGAAAAAATGAAAGCACTAGAATCTTTAGGGTTACAACTTTCCATTACAGGTGGGATTGTGCCTGAAGATATTCATTTATTCAAAGATATCAAAAACGCAAAAGCCTTTATTGCTGGACGTGCGTTAGTGGGAGAAAAAGGTCAAGCTACAGCGCGAGCTATCCGAAATGAAATTGACAAATACTGGTCTGAGTAAATTTCTAAACCTAAATAGAGAAATGGCACATTCGGTAGTGCCATTCTTATTATCACAATTTATTGCTTGCGCCAAGTCGTACCATTTTCTCCGTCTTCTAATACAATGCCCATTGCGTTGAGTTGATTGCGGGCTTCATCGGCGGCAGCCCAGTTTTTGGCAGCGCGGGCTTCGTTGCGTTGTTTGATTAAGGCTTCGATTTTTGCTACTTCATCATCGTCAGCACCTGCTTGTAAGAAACGTTCAGGATCTTGTTGTAATAAGCCTAAAATATCGCCTAATTCACGCAAACGTGCAGCAAGTTGATTTGCTTTGGTTTTATCTTCGCCTTTCAATTTATTGATTTCACGCGCCATTTCAAATAGCACAGAAATAGCATTTGGCGTGTTGAAATCATCGTCCATCGCCTCTTTAAATTGTGCGACAAATTCTTCACCACCTTGTGGGGCGACAGTGGCATCGGTGTCGCGTAATGCGGTGTATAAACGTTCTAATGCGCCTTGTGCAAGGTTAAGGTTTTCTTCGCTATAATTGAGTTGACTACGGTAATGCGCGGTGAGCAAGAAATAGCGCACCACTTCGCCGTTATAATGATTTAACACATCGCGAATGGTGAAGAAATTGCCGAGAGATTTCGACATTTTTTCTTTATCCACCATAATCATTCCCGAGTGAATCCAGTAATTTACATATTCCCCATCGTGCGCACAGCAGGATTGGGCAATTTCGTTTTCGTGATGTGGGAACATTAAATCTGAACCGCCACCGTGAATATCAAAATGATCGCCTAGCTGTTTGCTGTTCATTGCGGAACACTCAATATGCCAGCCCGGACGGCCTTTGCCCCAAGGGGAATTCCAGCTTGGTTCATTTGGTTTAGACATTTTCCATAGCACGAAATCCATCGGGTTTTTCTTGATTTCTGAAATTTCAATTCGTGCGCCCGCTTGCAGCTGGCTGAGATCTTGACGCGATAGCTTGCCATATTGTGGAAAACTTTCAATATCAAACATTACATCACCATTTTCTGCCACATAAGCGTGTCCGCGTTGAATTAATTTCTCAACAATATCAATAATTTCTGGAATATGGTGGGTGGCGCGCGGTTCAACATTCGGACGCAAAATCTTGAGTGCATCAAAATCGCGGTACATTTCTGTAACCATCCGATCCACAAGCTGATCGCAGGTTTCTTTGTTTTCTAACGCGCGTTTAATAATTTTGTCGTCCACATCAGTAATGTTGCGCACATAAGTGAGATCGTAACCTAAATAGCGCAAATAACGTGCAATCACATCAAAACAAACAAAGGTGCGCCCGTGGCCAATATGGCATAAATCATAAACGGTTACGCCGCACACATACATTCCCACTTTATTCGGGTGAATAGGAGTAAAAACTTCTTTTTCTCGACTTAATGTATTGAAAATTTTTAGCATTTGTTTGTTTCTCTTGAAGTGATGAAATTAGACAAAATAAATGAGCTGGAATTATACCGCACTTTTATGAAATAATAACCGCCTTTGATACACAACAGGAATATTACAATGACAATGGTTACATTACATACAAATTTGGGCGACATCAAAATTAAATTAAACAGCGAAAAAGCACCGAACACCGTGGAAAACTTCTTAACTTACTGCAAAAGTGGTTTTTATGATAACACAATTTTCCACCGTGTTATTGATGGTTTTATGATCCAAGGTGGGGGAATGGAAGCGGGTATGCGTGAAAAAGCTACCCAAGCGCCGATCAAAAATGAAGCCAGCAATCGTCTAAGCAATAAACGCGGCACAATTGCAATGGCACGCACCTCTGATCCGCACTCTGCGACTGCACAATTCTTTATTAACGTGGCAGACAACACGTTCTTGGATTATCGTTCAAAAGAAATGTTCGGCAAAGAAGTGGTACAAGATTGGGGCTATGCCGTGTTTGGTGAAGTGATTGAAGGAATGGATGTAGTGGATAAAATCAAAGGCGTGAAAACAGGAAACAAAGGCTTCCACCAAGATGTGCCAGTGGATGATGTCGTAATCCAGTCTGTTACCGTGGAATAAGATTGGCGAAATATTGATAAACAAAGGAGGTTTGCCTCCTTTTAAAATAGCCAAAATTTCCACCGCTCTTTTCTTTTATTGTGCTTTGCTAAGGACAATCAGGATGCAAAATGAAAAATGGTTGCAATGGATAATCGAATTACAAGGCTTGGCACAAGCGGGTCTGTTTTATTCTAACAATAAATTTGATTTGGAACGTTTTCAGCGTATCAGAGAAATCAGCGCTGAAATGTTGCAAGCCCAATCGGATTTGCCTTTAGCGCGCATAACCCAGTTATTTTGCAATGAAACGGGCTATCAAACGCCAAAAATTGATACCAGAGCGGCGATTTTTCAAGATGACCAAATTTTGCTCATACAAGAAGAAAATGGCTTATGGGCATTACCCGGTGGCTGGTGTGATGTGATTGCCACGGTAAAAGAAAATGTGGTGAAAGAGGTGAAGGAAGAAGCTGGGCTAGATGCTGTCGCTGAGTTTGTTATCGCCTTGCAAGATCACACGAAAAATAATCCACCAGCTCTTGCGCATAATGTATGCAAAGTGTTTATTTACTGTCGCGCCACAGGGGGAGAATTTATGCCAAACAGCGAAACCTTAGCCAGTGGCTATTTTTCCTTGCATAACTTACCACCTTTGGCAACAGGCAAAACCACGGAAGCACAAATAAAAATGTGTTTTCAGGCACACCAAGCCGAACATTGGCAGACCATTTTTGATTAACAGGAATTCCCGTGCCATTTTTTGATACTCACACCCACCTTAATTATCTACTCGCGACAACCCAGCAGCCTTTGACGCAACTGATGGAAGAAAGCCAACAAGCTGGCGTTGAGAAAATGCTCGTGGTGGCAGTGCAAGCAGAGGATTTTAAAAATATTGAAAAAATCACCGCACTTTATCCCCAGCGGCTTTACTATGGCTTAGGCTTGCACCCGCTATATATCAAGCAACACCGTGTGGCGGATTTAGAATTATTGGCGAAACGGCTTGCCAATCCCCCTAAAAATCTAACTGCTGTGGCTG
Source organism: Avibacterium sp. 21-586 (assembly GCF_026226775.1). Lineage (GTDB taxonomy): Bacteria > Pseudomonadota > Gammaproteobacteria > Enterobacterales > Pasteurellaceae > Avibacterium. The sequence continues at coordinate 1,209,773 of NZ_JAKKOD010000001.1, read as the reverse complement.
AAATTGGCTTAGAAAAAGGTGTGCCAGAGTTATTAACCCCTGAATTATGGCAAAAACAATGCGAATTTTTTGAAGCCCAACTGAGCCTAGCCAAAGCCAATCAGCTACCTGTCAATCTACATTCGCGCAAATCCCACGAAGATCTTTATCGCTTTTTAAAAAGTGCACAACTTAGTGTTACAGGCGTGGTGCACGGCTTTTCAGGCAGCTATGAACAAGCCAAACGGTTTATCGATTTAGGCTATAAAATTGGTGTAGGCGGTGTCATCACTTACGCCCGCGCTAACAAAACCCGCGAAACCATCAAACGCCTACCGCTAGACAGTTTATTACTCGAAACCGATAGCCCCGATATGCCAGTGTTTGGTTTTCAAGGACAACCAAATAGACCAATACGACTAATCAATACTTTCAAGATATTATGCGAACTTAGAAGTGAACCCCCAGAAATTATTGAACGCGTGCTCTGGCAGGGGAGTTGCTTATTTGGATAGCCTATTTATGGTATTTTTAGCTCATTCTTCATTTTATAAATAATATAGCAATACTGGTAGTGCATTTGCGCGAATTGTCAGTTTACAAATAAAATGATTGTCATACCTAGACTGTTACATAATTATTATTTGGGGAGCATTGAACTTGCGTATTGTTGTAATTGTTTGAGCTCTTTTTTCGCTTTTTGTGATAATACTTTATTATCCTGTAAAATTTGGCTTGAACGCGCAATAATAAATTCCAGATATTCTTTATTATTTGATTCCTCAAATTGTTTCTTGGCAAAATATATATCGGCAAAATCTTTTTTGATTTGCGAAAGTAGTAATTTTTGCCCGACTAATACCATTAGTGCAATGACTAGTGCGATAACTGTGCCATAGCCCTGAGTTGGATAATAAACAATCCCGCCAATAATAAAAAGTGCGGTAACAAGCATTGAACTATTTTTAAGATATCCTTCGTGAGGTGGCGGATTGATTATCTCTTTCAATCGCATATAAAAATTCCTCTTTTTAGAATCTCATTAATGTGAATTAATGAAATTTCATTTGTGATAACATTTATAAAAGGCAGTTTGTTAGAAACTGCCTTTATCGCAAAATAAGTTAAGCTAATATGCCAAAATGATAACCTAAAATACCGACACCGAATAATGCAAAAATAATATACATTGCATTAATCTTTTTCTGTAGTAAATACATACATAAGAAGGTTAATCCGAGCACTGCAAGCCCCGGAAGCAGTTCATTAAGCACGCTTTGTACTGTTGTTACTACTTCATCACCCAAAAGAATATTTAGAAATAATGAATAACGCGGCGACCAAAGCCAAGGCTATTCAATTTATGGCACAACGATCTGCAGTAGATAAATCAGAGATTATTGCTTTTGGTGATAATTTTAATGATCTCGATATGTTGCAATATGTAGGCTTAGGCATTGCAATGGGAAATTCACCAGATGAAATTAAACGCTGTGCTAAACAAATCACCACAAGCAATGATGAAGAGGGTATTGCGTTAAGTTTGAGGAAAATTTTTTCGTTGCCGTCTTAACAAGATCATATGCTCAAGCTTGAAGCACAAAAAAATCTAATTCTAGCGATAAATTAATATCTTAAATGCTTTTTTCATAATGTGATCTGACGCAATATTTTTACACAGTGGCATAGCTATAATGAGTCCAGAATAATAAAGCATAAGGAAATTATTATGAAAAATACTCGTATAGAAGTAGATTTAATCGGCGAACGCGAAATACCTAATGAAGCCTATTGGGGCGTTCACACTTTACGAGCAATGGAAAACTTCAACATTTCAGACAATACCATCTCTGACGTACCAGAATTTGTACGCGGGATGGTGATGGTGAAAAAAGCCACGGCGCTGGCTAATGGTGAGCTAGGGGCAATTCCAAAAAAAATTGCCAATGCCATTGTGAAAGCCTGTGATGAAGTGCTAGAGAATGGACGCTGTATGGATCAGTTTCCAACCGATGTATATCAAGGTGGCGCGGGAACTTCAGTGAATATGAACACCAATGAAGTGATTGCCAACCTTGCGTTGGAATTGCTCGGGCATAAAAAAGGGGAATACGACATTATCGATCCAATGGATCACGTTAATGCCAGCCAATCCACCAATGATGCCTATCCAACAGGTTTCCGCATTGCGGTATATAACAGCATTATGCACTTGCTGAAAAATATCCGTTATCTACAAAAAGGTTTTGAAGCCAAAGCCAAAGAGTTTGCTGATGTGCTAAAAATGGGCCGCACCCAATTACAAGATGCCGTGCCAATGACCGTAGGGCAAGAATTTAAGGCCTTCTCAGTGCTATTGGAAGAAGAAGTACGCAACCTAAAACGTACGGCAAAGTTATTGCTTGAAGTCAATCTTGGCGCAACTGCCATTGGTACGGGTTTAAACACCCCTGAAGGCTATGCTGAACTGGCGGTGAAATACCTTGCGGAAGTCAGCCAACTGCCTTGTGTGCCTTCTGAAAACTTAATCGAGGCCACTTCCGACTGCGGTGCTTATGTAATGGTTCACAGCGCCTTAAAACGCACTGCAGTGAAATTATCCAAAGTATGTAATGATTTACGTCTTTTATCTTCAGGCCCAAGAGCTGGTTTAAATGAAATTAACTTGCCAGAACTACAAGCTGGTTCGTCTATTATGCCTGCCAAAGTAAACCCTGTTGTACCTGAAGTGGTGAACCAAGTGTGTTTTAAAGTGATCGGCAACGATACTACTGTTACCTTTGCAGCCGAAGCCGGACAATTACAGCTTAACGTAATGGAACCTGTGATTGGCCAAGCAATGTTTGAATCCATTTCACTTCTCAGCAATGCGTGCGTGAACTTGCGTGATAAATGTGTGAATGGCATTACTGTCAATGCAGACGTGTGCCGAAACTATGTATTAAATTCTATCGGTATTGTCACCTATCTCAATCCGTTTATCGGACACCACAATGGTGATATTGTTGGTAAGATTTGCGCAGAAACAGGAAGAAGTGTACGCGAAGTGGTGCTAGAACGTGGTTTGCTCACAGAAGATCAACTAGATGATATTCTATCCTTAGAAAATCTAATGAATCCACGCTATAAAGCTAAAAAATTTCTTGATGAATAATATATTAGATATAGCATACTAGAAAATATAAGTATGACAAATTCAATCTGGCAGACCTAGTTTAAAATAACGTGCGTCTGCCAGATTTTGATTTTAGTTTAAATGACTATAATTAATTATAACAGGATTTTATTAAACATTTTCTGCAAATAATCCCGCTCTTCCATAAACAAAATATGTTTATCCTCAAACTGTTGCTGGGTCATAGCAGAAGCATTGATTAATTCTCGTTGCTTGGTAATGGATAAAATAAACGCATTTAGAGTGATATCCAGATTTAACTCCTGCTCCAATTTTTTCACTTCCGTCTGCAAATCAAACTTGGGATGATGCAAATCCATATTGCGGATGCCTTTCGGGTCGATAAAGCTCAGCCATTGCTGCCCGCTGTTATTATCCACTAGCCATAACAGAAAATCAGGATAAAAATTACCCGCTAAAGCAAAGCCCAAGCCTTTAGACTTATTTGCCGCATTACGCAGTAAATACAGCTCCTTATCGCCAATCCACTCGCGTAATTTGCCTGTTTTATAAGCGGCTTGTAAATCATTGATAAATTTAATCTCACTACCATCTTTCATATCCAGTGGCTGCATTTTCAGCGGTAATTCTTTCAGATTATCAATACTCATAATGGGATAGTACAAATGCCGTTCAAAGCAAATGGCGGTGATATTCGGAGCCTGCCACGCCAAAGCTTCTTTTAGCATACCTTGCTCAATAATCGTTTTTAATGCCGTGAGTTTGCTTTCATAATCCTTGCCTTCATCGCTCGCTTCTATCGTGAATAAATAGCTGTTTTGCAGTGATGGATGATTTTCATCCACTTCCACTGTTTCATAAAACTGCCCTTCATAGGCAGCCTTTAAGCCTTGATAAAAACGATCGGTATAGTTATGCAATAAATCCATCAAAATACTTTGTTGTTTATTGATATCGGCAAAAGATTCTACTGCTAAGGCTTCCTTTGGAATATAGAGCGTATACCAGCCGTCCTGCTCGGCAAATTGGCGCAGTTTCGCTTTGTCAATCCGCAGATTAAACCAAGTTTTACTGAGTTTATAATGCCATAAATCCAAATAAATTTTATCCCAATCAAAAAAGTCAAACAGCTGTTTGTCTAGGTAATGGGTTTCTCGTTTATCATTATCCAATCTGTTTTTTTGTTTGGTTTGATACGCTTCTATCTTGGGATAATAATCCAGCTCAGCGTGAATGACTTTGACTTTTCCCTGCCATTTTTCTGGAATCTCGTACAGATAAATAGTTTTCTCTATCCGCTTAAACCCGAGTTTTTGATTGTCTTTATAACCATCTTTCAGGCGCAATGTCCGCAGTTTGGTATGCGTGGGTAAATTAGGTTGTACTTTAAAATCAACGGTTAGCAATTCATCTGGCGGCGTAATGCCTTCCTCGCGTAAATACGCCTTAAACTGCTCCATATAGCCGGCGGCAATTCCAAAGATGTTTAAGGTTTCCAGTTTTTCTAAATGAATGCCTTTAGGGCGATTGTCTTTCAGGCTGCGTTTGAGTGAAAAGTTTTCGCCTTTTAAGCGCACGCCACGACCAAAAAGCTGAATGATTTGGCTACCTTCTTTTTTACCCATATTGAGTAAGCCCATCGTCGCCACTCGCCAGCTCGACCAGCCTTCGCTAAATTTACGCGAACCAATCAATAAGTTGGTTTTGCTCTCTTTGTGGTTAATTTTGTGGAATAAACCATCGGCAAAATCATTCTCGCTGCAATCAAATGCGCTTTGCTTACTCGCCGTTTTATAAAATCCTTTAGCATCACCAATGTTAATGACACCAAACGCTTCTGCACCACCTACTGCTAACGCCAGCTCACCGTCTGATTTTTTTAGATGAGTTAGTTGTAAGCGTCCCGGTACACGGGCATTGAATAATCTTTGCAAAACATCAGCATATAAATCCGCCTCTTTACCTAAAAAATCCATCAGCGGCGAAAACTGCCCAAAGAAAATATTATTACCTTTATTGTCGGTCAGTCTTGCGGTATCTTTAAGCAAATCGTGTAGCCAGTTTTGTATTGTGTTGGGTTCATTGAGAAATTTGGCTAAGAAATTGAGCACCTTTAATACATCACTATCATCATCGGCGACTTTATTACCCACAAATACCCATAGCGGTTTTTCAATATTCCATGCTTGCAAGGCATGGCTGTGTGTCTCAAACAAATACAGCTGTTGATAGAAGTTCAGCAAACAAGCGGTTAGGTACAAATCGCCATGCTCGCGATAATCGTCGTCTTTCAGGTTTAAAATCTGGCTTTCTTTGCCATAGCCATCGGCATAGAAGAATTTATACGAATAATCGAACAATACCGCCTTGGCATACACCTCAAACATCGCGGTTTGCCGTGCTTGTTGCTTCTCCAAATCGGATAAAACAAGCTGTGCCTGCTGCCCTTCATCCAAATTTTTCAAGCTCGCAGAACCAAATAACAGCTTCGCCTTTTTCTTTTGCAGCTCTACTTCTTGCTCGTAAGCGGTTTTGCCACTGGCTACCGCCTGCCCAAAAGTGGCGGAATACTCAAAAGCAAATCCCTTATCCACCAGCTGTTCACGCCGTGCCATCCACGCATCACCCGATGCACCACGATGCCCCTCATCCACCAACACCAAGTTATGCCCAGCAAAAGCGGCAGTAGCAACGGTTTTATCGCCATCAATTATTTGAATATCGTTCTTTGTAAAATTAAACTTACCTTGTTTTGAATTAGTGTTATTTTTATCAAAAATAATGGCTTGAAAGCCAGATAGCTCCAAATCTTTGATATATTGTAAGTTTTAAGTCTTTTTTACAATATTATTAATAGATCATTTTAATCATATCTAAGGGCTTACATATGAGATGAATGCAGGCAAACTAATCATCTAGTACACTCCAGTAAACTAATCCTTTATGTGGTAACTTAATGTTTGCTAGCCAAAAATTATCACCCTGCCAACCTTTATTTTTATCACCAACAATTTGATAGAGTGTTAAAAATAGATCATCAGGATATTGATTACTAAGTTTACGGTCATCCTCAGAAAGCATAGTTCCTGTGCCCTTTGCTAATTTTCGTTGTTGTTTAATCAATACATAGTTGTTAAAACTTGGGCGTTGGGACTGCAATGCTTTAATACTACTGATAATTTTTTCTTTATCCCAATCTTCTGGTGCATACTGCCCTAAGTTATCTAGTATTAAAAATAAGACTTCAGAATCAATCTGATATAAATCACCACCTTTTTGTTTACTCTCAAAAATACTTGGCAATAATCTATTGATTGCAGCAAGATTATGTTCATCAGGATTAGATGGAAAGTAATTCACACCGCCGACAAGCTGATTTAGTTGGCTTGTTTTTAGTACATTTTTTCGTGTTGGACTAATATTTTTAGGGTAAATAACTTGGACTTGTCCATTATCTTGTTTGGCTTGCTCAATAATCAAATTATTAGCTTGATTGAGTGCTGTAAAAAAATGATATACATCAACAGGTATATAAAGACGCAATAACATCGGATTTCGATCATAACCAAAGATTCTAGAATGTTGCCAAAAGGTATCAGCATTTGGTTTTTTTGCGGTACGACTATAATAAACAGTTTGCAGTTTTGGGATGGTTAAACCGCGCCCAATAACATTACCGCCAATAATAATATTAAACCCTTGATCCAGTTTAAAATTACTTTCTGTTTTGGAGTTTAATACTACAATATTTATTTGTTTATTTTCTAGAATTGTGGTTAGCCTTTTATATATATCTTCAAAATGGTGAATATCAGGCTTGGTTTGTTTTAAGTCCTGATAATTATCAAAAAAACTATTTGCAAAATTTTCATCATTATTCACAGCCTGTACTAAATCATTTAAACAAGCCTGAATTTTATGAGCAAAAGTTTTGTGGTCTTGAATTTTATAACTTGGATGTAAGGCAAAATTACAGTTACTTTTGCCACATAAGTCAAATTCTGCACAAGTTAGTAAAAAGCTTTGTAAGGCTTGGCTAACGCCATTAGCGATTTCATTGCTTTCATCTTGCATCGTATCTAATTCTGGATCAATAAAGCGAACAATATAGCTTGGTGGATCAGAAAATACAAAGTTTCCACCAATATATTTCTCTCCTGCTTCAAAAAAATGAACAAACTCTGGTTTCCAATTTGATTCTTCGTGCTGCAAAAACAAAGACTGTGGTGTAGCAGTGAGCTGAATAAATAGACTTTGACAGCAAGTATTTTTAATCTCATTTAATAGATTATTAATTGTACTGGCATCTTTATTTCGTTTATCGGCATTGGTATTTAAACTGGCAGCATCTGCCTCATCATCAACAATAACCAATGGATAACCCTTCAAACTCTCTTGACTGGCAAACAAATTGCGCCAACGTTTTAAAATGTTAGCATTTTTCTTAATGACCACTAAAATAGGATTATCTGCCTTCATTATTTGAGTGAAACTGCTATCATCGGTTTCAGATAAAACAATAAATTTATCTAAGCTGTCTTTAGCACGCTCGAAAGTCTGATCCTGTAGATCAACACTATCCGTAGTGAGATACAAAAAAATTTTATGGTCGCCATCATCTGCTAGCGCACTCAAAATCCCCAACACTTGTGCTGTCTTACCACTTTGCACATTGCCAAGCATTAATACATTTTGTGTTTTCTTTAGCTCTAATGCAGTAAATTTTTCCATAAAACCATCTACAGTTTCTTGTACTGAAGCAACTAATTCAGGTGGGCTTAGTTTATTTAAATAGGCTTGTAACATCTATTTCCCCTTAAAAGATAATAACCAAAGGTCTGGAACGTCTGTGGAGCGAAGTGTGAAAAAATGATTACCATACTGGTCTAAAGTCTCTCTAGTAATTTTTTCTCCTGTTTTCAAGCAGCCTGAAATTTCTAATCGCCCTTTAATCCATTTTCCTAGGGTTTTTAAATCATTTTCAGAACGTAAATTTTTAGCATAGTCTCCTGATGTTTTACATTGGAATTTCCAGCCATCATCAGTGATAACCATAAAAGTTTCATGATAGGGGTAACCATCCTTATTGGTTATATCACTTGGTACAATAATTTCTACTTCATACCATGGGCGAGGATTTAACAAATCCCCTTTTGTCTTTTCTGCCTTCACCAAAAAAGACATTTAAATTGCTTTTTTCTTCTGTTTTTGCTGGAATATTAAAAATATATTTCGATTTCTGACTAAATAAAGTGGCTGTCTCTTCAGGAGGGATTTTCTCTACACCAAGACACTGTTCTAAGTGAACATTATGTGCTTTAAACTCTGTTGGAGCATCGACTTGATTAATTGGTTTCCCTAAAGATTGTATGGTTTTGTGAATATCATCATGAAGCTTTTGTGCATTGATGTGGTCATCTAAATGAATCATAGTTTCATAAGTTCGCTCGGTTTTATCCCAAAAACAAGTTAAATTTGCTGAACCGATTAAACCATCTAACGAGCTACCTGATTTAAATGCATACATTTTTCCATGAAATTTGACAAATGGTGTAACATAAACCGTACCTCTATTGTGTTCTTGTAAGAAAGCATTAAGCTCGCATAAACTTTGGTACTGTGGTTTGCTAAAACCTTCTAAATAGTGCATACCTACTAACAGCTTCACTTTGGCAATTTGTTGGTTTTGCTCTAATATCTTATGCAATTCTTGAACAGCATCATTTGATACATATCCAGTTGCCATCAACACTTCATCAGAATGGCGAAATAAATTCATCCATACTTGGTTGAGAGATTTTGTGGTAATTTTTGCACCAGCAATATTTGAAAACACAGTATCCATTTACTTGCCTCCACGAATTTTATTCAATCGATGATGAAATAAAATATCCTTTTCTTCTTGCAATTTTTGATATAGATCTACTTTTTCATAATTATCTGAAAAAATAGGAAGAATTGCCTTTGCTAAAGCCACAACACCTTGTGGTGGTACAGCATTACCAATTTGACGACGTACTTCAGTAGTCGAACCGATAAATTCAAAACTATCAGGAAAACTTTGTAAACGAGCACGTTCACGATTGGTAAATGCTCTTGGCTCTGGATAATGATAGCCCCAGGTCCCTCCACCACCAGCTGCAATAATAGTTTTTGCGGGTTGATTGCGGTGCATACGCCGATAAACATGGCTAATCATACCCTTAACGTATAATGGGTGATCTTTGGGAATATCAGTAAAATTACCACCTTCGGGGATCATTTCCAGCATTCTTTTGGTTTTATCGCTAATTTTTAATAACTCATTATTAAGCGCATCTTGTGGAATATTGGCAATAGCTTCTCCTGCTGTAACAAAAGGTTTTAAATGACTATTAGGATCATCAGAATGAGTGGGGTCGGGATGCCTAAAATTAAATCCTGTATCTAAACGTACACCTACAATCAGTACACGCTCTCTAAATTGAGGCACACCAAACTCAGCAAAATTATATAATTTCGCCTGAACGTAATAACCACAAGATTCAAAGTCTTCAATGATTTGTTGAATTGCGCGTTTCTTATTAGCAGTTAATATACCTTTAACATTTTCTGCAACAAAAACCTTGGGTTTTTTTACAGCAACAAATCGTAGAAAACTTTTATATAAATTACCACGTTCACCATCTAAGCCTGGCTGTTTCCATATAACTGAAAAATCCTGACACGGAAAACCACCCAAGATAATATCGCAATCAGGAATATTGGAGGAACTTGGGTCAATTTTTTCAATATCACCTTCGACAATAACATCTCCAAAATTTTTGCGAAACGACTCGCATGCCCAATGTGAAAAATCATTTGCCCAAATAGTTTCATATCCAGCTAAGTGAAATCCCAAATCTAATCCTCCACAACCTGAAAATAAGGATAGAATTTTTGGTCTCTTTTTTATATTATTTATCACAGAAAACTCCAAAACTTTAACTATAGTAAAAATTTAAAATAATAGTTATAGAACCTGATGAGTAATTAAAGCTCAACGATAACTCATCAAGTAACAGTGTGTTATATACATTAGATTTTAACTTGATGTCACGAAATAAATATTTCCATCCAATCCTAAACAATTCTACCACATCCACTTTCTGCTCAAGTTGTGCTTGTAACTGTGCTATTAGCTCATCACGCTTGGCGTCTATTTCATCTTGTTTATCAAATAATTCACGGCGTTTTTTGTTGCGCTTGCCTTCCAGCTGGCGTTGCTGTTGTTGGCAGCTCAGTTTTTCTTCTAGCGTTGGGGCGATGGCAGCGGCTTTGCGGATTTCTTTGATTTGTCGGTCAATGTCTTTGATTTCTTGCTCTAGGCCTTGTTTGAGGTCGTCTGCCCAACCGTCGATTTTTTGGATTTCGGTATCAAAATAGCTTAGGTTTTGTTGGTTGATACTGCGTAACAAGTCATTCTGCCGTTGCTCGCTGTCGGTGGCAAGGGCAGGCGTGATTTGTATCGCCTGACTCGGGTTTTGTATTGTGCTAACGGGGAGTTTCAGCATTTTTTCAGGGTCGTCCTCCACTAACACTTCACCATTGTCTGTTACCGCACTGATAATCAAATGCTCTTCGCTTTGGTCAAAAGCACTTACCGTTATCAATTTAGCAATCAGTTGTCCGCTTTGCCCGATGTAGGGCTCTAGGGAGCTGATTTTGCTCGGATAGGCTTGGTAGTCAAAGGTAAGCGTGGCATAAGGGCAAGTGCGGTTTTTGGCTTGGGCAATAATGGCTTGAGCCAATGGATGGCTAATGCGATAAAGATGTGCTTCTGGGTTACGGCGTGGGAGTTCGTAGCGTCCTAGGGGAATATCTGACAGGTTTTCAGGTAGCCTGTGCAGGGTAAAACCGTTGTTGTCAAAGTCGGCATAGCCGTGTAATTCTGCTCGGGTGAGGGTGAGTAGGCGTTGTTCGTAGCGGTTGCGGGATTGCTCGCTTTGGTTGGCTCTGAAATTTAGGCGTTCTTGGACGCTTTCGTCGAAGTTTTCTAGGATTTGTCCGCGTGTTTGGCGTATGGCAGCGTCGATTTGGTCTTTGAGTTCTTGTTGTAGGGTATCAAAGGCTGCCTGAATGGTTTTGGGTTCACGGCAATGGCGGTAGATGTCGGCGATACGGCGTTCAATGTCAACACCTGAACCGATGGTGCCTAAGATTTCATCACTGGAGCCAAAGACGCCGTCAAAAAGCTGGAATTTTTCTGCCAATAGTTCATAAACGCGTTGGTCGGCAGGGTTGCTGTTGTCAAGGAAATTGACAACGACGACGTCGTGCTGTTGTCCGTAACGATGGCAGCGTCCGATGCGTTGTTCCACTCGCTGGGGATTCCACGGTAGGTCATAGTTGATAACAAGGGAGCAAAATTGTAGGTTAATCCCTTCGGCACCGGCTTCGGTGGCTATCATAATACTGGCTTTATCACGAAAATGTTCCACTAAGGCGGCACGGGTGTCGGCGGTTTTGGAACCTGTGATTTTGTCGCTGTTTTGGTGTTTTTCTAGCCAAGTGCGGTAAATTTTCGTGGCTTGTTTGCCACTGTTGTCGCCGTTAAATAGGACGATGTTATCTGGGTCTTTACCGTAAGGGCTGTCGAGTAGGCGTTCTAAAAGGTAGTCTTGCGTTTTGCGGGATTCGGTGAAGATGATGGCTTTTTGTGGGGCGTTTTTCTTGGCTTGTTCGGCAAAGGCGCGGTCTAAGGCGGTGAGCAGGGCTTGTCCTTTGGCGTCGTCTTTGATGTTTTGTGCCATAGCGATGAAGTTTTTGAGTTCGGCAATTTCATCTTCAATTTTGCCGATGGGCTGTTCTGCCTCTGCTTCATTGCTGTCTTCTTCCCATTCTTCTTGGGTGTTGTCAAAGTTTTCGTAATCGTCTAAGGCAAGATCGTTGTCTTTGCCCTCGTTGATGATGGCTTCTAAGCGGTTGACGATGGTTTGTAAGGTGCCAGCAATAGCACGGCTGCTGGATGCCAATAATTTCCATAATATCAAGGAAATAAGGTGGCGTTGATTGTTGGGTAAACCGTGCAGTTGCGGTCGGCGTAGGTAGTCTGCCACCAAGTCAGAAAAGGTTTTTTCTTGGTCTGATGGGGTGAATTCTTGCACCATCGCGTGACGGGCGGTGTAGTTAATATACGGCATCACTTGGCTGCGTAAAGTGCGTTTGCAGACGGGGGCAAGGCGAGTGCGTAATCGTGTTAAGTCGGCTTCGCTGGCTTTGGCACCAAATTGCGTCTTAAAGCTATCTAAATCGCCAAAGATGCGTTCATCAATCAAGCTGGTTAAGCCGTACAATTCCAATAAGCTGTTTTGTAGCGGCGTGGCAGTGAGCAAAACTTTGGCAGAAACGTGTGCTAACGCCGTTTTTAGGGTATTGCCTACCACATTGCTGGGTTTATAAACGTTACGCAGGCGGTGCGCTTCGTCCATCACCACCAAATCCCAGTCAATGGCTTGTAAATTATCGGCTTTTGCTTTGGCAAACGGATAAGAACAAATTACAGGCCCTGCTTCATAGCAAAAAGGATTGGGCGCGCCAGATTTTTGTAAGGCGTTGTAGTTTTTACTCTCTAAAATCAGGCAGGATAAACCAAACTTATCCAGCAATTCTTGATGCCACTGTTTACGCAAATTGGCAGGCACAATAATCAAAATCCGCCGTTTACGCTCCGCCCACCGCTGGGCAATGACAAGGCCTGCTTCAATGGTTTTGCCAAGTCCCACTTCATCAGCCAGCAATACGCCTTTGGAGAGCGGATTTTGACAGGCAAAAATCGCCGCTTCCACTTGGTGCGGGTTTAAATCGACTTGTGCATCGGCAAGCGTTTGCCCAAAAAAGTCCGCTTCACTGCTGCCTGCTTTACGGGATAGCTGCCAAGCAATGATTTGGGATTGGTGGGGGGTAATGGATATTTGCATAATTTACAGTAGCTTTTATTTTGGGAATAAATGATTCTTTGAAAATGACAAAGAGTATTTGTTTTTCTGCTTTATTTGTATCTGAATGTGATTAGAAAAGTATAAAATATAAATACGACTCTGTACATAGGCATAGCATTGATTGTGGAAGAGGGAACTCAAGCTGGTAATCGATAGAATAAGATGCATCTTTTAGATGTATGTGAGCTTAAATTCTTTTCAGTACAAATTTTTCTATCAAGTAATGTTGCCGTGGAGATTATTTCACTCTACATATCTGAGCTACGAGGAATTTACCCGTTTTCAATACTGTTGTATAGTTTTACCCGTTACGTTGCTATTTTAAGTGACATTTTTCATATAACGGCTGTAAATCTTGGATTGCTTGTACAATAAACTTTAGCGAATCAATTTGATCTAATTTAGTTTTTTCAATATTTTTACCAATACAGAAAAAATCCTCTGCGTTATGGAGCACAAAATCCTGCTCAGAAAGATCCTGCACTTTGCGAAAATCGGCGTATTCGCTTTCCTTACTGCTCCAAAAATCAAAATCGGCATACTGTGTTTGATCCAGCTGTTCGAACCATTGATTGTATTGTTGTACATTAATTTGCGAGCGGTCGGCGCGGTAGCAGTGCCAATCAAGGCTTACTTGTAAACGGCGACGGTTTAAAATAACCGAGAAAATGGCAGCTGAATTTTTATTAAACTCATATTTGAAATAAGCAAAAAAATGCGCCCGCACTTGCCAGCCATTGCACCATTTTTCGATATGAGGTTCTGCAAAAGGCGTACCAAGACGCTGCGCCACTTGCAAGATCGCCGTTTTCCATAAATTCCATTCCCGTTTGTAATCTGCTTTAATTTGAGGGATTTGTTCAGGACAGAATTTTTTCATTTGGGCGAACTGAAAAAAAGGAAGATTGAATAGTTCGCAACTGGCAGAAGTAATCAGTTTTTCTTTCATTTTTAAGTATATTGTTTGATTGCAGGTTGGGTGAAATAACGTTTATCTTCCCAGCGTAGCATTGTCATTCGATTACCCCACACACAGCCTGTATCAAGGGCATAAATATTGGTCGGTGTAGGTGTATCGACTAAACTTGCCCAATGTCCAAAGACGATATTTTCCGTTTTCAATAGGGGATTATTAAGCCTAAACCAAGGCGTTAGCTCAGCAGGTGCTTCGTCAACAGGGGCCTTGCAAGTGAAATCAAGACGGTGATCATAGTAACAAAAACGCATACGGGTAAAAACATTAATAATGTAACGTAGGCGATCAATACCCTGCAAATCAGGCGACCAGCGATCGGGTTGGTTATCATACATCTGTTCAATCATTGTATAATAATCACCGTGGCATAGCACTTGCTCCACTTCGGCAGCACAGGCTTTCGCGGTGGCAAGATCCCAATCAGGCGAGATCCCAGCATGAGTGAGTAAAAATCCTGCCTGTTGGTTATGAATGAGTAAGGGTTGCAGGCGCAGCCAATCAATCAACTCGTGGAAATCAGGGGCGTTGAAAATGGCATCCACGCGATCCTTTGGTTTGATTTTTTTTATTCCAAGTGCGGTGGAAATTAAGTGCAAATCGTGATTGCCAAGCACGGTATGTGCTGCGTTGCCAAGGGATCTGACTAAACGTAAACATTCAAGCGACTTATCCCCACGCGACACTAGATCGCCTACTAAATAAAGCTCATCTTGGCTTGGATCAAAGTTCACCTTTTCCAACAACGCGTGCAATTCATCATAACAGCCTTGCAGATCGCCTACTAAATAGGTTGCCATATTAAATTCTCATAAAATTTTATAAATAATATTCATAAAAATGCACCTTACCGAAAGGTAAGGTGCATTCGTATTAGTCATTTGAACGAACCTTATTCAGCTATCTTAGCTGAAGTCGCTTCGGCATAAACGTGGCTAATTGCGTTGTGATGTCCTGCTGGCCCTTTACCGTAGAAATAGTAACGTGATTCGCGCCATTCTACTATAGGATAGTCCCCTTCTATACTTTCAATTGTCTTAGCTAAAGTCATTTCGGCATGGGTGTGTGGTACCGCAGAAATGGTTCCTAAGCGACCGTTAAATGTATAATCACGATCTATTTTTTCTGAGATTTCTACTGGAGCATTACACTGAGTTAGCTCACTTTGTGTTTCTGTCGGTATGTGAGATTCAGCACTACATTCGCTCTGCAAGCGTTGTAAGGAAGCTTGAACTTTTTTCTCTACAGAAGCATTGGCTGGCTGAGCGACAAAGCCTGTTAATGGTTTAGGATCATCACTAGCTTGTTGAACTAATAATTCTGTTGCTGGTGTAGTTATTGCCATCTCATCGGTAGCGTTTTGCTGTTCCAGTAATTCATCAACCGATAAGAAATGGCTAGGTTTATTTGTTGTAAATGCACTACTATCAATCCAAACTTTACCACTTGCTAATTCAGGTGAAGCCACCGCTGCAAATAATGGCATTGGTGATTTTTCATCTGCAGTACGATATTTACGCATACGCAAATGGCGAGGTAAACGGCGGCGATTATCACGACGCTTTTTGTTCTCATTTTGCGTAGTTTCGCTAGTTGAATCCTCAGCATCAACAACGATAGTTGATTGAACCACTTCTTCTGTTGTTGCATCAATCGCAGGGAAGGTAGTTGACTGTTGCTTTTGTGCTATTACTGGATCAGTTAGATTTTCCTCAATACGTACTTTTTTTCGGAGATCACGACGTTGACGGCGCTGTTGTACTGGAAGAGCAGTATTTTCAGTAGTCAGATTTTCTGCCTGTGCGATCGTATCCTCAATGATCGGTAATACTTTCTTATTAGTTTTATTTTGCCCTGACCGGTTATCTAAATTATCAGACACACGTTCATTACGTTTATTTAACTCCTCACCAGATTTATACTCGTTACGATTACGTCTAGTATTGCGTCGTTCGTTATTGCGGCGACGATTATTTTTATTGCGTGGGGCAGTTTTCTTTTGTTCCGGTTTTGAGGTGAAAAAGCGTTTAAGTTTAGCTATAAAACCTGCAATAACAGTTGTTAATCCGGCACTTTTGGACTCTGTAGGCATTGGTGCTGGGGTTTCAATTGCTAGGGATACGGCTGCATCTTTTAGTACATGTTCAGACGTTACTGCCGCAGCTTCAACATTACGACTTACTAAAGATTCTTCTGCATCAAAGTTATCTTCTTGCTCACGGTGTAATTTAGCAAGGTTATAGCTTAAATGCTGATAATTCTCTCCCTCGCGAACACGAAAAACACTAAAATGAGGCGTTTCCATTTCCTCATTAGGTGCAACTACAATGTCTACATTATGACGTTTTTCAATGCTACTAATAGCCTTGCGTTTTTCATTCAGTAGGTAAGAGGCAATTTGCACCGGCACAATGGTATAGACCTGTTTGGTATTTTCTTTGATCGCTTCTTCTTCCAATAAGCGTAAAATGGATAACGAGAGCGATTCATTATCACGAATTTTCCCAGTACCTTGACAACGAGGACAAACGTGGTGAGAAGATTCCCCTAAAGACGGGCTCAAACGCTGACGGCTCATTTCTAACAACCCGAAACGCGAAATACGGCTAATTTGGATACGTGCACGATCTTGACGTACGGCATCACGAATGCGATTTTCCACTTCACGTTGATGGCGAATTGGTGTCATATCGATGAAATCTATTACAATCAACCCCCCTAAATCACGCAAACGCAATTGACGTGCAATTTCATCAGCCGCTTCAAGATTGGTATTGAGCGCTGTTTCCTCAATATCACCGCCACGAGTTGAGCGGGCCGAGTTAATATCAATGGCAGTAAGTGCTTCAGTGACATCAATAACAATAGAACCACCAGAGGGTAAACGCACTTCACGTTGGAATGCTGATTCAATTTGTGATTCAATTTGATAATGGCTGAATAAAGGTACTTCTCCTTGATATAGCTTGACTCTATTGAGAAAGTCAGGGCGTACTAATTTAATATGTGTTTTGGCCTTTTCGTAAATTTTCTGACTATCAATTAAAATTTCACCGATATCCCGGCGTAAATAATCACGAATTGCACGTACAATTACATCACTTTCCTGATGAATCAAGAACGGGGCTGGACGACTTTCTGAGGCTTGTTTAATGGCTTCCCAATGGTGTAACAGCACTTTTAAATCCCACTGTAATTCTTCAGGAGATTTGCCGACGCCTGCGGTACGCACGATTAAACCCACACCTTCTGGCACATCAAGCGAACTCAAGGCTTCTTTTAATTCTAAGCGTTCTTCACCTTCAATACGGCGAGAAATCCCACCTGCTCTTGGGTTATTTGGCATAATTACCAAATAGCTGCCCGCCAAGGAAATGAAAGTGGTAAGTGCGGCGCCTTTGTTACCACGTTCTTCTTTGTTTACTTGAACAATTACTTCTTGCCCTTCGCGTAAAATATCACGAATATTTGGGCGACCTTGATATACATAATCCGCAGGAAAGTATTCACGAGCAATTTCTTTTAAAGGAAGGAAACCGTGACGTTCCGCACCGTAATCAACAAATGCGGCCTCAAGGCTAGGTTCAACACGGGTGATACGGCCTTTATAAATATTAGCCTTTTTTTGTTCGTGGCCTGGACTTTCAATATCCAAGTCGAACAAACGTTGCCCATCAACGAGGGCAACACGCAACTCTTCTTTTTGGGTTGCGTTGATTAACATTCTTTTCATTCGATTTTCTCTTATATTTTCATCTTAAATTTGTCATAAAAAACCACCGCACTTTGGCTTCGCAATCGACCTCGTGTCTGTCGCAAAATGTCATTCTCTCGACTGTCAGTTGCTGGGTGCATTGATTGCGTTATCGAAGAGCTATTTTCGATACAAACAAAATGACTGAAATAATTCTTTTGCAAGCGTGGGTGATTTTTATCACACTTAATTGTCCGCTTTTTATTCTGTTATCACAGTAACAAAATCAAAAAAGACAAATTTATTTTATAAAACAACGTCTTATGCCATTTGCAGCGTTATTCTTTGAGGTTGCTTCATTTTTCCCAGTAAGCTGGCAAAAATTGATTCTATTATCTAACGATAGGGATTTTTTAGCAAGGTAAATCCGTGCATTTGTGCTATAATCCGCCCAATTTTGCAAATGATAGAATGAAACCAATGTCTAACAACACTGATGAGAAAATTGTAAATCCTAGCGTAAAAATGTTGCAGATTAGCGAAGATGAAGCAGGCCAACGCATTGATAACTATTTGTTAAATAAGCTCAAAGGCGTGCCGAAAAGTTTAATCTATCGGATTGTACGTAAGGGTGAAGTACGAGTAAATAAAGGGCGAATTAAGCCTGAATATAAGCTACAAAGTGGTGATCTTGTGCGTGTACCACCTGTACGAGTGAGTGAGAAAACGCAGGCACCAGTATCCAAAAAACTCAACAAAGTGGCCCAATTAGAGCAGCAGATTATTTTTGAAGATGATGCGTTATTGGTGCTAAACAAGCCTTCCGGTATTGCGGTACACGGTGGCAGCGGATTAGATTTTGGCGTGATAGAAGCTCTAAGAGCATTGCGTCCTGAAGCACGCTTTCTAGAATTGGTACATCGTTTGGATCGTGATACTTCAGGCATTTTATTAGTGGCGAAAAAACGCTCTGCGTTACGACATTTACACGAGCAGCTGCGGAATAAAACCGTGCGCAAAGATTATCTCGCTTTAGTGCGTGGGCAATGGCAATCTCACTGCAAAGCGATTAAAGCGCCGTTGCTGAAAAATGAATTAGCTGGCGGTGAACGGATTGTACGAGTGAGCGAGCAGGGCAAGCCGTCAGAAACCTTATTTCGCATTGAAGAACGATACAGCAATGCAACATTAGTGAAAGCATCACCCATTACAGGGCGAACTCACCAAATTCGTGTGCATACACAATATGCTGGTCACCCCATTGCTTTAGACAGCAAATATGGTGATAAACAGTTTGACAGCCAAATGGCGGAATTGGGCTTAGACAGGTTGTTTTTGCACGCTTATGCCATTCGCTTAGCACATCCTAAAACACAAGAAGCCTTATCTTTTATTGCGCCTTTAGAAGAGAAATTAAAACAAATTTTACAATTGCTGAGAAAGGATACGAATCATTAAACATCCCGATAAATCTATCGGGATGCCTGACATTATAAAAATTAGCTATTTTTTGTAATAAATGCCGCTAATTGATTTTTAGGCAATGCGCCTACTTGCGAAGCAACGGCTTTTCCTTCTTTAAACATTAATAAAGTTGGAATGCTACGAACGCCAAATTGAGCTGGTGTTGCTTGGTTTTCGTCAATGTTGATTTTCACGATTTTCACTTGATCGCCTAATTCTGCCGCTAATTCATCAAGAATTGGGCCAACCATACGGCAAGGACCACACCAAGGTGCCCAGAAATCTAATAATACAGGCACATCTGATCTTAAAACATCAGCTTCGAAAGTGGCATCAGTTGTATGTAATACTTCACTCATTTTATTTTCCTTATTTGTCTTGTCTATTGTCTAATTTGCCATAGGTTATGGCGTTTTCCTGAATATGAGGCGATGATAGCACAAATTCAAGCTATCATCACTAATCAATGTAATTGTTAAAAGTTAAGATGGCAGTACTAAATTCGGGCAAGGTTTGCCTGTTTTTAGGCTGTAAATATTTTCTAAAGTAACATTAGAAATGCTCGTTAGCGCTTCTTCTGTTAAGAAGGCCTGATGTCCTGTGAGTAATACGTTATGGCACGAAGATAAACGGCGGAAGACATCGTCTTGAATAACCTCATTGGATTTGTCTTCAAAAAATAACTCTCGTTCATTTTCATACACATCCATTCCTAATGCACCAATTTTACGTTGTTTTAATGCATCAATGGCAGCTTGAGTATCAACTAAGGTACCACGGCTTGTATTAATAATCATCACGCCATCGCGCATTTTGGCAAAAGCATCACGATTGAGCAGATGATAGTTTTCAGGCGTTGCAGGGCAGTGCAGGGTGATAATTTGCGATCTGGCATATAATTCATCAAGAGAAACATATTCTGCCCCTAATTCTTGTGCAACAGGGTTTTTAAATGGATCGTAGGCCAAAATATGCATACCGAATCCCTTTAATATACGCATTACTGCAATGCCAATTTTCCCTGTACCAATCACTCCAACCGTGCGTCCGTGCATATTAAATCCAGCTAATCCCTCAAGGGAAAAATTCGCCTCGCGAGTACGTTGGTAAGCGCGGTGAATGCGCCGATTTAGTGTGAGCATTAAACCTACAGTATGCTCTGCCACCGCTTCTGGAGAATATGCTGGCACGCGAACAACTTGAATACCTAATTCTTGTGCCGCCTTGAGATCTACATTATTAAAACCGGCGCAGCGTAATGCAACCATTTTTACCCCGAGTGCGGCCAATTTTTCTAATACTTTTCGGCTGCCATCGTCATTCACAAAAATGCACACCACATCGCAATGCTCTGCCATTTTGGCAGTAGATTCCGTGAGCATAAAATCAAAGAACTCCAGCTCAAATCCATACTTCACATTGACTAATTCTAAATATTTGCGATCGTAGCTTTTTGTACTATAAACAGCGACTCTCATTTTATTCTCCCTGTTTTGTTATTTTAATTGGGCGAAAGCTTGTAACAGATCCGCTTTGAGATCTTCCACATCTTCCAATCCCACCGAGAAACGTAGCAGACAATTACACACACCACGCGCAATACGCTCCGCCTCAGGAATATCCATATGGGTTTGAGTCGCAGGATAAGTGATGAAACTTTCTGTGCCACCAAGACTTTCTGCAAAGGTAATGAGTTTAATCGCTTTCAAGAATGGATTAACCCAAGATTCATCTTGCAAACGGAAAGAGAGCATTCCCCCTTTATTTGGGTAAAGCACATCTTTCACTTGTGGCTGCTCAGCAAGGAATTTCGCGAGTTCTTGCGCATTTTTTTGATGACGTTCCATACGCAACGCCAAGGTTTTCATTCCACGAATCGTCAAAAAGCTATCAAATGGCGAAAGCACTGCGCCCGCACCATTTTGAATATAAAACAGACGATCACAAAGCTCTTGTCCATTGGCTACCACCAAGCCCACTAAGGCATCATTATGCCCTGCGATATATTTTGTTCCGCTGTGGATCACAATATCCGCGCCACATTCCAAAGGACGGAATAGCACCGGCGTTAAGAATGTATTATCTACGATAAGTAATAAATTGTGCTTTTTCGCCAATTTTGCAATGGCTGGCACATTACATTCTTCCATTAATGGATTTGACGGCGTTTCCACAAAAATCGCTTTGGTATTTGGTGTAATCGCCTGCTCAATGGCATCAATAGAAGCAGTATTCACATAAACAGGCTTCACCCCATGGGTATTTTTATAGGCAAAATCTAATAAACGATAAGTGCCACCATACACATCGCTAGACACAATCCATTCATCAGGTGAGGCAAATAATTGCATAATTAACTGAATTGCCGCCATACCAGAGGCACAAGCAAAACCACGCTCACCGCCTTCTAATTTAGCAATCGTTTCTTCTAACACCGTGCGTGTTGGGTTTTTCGTGCGCGTGTAATCATAGCCCGTGCTTTCCCCAATACCGTGATGACCATAAGCGGTAGAAAGGAAAATAGGTGTGGAAACTGCACCTGTTCTTTCATCTGTGCGATTACCTGCTTGCGCAAGTAGCGTTTCGATTTTGTATTGCTGTGTCATATTATTCCTCGTAAAAATTGCAAAAAATTTCACCGCACTTTTATTCAGCCAGAGAACGTTGCAGTGCAGTATGGATAAATAGCATTGCCACATTTTGGCACAAAGGATCGCCTGTTTAAAGTAGATTTTAAATTTAGTTTCGAGATAGCTAACAAGCTAAAGCCAATCTAGATTTATCTATAAATGCCCCTGTGTTAGCACATATTTTGTTATCTTGCATTTTTTTTCATCAATCAATAATGTTTTTGCATATTTTTAATTGACAGCATTTAATAAGTCAGTAAAATGCACGCCACTGACAGCGAATGTGTTGCAGCGAAAGCGGGAATAGCTCAGTTGGTAGAGCACGACCTTGCCAAGGTCGGGGTCGCGAGTTCGAGCCTCGTTTCCCGCTCCAAATTACGCTACGGCGTGTTAGCAAAGCGGTTATGCACTGGATTGCAAATCCATGTAGCTCGGTTCGACTCCGGGACACGCCTCCATAATGCAACCGCAGTCAGCAATATCACTCAGCCCGAGTGGTGAAATCGGTAGACACAAGGGATTTAAAATCCCTCGACTTTCGAGTCGTGGCGGTTCAAGTCCGCCCTCGGGCACCATTAAGAATGTTGTATTAAGTCGTAAGTTAAGCCTTTCAAATCAATAACTTAAGGCTTTTTTCTTTTCTAGATCCCCACCCAAAATATCATTCTCAGCATCAAGTTTTGTCGTGTCTAAAAGGCACTTTGACGTGATTTGCCTAGTTTAGCTAATTTCTAAAAACTCAACCAAAACTGAGTATACTTTAGTTTAAGTAGTACGGTTATAGTAGAAAAAATGAAACGTAACTAGGAACTTATCTGTAAAATTCTGTTCAAGCGAGAAGCAAAAGTAGACGATACTACGCTGGGGAGCCAAAGCATTAAAGGTTGTCCAACTGATGTAGTGGCGTACTATTATCAACTGTTAGCATAGGCGGAATTGATTTGCATTGCCCATTGTAGAATTGTCTTCAATCCAAATCAGTTCAGCCTGTATGAGTAGTTGATAAGGGGGAGATGACAGCGGATAAAATGGTTGAAGGTTTGAAAAAATAAGGATAGCATTGATGAGTTATATAAAAAACGACAACAGCTTTAAGTGGTGTATCCCAAAATCTTTCCACCACAACTGAAAAATGGTTACTCAGGGGAACTATTGGGGATATAAATACGTTTACAATGACAAACCTTTTATTTACTAGGTGCACATATCAAAAAACATTAATTCTATGTTTTTACTGGGTAAGCATTATTTTACAAGTTGGCTGGTGCCCCCAACAGGACTTGAACCTGTGACCAATCGATTATGAGTCGACTGCTCTGACCGACTGAGCTATGGGGGCGTCGATGATGGGCCGAATTATAAGGGAAAGTGGGAGTAAAGTCTAGAATGCAACGGTTATACGGTGCAATTTTCATCAATTGCCATAATAAATCAAGTATTGTGATGATGGTTTATAAACTGATTTCCTTCTGGTGAAACTTGTAAGATTGAAGATGTTTCCCCCCAATCGCCTAGCACAATTCGCTCAAAGTGCGGTGGGATTTTATGCAAATTTTGTCGATGCGTATGTCCGTGGATGAGTTGTTGCACGTTAAATTGTTGCATTGTTTGTAGCACGAAATCAGCGTTCACGTCCATAATTTGATGGGATTTATGCTGCTTATCTTGTTTGCTTTTAGCACGAATTTTCTCGGCAATTTTTAACCGCACTTTTAAAGGGAGATGTAAAAAAAGCCATTGGCGCCATTTTTGATGCACTTTTTTACGATAGCGTTGATAAGCCACATCATCAATGCAAAGGGTGTCGCCGTGGCAAAGTAAAGTGGGGGTGCCGTACAAATCAATCACGTGATAGGTTGGCAACAGTATTAAACCGCAAGATTGGGCAAATTTTTTGCCGATAAGAAAATCACGATTGCCGTGCATAAAATAGCATTTCACACCTTTTTCCGTTAAGTAGTGAATTTGCTGTTTCACTAAATCAATCAAAGGGGAATGCTCATCATCACCAATCCAAAAATCAAAAAGATCGCCTAAAATATACAAACTTTCGGCATCTTGAGCTTGATTTTGCATAAAATCCACAAAAAGTGCGGTTAAATCTGGGCGATTTTCGCTTAAATGTAAATCTGCAATAAAATAGGTCTTTGCCATTGTTGAATGTCTTTGGGAAAAATGAAATTGCTTGATAGCCTAGCATTTTTTTAGCGGATTGATACAAATATTTGCGGATTTTCGCTATACTTGTGTAAATTTTTTTCAGGATATATCTTTATGCTAAAATTTCTGCGTGTTTTTGTTGTTGTGTTATGTAGTGTTCTAATTTGCTTACTTGGTACAATCTATTCTCTCATTCGTTTCAGAAACCCAAGTAACGTGGGTGATGTGGCGCGTTGGTTTGGGCGTTTATATCCGCTTTTTGGTTTGCAAGTGGAACATCGTTACCCTGCAAATGCTGAAAAAATCGGGCCGTGTATTTACATTGGCAACCACCAAAATAACTACGATATGGTCACCATTTCTTATATGGTGATGCCTCGCACGGTGAGTGTAGGGAAAAAAAGCCTGATTTGGATACCGTTTTTTGGCATTTTATATTGGGCATCGGGTAACATTTTTTTAGATCGTGATAACCGTTCCAAAGCGCATAGCACAATGGCTCAACTGGCTGAACGCATTAACCGTGATAAACTTTCTATTTGGATGTTTCCTGAAGGCACGCGTAGCCGTGGACGTGGTTTGCTGCCATTTAAAACAGGGGCGTTCCACGCCGCCATTGCCGCTGGGGTGCCAATTGTGCCGGTGGTTTGTTCCACTACACAAAATAAAATCGACCTTAACCGTTGGGATAATGGCAAGGTGATCTGTGAAATGTTGCCACCAGTGGATACTTCGGCTTACACCAAAGACAATGTGCGTGAATTGGCGAGCTATTGCCATGCTTTAATGCAGCAGCGAATCAACGAACTGGATGCGGAAATTGCTGCCAGCCAAGTTAAACAAGACTCAACAAAATAAAATGAATCATTTTTCTCGCCGTCAATTTTTCAAAACAGCCCTTACTGCGGGGGCTTTTTCTGCCATTCCAGCGCCATTATGGGCGGCTGATCGCCAGCCTTTGCGCGTTCCGCCATTAATGGAAACACGCCGTGGTAAGCCTGTTTTTCTAGAAATGAATAGTGCGCAAACTCAATTAGAGCGGGGAAAAGCCAGCGAAGTTTGGGGATTTAATGGCAATTATTTAGGGCCTACATTGAAAATGCGCCAAGGGGATTTTGCCAAGTTGAACTATCGTAATAGTTTGTCGCAACTGGTGGCGCTAGCTATTCAAGGGCTGCAAGTGAGCGCTGAATCACTAGGTGGTGCCTCTCATCCTTTCAAGCAAGGGCAAGGCTGGTCGCCAATTCTGCCGATTACGCAACCTGCCTGTACCTGCTGGTATTCCGCTTGCACCTTAGGGCATTCCGCTTATCAAACTTATCGTGGTTTGCTCGGGGTGTGCATTATTGAAGATAACGAAAGCCGTAAATCAAGCTTGCCACAAAAATATGGCGTAAATGATATTCCTTTGATTTTGCAAGATATGCAATTAAATGATGAAGGGGTGCAATTATTCCAACAAAATCGACCGCACTTTTTCGGCAATCGTTTATTTGTCAATGGACAAGAAGCACCTTATTTAGAGGTGCCGCGCGGCGTTGTGCGTTTACGTTTGCTGAACGCTTCCCTTTCGCGCCGTTATGAATTACGCTTTGATGACGATCGCGATTTCCAACTCATCGCACTTGATCAAGGCTTTTTACCACAAGCTAAAACCCAAAAAGTGCTTTTTCTTGCACCGAGCGAACGTGCTGAAATTCTTGTTAATCTCAATGAAGGGGAAAACGCCACCTTAATCGTGGGGAAAAAACGAAATTTCTTCAGTAAGCTCACTGGCTTTTTCGCCAGTGATGAAGAGCTGCTTGATAACACGGTGCTTGAGCTACGTCCACAAGGCTTAAGCAGTGCCTTTGCGCAAAACAACGAAATGCAGTTTAACACCGATGCAGCGCAAGCGTTAAAGGCGGAAATTCGCCGTGAGCGTCAGTTCCAACTTGATGCGAATAATGGAATGCTCAATCAACAACGTTTCGATCCTAGACGCATTGATGTAAATGCCGAATTAAACAGCACGGAACGCTGGACAATCACGAGCAACGAGCCGACAGGATTTAAAATTCAGGGGGCAAAATTTATCATTGAAAGTATTAATGATAAATCTGTGGCAGAAAGCGATCTTGCGTGGAAAGACAGCCTGTGGATTGAAGGCAAAGTACAGATTTTAGTGCGCTTTCAACAGCCTTCTTCAAATGGCCATCCTTTCACCTTTGGTGCGGCAGATCTGATGGCGGCCGACAAAGGTTGCTTGGGCTTAATGGTGGTGCAATAAAGCAAATAACGCCAAGTTATGTGATATGCACCTTTAATCTAAAAGTGCGGTTGAATTTTTGTAAATTTTTTTGTTAAATCAAACAAGATTTAGAAAGTTAAAATCAGTTAAGGTTTCGTTATGTGTCAGCTATTAGGAATGAATTGCAATACCCCCACAGATATTGTGTTCTCTTTTGAAGGATTCCGCCGCCGTGCAGGGCTTACCGATAGCCATTCTGACGGTTTCGGCATTGCCTTTTTTGAAGGCAAAGGTGTGCGTATTTTTCGCGATAACCAAGCCGGGCATAGCTCCCCCATTGCTGATTGTGTAAAACAATATCACATTAAATCGTTCAACGTGATTGCCCACATTCGCAAAGCTACGCAAGGTGCGGTAACTATTGAAAATACGCACCCATTTATTCGTGAAATTTGGGGTGAAAACTGGGTATTTGCGCACAACGGCAATCTTACAAGTATCCCTGATATGTCGCAAAGTTTCTGCCAGCCCATTGGTTCAACTGACTCAGAAGCCGCTTTTTGCTATATGGCTGAACAGTTAAAAAATCGCTTTCGTAAAAAGCCCACAGAAGAACAAATTTTCCGAGTTATTCAAGAGATTACGAAAGAATTAGTGCAAGGTGGGACATTTAATTTTATTCTTTCTAACGGACAATGGATGATTGCTCACTGCTCTACGAATTTGCATTACATTACGCGTAAAGCACCTTTCGGCACGGCACAACGTATTGATGATGATGGTGTGATTGACTTTCGCCAACATACCACAGAGAAAGATAAGGTTACCATTATTACTACTTTCCCATTGACCAAAAATGAAACTTGGACAAAAATGGAACACGGTGGTTTTGTGTTTTTTAAAGATGGCGATAAAGTTTACGAAGTGCTTGGTACACCAAGAGATACCATTGATGATGGTACCTTAGGGGATGCGAAAGTCCCTTGCTGTTGATATTAAGTCTCAGTTATGGTCTGTTATGCAAAAAGAGCGGTGCAAACACACCGCTCTTTTTTTGTAAAACTAACTAAATTAGTGTTTACCACCGCAACAACCACCGCCGTGATGCTCGTGCTCGTGATGATGGTGATGGCTTCCACAACCACAACCGTGACCTTGCTCATCGCTATCACCGTGTCCGCCACAGCAGCCACCTTCTTGGTGAATATGACCGTGAGCGATTTCTTCTAAGGTTGCCTCACGGGTTCCCACAACTTCCACATCAAATAATAATTCTTGACCAGCAAGCATATGGTTTCCATCAACGACTACATCATTCTCGCCCACTTCAGTGATCACTACTGGCAATGGACCAACATCCGTTTCAGCAATAAAACGCATTCCTGCGACAAGCTCATCGACACCAACAAACACATCTTTCGGTACACGTTGTACTAAATTTTCGTTATAATCTCCGTATCCTTCTTCTGGTTTAACACGAACCTCAAATTTATCACCAACGGATTTTCCCTCAAGGGCTTTTTCTAACCCAATGACTAAATTGTTATGCCCTTGTAAATACGCTAAAGGCTGATTTGCAGGTGCTTCATCTACAAGTACGCCATCTTGAGTGCGAACTTGATAAGCAATGCTCACTACCACATTTTTTGCAACTTTCATTTTAGACCTCAATTGCTAGTTAAAAAATTGTCATCATTCTATCGGAAATGAAACAAGCTGTCATTTTATTCCTGAATAAGCTGGATTTTTGCCTCTATACTAGTATGAATATTCGCTTTGCCATTATTAAGCTGAACATCACTAGTTGTTGGGCTTGCCATTTTGGCCATTGCTACATAAGGGCGTCCCACAACATAGCCACCTTCCATCGGTGTCCGAATATTCAAATCAACAATTTTATAGCCTTTTGCCCCAAGCGATTGTTGAATTAATTTTGCCTTATGCGCTAATCTTTCAAGTGCTTGTTGAATCATTTCATCCTCCACTTGGCTAATTGCCGCAGAAGACACCTGAGAATCCATATAGTCAATTGCTAAAATACCATTCAATACATTTATCACTTTTGATAATGAGTCAGGGTTCTCGCTTTGCAAAACGATCTGACCGCGTGCAATCCAACCGTTTTGTTTACCTTTATCATCATAACGGACTTGCGAGCTACGAGAATTGTCACGCAATATAACATCTGGATAAGCTTTTAAAATATCAAAAGCACGATTTATGTTGTTACTCACTTCATTATTGGCGGTGACCAAATCTTTTTTCTCTATTTGAGTAAATAAACTTGCTTTGAGTAAATCATGAGAAATTTCTTTCTCAACATCTACTGAAAAACTCACGACATTTTGTTTTTCTACCGGTTCGGCTGAAAATGCAGCCACAGGCAACGCCAATAATGCTAATGATAAATAACGCAGACGCATCAATTCTCCTATTTTTTACAATGCAATCTATATTTTGTATTGACAGTGTAAGAGGACTATAGTTCATAAATAAAACGCGATTAAATTTAGGCAATAATGGCATCGAGCAAGTTACAGCTATTCTCATCTCATCGTACTATGCTTATTTTTTCATCCATAGTATTCACAATTTGTTGTCATCAATTTGTCATATTATCTCTTTATACTTCTTCTTGATAAATTTACTTTACTACGTTAGGAGAATCAGTATGACCCGTTCATTACAAGAAAATACAAGTACTAATCCTTCAGATAATATGACTATGTCAGAAGTATTAGATTTGCATCTATCACGTCGAAAAATATTAAAACTAGGTGGTGTAGCAAGCGCAATAGCGTTACTGCCTTCAGCTTTTATTTCTGAACGCGTATTCGCAGCGCCATTTAACGCATCTAGAATAATGACATCATTAAATTTCACCTCAGTACCGCTTTCGACAAGTGACAATGTTATCGTTCCACAAGGATATCGTGCTACACCATTCTATTTATGGGGTGATCCTGTTGGTATTGAAGGTAACTCTCCGCTGTTCAAGAGTGATGCGTCTAATAACAGCACGGAGCAAGCTGTGCAAGCGGGAATGAATCATGATGGAATGGCTTATTTTCCTTTAGAAAAGGACAAGGAAAATGAACATGGTTTACTGGTAATGAATCATGAATATGTCGACAATGGATTACTCTTTCCTGATGGTGATAGTACGTGGTCGGCTGAAAAAGTGAAAAAATCTCAAAACGCAATGGGTACTTCTATTATCGAAATAAAGAAAAAAGATGGGGAATGGGAAGTTGTCCGTCCATCTAAATATGCTCGTCGCATCACGCCTCATACACCAATGCAATTAACTGGCCCAGCACGAGGAAACAAATTAATGCAAACGGCAGCCGATCCTAAAGGGGAACTAGTATTAGGGACGATGCAAAATTGTGCAAATGGCGAAACCCCGTGGGGGACTTATCTTACCTGCGAAGAAAACTGGAGCGATATTTTTGTGCGTGAAAGTGGTGAATTTACTGCACTTGACAAACGCTACGGTATTATGAAAAAAGAAAAAGAGGATAAGTATCGCTGGAATGAGTTTGATGATAGATTTCATACTGACAAAACACCGAATGAACCTCATCGTTTTGGCTGGGTTGTTGAAATTGACCCATTTGATCCAACATCAACCCCGGTAAAACATACCGCGTTAGGACGTTTTAAGCATGAAGGGGCAATGTTAGGCATTAGTGATGATGGTCATGCTGTTGTATATATGGGAGACGATCAACGTTTTGAATATATCTATAAATTTGTTTCAAAAGAGAAATATATTGCTAATGATCGCAAACATAATATGCGTCTTTTAAGCGAGGGAACGCTTTATGTAGCTCGTTTTAATGAAGATGGATCTGGTGAATGGCTACCATTAGTTTATGGCGAAAATGGATTAACAAATGAAAATGGATTTGAAAATCAAGGAGATCTGTTAATAAAAACCCGACTTGCAGCAGATAAGGTTGGAGCAACAAAAATGGATCGTCCTGAATGGATTGCTATAGATCCTTACCAAAAAGGAAGTGTTTACTGTACGTTAACCAACAATTCGCAGCGTGGAAGTGAAGGGAAAGCGGGAAAAGATGCGGCTAATCCGCGCGATAAAAATGTCTTTGGGCATATTATTCGCTGGCAAGAATCAGAAGGAAAAGGCACTGCAAGCAAATTCACTTGGGATATTTTCGCCTTAGCTGGGAATAATCAAAAAGGTCAAGGTAACATAAAAGGAGATGCTTTTGGTAGCCCAGATGGATTACGTTTTGCTCCAAATGGCGTGTTGTGGGTGCAAACAGATGTGTCATCTAGCACGATTAACCAGAAAGAATACGAAGGAATGGGGAACAATCAAATGCTCGCCGTTATTCCGGAAGAAGGCCAGTTTAAACGTTTTTTAACTGGACCAAAAGGTTGTGAAATTACAGGTATTGCGTTTACTCCTGATAATAAAACTATGTTCATCAATATTCAGCACCCAGGTGAATCTGGCTCAGGAAAAACAAACCATCTCGAAGCTACCGCCATTTCCACTTGGCCTGATGCATCAGGAAAATCCCGACCCCGTTCAGGTACGGTCGTGATTCAGAAAGAAGATGGCGGTGTGATCGGCTCTTAGTGGTAGAAAATCAGATCTAATCTGACAATTCACTATAAAAAATGAGCGTTTCCCGTTTAGAATATGAGTGCAAAATTCAATCTAAACAAAGCAGGAAACGCTCATATTTTATGACCCCTCGGATTAACCACAAGATAATTTATTAAATCAAGCTGAAAAAATGAGCTAATATTTCTCAAACGTGTAAAGCAATAATAATGAGCTGACAAGCTTGTTGTCACAGTCAGCAAATTATTGAGTGGAGTGATGATGTAAAAAATTAAAATATTGGTATTTTTAATCGTAAATACAATCTGTTAGTGCTGGTTTAGAGTACGAACAGCACAATAAGTTTATGTTGTTTATACTGAAGTAGGCGACTTATTCTCATAGGGTTATTTGAACCTAAATAGCATTTTAGTGATTATCTAGGACAGCTCAATTAACCCACTTATCCGATTCGAAAGCAAAAAATCTCAAAATTCCACCGCACTTTCCGCTATAATATCCCTTATTTTTCATCACAGTTATCGAGAATCTTATGGCTAAAATTGCAGAAAATCCGCTTGTGTTAGTTGACGGATCATCTTATTTGTATCGTGCGTTCCACGCATTTCCACCGCTTACCAATTCTCTTGGCGAGCCAACAGGAGCGATGTATGGGGTGTTGAATATGCTGAAAAGTTTGATTGCACAGGTGCAGCCGAGCTATATTGCAGTGGTGTTTGATGCCAAAGGGAAAACCTTCCGTGATGAATTATTTGAGCAATATAAATCGCACCGTCCGCCAATGCCTGATGATTTGCGTAAGCAAATCCAGCCCTTGCACGCCATTATCAAAGCCCTTGGTATTCCACTTTTATCCATTGAAGGGGTGGAAGCGGACGATGTTATCGGCACACTTGCGGTGCAGGCATCGCAGGCAGGTAAAAAAGTGCTGATTAGCACAGGCGATAAGGATATGGCGCAATTGGTGAACGATAACATTATGCTCATCAACACAATGAATAACAGCCTGCTAGATCGCGAGGGCGTGATTGAAAAATATGGCATTCCACCTGAATTGATCATTGATTATTTGGCCTTAATGGGTGACAGCGCGGACAATATCCCCGGTGTCGCTGGCGTAGGCGAAAAAACCGCACTCGGTTTACTGCAGGGCATTGGCAGTATGGCTGAGATTTATGCCAATTTGGAAAAGGTGGCTGAGCTACCCATTCGTGGTGCGAAAAAATTAGGCGAAAAATTGCTTGCCACCAAAGCTGATGCGGATTTGTCTTACATTCTTGCGACCATCAAAACCGATGTGCCCTTAGCGGTGAAACCAGAAGAACTCACGCTTGGGCAAAATCAGCGCGATGAGTTGGTGGAATATTTCGCGCGCTATGAGTTTAAGCGTTGGCTAAATGAAGTGATAGACGGCGAAAGCGGTTTAACCAAAGGAGATTGGCAAAGTGCTAAATTTACCACGCAAAATGAAACGGCGACGACAAAAAGTGCGGTGAAAAATTCGGTAAAAATCGACCGCACTTTGTATGAAACCGTAGATAGCCAAGCCAAGCTCGATGAATGGTTGAATAAAATTCAGCACGCCAAACTCATTGCGGTGGATACAGAAACCGATAATTTAGACGTAATGCAAGCGAACTTAGTGGGCATTTCTTTTGCCTTAGAAAATGGCGAGGCGTGCTATATCCCCCTTGATCATTTGCACGAAGTGGCGCGTGAAAGTCAATCGCAAGGGGATTTGTTCGGCAGCACAGACGCAACGGAAACCTATTTTGAACGTGTGCCTAGCCAGTTAGACAAGCAGCAATGTTTGGCGGCACTCAAGCCTTTATTGGAAAATCCGCAGATTGAAAAAGTGGGGCAAAATATCAAATACGATCTCACCGTATTCGCCAATCACGGCATTGCGCTGCAAGGTGTGTGTTTCGATACCATGTTGGAATCCTATGTGCTAAACAGCACGGGGCGACACAATATGGACGAGCTTGCCAAACGCCATTTGGATCATCAAACCATTGAATTTGAAGCTATTGCCGGCAAGGGTAAAAAGCAGCTTACTTTTGATAAAATTGCTATTGAGCAAGCCAGTGAATATGCCGCAGAAGATGCGGACATCACAATGAAATTGCACCAAACCCTATGGCCAGAATTGGCACAAACAGAAAGTTTGGTGAGATTATTTGATGATATCGAAATGCCGTTAGTGGGTGTGTTATCACGCATTGAACGCAACGGCGTGTTGGTGGACAGCCAGACTTTGCTTGAACAATCACAAGAAATTAGCGAAAAATTGACCGCACTTGAAAGCCAAGTTCATCAGGCGGCAGGGGAAAATTTCAACCTTGCGTCCACCAAACAATTACAAGAAATCCTGTTTGAAAAGCTCGGTTTACCGATTATCGCCAAAACGCCAAAAGGTGCGCCCTCCACCAATGAAGACGTGTTGGAAGAGCTGGCACAACAAGGGCATATTGTGCCGAAATTGCTCATTGAACACCGTGGTTTAGCCAAGTTGAAATCCACTTATACGGACAAACTTCCGCTGATGATCAATCCACGTACAGGGAGAATTCACACCTCTTATCATCAAGCGGTAACGGCAACGGGGCGACTTTCTTCCAGTGATCCAAACTTGCAGAATATCCCTATTCGTAATGAAGAAGGACGCCGCATTCGCCAAGCCTTTATTGCGCGCGAAGGGTATAAAATTATTGCGGCGGATTATTCTCAAATCGAACTGCGCATAATGGCGCATTTATCGCAAGATCAAGGCTTGATTAGTGCTTTCCAACAAGGCAAGGATATTCACCGCTCTACCGCCGCAGAAATTTTTGGCGTGCCGCTTGATGAGGTTACCAGCGAACAACGCCGCAGTGCGAAAGCCATTAACTTCGGACTCATTTATGGAATGAGCGCGTTTGGGCTTTCCCGTCAGCTTGGCATCTCGCGTGGCGATGCGCAAAAATATATGGATTTGTATTTCCAACGTTACCCCGGCGTGCAAACTTTTATGACTGATATTCGCGAAAAAGCCAAACAGCAAGGCTATGTGGAAACCCTGTTCGGACGCCGTTTGTATCTGCCTGAGATTCAATCGAGTAATGCAATGCGTAGAAAAGGCGCAGAGCGTGTGGCGATTAACGCACCAATGCAAGGCACGGCGGCGGATATTATTAAACGTGCGATGATCACCATTGATAGCGCCATTGCGCAAGATCCGAATATCGCAATGATTATGCAAGTTCACGATGAATTGGTGTTTGAAGTAAAGACAGAGCATATCGCAAATTATAGTGCGTTAATCCAATCCCTAATGGAAAATGCTGCAGAGCTTGTTGTGCCATTGATTGTTGATGTGGGGGTAGGGGAGAACTGGGACGAAGCCCATTAGTTTTTTGGGCTCTGTATCAGATTCCATCTAGATTTGGAAAATAGGTCATTTGAAGTAATGTAGATTCACTCAATAGCTTGATGATACGAGCACTTGTTGTGGCAGTTGCCTCATTCGCAGAGTGTATGATTGGTAGTAGTTTTTGTAAAAGCTTAGACTCAAGCTTTTATATTAAACGCGGGCTGTCAATCTTGGTATTCTCAACAATAATTTATATAGACTTTTTCTTCTCTTTTCAGCATGTCAAAACCGGAGTTTTGACCTTATCCTGTTTCGTCCTCTTTTTCGACTAAAATAGCTTTCATCAAGTTCTATTTCACCTGCGAAAATTTCATTGGTATCTTCTGCTAAATGATAGCTAATTATCTCTCTCATTTTGTGATAAACAAAGCAGTAGAACTATGGTCAATTTCTAGTAAATTTACTACAGAACGGACTGCAACGTTAAATACAAAGAGCTCTGGTTGTTTGTGTGTGAATTTATCCTTTTACAATGAGCTAAGATGATTTTTATAGGCTGACATCATTGTCAATATAATACATCCCTTTTATCAATTACATGTAAAAAATAATAATTGTTATTTGCAAAAATTTATTTTTATGATTTAATAATGAGAATGGTTATTGTTATTGTTGGTTTTTTGATGAGAGTCTTAGCTTTTTTCTTGATTATAGGATGGAGTATTATTGGTTGTGTAAGTCAGCCTAGTTTGACGGTAAAGGCTGTTCAACAAGGGATTTTTGATACTAAGCAGCGAACTTTTATCTCTTATCCTGATTTACTCATGCGGTTGCGTGACACTCCTATGGTTCTGATCGGTGAAATACATGATCAAATATCTCATCATGTAGCTGAACAGAAAATTATTCTAGATCTATTTGAGTATAATCAATTAAAGTCAGTTATGCTTGAAATGATTCCTTCTTCGCAACAAGCTGTGTTATCTCAAGCTCAAAGACTATTGCGTCTGAATCATCAGAATGATGACAGTATTATTAAGCGCGTATTGCAATGGGATAATAAATGGGATTGGCAACAGTATGGTAAATTGCTCTCTTTGATTGCTAATTCTACAATAAATTTGTATGGAGCTAATCTTGATAAAAATGAGATTAAAGTATTGTGGGCCGGAGCTTATCCATTGCAGGGAAGGCTATCAACTTCTAATACTGTTAAACAGCGCTTACGAAAATTAATGAATTCTTATACAGCTCAACACTCTGATAGCAATTCACAACCTGAAATTATAGATAAGCTTATTGAAATTCAACAGTTTAAAGATAGACGCATGGCAGAGACTTTAATAAAAAATCACAAGCCTAGTTTATTGATTGCGGGTCGTTACCATGTAAGTAAGTTATTTGGTGTGCCGTTACATTTATATGATTATCAATATATTGATTATAAAGTGGTGATTCTAACTGATAAGTTAGATGCAATTAATTTTGAAGAAGCCGATTATATTTGGGTGTTATAGCTATGAGATTAAGTCATTATTTAGTTTATTTAGCTATGTTACCACTTAATTTTGTGATTTTAGTAAGTAGTGCTAGTGCTATTAGTTATCCTGATATTCAACGTAAGCAAGGTGAATTAGTATTACCTTTAGAAAACATATCAGATTCTTATCAATGGCTAGAAAACTACAATTCAGAGGTTGCATCACTTTTGCAAGCGGAAAATCATTATACGGATATTTTTCTTGCTTCGGAAAAGGCTCTGCAGGAAAGATTACTAGAAGAAATGAAAGAGCGTTTATCCAAAAGAGTAAATATACAGACTTGGCAAGATTCTAATAGAATTTATCGTCAAACATATACGGGCCGTTATCCTATAATTGAGAGACAAAGAGCAGATAAATCATGGCAGTTAATTATTGATGGCAATCAAAGAGCAGGACAATTTCCTTATTATTTGTTGCACAAACCTGTCATTAGCCCAAATCAACACTTAGCTTTGATTATAGAGGACACATCTGGAGATGAGCAGTATCAATTATCACTCTTAGATATAGAAACTGGTCAGATTCAGCAAGAATTAAGTAATATTTTGCCTGATGCAGTATGGCGAAAAGATAACCTTGCGATTTATTATTTGGCTAAAGATTCACAACAAAAAATTTCTTTATATTTGCATTATCTTGGGCACAACCAACAGCAAGATACGCTAATTTATCAAGAATCTGATAATAGCTTTTTAGCTGATATTACCTTATCGTCATCTGGCCGTTACTTAATTTTGTCAATGAATAATGCGACACAATCTGAAGTGAGAGTGTTGGATCTTAATCAGGAGAAAAGTGAGTTACAGTTAGTGAAAGGAAGGCAAGAGGCTTTAGAATACTATGTAGATCACTCCGATGATGGCTTCTATATTCGCAGTAATTGGCAACAAGATAATACCTTAAAAACAAGAGAATTTACTCTATTTTATGCTACGGAACTTAAGTCTGCTTGGCAATCTATTTTCGTTCCTCAAATGGCAAGTGAATTAGAGAGTTTTACTGTACTTAAAAATTGGGTTCTTGTACGACTGCGTAAAAATGGGGTAGTGCAATATATTTATTGGAATAAAAGAAAACCAGAGCAGAAGTATAATATTACTTTTCCTGAAGAAAATTATCTAGTTAGATTGCAAGGGATTAATGATGATAATCACATAACTTTCACCTATAGCTCGGTTTCGACACCAACAACTTTATTAGAGTTTGATTTAATAAAAGGGCAATTCTCTCAGACTATTCAGAAAATGGTGCAGGGATATACAACAAAGTATTTGAAGATTGTTGTTAGAGATGGCACTTTGGTTCCTGTTACATTGGTTTATAAAACCGGTTTATTTTTAAAAGGTAAAAACCCATTACTCATCACTGGTTATGGTGCTTATGGATTTAGCTTTGAAGCAACCTATGGTACGAGCTATTTAAGTTTATTAGATAGAGGTTTCGTTTTAGCTATTGCTCATGTACGCGGTGGTGGTGAATTGGGTGCAAAATGGTATAAATTCGGTAAAGGTATTCATAAACAAAACAGTATTAATGATTTTATAGATGTTACGGAGTACTTACAACAGAACGGTTACTCAGCAGAGCATCGCACTTACGCAATGGGGGAAAGTGCCGGTGGGTTATTGATTGCTGCTGCAGTTAATCAAAATCCTTCACTTTATCGTGCCGTTGTTCTACAAGTTCCATATCTTGATCTATTATCAAACTTAGCCACTGAGGTGGATGAAAAATCACAAGAAGTTCAAGAATGGGGCAGTATATATAAACCAACAGAATATCAAATAATAAAGTCTTATTCTCCTTATCAAAATATTCGTTCTCAGCGCTATCCAGCAATGCTATTAACAGCTGGTTTTAATGATAATCGTGTTCCTTATTGGCAAAGTGTAAAGTTTGCTGCAAGTGTACGGCATCAGCAAGTACAAAATGAGATTTCTCCTATTTTAGTACGCATTGAAAATGCATCTGGACATCATAGTGGAAATGGGCGCTTAGGAAGAATATTACGCAATGTAGAAGCTTATAGTTTTTTATTAAAAATAGACCGCACTTTATCTACCGAATAATGATAAAAGTGATTCAATCAAATAAGGAAAGTAAATGAAAGTAAATAAAATAGCACAAATGATTGCCTTGACTTGCCTTTCTGTAGTGAGTTTACAGGGGGCAGCTGAAGAACAAGAAGAATTGCAATTGGATGATCTGAAAGTAGCTGGTGAAGGTGTAACTCGTACGGCAGAACAACAGACTTTTGGTATAGCAGGTGCAGTGAGTAGCATTGGAGAAATGAAATCCTTTCAATCTTTGGATAGCAGTGTGCGCGCCTTACCTGGAACTTATACTAATATAAATCCGACACAAGGAACGGTGAGCGTTAATATTCGTGGTGAAAGTGGCTTTGGTAGAGTAAATACGATGATAGATGGGGTGCCACAGACTTTCTATGGCACGTCTTCTAATTCAGCCAATAAATATCATACAGATAACAATGATGGTGCAGGTTATGGACCAAGTAGTCAATACGGTGTAATGATAGATCCTAACTTTTTGGTCAGAACAGATATTACTCGAGGATTTTCTAGTGGCGCACATGGTGTAAATGCATTAACCGGAAGTGCAAATTTTCGGACGATCGGGGTAGATGACGTTGTATTTCACGAAAATAAATTTGGTATATTATCTAAGTTGAATTATGGCTCAAATGGAGTTGGACCTAATGCAATGTTGGCTTTAGGGAGTAAATATCATTTAGAAAATGATGGTAGTCTAGGAGCAATTTTTGCTTATAGTGGCAGTAAAATGAAGGGAAATTATAAGCGAGGTGATGGTAGTTATTCTAGTGATAATGACTATGTGCGCCGCTTGGATCAAGCTCCTCGTTCTTGGCTAGCAAAATTAGAAGTAAAACCTAATAGTACACATTATTTATTGTTGAGTGCTAGGGATTACAGTAATAATGTGGGGGGAAGAAAAACGACAAACAGTGCGTATGGTATCGAATATTCTTATACACCCGATTCTCCCTTTATTAATTTTAATTTGTTAGCTGCCTATACGAAAAATGCTCAAAAATATAATGAGGGTGCCAATATTTGGACACTCTCTAATGGTAGAACTAGCAATAAATCAAGCTATATTCAACTCTCTAATTCTACAAAATTTAATTGGCAATATATTGATTTTGAAACAGAAATTGGTGGTAGTCTATTAACTAATAGTTATAGTAAAGTGGCTACGGCGGTTGATCAAAATAGCTTAGCGTATACGCCATTTTCACCTACTGGTAAGCAACGGCTAGGCAGTCTTTATCTCACAAATATAGCGATTTGGCAAGATTTTGCTTTAACAACAGGGGTTACATATACCAATGGTTATGTTAGTGGCTACAAACCAGCATGTGATGGAGAAGATGTTGAGTGTTTCCCGTATGGCGCAGCTAATATTAAAATTAAAAGCCAAGCATTATTGCCGTCAGTAATGCTCACTTGGCAGAAATATGATTGGTTCAAGCCTTTTATTAGTTATTCTTTTTCTAATCGTCTACCCAATATTAATGAAGTTTTTTTCAACAACCAAGGCGCAGGATCAATTAATCCATTTTTAAAACCAGAACGAATGAAAACCTATCAAGTAGGTTTTAATACTGAGAAAGAGAATGCTTTTGTTAGTGGTGATTTTTTGGGAATAAAATTGGTTGGTTTTCTAAATTATGAAAAGGATCGTATTTATAGTCAAAGCATCTATTTGCGCAGTAATGGTACTAGAACGACAGATCTTAATGAGGCTGATAAAGCTTATCAAGCTCATATTTATCGTAATGCGTTAGAACCAATAAAATCCACGGGGGTAGAATTGAGCTTAAATTATGATATGGGATCATTTTTTACTGAATTATCTTATACCCATCAAAAGCTAAAATTACCGGTAGATGTAACTTCAACAGTTGGCACGGGATTTGGTACAACGTCTATTACGATGTTACCAGAACATTATGCCACATTGGGGCTAGGAGCTCGTTTTTTTGATAAACAATTAACGGTTGGTACACTAATTAAATATATAGGTAAAAATAAACGAGTTAATCCAGCTGGCCTGCAGGTTGAAGAAAAAGGTGATGGCACGCAAGAAATTCCTAAAATGCCAATTATCATAGATCTTTATACTAATTATCAAATTAATAAAAATATTTTACTTAAAGCGTCAGTACAAAATCTGATGAATAAAAATTATGTTGATGCCCTTAATTCATTAAATGCAACTTCATCTCAGTATGATGTGGATGAGCAGGAAAATGACGTATTTAGTTTTAGCAATATTGCACGTGGTAGAACGTTCTTTATTGGAGCTGAAATTCGTTTTTAATAATTAATATATAACCAATACCTAGAGGATATTTAAAATGAAAACTTCATATAAATTTACATTAATTGCTTGTTTATTAGGATCTCTCACCGCTTGTCAATCTAGTAACACTTCGTTTACCAATGACAAAGCACAAGAGAAAGCTACAAATATGGATACCAAGCCAGAGAGTAACGCAGAAAAAGCACAAAACAAAAATGAAATACAAAATGATGAGGTAGAAAAAGTAGTAGAAGAGAAAAAAGTCGAAGTTATCGATGATGTTTCAACATCAGCTACAAATATGGATACAAAACCAGAGAGTAACGTAGAAAAAGCAGCAGAAGAGAAAAAGGTCGAAGCTATTGATGGCTTTTCAACATCGTCTAGAGCAGTTTCATTAACATCAAGTGCTTCTTTAAGTGCGGATCAAGGAAAACAATACGGAGAGGGGTATTCTGCATCTCCAGCACTAAATGCAGATACTACCGTTGGTTGGGTTGTTAATCCTGGTTTAAATTATGAATTTGCCAATCCAGAGACTAACAAAACGATAGAACTTACACAGCTGATACCAAATGCTGATTTCCTAAACAATGGTAAAATTGATCCTAATACAGTACAAGAGTTTGTCTTAACTGATAATGGCATACCTGTTGGTACTTTTAAATTTGTTAATCAATCCTATTCTAGTTATGCAACATTTGTACCTGAAAAAACGATCACAGAGGACTATGGAGATGGGCCTGAAGAACGTTCTTATCAGAATCTAGAAATGTTTGTCATTAATCCAACTAAAGAAACAGAATTTACACAACTAGAAGGTACCGCCCGTTATAGTGGATATACATTGGGCTATGTAGATGGGGTAAATGGTAGTACACCTAAAGTTCCTTATGTTGGTAATATTAATTTATTGGTTGATTTTTCAAATAAAGAAATTTCAGGAAGTGTATCAAATCGCCAAGATGGTTTAGTTAAATATAATTATAAATTTACAGATGATGATGATCAGCCAACGGCAAAAGGTATTGAATTAAGTAAGCAAGATTTGATTTTAAAACCGACTAAAATCGAATCAGTAAATGGTACGATGGTTTTTGGAGTAGATGCTCACGATAATGTTGTTA
The DNA here is from genome assembly GCF_026226775.1 of Avibacterium sp. 21-586. Taxonomy (GTDB): domain Bacteria; phylum Pseudomonadota; class Gammaproteobacteria; order Enterobacterales; family Pasteurellaceae; genus Avibacterium. The sequence continues at coordinate 1,168,578 of NZ_JAKKOD010000001.1, read as the reverse complement.
TCCTTGATGATGGTGAAGAGAAAGCTATCACTGGTTATTCAGGAGCATTTGCAGGACCTAAGGCGGAAGAAGTTGTAGGTAGCATTGGTAATGCTGAAGAGAAAATTATTTTTGGTGCAACTAAAAAGTAGTATTTAACAAGGAGAAGTGCGGTTTAAAATGAAAAATTTTTATCGCACTTTATAATAAAGGAAAATAAATTTAATGTTATTTCACAAAAAAATAGTAAAGCTGATTTTAATTATACTTTTCTTCTTTAATTCCCAATATATTCTGGCTAAGAATAGTTATTCAGATGGTATATCAGAACAATTAAATAATGAGGAAATATCACTTCAAAAAAGTACCTTATCTAATTTAGATGGTATAAATGAGAATGCTCATATAGTAAATTCATTAGCTAAAGTAGAATCTTCACAATTAGATATGTCCCCATTGGGAATGTATACTAATGCTCATTGGGTAGTTAAAGTTGTAATCTGGATATTGTTTGTTTGTTCGATATTAACCTGGCTTATTTTTATTATAAAATTTATTCAAATAAGTATTTCAAAATACTTTTTACAAAAGCAACAAGTTTGGTTAGTTCAACAGAAAGATTTTTTATCTGTGTATAAAGAGTTACGATCTAAAAAGAGTAATATTGTGCTAACACGTTTAATTAATGAAATTAATGATGAATTAATTAAGTCAAATTATTCCCTTGATGAAGATTTTAAACAGCGTATAGATTATCGTTTAGATCGGCAAATTCAAAATTTTACACAGCAGATACGTTACGGAATTTCCCCATTAGCAACTATTGGATCTGTTGCTCCTTTTATTGGGTTGTTTGGCACAGTATGGGGTATTATGAATAGCTTTATTGGCATTGTAAATGCGAAAACGACAAGTCTATCTGTGGTTGCACCAGGTATAGCTGAAGCACTTTTTGCTACTGCGTTAGGACTTGCTGCGGCTATCCCAGCGGTTGTTATCTATAATATTTTTATACGTTCTGTTAATCATTATAGTGTTCTAATTAGTAATCTGGTGGCCGTGTTACGTTTAATGGTTAAACGTGATATTTCACTATCAAGATTAGTGTCAATAGATAAATAGGAAAAAGTTATGTCGTTTCAATATAATGAAAGTTCATATAATGAGCAAGAATTATCAGAAATTAATGTTACTCCATTTATTGACGTAATGTTGGTATTGTTAATTATTTTTATGGTAACAGTTCCAATTTCTACCGTGACTATTCCTCTTGATTTGCCAGTGGCAAAAGCCAAGGTTGAACCTAATATTGAAAAGCCGATCGTCTTATCATTAAATCAGGAAAAAGAGTTATATTTGGGTAATGAAAGATTACTAGGTAAGGATTTAGGAAGTGAAATTGATAAACTAACAAAATCTAAACGAGATACGGTTATTTTCTTTCAAATAGATAAAAGAGTACCTTATGAAGAGTTAATGGATGTGATGAATCAATTGCGCAGTGCTGGTTATTTTAAGATAGGTTTAGTTGGATTAGAAACAGATAGAGAATAATGTGTAATGATTATTGAAGTTCCATCATTGTGGCAAAATAAAAGGTATCTATTTTGGCTTGTAGGCATGGTTTTTGTCGTGGTTTTGCACTTATTTATATTTCATATTTTAGCTAAAAAAAACGCTTATACTAAGTTTAATAATATTTCTGCTGTTATGGTTGAATTTTCTGACCCTCCGCAATCAATAGTGAGTGTTCAGGAATTTGCTATTGGACCGCCACAGATTATTACTCAAGACAGTCAAAAAACCGATGTAAGTGAACCTGAAGTTAAAAAAGAAGTTTTATTACCAAGATTAGATGAATCGGAATCAATGGAACAGGCTGAGATAGTTGTTGAAAAAAAAGATAAACCAGTTAATAAAGAGAAAATAAAACCTATTAAGAAGGTTAAAAAAACGAGTAGAAAGGAGAACAAAAAGAAAAAACAGGTAAATCATATTAACTCTGTAGCGACTGGTCAAGCAGTATTGGTTGCGCCAGATGGCGATAGCAATAAAATTGCTGCTGAATTTAATAGTAGTGGTAACTTAAAAACGGATAGGGCAAGTTGGCAATCTTTATTGATGGCTCACTTACAGCGTTATCAACGTTATCCAGCACAATCATTAAAAAATCAGATAGAAGGGAAGCCCATCGTAACAATCGAAATTGATCATAGTGGTAGAGTATTATCCGCTAGATTGAAAAAGAGTAGTGGTAATGAGGAGTTAGATTCAGAAGCAGTTAATACCGTAAGACGTGCATCACCGCTACCTAAACCACCGTATGAAATTATGGGACAAAAAACACACTTAAAAATAAGTTTTGGCGTAGATTTTTTTATTCATAAAAAGCGTAAATGAGGAAAGGAAAATGAAAAAAGTGTATTCAACGATTTTGATCAGTTGTGCCCTATTTCTTACTGTTAATAGTACTTTTGCACAAATTACTAATAAAGAGAGAATTGTTTCAGTTGGTGCAGGTATTACGGAGCTATTAGTAAATTTAGATAGTAGTGAAGAAATAGTTGCATTAGATTCTACAAGTAAACGTTTCTTAAGCGACAGAAAGTTACCAATTGTGGGTTATCAACGTAATTTGAGTGCCGAGGGAATTATATCTCTTAAGCCTAGTATATTGATTGGTAGTGAGCAAATGGGACCGGATAATGTATTACAGAAGTTGAAACAGGCTGGGATAAAAGTAGAAGTATTACAGAATACCACTAATAGCATTCTAGATTTACAGCAACATATTATAAAAATGGGTGAAATATTGGGTAAACAGCAAGTAGCAAAACAGCTATTTGAACAAGTGCAAGAGGTAGAAAGAAATATTCAACAAACAAAACCGACGCAAGCTATAAAAGCCTTATTTTTATTTATTGGTGAAAAGGGGCAACTTTTTGCCGGCGGAGATGATACCACTGCAAATGGAATATTGCAGCTAATTAATATGGAAAATAGAGGGAAAGGTAAAAAAGATTATTATCCTTACTCTATTGAAGCTCTATTAGCACAGCAGCCTAAAATTTTATTCATTTCAGAGCGTAGTTTAGTTCAGAATTTAACTAATATTTTACAAAAAAATCCATTTTTGATGCAGTTAAGTGCGGTACAAAATCAGTGTGTTTTTACCATTGATGGGCAAGCGTTATTAGGTGGCTTTAATCTAACATCATTACGAGAAAGTGAACGTTTAGTTCAATTAATAAATCAAAATCCTAAATGCCATTAAGTTTTTAGTTAATATTAGATGATAGCGCAAAAAGATAAAAAAACTGTATATCATACTTTCATGCTATGCAACATTATTATCTTATGTTTGATAATTTTTGTTTCATTAAGTGTTGGAGCAATAAAAATAGCATTGGTTGATTTAGTGAATGCTTTATTTGGTAGGGGAGAAGACAGTACGGTTTTTGTTCTACAACAGCTACGTTTACCAAGGACGTTATTAGCTATGTTTATTGGAGCGACACTTGCTACTTGTGGCACTATCTTACAAGGATTATTCAGAAATCCCCTAGCAGATCCAGGAATTATAGGGGTAAGCGCGGGCTCAGCATTAGGCGCGGGCATAGCAATAGTCCTATTACCAACCGGTTTTTTCCTTGGATATGGCACAAATCTTATTGCTATTTTTGCTTTTTTAGGTGGACTGTTTGCAACTTTACTTGTCTATCAGGTTGGCAAAACAGGTTATGGTACAAAAATGTTGCTGATCTTGTTAAGTGGTATTGCTATTGGTTCTTTAGCGTTTGCATTTCTTGGATTATTACAATTTATTGCTGATGATCAAGCATTAAGAACATTAACAACTTGGCAGCTTGGTTCCGTCGCAAATGGAGATAGATATGCTGTGGGGCTAAGTGCGGTGGTTTTTTTTATTGTTTTTTACTATTTTTATCGTCAGTCATTAAAACTAAATGCAATGTTATTAGGGGATTTAGAAGCTCGTCACCTCGGTATTGATATTGAGAAAATAAAAAAACGATGTATCTATTCTGTTGCTTTAGCCATAGGGGTTTCAGTTTCCATTGCTGGAATGATTGGTTTTATTGGGTTAGTTGTACCACATATTTGCCGTACAATATTGGGAGCTGATCATCGAACGTTATTACCAGCTAGTGCTTTATCGGGGGCGATTTTGCTACTTGTTGCTGATGTTCTTGCTCGTGTTGTTGCTGCTCCAGCAGAAATTCCAATCGGTATTTTAACCGCACTTTTAGGCGCTCCATTCTTTATTGGTTTACTAATTAAAAATAAGGAGAAACTTTAATGTTATCTCTACAAAATTTGTCAATTACATTAAAGCAGCATATATTATGTCATCCCTTTAGTTTATCAATACAAGCGGGTCAATGTGTAGGAATTTTAGGAGCAAATGGTGTAGGAAAATCAACTTTGTTAAAGGCGATTGGACAAGATTTACCCCATCAAGGCGCCATTCTTTGGCGAGGAAAAAATATAGCAGAACTCAACTTAACACAGCGTGCTAAACAGCTCGCTTTTTTACCTCAACAAACTCAACTAAATTTTGCTTTTTCAGTGTATGAAATTGTTGAAATGGGGGCAATGATGTATGCTATATCTAAACAAAAATTAAACGTAATGCTTAAGTACATATTAGATATATTTGATATTAGTGCATTAAGAAATAAGAATTTTTTAACACTGTCTGGCGGAGAGAAGCAACGAGTACAGGCTGCTAGAGTATGGATGCAAGTATTGGCTTCAACAGAAAAAAAACTCATTTTACTTGATGAGCCTACAAGTGCTTTAGATCTTAAACACCAACATCAATTTTTACAACAATGTAGACAGCTTGCTCAACAAGGGCATCTTGTATTAATTGTTTTGCACGATTTGAATTTAGCGAGTCGTTATTGTGATCAATTATTCTTGCTGCAGCAAGGTGGTTTTTATGCTTATGGCACACCAGCAGAACTTCTTACAGTAACGAATATTCAATATTTATATCAATATCATGCAGAAATTTATCAGCAATCAGGGCAGGTTAGAGTTTGGTAAGAAAACGCCACTTAGAATAAAGTGGCGTGTAACAATAGGTATTAAGTTCTACGTTGGTGGCCTGTTTCAACATGCACCATTCCGACAAGATCACTTGGATCAACACTAAAGGCTTGCCCAAAACCTTTAACGAATAGTCCTTTTTTAGGAATTAAATTGAATAAAGTAAAATCTTCCATTGTAGTGAGCTCATTCATAATTTCTCCGTGTTTCTCTTTGATTGCTTGAGTACCTATATTCCATTCATCAGTACCATATTCAACAATGGTAGCAGTCGCATCAAAAGATAAACGGCGACGGGCAAATATTTGGCGAGATATTGATTCATCTTCAATTAACATTAATGAGACGTTAGGATTTTTTTTCAGATTACGAGCATGTCTCGCAATATCTGAAATAAAAATATAGTAACCTTTCTCATTTAGTACAAATGGAGCGTAACTTACATTTGGATTACCCTGTTCATCAACAGTTGCAAGCATAACAGTACGGCACTGCTGTTTTAACTCTTGTACCTCTGGGCCAATTCGATTTTGTAAACGTGTTAAGCGTTCTTGAGCTATTGTCTCTGACATTTTTATTTTCCTTATTGTGTTAATAGTTGTTTAAATTTGTTTACTTGTTCGGGTAAAAGCTGTCGATGTTCATCGCGCCCTAAATAAATTTTGAAAATAACAGTTCCTGCTTGGCTGATAAATACAAAAGCATAACTTTCTTTTCCTTTAAAAGGTTTACTTATTAAGGCAACTTTAGCGATATTTTCTAATTTTAAGTGACCATGAAGTCCACTTTCAGTGTTAGAACCAAGATTAAGGTTATAGTAGCCATAACCATTTTTTCCAAATGGAAATGGTTGTTTTATTTCAAAAATAGATCCTTCTTTTTCAAGAATCGTCACAACAACACCCCAGTTTGGCAGCTGTTGTAATATTTCATAGGCATATTTCCCATCACGAATACTGACTAACTCTGTCGGTAATGCGAGAATAATTTTCCCCTCTGGTTGTTGAAATTGAGTGGCTAATTCTAATGTTGATAGTTGAGGATTAAGTTGTAGTTGCTGAGCCACAGCATTTTTTAATTGGTCTGGAATTTCTAATAATGACATATATTTTCTCGTAAAATAGACCGTACTTTATATAAAGTGCGGTAGATAATGATTAAAATTCGTAACGAATACCAACGTTAAATGTTCTGCCTGCAGCTGAATAGGCAGAGGCATTATCTTTATTGATTGAGACAGAACCATCATAGCTTGATGTTTCATTTGAACGTCCAGCTAAGTAGGAAATATCAGCCCAATTCCAATAAGTTTTGTTAAATACATTATTTAGATTAGCATTCAATGTAAGCGATTTAAGTGGTTTCCAGTAGATACCAAGATCGACTAAATTGTAGCTTCGGCTAGGATTGAACATGGTGCCATCTATATCGTTACTTGATTTCGCATGGCTATGTGATAAAAGTACACTTGTTCCCCAACGCTCTGTTTCATAAGCAAGGCCAATTTTTAATTTTAATGGCTGAATTGTATTAATTGGATGCACGCTACCATCCTGTTCAGTACGTTTACCTTTTGCATAAGCAAAAGCGGTATTAAGTTTGAGATTGTCCATGATACGCCAAGTTAAATTAGCCTCGACACCATAAATTTTTGCTTTTGCTATATTTTCATATTGAATTACAAGTAAATTCCTTGTTTGTACTTGCTGTTTATAATCAATGAAATTCTTGTATAAATTATAGTAGCCAGCCAAACGGTAACTAACTTGTTGAATATCACCAGTTAAGCCAAATTCAAAATTGTTTGCCGATTCTGGTTTTAAGTATGGATTACCAACGATGGAGTAACTAAAAGGTCCTCTACTATTGCCAAAAGAGGTTGTTAGTTGTTGTGCTGAAGCTGGTTTTACACCTTTTGAATATTGGAAGTAAGGTTTTGCTATATCTGATACATTCCAATAAACACTTAATTTGGGAATAACTGCAAATTTATGTTGTTCAAGAATCGGTGCATAATCTTCTGCCCGTTGGATATAACCATTATTAGAATTAGGGTTCAGTTTCCAATAAGTTAAACCTAAATGAGGTGTAATTTCCAGAGTATTGATATTAACTTGATCTTCTAGAAATACATAACTTTTTATCTGCTTGGTATCTGCTGATGGCTTTCTATTTGGTGCAGAAGTAGTGATTAATTGGTTGGTTAGATTTTGATAACTTACATCTAGACCATAACGTAAAAGTTGTGGTGTATTAGTGTCAATATAATGAGATACTGTTGTTTGAAGGCCATATATTTGATCTCTGTTTTCAGCCCGATCTATTCGCGTTACTGCTCTTTGATTAGTTGTATAATATCTCGTTCTAAAGTTATTAGTTTTACTATTTTGATAGTAGAGATGAGTATTGATATCTAAATTATCCTGTGTGTAAGAATGTGTTAGAGATAAACGGCTTCGTTGATTTTGGTCATTGAGATTATCAGTGAGGTTATTGGTTGTGGTGGAAATGCCCCCATGATTATTGGTAGATACACCGAGTAGAGAAAGCTGTTCTGTATTTTTTTTCTTTTGTAAATGTTCAAAAATCAAACCTAAACGATGAGCATCATTCACCTGATAATAATTTTTTACTAAAATATAGTTATTTTTATAATTGGCAGGGTTAGGTTGTGTGCGTGTACTACCAATACCTCCTATTTTCCCTTGATTAGTTGTTTCTTTACCTTGTCGATATGTGGTGAGTAATAGCCTTTGATATTTTTCATTTTGCAAAGCGAAACCAACAGTACCTGTTGTAGAGCGATCAAGACTATTGTAGTTGCCTGATAAAAAGCCAGCTATAGCTTTTTCATCAAGAAGATCCTTTGGCTCAAGTGTAGAAAAATTAACTGCGTTTGATAACGCTTGACTCGCTTTATTATGTAATATTGATACCGAGCGTAATGCACTTGGCTCAATAAAATCGCCACGTCCAAATGCCATACCAACAGTAGTAAAGAGTTTATTTTCTTGTGATTCAGGTAATTGAATGCCATCTACACTGCTTGAAACGCGATTACCTTGCAAGCCTCGAATATTAATACTTTCATTTCCAGAACGTGTTTTTTGTAGATTGGTTACTTCAATTTCAACTTGTTGAGATAATAATGATTTTATATCAGTTGCATTACGAGCTTGAATGCTTGGTGTTGATAGCAGCGTTTGTTGGTCATTTTGAGCTTTATTTGCAATAACATCAATAGTACTTAATTGTATTGTTTTTGCTGATGCTGATGCTGATGCTGATGAGATGGCTAAAAGAATCGCATAAGCAATGGATGATTTTCTAAACATATACTTTACCATGGAAAGGATAATCATTATCATTATTATATTTAAAAAAGATAACATTTCAATAGCGGATTTAAAAAAATGGTTAATTAATTACGAAGAAAAATATAGCTCTTTGGTTTAAATAAAGGGTTGTATTAAATTAGCAGTTATGCTAGCCATATAAAAATGAAGATAACTCATTGTAAACCCAAGAAGTCTATATAGAAATTGATGAAACCTATTGCAGGCGGTTCTCGCAAAGTCAAACGTGGTATTGATGTTGCCGGAAAGGTCGCGGTATTCGGATTTCTTAAGTAAGGTGGTAAGGTTTATACCGTCGTTAATGCTCAATCAGCAACATTATTGCGAATTATCCGCGAGGAAGTTAAGTCTGATAGCCTTGTTTACATTGATATACTTACCGTATAGCCATGATGTTCTTGGCATGAGTGAATTTAGCTATTTTCGCCATGAGTTTTGCTGAATATTATAACTATATAAATGGAATTGAGAATTTTTGGAACAAGCAAGTTTTAGTGGTATTCTCAAAGAGTATTTTGAACTGTGTAGTGTTTTAACAGCGTCAACATAAAATTTACAATCTCTATTTTAAAACAAATTGGTTAGGGGGCAGGCTATCTAGTATAGCCCTAAACATTTTTATTCCTAACGGAGCTGGGGGAAGAAAATTTACTTCTATAAAGATGAGTATGTTGAACGATGATATCTCTTATATCGTAAAATCAAAGATAGCTATTTTAGTGATAAGATTAAAAACGGATTGTTAAAATCCGTTTTATTGAGAATTAACTTTTTTCTATTTCTAATCTTTCAAACTGCAGCACACTATTTTCTAATTTGCGTAGTAATAAGGTAGCGATGCCCGTGATGGCGAGATAGATGATGCCCGCAATACCGTAAATGGTGAGAGCATCATATTCTGTGCCATAAAGCTGTTTTGCATATCCCATAATATCTAAAATAGTAATAGTTGAAGCAAGCGATGTGCCTTTAAATACCAAAATAATTTCATTGCTGTAAGACGGCAAGGCACGCTTTAAGGCATAAGGAATTAAGATTTTCAGTGTTTGCCAACGGCTTAAGCCAAGAGCTGCACAGCTTTCCCATTGCCCTTTTGAGACCGCTTTCACTGCACCGTAAAATAATTGTGTGGAATAAGCCGCACTGTTTAACGCAAGGGTCAGCATTGCACAAAACCACGCATTAGACAATAGTGCCCACGCTGGGCTTTTCACGATCCATTGGAATTGTCCTGGGCCGTAATAAATTAAGAAAAATTGTACTAGTAGCGGTGTACCTGTGAATAAAGTTAGGAAAATATTTACCGCACTTTTTAGCAGTTTATTTTCCATCGCAAGAATAAAGGTTAAGGCAATAGCTAAAATAAACGCAAAAAAGAGCGCAGAAATAGTGAGCAATAGGCTCGTTGGAATCCCCTGAGCGATGGTGATGAAATAATCGTGAATCATTATTCCACTCCTCTTTCAAAGCGGGTAAAACGGAATTCTAGCTTACGGATGAGCACTTGACTGATAAGCGTAATTACTAAGTACATCAATGCGGCAAAGCCATACCAAGTGAAGGGTTCGTGGGTTCTTGTGTTAATTAATTCTGCTTGACGCATTAAATCGTGTACCCCAATCAATGAAACGAGAGCGGTATCTTTTAATAGCACTAACCATTGGTTGCTCAATCCTGGTAAAGCGTGTCGCCAAACTTGCGGCATAATGATATGCAAAAAGGTGTAGCTACGGCTTAAACCAAGGGCTGCGCCTGATTCCCATTGTCCAAGGGGAATCGCTTGAATCGCACCGCGTAAGGATTGTGAAGCATAGGCGGCAAAAATAATAGATAACGCCAACACACCACAAAAGAATGGGCTAAGTTCCAAATATTTTCCGGTGATTAATTCTAATATTTCAGGAATACCGAAATAAATTAAGAAAACCACAAGAATTTCAGGTAAGCCACGCAAAAGGGTAATTACAACGGTACTGGGTTTACGCACGCATTGCCATTTGCTCATTTCTAGGGTAACAAAAATGAGCGATAAAACGAGCCCTAATAATAAGGAACACACCGCTAACCCTAAGGTCATTAGGGTTGCGGTGTACATTAAAGGAAGATAATCCACAAACATAGCGATTATTTAGTCATCCATTTGTCGTAAATTTTTTGGTATTCGCCGTTTGCTTTAATGGCTCCGATACCTTTATTTAGGCTTTCTACTAAAGCAGTGTTAGATTTATTTACCGCAATACCTAAACCATTGTTGAAGTAACGTTTATCTGTAACACGTTCACCCACGAAAGCCAATTCTGGGTTTTTGGCGAACATATCACGCAATACATCGGTATCACCGAAGATTAAATCAATACGCCCATTTTTTAAGTCAAGAATGGCATCTTGCAGGCTTGCGTAAGATTTTGCGCTGTATTGTTTCGCTTCTGCGTTAGCATATTGCTGGTAAGTTGTGCCATTTTGCACGCCCACGGTTTTCGCTGTAGCTAAATCGGCTTTGCCTTTCACTGCGATGAAACTTGCTGAGCTTTCGTAGTAAGGTTGGCTGAATGCGACTTGTTTTGCGCGCGCTTCGGTAATATCAATGGCAGAAATTGCGGCATCAAACCCACGACCTTTAATTAAGCTTGGAATTAATGCGTCAAAGGCTTGGCTTTTGAAGTGGCAAGTAGCGTCGATTTCTTTACAAATTGCGTTGGCAATATCGACATCAAACCCCACAATTTCGCCTTTTTCATTGGTGAATTCAAATGGCGGATAGCTTGGCTCCATTGCAAAAGTAATATCTTGTGCTTGTGCCATTACTGCTGAACTTGCTAAAAGGGTTGCTAAAAGTAATTTTTTCATTGTGTAATTCCTTAATGTGAATGAGATAAATATTGTTTAAATTGTTCCGTTTTAGGTTGCATAAAACAGCTTGCATCACCCATTTCGATGATATGGCCTTTTTCCATATACACCACTTTAGTCGCCACTTTCTGCGCTACAGAAACTTCGTGGGTTACAATCACTTGGGTAATACCCGTTTCTTGTAATTCCTGAATAATCGACACCACTTGTGCCGTGATTTCAGGATCGAGTGCTGCTGTTGGTTCATCAAATAATAAAACTTGCGGTTTCATCATTAATGCTCGCGCAATCGCTACACGCTGTTGCTGTCCACCAGAAAGATGCAATGGAAAGCGATCAGCAAATTCTTCTAAACGTAAACGGGCAAGCAATTCAAGGGCTTGTTTTTTCGCCGTTTCTTTATCTAATCCAAGCACCTTTGCTGGCGCTTCAATTAAATTTTCAATAACAGTTAAATGCGGCCATAGATTGTACTGTTGGAATACCATTCCTACATCTTGGCGTAATTGCCGCATTTGTTTTGGATTCGCCTTCGCTGCGGAAAGATCAAATCTATTGTTGGCAATCACCAACTCACCAGATTGTGGCACTTCTAATAAGTTTAAGGTGCGAATCAGCGTACTTTTCCCCGCACCACTCGGTCCTAATAAAACTACAGTATCACCATCTTCTGCCGTTAAGTTAATGTCAAACAGGGCTTGTGATGAACCGTAGAAAAAATTGAGATTTTTTACACTAATGGTCATTTTTGTTGTTAGCTCTATACTGAAACTTGAAATAATATTAATATGTTTTGCATAAATATGCAAATGAAAAAATATCAGAATCTTCACCCGCTCTTTATATTATTTTGGGGTATTATAAAGCGATTATATTTACTCGATACTTTCATCAGAAGGCCAAGAATGCACCACGGCTTTAACTAAGGTCGCAAGGGGAATAGCAAAGAACACGCCCCAGAATCCCCATAATCCACCAAAAATCAGTACAGCGACAATAATAGTCAGCGGATTAAGGTTTACGGCTTCAGAAAATAAAAATGGCACAAGCAAGTTTCCGTCTAAGATTTGGCTTACCACATAAGCGGCGATTAAAGACCAAAAGGTTGGCGTAATGCCAAATTGTGACATCGCGACTAATGCGACGGGAATACTGACTAATACAGCTCCCACATAAGGCACCAGTACGGATAACCCCACTGAAACGGCAAGTAATAGGGCATAACGTAGATCGAAAAACAGGAATATTGCATAACTAATCACTCCAACTACGATGATCTCAATTATTTTGCCTCGAATATAATTGGCGATTTGTTTTTGCATTTCTTGCCAAACTTTATAGGCCAGTTTGCGATTACGCGGTAAATATCTACTGATATAGATCAGTAATTCTTGTTTATCCTTTAATAGAAAAAATAGCATTAGCGGAACAAGAAAAGCATAAATACCTAAGCTCACTAAACTGATGATGGAAGATATAGAGAACTTTAATGCGGATTCTCCAACTCCTAAAATTTTACTTTTTACACTAGTAAAAAAACTGTCAATCATTTGATAATCAACAACTTCTGGATAGTGTTCCGGTAGTGAAAGTAGCCAATCGTTGAGTGTGTTAAACATATGAGGTAATTCACCAAATAATTTAATCGTTTGATTGACTAATGTTGGAATGAGAACGAGAGCAATAATCAGCATAATGCCAAGAAATCCGCCAAGTACAATAATTATAGCGAGCAAGCGTGGAAATTTAAGTTTTTTATTTAGCAATCGAATTGGCATTTCTAATAAATAGGCAAGGACAAGAGCAACTAAAAGTGGGGCAAGTAGATCACTAAAAAAATAAAGGGCAGTAAAAGCGGATAATAAAATAGCGAACAAAGCCATCGCTTGAGGATCACTAAACCTACGCTTGTACCAATTTTTCAACATTTCTAACATAAAACCTCCGTTCGATGAGAATTTTTGCCGATTATAAGGTAAAATCAGGGGGATTTATATTAAGGGCTATTGATAATTCATTTTATATTTAAGTTATCGTCTAAAATTAGCACAATCGTAGTGGTGTTCCAAGTCAAGAATACTTTTCTTGATGAGAACGATAACAAAGAGTGTGCTAATTTTAAACCTAACCCAAAGGGCTGGGGCTATTTTTGCTGATAATTGTGTTGAACGAGGCTTGTTTAGAATGGCTAAACTTTACCACGTTCGCCTTATTCTCAAAAAAATAGCTACCAGCTCAAATGTAAAATGAATTATCAACAGCCTCTAATAACCCCTAATAAAAGGAATTTTTTATGACAGTTAAAATTTATCACAACCCCCGTTGTTCCAAAAGTCGCGAAACGCTGGCTTTGTTACAACAGCAAGGGATTGAGCCAGAAATAGAGCTTTATTTAGAAAAGCAATATTCCGTTGAGTTCTTGCAACAGCTAGCACAAAAGTTACAGCTTAACAGTGTGCGAGAAATGATGAGAAACAAAGATGATTTATACCGCACTTTGCAGTTAGATGCGCCTGAAGTAACGGAAATCCAGTTGCTAGAAGCTATTGCACAGCATTCTGCTTTGCTTGAACGCCCTATCGTGGTGAATGGTGAAAAAGCTCAAATTGGACGCCCACCAGAAAGTGTTTTAGCAATTTTATAATTTATTCGCTATAATAATGCCCGCTCCGTCATAATCATTGAGCGGGTATTATTTTTTACTTATTAATTAAGAGGCAATGATGAAAAAGAAAAAATCTTTTGCGTCCGTTGCTGACGTGCAAGGTTGCACCACCTATCAGCATAACAAAGGGACAATTCGAGATAACGCCATTCAGGCATTATTATCCGACAAATTATTTCGTCAACGTATTGAGAAGAAACGAAAAGGCAAAGGCAGTTATCAGCGTAAGGCAAAGCATCAAGGGAAATATTTTGAAAAGCCCGATTATCAAGTTTTTGGCAACAGAGATTTTATAATCGGGTTTTTCTTAACAAAAATAACAAATGGAGGAGATCATTATGTCAATCAGAACAGAACGTTTATTTAGCAATGAATGGAACGTACGAATCAGCGATCCAGGTGAGGAGGGGGCACAAAGTCATTTTTTTGAGAAAATTTATATCACTCTTGATGCCCATATTGATAGTAAAAAAATTACCTATGAATTCACCCGTAAAGTGGAAGATCAAGTAAAAATTAACCGCACTTTTACTGATTTAACCGAGTTATTCAAATTTTTAGGCGAATACCTTGATCCTGTAGCATTAGGATTTTTAGGCGTAAAAATTGGTAATTTAGGAGTAGCTGCTTAATTATCCTAATAATTGTGAAAGTTAAAAAAAGCGTTGTTTTTGCAGTTATTTTACCAATCAGTAGAGTATAGATTTAAAGACATTGAACTTTATTTATTCTCACCTTTCTAATGGACATTGATTCTTTTATTTTAAATAACGATGAATATATTTAAAAAATATCTTGGCATTTTTTATCCACTGGTTGTTTTCTTTCTGCTCAATTTAGCCCTGTTATCAATCAGCCGATTATTGCTTGGCCTATGGCAAGCACAACGTATTTCTGCGGTTGATGGCTGGTTTCCATTATTTTTGCAGGGTGTTAGAATTGATATAGCAAGCTTATGCTGGTTGTTTGCCTTACCCATTTTACTCACTTGCTTTTTTTCTAGTAATGCTTTGATAGGCAAAGTAGTTAATACGTTTATCCGTTTATGGCTTGTGCTAAGTAGCGTATTTATTATTTTCATGGAGATTGCAACGCCGGCCTTCATTGAAACCTATGACTTCCGCCCAAACCGTTTATTTGTAGAATATTTAGTAACCCCTAAAGAAGTCTTCACAATGCTAGCAAACGGGCATTTTGTGGCGTTAATTTTAACTCCAATTTTGACCGCACTTTTTGCTTATGCTTTCTGGCGACTGTCAGCTAATTTATGGAAAAATTTGTCTTATCCAAAATGGTATTGGCGGCCACTGGTGTTCTTGCTTGTCGGCGCACTCACCTTTATTGGTGCGAGATCAAGTTTTCAGCATCGCGGTATTAACCCTGCAATGGTAGCATTTTCTTCCGATCCCTTAGTGAATTCTTTGGTATTGAACTCCAGCTATTCCGTAATGTTTGCCATTCAGCAAATGAAAGATGAAGATCGCTCTTCTGAAATTTACGGCAAAATGCCACTAGACGAAGTGGTCGCTACGTTGAAACAAATGAGAGATCGCCCTGAAAGCGACTATATTTCTGACAGCTTGCCAACAATGACAAAAAACGTGGCGAGCTATCAAGGCAAACCTAAAAACCTTGTGATTATTTTGGAGGAAAGCCTCGGCGCTCAGTTTATTCATACCTTGGGAGGCAAACCACTTTCTCCTTATTTTGATGAATTAGCGAAAGAAGGCTGGCTGTTTGAAAATTTATATGCCACAGGTACTCGATCAGTTCGAGGTATTGAGGCCGTAACAGCAGGGTTTACACCAACGCCTGCTCGTTCGGTGGTAAAATTATCAGGTTCGCAAAATAATTTCTTTACCATTGCTGATTTCTTAAAGCAGCAAGGCTATCACACTTCGTTCATCTATGGCGGAGAAAAACATTTCGATAATATGGCAAGTTTTTTCTATGGAAATGGCTTTGAAACCATTATTGATGAGAAAGATTATAAAAATCCAAGTTTTGTGGCAACTTGGGGCGTGAGCGATGAAGATCTTTTCGCCAAAGCTAATGAGCAATTTAGCCAATGGCAAGTAAGCGGAAAACCATTTTTCAGCCTAGTGTTTACTTCAAGTAATCACGATCCTTTTGAGTTTCCGGATGGCAAAATTGAACTTTATGAACAGCCTAAGCAAACCCGTAACAATGCCGCGAAATATGCCGATTATGCCTTGGGGTATTTTTTCCAATTAGCGAAAAAATCTAATTATTGGCAAGACACCATTTTCTTGGTGATAGCTGATCACGATTCGCGAGTAAACGGCAGTACTTTAGTGCCAATCAAGCATTTCCATATTCCAGCCCTGATTTTAGGGGAAGGTATTGCACCACACCGTGATAACCGTTTAGTGAGCCAAATTGATATGCCAACAACGCTACTTTCTTTAATTGGTGCTAGTGGTAATTATCCTATGTTAGGCTATGATCTCACCCAACCGCAGGACCCTAACCGAGCGTTAATGCAGTTTGATCGAACAATGGCATATCGCAAAGGTGATAAAGTAGCAATTTTACAGCAAAATCAACCGGTGCAGGGGTTTCATTATGATTCAAAATCAAATGAGTTAATTCCGGCAGATATTCCTGAAACGATGAAAAAGGAAGCGTTGGCTTATGCATTATGGGGGAGTTATGCCTATAAGCAGAAATTATATAAGGTTGATGAAAAAAATAATCAGTAATTGTGTAACAAAATAGCGGAGAACTCCGCTATTTTTTGTTATTCTAGGATAATTCACATTTTTCTCGGACAAGGGCTATGACTACCCCAAAAAAACAGCAAGAAAATACACCGCACTTTGAGCAAATGGATATGGATCAAACGAACATTGAACAAGCGCATTTGGATAATGTGCGAGAAACCACCCATTTTGGCTTCCAAACCGTGCCGAAAGCAGAAAAACAAAAGCTTGTAGCCAACGTGTTCCATTCTGTGGCAGGCAAATATGATTTGATGAATGATTTGCTTTCTTTTGGCATTCACCGTGTTTGGAAACGCTTTACCATTGATTGCAGTGGCGTGCGCAAAGGGCAGAAAGTGCTTGATCTGGCAGGGGGAACGGGGGATTTCAGTGCCAAGTTTTCTCGTATGGTGGGAGAAACTGGGCAAGTGATTTTGGCAGATATTAATTCTTCAATGCTCAATGTAGGGCGAGAAAAATTGCGTAACCTTGGCGTGATTGGCAATATCAATTATGTGCAAGCCAATGCGGAAACCTTGCCTTTTGCTGATAACACTTTTGATTGCGTGATTATCAGTTTTGGGCTGCGTAATGTCACAGACAAAGATAAAGCATTGCGTTCAATGTTTCGCGTACTAAAACCCGGTGGACGGCTGTTGGTGTTGGAATTTTCCAAACCGATTTTAGATCCGCTAAGCAAAATCTATAATTTTTATTCTTTCAATATTTTGCCGAAAATCGGCGAAGTGGTAGTAAATGACGGCGATAGTTATCGTTATTTAGCCGAATCGATCCGAATGCACCCAAAACAAGAAGATCTTAAAACAATGATGGAGCAAGCGGGGTTTGAGCAAGTGAGTTTCTACAATCTCAGCGCGGGCATCGTGGCGTTGCACCGTGGTTATAAATTTTAAGCGAGCAAAAAATGAACTTCCTGCAACAATTAATGCTGCCACAATGGCTCAACGGGGCGTTGGAATCCTTGCTAAATTATTTGTTAAAACGCACCGCACATAGCGAAATTTATTTACGCAAACTTAACGGCAAGGTGTTGAAAATCAATGTACAACAAATTGATTTCCCTATTTATTTTGTTTTTTCACCACAGCGCATTGATCTGCTCAATCAATATGAAGGTGAAGTGGATTGTGCGGTGAATCTCAAGGCGCAGTTATTGCTACAAATGCCCAGCAAGCAACAATTATCAGCCCATTTGAACGATCAATCTATTCAGCTACAAGGGGATTTGCAAGTCTTGCAAGATTTTACCGCCTTGTTGGAATTTTTAGAAAAAGATCCTGCCGAATTGCTTTCCCCTTTTGTGGGGGATGTGGTGGCACAAAGTGCGGTGAATTTTTTACGCAATTTTGCCCAAATGGCAAAAACAAAATTGCAACAAAGCCAGCAATATTGGGGGGAACGTTTAACAGAAGAATGGGCAGTGATCTCGCCAAGCCTTGCCATTGCAGATTTTTGCGAACAAGTAAAAACGCTGGAAAAACACACCGCACTTGTGGAACAAAAATTAGCTCAACTTGAAAAGAACCGAATTTAACCTGATGACTTTTAGCGATTTCAAACGTTTATACAAAATTATCCGCACTTTTTTAATTTACGGCATTGATGAAGCCTTGCCCCACAACGCCTACACGCGACCTTTGCGCTGTTGGCGCAAAACCTTATTTTGGTTACGCAATCAGCATAAAGATCTGGCGTTTGGTTTGCGTTTACGCCTTGTGTTACAAGAGCTTGGGCCGGTTTGGATCAAACTCGGGCAAATGCTTTCCACCAGACGAGATTTATTCCCCCCTGATATTGCGGATGAATTGGCATTATTGCAAGATCAAGTTGAACCTTTTGACGGCAAACTGGCGCGTGAACAAATTGAACAAGCCTTTGGGGGCAAATTAGAAACGTGGTTTGATGATTTTGATGAAACTGCCCTTGCTTCCGCTTCTATCGCACAAGTGCATACGGCAAAATTTAACGCCGAACAGCCCCTTGCGGGGAAAGAATTGGTGCTGAAAGTGCTACGTCCTAATATTCAGCCACAAATTGAAGCCGATTTAAGCTGGATGTATAAACTCGCTAGCTGGATTCCTCGACTATCAAGCGAAGGCCATCGCCTGCGTGCAGTCGAAGTGATTCGAGAATATGAAAAAACCTTGCGAGATGAACTAGATTTACGCACCGAAATGGCCAATGCCATTAAGCTCAAAGCTAACTTTGTTGATAGCCCAATGTTGTATATTCCCGAAATGTATCAAGAATTTTGCTACCGCAATGTGATCACAATGGAGCGTATTTACGGTATTCCTGTTTCTGATGTAGAAACCCTAAAAGCCAACGGCACGGATATGAAATTGCTGGCAGAACGTGGCGTACAAGTGTTTTTTACCCAAGTGTTCCGAGATAGCTTTTTCCACGCTGATATGCACCCAGGGAATATTTTTGTTAATCCACAGCACCCGGAAAATCCACAATATATTGGCATTGATTGTGGGATTGTTGGGCGTTTGAACGATAACGATAAACGCTATTTAGCGGAAAGTTTTGTCGCCTTTTTTAACCGTGATTATCGCCGAGTGGCGCAAATGCACGTTGATGCAGGTTGGACACCACAAGACACCAATATTGATGAATTTGAACAGGCCTTCCGAGAAGTGTGTGAGCCGATTTTTGCTAAACCCTTATCGGAAATTTCTTTTGGACAAGTACTACTCAATTTATTCAACGTGGCACGTGAGTTTAATATGCAGGTGCAACCGCAATTAGTGCTATTACAAAAAACCTTGCTTTACATTGAAGGCTTAGGGCGTCAGCTTTACCCTCAGCTAGATTTATGGGACACCGCCAAACCGTTCTTACAAAATTGGTTGGACGAACAAATGGGCGTGAAAGCCTTAGCAAAAAATTTAAAGGGCAGCCTGCCTTATATTACTGAGCATTTGCCACAATTCCCTGCTACGTTAATGGAGGCATTGAAACAGCAAACGCAAATTCGCCAGCAATTGCACGAGATCAATAAAAAGCTGGCAAAACAGCAACGTTGGCAGAAAAAAGCCCTTGCTGTGATAATGGGAGCGATCCTTTTCTTGGGGAGTTTATGGCAGTTTTCTGCTTTGCCTCTATGGGGAAGTGTTGGTCTATTAGCAATGGGTGCATTGATTTGGCTAGTTGCGTTAATAATGCCATAAAGAGGATTGCTAAAGTTGATAATAAATCAATAAAATGTGAAATAATATAAATTGGCTATTGTCGAATATGAATAAAAAAGTTATATTTTGACACACTTTGGTTTAAGTTAATTACAGGAGTTTAAAATGGGTTTAGGTGGCGTAAGCATTTGGCAGTTACTCATTGTTCTTTTGATTGTATTAGTTTTTTTTGGCACAAAAAAATTGCGTAATGTAGGTTCTGATTTAGGCACTGCAGTGAAAGGGTTTAAAAATGCAATGAAAGATGAGGAAGTACAAGCGGAGCCGAAAAAAATTAGTGGTGACGCACAACAAGCGACGGCTGAAACTGTAAAAGACAAAGAACAGGCATAATCCGTGTTTGATATTGGTTTTTCTGAATTACTGTTGATTTCCATTGTGGGCTTAGTTGTGCTAGGCCCTAAACGTTTACCTGTGGCGATTCGTACCGTGATGGGATGGATTCGTACACTTCGTGGCTTAGCTGCAAATGTTCAAAATGAGCTGAGTCAAGAATTAAAATTGCAGGAATTGCAGGAAAGTATCAAAAAAGCGGAACACCTTAACTTACAGCAGCTTTCTCCTGAATTGAGCCAAACAGTGGAAGAGTTAAAGGCTTCTGCGGAAAAAATTAAAGCCAATTTAGAAGAAAAAGCTGCAAATTCGCAAACATCCTTTGAGCAGCAAGTGCAAGAATTAAAAAGTGCGGTGCAAAATTCTGAAGAAATAGTGCAGCAAGGCATTGCTCAGGGCGATACATCTGGAGAAGAAAATACACTTTCGCCAGCCGATATTGCAGAACTTGCAGAGCAAGATGAATCGCAACTGGCGCTAACCAGTGCCTATTATCCTGAAGATGATAACCTTGCTGATGTTGTCTCCCCAACAGAATCTCACTCAGAAAAAGTATAAAGGGATTTTATGACTGTTGAAGAAACCCAACCTTTAATTAGCCATTTACTTGAATTGCGTGATCGTCTGTTGCGTTGCGTGTTAGTTGTGGCGGTCATCTTTTTAGGATTGGTTTATTTTGCTAATGATATTTATAATTTTGTTGCCTCCCCATTATTAAGTGTAATGCCATCGGGGGCGAGTATGATTGCAACCAATATTGCAACCCCTTTCTTTACACCGTTGAAATTAACCGGTGTCGTTGCAGTATTTATTTCTGTGCCATTCTTACTTTACCAAGTGTGGGCATTTATTGCACCTGCATTGTACCAGCATGAAAAACGGTTAATTTACCCACTATTATTTTCCAGTACTATGCTGTTTTATTTAGGTGTTGCATTTGCTTATTATGTGGTGTTTCCTCTTGTATTTGGTTTCCTTACTAAAACCGCTCCTGAAGGGGTTGCCATAGCGACTGATATTAGTAGCTATTTAGACTTTGTTCTCACCTTATTTTTAGCCTTTGGTGTCTGTTTCGAAGTGCCTGTAGCGATTATTTTACTATGCTGGTCCGGTGTTACTACGGTTGATGATTTAAAGAAAAAACGCCCTTATATCATCGTTGCGGCTTTTGTAGTCGGCATGTTGCTCACGCCACCAGATATTTTTTCTCAAACCTTGCTTGCGATTCCTATATGTTTATTATTTGAAGTAGGATTGTTATTTGCACGTTTTTATCGCCCGAAACAAGATAAAGATGACACGGACAGTGATAGCGAAGAACAACAAAACAACGAATAATTTCTTTCCAACCATTTTTAGGGCGAACCAATGTGTTCGCCCGTTATACTTATAATGAAAAGATTTTGGAGAATAATGATGACTCAACAAATTTTCACGGGTTTTCCTGCACGCCGTTTACGCCGTATGCGCAAGCACGATTTCAGCCGACGTTTAATGGCAGAAAATAAGCTCACTGCAGATGACTTAATTTATCCTGTGTTTATTATTGAAGGCGAAAATTACCGCGAATCTGTGCCTTCAATGCCTAAAGTGGAACGCTTAACTTTAGATCAATTGCTAATCGAAGCGGGATTATTAGTGAAGTATGGCGTGCCAGTTATTGCGTTGTTTCCTGTTATTGAACAAGGCAAAAAGTCCCTTATGGCGGAGGAAGCTTATAATCCTAATGGCTTAGTACAACGTGCGGTCAAAGCGCTCAAAGTGGCGTATCCAGAATTGGGTGTGCTCACAGACGTGGCGCTCGATCCTTACACGGTACACGGACAAGACGGTATTATTGATGATGATGGTTATGTGTTAAATGACGTCACCACTGAAGTGCTAGTGAAGCAAGCACTTTCCCATGCTGAAGCGGGGGCGGATATAGTTGCGCCAAGTGATATGATGGATGGAAGAATTGGCAAAATTCGCGCCGCACTTGAAGATAAAGGCTTTATCAACACGCAAATTATGGCGTATTCCGCGAAATATGCCTCAAATTATTATGGGCCATTCCGTGATGCGGTAGGCTCATCAACTAATCTCAAAGGGGGCGATAAGAAAACCTACCAGCTCGATCCAGCCAACAGTGATGAAGGCTTGCAAGAAGTAGCGTTAGATATTCAAGAGGGGGCGGATATGGTGATGGTAAAACCAGGAATGCCTTATTTAGATATGGTGTACCGCGTTAAGCAACACTTTGGGGTGCCAATTTTTGCTTATCAAGTGTCGGGGGAATACGCAATGCATATGGCGGCCATTCAAAATGGTTGGTTGAAAGAAAAAGAATGTATCATGGAAAGCCTACTTTGTTTTAAACGCGCGGGAGCAGACGGCATCTTGACTTATTTTGCTAAACAAGTAGCAGAGTGGATTTATTTAGAAAGGCAGGGTAAATAGAAATACAGAAAATTTTACCCGCACTTTCGAGTGCGGGTATGGTTAATGTTTAAAGATTTTATTGATTGTAATAGTTATATGCTTCATCAATTGATTCAAAATCAAGTAGCCGGCCTTTTTCTAATACCTTTGCATTATCACAATATTGACGAATGGCAGAAGGACTATGTGAAACCAGAATAATAGAACGATCTTTGCGTTTCTCAAACAGCTCATAGCGACATTTATCACTAAAACGAGAGTCACCAACAGCAATAACCTCATCAATAAGATAGCAGTCAAACTCAACGGATAAAGACAAAGCGAACGCGAGTCTAGCTTTCATTCCCGAAGAATAATTTTTTACTGGTTCATATAGATAATCACCTAATTCAGAAAAAGTCTCCGTGAAAGTGGTTACATAATCAATATCGGCATTATAGATACGGCAAATAAAACGCAAATTATCCATTCCCGTTAAACTCCCTTGGAACGCACCACTAAAAGCGAGTGGCCAAGAAATGCTCATTTCTCTGCGTATACACCCTGAAGTTGGGGCTTCAACCCCACTTATTAAGCGGATTAAGGTAGATTTCCCTGCGCCATTTCGACCCAGAATACCAATTTTCTCGCCTTTCTCAAGTTTAAAATTAATATTATTTAATATTTTAACTGGGCCTGTTCTGTTATAGTATTCCTTACATACATTTTCTACACTAATCATCTTGTATTGATCCTATCGCTAAAACTACGAACCATCAGTAATCCTACCAGTAACATAATTAAGTCACAGGTAAGAAGATAGCTTGGTGACTCCATTGTTATAACACTGGAACCAAAATAACCATGTCTAAACATTTCTGTACCGTGGATCATAGGAAACCATAGTAATATAGATTGCGCATTGGTAGGCAAGCTATTTGCAAAAAAGAAGGCACCTGAGATAGGAAACATTAGAAATGTTAATGTACCCCAAATTTTACCAAAAAATTCTAAATAATAAGCGAGTGAGCAAATGATTAAACCTAGACCAATGGCAAACAGAGCCATTAAGAACCAAGCAAAAAGCATATATAATACATCGCTTGGCATTTCAACCCAACCGATCATCACAAGAAAGGCAAGCATCAAAATCTGAGCAACAGTCGCGCCCATAATTTCCAACGTCATTCTGGAAAAAAGGGTATCCAAGGGGCGAACATTACGGTGATATAATAATGCCATATTCGCATCAATTGCACCAATTGCTCTACTAGATGCATTACGCCACATCATCAATAATGGGTAGCCTGTGATTGCAAAAGCAACAATATTTAACGTAGAAAATCTATCTGCCCTAAAGAAGTGCCACATTAATACAATAACAAGGGTCATCATAAAGGGTTCGACAAATAACCATAAGAACCCTAAATTTTTACGTCCATAACGAGTAATGATTTCGCGTAGCAATAATGCTTTTAGCACGCGCCACTGGATCTCAAATGATTCTCGTAATGAAGTTTGTTCGCCATACCGCATTAGTTTTTGTGCTCTCTTACACCAGCTAGTAATAGTGTTAATACGCCATAAATCACTAAGCCAAGAATCAATGTTGCCAAAATATTGTATAAACGATGAGGTTCTAAGGCTAAATCGGGACGATTAGGTTTAGCAATAATTTCTAGGTATAATTGCTGTCTGCCAGCTTCTTCTTTTGCACTTTGTAATGCAGACATTGCGGCCGTTAATTGCTGTTTAGCTAATGTGTTATCTAAGATTAATCGCTGATATTCAGCCGACTGCGTAGTCAACGATTTTTTGCCTTCAAAGACTACATTTAATTGTTGAGACAGTTCTTCTCGTATGCTTTTTTGTCTTGCTTTTAACACTTTGACCTGGGGATTATTCGGTGATAAAGCTCTTACTTGATCAAGCTGAGTTTGAATCGAAATTAATTCATTTTGTAATTTCTGTACTAATGTTAATACGGATTCTGATTGACTTGCTACATCAAAAATTTCATTTTTAACACGATATTGACTTAATGCAACGGAGGTTTCAGTTAAGTGATTTTCTGCTTCATTAACCGATTGCTGGGCAAATTTTATGGTATCCCCACGCGCACGATCATTAAGCTGATTCACTAATTTCTCAGCTAGATTGAGCAAGGCATTATTAATTTCTTGCGCTGATGTTGCATCAAAGGTGCGCACACTTAAGGTTGCAATGCCAGATAATGAATCAATACTGATTGACAAGTGATCGCGAAAATATTGATAGAATGCTTCTTGCGAATCGAATAATCCTAAGGGAGCAAAACGACTGAAAAAATCGCCTTCTTTATAGAATTCTTTTATTGGTAGATCTGTTTCTAAGGAAGTTAATGCATTACGAGAGCGCATAAATTCTTGTACCGTAAAGGTGTCATCTTGAGAACGGGCAAATCCAATGCTTTGTAATAATGCCCCCATTCCACCTAAACTCGCTTGACTACGAGAAGATCGCACAATAAAACTGGACTCTGAAATATAAACATCTGAAGCCCAAATTGAAAAATAAAAGAGCGAACAAAAAGTAGGGATAATGACCGTTATCCAGAATAACGGGTTTATTTTATGCAAAGCGAGTCTTTTTTTCTTTTGAGCGATCGGTTTTTCAATATGCTGTTCCATATCATGCACCTACAGATTATTAATACGATTGATTGTTGATAATGCTGGTGTTGTCGTGCCAAAAATTATACGAATAAATTTTTGGTATTCAGCTAATGGCGCATTCGATACATAGACGATATCTTTATCTTCAATCGCAAAATTTTGAATCCAAAACATTGATTTTGGTTCAAGTAAATTTACTTGATAAACGGTTGGAATATTCATTCCTTGGTGATAGCCTTTCATTAACCATTCATTTTGCGTATTGGGCGGTAGCTTCTCAAAGGGCACATAACGAAATACAAATATACCTCTCGGATCGGCTCGCTCATCTCGTAATCCACTCATTCGACCAATTGCTTCAGCTAAATTCAATCCTTCACTAGAAAAACGTATTTCACTGCTATGTCCTACGGCTCCCATTGCTGTGAATGAAAGAGGATTATTCTGTAAACTTAATATATCACCAGCACGAAGGAGAATATTTTCTTGCGGTTCTCTGGTTAATTTTGCTAATGAAATTGTTTTAACCTGATTATTTCGAGTAAGCTGAACAGAGATATCTTTTGGTGATCCGCTGGCTCCTCCGGCACTCGCAATCGCATCTAATACACGTTCTCCATAAGTAGTTAGTGGCATACGCATTGCGGTTGCTTGGGTCAGAATCGTAACATTGGCTGAATTATTTTTTATAATCCGAACAATTGCTTGTGGCTCATTGGCTATTGGTTGCAATCGTTTGATAATTTCCGATTGAATTTGTTCAGGCGTTTTTCCAGCAACACGCAGTGAACCGACAAAAGGTATAGTGACTCTGCCATTATTACTGACCATTTGTTCCGGAAGGCGAGTACTTTGGCTTGATGATATACCACTTTCATTTAGAACACTACCAAATAGAATTGCAGGAGGTGCTTCCCAAAGAGTGATGTCTAATAAATCACCCGAATTTACAACACCTTGATAACGTTGCTTAGAGGGAGATAGCTCTTGGAATGATTGTTTCTGAAAAGGGCTAGTTCCAACTACTTTATCATCTAACTTAATTAACTGAACAGCAGGAATATTAGTATTTTGTTGCTCTATTTTTTCAATGCTACCTTTATTTGGCCCTGATGTGGGTAAATTGGCACAGGATGTAAGTAAGCAGCAAGTTATAAAAATAGATAAATTACGCATAAATTTAACCTTAAAGTTGTTAGATGAAATCAACATTCTCATATTCTCTATAGTATAACTTACACTTCAGTGTTGGTCTATAATACGCTTGAGTTTTTATAGTATCACATTTACAATGTATAGATTAAATTATTAAAATTTTATAGGGCAGAATCTATGGGGCGTTTAAATATGAAAGCTAAAGTTTTTGGCATTATTCTTGCCGGAGGAGTTGGTTCTCGTATGGGTTTAGGGTACCCTAAGCAATTTTCTAAAATAGCTGGCAAAACAGCATTAGAACATACAATTAATATATTTCAACAACATTCTGAAATTGATGAAATAGTGATTGTTGCTGAACGTAATCATTATAGAAGGATTGAGGAATTAGTTACAAAAGTTGGATTTTCAAAAGTTAATAGAATTATATTCGGTGGAAAAGAGCGAACGGATTCTACTTTATCGGCTATTCAAGCATTACAAGAAGAAGATGACAGCTGTAAGTTAATAATCCATGACTCTGTTCGTCCATTGTTATCGGCTGAAATTATCAGTAAGTGTATAGAGAAGCTAGACAGCTATGTTGCTGTAGATGTTGCTATTCCGGCAACAGACACTATCGTCCACGTCAATCCAGATACTAAAGAAATTTTAGACATTCCAAAGCGAAGTGAATATTATCAAGGACAGACACCTCAAGCTTTCCGATTGGGGGTTATAAAGAAAGCTTACAACATTTACCTACAATCAGATATTCAAGGGACTTGTGATTGCGATATAGTATTGAAAACAATACCTAGTGAAAAAATTGCAATTGTTGATGGTTCAGAAACAAATATAAAATTAACTCGCCCTGTTGATCTTTTTATTGCTGATAAATTATTTCAGAGTCGAAGCCATTTTTCGCTAAGAAATATAACTTCCTTAGAAAGACTATATAATATGAAAAATAATGTGTTAGTTGTCGTTGGTGGAAGTTATGGTATTGGTGCAGACATTATCCAAATTGCAAAAAAAATTGGTATAAAAACTTATAGTTTGAGCCGTTCAAATGGAGTCAATATAACGGATATAGATGCTTTAAAACAAGCATTCTCTGATATTTATCAAAAAGAGAAATGTATTGACTATGTTGTAAATACTGCTGCAATTTTAAATCATAAATCCTTATCATTAATGGATTATGAAGAAATTTCTAATAGCATTAATGTAAATTATACTGGAATGGTTAATGTTGCTGTGGCATCTTATCCTTATTTAAAAGAATCACACGGTTCATTGTTGAGTTTCACATCTAGTTCTTATACACGAGGAAGGGCATTTTATGCCATTTATTCTTCTACAAAAGCGGCAATAGTAAATTTAACTCAGGCCCTATCGGAAGAGTGGATGCCAGATAACATTAAAATTAACTGTATTAATCCAGAACGAACTAAAACTCCGATGAGAACAAAAGCTTTTGGTATTGAGCCAGAAGGAACTTTACTAAATCCTAAAACTGTTGCATTTGCTTCATTAATGGTATTAGAAAGTAAAGAAACAGGTAATATTATTGATGTCATTTTAAATGATGAGATGTATATTTCAGATCTACTAAAAGAATTCGAAAATAATGAAAAATAAACCCTATTTTATCTACTTAGATAGTAAAATTGTTGGTACAGCAAAACAGATTATTACTTTTTTTGAGAATGGTATTTTCCCTAGGGGAAATACCACTCTTCTTATTAAAAAGTATAAGCATAAATCAGCAAAAGTTATTTCTCATCTTTTTCAAAAAATGAATATCACATATCGTTTTGTAAAAGCGGCTGATCTTGATGCTTTACAAGAAGGTATTGTTTTTTATCCCTTTAATGCACAATCTAATTGCCGTGCAGTTGCAAATCGAAATTTAACTCATATATTTATCACTCACGGAGAAAGTAACAAAATATCTTCAGTAAAACCGATTATTCGGATCTATGATTATATAATGACAGCTGGTAATGCTGGAATTGATCGCTTTTTTAAACATAAAATATTTTCTCCCTCAGATTCAGAAAGATTAATTACAGGAGGTGATACATTCGTAGGTAAAACAGGACTATCCGGTCTGTCAAATAATACTACACCTGTAATTTTTTATGCGCCAACTTGGGAAGGAGGAATTCCGCAAGAAAATTATTCAAGTTTGTCTTATACGCAACTTGTTACACAAACGATTTTACAGCTAAGTCAATATCACCAAACAGATTATATTGTAATTCGACCTCACCCTAATACGGGTTATAGATTAGTAGAGTATAAAGAATTTCTACTACGTCTTATTGAAAATTTACTTAAAGAATCTAAAAAATTGATTTTATTTAAACCGCACTTAAATTTCTCCTTATTTCAAGCTTGGAAAATCAAGAGAAAAGGCGTGCATCTAGTTGACACATTGCAAGGTTTTAGTGCAGTTTTTGGATTATGTGATGTATCGGCTGTTGAAACTCAATTATTGAATGAAAGTATCCCCTATTACCTTTTTTGCTCGAGAGAACAGAAAGAATACTTACTGAGTTTGAAATGCAATCAATATTATCAAAATAACTTGATAACTTTTCAAAATAATTCGTCAATTCCTATATTTTCTATGGAAGGGTTTTCTCAGCTAAAAGATTATATAATTGATAACTCATATTCGAAAACTCCACTTAATAAAAGAATCGTATCTATCTTAGAGAAATTATAAAAGGAAATATTACTATGAAACTTTGGCTATTTGGTACCTATGCTTGGCAAGGAAACCCCAAAGCTCTCTTTCTTTATATGAATCAGTATTGCAAAGAAACTCACGAATGTTGGTGGATTGCTGATAACGAAGAAGATGCAAAAGAAATTAAAAAGAATACGGGAATTAACAATATTACTTTCTTAACCAGTGAAAAAAGTAAAAAGTTATTTTTAGCTGCGGATGTATATGTAACTGAAAATTTCAGAGAATCATATCCTGCAGAAATGAATGAAAATATTAAAATTTTTAATACTTGGCATGGTGTTGGTTTAAAGCATATTGAGCTGGCACTAGGTATGAATTCGGTATTGGCTGATAGCGTTGTCCGTAAATATATTAAAAACTATAATCTTTATAGAAATAATGTTCTTTTTCTCACAACATCTCAAACAATGGAAGACCATTTCCTAGAAGATACTGCCATCAGTAAAGAATTGATTATTCGTGGTCAATATCCACGCAATGAAGTATATAAAGCAGGCGGTATTCATACTTACGAATTGGATACATTATTATCAAAACCTGCAAACTCATATGATAATCTGATTTTATTTGCACCCACTTACCGAATTGGCGCAGTTGAAGGCGTACTAGGCAACCTATTACCTGATTTTGCACAGCTTGAACAAATATGCGCTCGCAACAATAATCTATTTATTGTAAAAGTTCACCCTTTCATGAAAAAAGATAATTACGTCATTGAAATGGCTGAAAAATATCGTAACAGTAATCATATTTTATTTTGGAATGATGATTATGACATCTATGAGGCTTTTTATGCTATTGATGTTGCAATTATTGACTATTCCAGTATTTTTTACGACTTACTTGATGCGGGCGTAGAAAAGTTTATCCGCTATGTTCCTGATCTAGATAGCTATCAACAAGATTTGGAACTCATCGGTGATTATATGGATTTAACTGAAGGTGTAATAATTAAAAATTACCAAAGTCTGCTTCAGCAGCTTAACAGCAGTAATATTCCTACCATTTCAGATGAGCGCAAAGCTTATTTACAAAAATACTTTTTTAGTTTTGTTGAAAAAGACAATGCCATGTCTAAACTTATTACGGCAGTAGATAATCATTCTCTTAACCCAGTACCTTTAAAAGAACTACATTCATTTGATATTTTCGACACACTGATTCGCCGTTCTACACTTAAACCATTCAGTATTTTTGATTACGTCCGAGATCGTGCTAAAGCCTCTGGCATTCAATTTCCGCTACAAATTACAGAAAACTGGGTAACTTTACGCAACCGCGCTGAACATGATGTTCGCGATATGATGCGCAAAACAACATTTGAACGGAAAACAGATAAAATTGAAGTTACTCTAGATGACATCTATAGCCGTTTACAAAAAAATTTGCAGCTAACTGATGTACAAACCAACTTTCTCAAACAAGCAGAAATTGACGCCGAGATTGCCCATGTAGAGCCAATTCAACAACGCATCGACTATCTTTTCAGCTTAAAGCAAGAAGGCCATGATGTCATTATGGTCAGCGATATGTATCTACCAGAAAAAGTAATTCGAGCTATGCTTGATCGTGCAGATAGCCGTCTGAAAGATATTCCTTTATATCTTTCATCAACAATCGGGCATCAAAAATCGACAGGCAAACTCTATCAGCACATTTTCTTTGAAATTGGTTACCAATACAGCAAATGGACACATTATGGTGATAATAAACACGCAGATGGCTCCGTACCGCGCCGTTATGGTATTCAAACTGCAACGCACGATATAGACGATTTTATCCCATTTGAAAACGCTCTTGTGAGTGCTATGGATAATTACAACCGCTATCCTGCCTACCGTTTGGCGACCAAAATGCATCGCTACCGTAGCGAATTAATTAAAACTATGGATAACGTCTTGCTAGAAACCAAGTATTACAACTATGCTTATGTTGGTTCTGCACTTGTCAGCTATATCAATTGGGCAGTTCGTGATGCCATTAAACGCGGATACGAAACCCTATACTTTATTTCTCGAGATGGTCATTTCCTCAAACAGATTGCCGATAAAATTATCACCACAAAAAAATATAAACTTAAAACGAAATATATCTACGGCTCACGTAAAGCATGGCGCTTGCCTTCTTTCATCAATAAAGTTGATGATGAAACCTTTTGGCAGTTTGGTAATTTTGTCGGTATGGATAGCTTTGACGACCTTGTAAAAGCAAGTTATCTAAGCGAAGAAGAATTGCTTGAACTCTTTCCAGAATTTGAAAGCCTTAAAACAGCTAAGCATTTGCGGGGCGCAGTGGCAGAAAATATCCGCAAAATTTTATCTGATTCTCAAACATACCGTCAAAAAGTGTTGGATATTGCACGAGAAAAACGCAAAATTGTTCGCCGCTATCTTCAGCAAGAAATCAACCCAAATGAAAAATTTGCCTTTGTTGAATTTTGGGGAAGAGGCTACACGCAAGATACTTTCAGCCGTTTGCTCAATGATGCTTTTGATAAAGACATCACCAACCCATTTTATTATGTACGCAGTTTCACTGATGACATCGGTACATCAGTGCGTCACAACTTTATTTTAGCACCGCAAAATTTCTCATTTTTTGAGCCAATTTTTGCTCAAACTCCATACGATAGTATCCCTGGCTATATTGAAATAAATGGTCGTATTGAACCCATTATCAATCATCGTGATGCCACTACAAGTGAATTGATTTCAGACGGTCTATTAAAATTTACCGAAGACTTTTTATCGCTAGATCTTGTTGATGAAGACTACTTTACCTCATCATTAGCACAATTTACCTATCAATATCAAATGAGTCACAATGATGATCAATTTATCTGTAACGTATTTAGTGAGCTAAAAGACAATATTTCCAGCTTTGGCATCGAGAAGGCTTATGCCAAAGCCCTTACACTTGATCAATTACAAGGAATTGCATCTAAACAAGAGCTAGATAAATTAACCCAGTCCATTCAAATTTCTCTAGCCAAAAGTGATCAAAAAACCATTGATTACTATCAACGAATTCAGAAAAATTACAACTTGCCTAAATTTAATGGCAAAGTGATGAAAAAAGCATACGCTGTTAATCCACTAGAAACTTACGTTGTCAGTGATAAACTGCCGTTTACTGTAGAATCCATTCAAAATAACAGCTTTTACTTGGATGTTAATTTCAATGACACAACCAAACGTAAAGACTTATATTTGAAAAAAGGTCATACTATAGAAGTAGCCGCAATTGACTGGCTTAAAGGTGGCGTACCACGTTTGCTTACAGAATACGGCTATATTACTGCTCACAAAGATTGGGTGCATAATATTGATGGTGCTCGTATAAAACAAAAACTCACTGCTGAACAGAAAAAGGTGCAAAAAAAGACCGCACTTGCTAAAGGTAAAAATCCACTAGATTTCAGCAAATCAAGACATAACAGTCGAAAAATGCGTAAATTGGCACGTGATCCCTATGCATTTTTTAAAGATGCGAAGAACCCCGCGGTATCAAAACTAAAACACTTATTCAATGAACAGCATGCTGTTGGTCGTATGATGAGTAGATTAGTGCGAAAAAACCTTAACCGCTAATATTTTATTAAAATAAAAAGGCAAAATACATGGATATTAAAGAATCTGTATTTGAGACAATTATTTCAAAAACTGAATGTATTACCCAAACTGTTGGTGAGCTATTCAATATGCAACAATCACAGCTCAGCCGAATGCAAGCAGATATACAAGCAAAGCAAGATAATCTAGCAAATGAACTTCTTAGCCTAGCTTCTGAGATGAATAAAAACAAGCTTAATTCTTATGCCACTCGAATAGAAGCCTATGTGGTAGAGCATCTATTAAAAGCTCCCTATGATGCAAAGCACGCTTTTAAAATACATAAAGCCATGTTTGCTGAACGCCATGAGATGGCAATGTTCTTGTATGAAAATCTTGCAAAAGTAAAACAACAAGTTCATCAGCGCATCAAAAATGCTGTTGCAACGCCGTCTGAAAAAATTAAAGTATTTACATATTGGGATAATGATAATAATTTGCCTCCTATTGTCTCAACATGCCGTAAAAGTTTAGAAAAGCATATTCCCAAAGACAAATTTGAATTAATTATTTTAAACTCTGAGAATTATAAAGACTGGGTAAGTTTCCGAAAAAGTGAAATTCAAGCTGATATTTCCCAAGCTCATTTTACTGATATTCTTCGTATGAAGTTATTAGAGAAATGGGGGGGGCTTTTGGCTTGACGCAACGTGTTTATTAACACAAGATTTCTATCAACTAACACAAGAAATTCGAAAACAAGAGCAATTTTTATTTTGCTATGCAAACTCTCGTGTTGGAAACTGGTTTATTTATAGCAAGCCTAACAATTATATTTTATCAATGGTCTGTGAAATGTTAATTTTATGGTGGAATACCAAAGGCTACCTAACCAACTACTTTATGACACACGACATTATTGAAATGATGTATTGGATTGATGATGAGTATCGCCAAGATTGGGATAGAATGTTGAAAATCCACCCTCGCAATGCTCTAGCAATATTGCGTGCTTACAACCAGGTTATTTCAAAGCAAGAGTTTAATCAATTATTGAATGGATCCTTTATTCATAAATTAACCTACAAATATAACGCTGAAAAAATTATTAAAAACAGTGTGTTAGAACAATTATTGGCGTATAAGCCTTAAGAATAAAGGATCTAAATAATATGGCTCAAAAAATCAAAAAAGCCGTTTTCCCTGTAGCGGGAATGGGAACACGTTTCTTACCCGCTACGAAAGCCAGTGCAAAAGAAATGCTGCCAATAGTGGATAAGCCATTAATTCAATACGCTGCCGAAGAAGCTGTGGCAGCAGGTTGTACAGAATTAATCTTCATTACTGGACGCAATAAACGCGCAATTGAAGACCATTTCGACAAAGCTTATGAACTAGAAACCGAATTGGAAATGCGTGAAAAGCATAAATTGCTAGGCTATGTGAAAAATATTCTGCCAGACCATGTAAGCTGTATTTTTATTCGCCAAGCCGAAGCCTTGGGTTTGGGGCATGCCGTGTTATGCGCTCGCCCTGCCGTAGGAAATGAACCATTTGCCGTCATTTTAGCAGATGACTTAATTGACGCTCCACAAGGCGCACTCAAACAAATGGTCGATATTTATAATCAAAGCGGTAACAGTGTATTAGGTGTAGAAACAGTTGATCCCACACAAACAGGCTCATATGGCATTGTTGAAGTAGAGCAGCTCAAAAATTATCAACGAATTACAAATATTGTAGAAAAGCCAAAACCAGAAGAAGCACCATCAAATCTTGCGGTGGTCGGTCGTTACATTCTTACACCGCGTATTTTTGATTTGCTCACAGACTTGCCTCGTGGCGCTGGTGGTGAAATTCAACTTACCGATGGCATTGCCCGCCTGCTTGATCATGAGTTTGTCTTAGCACATCCTTTCGAAGGCAAACGCTATGATTGTGGCAGTAAACTAGGCTACCTAGAAGCAACAGTTGCTTATGGATTAAAACATCCCGAATTAAGAGATGATTTTAAAGAATTGCTGAAACAGTTTGTATAAATATTGAGTTTCATATATTTAAAAACAGCAGATAAGTACCCAATTAATTTAAATAAAAAGATAGCAACCAGATCGCCATGACCCCAATTATCTTTTCCTCTGGAATCAAAAAAATCCCGAACCTATCCAATTTTCTAAAGGATAACCCAACATTTTCCTTTGAAAATTCGGTGGTAGGTTGGGGATTTCGTCCAACGGCAAACAAAGCGCGGGATTATGCTGCAAAGCATAATTTGCGTTATATTGCGCTTGAGGACGGCTTTCTCCGTTCTATTGGATTAGGCGTTGATGGATACCCGCCATTTTCTTTGGTTGTGGACGATGTGGGCATTTACTATGCAGCAGAAAAATCTTCTCGATTAGAAAAGTTAATTGCTGATTGTACTTTGAATGATGAGCAAGCGCATCAATCCTATCAGGCAATGGCATTGATTCGTGAATGGCAATTATCCAAATATAATCACGCACCTTGCGAGCCAGTAGCCACAGAACATAAAAATCAAATCATATTGGTTATTGATCAGACATTTGGTGATATGGCGGTGCAATATGGTTTGGCTGATGAAAATAGTTTTTGCCAGATGTTGCAAGCAGCATTGCAAGAAAATTCTGATGCTGAAATTTGGGTGAAAACACACCCTGATGTGATTGCAGGGAAGAAACGGGGATATTTAACTGAGTTATTAGATCAACCGCGTGTGAGAATCATTAGCCAAGACATTAATCCACCAACCTTATTATCTCAGGTGGATAAAGTGTACTGCGTTACTTCGCAAATGGGATTTGAGGCATTGTTACAAGGTAAAGAAGTGGTAACTTTTGGTGTGCCTTGGTTTGCTGGCTGGGGATTAACCGATGATCGCCACCCTTTTGTTACGGAACTTATCACACAGCAACGTCGCAATCCCCGTACGTTAAATCACGTTTTCTATGCCGCTTATTTTCAGTATAGCCGCTACATTAATCCCTTTACAGGGGAGGCTGGCGATATTTTTGATGTCATTCATTATTTAAATTGGGTTAAGCACTGGCAATCTGTATTAGTGGGGGATTTTTATTGCATTGGGCTTTCCTTGTGGAAAAAAACGGTATTAAAACCTTTTTTTCATTTACCAAATTGTCGTTTACATTTCGTCCGTTCACTTGCTAAATTTAAGAAAATTCAACTTGATGAAAATGTGAAATTATTGCTATGGGGACAAGGAAAATCAGCGTTTATCGCTTATGCGGAGGAAAATAATATTCCCGTTTGGCGAATGGAAGATGGCTTTATTCGTTCTGTTGGGTTAGGCTCGAACCTTGTTGCGCCACTTTCTTTAGTGGTTGATCCTTTGGGGATTTATTTTAATCCACAACAGCCTTCGCAACTCGAATCTATTTTGCAAAATACCGCTTTCTCAGAAAAAGATGAAGATTTAGCTCGGCAGATACAGCAAGAGCTGATCCAAGCTAATATCGGTAAATATAATGTAGGCTCTGCGGGATTTGTCCGCCCAAATACAGATAAAAAAGTGCTTTTAGTGCCAGGACAAGTGGAAGATGATGCCTCTATTCGCTTTGGTTCACCGCAATGTCAATCAAATCTTACGTTGTTACAACAAGTGAGACAATCTCACCCTAATACTTACATTATTTATAAACCGCATCCAGATGTTTTGAGTGGAAACCGAAAGGGGCATATCGCTCAAGAACAAGCATTAACTTATGCAGATCAGATTGTAACAGAGGCGAATATTTTAGATTGTATCCAAGCTGTTGATGAAGTACATACAATGACCTCTTTAGCTGGCTTTGAAGCATTATTACGAGGCAAGACTGTATATTGTTATGGGTCGCCATTTTATGCGCATTGGGGATTGACAGTGGATGCGTATGCATTACCTCGTAGGAGTAAAAGGTTGACGCTACGACAACTTATTGCGGGAACGTTATTATATTATCCGCTTTATCTTAATCCCAATACAAGGCAACTAACCGATGCCAGAACAGCGATTGATATTCTATTAGCACAAAAGAATCAGTTAAAGGATACAGGGTTATATAAAAGTTGGTTAGGCAAAAAATTTGGAAAATATGATTATTTTATACGAACATTTTTGTTAAAATAATCTCTCAGAACTGGAGAGAAAATGATGGTTGCTGGTAATTTAATCGATCTTTGCTTGTCTGCAAAACATATTTTGTTATTGCAGGGGCCAATAGGCTATTTTTTTAAAGATTTTGCAGATTGGTTATGTGAAGTACAGCAGAAAAAAGTATATAAATTAAATTTTAATGCGGGAGATAAAAAATTTTTTTCCTCTGCATTAAGCAATGAATATATTTTTGATTATACTGATAGGATAGAAAACTTTAATGTTTTTCTGATTACATTTTGTAAAAAATATGAAATTGATACGATTGTCTGCTTTGGTGATAATCGTCCCTATCATAAAGTAGCAAAATCTGTCGCTTATCAATTTCAATATGCTTTTTGGGTTTTTGAAGAGGGATATTTTCGCCCTCATTATGTTACTTTGGAGAAAGGTGGTGTAAATGCCTTTTCCCCAATTCCTAGAGATAAGCATTTCTTTTTACAGCAAGCTAATAAACTTAAACAATTACCAACGCCAATTCCTGTTGCAAAAGGTTTTTTTCCAATTGCTAAATTGGCAACTTGTTATTATGTGTACGCTAGATATAAAGCAAAAATGTTCCCTAACTACAAGCATCATAGGAAATATAATATAAGCTATTATATAAAATTATGGTTAATTTCTGGGATTAAGCGTATTTGTAATTGGCCTAAAGAACGGATTATTATCAGAAAAATAAGACAAGGAAAATTAGGTGATTTTTATATACTTCCTTTACAAGTTTATGATGACAGCCAAGTAAGAGTACATTGTGATTTTGATAGTGTAGCGCAGTTTTTGATCTATGTGTTAGATTCTTTTGTAAAACACGCCCCTAATTCGCTAAAATTAATCGTAAAACATCACCCAATGGATAGAGGTTTTATTAGTTATAAACCTATTATTCAGCGTTACCTTTCAGACTACCCCCAATTACAAGGTCGTTTATTTTATGTCTATGATATACCAATGCCTGTATTACTTCGTGATGGAAAAGCAATGGTAACATTAAATAGTACAAGTGGTCTATCTGCGTTAATCCATGATATGCCAGTTATCACATTAGGACGGGCTAATTATGATATTCCAGGTATAACCCACCAAGGATCATTAGAAGAATTTTGGCAACGGCCGCAGAAACCAGATCAAGAAGCATTTAAGGCTTATCATCTCTATCACTTAAATAAAACACAGATTAATGGGAGTTTTTACAACAAGGTGATTTTACCTGAAGAAAAATTACTAGAGACTGATATGAAGAGTGTAGAATAAGTAATTGTTATTTAGCCACCTTATCAAAGGGAGATTATTTACCTTGATAAGGTGGTTTGATTTTAAATATCCTACTATTTCTGTTAATTTATAAAACCATAGCTAATTAAATGTTATTGTTTCTCACCGCTTTGAGTAGTAATTTTTTATTCAATACCAATTAATTTATGTGTTTGGATACTTAACAACCATTTAGGTTTATCTTTACGTTGATTTAGCAAGCCTAATTGCGAAATTGTATGATGGAGATTCATTTTTCCATCTGTTTCACAGGGGGATAAATAATAATATTGAGCCTGAATTTGGCTTTCGATGAATGCACAAAATTCTTGCACGTCATCATCTGCCACAATCCTCACTTCATTGGCTTGCGTAATACAGCGTTGGCGATATTTCAGCGCATATTCTCGTTTTGGGCTGGTGGCAATGTAATCAATTTGTGCAGGAACAGGCTTTAATCCATTGGTTTCAATGGCAAGAAAATAGCCCTCTGCCTTAAGCTGATCAAGCAATAAGCCTAGTTGTGGCTGAACGGTTGGCTCGCCTCCTGTGATGATAATATTTTTGGCCGAAAACGACCGCACTTTAGCTAAAATTTGCTGTAACGACCACGGCTCAAAATTATTATAAGGCGTATCGCACCAAGGACAAGCCAAGTTGCATTTGCCGAAACGGATAAAAATGCTTGGCATTCCCGTATTTGCGCCTTCCCCTTGCAGGCTTTGGAAAATTTCTACAATGGGGTAGCTTGGATTAGAAATCAATTCTACCATTCATTAATCTTCCCGATACTCACAAAATGAAGTGGGCGTCTCCCACAAGCGAATGGCACTAATCGGCAAGTGTTCACTTAAGCGTTGAAAAATAAAGCGTGCCATTTCTTCTGCAGTAGTGCGAGTGGGCATTGCAAAGGTTTTGGAATTGAGATCTTGCAATAGCTGTGCAATTTTGCTTTCCCGCTCACTGGTTTCATCATAAATAAAGGCGTGATCCATTGGCGTGAGAATGTGTTGTTTTACGATCAGTTTGAGATCCGAAAAATCCATCACCATTCCTTTTTTCACCCCGCTGGCGTGTAGCTCCCCTTGCACTTCAACTTGTAATTTATAAGTGTGGCCGTGCAGGTTTTGGCATTTGCCATCGTGTCCGTCTAACAAATGCGCCATATCAAAACTGAATTCTTTAGAAACTTTAAACATTTTGCATCGCACTTTTTTGTTGTAAATATTCGCTTAAGCCTTTATTGCGTAATACACAGCTTGGGCATTCGCCACAGCCACCTTCCACACCAGCATAGCAAGTGTGGGTATGATTGCGAACATAATCTAGCGCGCCTAAGCTATCTGCCAGCGCCCAAGTTTGTGCTTTGGTAAGATACATTAACGGCGTGCGAAGATTAAAATGGTAATCCATCGCTAAGTTAAGGGTAACGTTCATTGATTTGATGAACACATCACGGCAATCAGGGTAGCCACTGAAATCCGTTTCGCACACGCCAGTGATAATGTCAGAAATACCTTGCCCTTTGGCATAAATGGCAGTGTAAAGCAGAAATAAGGCGTTGCGCCCGTCCACAAAGGTGTTTGGCAGCTGATCTTTTTCTTGCTTGATTTCTGTATCTTCATTCATCAGGGCATTTGACGTGATAGCTTTGATCACCGACGTATCAATGACAGTTTGCTTTACGCCAAGATCTTGCGCGATCCATTTGGCTTTTTCCAATTCAATAGCATGTCGTTGACCATACTGGAAGGTTATGGTTTCCACGTTTTCTACGCCGTAATCGGCAATTGCTTGAATTAAACAGGTGGTAGAATCTTGCCCACCAGAAAAGATAACAACCGCTTTGCGATTGTGATTTTTGAATGTTGTCATAAGATATCCTAGTTTTTTTGCGTGGGAGGGTTGCGAACCACGGTCATCGCTGAAGTTGATTCAGCTAACAAAATGAGAGCGGTATTGTACAATAAAGGTGAGCTTAAACAAAGAAAAAGCCCGCAAAAGTGCGGGCTAAATTCAAAAAATTTTAATTAAATGCATCTTTTAAACGTTCTTCAGCACGTCGTGATTCACTTTTATGCTGTAATTTATTGAGTTGGCGTTCAAGTTTTTCTTCTACTTCATTGATTGCCTTGTACATATCTTCCGATTCACTGCTTGCGAACAAATCACCAAATGGTGTGCCGATAGAGGCTTCCACTGAAAAGCCTTTTGGTACTTTATTTAAAATGAAATGAGGATTAATCAGCTGAGTTTGCCATTTTCCTAATTTAGCAAGTCTTTCTTCAATATGAGTGCGGATTGCAGGGGTGATGTCCATTTGTTTACTGGTAATATTTAGAGTCATAACATTTCCCTCTTGTTTGATGATAAGTATCTCTACTTAGGATTGAAATATCCATTTACAACATAGCCCTGTTGCTAATTTTTTTCAAGCCTTTTTTCATTTATTTGCGTAAATTTTTCGCAAAAGAATACAATAAAAAAAGCGGGCATTCTGATTTGCCCGCTTGTTGGTAGGAGATTATTTTTTGTATTGATAAGTACCGTTAGATTGGCGAATAAAGGTGCTACCGTTTGCTAAGCGAAGCTGTTCCACACGACCTTGTGTGTTGACTAAAATTTGCACTTTATCGCCCGGTTTAAAGCTGCTCAAGGCATTGCCAGCACCATTCGCTTTTGTCATCGCATTTACATCAGAAATATTTAGATTGTTATCGCGGAAGACTTGCATAAGCGACACACCTTGCGGAATGGTCAGGGTTTTGCTTGTGCCAGCAGTTTTGTTTGTTGCTGGTTTTGCTTCCACTACAGGGACTTTTTTCTCCGCTTTAGGCTCGGCTTTTTTCACGGTTTGGACTTTGTTTTCCGTTTTTGACTTGTTTGCATTAGTTGTTTGCGTTGTTGCTTTTACCACAGGTTTAGGCTGTGGCTTTGGCTGTGCTTGTGCCACCGCAGGTTTGCTTGCCGTTTTTACTGGTTCTACCACTTGTTTTGGCGCAACAACTGTCGGTTGAG
Source organism: Avibacterium sp. 21-586 (assembly GCF_026226775.1). Classification (GTDB taxonomy): domain Bacteria; phylum Pseudomonadota; class Gammaproteobacteria; order Enterobacterales; family Pasteurellaceae; genus Avibacterium. Next base: position 1,127,435 of record NZ_JAKKOD010000001.1, on the reverse strand, counting down.
GTTTTACTGCTACTGGCTGCTCCATTTGAGGTGTTGGTTGCGCAACAGGTTCAGGGGTTGTAGCAGGATTGTTTTGAGCATTATTTGCATTATTTTCTGCATTTGCCACAGTAGTTTGAGCATTCTCACGGCTACTTTGAGCATTTTGTGTATCTGCTTGTTGTGCAGGTTGCCCTTGGTTTAAGTTATCCAACACATTATTTTCCATTGGTTGTGCTTGATTGAGCGATTGGAACTGGGTTGGAATGCTGTTGGATGGCTGTTCAAAGGCATTTACCGTATCAGAACTTGGTTTTAACCAAGAGATAATCAACAAAATGATCACAGCAAGTAATAAAACAATAAAAATACGACGGTATTTTGGTGGAATAAAACCTAAAATGGCCCAGCTTTCAGGTTTATGAAGATTTTTGCTAACTGGCTCATCTTGTGTTTGCGTGCTTTGTTCAACCACCACTTCTTCCGTTGTACCATTATTTCCTACCAACACTTCGCTTTCGCGTGTTTCAGATGTATTGGTTTCTGTTAAAGTCTCTTCTTTTTTGCCTAATGAACTGACTACTTCTTTTGCTTTATCAAATAAAGAAGGTTCTTGATTAACCGGTTTTTTAGGGGTAATCGGTTCCATTTGATTAAATTCTAAATCAAGTTCATTTTGCGTAGTGTTAGCTGCATTATTTTCGGGTTTATGTTGTTCAGTCACAGTTGATACCTTATGTTAATAAAAAGCACTAAACTAAGTGCGGTGCAAATTTAGCTTATTTTAAAGGATATTTTGTCATTGTTCCATTATCAATTAGGCAGAATATAAAGTTTTATTTGGTTCATTGGCAATTTCGCGTGCTAATTTCGGCACTAAATAGCCTGAAGTGAGCTTTTGTAATTCTTTGTAAATTTTCACCGCACTTTCATCATCAAGATAAAAATGGCTCGCGCCTTCCACTTTATCAAACAAATGTAAGTAATAGGGCAGAATGCCAATGCGGAAAAGTTGCTCACTCAAGGCTTTTAGCGTGTGAGCATTGTCGTTTATATTCTTCAGCATCACTGCTTGGTTAAGCAAGGTTACGCCAACATTTTTCAGTTTTGCCATTGCGTGCGTCAAATGCTCATCAATTTCATTGGGGTGATTGATGTGGGTAACCAGCACCGTTTGTAAGCGAGATTGTGCCAGCAGTTCGCAAAGTTCGTCAGTGATACGCTGCGGAATCACCACAGGCAAACGGCTGTGAATGCGTAAACGTTGTAAGTGTGGGATGTTTTCTAATTGTTTTATCAACCATTCCAGCTCGTGATCTTTCGCCATAAGCGGATCACCGCCAGAGAAAATCACTTCATCAATTTCTGAATGTTGTGCAATATAGTTTAAGGCTTTTTGCCAATTTTTCTTATCGCCCTTATTTTCAGCATAAGGGAAATGGCGGCGAAAACAGTAGCGACAATTAATGGCACAGCTATTTTTTACCATAAATAACAAACGGTTATGGTATTTATGCAAAATATTTGGTGCGGCGGTTTGTTGTTCTTCTAAGGGATCTTTACTAAACCCTTCCGCTTGTAAAAATTCTAAATGAGAGGTCATCGCCTGCAAAAAGAGCGGATCATTTGGATTGCCTTTTTCCATTCGTTCCACAAAAGGTAAGGGAACGCGCAACGCAAATAGCTTGCGCGCAGTAAAATCTTTTTCAAAAAGAGAAAGGGGAAGATTTAAGTGTTCCAGCAAGATTTTGGGATCAGAAATGGCATTTGCGAGATGATCTGCCCAATTTTCTACTTCTCTAATGGGGATATTTCGGGTTAAAATACGCACTTTTAAAAACAATCTCTTTTTATTTGAGGATAATATGGCTACATATACTACCACTGACTTCAAACCAGGTCTAAAATTTATGCAAGATGGCGAGCCTTGCGTGATCGTTGAAAATGAATTTGTAAAACCGGGAAAAGGTCAAGCGTTTACCCGTACTCGCATTCGTAAATTGATTTCTGGCAAAGTGTTAGATGTGAACTTTAAATCAGGTACGTCCGTAGAAGCGGCTGACGTAATGGATTTAAACTTAACCTATTCTTACAAAGATGATGCGTTCTGGTACTTTATGCACCCAGAAACATTTGAACAATATTCAGCAGACGCAAAAGCGGTGGGCGATGCAGAAAAATGGTTATTAGACCAAGCAGATTGTATTGTAACCCTATGGAACGGCGCACCAATTTCTGTAACCCCGCCAAACTTTGTGGAATTAGAAATCGTAGAAACTGATCCAGGTCTAAAAGGTGACACCGCAGGAACAGGCGGCAAACCAGCTACATTAAGCACTGGTGCAGTTGTGCGTGTGCCATTATTCGTACAAACAGGCGAAGTAATCAAAGTTGATACCCGCTCTGGCGAATATGTTTCGCGTGTGAAGTAATCACAAAATTGAATGATAGAAAAGCCGTTATGATTAACGGCTTTTTCTTTATATAGCGCTTATTAACGAAAGTGCGGTGCAAATTTTTCAAAATTTTCCACCGCACTTTTATTTTAAGACTTTGTTTTGCAGTTAAGCGTTGGTAATGGCTACGGCTTCACGCACTAAACGGCCGATTTCTTCCCAGTTATGGCTGTTGATAAGGGATTTTTCTACGAACCAAGAACCACCACAAGCCACGACATTTGGAATGGCGAGATAGTCTTTAATATTGTTTACGCTAATGCCACCCGTTGGCATAATTTGTAATTGTGCATAAGGGCCAAGTAAAGCTTTGATCATCTTCACGCCACCTGAGGCTTCGGCAGGGAAAAATTTCACTGCAGTTACACCTAATTCTAATGCCGCTTCAATAGACATTGGATTATTCACCCCTGGCATTACAGGAATATCCAATTCTTGACAAAGTTTTACGATTTTCGGGTTAAAGCCTGGGGTAACAATACAATCTGCGCCAGCATTTTTAGCTTGTACTACTTGTTCACTTGTTAGCACTGTACCTGCTGCAATTAAAATATCAGGGTTATTCTGACGGATTAAGCGAATCGCTTCTTCTGCCGCTGCTGAGCGGAAAGTGATTTCAACTACAGGTAAGCCGTTAGTCGCCAAGGTTTCCGCAAGAGGAATAATATCCTGTGCGTTATCAAGGGCGATCACTGGGATTACTTTTAATTGGCGAAGTTTTGCAATAATTTGAGCTGTGTCCATTGTTTATTCCTCAGTTAAATTGATCAATTAGGTGTGTTGTGGCGTTTTTATCAATAATTGCGCCTTTGTGCTGAATGACGATACCTGCCACTTGATTGCCTTGTTGGCAACATTGTTGTGGTGATTTATCGCGTAAGTAGCCATTTAAAAAGCCAGCATTGAAAGCATCACCTGCAGAAGTGGTGTCTACAACTCGCTCCACTGGTGTGGTGGCAACATTTTGTTGGTTACCTTGTTCATCACAGAATAATGCCCCCTCTTTGCCTTGTTTCAAGACAATATTTTTAACTCCAAGTTCTCTTAAGCGTTGTACTGATTGCGCAGGATCGTTGTCGTTCCAGAGTGCTTGTTCATCATCAAAAGTGACCAACGCAAGGTGAACGAGTGGGTAAAGTGCAGTGTAAATTTCTTGCGTTTTTTCTGCTGATTCCCATAATTTCGGACGATAGTTGCTATCAAAGGCGATTTTCACGCCTTGTTTTGTAAGCTGTTTGAGCTGTTCAATAAGTGTATAACGATCGGCATCTGGCAAAATGGCAAGGGAAATGCCGCTAAGATAAATCATATCCATTTCTGCTAATTTATGTTGCACTTGTGGATAATCAGGGTGTTGCAGTAAGTAACGTGCGGCAGATTCAGAGCGCCAATAAAGAAAGGTGCGTTCGCCAAATTTATCGAGTTGGATTAGATAAAGCCCGGCTTGGCGATCGGGATTGATAAGCACGTTGTCGGTGTGAATCTGATCTTGTTGCCAGTGCTGAATCATTTGCTGGCTGAGTTTATCTGCCCCCATTGCGCTAATATAATGCACTTCAATGTCTTTTGCGGAACTTACGCGCGATAAATAGGTGGCAGTATTGAGCGTGTCGCCACCGTAGGTCTGCCACATATTACCAAATGGTTCACCATTTAACTCAATCATACATTCACCGATAATTGCAATTTTTTTCACGGTTTCCTCCTTTATGCAAAGCGAGTGAAATAATGCCGATTATAAGGCGATTAAGTATGACTTTCAATGAAATTGAAATAAGGTTTCATTTTATTTTGCTGCTTTTCAAAATTATTGCTTGTGTTAATATACTTAAGATAGTTGATTTTACTTTTGAGATGCTAAAAATATGGAAAAAGATACCCAACCAGATGCGGTTTCCTCCGTTCTAAAAGTGTTTGGCATAGTCGATGCGCTGAGTGAGAAGAAAGAAATAGGTGTAACAGAGCTCGCTCAACGTTTAATGATGTCTAAAAGCACGATTTATCGTTTCTTACAAACGATGAAATCTATTGGAATTGTGGCCCAAGAAGGGGAAAGTGATAAATATCGCCTTACATTAAAATTATTTGAAATTAGTGCAAGAGCCTTAGAATATGTGGATTTAATCGATCTTGCCAATAAAGAAATGGAAGTGATTGCTAAGCAAACAGGCGAAACCTTGCATTTAGGTGCATTAGAGGGTAGTGAGATCATTTACTTACACAAAATTGATTCCACTTATAGCTTAAGAATGCATTCTCGCATTGGGCGCAGAAACCCTTCTTATAGTACTGCAATAGGTAAAGTATTACTTTCAGCGCTTTCTGAGCAAGAATTACAAATATTGCTCAGAGATATCGAGTTTGTTCAGCATACAGAAAATACGCTGAAAAATATTGAAGAGTTAAAACAAGAGCTTGCGTTGGTTCGCGAGCAGCATTATGCGGAAGATAAAGAAGAACAAGAAGTAGGCCTGCATTGCGTTGCTGCACCAATTTATGATCGTTTAGGGCATATTGTGGCAGCCATTTCTGTCTCCTTGCCGATCGTGCGTTTTGAAAAAGAAAACTTAGCGCATTTAGTGAGAATGTTGCATCAAGCAGGGCGCAATGTGTCTAAACAGCTTGGTTATCAACATTATCCTGTGGCAGAGTAATACAAGGAATAAAACTAAGGTGGAGTTGAAATATTCCGCCTTAATTTTTAGGTATTTGCATATAATTAGTATAGAAAAAGTGCGATGTTTTTTCGCTATTTTTTCGCTTTGTTTGGAAGATAAAGGGATAATTTTGATGAAAAGGCCGTTACACCTTTGCGCAATAAATTATTTTTCTCTCTGGTAGAACGTCCGCAAAGCCATTCGATAGCGTGTTTTATTCTATTTTGTTGGTGTAAACAGGCTTGGGCAAAAGGGGCATTGGGATATTGTTGATGCTCAAACAGTGCCACAATTTCTTGGGTGGCTTGTGTACCAATAATGCGCAAATCAATGGCAGGAATGCGAATATCGTAATCTTGCTGCTCAATGGCAAGGGGCTGTTCTGTCGTTTGCCAGAAATTGATTTTCTGGCTGCCATAAAGTAATAAAATAAAAGGGCGCAGTGACCACAGACCACTTGCCGCTCCGCTATAAGGATCAATCAATCGCCTATCTTTTTGGAATAGCCCTTGGGTGACATTGCCCTCTTGAATCGCGCCTTGTTGGATAAAAAAATGTGTCAGGCAAGATAAAATACGTTTGCCTTGTCCATTGCTTTTTTGTTGTTGGATCATTGTGCTAATTAAAGCGGTAGGCGCGGCGAAACGGTAGGGTAGGCTGCGCCCGAAAAAAGCAAAACCTTGTGGTGCAAATAAATAGTGAAAATCTTGACAAAATTCCACCGCACTTTGTTGAATGAAAGAGCGGTCAAAATTGGGGGAAATTTGATCGAGCCAAAATAGCCCATAATGAAAGCCCCAAGAGTTGTAATAATCGAAATTGCCTTTCTCACCATCTCTAAACCAACCATTGCCGACATAAAATTCTTTAATCCGTTGGTAGCGTTCGTGGTTGATTTCATCAATGCCAGCAAGCTGCTTTACCACGAATTGCACTAATAAAATAAATAAATGCCAATTGTTGTCCACGGTTTGTACTTGATTGATTTGGCGCAGCCAATCGATGATTTGCTGTTTTTGTTGGGTATTGTAATGGACCCAAATCTGTTCTTTACTCAACCAAAGGGCAAGGGCAAAGTCTGCACTTTCGCAGATTGTTTGTTGAAAACTTTTTAATTCTCCCCAGTAGCCAGAATGGTTGGGATTGGTGGCATTGAGAAAGCCTGCAGATAAGGCTTGTTGAACTTGCTGAAAAAGGGGATGCGTGGTATCAGATTGATAATTTAAATAGGCTGCAAGCAAAGGATAATTGCGTGCTGCTCCTTCAATCGAATCGGAAACCATTCCTTGTTCCGATGGATAGCCGTAGTAATCAGTGCGGGCATAGCCATCATTGGCATAATGAAGAAAGGAACGGATAAAATAACTCACCAATAATTCAAACTTTTCTTGTGAAAAGGAGGAATTTTCAGTAAATGCCTGTTTAAGCTGTTTATCAATAAGAGGATCAGTTTTGCTCAACAAGGCTTTTCGTTTCAGTGAGCGCTGCAATCTCTCCTTAAATGTCCGCCAATAATCATACAAGCTAGGATGTTCGTGGGCTAAATAAGGACGTTCAGTAAAACGAATATCGGGTTTGGTTGGCATTTATCCGCTCCTAATTGCTCTCACTGAAAATTCAGTGAGAGCGTGCTATTAAGCCTTTACTGTTACTAGGCTTTTGGTGCTGCACAGTTTTCGGCTTGTTTTTTCATTTTTTTCGTTGGTCCGGTAATGAATTCCACTGGACGCCAAGAATCGCCTGTTTTCTCTAACCAAGGTAATAATTCTTCTTTGATTAATTTTTGTACTAGATCAGGGTTGCTATCAGCAATATTTTTCATCTGATATGGATCTGCTACATTATCAAAGAGTTTATATTTCAATGGTTCGCCATCTTGACGATCTATCTCTAGTGTATGCGTTGCGGTACGCACCCCACGTCTGCCGAAAGATGGTTGACCGTAAGGCACAAATAGATAGAGCTGAGATGTTGGGCTAAGGCCTTTATCGTGTAGCACTTGTTCTGCTAAACTCACCCCTTCGACACTATCAGGAATGCTCTCTTTCAAACCTAGTAACTCAAGAATCGTTGGATAAATATCTGGCGCAGACATTAGGCTTTCGTTTACACCAGCAGGAATTTTACCTGGTAAACGGAACATCATTGGAACACGCATTGATTCTTCGTACACATTATTTTTGGTTGGTGCGCCGTGAGCACCTAAACAGCAACCGTGATCGGAGAAGAACACGACTAATGTGTTGTCCGCTAATCCTTGTTTATCAAGTTCAGCAAGAATACGTCCAAATTGCTCATCCACTCCTGAAACCATTGCTAGATATTCTTTGAAATACTGTGGACCGTAGCCATCTTGGTATTTTTTATCCCAATCTACATTTGGACGAGTATTTAACTCTTTAGAGCTTTGTGGATACATATCAAGATATTTCTGAGGCACTTGATCGTAAGGAGAATGTGGTGGATTCATTGATACTACTAGAGCAAATGGTTTGCTTGGGTCACGATATTTGTTTTCTTCATTACGAAGATATTTAATCGCCATATCTGCTTCATGTTCTGGTCCCCACTGATCGACATATTCAGGGTATTCACGCGGTGTATCATTACCCCAGTACATCGGTTTTAAATGGAGATCATAAGTACCATAAGAATACCAGAAGTCAAAGCTATGACGGCGATCTGGCGGCGTCCAGTCGTTCCAATAACGACCTTCCATAGGGTTATTATAACTCTTAATGTAAGGTTCTTTTGGTACGTCCAAATGCCATTTACCAATATAACCTAAAGAATAGCCTTCATCTTTAAGTACATCAGACCAGCATTTTGAGTAAGGCGAAAGTTCAATCCCTACTTTTCCGCCATAATCGTGGGTGTTACCAGTTACGCCACTATGTTGCGGATATTTACCAGTCATAAACATTCCACGGAATGGCGAGCAAAGAGGATAGTTTGATACCATTTGATCCATTACTTTGGCTGTTTTTGCAAAAGCATCTAAATGTGGTGTAATTGCAGGATCTTGTTTTTTAAAGCCTTGCGCCATTGCACGCATTTCGTCTGGAAATACGATGAGTAGATTAAGTGGCGGATTACTAGATTTTTTTGCTTGATTTTTATCATTAGTATTGGCGACTGCATTTACTGCAGCAGTAGAAGACAGAGCCGCTGCTGCACCAGTGGTTGCAACGCCCTTAATAAAATTACGGCGTGAAATACTCATCTGATTACTCCTTATTTTCACTAAGTAGGGTAGGTTTATTACACTTTTCAGTACTTTTTTATTGAACAAAGTAAAGATATTTTTTCATAAAAAAATGCCAATCTCCACATTTTAAAACGTCGTTTTATAAAAAAAATGTAATTTTGTGAATTAGATCACATATTTCGATTTTTGTATTTCTATCTTTTGATTTCTTTCGTTATAATCTTGTCAAAACAATTTGAAAGTAAAAGCTTACAAAATCCCCTTAATGTCAAAAAAGGAAATTAAATAAAATGAGTATATTATTGAAATTAATCAAACAACATAAATCAGGGGAGGCCGTGGGGATTTATTCCGTGTGTTCTGCTCATCCTCTCGTATTAGAAGCCTCATTATTACAAGCGAAGCAAGATAACACACCATTATTGATTGAAGCGACGTCTAACCAAGTGGATCAATTTGGTGGTTATACAGGAATGACACCAGCAGATTTTCGTCATTTTGTTGAACAACTTGCTGATCAAGTGGGTTTTTCGCGTGATCAATTAATTTTAGGTGGTGACCATTTAGGACCTAACCGTTGGCAAGGATTGACCGCGGATGAAGCAATGGCAAATGCAGAGAAGCTGATTGAAGCTTATGTTGCAGCAGGATTTGAAAAAATCCACTTAGATTGCAGTATGTCTTGCAAAGGCGATCCTGTTCCACTTTCTGATGAAATTGTGGCTGAACGTGCCGCACGTCTGGCTGTGATTGCAGAACAAACCGCAGCAAAAAATGGTTTTGCAGATCGTATTGTATACATTGTTGGCACAGAAGTTCCTGTACCTGGTGGGGAAGCAGAAGAAATTGCCGAATTAGAAGTAACTTCACCAAGTGCAGCGAAAGCCACGATTAATGCTCACCAACAAGCTTTCGCGCGTGTTGGGTTAGAAAATATTTGGTCACGCGTAATTGGTTTAGTGGTGCAGCCAGGGGTAGAGTTTGACCACACCAAAGTGATTGATTTTATTCCTGAGAAAGCCCAAGCCTTAAGTCAAGTGGTAAACGATTATGAAAATTTAGTGTTTGAAGCCCATTCTACCGATTATCAAACAGAAGAGGCTTACAAAGCCTTAGTAAAAAATCATTTTGCGATTTTGAAAGTAGGACCAGCGTTAACTTTCGCATTACGCGAAGGCTTATATGCATTATGCTCAATGGAAGATTATTTATTCCCAGCAGAACAACGTTCTAACTTGCTTGCTGTGCTTGAAGAGCAAATGTTGGCACACCCAGAAAACTGGCAAAAATACTATCACGGTACAGAGTTAGAGCAACGTTTTGCAAGAAGTTTTAGCTTTAGCGATCGTATTCGTTATTACTGGACAAATCCTGAAATTGGTGCGGCGGTAGAGAAATTGTTAGCGAATTTTGATAATGTCGATATTCCATTACCGCTATTAAGCCAATATTTACCAGAACAATATGTTGCCGTGCGCGAAGGAACGCTTGCTCCGCGTGGTAAAGATTTAGTGCTAGACAAAGTGCGTGCTGTTGTTCGTCAATATGCTTTAGCAAGTTTTTTCAATAAATAATTGAGGATAGATAAGATGACAAGTTATTTAGGGTTTTCAGAAAGCGAATTAGTGGCAGGCAAAGCCATTATGACCGCAAAAGAAATTGAGCATCAGCCTCAGGCTTGGTTGCAAGCATTACATACTGTGGAAGCACAACGCCAGCAAATTTTAGATTTTATTGCACCTGTAATGAATGCGGCAAACGGACGTGTGATTTTCACTGGTGCAGGAACTTCTGCATTCGTGGGGCATTCCTTACAGCCTTTCGTTTTAACTTTAACAGATAAACGTGTGGAATCCATTGCGACAACGGATATCGTGTCTAATCCTTACCAATATTTTGCACAGGATGTGCCAACGTTATTAATTTCTTTCGCACGCTCAGGTAACAGTCCGGAAAGTGTGGCAGCAGTAGAATTAGCTAATCAATGTTTAACCAATTGCTATCATTTATTTATTACTTGTAATGAGCAAGGCGCGTTATATCAAAATGCGCAAAAAAATGACCGCACTTTAGCCTTATTAATGCCACCACAAACTAATGATGGCGGTTTTGCAATGACATCTAGCTTTAGTTCAATGATGTTATCAGCACTTTCCGTGTTCTTATTGCCAAAAGGGTCAGTGGTTGAACAACTACAATTTATTTGCGATGCCACAGCAAAACTGATTCCACGCTATGTGGATTATGCTCGCCAGCTTTCTAAAGTCGATATGGAACGCATTATCTATTTAGGCAGCGGTGGCTTACAAGGCCTTGCGCAGGAATCTGCCTTGAAAATTTTGGAATTAACCGCAGGACGCATTGTTGCAACCTATGATTCACCACTAGGTTTCCGTCACGGACCTAAATCTATTGTGAATCCTAAAACTGTTGTGGTGGAATTTTTATCAAATCAACCTTATACCCGTTTATATGATGTTGATTTATATAATGAATTACGTCGCGATAATATTGCAAGTCGCGTTGTGTGTTTAACCGCACAGGCTGGTGTGGAAGGCAATGATGTGATTGAAGTGGAAGGCTTTAGCAATGCACCAGATTATGCCTTGTTGTTCCCATACATTGTCTTTGCACAAGTAAATTCATTTTATAGTTCTTTCAGTCGTGGTATTACCACTGACAATCCTTGCCCAACAGGTGAAGTAAACCGAGTGGTTCAAGGTGTTATTATTCACCCATTTAATTCATAATTAAGGAGATTTTTATGTCAGCACCTAATATTGTATGGACACGAATTGACGAGCGTTTACTACACGGACAAATCCGTATTACTTGGGGTAAACATTCGGAAGCTAATTTAATTTTAGTGGCGAACGATGAAGCAGCAGAAGGCCCAAATGCAGCATTTATGCAAGCAGGAATGAAAGCTTCAGCGGGTGGTGAATACGCTGTGCGTTTCTTCACAATCCAAAAAACCATTGATGTGATTCATAAAGCATCACCACAACAAAAGATTTTTATTTTATGTAACAATCCAACAGATGTCGCCCGCTTAGTTGAAGGTGGGGTGCCTATCAAACATTGCAATATCGGTAATATGCATTTCCACGAAGGCAAAACGCAATTAACCAAAACGGTTTCTGTTGATGAAAAGGATCTTGACGCATTCCGCCGTATGGTGAACGCAGGGGTAACTTGCACAATCCAAAATACGCCGGACGCACAAGAAATCGATATTAAACAATATCTTTAATACTCAATAAGGAGCGTTTATGTTAACTGAAGCATTATTAGTCGCCGTTTGGGCGTTCTTCTGTGGTATCGATAAATACGATGTCGCATTAAATATCCACCGTCCGTTAATCACGGGGCCTGTTGTAGGCTTAATTATGGGGGATTTACAATTAGGCTTAATTACAGGTGCAACACTTGAATTAGCTTGGTTAGGTTTAGTGCCTAATGCTGGGGCTCAGCCGCCAGATGTAACAATGGGTACTATTGCAGCGGTTGCTTTCGCAGCAATGACAGGGCAAAGTGCGGAAGTTGCAATGGGTGTAGGTATGCCAATTGCGGTGTTAATGCAAATGTTGGTTATCGGTTTCTTTGCATTAACTTCATTTACTATGGGAAAAGCGGATGAATATGCTGAACAAGCTAATCCAAATGGAATTGATTTCTTATTAATTTCAACTATTTCATTACGCTCATTATTATACGCAATTGTTGCTTTTGTTACCGTGTACTTCGGTGAACACGCTGCAGATTGGATCAACAACAATTCACCAAAAGCATTATTAGAAGGTTTAGGCTTAGGTGCGCGTTTAGTTCCAGCAATCGGTTTTGCAATGTTATTAAAAATTATGTGGTCAAAACAAGTTGCGGGGGTATTTTTCATCGGTTTCGTTGCAACGACTTACCTAAAACTACCAATTATGGCTGTTGCAATCATCGGTGGTTCAATCGCAGTACTTTATTTCTACTTCTCAGGTAATGGCAATAATAACAACCAATCTCAAGCACAGGAGTTCGAAGATGGAATCTAAAAATGTAAATAATCAAGTAAGCCTTGTTGATGATATTGATGCATATCAAGACCAAACTGTTCGTAAAGTAATTACAAAAGGCGATCTTTGGAAATGTGCGATTCGTGGTTTGTTCATGGAAGGTAACTTTAACTTCGAGCGTATGCAAGGTGGTGGTTGGGCATATTCAATCATTCCAGCATTGAAAAAAATCCACGGTAATAATAAATATGATTTGGCTAAATCATTAAAAAATCATCTACAATTCTTTAATGCGAGTCCAAAACTGTTTACTTTCTTGCTTGGTACTGCTATTGCGATGGAAGAAAATAAAGAAAAACCTTCTACTATCAATGTAATGAAAGTAGCAGGTATGGGGCCAACAGGTGGGATTGGGGATGGTATTGACCATATGACGATTATGCCACTTACTTTGGCTTTAGGTTCGTCTATCGCGATTGAAGGTTCTGTTGCAGGTCCATTTGTATTCTTTATCCTTTATCAGATTTTACACTTCTTTGTGTACTTCAGCTTGATGTTTATGGGATATAAAGCCGGTACAGCCGCGATGGTGAATATGAGTGATTCAACTGAGCGCTTGGCAAAAGCTGCAAATATTATGGGGATCTTCGTAATTGGGGCATTATGTGCTACCTTTATAAGATTTAAGACTACAGCAACCATTGAGTTAGGTGGTAAAGTAGTAGAATTACAGACCGCCCTTTTCGATAAGATAATGCCTAATCTTTTACCATTGGCGTTAGTGTTCCTAATGTTTAAACTCGTGAAAGGGACTGGATTCTGGGCTAAACCTCCTGTTCTTATTTTCAGTACACTTGCTTTTGGTGTGATTGGACACTTAATTGGTATTATTTAATTGATAATAAACGATAGTTAATAAGGAAATGGGGATTCTCCATTTCCTTACTAGTATAGATAAGGAACAATTATGTTAGGTATAGTAGTATCAGGTCACATTAATTTTGCTTCAGGTATGCGTTCAGCTGTAGAGGCTATTGCTGGACAGCAAGCACAGTTAGAATTTGTTGATTTTTTAGAATCAATGTCTACTGATGAATTAGAAGCTCAACTTCTTGCGGCAAAACAACGAGTAGATACAGGTGATGGTGTATTGTTTTTAGTGGATCTTTATGGTGGTTCGCCTTGTAATAGAGCTGTCAATATTCTATTACAAGATCCTAACGTAGAAGTGGTCGCAGGTGCGAATTTATCAATGATTGTAAATGCAGCATTAGAACGCGAAGAATTCACCTTGCGTGAATTAACTGATTGCCTAGCGAATGGCGAATTTAGCCAGATTAAAGATTTGCGCCAAGATCTTGCCGCACTTTCGCAAGATGAACAAGACGAAACAGACGGATTATAAGCATTTAGCTTATCAACTATGTAAGAGGAAGAGTTTATGAAACCTCAACAAGAGCAAACCCTTGCATTGATGAAAAAGGTTTATCAATGGCAGGCGGCAAATCAAACTCGTACTGTGGTACGCCGTACAGGTCGTGTTAGATTTATTAAAGATACCGACTGGGATCGCGCCGTATTTTGGGCGAGCGTTTCTAATGCGTGGAAAGTAACAGGTGAACAAACTTTTTTAGATGGTGTATTAAGCTACACCTTACACACAGGTTTTCGCACTGGGCCTCATTTACGCTTTGCCGATGATTTGGTTTGTGCGCAATCCTATCTTGATGTGTATCCTTTATTTAACCAGCCAGAAGCGTTAGAACCGACGGTTAATTTTGTCGAAGATATATTGGCGAATCCAAAACCAGGGCGTGAAGACTGGTGGTGGTGCGATTCACTCTTTATGGCACCACAAGTCTTTTTTGCTTTATCCACATTAACGGGTGAAAGTAAATATCGTGATTATGCGAACCAAGCTTGGTGGGATTCTGTTGATCATCTACAAGATAAAGAAACCGGTTTGTTCTACCGCGACTATCGTTATATTCCAGATGGTAAAGGCGGTGAATTGCGTGAAGCCAATGGTGAGAAAGTCTTTTGGGGGCGTGGCGTAGGTTGGGTTATTGCTGCCATTCCACGTTTATTCAGAGATATGCCGGCAGATTTCTCAGATCGTGAGCGTTATTTAGCACTTTATCGCCATCTTGCGGAAACGCTCTTACCATTCCAACAAGAAGATGGTTTCTGGCGTGCAAGCTTACTTGATCCACAAACTTTCCCAGCCAAAGAAAGTAGCGCTACCGCATTGTTCTGCTATGCTTTAGCGTGGGGGGTAAATCAAGGCGTATTAGCGCGTGAAAAATACCAACCTGCGGTTGAGAAGGCGTGGGCGGGATTAGTAAGTGCGGTGGATTCTGAAGGAAAATTAGGTTGGATCCAATTGCCTGCATTTAATCCAAGAGAAGTAAAAGCGGAACACAATATTGATTATGGTGTTGGCGCATTCTTGTTAGCTGGAGCTGAGATTTATCAGCTACAAGCGAAATAATGATTGATTTTATTTAATTAAAGGAAAGAAAAATGAAAATTGCATTAATGATGGAAAATAGCCAAGCGGCGAAAAACCCAATTATTTTAAATGAATTAAAAAACGTGGTTGAACCAAAAGGTTATAGTGTTTATAACGTGGGAATGAACAGTGAGCAAGATCACCACTTAACCTATATCCACTTAGGGATTATGGCGAGTATTTTGCTTAATTCTAAGGCTGTTGATTTTGTGATCGCTGGTTGCGGAACTGGTCAAGGTGCGTTGATGTCATTAAATCTTCATCCTGGGGTTGTATGTGGTTACTGTTTAGATCCTGCTGATGCATTCTTATTCTCTCAAATTAATAATGGTAATGCATTAGCTTTAGCATTTGCGAAAGGGTTTGGCTGGGGGGCTGAATTAAACGTTCGTTATATGTTTGAAAAAGCATTTGAAGGTGAACGTGGGCAAGGTTACCCTGTAGAACGTCGCGAGCCGCAAGTACGCAATGCTGGCATCTTAAATCAAGTGAAAGCAGCGGTAGCAAAAGATAACTACTTAGATACATTACGTGCGATCGATCCTGAATTGGTAAAAACCGCAGTAAGTGGCGAGCGTTTCCAACAATGCTTCTTCGACAACTGTCAAGATGATGAAATTCGCGCTTACGTTACTGAAGTATTAAATAGCTAATTTGCTATTGATGTAAGGGGAAAAAGGACATTTCCCCTTTCAAAGATAATTCTGTTTAAACTAAAATTATCTTTTCTCTATCATATCTTTCACATTAGGAGTCGTTTATGTGTCAATCTCAACCCGCTTATTTTCATATGATGGCAAAGCCAAGTAGCTTTCACTGCAATATTAAATGTGAATACTGCTTTTATTTAGAGAAAGAGCAGGTGCTAACGCATAATGTACGCCTAATGTCAGAAGAAACGTTACGCCAATACACTAAAAACTACATTGAATCCCACGCAGGTGATCACGTTGATTTTGCTTGGCAAGGTGGTGAGCCAACTTTACTTGGTTTAGATTTTTTCAAAAGAGCGGTGCAATTTCAGAAAGAATTTGCTAATGGCAAGACCATCACCAATGGTTTTCAAACCAATGGCATTGCGATTAATCGCCAATGGGCAGAGTTTTTTAAAGAGAATAATTTTCTTATTGGGATTTCGGTAGACGGATTAAGTGATGTTCACGACCGCTATCGTATTTCTGTCAATGGGCAACCTACCTTTGAACGGGTGAAAAAAGCGATTGATTTATTCAAAGAATACGAAGTGGATTTCAACACGCTTACTGTGATCAATGATAAAAACTGGAATAAAGGGAAAGAAACCTACCATGCATTGAAAGAGCTGGGATCAACCTTTATGCAGTTTATTCCTATTGTAGAAGTGGCTAATTATTCCTTGCAACGCAGTGATTATAACCCAGGTAAAAATTATCGAATGGCACCTTTTTCTGTGCCAGCAGATGGTTATGGACATTTCTTGTTAGATGTATTTACCGAATGGGTTCGCCAAGATGTAGGGCGTATTTTCGTGCGTGAATTTGATAACTTACTTGGGCAATGGTTAGGCTATCCATCAACCAGCTGTATTCATACGGAAACCTGTGGTACAGCGATGATCGTAGAAGCCAATGGTGATGTGTATTCTTGTGACCACTATGTTTATCCTGATTATCGTTTAGGCAATGTCAATAAACAGCCACTCAATCAAATTGCCCTTTCAACTAAGCAACAAAAATTTGGTAATGCGAAAAAAGAAACGCTCACTAAAGCTTGCGAAAAATGTGATGTACGAATGATTTGTCAAGGCGGTTGTCCAAAACACCGTATTGTGAATCTGAAAGGGGAAAAATTTAAACACAATTATCTTTGTCCTTCTTACCAACTTTTCTTCCGCCAAACTGCACCTTTAATGCATCGTATGCGCGATATTATTCAACAAGGTGGTTTAGCAGAAGAGATTATGCGAATTATCAACTAACACCTAATAAAGGAGAATTTAATGAAACTTTCATTACTCAATAAGTGTTTGTTATCAGCATTAGTAGTAGGTGGTGCGGCAGCTCAGCCACTTTATGCACAAACGAACAATACTCAGCATCCGAACGTTTTAGTGATAGTGATGGATGATCTTGGTACGGGGCAACTAGACTTTGCCATTGATTCGTTAGACAAAAATGAACTAAGCAAACGTCCTGTTGCAGCGCGTTATCAAGGTGATTTAGATAAAATGATCGATGCTGCACAACGCGCAATGCCGAATGTATCTAAATTAGCGGCTAGCGGGGTAAAAATGACCAATGCGTTCGTTGCTCACCCTGTTTGTGGGCCATCTCGTGCAGGGATTTTAACAGGACGTTATCCTGCTTCGTTTGGTATTTATAGTAACGATGATTCATTTAACGGTATTCCACTTGATGTGAAATTATTACCTGCGTTGTTCCAAGAAAACGGTTACACCACTGCAAATATCGGGAAATATCACAATGCACGCGTAAACAAAGACAGAAAAATTGGACGTATCACTAAGCCTGATGATGTGAAAACTCGTGATTATCACGATAACTTCTCATCTGTACCAGATAAAGGCTATTTCCCAACAGATCGTGGTTTTGATTATTCTTATAGCTACTTTGTATCTGGGGCAGCATTATGGAATTCCCCTGCATTATGGCGTAATGACAAACCTATCGAAGCACCGGGTTATTTAACTCATAATTTAACCAATGAAGCGCTACAATTTATTGATAAAGCAGGCGATAAACCCTTCTTCTTAAATCTTGCCTATAGCGTACCGCACATTCCATTAGAAGAAGCTTCACCGGCAAAATATATGGATCAATTCAATACAGGTAACGTTGAAGCGGATAAATATTTTGCGGCAATTAATGCAGCGGATGAAGGTATTGGAAAAATCATCGATAAATTGAAAGCCGATGGCAAATTAGATAATACCATTATTTTCTTCTTATCCGATAACGGTTCTGTACACGAAGCGCCAATGCCATTAAATGGTATGGATCGTGGGTTCAAAGGACAAATGTATAATGGTGGGGTACGTGTACCATTTATCGTATCTTGGCCAGGACATATTCCCGCAGATAGCAAAAACGATATGTTAATTTCTGCGATGGATATTCTGCCGAGTGCATTGAAAGCAGCAAATATTAAAGTGCCAGATTCATTGAAATTAGATGGCCGTGATATTTTACCTGTATTAGAAGGGAAAGAAAAAGTTTCTCCGCATAAATACTTATATTGGGCAGGCCCTGGTGCGAAACATTATAGTGAAGAAAACCAACAATTCTGGGCAGATTATTGGAAATACATCACTTATAACACTAATGAGGCACCAAAAAATCCAAACTTAGAAAAATTATCAAAAAGCGCTTGGGCAATTCGTGATCAAGATTGGGCGTTATACTTCTACAATGACGGAAGTAACAAACTTCACCTTTACCACGACAAAGTTGATCCAGCAGAAAGCCAAGATGTGGCAGATAAATATCCAGAAAAAGTGAAAGAATTGCAAAAAGCGTTCTACGACTGGATCAGCGCCCAGCCAAAACCGATGGTATGGAATCCAGAAGAATTCCAAGCCATTGAGGCTTCAGCAAAAGCAAAATAATCTGATTAGTCAGCCACTATTATTGTGGCTGATTTTTTTGAGGAGAAATGATGACAAAAATTACTCTAAGCATTTTAGATAAAGATGATAATATTAAATTGTGTAAAAGTGCGTTTGATTTCTTAATGCTCACTTACAAAGGTGAGTATCAAGCAGGCGATCGCATTTGTATTGAAACAGATAATGCACCTTGTTATTTAAAATTACGTTTAGAAGATAGCCTTGAAAGTAGCCTTGTCTATTTAACTGAAAATTGCTTTGAATACCGCATTCCTTTTGGCGATGACAGACGTTTATTTAACAGTGATAAGGCATTCCAAGGCGGCATTCATTTTCTATGGGTACGTGTTGCCAGAGATTACGAAGTGGCGCAATATGGTAATCTTGCCTTTAATCCGTATTTTCAACCACAGCAAACGAGCGTTTATCCACGCATTAGTAGCAACATTGTGGCGAGCAACATTCGTTTTGCGTCATACAATGTCATTGATGGTATTTTTGACAGTAATGCACACGGTTCCTATCCTTTCACTTCTTGGAGTAACGCACAAGATCCGAACGCAGAATTAAAAATTGAATTTGGACGCAATGTAGAAGTTGATGGGCTTGTGCTAATTTTGCGCGCAGATTTTCCACACGATGCGTGGTGGCAGCAAGTTAGCGTACAATTTTCTGATGGTTCAGAAGAGCTCTTAAATTTGGAAAGAACAGGGCAACCTCAGTTTTTCCAATTTGCCAAACGTCAATGCGAGCATTTGCAATTAACACATTTTGTGAAAGCGAAAGATCCTTCACCATTTACGGCATTAAGCCAAATTGAAGTACTAGGAAGAAATGTTTAAGAATGAAAGATAAAGGGTTGAAAGTGAGCAACATTTTATCGTTTATAAGCTCATCTCTTTTAACTCATTTTATTTCATTTGGCTTTATTTTGAGCTATAATTTTTTAACGCAACATCTTAAAGGACGAAAAGATGAAGAGTGCAATTGAAAGGCGAATGGAGATTGTTGCAATAGTCAATAAAAATTCTTCCGCACGCGTGGAGGATTTGGCTGAAACCTTTTCTGTTTCTACGGTTACTATTCGGCAAGATCTCAATTTTTTAGAAAAAAATGGCTATATTGTTCGTTCTCACGGTGGTGCTGTACCGAATAAAGGAATGATTGCAGAATTAAGTAATGCCGAAAAAAGACATCGTAATTTAGGGGCGAAAAATAAGATTGCGGAAGCTGCACTAAAACTGATCAATGATGATGATATTATTATTTTAGATTCAGGTACAACCACGCGAGAAATCGCTGCTACGTTGAAAAAATCGACAATTAAAAATGTGCTTGTTATGACAAATGGGTTGGACATTGCCTCTGAATTAGCTGATGCCGAAAATGTAGAAGTGTTAATGACAGGCGGGAAATTACGCAAAAATGCAATGTCTTTCTCAGGACCACAAGCCGATGCAAGTTTGGCTAACTACTGTTTTAGCAAGGTTTTTCTTGGTGTGGATGGGTTTGATATTCAGGCTGGCATTACCACCCATAATGAACAAGAAGCCAATTTGAACCGTATTATGTGTGATATTTCTAATCAAGTGATTGCGGTAACCGATTCCAGTAAATTTGGCAAGAAAAGCTGCCATATTATCCGCAAGTTTGCCGATATTGATGTATTAATTACTGATTCTGGAATTTCTCCCGAATATTTGACCGCACTTCAAGAAAATAATATTGAAATGATTATTGTAGATTAAGAGGAAAAAAGAATGCGTTATGCCATTAAACCCGAAAAAGTAATGACTTCATCAGGAGAATTACTGAATAAATATGTGGTGATAAATCAAGGTAAAATTGAAAGTATCCAGGAAGAAAAGCCTACTGATTGCGATGTGCGTTATTATCCCGACAGTTATCTTTCTGCTGGTTTTATTGATGTGCATATTCACGGACGAGCAGGGGCTGATGTGATGGATGAAAACGACACCGCCCTTGCTACCATTGCACAAGCCTTACCACAAACCGGAGTTACCGCATGGGTGGGAACGACCGTTTCAGCCCCTTGGGAAAATATTCTTTCATCAATGCAACGAATGAAAGATTATATCCAGCGAGGTAAGCAATCTGGCGCAGAATTGTTGGGTAGCTTTATGGAAGGGCCGTATTTCACTGAACGCCATCGTGGTTCACATCCAACAGAATATTTAATGTCGCCAACTATTTCTCAGTTAGAAGAATTATTGCAAATTTCCGACCGCACTTTATTACGCGTAGCGGTTGCGCCTGAAATTGAAAATGCTGAACCAGCCATTAAATGGTTGATAGAAAATGGCGTCAAAGTCTCAGTGGCACATACCAATGCGACCTTTGAGCAGATTACTAAAGCTTATTATTTAGGGGCAGATTGTGGTGTGCATTTATTCAATGGAATGAGTGCCTTGCATCACCGTGAGCCAGGTTGTACGGGGGCGGTGTTATATCACGATATGCTGGCAGAAATTATCGCAGATGGCATTCACGTTCATCCTGCCGTATTAAATTTAGCTTATAAATTAAAAACTTATCGTAGAATGGTGTTGATTACAGATTGTATGCGTGCAGGTGGTTTAGCAGATGGTGAATATACTCTCGGTGTGCAAACGGTGCGAGTGAAAGACGGTCAAGCAAGAACCTTTGACGGTTCACTAGCGGGTAGCACTTGCAGCCTAGATCAAGCTTTACGCAATATGGTATTTAAAGCCGATGTGCCAGTATGGGAAGCTATTCAAATGGTTACCACTATTCCCGCCACTTATTTAGGTGTGGCAGATCGCATTGGTGATATTGCCGTGGGTAAAGAAGCAAATTTCACCTTATTAGACAAAGCGTTACACGTTCAAGCCACTTATATTAAAGGTGAGCCTGTATATAACTGTGGTGAATAATTTGAGTATTTTATATTTACAAAGATGGAGAGAAAACAATGTCAAATTTAAGAACTGAACGTTTAAAAAAATTATGCAGCCAAGACAATTTAATTGCAGCACTAGCTATTGACCAACGTGGTGCATTACGACGCATGCTTGGCGAATCTGCAAGTAATGAACAGCTTGCAGAGTTTAAAGTATTGGTATCTGAATACTTAACGCCTTATTCCTCATCTATTTTGCTTGATCCTGAAGTGGGCTGGAAAGCGGCTGAAAAACGTGCAGCCAACGCAGGTTTATTAATGGCTTATGAAAAAACAGGCTACGACAAAACCCAACCAGGTCGTTACCCTGACTTAATTGACGATGTGTCTGTACAGCGCTTAAAAGCCAAAGGAGCAGACGGGATCAAATTATTGCTTTATATCGACATTGACGAAGGCAAAGAAGTGAATGATCGTAAAGAAGCCTTTGTAGAACGTGTGGCTTCAGAATGTAAAGCAGAAGAGATGCCATTCTTCTTAGAGCTTGTGAGCTATGACGCGAATATTTCTGATCCAAAAGCGTATGCGAAAATTAAACCACGTAAAGTGATCGAAGCAATGAAATTATTCTCCGAACCTCGTTTTGGTGTTGATGTATTAAAAGTGGAAGTACCAGTGGATATGAAATTTGTGGAAGGGTTTGCAGAGCAAGAAGCGGTATATAGCCAAGCACAAGCGAAAGCTTACTTCAAAGAACAAAGCGATGCCACCGAGATTCCATTCATCTTCTTAAGTGCAGGTGTGAGCGCGCAATTATTCTTAGATACACTCCGTTTTGCTAAAGACGCAGGCTGTGATTTCAACGGCGTATTATGTGGACGTGCTACTTGGGCAGGTGCAGCAGAAATCTTTAAAGCAGAGGGTGCAGAAGCGGCAAAACAATGGCTACTCAACGAAGGTAAAGCTAATATTGAAGCCCTTAATGCCGTACTAAAAGAAACAGCACAGCCGTTAGACATTTAATCTGATGGTGTGATGCAGAGAAGATACATATAAAAAGAGCGGTCTATTTTAGACCGCTTTTTATTTGAAACATCGTTTTGAAAATTTTAGATCAAGATCACAAAATCAAAACTTATTCATAGACTGAAACTTTATTCTAGTTTAAATTCAATTTTGTTTGGCTAGAGATATAAGTTTACAGAATATTAATTAATACATTTTATGCTAGACAATATTATAAACATTCCACAATTACTTGGTATTTTAGCTTTTATATTAGGGGTAATTTGTTTTTATCAAAAGAATGATAAAAAACTCAAAATTGTGATGTTGATTCAAAATATCACTTATATGAGTCATTTTATTTTATTAGGTGCGAATGTGGCAGCATTAAGCTCGTTGCTTTCCACCTTAAGAACGGCAATGTCTATTTTTGTTTTATCAAAATATATTGCCTTATTTTTTGTTTTATTAGGGATTATTTTTGGCTATGTGATTGCAGATTCCGTTTGGCAAGTTTTCCCTATTATTGCTTCAACCATTGGAACGATTTCATTATTTTTATTAAAAGGCATTCCAATGCGTTTATTTATGCTAGTCGGCTCAGCTTGTTGGTTAATAAATAATATTTTAGTGGGATCTTTAGGCGGCGTGTTATTAGAAAGTACGGTTATGGTAGTAAACACCATTACCATTGTTCGTTTAATGCGTCAAACTCATAGATAATGATTCATTTTATCTTTAATTCATAGGAGAATTTTTATGAAGAAATTATTAATTGCAACCCTTTTTGGGGCATTATTTTCAATGAATGCGGCAGCAGAAGCACCTGCTAAGAGCTATAACGTGGCATTTGAATCACAAGCGCCAGTATTAGATGGTAAGCTTGATGAAGCGGTGTGGGGCAAAGTCAAAGGGGTAACAGATTTTGTGAATCCTTGGGAGCAGGCGCAAATGCCAAAAACAGAATTTAAGGCATTCCACGATGATCAAAATTTTTATTTTTCTTTTGATGTAGAAGATCCGAATGTTTTAATTTATGACACAACTGATCACGAATGGATGGTTGCGCGTGAAGACCGTGTAGAATTATTTATGGCACCAGGTGAAATTGATAAACAGCAAGCCGATGGAAAATATCCGAAATATGTTGCTTTAGAAATGGATTACAAAGGCCGCACTTTATCAATGTTGCGTGATGTTGAAAAAAATATTAATGCAGAATGGGATCCAAAAACTTTAGAAACTGTGGGGATTCGCACGGAGAAAGGTTATACATTAGAGGGTAAAATAGCACTCAGTGAATTAAAAGAACATCATTTAATTCAAGGTAGCAAAATTCGTGCTGGAGCTTACCGAGCAGAATTCTCAATTATGAAAGGAAAAGGTAAAGAGCAAACTAACTGGATTACTTGGGTTGATCCAAAAACCGAAAAACCAAATTTCCACATTAACTCTTCTTTTGGTGAATTTGTGTTAGAGCCGAAGAAATAAATTGTTGTATATAAGGCTGAGTTTTATTCAGCCTTTTTATTGCCAAGATTCATCTGTTAGTAATTGCCCAAAATGGCTTTCTACAAGGCGTTTGGTAATATCATTTTGAGGATGGATGAACGTTTCTCGGGTTGTGCCGTATTCAATCATTTTTCCTTCATCCATCACCAATACATTATCAGAAATATGTTTAATGATTCCCAGATTTTGCCCGACATAAATATAAGAAATACCCAGCTTATCTTGGATTTCAAGCATTAAATTCATTAGTTGCGTTTTTACTGTGGCATCTAGTGAGCCAAGTGCATCATCGGTGATGATGATTTCAGGCTCAAGGATTAAGGCACAAGCAAGGGCTACACGCTGTTTTTGGCTTACTGACATCGTGTTGATTTTGATATTAGCATGATCAGGATAAAGTCCAACGAGTTTCAGAGTGGAGAAGATTTTTTCATTACGAGCTTGTTCGCTTAAATGTGTGGCAAGGCGTAATGGGGTATCTAAAATCTGCCCAACATTGAGTTTGGGATTGAAGGAACTATTAGGATCTTGAAAAACCATTCGAATATGCTGTGAACGGTAGTGGTAATCGCCGAACTGTAGGGGATTATTTTTAAACAAAATTTCCCCCGCACTTGGGGCAATAATTCCTACAATCATTTTAACCAAAGTAGATTTACCTGAGCCATTTTTGCCCATAATGGCTAAGGTCTTTTTGTGTTCTAACTGAAAGCTGACATTCTCCACCGCAACAAACTGGCTAGATGAAAAAATTCCGACATTATCATCAAAGGATTTGGATAAATTTTTAATTTCTAACAATGCACTCATTCAATTTTCCTATTCTTCGTTATTTTCATCCGTATTAATGATAAGTGGTGTTATCACGTCTTCGTTTTCTTTTCGCTGATTTTCACGCAAATTGAGGGGAAAATGACAGGCAAATTCGTGATGTTTGATTCGTCTTGTAGGCGGTTTATTGATGCATTTTTTCTGTGCAAATGGGCAACGAGGACCAAGGCGGCAGCCAATAGGCAGTTGATCTAACAGGGGAACACTACCACGCAATGTACCTAGGCGGTTTTTGAGTGGCAACGGCTGTTTAAAATCAGGAATAGAATGCAATAAGGCATTGGTGTAAGGGTGGTGTGGTGTGTTTAGCACACTTTCTTTTGGCCCTGATTCCGCATTTTGTCCACAATAAAGCACACTGAAACTGTCGCACCATTCACGGATACTATTTATATCATTGCTTGCTAGCAAGATAGATGTGCCTTGATTTTGGTTCATACTCAATAATAGGCGGAAAATTTGCACCTTGGTAATAGATTCCAACGAGTTGGTCGGCTCATCAGCAATTAATAAGCGGGGTTGATTGGCAACAGCAGCGGCAATCATTACCTTTTGTCCTTCCCCTTCGGTAATTTCATCGGGGTAACTGTTCATTATATCTTTGTGATCTTTAATCCCCACGCGGTGTAATAATTCAATTGCACGTCGCTTTTTCCAGCCAAACCACTGCCACCAACGCCCTTTAAATGTCCAAGATGGGATATTTTGAATAAGTTGCTTACCAATTTTTGTGCTTGGATCTAAGTTGGTAAGTGGTTCTTGGAAAATCATTGAGATCTCTTTACCAACCAATTTCCGTCTTTTATGTGGACTAAGCTTGAGTAATTCCACATCATTAAAACGAAAGCGATCGGCGGTAACAATCCACGAATCTTTAATGGTGTTACAAATCACTTTTGCAATCAGGCTTTTCCCAGAGCCTGATTCCCCGACCAAGCCACAGATTTCCCCTTCATTTAAGGTAAGATTCACATTATCGATGATTCTCACGCGACCATTTGGTGTTTTTATTTCTATGCAAAGATTGCGAATATCAAGTAGTGCCATAGGAATCCCTATTCATAATATCTTTCAATTGCTTTATTGACACCATTACCAAGTAATAAAGCTATTAAGATCACTACCATAATAGCTAGTCCAGGCAGGATAACTGTCCAAGGTGCAAGATAAATCAGTTCGAGAGAATCTTTAATCATTACTCCCCATTCAGGTATAGGGCTTTGTGCACCTAGAGAAATAAAACTTAATGCACTAATATCTAGGATTGCAATAGCAAAAGCTCGAGTGATCTCTTGGATATATTTTACCCAAATATTTGGAAAAATTGCTTCCTTGAGTAATATCCAATTTGACGCGCCTTCAAGACGGAGCATTAAGACATATTCTTTCTTCAACTCTTTCTGAATTGCTTGATAAATTTCATGGATAAAGTGCGGTAATAATGCCAAAGTAATAGCTAGCATCGCATTAATAAGGCTAGGTTGCATTAATGTGGCAATAATGATTGCAATCAGCAAAATCGGGGTGGACAAAAAGGCATCCAGAAAATGCCCTAAGATACGAGATTTAATTCCTTGTGACATCCCTGCCAAAATCCCCATTATGCCACCTAAAAACGCAGTAAAAATTACTACAATCAGCCCTGAGCCTAGTGTATAGCGTGCGCCAGTAATTAAACGGCTTAATACGTCACGTCCAATATCATCGGTACCAAAGAAATAAGCAATCTTTCCACCATTTACCCAAGACGGTGGCATTAATTCAAAACCAACAAATTGCGCATCACTAGAATAAGGCGCAATGAAAGGGCTAAAAATTGCGGTTAAAATAAACAACAAAAAAAGATAAAAACTAGCGAGTGCTACTTTATCTTGCCGAAAAAGTTTCCAAATTGTTGTTAGCGTCCCCGTATCACGGAATGTTGCAGTAGTATCTTTATCTTGCATACCAGCCTTTCTTATTTAGCGGATCTAAAATGAAGGTGAGGGTTTCTACCAATAAATTCACCACAATAATACATAATCCAATCACAATAATACCTGCGGAAATACTGTTGTAATCTTGCTGTGCAACAGCATTAATTAACCAGCGTCCAATACCAGACCAGCCGAATGTACCCTCTACAAGCATACATTGTGCGATTACAAGCGTAAATAAACGAGTCATTTGTGGAACCAGCAGTGGCAAGGTGTTAGGTAAAATATGTACGCGTAAAATTTTGCACATAGACCAACCTCTTGTCGTAGCAATTTTGATATAGGTTTGTTCAAATAAATATTCTGCACGTCCTTGCACAATACGGATGATTTCCATCATTGGCCAGATAGTCAGTACTAAAGTAGGTAAAATCAAGTGTTGCAATACGTTTTGAATTACTTTGATTCGATAAGGTTCATCGATAAACCATACATCAATAATAGGAAATCCCGTTATGGGGTGAATTTCATAAAGCAAATTATATTGCCCAATAGCAGCAATTTCCCAGCCATAAATAGCCGCTGCATAAAGTAATAGAGGCGCAAGCCAAAATACGGGAAGCGAAAGACCAATAACAGATAAAGTGCGGACCATTTTTCCTAAGGTTTTTTTTCGATACATTGCACCGATTAGGCCTAATGGGATACCAAAAATAATTGCAAGTAAAATGGCACTAACACATAATTCTAAAGTCGGAGGTAGTACGGTTAATACTAAATTGCTTAGCGATTCTCCACCATTGTAACTAATCCCTAGGTCGCCTTTCAGCAAGTTTTGTATATAAGGTAAATAGCCTGAATAAAAATAAGGTACAGCTAAGGTTTCATTCAGTGGATCTCTCATAAGAACAGCATAGCTAATAAGAGATAGAACAATGAGAGTAATTGCTAACAAGATAAGATGTCTAAAAAAAGATAAAATCATTCTTCTTTTCCTCATTGATAGGATAACGTAGCGAAGTTAATACTACCAAAAGGTGCAAGCTCTAATCCCTTAACGCGAGAATTTGCGATTAGCATTCGCTTCACATTCGCAACGGGGATAATGGGTAACTCCGATAAAATAATTTCTTGTGCAATATTATAATAATAACGTCGATTTCGTAAAGTAGAGGTATTTAATGCACTATTCATTGCTTGCTCAAACGGTTGATAACACCAATTCGATAAATTGGTAATGTCATTGAGCGTGCCACAACTTAAAATTGGGCGCATAAAACTATCAGGATCTAAGTTCCCCGCGAGCCAGCCTGTGAGAATTAGGTCATAATCTTCTGAGCCATTCTTAAGCTGTTCAATCAAGTAAGTGCGCGTAACAGGACGAATGGACACCTCAACGCCTACTTTAGCAAGATCCTGCTTAATTAACTCAGCCATTTTGATTGGAGAAGGATTATAGACTTGTTCCTCATTTAGCACCCACATTATTAATTTAAGATGTTTATCTTGTAAAAAAGCTTTGGCAGCTTGTGGATTGTAATCATAAGCAAAATCAGGTGTGTTCACCGTTGCCGCCCAAGAAATATTAGGAATGATATTATTTGCTACACTTGCTGTATTATGATAGATACGATGAATAATTTTTCTGCGATCAATTCCTTGAGAAATAGCTCGGCGAAGGTATAAATTATTCATTGTCGGTTTAAGAAAATTAAACGCTAAATAAGATAAATTTACGCCTTCTGTTGATTTCAAATAATAGCGCTCATTAAATTGTTTTAAAATTCCTAGTTGTCTTACATCTGGGCTAGAGGTAATTTGACATTCACCATTTAAAAATTTAATCAAACGTCCAGTTCTATCGGTAGAAAGATCAATAATGACATGCTCAATTTTGCCTTTTTTACGCCAATAATCGTCATTTCGGACTAAACGAACATATTGGTTATGAATAAAATTTTTGAGTTTATAAGGGCCTGTCCCGACAGGTAACGTATCTAATTGAGAAAGGTTGTCATCTGCATTAAGTTGTAAAGCATATTCCTGAGAAAATATAATTGCGTATTGGCTAGCTAGATGCGAGATAATAGAGGCATCGGGTTGATAAAGATGAATTTGCACTTGGTCAGGTGCTGTAGCAATGACTGATTGGATTTTTTCACGTAATTTAATGCTTTCAAAATAAGGAAAGCGCACTTTACGAGCCTGTTCATGGAAAATGCGGTATTGAGGATTTGTATAATCCATAGCCGTTTCTAAGTTTGGTAACGCGGTATTATGGCCTAGCACTCGATTCAGCGAAAAGACCACATCTTCTGCATTAAAATCACGTGTTGGTGTGAACCAATCTGTCTGATGAAACTTAACTCCCTTACGTAAATTGATAGTAATCGTCTTACCATCATCGGATAAACTATAATTTCTAGCAAGAACTGGCTCAACATTCGCACTGTTATTCTTAATTTCAAATAATTTATTGTAAATTTG
The DNA here is from genome assembly GCF_026226775.1 of Avibacterium sp. 21-586. GTDB lineage: Bacteria > Pseudomonadota > Gammaproteobacteria > Enterobacterales > Pasteurellaceae > Avibacterium. The sequence goes on along the minus strand of NZ_JAKKOD010000001.1, from coordinate 1,098,383 downwards.
CTCGGTAACCACATTCATACTTGTTCCAGCATCACTGGTTTGTGGGTTAAATGATAAACCATTTGCTTGCGTACAATAAATTAATCCGTTTTCAGTGAGTATATCGGGGATTCTTGGCGCCGCGTGGCTAGATAAACTTATTAAGCCCACAAGTATTGAAATACCGTGCGTAATGATTTTTCTTGTCAACATAATAGGCATATTTGTGATAAATTATGGGTAAATTTTAAAGTATATTACTGAAATAGAGAAATAAAATGTTTAATTATATTCAAAAAGAGCTAGATAATTTAATTGATCGTGGGTTTGATCGCACTTTGCGTTTAGCGGTAACGGGATTAAGTCGCAGTGGAAAGACGGCATTTATCACAAGTCTTGTAAATCAGCTTTTACATATTAATATGGTTGATAATACGCATTTACCATTGTTTAATGCCGCGCGAGAGAAACGCATTTTAGCGGTGAAGCGTATTGAGCAGCGACTAATGCATATCCCACGTTTTGAATATGAAAATAATTTAAAATGTTTAGCTGATGACCCACCTCATTGGCCAAATTCTACTCGTGGTGTAAGCGAAACACGCTTGGCAATCCGTTATCAGCAAACTGGGTTATTACGGCATTTAAAAGAAACGAGTACATTGTATCTTGATATTTTTGATTATCCAGGTGAATGGCTTTTAGACTTGCCTTTGCTTGAGTTAAATTTTCAGCAATGGAGTGAGCAGCAGCGTGAATTTATGCAGGGACAACGTCTTGAATTAGCACGCCAATGGATGACTAAATTAGCGCAAATTGATTTATTGGCTAAGGCTGATGAGGAGGTTTTGGCACAGCTTGCCAAAGATTACACGCAATTCTTACTGGCTTGTAAAGAGAAAGGCTTGCATTTTATCCAGCCGGGACGGTTTGTTTTACCAGGTGAGTTGGAAGGGTCACCAGCAGTGCAGTTTTTCCCCTTAGTGCACCTTAATTCAGAGCAATGGAACTTGTTAAAAAAGGCTTCTGGAAGTAGCTATTTTGCTGTTTTGGCAAAGCGTTATGATTATTACTGCCAACATATTGTAAAAGGTTTTTATCGAGATTATTTTTCTACCTTTGATCGACAAGTGATTCTTGCTGACTGTCTGACACCTCTCAATCATAGCCAACAGGCATTTTTAGATATGCAAGAGGGATTGCAACAACTATTTCAAAGTTTTCACTATGGAAAGCGAACCTTTCTTAACCGAATATTTTCTCCCCAAATTGATAAATTAATGTTCCTTGCAACAAAAGCAGATCATATCACTAAAGAGCAACGTCATAATCTTGCTAGCCTATTACGTCAGTTAGTGCAGGAAGGGGGGCGTTATGTGGAATACGAAGGGATTGAAACTGCATATAGTGTTATTGCCGCAATTCGTGCAACTCAGCAAGTGACGGTAAATCAAAATGGAAAACTGTATTCCGCAATCCAAGGAATCAGGCAAAAGGATCAGCAAAAAATTACCCTATACCCAGGTGAAGTGCCGAGCCGTTTGCCAAATGCCCCATTTTGGCAAACACAGCGTTTTGAATTTGACCAATTTGAACCACAGCCCCTTGAACAAGACGGTCTAATCCCTCATTTAAGGATGGATGCAGTGTTACAATTCTTGCTAGCAGATAAGCTAGATTGAATGCAATGGAGACATATAACTAATGGAAAAACAAATTTTTCATCCCCCACTTGAAGAGCAAGAACAACAAGCGTTTGCACCTAAGCAGACTTTTTCACAAGAAAATGTAGTGATAGCGCCTGATGAGGAAGATAAACTGGGTGAACTCAGCCCTCAATTTGAGCAAGCGATAAAACCTCAACCCCGTTGGTGGAGAAAATGGCTTATTGGTTCAGTCATCTTTTTTGGCAGCGCAGTGATTGCTCAATCAGTGCAATGGTTAGTGGATACGTGGCAAAATCAGCAATGGATTTATTTTTCTTTTGCGCTTGCCGGTAGTTCATTAGTGATATTAGGGCTTAGTGCGATTATTAATGAATGGCGTAAACTGGTGAAATTGAAAAAACGTATGCTTCTACAAGAAAAAAGCCAATCTTTGCTTAATCAAAGTCAGGCTGATCTTCTGCAAGGTTTTTCTCCACAAGAAAGTCAAACTGTGCAACAGCTATGTCAAGATATTATTAAGACAATGGATATTTCACCACAGTCACCGGAAGTTATTCAATGGCAAAAACAAACAAATGAAGGGTATTCTGCCAATGAAACGGCTTATTTATTCAGTCAAATTGTACTGAAGCCAATTGATAAGCAGGCACAAAAGCTGATTAGCAAAAATGCGATTGAATCTGCAGCAATTGTCGCAATTAGTCCGCTAGCTGTGATAGATATGTTCTTTATAGCCTGGCGAAATATTCGCTTAATTAATCAATTAGCTAAACTCTATCATATTGAATTGGGGTATTTTAGTCGTTTGCGTTTATTACGAATGGTATTGTTAAATATGGCTTTTGCTGGGGCAACAGAACTAATACAAGAGTTTGGAATGGATTGGCTTTCGCAAGATGTGACAGCAAAATTTTCCGCTCGTATTGCACAAGGAATTGGCGTAGGGATACTCACCGCAAGACTTGGTATTAAAGCGATGGAGTTTTGCCGACCACTTGCTTTTAAACAAGAAGAACGTCCACGTCTAAAACATATTCAGACAGAAGTTTTATCTAATTTAAAAGCGTTATTATTGTCGGGTAAAAAGCAAAGTAATTAATTTTTACCTAAAGTTGTAAATTTTTGTTTCCATTTTTACTAAAAAGTTTACAATGATGGGCAAGCTTCACTAGTAAGTTCAAGTCGGGAGGAGTGATGTCAGCAGAGAAAGATCTTTTTTCACAGATGGTTATGCGAAGCCATAAAATGAAAGCTATGGTGGAAAAAGCCAAAAAATTTGCTTTGCTAGACGCTCCTTTGCTCATTCAAGGTGAAACGGGAACAGGCAAGGATCTTATTGCAAAAGCCTGCCATTTTTATAGCCCGCGAGGGGAAAATAAATTTATTGCCGTAAATTGTGCGGGTTTACCTAGTGAAGATGCAGAAAGTGAAATGTTTGGACGGGCTAATTCTCAAGCGGAAAGCCAAGGCTTTTTTGAGTACGCCAACGGTGGTACGGTACTACTAGACAGTGTCGCAGAGTTACCTTTGATCCTGCAAGCAAAATTATTGCGTTTTCTTAACGATGGGACATTTCGCCGTGTGGGGGAAGAAAAAGAGCATTATGCCGATGTGAGAGTGATTTGCACCTCGCAAGTTCCCCTTAGCCATTATGTGGAAAAAGGCAAAATGCGTGAAGACTTATTTCATCGTTTGAATGTGCTTAGCTTAAATATTCCTCCACTACGTGAGCGCCAAGAAGATATACCTGTGCTTAGTGAGATTTTTATTCATCAAATTAGCCAAGAATTAGGCATTTTGGTTCCACACCTTGATGAGACTTTATTGAATTATCTCACTCATTATACTTGGGGAGGCAATGTGCGAGAATTATATAACGCATTATATCGAGCCTGCTCATTGTCCGAAAATAATCAGCTTACGATTGCCGATTTAGGCTTGGAGCAACAACAAATCTGTTTGCCAAGTATTGAACAATTTGGTAATCAAACCCTTGATGAAATGATGAATAATTTTGAGGCGATGGTGCTGCAGAAATTTTATGAAGAATATCCTAGCACCAGAAAGCTTGCTTCAAGACTAGGCGTTTCGCATACAGCGATTGCGAATAAATTAAAACAATATGGTATCGGGAAATAGCGATCAAACAAAGGAAAAACGTTCTTTATTTACCTAAATAATCTATTAAGTGCGGTTGTTTTTTCAATAATTTTTGCCATTCACTTTGCTCAATATTTATCTTCAGTAAAAATTCCCCTTGATCACTGATGTTTTCCTCACGGATACAATCCATTTCATACAGCCAATGGCGAATTTTACCCGCTTGTGGCGGTAAACAAAGCTGTAATTGCGCAATGCTTTTGCTCAATTTTTGCCGAATAGCATCGAATAATAGGGCAATACCTTGTTGCAAATGAGCGGAAATATACACTGCCACAGGGCGATTTTGCTCATCATATTGAATATGTGGTGCAAGGTTTTCCACTTGGTCAATTTTGTTATAAACCAGCAAAGTAGGCACTTGGTTAGCGTTGATTTCTTGTAAAACTTCATTCACCGCGTGGATATTTTCCTCTTTTCGAGCATCGGCACAGTCCACAACGTGCAATAACAAACTGGCTTCCGTGGTTTCTTGCAGCGTGGATTTAAAAGCAGAAACTAAATCGTGTGGCAGATCACGAATAAAGCCGACGGTGTCTGCTAAAATCGTAGTGCCAATATCGGGAATGCTTAAACGGCGTAGGGTAGGGTCAAGGGTGGCGAAAAGCTGATCCGCAGCATAAACCTCTGCATTGGTGAGCAAATTAAACAGCGTTGATTTGCCCGCATTGGTATAGCCCACTAAGGAAATAGTCGGAATATCCGCTTTCTTTCTGGTTTGGCGATTTTGATTGCGTTGCTTTTCCACTTTATTCAAGCGATTTTGTAACTGAGCAATGCGAACTTTGATCAAACGGCGATCGCTTTCCAGCTGGGTTTCCCCTGGTCCACGCAAGCCTACCGCACCTTTTTGCTGATCTAAGCCTGTTTTACGCCGCACTAAACGGGTCGCAAGGTGTTTTAATTGAGCCAACTCGACTTGCAACTTCCCTTCGTGAGAGCGTGCACGCTGGGCGAAAATATCTAAAATCAGCCCCGTGCGATCGACTACGCGACATTCACAAAGATGCTCTAAATTTCGCGTTTGCGCAGGTGTAAGGCAATGATTCACCAAAATCACATTGGCATTGTGATCTTTTACCGCTTGGGCAATTTCTTCTGCTTTACCCAACCCGATAAAATACTTCGCTTGTGGTGTAGCACGGCTGGTGGTGATAATGGTGGCAACCTCTACTTGGGCAGATTCAGCTAAAAGCTGGAATTCAGCTAAATCGTCCAGATTTTTATCCGCAGAAAAAAAGGCTTGCACAATAATGCCACGATCTGCTGGCATATCTTGTGATGAAGAAGAGGAGTAAAAAGGTGAAAGTGCGGTGGAAATTTCCTCTAAATTTTCTACCGCACTTTTCCCTGCTATATTTGGAACGGTTGAATTACCCAAAATTATTCAGCTTGTGTTTCTGTCGGTGCTTCCATTGTCGATTCTTGTGTTGTTGGTTGCTGTTGTTGGTGGGATTGGTTGTTATGGTGAGAAATAGCTCGCGCGGGTACAACTGTGGAAATTGCGTGTTTATAAACCATTTGATTAACAGTATTTTTTAATAAAATAACAAATTGATCGAAGGATTCAATTTGTCCTTGTAATTTAATCCCATTGACGAGATAAATTGAAACTGGAATACGCTCACGACGTAATGCGTTTAAGTAAGGATCTTGTAATGATTGTCCTTTTGCCATAGTTATTTTCCTTCTTATATTAGTTATAGGGTTTTATGAGAACAAAAATCGTCTCCGCTTTTCAATATAGCAATAATCTTTCTTAATGTCATCACTGTGTACTAATTATTTCAACGTTTGCATCATTTGTGCGAAAGATTTTTCAGTGGCTAAGCTATCTAGCCAAGTGAGGGCGAATTTCCAACCGCGTAGCCAAGTTATTTGCCGTTTGGCTAGCTGCCGTGTAGCACAAATCCCACGGAAGATCATTTCATCGTGATTATAATCGCCTTGCAAATATTCCCACATCTGACGATAGCCCACACAGCGAATAGAAGGTAAGTTGGCGTGTAAATCAGCGCGCTGATAGAGTTTTTCCACTTCTTGCTGAAAACCTTGTTCGATCATTTTATGGAAACGCTGTTCAATGCGTTGGTGTAACACTTGACGATCTTGTGGAGCAATAGCAAATTGCGTGATCTCATAAGGAAGCGCTTCGCCTTTTTGTGCGGTTAACTCAGTGAGCGATTTGCCCGTGAGATAAAACACTTCTAACGCACGGTTGATCCTTTGGCTATCGTTAGGATTAATGCGTTGTGCAGAAACCGGATCGATTTTTGCCAGCTCTTGGTGCAAGCCATTCCAACCAATTTGCGCGGCTTTTTGCTCAATTTCTTGACGCAAACTTTCATCTGCTGAAGGCAATGGTGAAAGCCCTTCAAGCAAGGCTTTGTAATAGAGCATTGTGCCTCCTACTAACAAAGGAATTTTACCTTGCGCCGTAATGTCCGCCATTTCACGCAAAGCATCTTGACGAAAGTTTGCGGCAGAATAACTTTCACTGGGATATTTAATATCAATCAAACGGTGTGGCGCGAGCGCCAGTTCTTCCGCATTGGGTTTTGCCGTGCCAATATCCATTCCACGATAAATTAAGGCAGAATCCACGCTGATCACTTCCACAGGCAAATGTTGGCATAATCTAATTGCTAAGTCTGTTTTACCTGAAGCCGTCGGCCCCATTAAGAAAATTGCACGAGGTTTGGCTGACATTATTGCTCCTGCGCTAAATAAGTTTGCCAATCAATGGCGATAAATAACGGCGATAAATCAAATTCTGCCTGTTGCTGCGCCAGCTTTTCGGTTTCACTGAGCAAATTTACCGCATCACTGAAAATATCAATCTCAGCATAATCCAGTTGGTGGCAAAGTGCGGTTAAAAACTGTGTGAAATTGTCTATGTTTTGATTTAACAGATTGCCCACACATTGCTGTAAATTTTGTTGACGCAAACAGCTTGGCACTTTGCTTAAACTAATGCGATGTTGCACAAGATTTTCATTAAAATCAAAACCTGCTTGTGCAAAGAAGATTTTTTGTTGCTTCCAATGGGCTTGCTGGTCATTATTCAAACGAAACATTATGGGGATCAGCAAGGCTTGTTGCGGCACATTATTTTGTTGCAAGCTTAATTGAATATGCGTTTGTTGCAATCTTTTCATTGGTAACAAATAAAATTGCTGATCTTGTTGTAATAACAATGCCTTATGTTCGACTAATGCCAACGTGCGTAGTATATGGCTAGATTGTTCAAACGGCATTTCAGGCACCGATTGAATATTGCTCGCGATGGCTGTTTGTGTGGTTTGCAGTAATTCACCATAGGTCTGACGTGCCGTTTTTGAGATAGAAGACGTTTTGGTGTAATATGCAACGTGCGGTGTAAATTTTGCTGATTTTTCTACCGCACTTTCTTTTGGTATATTTTTTTCAGCCGTGCTTTTCCCCACCGTATTCCGCTCATTCCGTTCAGCATAATCAGACATTGGTTGAAAAATATTGCGTCCTGCCGCCGCACGGTTTGCCGAACCCTGATTAGGTTGCCATAAGCCTTGCGGTTCTTGCACTTGCAATGGCGTTTGGAATGGCTCATTTGCCACTTGTGAGGTTAGGCTTTGTACTGTCGCAGTCTCATTACGCCCTAATTCAACGCTTGTTTGTAAAGCATTTTGTACACCCTGATAAATAAAATCGTGCACCAAACGCGCTTGCTGGAAACGCACTTCGTGCTTGGTCGGGTGTACATTCACATCCACCTCGTTTGGATTGAGATCAATAAACAGAATATAAGCAGGGTATTCTTCTGAACCTAAATAATCTGCATAGGCCTGACGAATGGCGTGAGTGATCACTTTATCACGCACCATTCTGCCATTCACATAGCAATAAGTGAGATCGTTTTGCGAACGCTTAAAATGCGGTTCAGCCACCCAACCAGAAAGGTGCAAATCATCGTGCTTCCAATCAATATGCAAAGCGTGCCTAATAAAGGTATCGCCACAAATGGCAGCAATACGCTTTAATTTTTGCGAAAAATCCACCGCACTTTTGTATTGACGCACGATTTTGCCATTATGCGTGAGTGTGAACGCAATATGGGGTTTTGCCAAAGCAATACGGCGAATCACTTCATCAATATGAGAAAACTCTGTTTTATCGGTGCGTAAAAATTTACGTCTCGCAGGCGTATTAAAAAATAAATTAGCCACTTCAACGGTCGTGCCAACAGGGTGAGATGCAGGTTGAATAATGGTTTCCATTTCACGCCCTTGAGCATAAACCTGCCACGCTTCTTTTTGGCTTTCCGTGCGAGAGGTGAGGGTAAGGCGTGAAACGGAGCTAATACTTGCCAGTGCCTCACCACGAAAGCCTAAACTTAGAATGGCTTCTAAATCTTCAATGCTAGCAATTTTGCTGGTGGCGTGGCGTGCAAGGGCAAGGGAAAGTTCGTCTTTAGGAATGCCTGTACCATTATCACGAATACGGATCAGGCTTGCACCACCATTTTCAATATCCACTTGAATTTTGTTTGCACCCGCATCAAGGCTGTTTTCCACTAATTCTTTCACCACAGACGCAGGGCGTTCCACCACCTCGCCAGCAGCGATTTGGTTAGCAAGTTGCGGTGGTAGAATTTGGATTGGCATTGGCATTCCTATGATCAACAGTCCTAACGTAGCTGAATTTTTTGCCCTGTTTGAACGTTACCGTTTTTCAATTTGGGATTGAGTTTTAACAGTGTTGGCACAGGAATATGATATTCACGCGAAATCGCATACAGGGTTTGATCTTTTTTCACTGTATGGAATTTCGGCGTTGTTTTGTCTTTTCCGTTATTCTCGGTTTTTGTGTTTTTGCTTACCGTGTTATCCGCTTTTTTATTATCGGTTTTTGACTTATCTGTCTTTTTATTATCTGCTTTTTTGTTTTCTGTTTTGCTTGTTGTTTTACTGTTTTTCTGCTCAGATTTATTGGCTAGCGTTTTAGTATTTTTGCCATTGTCAGGAATTTTAATGGTTTCACCAATCCATAATTCACGGCGTTTGAGCTTATTTAAGGCGATAATATCGCTCATTTTTACATCATATTTAGCTGCCAATCCACCAAGGCTTTCACCATTTTTTACGTTATGGCGAATACCACTGTCTTTCGGTAATGCTTTGTTTAAAGAGGATTTTTGTTGCGAATTTCTCACCGCACTTTCATTTTCGGTATTGATGGCAGGAGTTTTGGCTACATTAATCTCACTTTTTACATTACGGCGGCGGAAATCCACTAAACTTTCATAAATCACCCTTGCTAATTTTTTACGATAAGCGAGAGAGTTGAGCTTTTTCTCTTCATCAGGATTGGATAAAAAACCCGTTTCCACCAAAATAGATGGAATATCAGGGGAACGCAACACCCCAAGGCTGGCGTGCTGTGGCGTGCTACGGCTTAAGGTGGTGATGTTGGCAAAGCGGCGTAACACAATCGAACCAAGCTCATAACCCACACGTTGGCTATGACCAAATTGCAAATCAAGTACCGTTTGATCTAAATATTTCTCTTTATGTGATGCTAATACTGAACCGGCGCCGCCTAATAGCTCAGAACGTTTTTCGTGGTCTTCTAGCCATTGCCCCATTTCGCTGTTCGCACGGCGATTAGAGAGTACCCACACAGACGCCCCGCGTAAATCAGGAGAAACGGAAGAGTCGGCGTGAATGGAAACGAGATAATTGGCTTTATATCTACGCGCAATTTCTGAACGATCAGGCACAGAGATATAATAATCCCCTTTACGGGTTAGTACTGCACGAAAATTAGGATCATTATCTAGCAGCGCTTTTAATTCTTTTGCAATAGAAAGGGTCACATTTTTTTCATAGATATGTTGTGTACGGCTAATCGCACCGGGATCTTTTCCGCCGTGTCCTGGGTCAATGGCGATCGTCCAAATATTGGCGAAAGCGTTTGAAGCGGCAAATGCGCTACATAAGAAAAAAAGATAAATAAATTGGTAAAGGTTTCTCATTATAAAACGTCACAAAATAGCTTAGGTTATTGAGTTATCAATTTGTGATGCGATGAGTTGTTGAACAATCTGCTGACCTTGCTTGCTTCTTACTTGCAAGGTGAGATTTCGTGCGTCATCAGCATAATCAATTTGAATAATTAAATCAGGTTCAGGCAACAAACCTTGCCCTTTTTCTGCCCATTCAATAAGGCAAATACTGTGTGGATTGAAATAATCTCGAATCCCCATAAATTCCAATTCTTCAGGATCACTTAAACGATATAAATCAAAATGATAGATTGATTGCTCAGCTAAATGATATTCCTCCACTAAGGTATAGGTTGGGCTTTTTATCTTACCCTCATAGCCTAAACTCTGAATCATTCCACGGCTTAAGGTTGTTTTTCCCGCACCTAGGTCACCGCTTAAATAAAAAACAATGGCTTTTTCAGCCGTCATTTGGCTGGCGATGCGCATCAATTTTGCCCCAAACTGGCACATTGCCATTTCATCAGAGATATACTGGGTAAAATTAAGCATTCTTTCCTCGCGGTAAACTAGAATAAAAATAAGTATCAAATTGTACCGCACTTTTGTGGATTTTTATAGATGCTTAATAAAAAAGCGGTATTTTGCAATACCGCTCATCTTGTATTAAGAAAAAAAGTGACAGTAGATAAGTATTATTTGACGGTTACTCGAGCAAATTTACGTTTACCCACTTGATATACAGCGGTTGATGAAGAAATTATCGCTTTCGCATTTTCTACTTTTTCACCATCAATTTTGACGCCCCCTTGCTGCACCATACGCATTGCTTCAGAAGTAGAACTGACCAAGCCTGCTTCTTTTAACAAGTTGGCTAAACCCATTTCGCCTTCAAACGTGAATTCTGGCATTTCATCAGGAAGTGCCCCTTTTTGGAATCGGTTAATAAAGGCTTGTTCGGCAGCTTCTGCCTCGGCTTCAGAATGGAAACGTGCCGTAATTTCTTTCGCTAATAACACTTTTACATCACGCGGATTACGCCCTTGTGCAACCTCTTGTTTGAATTGTGCAATCTCATTTAATGGACGGAATGAAAGCAAATCATACCAATCCCACATCAGCTCATCAGAAATGGACATCACTTTACCGAACATTTCATTCGGTGCATCATTTACACCAATATAGTTACCAAGGGATTTGGACATTTTTTTCTCACCATCTAACCCCACTAGCAATGGCAATGTAACGGCTACTTGTGGCTTTTGTCCCTCTGATTTTTGCAATTCACGGCCAATCAGCAAATTAAAGGTTTGGTCTGTTCCACCGAGTTCCACATCGGCTTTCAAATGTACTGAATCATAACCTTGTAATAAAGGATAAATAAATTCGTGAATCGCAATAGGTTGATTATTGCTAAAACGTTTTTTAAAGTCATCACGTTCTAGCATTCGAGCCACCGTATAATTAGAGGCAAGACGAATCATTCCCACCGTGCCTAATTCACCTAACCACGCAGAGTTGAATACGATTTCTGTTTTTTCAGGATCTAAGATCTTGAATATTTGTTCTTTATACGTTTCCGCATTACGAAGCACATCTTCACGAGAGAGAGGAGGGCGAGTCGCATTTTTTCCAGAAGGATCGCCGACTGTCGCCGTAAAATCACCAATTAAAAATATCACATGGTGACCAAAATTCTGGAATTGACGTAATTTATTTAGGACGACAGTATGCCCTAAGTGAATATCTGGTGCGGTTGGATCGGCCCCTAATTTAACTCGTAAGGGACGATTTTCTTTAAGTTTCTCAATTAAATCCTGTTCTGAAAAAATTTGATCCGTACCACGTTTAAGCTCAGCGAGAATGTTGTTTATCTCTGTCATTGGTTTTTCCTATCTGATTTAGCTAATACAAACTTGATTATTATAGATAATATTAGCCAAATGAAAAGGTAATATTACGGCTTCACCTTTTATTGATAGCAAAATTTGATTGAAAATCTACCGCACTTTAAAACGAATGATCAACAGAAGTGGCGCAACCCATATTTTATTTAGGCAATAAAAAAGAGCTGTAATGATTTTATCACTACAGCTCTTATTCGCGTTTAGTTTAGATCAAGATGAATCTTGCTAAAACTTTGTCTAGTGCGCGATTACCATTGGTAACCTACACCCGCACCGACTGAAGTTTTACCTCTGGTATTGCTACCCGCATTGAGTTTGATGATAACTTTACCATTATCAGAGATACGCGATACCCCTACTGCAATGGCTTGTTGGTTACCATGTGTACCTCCAGCTATCGCAACCATGCTCTTACCAGGAATATAAGCCTGTGGTAAGCTTGCCATTGCTGCTGCTGTTGCGGCATTACCATCCATATCTTTTTTCAATTTACCGATACGTCCAGCAAGATGTTTAGCTACATTTTTCACTTGACCTACAGTAGCTGCATCACTATCTGCGATACCTGGTGCAACGTTAGTAATACGATTTCCACCATTGCTTAATCCGTTGCTACCCAAATTCACTGAGTTACGTGGATCTGCATCAGAAGGAATCGATACACCTTTCTCATCGATGGTTGTATTAGCAACCTCAACACTTTGTAAGCCTTTGACTTTTTTCGCTAGCTTAACAGTGAGTTTCGCATTTTCACCATCTTGTGACGCAACAACACCGATATTATTGTCTGAAAGCTCATCTTTTGCGCCACCAACAATTTTCGCTGTTTTATTCAGCTTAGTTGAGGCTTTGCCTTTGTCACCTTCATATTTAATACCATCGTTCAAGGTTGCAACTTGTTCACCATTTACATCAAGACGATCTTTTGGTGTGGTACCGTCCAGACCTGGTTCACCTTTAACAACTTTAACCGTTGCTTGTGGTGATGTACCATCAGCACCTTTAGGACCAGTTAAACCGATAGAACCATCTTTACCGTTAACAGCTACACCTGCGACACCATCAGCACCTTTCACACCAATTGTGCCGTCTTCACCGTTACCACCAACGCTGAGGTCTTTACCTAAGCCAATATCTAAGCCTTTTGAGCCATCAGCTGCTTTAGTCACTGTGATACCGTTTTTACCTTTCAACGCAATTTGTTTACCTAAATCTTGTTGAACTGTGTCACCGTTATCATCAGTTAAACCAAAGCCACCGCCGTTGTCGGCATTGGAAATGTTAGTAATCGCATCAGATGCTGCTTTTTGTACCGCATATAACTGGCTACCATTCACTGCATCTTTGCTGTTTTCAGAAACGTCACCGTCTTGTACGCCAGTGATTTTCTTATCTCCGGCATTAATACCGCCTTTGGAGATATTTACATCACCTACTTTCAAGCCATCTTTGGTGAGCGCCACATCATCGCCAACTTTCACACCATCTTGATTTAAGACAGTATCGCCAGCAGTGACACTATCAACTTTCAGATCTTTAGTGGTTGCAACAGTATAAGTTGTGCTTCCATCTGCATTAGTAGCTGGTGTTACAACAATATTGTCACCTGCCTCTACTTTAGTGGTCGCAGCTTTTGTTGCTTCATTCAATTGGCTAAGGTTGACAGCATCAGTATCTTCAGTGCCTGCAGCCACGTTGGTAATTTTGTTACCACCGTTATTTAAGCCATCTTTACCAAGAGAAACTGTTTTATCTGCAGCTGGTTTATTGCCATTTTCATCTGCTGCATCAAAAGTGATGGTGTTGAGATCGCTTAACTCTCTCGCCATTTTCACAATTAATGCACCATTTTCTACATCAACACGAGTATTCGCATCGGTAGCAGAAGCGTCATTAGCTAAACCGCCTTTCACCGTTAAGGTTTCATTCAGTTTCTTAGCAATTTCACCACCTTGGTTACCTGTGAATTTCAAGCCATCATTTAAGGTAGCCACTTCTTCACCGTTAACTTCTAAACGTGGTTTTGTTTCTCCATCAGTACCATCAACACCCGGTTTACCATCTGTTTTGGTGGTTAAGGTTACGCCATCAGCGCCATCTTTACCTGCGATACTGATACCTGGTTTACCGTCTTGACCAGTGTCACCTTTAATGCTAACGCCATTCTTACCATCTTTGCCTTTCACATCAATAGAACCTGCATTTTCATCGTCACCAATGGTCAGATCTTTCTTCAAGCCAAGCTTGATTTGATTATCTTCTACGGTGGTTACAATGTTGCCATCAGGATCGGTGAATTTCACGGTTTCCCCTAGATTCACATGATCTTTATCAGTAATACCAGCACCCATGTTATCAGCAGTGATATCAAAGCCTTTGTTAGCAAGCTCTGTTTTCGCTGCATCTAATTGACTAACATTCACGGCATCTGTTGCGTCTGTACCATTTGCTACGTTAGTGATTTTGTTACCACCATTATTGAGACCTGCATCAGTTAATGACACATTTTGTGCTGGATCAGCTTTGCTATTCGTAATAGTGATACCATCTTTATTGATCATCGTTTGGTCTGCTGCATCGGTGCCAAATGTTGCTGAAGTCAATCCTGCTAATTCTTTAGCAAGTTTAACTGTGAGCGTATCAGTACCGTTTGATACAACACCAATGTTGTTATCAGACAGGTCGTCTTTATTTGTTACGCCACCAACAATTTTAGTTTCTTCACCCAATGCTTGAGTAAACGCGTTGTCACTACCTTCAGCTACATCACCGCTGTATTTTGTACCTTTAGTCATTAGGGCATCAGCAGTGTTTTTCAGATCGCTTACGTTAACCGCTTTATTTGGATCATCGTTAGCTGCTGTTTCCAGCGCAGTAGTGAAATCATCGCCTGTTTTTGAACCATCAGGATTAATCGCTGATTTTACGTTATCCAATGTTTGCGCTGTAGCTGCACCTGTGTTGTCAACTAATGTTGTGCCTGCAGGTGTTTGTACTTCAGCGTTCTCTGCTGGTTTGCCATCAACAACATCGCTGGCTTTGTAGAAGTTGTCGCCTACTTTAACTAGCGTGTCACCAGCCTCGTTGGTGTAGCTGATCGGTAAGCCAGATACATTGATACGAATCTCACTGGTTTTGCCATCATCTGCAGTAGTTACTGAGGCTACGGTGTTCGTACCGTCCACAAAGTTTACGGTGTCGTATGGTTTCACAAAGTCTTTTGCTTCACCATTACCTTGTAAGTTCCAACCAGCATTTAACACATCACCGACAGTAGCTGCATTGTTGTAAATATCACCAACATTGCTAGGTGCTGCTTGTACTTTTGTTGATTCTGTTGCTGCTGTTGTGGTTGGTTTACCGTCTGCACCAATTGTCATATCACCAGTATTATAAGTTGGTGCTAAGCTACCTTTAACATTGGTTAATGTAGTAGGTGTGGTGGTGCTACCGTTTGCATCATTCACAGAAGTAATGATATCACCTGCTGCAACTTCGGTTGGTGCGGCGTTAGTTGTTGGATCTACTTTCACTGTACCATCTGAATTCACATCATCAGCGTTGTAGAACTTACCATCATTCGCTTTAACTACTTTTGTGCCATCTGCTTTAGTGTAAACCACTGGCAATTGAGCACTGTTAGTCAAGGCTTGGGCATTCACATCAATGGTAATGGTGTGAAGCTCATCAGTAGAATCCGTTTTGCCAGATACCGTAGCGGCATTAATACCAACAAATTTAACTTCGTGAGCATTGTTCACCGTATGGCTATAAGGTGTACTAAGGTCGCCAGTTGTCTTATCGCTACTTACTGCCCAACCCATTTTACGCAGATCGCCAACAGTTGCCGCTGTATCATCAGAGACACCAGTTGCTGTTTCTAAGTTTAGTAATCCATCTACTGGTTTACCCTCAGAAATCGTACCCAAGCCACTTGTAACATTACCTAAAGTTTGAGCAGTGGTTGTCGCCCCATCTTTATCTGTAAGTTTAGTACCTGTTGGCGTTTGTTCTTCTCCATTTGGTACACCATTAGTCACATCGCTAGCTTTGTAGTATTTATCACCAACCTTAACTAAGGTATCACCTTCATCATTCACATAGCTAATTGGTAAGCCCGTAACATTAATACGAACGGTGCTTTGTTTACCATCTAAGGTGGTATCTACAAACGCATTCGTATTGTTACCATCAGCAAAGTTAACGGTATCGTATGGTTTCACAAAGTCTTTTGCTTCACCATTACCTTGCAAGTTCCAACCTGCATTTAACACATCACCGACAGTAGCTGCGTTGTTGTAAAGTTTCGCTGCTTCTTCAGCACTTGGTGCTTCTTGTGATTTCGTAGCTTGATCCTCAGTCGCAGGGGTTGTAGTTGGCTTCCCTGTTGCAGGATCAATCACCATATCATCCATATTGTAGGTTACTGGCAAGCTGGTTGTTAGTCCACTGATTGTGCCATTTGTACCATCAACGGTGATTGGTTTAGCATTTGGAGCAGTTTTATCACCAATAGTCACCGTGCTATTTAAGCTAATGTTAACTTGGTTATCTTCTGTGATGGTGGTGATGATATTATCATCTGGATCAGTAAACTTAACGGTTTCACCCAGTTTCACCTTATCTGAAACGTCATTATCAGCAATAATATTAAAGCCTTTTTCTTCTAATGCTTTTGTTGCATTTTTCAGATCACCAATATTTGCTGCATTGGTTAGGGTGCTACCTGTTGCGTCGGCTAATTCTGTGCCTGCTGGCAAGCCACTTGCAACGTTGGTGATTTGGTTATTACCATTGTCTAAGCCATTTTTACCAATCGTTACATCATCATTATCACCACCAATATAGGTTGAACCTTCTGCGGTGTGTACAGCAAGCTTATCGCCATTTGCATCAGTCAATGTTGTTGAAGAACCGGTAATCTCAGTGGTGTTACCTGCTGCATCTTCAAAAGTGGCGCTGGTTAAGCCTGATAATGTTTTAGCCAATTTCACTGTAATGCTGCCATCTGCCTTACCTACTGTACCAATATTATTCTCTGTTACATCAGTTGCACCACCTAGAACAGAAAGCACTTCACTCGGTTTGCGTTTAATGACAATGGCACCATTATCACCTTTGAACTGATCTTGGGTGTTGTTAATTGCATTGTAAACTTCGCCACCAGTAACTGCATTAGTATTACCTTCTTTCACATCATTTGTGTCAGCTGGTTTATTAATGGTCACATTGGTAAAGTTTGGCGTGCTAGTAGTCGCAATTTTGATGCTACCATCCTCATTAGTGATATTGATATTATCACCATTTACAAAGTTTAATGTGTTATTGTCTTTGTCGATAGTTTTAGCATCTGTGCCATTTACTTGAGCCTTCCAGCTTTGTAATGCACTATCAGCTTTGGTTAAGCTGTCTTTAGTTGCTTGGCTTAAATCAACATTGTATGCTAATACACCATTATCATCTTCTGTACCACCTGTTACAGAGACTGCATCAGAGCCAGCAACCGTTGTTTTGGTTGCACTAACGGTATATTCTGTATGGCCGTCATCTTTAACCGCAGAAGTCACATTCGCTTGTTTTGCACCAACAACAGTGGTTTTCGCTGCTGCAGTGGTCGCATTTAATTGGCTAAGATTAACTGCATCTGAATCTGCTGTACCATTTGCAACATTAGTTATCTTAGTATTATTTGCATTAATACCACTCTTAGTTACACTTGGGCCATTAGTGATAGTCAAACCATCATTATTAATTGTGGTATCACCAGCTTGTACGCTAGTTAAGCCTCTTAGCTCTTTCGATAATTTCACTGTTAGCTTATTAGTGCCATCTGCATCCACACCAATATTGCCGTTTGATAGTTTTGTGGTATCAGTTTGTTCGCCAACAATGTTTAATGTGTCGCCCAGTTTACGGGTAACGTTTGTGCCAGTATCGCCTGCAAACGTGATACCTTGGCTTTCGATAGCTGTTTTCGCATCTACACCTTTTTGGATGTCGGCTTTAGTGTTGGCACTTAAGTCAACCGCATAGTCAGTTACATTATTGCCATCTGTTGTGCCTTTTGTCACTGTTACTTTATCAGAACCAGCAGAAACGGTTGTGCCTTTGGCATTTACGGTGTAGATAGCCTGACCATCTGTACCTGGCGTTTTTGTAACATTTGCAATATTGGTACCCGCTGCTACTTCGGTTTTCGCTGCTTTAATGGCTTCATCAACAGTATTTTTACCTGTGCCACCAATATTGCTCATTGAAATTGAGCCGTTTGATGCAAGCACTGCATTGCCACCTAACACATTTTTAACAGAATTGCCTAAGTTACCCAACACATCATTGGTTGCATAAAGTTGGCTACCGTTGATGGCATCAGTTGATAATGGGTCAATTAAACCTGCTGCCACGTTTTGAATGCGGCGTTCACCACCAGAATAACCGACAGTCACGATACCATTTGCAGTTTTACTTCCACCAGCAAAATTGCCGTAAGTAATGCCATTCAGCGTTGCGCTTGTTACAGTTTGCGCACCGGCTGATTTGGTTGTGCCATTGATATCGCTGTCTTTGGTTTTCTGGTAACTATTAGCTGTTATCCCTGAGCTGTCCGCACCAAGGTAAACAGAATTAGAGATAGTCTCACCGAATCCACCCCCTAGCCTATTACCGTCGGCATCAGTATTGATACCTGAACCTAAAATAAATACGTTATTGCGCGTAATGTTATTGTTACTACCCACAGCAGCAGAATTCTTAACATTTATACCGCTATCATAGCCATTCTCAAGACTGCCGTCTGCTGCATAAGTTACCTCATAACCACCGACAACGTTTTTATTACCAAAGAGCAGAATGCCATTTGAATCCTCGGCAATAAAGTTATCATTACCTTGGATATGTGAGCTTGTTCCGCCATTCATATTTGGATCACCCACAACACTTGCACCAAGACCGGTTACTTGGTTTTTATAACCAATAGAGATTGATTTATCACCGCTAGCAATTGCACCGTTACCAATGGCAAGGGAATTTGGACCGCTTGCATTCGCATCTTTACCCATTGCAATTGCATCAGTATCGCTTGCAGCTGCACTTGTACCGATTGCAATAGCATTATTGGAATGAGCAAAAGCACGATCACCAATGCTAATGGCACTGCTGTATGTTGGATTAGATACGGTTTTACCAACACCTGTACCGTTTTCATCTACGAAACTGGTAGCCCCAGTACCAGCAAGGTAACCAATGTTGATATTCTTGCTACCCGTTACCTCTGAACCGGCATAAGTCCCGATTGCTACGCTGTCGCTGCCATGTACCGCACTGCCTGCGTTGTAACCCACAGCTGTGTTGTAATTACCCGTTGATTTACGCCCAGTTTGTGAACCAACAGAGAGATTATAACTGCCATTAGATAGTTGGCCTGCATATGCCCCTAAGCCCGTATTTTCTGAACCTGTTACAGTACTTAATGCAGCGTGTCCAAGGGCTGTGTTAATACTACCTGTGGTGCTTGAGAGGGTGCTTTGTGTTCCGATACCTGTATTCCACGCACCTGTTGTACTTTTACCCGCATTACGACCAATATAGACATTGGCTTTTTTAGTCTGGTCTGTACCTATGTTGCTAAGTTGCCCCGCAGCAGAACCGATATAAACGCTTTGCTCATCTGCAATTGTATTAGTAGAGGCAATATCACCGGCATTATTACCAATCGCCACAACATCAACCGCTTTGGCTTTTGCATTTGGACCAATCGCAATAGCATTTGTGCCAGTTGCCCCAGTATTATCTTTATTACCAGCTACAGTAGAATTCACGCTGAAATATTGAATTGTGCTGCCTGTGCTAAGGTTGTTCATTGCTTCTGTCAGTGCATAAAGCTGTGAACCATTGATGGCATCGGTAGATGTATTTGAAATTTGCCCTGCTGCAACATTGGTGATTTGGCGTTCTTTACCCGATGCTCCAACACTCACAACACCAGTTGGAGTTGTGCCCGCAAAATTGTAAGTTGTCCCTTTAATTTCTCGGCTAGCGGTGGGAACTGCGTTTGCAGTTGTTGAATTATTACCCAAAGCAACACTGTTCGCCGTAGAGGCTTGTGCGCCATAACCAATTGCAACCGCATTGGTAGCGGATGAGGTAGCATTCACGCCAGCTGTTACGGCATAGTTACCTGTTGCCCCAGCCTTGCTACCAACTATACCTTGGTTAGTTGCCGCATTACCTGCAATTTGGCTAGCGTTGGCAGTATTCGTGTGGAAATAGTTAATAGTTTGCTCTTGTAATGATTTCGCCACCACATAAAGCTGGCTACCATTGATAGCATCGGTACTATTAGCTTCTACCCTACCTGGTGCCACATTGACAATTTGGCGTTCGTGGCCAGCACTACCTACCGAAACTTGATCTCCTGCACTCACCTGTTGGGCACCTGCAAAGAAACCATTATAGGTAATACTTGAACCATCGCTTGATTGGATAGTTGCTTGAGTTACCTTGGTTGCAGTCGCATCGGTTCTACTACCTGCACCTAATGCAATGGCACCATCTCTAGTTGCAGTAGCACCAACCCCTAATGCCACAGACGCCACACTTTCTGCTCTGGCTTTAGTACCTAAGGCGGTGGCTAAATTCCCGCTTGCTACTGACTGCACACCAATTGCAACTGCTGCATTGCCTGATGCAGTGGTTCTTTGATAGTCAGTTCTAAAAGCTGAGCCTGTGATTGCTTTATAACTTACTGCTGCAGCACTAGTATTCCAATCGCCATCAGGCCCTTTGGAGGCTTTATCAACGTCGTCCCCACCAATCCCAATTGATGAATGTCCTGTTACATCCGTATCATTACCAATGGCAATGGATTGGTCACCGGTTGCATGAACAGTGCTACCCACTGCAACTTGTCCACCACTTGTCTGTCCATCTACCCCTGTAGTAGCTTGTTGACCGATAGCGACAGAACCTTGGGTACGACCTGTACCTAAAACACCAGAGGCTGCGCCATTGTCAGCGCCAATTGCAACAGAGTCAGAACCATTATTCGTTGCTCCACCTACCGTATAATTTGCAAAAGCGTTGCCTGCAGTTAATGCCATAGCAATAGCGAGGCTTATACGCGTTAAAGTTGCAAAGCCTAGAGTTTCACGGTTTACCGCTTGGCTTACCACTGTTTCTGTGCTGGTAGAGGATTTCGTTTGCCCTTTACCCAGTTCTGACACCACAACTAAACGTTGCAATGCTTTGTTATAAATGACTTTATAAATTTTATTCATGAGATTGTTCTCTTAACCTATTTTGGATTATTGTAATCTGGAATTAACCGTCAACTTGCTATGTTAGCAGGTTAACCCTCAATGAAAATCACAGATTTTGACCAATGTTATAATTAGACAGGTTCAAAATAATACTATGATGAGACAATAAGATAAATAAAAAAATGCTAATTTTTTGTAAAAAATTGTAAGCGTCTACTGGATGTTATGTGTAAACTTTTAGGAGATTAGCTAGGCGAAAAGCAATGACAGGAGAAAAAAAGTGCCTCTTTCTGTGGGGGGAGAGGCACGAAAATGTTGGAGTGATTATCTATTATTGTTTGAATGGTTAGATGATAATCGTTCTCAAATACCATGTCAATAAATAAATGAAAATAATTCTCAATAATTTTTTTATTCGATATAAGGCACGGAATTGGTGAGAGAAAGTGCGGTGGGAATGTGTTGAGAAAATGCAAATTCCCCTGCATAGGCATACACTTCCACGCCTTCTTTAATGGCTTGGCTGAGCAGTTTGGCATAGTCAGGATCAATATATTCTGCCACTTTGAAGCGATCGAAACCGTTGTGCAATCCGGCGAAAAAAATCACCGCTCTATGGCCAAGCTTTTTCATCGCCATTAATTCACGCAAGTGCTTTTGTCCGCGGGTTGTTACTGCATCGGGGAACATACCGAGGTTGCCTTTTACAAGCGTGACGGATTTCACTTCAACATAGCAATCGGGCAAGCCTTCGCCTTTGAGCAGAAAATCAATGCGGCTGTTTTCTTCGCCATATTTTATTTCAGGCAAAATTTCACTGTATGCGGCTAATTCTTTGATTCGCTTATTTTGCAAGGCTTCTAAGGTGAGCTGATTGGAGCGGTGCGTGTTAATGCACACCATTTGCCCATTTTTGAGCTGGGTGAGTTCCCACGAGTGGGGATACTTACGAGTTTTGCTGTCGGAGGTGGAATACCAAATGGTATTGCCTTTTTCGCCACAGCCTGTCATCGCCCCTGTGTTGGCGCAGTGAATGGTGAGTATTTCACCATTCGCCAGCTCTACATCGGCTAAAAAACGTTTGTAACGGCGTATCAGCGTGGCGGATTGAAGTGCAGGTAATTGCATTTTGTGTTCCTGTTTTGATTAAAAAGGGGAGTGTATCATTTTGTAAAATTGTGAAAAAGTAAAGTGCGGTGCTTTTTTTGTTCATTTTTAATTATTGATGCTATGGCTTTTTTAGATGATTTTTAAAAAATTGATTTATAGGTAAATTTTTTCAATGAAATTTGCAAAATCTTTTTGTATCTTTTTTGCAATAAATGGTACAGTTAGGGCAGTTTGACTTTTGTCATTTATGGGCTGGAAAGCAAGGTTTTCCAGATTTTATCAGCAATCAATTTGAAGGAAACATTATGTTAATTGGTGTACCTAGAGAACTGCTTGATAATGAAACCCGTGTGGCGGCAACGCCAAAGACTGTTCAGCAAATTTTAAAGCTTGGCTTTGAAGTGCTGGTTGAACAGAATGCGGGCTTTAAAGCAAGTTTTGAAGATCAGGCATTTATTAATGCCGGCGCGAAAATCGGCACAGCACAAGAGGCTTGGAATGCTGATGTGATTATGAAAGTGAATCCGCCAACCGATGAGGAAATTGCCTTAATTAAAGAAGGGGCAACCCTGATCAGCTTTATTTGGCCAGCCCAAAATGAAGCCTTAATGGAAAAATTATCGGCTAAAAAAATTAATGTGTTAGCAATGGACGCCGTACCGCGTATTTCACGTGCGCAATCCTTAGATGCCCTTTCATCAATGGCGAATATTTCAGGTTATCGTGCGGTGGTGGAAGCCGCCAATGCGTTTGGTAGCTTCTTCACGGGGCAAATCACGGCTGCGGGTAAAGTGCCACCTGCGAAAGTGTTGGTAATTGGTGCGGGTGTGGCAGGTTTGGCAGCGATTGGTGCAGCCAACAGCCTTGGTGCGATTGTGCGAGCCTTTGACTCTCGTCCTGAAGTGAAAGAGCAAGTGAAATCAATGGGCGCAGACTTCTTAGAAATTGATTTTGAAGAAGAAGGTGGCTCAGGTGATGGCTATGCGAAAGTAATGTCGGAAGAATTTAATCGCCGTGCAATGGAGCTTTATGCAGCCCAAGCGAAAGACGTGGACATTATCATTACCACTGCTGCGATCCCGGGAAAACCTGCACCACGTTTGATCACCAAAGAAATGGTGGATTCAATGAAACCGGGTTCGGTGATTGTGGATTTAGCCGCCTTAACAGGGGGGAACTGTGAGTACACTAAACCGGGTGAAGTGTTCGTTACCGATAATCAAGTGAAAGTGATCGGTTATACCGATTTCCCTGCACGTTTGCCTACGCAATCTTCCCAGCTTTACGGCACTAACTTGGTGAACTTGCTCAAGTTATTATGTAAAGAGAAAGACGGCACAATCAATATTGATTTTGATGATGTGGTGTTGCGTGGGGTAACGGTTATCCGTGATGGTGAGGTCACTTGGCCTGCACCACCAATTCAAGTTTCTGCCCAACCACAGAAAAAAGTGGAAGTGGCCGTTGAGAAAAAAGAACAAAAACCGCAAGACCCACGCGTGAAATACGGCATTATGGGCGCAATTGGCGTGTTGTTCTTATGGTTAGGTTCAGTGATGCCAGCGGCGTTTTTATCACACTTCACTGTGTTCGTGCTTGCTTGTGTGGTGGGGTACTATGTGGTGTGGAATGTGAGCCACGCCTTACATACGCCGTTAATGGCGGTAACCAATGCCATTTCAGGTATCATCATTGTGGGGGCGTTATTGCAAATTGCTCAAGGCAGTTTCTTTATCAGCCTGCTCGCATTTATCGCAATTTTAGTGGCAAGTATCAATATCTTTGGTGGCTTTAAAGTTACCCAACGTATGCTTGCAATGTTTAGAAAAGGTTAAGGAGAAAAAGCAATGTCAGAAGGTTTAGTACAGGCTGCATATATTGTAGCGGCATTACTTTTCATTATGAGCTTAGCAGGGCTTTCTAAACACGAAACTGCTAAAGCAGGTTGTTGGTATGGCATTGTGGGTATGACCATTGCCCTTATCGCAACCATTTTTGGCCCACAAACGTCAGGGCAAATTTGGATTTTAATCGCCATGGCGATTGGTGCGGTGATTGGTATCCAACGTGCATTAAAAGTAGAAATGACCGAAATGCCAGAACTGGTCGCAATTCTACATAGCTTTGTTGGTCTTGCAGCGGTGTTGGTAGGCTTTAACAGCTTTGGCTTACACGTTACCCCTGAATTTGTTGCACCAGAAGGTACAGCATTTATCAGCGAAGCTGCATTAGAAAACGCGAAATCCGCCTTTGATGCAGAACAAGCAACCCTTGCCACAATCCACAATGTGGAAGTGTTCTTAGGGATCTTTATCGGTGCGGTAACCTTTACAGGATCTGTGGTCGCATTCGGTAAATTACGCGGCATTATTAACTCTAAAGCACTAATGTTACCGCATCGCCATAAATTAAATTTAGCGGCGCTAGTAGTTTCTGCTTTATTAATGATTGCGTTTTTAAGCTCACCAGAAAATATTTTCCCAGTGCTATTAATGACCATCATTGCCCTTGCCTTTGGTTGGCACTTAGTGGCATCAATTGGTGGTGCGGATATGCCAGTGGTGGTGTCAATGCTGAACTCTTATTCAGGCTGGGCAGCCGCAGCAGCAGGCTTTATGCTTAATAACGATCTCTTGATCGTAACGGGCGCATTAGTGGGCTCATCAGGTGCGATTTTATCTTACATTATGTGTAAAGCGATGAACCGTTCATTTATCAGCGTTATTGCTGGCGGTTTTGGTAATGATGTGGTGGCAAGTGGTGATGAAGAACAAGGCGAACACCGCGAAACAACGGCAGAAGAAGTGGCGGAAATGCTGAAAAATGCAAGCTCTGTCATCATCACCCCAGGATATGGTATGGCGGTGGCACAAGCGCAGTATCCAGTGGCTGAAATCACACAAAAATTGCGTGATCGTGGCGTGAACGTGCGTTTTGGTATTCACCCAGTAGCAGGGCGTTTACCGGGCCATATGAACGTGTTGCTTGCGGAAGCCAAAGTGCCTTATGACGTGGTATTAGAAATGGACGAAATCAACGATGATTTCGCGGATACAGACGTGGTATTGGTTATCGGCGCAAATGATACCGTAAACCCTGCGGCAATGGACGATCCAAACAGCCCAATCGCAGGAATGCCCGTGCTAGAAGTGTGGAAAGCTGCGAACGTGGTCGTGTTCAAACGTTCAATGGCGGTAGGCTACGCCGGCGTACAAAACCCACTCTTCTTCAAAGAAAACACCCAAATGCTTTTCGGTGATGCAAAAGAGCGCGTGGATGATATTTTGAAGGCGTTGTAGTCATATTTTATTTTACTAAAAATACGTTAGAAATTAACCGCACTTTAGAGAAAGTGCGGTTTTCTTTGATTATTAGTGTATTTTAAAAATATCCAAGAGTGCTTATATGTTTAAACTTTCCTTAACGAAGAATAGCCTTTCTTATACTATCAATTTACTATTGTTTATATTCTTTTCTACATTAATAAATATAAAAAACGCCTATTATATTGCACCTTCAATTCTATTTTTAATTTCCATTCTTTATATCTCTGTATATAAGAGTGAAATTACTATTTCAAAATATGTAAAGTATTATATTTTCTCTGCTATAGGTTATTACTTAATATCCTTTGTCGTAGCTTTTATTAATGGCGATGCAATCCCAAATTCCTTTAAATCTGATCACTTTTTAATTCTATCAATCCCTATTATTCTCTTAATTTGGAAATATAAGCCTACTTTTAATTTTATGGCTTTAGTTTTTGGGGTAAGTAGTTTTATTTATGGTATTTCTGCCATATATAATAAATTCTTTATTGGGATAGAAAGAGCATTCAGTTATATTCATCCAATTCCAGCTGGGGCGATCATAATGACTGTTTCTTTATATTGCTTTATATTCGGAATTGATTATCTAAGAGTTAATAAGAAACTATTAGCCATATTAATGTTATGTTCAGCCTCAGTAGGGCTTTTGGGAAATATTTTAACTGGTTCAAGAGGAACTTGGATGATTTTTCCTGTGGCTATTATCGTATTAAGTTTTCACTATAGAAAATATTTAAAACACATAGTCATTCCATTCTTATCATCCATTTTAGCTTTAGTGATTATTGCAAGTTTTATTCCACAGACAGGTATTCAGAAACGCTATAATGAGGCAATTAGTGATGTTACTCAATATTTTGATGGAATCAATAAAGAAACTTCAATTGGAATGAGATTTGAATTATGGCGGAGTGCTTTTCAAGGTATCAAAGAGAGACCATTATTAGGCTGGGGAAAAAATGGTATGGATGAAAAGCGACTTGAGCAATCTAAAAGCGCTGATTTTCCTTCTATTATTAAAGACTTTCCTCATACTCATAATCTTTTTATTGAGCAAGCTTTTTATAGAGGAATGATTGGGTTGTTTTTTCTAGTTCTATTTATTTACACTTTAGGATTTTACTATATAAAAATGTATAAGGAAGCTAAGGATGAAGAAAAAAAACTTATAGCTCTACTAGGAATAATCAATGTTCTTGCATTACTTTCATTTAGTCTTAGTGATGCTTTATTAAGATTGAAGGAATATGCAATGTTCTTTTATATGTGTAATGTTATTTTTTATGCAATGACAATTGACAATAATAGGAGAGTAATAGAATGATACCTATTTATGTGATCCACATTGAATCAGCAAAAGATAGAGAGGGGATCATTAAAGAACAATTTGAAAAATTAGCCATTAAATTTCAATTTTTTCCTGCTGTTGATGCGAGAGAGAATCCTAAGCATCCTTTATTTTCTCATTATAATGGAGAAAAACATTTTCAAAGAAAAGGAAGGACGCTTTCATTAGGTGAATTAGGCTGTTTTGCTAGCCATTATTCTTTGTGGAAAGAATGTGCTAACAGCAACACCCCTATCATTGTATTAGAGGATGATATAAGTATTCTTGATAACTTTAAATCTGTTTATAGTAATTTAGATGAGGTTTTAAAAAGTTACCCTTTTTTATGGTTACATAAAAATTATCGTAATGTTAAAAGAATTGAAGTGGAAAAATTTGATGATTTTTCAGTAATGAAGTTTTATAAGGACTATTTTTGTGCCCAAGGTTATGCTATAACACCTGAAGCTGCTAGTAAATTGCTTGATTATTGTAAAGTTTGGATTTTTCCGGTGGATGATCAAATGGCGCGTTTTTATGAAAACAAAATTGAGAATTTTGCAATTTATCCTCCTTGTATTGATCGGATAGAGGGAATTGATTCTCTTATAGGAGAGGATAAACGAGGCGAAAAGAATTTATCTCTGCTTTCGAAAATCAGACGCGAATACTTTAACTTAAAAGATCGTATTAATCGATTTGTACATAATTTTTTATTTAGGCTAAAACATTAATTTGACTATGCAATATCTCTTACTCTCCCTTTTCACCCTTGCGGCGGTGATTTTTGTTATTAACTCGCATTATCGCTGGACGTATTTCTTTGCGATTGCGCAGTTTGTGTTGTTTTTTAGTTTGATGTTTAGTAGTACAGGACAATGGCAGCGTGGGCTGAATTTTGCTGCGGTGTTGTTTGTGGTGTTGATGCTTTTCCATCGTTTGAAAATACATTTTTATAAACAACCGCTCTTGGTGTCTGATTTCTTTTTAGTGCTGGATTGGCGAAATTGGGAAACCTTGTTGCATTATCGCTCGGCCATTTTCGCTATTGCTGGCTTGATTGGATTGCTAGTTTATGCCGTGATGGGCTGGTCATCAGCTGACGTGGCAAGCATTGAATGGCGAATTTTAGCAAGTGCGGTGCTTTTTTTCACGATTTTTGCCATTTGCCATTACAGCAAAAATAAATCGGCTATTAAGCAGTGGCTTGATTCTTTACCTGATGACGGGCGAGATGTGTTTTTAAACCTACCAATGTCTTGCCGTGGGGTGTTTTTTAAAGCGCCTGTTTTTGATGGTGATGCAGATTATTTTCTTAAACAGAAACAACAGGTTGTTGATTACCCACTTACCGCGCAGGCAGAGAAACCCGATATTGTGGTATGGCTTCAAGAATCTACCCTAAATCCACATAGCTTTGTGTTTGAACGTGCCGATATCCCGCCAATTACAATGTATGAAAATCAAGCGGATACTAAGTTTAACAGCCATTTACGCGTGCATACCTTAGGTGGGGCAACCTGGAAATCAGAGTTTGCTTTTCTGTCGGGGCTGCCTTCAACGGATTTTGGCGCAATGGCGAATGCCGTGTTTTATTCTGTTGTGCCACACTTACAATATAGCTTTATCCAAAACTTGAAAGCTCAAGGCTATTATTGCGTAGCTTTATCGCCCTTTACCAAGGGAAATTATAATGCCAAGCCAGCCTATGATCATCTTGGTTTTGATTTAATGTTGCAACCACAAGAATTGGGGTATCCTGCGCCGTTAAGCAAAAATTTATGGACGATTGGCAGTGATGAAATGAGCCAATATGTACAGAAAATTTTGCAAAAAGAAGGTATTCCTGCACTCGAAAAGGTGAATCAGCCTTTATTTGTTTATGTGCTAACAATGCGTGAACACGGGCCTTATCACGATGTGGGGAATATTTTTAATTTGCAGAATCAGGGCTTTAGTGAAAAAGGTACAGGTGAGTTGAATGATTATATTCAGCGTATTGTGAAGCTCAATGAGGTTATCGAAGATTTCAATTGTTATATGCAAAATCGTAATAAGCCTTATGTGTTGGCGTATTTTGGAGATCATCAGATTTCTATTGGTGGGGCACAGCCTGCTTATCAATTTGATTATCCAAACCCAAATTACATTACGCAATTTGTGGTGCGTAGCAATATGCAAACTGACTTTGAGCAACAACAGGATTTCCTTGATTTGGCGCAGGCAGGTGGCTTGATTTTAGAAATTGCCGGATTGCCAGCCGATGAGTTTATGCAAGCCAATATTGCAATGCGAAAATTGAGTGGCGGAAAACTGCAAGATTGCCAAGATGAGCAATTACTGGCAGGTTATCGTCATTATTTGTATCAACAGTTAAAGGTGGCGAAATAGATGAGCGAGCAAATTGAAACGCACCCATTTCCTGCGATTTTACCACCGCACGCAACGGTGATGATGATGGGAAGTTTTCCCCCTAAGGCGGAAAAACGCTGTATGGAATTCCATTATCCCAATTTTCAAAATGATATGTGGCGCGTGTATGGCGAAGTGTTTTTCGGGCGTGCGGATTATTTTCAAGTACCCAATGAAAAACGTTTTGATCCCGTACGGATTAAGGATTTTTTATGGCAAAAGGGCATTGCATTATGTCCAACGGTACGCAAAGCCATTCGCGAGCAAGATAATGCCTCAGATAAATTTCTGAAAGTGGTGGAAAGCGTAAATCTTAGCGAAGTGTTGCCCCAAGTGTCGCAATGCCATTGGATTTTCACCACTGGTGGAAAAGCCACTGAAATTCTGCTTGCATTATTGCCTGAAAAAGTTAATGCACCAAAAACCAATCACTTTATTCCTTATTCTTACCTTAATTTTTCATTAAATTTATACCGTCTCCCTTCTACCTCAAGGGCTTATCCGTTAGCTTTTGAGAAAAAAGTTGCCGCTTATCGAGCATTTTTTGAGAAAGCTGGGCTGTGTTAATGTTAGTAAAAACGTGGTTGTTTTTTATTAATGGGTTTGTGGAAACTTGATTATTCTAATTGGCCTTGTTGTTTTAAATATTCCAATACTTTCTGTGTGGCGAGAGAGCATTTTTCTTTATTTTGATAGTGAATCCACGCAATTTCGTCTATTTCACTTTGAGGGTGATATTCACCGATAAAATCGGCTTTATAGCAGGTGAGTTTGACGATGCAATCGGTGTTTTTTCCGTCTGCTTGAGCAGAAAATTCACCAATATATTGGAGGCTGCTGGCGATTAGTGTAATCCCTAATTCTTCTTCAATTTCTCGTATTAAGGCTTGTTGATCGCTTTCGTGTGGTTCTCTTTTTCCTCCTGGGAGATAAAATTTTTCTTTCCCTTTGGAGCGAGCCATTAGCACTTGGTTATCTTTGATGTATAGCCAAGCAAGTTTATCAATTTGAGTATTCATAGGTTTGCCTCACTAAAAATAAAACGTGGTGTCTTTGCTTAGTTATATTTTATTGCCACTTTATATGTAAATCCAAGTTGTTCTTTATCATCTATTTTTCGAGTTGGATATTCACGCGTTTTAGCGATTTTACTGTCGCATTTCTCTTAAAATGTATTTAACCACGCAGAGAGTTTATCAACGTCTTTTTGCCAATATTGCGATAGTTGATTCAACCATGTGGCAATATCCTTTTCCCAATCGGTATTTTCGCTGTGTTGTGCCTGATCAGCAATTTGTTGAATACGTTTCAATCCCACTGAGCCTGCCGCGCCTTTGATTTTATGTGCAGCGTGACTTATTTCTAATTTATGCTTAGGATCGTGTTGATAAATATCATAAGCGCTCATTAATTCTGTCATATATGCCGGCATGAGCTGTTGGAAAAGTGCGGTGTTATTTTTCATTGTTTTCACCCCTAATAATCCGGTCAATTCATTTAATAGGGCAAGATCTAATACAGAATCTTGTGCTTGTTGGAGAGATTGACGTGAGTGGGAAATTGCCGTAGGGGGCGTAATTTCGTTGGTAAAATACTGATACAAACATTCCGTTAATTCCTCTAATGAGAGTGGCTTGCGTAAAATATCATCCATTCCTTGCTGTAAATACTCTTGCTTATCGTGCATTATGTTAGCGGTAAGTGCAATCAGGGGAGGAAGGTAATCATATTCGTCATTTTCGTATTTTTGGCGTAAATACTGGGCAATTTCAAAGCCCGACATATCGGGCAGTTGAATATCAATGAGTAATAAGTCATAGCTATGTTGCTCAAATTTTTCTATCGCTTGTTGTCCGGTCATTGCTACATCGACTTGATAGCCTAATTTTTCCAAAATGGATTTTGCAACAATCACGTTTACTTCAATATCTTCAATCAGCAAAATGTGTAGTTGGCTTGGGAGGTATTGATGATATGCTAACGGCTTACTCACAGGCTCAGCTTGAATGATCAAGGTAAAAACTGAACCTTTTCCCACCGCACTTTGTACGCTTAGATCACCATCCATTAAGTTAGCAATGGTTTTAGAAACGGCTAAGCCAATGCCACTGCCGGCGTGCTGGTATTGGTTAGATTGTACGCGGTAATACATTTCAAAAATATTGGCTAACTCGCTTTCTGCAATACCAATGCCCGTATCGGAAATGGCGAAAGCAAATTGTTGTTTGCCAGTCCGTGTAACTTTGAGCCTGATTACACCTTTTTGTGTGAATTTCACGGCATTATTTATCAAGTTCCATAAAATTTGGCTCAATCTGGCGTTATCTAACATCAGCCATTGTGGTAAATCTGGTTCGTATTCTAGTTCAAATTTTAGCTGATTTTGTTCTGCCATAAGGGTGGCAAAATTTGCTATATCATTAAGGAATGCATAAAAATCTGTCTCTTTACGATTTAGTTCAATTTTATGTGCATCAATTTTTTCTAGATCGATAATATCGCTAAAAATATGTCCTAGAGACACCGCACTCATATTGATCGTTTTAAGATAATTTTGTTGTTCGACGGTTAAATTGCTGTCTAATAAAATACGACTCAAGCCAATAATGCCGTTTAGTGGTGTGCGTAGTTCGTGGCTTATGGTTGTCATTAATGCTATTTTATTACGACTATTTTGCTCTAAATCGTTTAACGCAATGGAAAGTTTTTTCTCTGCAACCATTCTTTCTGACACTTCATAGCGTAAATTTTCCACCGATTTGGCTAATTCAAGACGGGATTTTTCTAGTTTTTCCACTAAGAGGGTGAAGAAATAGATTACAAAAGGGGCAGAAATTAAACCAAACACGACGGAACGCACTACATCCGACCAATAGACTGTTCCCACCACACAAAAGCTTAATAGCATCTGTGTACACAAGGCTAGCACGGCAAGCACAAGCACGCCAAGCAGTGAAAACCGTACGCGACCAAGACGGATCACCCAATCCACATAACGCTGTGCAAAGTGTTTGATATTTCTCATTTTATAACCTTTTAGTTCGCCAATAAGGCATCTGTATAATAACAATATGGTGAAAAGCAGACAAAAGGTTGCCCTAGAAATTGGCTAGGGCAAAATTTGAATAGGTAAGAAGAAAAGATGTACAACCAGATTAGCGACTGCGGAAAATAATGCGTCCTTTGCTTAAATCGTAAGGTGTCATCTCTACCGTTACTTTGTCGCCAGTTAAAATACGGATATAGTTTTTACGCATCTTCCCTGAAATATGGGCGGTAACAATATGCCCATTTTCTAATTCCACTCGGAACATTGTATTTGGCAAGGTTTCTAAAATCGTGCCTTGCATTTCAATGCAATCTTCTTTAGCCATTAATTCCTCTAATATTAGTTAATAAATAAGTCAAAAAACGGGCGAATTATACTCTCATCAAGCGCATTCACCAAGTTTTTTCTAACATTTAATCTCATCTGTAAGGTTAAGTAAGTGATGAGTGCATATATCATAACGAGTCTTTATAGTGATGTCTTGGCCATTTGTCCGCTTATAAAAAAAGGAAAAAAGATTTAATATTTTGATTTTTTATTCTCTTGTATTAGGATAACTAGACTTAATTTAAATCAGGATAATCATTATGTTAATTCACCTTTCAACACAACCTGCCAGCCCAGTTTGGGGCGAAAATGCGTTATTGAGTTTTGCTAATGACGAAGGCATGGTTCATATTAAACAAAATTCCATAAATTCCGACCGCACTTTCATTCAAAAAGCTGCGCGTAAATTGCGTAATCAAGGCATTAAAGATGTGGAATTAGTAGGCGAAAATTGGGATTTAGAAAATTGTTGGGCGTTTTATCAAGGCTTTTATTCTGCAAAACAGGATTATGCCATTACATTTCCTCATTTAGATGATGAGCCACAAGCAGAATTATTGGCTCGCATTCAGTGCGGTGATTTTGTTAGAGAAATCATAAACTTACCTTCTGATGTTATTACGCCACAAAAATTAGCTGAGCGTTCCGCACAATTTATCGCAGAACTTGCGGCGGAATATGGTAATGAAAATGCGGTGAATTTTGAGATTATTTCTGGCGAAGCCTTGTTCGAGAAAAATTATCAAGGCATTTGGAGTGTGGGTAAAGCCTCCCGCCATAAGCCGGCAATGTTACAATTAGACTTCAACCCAAGCCAAGATCCGAATGCACCAGTGTTAGCTTGTTTAGTCGGCAAAGGGATCACCTTTGACAGTGGTGGTTATAGCTTAAAACCAAGTGATTCAATGTCCACAATGCGTACTGATATGGGGGGCGCGGCATTAGTTACCGGTGCATTAGGTATGGCTATTGCAGGTGGCTTAAACCAGCGTGTGAAGCTTTATCTCTGCTGTGCGGAAAATATGGTCAGTGCAGATGCAATGAAATTAGGCGATATTATCACTTATCGCAATGGTGTAACCGCTGAAGTGTTGAATACCGATGCAGAAGGCCGTTTAGTGCTAGCCGATGGCTTAATTGAAGCAGATAAGCAAAATCCAAAATTTATTATTGATTGCGCTACTTTAACGGGGGCGGCAAAAGTGGCGGTAGGTAATGATTATCACAGCGTACTTTCAATGGATAATGAACTCGTTGCAAGCCTATTTAACGCCGCACAAACGGCTAACGAGCCTTTCTGGCGCTTGCCGTTTGAAGCGTTTCACCGCACACAAATCAGCTCTCAATTTGCCCAAATTGCCAATATCGGCACAGCTCCAGTGGGCGCCGGTGCAAGCACCGCAACAGCCTTTTTATCTTACTTTGTGAAAAATTATCAACAACATTGGTTGCATATTGATTGCTCTGCAACTTATCGCAAATCCGCGAGTGATTTATGGGCAACGGGCGCAACAGGCATTGGTGTGCAAACCTTGGCACATCTTTTACTCAATCAAGCGAATTCATAGGAGGAAAGTGTGGAACGGACATTATCCATTATTAAACCTGATGCGGTAGAGCGTAATTTAATTGGTAAAATTCTTAACCGCTTAGAAAGTGAAGGATTTCGCATCATTGCAATGAAACTGGTGCAGTTAACCCAAGCACAAGCCGAAGGCTTTTATGCGGAACACCAAGGAAAACCTTTTTTTGATGGCTTGGTCAAATATATGACTTCCGCGCCTGTGGTGGTTTCTGTATTAGAAAAAGAAAATGCGATAAAAAACTACCGCACTTTAATGGGCAAAACCAACCCAGAAGAAGCCGATGAGGGCACATTGCGCAAAGAGTTTGCTTTAAGCAAAACGCAAAATTGTGTTCACGGTTCTGATAGCCCTGAAAGTGCCGAGCGTGAAATCGCCTATTTCTTTGTCGATGGGGAAATTTGCCCAAGGGCATAATAGTTTTATTAGGACTTATGGCAGATAACTAAAACTTAGATTACATCTTAACTAATTTTTTCAAAATAGAAATTTGTGATTTTGGGTTGTTGTGATTAAAACGCCATTTGTATTTCTTAAACGGCAATTAAATATGTGCTTTGAGAATACCATTAAATTTGCGTAAATGGCGTTATAGTTTAGTTCTCGAAATTTTCAATTTAGTGGATATGTTTTTGTTTCTCTGCGAAGTGAATGCTGTGATTGATGTAAAAATAATTAAACTTACTTATATCAAGCACATCATCACTTTTGTAGAAATGGGCGTAAACAAGACTATTGAGTTTCATCTTTTCTCGAATAATTGGTAAAAGTGCTCGCAGATCATGTATTAAGAAAGAACAATAATAGTATATACACCTTGCCATCATACTTTACAAAGTGCAAATCTTTCACTGTTACCCGTTGAATCACACCTTTTCGAATCGAAGATAAATTAATTTATCTACGTTAATTTCGCCTTAAAATATCTCCATATGCGGGCTATTTTGATAGCTAATTATGGAGGTAATTGACGTCGTGGTTTTGTTTACAGTGACTCACATCATCAGATGTTCTAGGAGCCTAGCTCAAATAGTTTGATAAGTTTACAGGCTTAGACGACTTTTTCATAGGATTTAATCTAAATAGCGTTTTAATCTATAGTTAGGACTGCCTAAAAAGAAATAATTATATTCAATCGATACTATTCTTCTTCAATAAGAGCTATAGTTTTATTATAGAAAGTTTTATTTTTTATCCTTATGAATTATTAGAATGACTTCATTTTGTGAGTGCTGTCACATATTTTTTATAATCGATATACTACAATACTGTTGAGTATGTTGTATCTAGATTATTTAAGATCAAAGTAAAGAGAGAAAAATGAGACAGTTAGGACTATCTATTTATCCAGAAAAATCGAAAAAAGAAGATATTTTTCGCTATTTAGAAATAGGCAGTAAATATAATTGTAAACGTATATTTACCTGTTTATTATCCATCAATAAATCAAAAGAAGAAATTATTGATGAGTTTAAAGAAATACATACTTATGCGAAAAAATTAGGTTATGAAATTATTGTTGATATTGCACCTAGTGTATTTTCTAAATTAGATATTTCTTATCAAGACCTTTCATTTTTCCAACAAATAAATGTAGATGGTTTGCGATTAGATGTGGGGTTTAGTGGCAATGAAGAAGCACTAATGACTTATAATCCTTATGGTTTAAAAATAGAAATTAATATGAGCAACAATGTGGCTACATTAGATACAATAATGGATTATCAGCCAAATGAATATTTGTTATGTGGTTGTCATAATTTCTACCCTCACGCTTATAGTGGATTAGAGGAAGATTATTTTATTAATTGTACAAAGCGCTTTAAAAAATATGGTTTACGCACTGCGGCATTTGTAACAAGCCAATGTGAAGAGGGTTTTGGGCCTTGGCCTGTTACACAAGGGCTTCCCACATTGGAAAAACATCGCTTTTTACCTATTGATGTGCAAATAAAACATTTTGTTGCACTTGGTGGCATTGATGATATTTTAGTATCCAACTGTTATGTTACAGCTGAAGAATGGCAAAAAATAGAAAAAGTAAGATTGGATGTACTCAATTTTAATGTACAGCTGCATTCTAATCTCCCGGAGATTGAACGCAAAATAGTATTAAACGAATTGCATATAAATCGAGGGGATAAAAGTGCAAATATGATCCGCTCATCGCAGCCTCGTTTTAAATATAAAGGACATCATTTTGCATTATTTAATACGCCTGCTTTAATTAAACGGGGGGATATTGTAGTTGAAAGTAGTGAATATGGACATTATGCAGGAGAGCTACAAATTGCTTTAAAAGATATGGAAAATAGTGGAAAATCAAATGTTGTTGGCAGAATTGTTAAGCAAGAGTTATTTTTGCTTGATTATCTAAAACCTTGGCAAAAATTTATTTTTACTGAAGAATAGTTGCCATATTTATTTTTTAATATTTCCTCATATTAAATGACTATAAAATTATATTTTAATAATCGTATAGTTTCTGACTATGCTTTTTATATTTTGTTTTCAAGAATGCAAATTATAAAAAGTAACACATAATAATCTTATTAAAGAGGAGATAACATTATGATGAGATTATTACAGAGATTAGGTAGATCCTTATTATTACCTGTTGCTACCTTGCCTGTCGCAGGTATTCTTATGGGAATCGGTTATTGGATTGACCCTACCGGCTGGGGTGCCAATAATATGCTTGCCTTGTTGTTATTGAAAGCGGGTGGTATTCTTATCGACAATATGTCATTACTCTTTGCTCTTGGCGTAGCCGTTGGAATGTCTGACGAAGCAGACGGTACTTCAGCTATTGCTGGTCTTGTTGCCTTTCTAACCATAACTATTATGCTTAGTGCCGATACTGTGAGTGCTTTGACTGGTGTTGAAGCTGATTTAGCATTCAAAAAGATTAACAATCAATTTATTGGTATTTTGAGTGGATGTATTGGTGCATACTGTTACAACCATTTCCGCCACTTTCAAGTGCCTGAATTTTTAGGTTTCTTTGGTGGTAAACGTTCTGTGCCAATAATGTCTGTTTTACTCACCCTAGTGCTTTGTATACCACTCTATTTTATTTGGCCAATTCTTTTCAGTGGTTTAATAACCTTTGGTGAATCTATTGTCGGACTAGGTGCAATTGGTGCGGGCATCTTTGGTTTCTTTAACCGTTTATTAATTCCTATTGGCTTACACCACGCCATAAACGCGGTATTTTTCTTTGATGTTGCTGGTATCGCTGATTTATCAAAGTTCTGGGGTAATGTTGAAGGTGGCGTAAAAGGCGTGACAGGTATGTATATGTCCGGCTTCTTCCCTATGATGATGTTTGGTTTACCTGGTGCAGCTTTGGCTATGTGGCAGACTGCCCATCTTAAAAAGAAAAAATATGCTGCTGGCATCCTTGCTTCTGCTGCATTATGTTCATTCTTTACTGGGATCACCGAACCGCTTGAATTCTCTTTTATGTTCTTAGCACCAATCCTTTATCTTGCTCACGCTTTACTTACAGGAATTTTCTTATTTATAACCGCACTTTTACCTGCTCGTGCTGGCTTTAACTTCTCTGCAGGTTTAGTGGACTATGTGTTATCATTGAAAAACCCATTCGCTGAAGGCTGGTGGATTATCTTATTACTCGGTGTTGCCGCATTTATTACTTATTATGTGGTGTTCCTCGTACTTATTAAAGCGTTAAATCTGAAAACGCCGGGACGTGAAGATGACGATCAATCTGAGGAACTTAAAATTGAGATAGCATACAGCAATTATACTGAACTTGCTGAAAAAATTCTTGCTGGGCTTGGTGGGGCAGATAATATCGAACTTGCAGAGCATTGTATCACTCGTTTGCGTATTGAAGTAAAAGATCGCTTAAAAGTTGATGAAGCAAAAATTAAAGCTGCTGGTGTTGCTGGTGTGGTACGCCCAGCTAAAAATAGTGTTCAAGTGATTATTGGGCCTAAAGTACAGTTTGTATATGATGAGTTTAAAAAGCTTATTTAATCTCCCAAAAGGCAAGTAATCCATTTTAAATCTAGCATAGAGCCAAATTATTTGGCTCTATTTTTTATCGCTGTAATAATAAGTTATATTTTAAAACATAATTATTATTAGAAAATAGCCGAGATGTAATTCATCAAAGTTTAAGATAACTGGACAAGGATTGTTGAAACAGATTGAGATTGATTGAAGACATTATAACAACATCTCACTATTTTGGCTTATCGTTAAACTTAAATAACTTAGTATAAGAAAAGTCTAGCAATCGCTAGGCTAATAAATAACATTATATAATGATTTCAAGTTACGATATTAATCAATAAACAACCAACGATTAAACCTATCGATCTTTTGTTGTTTGATAAGACAAAAGAGCCAATAAAAATTGGCTCTTTAGAGAGGAATATATAAAAGAGGGAATTAATCCAAACGAGCTGCCATTTTCAGCCAGTCAGCTTTAAATTCACGGCGCATATTGTTGATAGCATCAATAATATCGTGGTGAACAAGCTGTTCGTTTTGGATACCAACACAATAGCCACCTTTGCCTTGTAATAAAATATCAACCGCATAAACACCCATACGAGAGGCTAAAATACGGTCAAAGGCACAAGGGGTACCGCCACGTTGGATATGACCTAAAATGGTTGCACGGGTTTCGTGTTTTACACGCGCTTCGATTTCTTCTGCTAATTCATTCACATCACAAATATGTTCTGTCATAGCAATGATTGCGTGGCGTTTGCCTGCTTCGATACTGCGTTCAATCTGCTGAATTAATTCTTCACGCTTAAATTCTACTTCTGATGCGACAATGTATTCGCATCCGCCCGCAATACCTGCAGAGATGGTTAAGTCGCTACAATGTCTGCCCATCAGTTCTACAATGGAAATACGTTGGTGAGAACTTGAGGTATCACGCAAGCGGTCAATCGCGGTTACGGCTGTTTCTAATGCAGTTTGATAACCAATGGTATAGTCTGTACCCGCCACATCGTTGTCAATCGTGCCAGGAATACCCACGCAAGGGAAGCCGTGTTCTTCAGTGAGCAATTTTGCGCCCATATAAGAACCGTCCCCACCGATAACCACTAAGGCATCAATGCCGTGTGAACGTAAAATTTCCGCACATTTTGCCCGCACTTCTGGATTTTTAAATTCTGGGAAACGGGCCGAACCAAGGAATGTTCCGCCGCGGTTAATAATATCTGATACACTATAACGAGTTAATTGTTTGATTTTATTGTGATAAAGTCCATGATAACCATCATAGATACCATAAACTTCTAAGCCTTCGCCTAAGGCAGAACGTACCACCCCACGGATCGCGGCATTCATTCCAGGTGCGTCACCACCACTTGTCAATACGGCAATTTTTTTTATCATATAGAAAATACCTTTATCCAAAGTTAATAATATAAAAACTGTGCGTAGATTACACTATTCGTGAGATCCACTCTAGAAAAATCTTGTTAATTATATCACATTTTGATTTATATCTAATTATTTTGCTGTAAGCTATCAGCCTGAGTCTGTTCAATTTGCACCACGCTGGTAGGTTCGTGGTGAATCACAATATCTACACTCGGAAAGCATTGGCGTAAACGTTGTTCAAGATGATCAGTAATTTGATGTGCTTCCACAAAAGAGAGATGATCGTCTAGTTCCAAGTGAAATTGAATAAAGCGAATTGCCCCAGAACGGCGCGTACGCAAATCGTGAAAACCTAAAATATTCGGCTGCGATTGAATTACCTGCTCAATTTGTGCTATTTCTTCTGCAGGTAAGGCTTGATCGAGCAGTAGCTGAATTGCATCGTAAAACATTTTTGCGGCATTTAATAAAATATATAAGGCGATGAAAATAGCAAAAATCGCATCAGCCCACAGCACGCCCCATAAACTCAAGCCTAAGGAACATAAAATCGCAATATTCATTAGTAAGTCGGTTTGATAATGCAAGCGATCCGCTTTAATCGCAGGACTATCTGTTTGCTTTATGATATGGCTTTGATAAAGCACCAGCAGCAAGGTTGCTACAATGGAAAACAGCGTGACCACAATGCCAAGATAGGTTTGATTTAATGGCTGCGGTGAAGTTAAGCGGTAAATTCCTTGTAATAAAAGGAAGATCGCACTGCCTGAAATAAACGCACTTTGAATAAGCGAAGCAAGGGATTCCGCTTTGCCGTGTCCAAAAGAATGATTATGATCTGCTGGCATAAGCGCAAAACGCAAGATTAGCATATTCATCAGAGAGGCTAGTAAATCAAGCGTGGAGTCGGTAATGGATGCAAGCATACTGACAGAGTCAGTTTTCCACCACGCAAAGCCTTTGATTAAAATTAGTAACAATGCGGTGAAAATGGCACAATTCGCCGCTTGCTTCACCTGTTTAGAATAGACTTCTTGCATTAGGGATTACAACGCCAAGTCAAATGTGCACGATTTAATTTTTGCATTTCTTTATCCACAACATATTTCTTCAAATAACGGATCACTCGGTTGTGTGTCATATTCATTAATTTGCGATTTTTGGCGATTTTTACCGAATATTGATATTGTACAAAACCGCAAAAGGGAATGTCTTTACCTCGTGCCACGTTCACCTGCCAATCAGGATTTTGTTCAGTGGGATCGTAAATCACAAAAGCAAAAAGCTCATTTTTTTTGCTGTAAATATCAAAATGCTCTACGCCTGTATTGCGATAAACCCGTTTGCGCAAGGCAATGCGATCTTTTAAAGAAAGCTTATCCTTATTGCGATCTTGCAATAATTCAATGGCACTATGCCATCTCTCGGCGGTTTCACTTTTTGGCACATAAACATAGCGTGCAATTGTACCTAAATCCTGCTGTGAGACAAGATAATAGGTTTTATCATTATGCTGAATCTGCTGTTCCACCGAAAGTTGTGGGGAACTGGTACAAGCGGTAAGCAAAAGTGCGGTTGAAAAAAAGACAACTTTTTGTAGCGCACTTTTTTGTTTGGTTATCCATTGGCGTAATCGTTTCATTTTATTCACTTAAATCGCGTTTAAACACGAATTCCTTTTCTGTTGATGAAGCGGCATCAAACCAGTAGCCACCGAGATCGAAATCTTTTAATTGTTGCACTTGAGTAAGTCGATTTTGAATAATGTATCGACACATTAAACCGCGTGCTTTTTTCGCATAAAAGCTGATCACTTTATATTTGCCATTTTTATTATCTAAAAATATTGGCTTCACAATCTGGGCGTTTAACACATTTTCCTTAACGGATTTATAGTATTCATCGGAGGCAAGATTAACCAAGACATTATCTCCTTGCTGATCCAAGGCTTGCTGCACCGCTGTGGTGATAATATTGCCCCAAAAATGATACAAATCCTTGCCTTTCTGGTTAGCCAATTTTGTTCCCATTTCTAAACGGTAGGGTTGCATTAAATCCAAAGGACGTAGCAAACCATATAAACCCGATAACATTCTCAAGTGCTGTTGCGCGAATAAAATATCGTCACGGGATAAATGCGCTGCGTCTAACCCGGTATACACATCGCCTTTGAATGCAAAAATCGCAGGGCGTGAGTTTTGTTCATTATGCTCCTTATTCCACTCGGCAAAACGTGCAACATTTAATGCGGCTAGTTTATCACTAATCGACATTAAAGAAGCCACTTCATTTGGTGCAAGCTGACGACAAATCTCAATCAGCTGTTCGCTATATTCAGTTAAATCAGGTTGAGAAATCTCAAAATTTTCCACTGCACTTTCAAAATCAAGAGTTTTGGCGGGAGAGATAATCGCTAACATAATGAAATCCTTATAAATTTTTTAAAGCGTTAAGGGCAGTTGCCATGTTATCGGCGATAATTGATGTTGTTGTAAATAGGCGTTCGTTTGCGAAAAATGCTTACAGCCGAAAAATCCACGATGCGCAGATAAAGGGGAAGGGTGTGGTGCGGTTAGTACGCAATGTTTTTGCCTGTCAATAAATTGCCCTTTTTTCTGCGCATGGCTACCCCATAATAGAAAGACAATATTTTCTCGTTGGTCATTTAACACGGAAATCACCCGATCGGTAAAAGTTTCCCAACCAAAGTTTGAATGGGAATGCGCTTTGCCCTGTTCCACCGTCAAAACTGTATTTAATAGTAGTACGCCTTGTTTTGCCCAACTAACTAAATAACCGTGCTGAGGAATTTGAAAGCCCACATCATTGGCTAATTCTTTATAAATATTGACTAACGAAGGTGGTGGTGCAATACCGGGTTTCACGGAAAAAGATAAACCGTGTGCTTGGTTCGGCCCGTGGTAAGGATCTTGCCCTAAAATTACCACTTTTACTTGATTAAATTCGGTTAATTTGAAGGCGTTAAACACTTCATTACTCGGCGGATAGATAATTTTTCCCACCGCTTTTTCACGCTGGACTTGTTGCAAGATTTGCTGAAAATAGGGCTGGCTTTTCTCGCCACCAATCATATCTTTCCACATTTTCATTTTGTTTTCCTCAGCCTTGAACTTCGGGATAATTATAAATAACCTTAAGATAAATTGATAGGATAAGATTTATCAATCGTTGATAATGGATTGCAAAAATGTTAAAAAAATGTTTTGTAATTAATATTTTATTTATATTAGCTTGATATAAATCAATTTAGTAATATTTTTTTAATTAAATTAATTCTACCATTCTCAAAATAATTGAATTACTCAAATAATTTGATAAAATCCTATCCCGATTAGATTAATTAATACACAAATTTAGGAGTTCTTATGATTAAAGGTATTCAAATCACTCAAGCCGCAAATGATAGCTTATTAAATTCATTTTGGTTATTAGATAGTGAAAAAGGTGAAGCACGTTGTTTATGTGCAAAAGGTGATTTCCAAGAAGATCAAATCGTAGCAGTAAGCGAATTAGGTCAAATCGAATATCGTGAATTGCCAGTAAATGTTGCACCGACTGTAAAAGTAGAAGGTGGTCAACACTTAAATGTGAATGTTTTACGCCGTGAAACATTAGAAGATGCAGTGAAAAACCCTGAAAAATATCCACAATTAACTATCCGTGTTTCTGGTTATGCAGTG
Source organism: Avibacterium sp. 21-586 (assembly GCF_026226775.1). GTDB lineage: Bacteria > Pseudomonadota > Gammaproteobacteria > Enterobacterales > Pasteurellaceae > Avibacterium. Next base: position 1,055,216 of record NZ_JAKKOD010000001.1, on the reverse strand, counting down.
CGTTTTAACTCATTAACACCAGAACAACAACGTGATGTAATTACGCGTACTTTCACTGAAAGTTTATAATCTATTATTTATTATTGGAAATTGCCCTAGTTTTAAACTGGGGCAATTTTTGTTTAAAGACACCCCACTTTTTCTTTTATTCCATTCTTTATTACTTCGACTAACTTCTTTATCACGATATCGATTAAAGTGCGAAATACTTTCCCTTTCATATAGCATAGCAGTGCATATTCAGGTACAATCGGTCAGTTAAATTTTGTCAAATTTTAGAGTTTAGTTTATTTATAAAATATGAAGAACATTCGTAACTTTTCGATCATTGCGCATATTGACCACGGGAAATCAACCCTTTCAGATCGTTTAATTCAAACCTGTGGTGGGCTGTCCGACCGTGAAATGGCGGAACAAGTGTTAGATTCAATGGATTTAGAGCGTGAGCGTGGAATCACCATTAAAGCGCAAAGTGTAACGCTCAATTATAACGCGAAAGACGGCGAAACCTATCAGCTGAATTTTATCGACACGCCAGGACACGTGGATTTTTCTTATGAAGTTTCACGTTCCCTTGCCGCGTGTGAGGGCGCATTGCTTGTGGTAGATGCTGGGCAAGGCGTTGAAGCACAAACCTTGGCAAACTGTTATACTGCTATTGAAATGGATTTGGAAGTGGTGCCAGTGTTAAATAAAATCGACTTGCCTGCTGCTGAGCCAGAACGTGTAGCGGAAGAGATCGAAGACATTGTGGGCATTGATGCGATGGACGCCGTGCGTTGTTCTGCCAAAACAGGGCAAGGCATTGAAGATGTGCTAGAAGACATTGTGAAAAAAATCCCCGCACCTGAAGGCGATCCTGATGCGCCATTGCAAGCGTTGATTATTGACTCTTGGTTTGATAATTACCTTGGTGTGGTGTCTCTTGTGCGTATTAAAAACGGTACGTTACGCAAGGGCGATAAGATCAAAGTGATGTCCACAGGGCAATCTTACAATGTGGATCGCTTAGGGATTTTCACCCCAAAACAAGTAGATACCCAAGTGTTAAACTGCGGTGAAGTGGGATGGGTCGTGTGTGCCATTAAAGATATTTTAGGCGCGCCAGTAGGGGATACTTTAACCCTACATAATAATCCAGCAAGCACCGCGTTACCGGGCTTTAAAAAAGTAAAACCACAGGTTTATGCAGGTTTATTCCCGATTAGTTCAGACGATTATGAGGCCTTCCGCGATGCGCTAGGTAAATTAAGCCTAAACGATGCCTCTTTATTCTATGAGCCAGAAAATTCCACCGCACTTGGTTTTGGTTTCCGTTGCGGCTTCTTAGGCTTATTGCATATGGAGATTATTCAAGAGCGTTTAGAACGTGAATATAATCTTGATTTAATCACCACCGCGCCAACCGTAGTTTATGAAGTGTTGCAAACTAACGGTGAAGTGATTTATGTGGATAGCCCATCAAAATTGCCACCGCTGAATAATATTAGCGAAATTCGTGAGCCAATTGCGGAATGTAATATGTTGTTGCCACAAACTTATTTGGGTAACGTGATCACTCTGTGCGTTGAAAAACGTGGTGTGCAGACTAATATGGTATATCACGGCAACCAAGTGGCGCTGACTTATGAAATTCCAATGGGGGAAGTGGTACTGGATTTCTTCGATCGCTTAAAATCCACTTCGCGTGGTTATGCTTCATTGGATTATGGTTTCAAACGTTTCCAAGCTTCAGATATGGTACGCGTGGATATTATGATCAACGGTGAACGTGTTGATGCGCTGGCATTAATTGTACACAAAGATAATGCACCTTACCGTGGCCGTGAATTGGTGGAAAAAATGCGTGAGTTGATTCCACGCCAGCAATTTGATATTGCGATCCAAGCGGCAATTGGTAACCATATTATCGCCCGTTCAACAGTGAAACAGTTGCGTAAAAACGTACTCGCCAAATGTTATGGTGGGGACGTAAGCCGTAAGAAAAAACTGTTACAAAAACAAAAAGAAGGTAAAAAACGAATGAAGTCTTTGGGTAACGTTGAAGTGCCACAAGAAGCGTTTTTAGCCATTTTACACGTTGGCAAAGATTAACAAGGAAAGAGAATGTCAAAATCAAACATATTTTTTATTCTATTAATTGCCGCAGGTTATGGGATATGGAAATGGTTGGAGCATTTAGGATTACCAAATACTTTCACCATTTTATTAATTTTATTAACTGCACTTTGTGGTGCACTTTGGGCTTATTATCGTTTTGCCGTGCAGCCTAAACGAGAGCGCCAAATTTTACGCGTTGAACAGCGTAGTGGAAAAGCGCTAACAGAAGAAGAAAAAGCGAAGATTGAACCCATTTCAGAGAGCGGTGAATTTTTAGCTTCACTTTTTCCTGTGTTGGCGTTTGTCTTGATTTTACGTTCTTTCTTATTTGAGCCGTTCCAAATTCCGTCAGGCTCAATGGAACCTACTTTGCGAGTGGGGGATTTCCTGTTGGTGGAAAAATTTGCTTATGGGATCAAAGATCCTGTTTTTCAAAATACCTTGATCGAAACAGGTAAGCCGCAGCGTGGCGATATTATCGTATTCAAAGCACCACCAGAGCCAAATGTAGATTACATTAAACGTATTGTCGGCATTCCGGGGGATCGCATTGAATATAACGAAGCCGATCGCCATATTACGATTACTTATGGCAAAGACGGCAAAGAATGTACGGAAAATTGCGTCACCAAGGCATTTACTTATAGCCAACCACAACCTGATGCGGATTTCAATATTATCATTGGGCAAGATCGCCAAGGCAAGCCGGTATATAGCAATGTTCACCCGTTAAACGTAACTGAAACAGGCGATGTAACGCACCAAATTCATTGGGATCCACAGCCGCCGAATGCCACTTACTTATATCAAGGTTACCGTAACCAACAAAATTACATCACCGAATGGGTTGTGCCTGAAGGGGAATATTTTGTTATGGGGGATAACCGCAATCACAGCGCAGATAGCCGCTTTTGGGGCTTTGTGCCAGAGAAAAATATTGTCGGCAAAGCGAAATATATTTGGCTAAGCCTTGATAAAAAACAAGGCGAATGGCCAACAGGTCTGCGCTTTGAAAGAATGTTTAGCAAAATTGAATAAAAAAAGTTGAACGATAAGCACAATGACAAAAAACTTAGATCGCTTACAGCGTAAAATTGGTTATCAATTCCGAGATATTAATTGGCTTAAGCAAGCACTCACTCACCGCAGCGCGGCGAAAAATCATAATGAACGCTTGGAATTTTTAGGCGATGCGATTTTAAACTACACCATTGCAGATGCCTTGTATCAGCAATTTCCGAAATGCAATGAAGGGGAGCTTAGTCGTATGCGCTCGACCCTTGTGCGTGAACCCACCCTTGCTCAACTGGCGCGTGAATTTGAGTTAGGCGAATATATGCAGCTCGGCCCCGGTGAATTAAAAAGCGGAGGTTTTCGTCGCGCATCTATTTTAGCCGATTGTGTGGAAGCCATTATTGGGGCAATTTCACTGGATCAAGATTTGCTAACTAGCACGCAAGTTACGCGTAACTGGTATCAAGATCTACTTAAAAATATTAAACCGGGTGAAAATCAAAAAGATCCTAAAACCCGTTTGCAGGAATATTTACAAGCCTCACGGTTGCCTTTACCAAGTTACAATGTGATTGATATTAAAGGGGAAGCGCACAATCAAACCTTTACTGTGGAATGTCGTGTGGAAAAAATCAAAAAAATTGACTGCACTTTTATTGGGGTTAGTTCAACTCGGCGAAAAGCAGAGCAGGCGGCGGCTGAACAAATTTTAAAAATATTGGATATAAAATGACACAAATAACAGAACACCATCAAGAACAGCTAACTTACTGTGGATTTATTGCTATCGTAGGGCGTCCAAATGTAGGTAAATCCACCTTATTAAACAAAATCTTAGGGCAAAAAATTTCCATTACATCAAGAAAAGCACAAACAACTCGCCACCGCATTTTAGGCATTCAAACAGAAGGCCCTTATCAAGCTATTTATGTAGATACCCCAGGGCTGCATATTGAAGAAAAACGAGCTATTAACCGCTTAATGAACCGCGCAGCAAGTAGTGCCATTGGCGATGTGGATTTAATTATTTTTATGGTGGATGGCACTCATTGGAATGCCGATGATGAAATGGTGCTGAATAAATTGCGCCGTGCTAACGCACCGGTGGTGTTGGCGATAAACAAAATCGACAATATCAAAGATAAAGAGGACTTACTGCCATTTATCACCGAAATCAGCCAACAATTTGATTTTAAAGCCATTATTCCAATTTCTGCACAACGTGGCAACAATGTGCAAGAGCTGGAAAAAATTGTGCGTGAATCCTTGCGTGAGGGTGTGCATCATTTCCCTGAAGATTATGTTACCGACCGCTCACAACGCTTTATGGCGTCTGAAATCATTCGCGAAAAATTAATGCGTTTTACGGGTGAAGAACTACCTTATTCCGTAACCGTTGAAATAGAACAATTCAAAACGAACGAACGCGGCACTTATGAAATCAATGCCCTGATTTTAGTTGAACGTGATGGCCAGAAAAAAATGGTTATTGGTAACAAAGGACAAAAAATCAAGGTCATTGGCACAGAAGCGCGTGCCGATATGGAACGTTTATTTGACAACAAAGTCCATTTGGAACTTTGGGTGAAAGTGAAATCAGGCTGGGCAGATGACGAACGCGCCTTGCGTAGTTTAGGCTATATTGATGAATAATCGCATCAGATAATGAGTTGATACAAAAGCGCGGTAAAAATGTATAACTTTTTCACCGCGCTTTATTTGTTATTAATCTGATTTTTTACAGCTAGCCAAAATATCTAAATCCTTTTGATACACATCGGTTTTTAAATTCATATCCATCATTCCAATCACGGTGCTAAATAAGTTATCGTGAGAATAATGTTGTGTTTTTGCCTTGTCGTGCAGACAATTTAAATCTACCTTCTCATTTTGTTGCCAGGTTTTGGAGAACCAAAAGATCATTGGGACTTTTGTTTGATAATCAGGGGCAATAGCATAAGGCGTGCCATGCAGATAAATACCATCTTCGCCAAGTGATTCGCCGTGATCAGAGAGATAATATACCGCACTTTCTAGATCATCACGGTGTTCCAATTTTTGGATGACTTGATCAAGAAAATTATCGATATATAAAATCCCGTTATCGTATGTATTCACTAATTGCTCATTGCTACACGTTTGAATTTCGTTGGTCTCGCAAGTTGGCACGAATTTTTTAAATTCGGGTGTGTAGCGTTCGTAATAAGTCGGGCCGTGATTACCGATAGTATGTAGAATAAGCACGGTATCTTTTTTGCTTTCATTAAGAATTTTGTCAAAATCTTTAAGTAGAATTTCATCTAAGCACTCGCCTTCTTTACAGTATGTTTCCATTTTCATATTGACAGTTTCATTTGGAACACGTAAACAAACGCCTTTGCAATCACTGTTATTATCAAGCCAAAAAATATTGACGCCTGCACGTTGTAGCACATCAAGCAAATTATCCATTTTTTGCGCTTTCCCCCCATTGTATTGAGCTTGGGTTAAATAAGAGAACATACAAGGTACAGAAATTGCAGTAGATGTACCACAGCTTGATACTGAATTAAAATTGATGATGTCCTTTCCGCGTGCAGCAAGTTTTGGTGTCGTTTGGCGTGCGTAGCCATTTAATCCCCAGTTTTGTGCACGGGTTGTTTCTCCTACCACAATCACGGTGAAATGACGATATTCATCGGGTTTGGCCTGTTGTGCATCTAATCCAATGTTTTCATAAGGACGATTAGCTTCACGCACGCGTTTGATTTTGTTCACGCTAGCACCAATGAAATTTGACGGTACAATTAGACTGACTACGGTTTTATTATTGCGAACGAAAGCCGCATAATCTTGATAGAACCCTTTTGCTATCCCCCAAATGACTACGCCTGAAAGAGCAATTAAACCCAATCGGATAGCAATTTCTTTCCACCAACGGTGATAGTCTATCTTCACCTTCATATAGAGGGCTGCAGGCAATCCCCCAAAAAGGATAATCCAAGTAAGATATTGCCAAGTGAGCATACGAAGACTTTCAGCTGGCGTGGTTTGTAGGACATTTTCGAGCATATCAGTGGTGAAATGCACATCATAGAATAAGGCTTGATAGCCAATAGCCGCACTAATCAGAAGCAGTAACGGAATAATTACTTTGTGTATAATAGGCAAAGCGAGTAACTGGAATGCAGCATTAAGGGTGAAAAAAACAAAAAAAGGAACCGTTAAGAGAAAATAATCTTCGGGTTGCCCTGTGAAAGGGTGTAAAGTCCACACTTTTTTGTAGAACGCAATATTTAGCACGAGCGTAAAATAGCACGCAACCAGCGCTATTAAGGTACTACTTTTTAATTTAGTATGGGAAACAAACATAAATTTATATCCTTAATCTATACATAATAAAACCTCTTTGTCATTGTAGAGACAAAAAAGTTCAGAATAAGGATAGGTGGGTTGTTATTTCCCTATTTTAAATGTCGCCATATAATTAGCGCTGACGTCCTGATTTAATTTGAACTTGCCAGTTAGTGGATTGTAATGATAGCCCACCATATTGACACATTCTAAATTTACTTTGTCCGTCCAAGCTAATAGCTCTGCCGGTTTTATAAATTTTTCATAATTATGCGTACCTTTAGGGAGCATTTTAAGCACATATTCAGCCCCAACAATCACTAATCCCCAAGCTTTTAAGGTTCTATTTATAGTAGAGAGAAATAATACACCATCAGGTTTTAATAAGGCTTGGCAGGCATTGATGATTGAATAGGGTTCGGGAACGTGCTCTAGCATTTCCATACAGGTGATGATATCAAATTTTTCAGCGCCAAGTGCGGTGTGTTTTTGCAGAAAATTTTCTACTGTGGTTTGTTGATAGTCAATGGCTAAACCGCTTTCTTGGCTATGAGATTTTGCTACTTCTAGCGGGGCGGTTGTCATATCAATGCCAGTCACATTTGCACCTTGTTTTGCCATTGCTTCAGCTAAAATACCACCACCACAGCCTACATCTAGCACTTTTTTATCAAATAAACCGTCTGCCTGCTGACAAATATAATCCAAACGTAATGGATTTAGCCGATGGATAGGTTTGAAGTCCCCTTCAGGATCCCACCAAGTTTTGGCCATTTTTTCAAATTTTTCAAGTTCTTGTTGGTCGATGTTTTGCATTATTGTTATTCTCAATTTCGTTTTTTAATTCTTTCTTATTATTCCCTAATTGCGGTAAAAATTCATTACAAAATTAGAGATATGTTGCAAATTATGCTACAATCTCATCTAATTTTTTATGTAATTAGGGAATATTTCAATGACGAATTTGGTTTCAAGCGTTACCCCTGTGAGTATTGAGGAAGAGTTGAAATCTTCTTACCTTGACTATGCGATGTCCGTAATTGTTGGACGTGCTTTGCCTGATGTTCGTGATGGTTTAAAACCAGTGCACCGCCGTGTATTGTATTCAATGGATCAAAGTGGCATTGCCCATAATAAAGCTTATGTGAAATCTGCCCGTGTGGTGGGGGATGTGATCGGTAAATACCACCCGCACGGTGATAGTGCTGTTTATGATACCATTGTGCGTATGGCACAACCATTTTCGTTGCGCTATATGTTGGTGGATGGTCAAGGTAACTTTGGTTCAGTTGATGGCGATGCGCCAGCGGCAATGCGTTATACCGAAGTGCGGATGCAAAAAATTACACAAGAATTGTTGACGGATTTAGACAAAGAAACCGTAGATTTCTCGCCAAACTATGATGGCAAAGAAATGATCCCTGATGTGTTGCCAACCAAAATCCCAGCTTTGCTAGTTAATGGGTCATCGGGTATAGCTGTGGGGATGGCAACGAATATACCTCCACATAATTTAGGTGAAGTATTAGATGGCTGTTTGGCTTATTTAGATAACGAAGATATTACTATTGATGAGTTGATGGAATTTATTCCCGGTCCAGATTTCCCAACGGCGGCATTAATTAATGGGCGAAAAGGCATTGAAGATGCTTATAAAACAGGGCGGGGAAAAGTCTATGTACGCGCTAAAGCAGAAATTGAAACGAGCGAAAAAGGTCGTGAAACGATCGTTGTGACGGAAATTCCGTATCAAGTAAACAAAGCAAGGTTAGTGGAAAAAATTGCGGAGCTTGTGAGAGATAAAAAAATTGAAGGCATTAGTAATGTGCTGGATGTGTCTAACAAGGAAGGTTTCCGCATTGAAATTGAAGTCAAACGTGATGCAGTGGGTGAAGTGGTACTAAACAACCTTTATGCGCTTACCCAAATGCAAGTCACCTTTGGTATCAATATGGTGGCGTTAGATCACGGTCAGCCTAAATTATTCAATTTAAAACAAATTATTGAAGCCTTTGTGAAGCACCGCCGTGAAGTGGTTACACGCCGTACGGTGTTTGAACTGCGTAAAGCCCGCGAGCGTGCGCATATTTTAGAAGGCTTAGCCATTGCCTTAGCCAATATCGATCCAGTTATTGAATTAATTCGTGCGTCAAAAACCGGTGATGAAGCTCGTGAAGCTTTGCTTGCTCGCGGTTGGGATTTAGGAAATGTGAGTGCAATGTTAGAAGCTGCCGGAATGAATGCCTCTCGTCCTGAAGATCTTGCCCCTGAATTTGGCGTGCGTGATGGATTATATTATCTTTCTGAAGAACAAGCCCGTGCCATTTTAGATTTACGTTTACAACGTTTAACTGGCTTAGAGCATGAGAAAATTGTTAATGAATATCAAGAAATCTTGATCGAAATTGGTAAATTACTGCACATATTGAACAATACTATGCGATTAAGAGAAGTAGTATGTGAAGAGTTGGAGCGTATAAAAGCGGAATTTAATGATGAACGTCGTACTGAAATTACAATGGCATCGGGTGATATTAATCTAGAAGACTTGATTGCCCAAGAAGATGTTGTTGTTACCCTTTCTCACGAAGGTTATGTAAAATATCAGCCAATTACTGATTACGAGGCACAACGCCGTGGTGGCAAAGGCAAGTCTGCCACTAAAATGAAAGAAGAAGATTTCATTGAGAAATTATTAGTTGCGAACACTCACGATACGATTTTATGTTTCTCTAGTCGTGGTCGCTTATATTGGCTCAAAGTATATCAATTACCACAAGCTAGCCGTGGCGCGCGTGGTCGTCCAATCGTTAATATTCTGCCATTAGACGAAAATGAGCGTATTACCGCTATCTTGCCAATATCGGCTTATGAAGAAGATAAATTTGTAGTGATGGCAACCGCAGGCGGTATGGTGAAAAAAATCGCCCTGACAGAATTTAGCCGTCCACGTTCTAACGGTATCATTGCCCTTAATTTACGTGATGAAGATGAGCTTATTGGCGTGGACATTACAGACGGTTCAAACGAAATTATGCTGTTTTCATCACAAGGTCGCGTGGTGCGCTTTGCGGAAAGTGCTGTGCGTTCAATGGGGCGTACTGCAACAGGGGTGCGCGGTATTAAATTAGCCCTAACTAACGATTTGGCGGAAGATGAAAGTGCGGTGGAATTTGAAGAAATTTCTGATGATAACGCTGAAGAAACCCTTGATCTTAATATCGACAAAGTCGTCTCTTTGGTGATTCCAAAAAATGATGGGGCAATTCTTACTGCAACGCAAAATGGTTATGGTAAACGTACCGATTTAGCCGAATACCCAACCAAATCCCGCAATACCAAAGGGGTAATTTCTATCAAGGTAAGTGAGCGTAACGGTAAAGTGGTTGCTGCCACCCAAGTGGAAGAAAACGACCAAATTATGTTAATTACAGACGCAGGTACGTTAGTAAGAACCCGTGTCAGTGAAGTAAGCATTGTTGGTCGAAATACGCAGGGGGTTCGTTTAATCCGCACCACAGAAGATGAGCAAGTAGTGAGTCTAGAACGTATTTGTGATGTGGATGAGGAGGACAGCGATGTTGAAGGTGAAACTGTCGTAAGCAATGTAGAAGCGACAACGGAATAATCCTTTCTCCTTGAAAAATCAATAAGCTACCTATGGTAGCTTATTTTATAGAAATAGTATGGAAAGATAACGTATTATGGCATATCAATTTTTTAGAAATCTAATGATTTATCGCTTAACGAAGACATTAGATTGGTCAGCTGAATATTTACAATCACAGTTAGAACAAGGGAAGTTTTATCCTTGTGGACAGGGTGATATGCAAAAATTCGGTTGGGTTCCACCGTTGAAAACTAGTGATTTATTACATTTTTCTGTGGGTAAACAGCGCTTATTATTAGCCAAAAAAGAAGAAAAAATGCTCCCAACCCAAGTCGTAAAACGTGAGTTGGAGCAGCGAATTAGCGAGCTAGAACAGAAAGAAAATCGCAAATTAAAGAAAGTGGAAAAACAGGCACTGAAAGATGATGTGGTGGCGACGTTGCTTCCGCGGGCGTTCAGTAAATACCAACAAACAGCGATTTGGATTGATACGGATAAACAGCTCATTTATGTTGATGCAGCATCAAGTAAACGTGCGGAAGATGTGCTTGCATTATTACGAAAATCTTTAGGATCATTGCCTGTTGTGCCATTAGCTTTTGCTAATGAGCCGAGTAGCGTAATGAGCCATTGGGTGAGTAATAATACTACGCCAGCTTGGCTAATTCCGCTGGAAGATGCGGAGTTGCGTGGCAGTCAGGATAATGCGGTGATCCGTTGTAAACAGCAAGCACTCGATGCGGAAGAAATTCTTTCACTTTTGCAAGCAGGTAAAAGTATTACTAAGCTCGCTTTAGAATGGGAAGGCTATTTATCTTTTGTATTAAATGAAGATGGCACATTAAAAAGATTGAAATTTTCCGATGAAGTGCGGGGAAAAAATGACGATATTTTAAAAGAGGATGTGGCACAACGATTCGATGCTGATTTTGTACTAATGACAGGTATTCTTACTCATCTTACGGACAACTTACTTGATGATTTTGGCGGGGAAAAAGAGCGGTTGTAATGTTGTTTGTTTTCAAAGTAAAAGGGCTTAAAAAGTGATTTTAAGCCCTTTCATTATTGGATTAATTAAACATTGCAGAAATGGATTCTTCATTGCTGATACGACGAATAGCCTCAGCTAACATTCCTGAAAGCGTAAGCACACGGACTTTACCTAAGGCTTTAATTTCAGGTGTTAGGGGAATAGTATCTGTGACTACTATTTCATCAAGCGCATCACTAGCTATATTCTTAGCAGCTAAACCAGAGAAAACAGCATGCGTTGCATACGCAAATACTCGTCTTGCTCCCCGTTCTTTCAATGCATCAGCGGCCTTGCATAGCGTACCACCCGTGTCGATCATGTCATCTACTAAGATACAATCACGCCCAGAGACATCACCGATAATATGCATTACTTGTGATACATTTGCTTTTGGTCGGCGTTTATCAATGATAGCCATATCGGTATCATTAAGTAATTTAGCAACCGCACGAGCACGAACCACACCACCAATGTCAGGTGAAACCACGATTGGATTTTCAAGATCGGTTTTCTTTAAAATATCGTGAATCAATACTGGCGAGCCAAATACATTATCCACAGGAACATCAAAGAATCCTTGAATTTGTTCAGCATGAAGATCACAGGTTAAAACACGATCAACGCCTACGCTGGATAAGAAATCAGCCACCACTTTAGCGGTGATAGGTACACGTGCAGAGCGCACACGGCGATCTTGGCGAGCATAACCAAAATAAGGAATTACGGCAGTAACACGGCCTGCTGATGCACGGCGTAAAGCGTCAACCATCACAAGCAATTCCATGAGGTTGTCATTTGTTGGTGCGCAGGTGGATTGAATAAGGAAAACATCGCTACCGCGTACATTTTCATTGATTTGGACTTGAATTTCACCATCACTAAAACGTCCCACTGTGGCATCACCGAGAGAAAGGTATAAGCGTTCGGAAATTCGTTTTGCGAGTTCTGGCGTAGCATTACCCGCGAAAAGTTTTATGTCAGGCATTGTAAAATTAACCTCAGAATTTTAGATGGAAGAAAGTGTAACATATTGATCTCATTTGAATAAACGCTTCATCATTTGGTGTAATGGCGAAACATTTACCCCTTGTGCAACAAAACCAAAACAGTGTTCTGGCTTATTCAGAAATACCGCTTGAGCAGATTTAGCATCGTCAAATTCTGCAAAAATGCAAGCCCCTGTTCCTGTTAATCTTGCCGGTGCATATTGTAACAACCAGCTTATCAGCTCTTCAACCTCTGGATAATGATCTCGCACAATTTTTTCGCAATCGTTTGTATAGTTTTCGGTTAAAAGTTGCGAGAGTGGCTTTTTTGGGGTATTGCGTGGTAAATTGGGTGCTTGAAAAATGAGTCCTGTTGAAATAGAAACGTCAGGTTTTAACACCAAATACCATTTTTCTGGTGGATTACAGTAATGAAGTTTTTCTCCGACACCTTCAGCAAAAGCAGCTTTGCCTTGGATAAAAATGGGAACATCAGCGCCCAGCTGTAAACCTAATTGTGCCAATTCTTCAAGGGAATATTGCGTTTTCCACAACGTATTGAGGGCAACAAGGGTCGTTGCGGCATTTGATGATCCCCCACCAACGCCCCCTCCTATAGGTAAGATTTTATCTAAATGAATATTTGCCCCGAGCTGGCATCCCGAGTGTTGTTGGAGTAAATGTGCAGCACGATAAATTAGGTTATCTTCTTGTTTCAAATGGGGGATTTTGGGGGAAAGAATAATTTGTGCATCGTCCCGCACTTCAATTTCTAGCCAATCGCCAAAATCCAGAAATTGGAACAGGGTCTGCAATTCGTGATAACCATTTTCCAAGCGCCCATTAATATAAAGAAACAAATTTAATTTTGCGGGGCTAGGAAAGCGGTATAACCCATTTGAGGGGCGTGTTAAAATTGCGGTGGAAAAATGATAATTTTTCATTAGTATTTCCAATGATTAACACGAATTTTTAAGGTTTGCTGTGCGTTTTTTAGCAAAATATCTCGTGGTAGCGCAGGCGAACTATCTTGGTGATAATTTAAATAATCTACCGTCCATTGCTCACCATTGATGGCATAAGTAAAGTTGGCGAGCAAATGGTTTACGCCCACATTGTAATCTTGTTGATTGTTCGCTTCACCTTTCAACCAAGTGGCCAGCTGGGTGAGCGGAATATCCATTCCGATAATTTCGCGTAATAACGCTTGGGCATCTTTAGCGGAGCGCTGACGTCCTTTTTCATCTGAAATAGTTAAACCTTGCGCGTGCATTTTAAAGGTAAGTTTGGAACTACTTAAAGCTGAAGAAAGCACCAGTGTATAGGCTTTCGGGCTTTGATATTGCCAATCAAAGGCGGTAGAAAAACGCTGTTTGGCACTGATATAACCAATTTGTCCTTCTGCTTGGTAAGTACTAATTTGTTGAATTTGTTGCAAATGTTGCTGCCAAGTGCGGTCGTTTTTTTCAATATATTGCACGTTGGTTGGGCGGTTATCATCAATATCAAGCGCGCAGCCTGCTAGTAATAAGCTAACAAATAAAGGAATAAAAAAGGGTTTTAACGCTTTCATTAGTTTACAGTTATAGAAAATTTGTATGTATTTTACGGGCTTGTGTGCAGTGAGTAAAGGCTGAGAAAGGAATTTGGTGTTTTTTTGCAAAAAAGTATAATTTTTTCACTTTAACCCTTGAAATTTGCTTTTCAGCCAACACTTTAGTTTCAACAGTGAGTTGGGCTGAAAATGTGCGAGTTTTTAACCGCACTTTTGCGATCGTGCTTTAGTATTTTTAAGGCGAAATAAAAAATGCAAAAAAATAACAAAGTGCCTCTTGAAATTAGCAAAGTAAGCCCAATTTAATGAATCGTAAACAAATTAATCGAGTTTTATTAGGAGAAAACATATTATGGGAAAAATTATTGGTATTGACTTAGGTACAACAAACTCTTGTGTGGCTGTAATGGATGGCGATAAACCGCGTGTTATTGAGAATGCGGAAGGGGATCGCACAACGCCGTCAATTATTGCTTATACAAATGATGGCGAAACCTTAGTGGGTCAGCCAGCGAAACGTCAAGCAGTAACGAATCCAAAAAATACGCTATTTGCAATCAAACGTTTAATCGGTCGCCGTTTTGAAGATCAAGAAGTACAGCGTGATGTGAATATTATGCCATTCAGCATTGTGAAAGCTGACAACGGTGATGCGTGGGTTGAAGTGAAAGATGAAAAAATGGCACCGCCACAAATTTCTGCTGAAGTGTTGAAAAAAATGAAGAAAACCGCAGAAGATTTCTTAGGTCAGCCAGTAACTGAAGCGGTAATCACAGTGCCTGCTTACTTTAACGATGCACAACGTCAAGCCACTAAAGATGCTGGTCGTATCGCTGGCTTAGATGTTAAACGTATTATTAACGAACCAACAGCGGCAGCGCTAGCGTATGGTTTAGACAAAGGTAACGGCAATCACACTATCGCAGTATATGACTTAGGTGGTGGTACATTTGACTTATCTATCATTGAAATTGATGAAGTTGATGGTGAAAAAACCTTTGAAGTGTTAGCAACTAATGGTGATACTCACTTAGGTGGTGAAGACTTCGATAACCGTGTAATTAATTACTTAGTTGATGAGTTCAAAAAAGAACAAAGCGTTGATTTACGCAACGATCCACTTGCGATGCAACGTTTGAAAGAAGCTGCAGAGAAAGCAAAAATCGAACTTTCTTCAGCACAACAAACGGATGTGAATTTACCTTACATCACGGCAGATGCAACAGGACCTAAACACTTAAACATTAAATTAACTCGTGCAAAATTAGAAGCCTTAGTAGAGGATTTGGTGGCTCGCTCTTTAGAGCCAGTGAAAGTTGCATTAAACGATGCTGGATTAAGTGTATCAGAGATTGATGATGTTATCTTAGTGGGTGGTCAAACCCGTATGCCATTAGTGCAACAAAAAGTGGCTGAGTTCTTTGGTAAAGAACCGCGTAAAGATGTCAACCCTGATGAAGCAGTGGCTATTGGTGCTGCAGTACAAGGTGGCGTATTAGCGGGTGATGTGAAAGACGTATTGTTATTAGATGTAACTCCACTTTCATTAGGTATCGAAACAATGGGTGGTGTAATGACTACCTTAATTGAGAAAAACACAACGATTCCAACGAAGAAATCACAAGTTTTCTCAACAGCAGAGGATAACCAAAGTGCAGTGACAATTCACGTGTTACAAGGTGAGCGTAAACAAGCGTCTGCAAACAAATCGTTAGGTCAATTTAACCTAGAAGGTATTAACCCAGCACCACGTGGTATGCCACAAATTGAAGTAACCTTTGATATTGATGCTGACGGTATTATCCACGTTTCAGCGAAAGATAAAGGCACAGGTAAAGAACAACAAATTACCATTAAAGCTTCATCTGGTTTAAGCGAAGATGAAATTCAACAAATGGTGCGAGATGCCGAAGCAAACGCAGATGCTGACCGTAAATTTGAAGAATTAGTTCAAGCGCGTAACCAAGCTGATCATCTAGTACACTCTACTCGCAAACAATTAAGTGAAGTAGGTGATAAACTTTCAGCCGATGATAAAGCACCGATCGAAAAAGCAGTAAATGAATTAGAAACTGCAGCGAAAGGTGAAGATAAAGCTGAAATTGAAGCGAAAGTGCAAGCATTAATTCAAGTTTCAGAAAAATTAATGCAAGCAGGTCAGCAACAAGCACAAGCAGATGCCAATGCACAACAAACTCAAAGCGGAAAAGGTGGTGATGATGTTGTTGATGCAGAATTTGAAGAAGTGAAAGATAAATAATCATTGATTTTCTTCTTTAACCAAGGGCGTAGTAATACGCCCTTTTGGTGTATTGATTTGCATTAAAATAATTTACCAATAAATGTGGAAACATAATGTCAAAACGTGATTTTTACGAAATTTTAGGTATTGAACGCAATGCCGATGAGAAAGCCATTAAGAAAGCATATAAACGCTTGGCAATGAAATATCACCCTGACCGTAATCCGGGCGACAAAGAAGCCGAAGCAAAATTTAAAGAGATCCAAGAAGCCTATGAAGTGCTAACAGATCAACAAAAACGAGCCGCTTATGATCAATATGGTCATTCTGCATTTGAACAAGGTGGCTTTGGTGGCGCAGGCGGCTTTGGCGGTGCTGATTTCGGCGATATTTTTGGGGATATTTTTAGTGATATGTTTGGCGGTGGGCGTGGCCGTCAGCGAGTTGTGCGTGGCGAAGATTTACGTTACGATCTTGAAATCACTTTGGAAGAAGCGGTTAAAGGCACAAGTAAAGATATTAAAATCAATACATTGGCTATGTGTGACACCTGTCACGGCTCTGGTGCTAAAGCTGGTTCAAAAGTGGAAACTTGTCATTATTGTCACGGATCTGGTCGAATCCGCCGTCAAAGTGGGTTTTTTGTACAGGAACAAACTTGTCCTCACTGCCACGGTTCAGGTAAAAAAATTGAACAGCCTTGTGAAAAATGCCACGGTGATGGACGTGTGCATAAACAGAAAAATCTTTCTGTAAAAATTCCGGCAGGCGTGGATACTGGCAATCAATTACGTCTAAGTGGTGAAGGTGCTGCTGGTGAACAGGGTGCACCTGCTGGGGATTTATATGTGGTAATTCACGTTAAACCACACGATATTTTTGAGCGTGATGGTAATAACTTATATTGTGAAGTACCAATTAGTTTCACTATGGCAGCTCTTGGTGGTGAAATTGAAGTACCAACCTTAGATGGACGAGTTAAGCTTAAAATCCCAGCAGAAACGCAAACAGGCAAATTGTTTAGAATGCGTGGAAAAGGGGTAAGTTCTACACGTTTAAACTATGCTGGCGACTTAATTTGTCGAATTATTGTAGAAACACCTGTAAAACTTAATGAAGAGCAAAAAGCGTTGCTAAGAAAGTTAGAAGAGAGTCTAGAGGGCAAAACACAGCATAGACCAAAATCGGATAGCTTTCTGGACGGTGTGAAACGATTTTTTGATAATTTAGGGAAATAAATCGTCTTTACAGCTGTGACGGAAGAAATAGCAAGTTATGCTAAAAATGCGTGTTTCTTGTTTAGCGTGAAAGTCTTTAAATTTAATTTGTAGAAGAGCGACTCTGCTCTTCTATACTTTATTTTCAGATTACCTTATTCAAGGAAAATAGATTAAGTGGGTTGATAACCCACATCTTCTAAAGTGGGATTTTGCGCTCCCTGTTTAGCGAGCTCATCGCATATTTCATTTTCACGATGTCCACTGTGTCCTTTCACCCATTGCCAATTTATTTGGTGTGGCTGAATAGCCTGATCTAAAGCAATCCAAAGATCTTGGTTTTTTACCGTTTTCCCCGTACTGGACTTCCAATTATTTTTTTTCCAGCTAAAAATCCACTTAGTGATACCATTTTTCATATATTGGCTATCACTATGTAATGTAATAGCGCAAGGTTCTTTTAAGGTTCGCAAGGCTTCAATTACAGCGCGTAATTCCATTCGATTATTGGTTGTTTGAAAATAGCCTTTAGAAATTTGCTTTTCGTGTGCTTTATAACGTAGCAGAATGCCAATACCGCCTTTACCTGGGTTACCTAAGCAAGAACCATCAGTAAAAATTTCAATTTTTTTTAACATTATATATAAGAATTATAGCTATAAATTTTTTTCAAATAAGGCGATAATACAGTAAAACGATTTAAAGAGATAGGATTGTATGACAGATTCACAAATTTCTCCGCGTCAAATTGTGCTAGATACCGAAACAACAGGGATGAATCAGCTAGGCAAGCACTACCTAGGACATTGCATCATTGAAATTGGTGCGGTAGAAATGATCAATCGTAAGTATACAGGGCGTAAACTGCATTTATATATTAAACCCGATAGAGAAGTTGATCCAGAAGCAATCAAAGTACATGGTATTACGGATGAAATGTTAAAAGATAAACCAAGTTTTGCTGAAGTGGCACAAGAGTTTATTGATTTTATTAAAGGAGCAGAGCTACTCATTCATAATGCGCCCTTTGATGTGGGCTTTATGGATTATGAATTTGAAAAGCATAATATTCCCGTAAAAACGAGTGATATTTGTGTGGTAACGGATACTTTGCAAATGGCTCGCCAAATGTATCCAGGTAAACGCAATAGTTTAGATGCACTTTGTGATCGCTTACATATAGATAATAGTAAGCGAACATTGCATGGTGCATTACTGGATGCTGAAATTTTAGGTGATGTTTATCTGGCAATGACTGGCGGTCAAACCAGTTTATTTGAGGAAAGTGATGCTGAACCAGTTTTAAATGAACAAGAGGGCAAAATAGAAGTGCAAAGTGCGGTAGATATTTTGCAAGATTTTGTTGTTATCTCGGCTGATGAAGCGGAATTAGAAGCTCATCGAGAATATCTCAAAATGATAGCGAAGAAAAGTAAAGAAAATTGTTTGTGGATTAAACGAATTGAAAATGATGTCATTCATTAGCGATTGTTAATTAACCAGTTGAGCAGTAAGAGATAAAAATCACTTGACCAGATTATTATTCAAGATTATTATTCCCACCGTTGAAGCGGAGTGGTAGTTCAGCTGGTTAGAATACCTGCCTGTCACGCAGGGGGTCGCGGGTTCGAGTCCCGTCCATTCCGCCATTTCTTTTGATTCGGAGCGGTAGTTCAGCTGGTTAGAATACCTGCCTGTCACGCAGGGGGTCGCGGGTTCGAGTCCCGTCCGTTCCGCCAACATAAAACGATAATTTCATTTCTTGAATCTCTCATTTTTATACCTATCTTTAACTTGCTTACGTATTGAGTGCCTTATTATTTGAACAATTTTGAAATGAGCTAGCGATTAATAAAAAAGCCAGCTATTGAGCTGGCTTTTAGAATATGGCGGAGGAAAAGAGATTCGAACTCTTGGAGGGCGTAAACCCTCGCCGGTTTTCAAGACCGGTGCCTTCAACCACTCGACCATTCCTCCATTAAGGATAATGAATGATAAAGAGTTGAGTCTCCGGCGTCAAGTAATAATACGAACTATCTTTAAAATCCTTATTTTCGCGTTCTCTCTTTTCTAATCTAATAGTTTAGATTTTAAATACAGCAAAGACAGTTAATAAAGAAAATAAACAGGCTAAGCCATAAAAAATCACACCTGCAGCAGGGATATGCACTTTAAAATCGTGCAATCCAAGATGTACTCGGTGAATACCACACCAAGCAGGGAAAATGAGCATAGCTAGGATAATTAGCTTACCGATCCAAGTGCTAGCAAAGGCAATGATATTATCTGGAGAGATAAGATCAAAAGGAAGCAAGAAACCAAAAATTAGCACAAGAACAGGGAAGAATACGGCACTGATTGCACCGCCCGCACCAAATAATAACCATACAACAGGTTCATTTGAACGTTTTGGATTTTGTTTATTCATATTCTTATTTCCTATACGAGAATTAAGGTAATAATGCTAACGAAAGCGGTGATCCCCCAGAATATGCGAGAGATTAATTTGGCATCTAGGCGTTCATTTTTCACAATAATATTGGCCATTTGTGGTGCCATATTAAAGAACGTGTAGCTATTTAATAGCACTGCCCCTAGGGTGATGATATTTAAAATCACCACAATTGGGTTTTGCAAGAAATGAACAAAGTTTGTGGCAAATGTGCCATTGCCTAGGCAAATTAAGCCGTAAAATAGCTCTAAACAAAACCATAGGGTTGGAATGGCTGTGCTTTCACGCAATACATAGAATTTGTAAAAATCTAACTTTTTCCACCAAGTTGGTTTCACTTCACGCACATATTTTTTGCGTTTGCTTGCTGTTACTGTTGTCATTTTACTTCTCCTTTAGTTTTGCGGTTTTAACATTGCAAAAACGTAGTCTTTCGCACTTTCGATTTTGCCTTGGTTCACTGCGGAGGCTGGATTAACGTGTTTTGGACACACTTCAGAACAGTAACCCACGAATGTACAGCTCCACACCCCGTTGTCACCGTTAAGAATTTTCATTCGTTCAGCTTTACCGTGATCACGATTATCAAGGTTATAGCGATGTGCCAATGTAATTGCAGCAGGGCCGACAAATTCTGGATTTAAGCCGAATTGTGGACAAGCGGCATAGCATAAACCACAGTTAATACACATTGAGAATTGACGATATTTCTCTAATTGTGCTGGTGTTTGCTTGGTGCGGCTTTTCGCCAATTCCGCTGATGGGTGCGGTTTGCCATCTAATGGCGGTGCTTCATTACCGATAATATAAGGCTTAATGCTTTCTAAACTTTCGATAAAGTGGCTGAGATCCACCACTAAATCGCGCTCAATCGGGAAGTTAGCTAATGGTTCGATACGCATATGACCGCTATAATCACGCAAGAAGGTTTTACAAGCGAGTTTAGGCTTATCGTTCACCATCATTCCGCACGAACCACAAATTGCCATACGACAAGACCAGCGGTAAGACAATTCCGGCTCAAGTTTATCTTTAATATAGCCAAGTGCATCTAACAATGAGGTTTGGCTATCATAAGGCACTTGGTAAGTTCTTAAATAAGGTTCTTTATCTATTTCAGGGTTATAACGCAGAACCTCGATATTCATCATTGCTTGATTAGCCATTTGTTTGCTCCTTAGCTTTCGCTGCCGCTTCTTGCGCTTCAGCTTCCGCACCATAAACACGTTTTGCAGGTTGAGATTTTGTGATTTTCACTGGGCTGTATTCAATGCGTGGCATACCATCTTCATTGTAGAAAGCCAAAGTGTGTTTTAAGTAATTCACATCATCACGTTCTGTGTAGTCTAAACGTTGGTGAGCACCACGAGATTCTTTACGCTCAATAGCTGAATTTGCGATAGATTGTGCCACGTCTAAAATGTAACCTAATTCTACGGTATAAAGTACATTGGTGTTGAATACGCTTGAGCGATCAGCAATGCGAATGCGTTTATAACGTTCTTTTAGTTCAGCAATTTTATCAACGGTTTGTTGCATACTTTCTTGTGTACGATAAATACCACAACCTTCTTCCATTGAATCGCCCATTTCATCACGGATTTGTGACCAAGATTCAGTACCTTCTTGGTTATATAAATCCTCTAAACGTTGGATCACATCGCGAGCTTGCGCATCTACCGCTGTTTGGTTGGCAGGTGCCGCTTCAGTAGCACGTTTTGCTGCATATTCACCGGCAACACGGCCTAATACCACTAATTCGGCAAGTGAGTTAGAACCTAAACGGTTCGCACCGTGCAAGCCTGATGAAGCACATTCACCCACAGCAAATAGACCTTTAATACGGGTTTCGCTGTTGAAATCCACTTCAATACCACCCATTGTGTAATGCACAACAGGACGTACAGGAATTGGTGCTTTTGCAGGATCAACGCCTTCATAAGCGTTAGCCAGTTCACAAATAAATGGTAAACGTTCGTGCAAATATTTTTCACCTAAATGACGTAAGTCAAGGTGAACCACGTCCACGCCTTTTGCGGTTTTTAAGGTATTACCTTTACGCCATTCTTGCCAGAATGCTTGCGACACTTTATCACGCGGGCCTAATTCCATATATTTATTTTCAGGTTTACCGATTGGCGTTTCAGGACCTAGACCATAATCTTGTAAATAGCGGTAGCCGTCTTTATTGACCAAAATACCACCTTCACCACGACAGCCTTCTGTCATCAAAATCCCGGTATTTGGTAAGCCGGTTGGGTGATATTGCACGAATTCCATATCACGCAATGGCACGCCGTGGCGATAGGCCATTGATAAACCATCACCCGTTACAATGCCGCCGTTTGTATTGAAACGGAATGCACGACAACCACCACCGGTTGCGATAATTACTGCATTGGCATTGATTTGCACCAATGTGCCTTCCATCATATTCATTGCCACCATACCACGTGCGTGGCCATCATCAACAAGAATATCTAACACGAAATGCTCATCAAAGCGTTGAATTTGTGGGAATTGCATTGAAGTTTGGAAAAGGGTATGTAACAAGTGGAAGCCTGTTTTATCGGCGGCGAACCAAGTCCGTTCGATTTTCATTCCACCGAAACGGCGCACATTCACATCACCGTCTTGTTTACGACTCCAAGGGCAGCCCCAGCGTTCTAATTGTGTCATCTCAACAGGGGAATGTTCTACAAAGTATTCCACCACGTCTTGTTCACATAACCAATCGCCCCCAGCTACGGTATCGTGGAAATGTTTATCATAAGAGTCTTCTTCCTTGATTACTGCAGCGGCGCCCCCTTCTGCAGCCACAGTATGGCTACGCATAGGGTAAACTTTTGAAACTAAGGCAATTTTAAGGTTTGGATTTGCCTGTGCTGCTGCAATTGCCGCTCGTAAGCCACCGCCACCAGCACCAACAATTGCAATATCGACATTAACAGTTTGCACGATTTCCTCCAATATAAAGTAGATGAAATTGAAATGTCTGAGAAAATTTCAAATTGTTTGAAATTTGTTAGGGTAAGCTTATTTTGCCACGCTTTTATAAAATAAATCAGACTTTTTTATCAAAAAAGCAGAGCAAAGTTTGAAAGTGTGATCTAACTCAAAAAAGTTAGGTTAGCAGGGCTACCTTAATGAGTATTTCCTCTTTTTATAGAATAAATACATTATGTAAAAATAACTCATCTTGCAAAAATATTTCAGGTAAAATAACCGCACTTTATCTTATCAAAGAAATTATTAGGGGATTTTATGACAGAAAATGACCAATGGCGTCCAACGGCTACTATTCATAATTTATTAGCACGAGCCAAGATAATGGCAGAAATTCGCCGCTTTTTCACTGATCGTGGTTTATTAGAAGTGGAGACCCCTATTTTAAGTGAATTTGGCGTAACGGATGTGCATCTTGCTACCTTCTGTACTGAATTTATTTCTCCTTTTGGTCATCAATCAAAAACACTTTGGCTTTCTACCAGTCCAGAATATCCAATGAAACGTCTACTTGCGGCTGGCAGTGGCGCGATTTTTCAGCTATGTAAAGTGTTCCGTAATGAAGAGTCAGGCAGAAAGCATAATCCTGAATTTACGATGTTGGAGTGGTATCGTCCACATTTTGATATGTATCGTTTAATTAATGAAGTGGATGATCTATTACAACAAATTCTGGATTGTGAGCCCGCAGAAAGTATGAGCTATCAATTTGCCTTCCAAGAATATGTGGGGATTGATCCGCTTTCAGTATCACACGAAGAATTAATTACTAAAGCAAAAGAATACCGCTTAGAATGGGCTGAAAATGAAGATAGGGATACCTTACTACAATTTTTATTCAGCACCGTGATCGAACCGCAAATAGGGCAAGAACGTCCGGTAGCCATTTATCATTTTCCCGCAACTCAAGCCGCGTTAGCACAAATTAGCTCGGAAGATCACCGTGTGGCGGAGCGCTTTGAGTTCTACTATAAAGGTATTGAACTAGCTAACGGTTTTAATGAACTCACCGATGCGAATGAACAACGCCATCGCTTTGAACAAGATAATTGCCAACGTGAAAAACTAGGCTTACCAATTCGCCAGCTAGATGAACGATTCCTTGCCGCACTTCAAGCCGGTGTGCCTAATTGTGCTGGGGTTGCCTTAGGTGTTGATCGCTTAATAATGATAGCTTTAGAACTCGATAGTATTAAAGAGACAATGGCGTTTAGTATTGAAAATGCGTAAGCCTAAAATCCCCTAAAAAATCCCCGCACTTTTATTGATAACTTACTGAAAGTGCGGTTTTTTTTCACAGAAATGTGATCTTCTACACAAAAATAAAGTAAAGTTACTAAAAATATTTATTTTTTTGAATATTACTTCATTGCTCCATTTGGATTGATAAAAAGAACTTATATTTCATAATGTTATTCTTTTTAATAGTGATCTTGTCAAAATGAGATAAGTAAGAAAATGTTATATATATCACACTTTTTTCGCGTATTTTTAAATTATATTATCTTTTAACTTATTGTTTTCTTAGCGATTTTTATGGGGTTTTCAGTTTTAGAGAATTTTTGACAGAAAAAAATAACGTTTCTATATTTTTCATTGATAAAAGATTCATAAAAATAGAATTTTTATGAATAGAACGGAAATTAAGCTCTATTCTGTTAATAATAAACCTAGAAAAAAGGAAATTAATTATGAAAAAGACACTTATCGCATTAGCCGTGGTAGCAATGGTTTCAACAGCCGCAAGTGCAACTGTACTTTATGAAAAGGATGGCACAAAGCTCGATCTTGATGGACGTATGCATTTTGAATTACGTAATGATTCGGGACAGCGTAGTGATCTACGAGATATTGGTTCCCGTGTACGCGTAAGAGCATATCATGATTTGGCTGAAGGGTTTAAAGTGTTTGGTGGTGTTGAATTACGCTTCTCTAACGGTAGTGGGGCGGTAGATGCTATCGGTGGAAATTTAAGAACGCACCGTTTATTTTTAGGATTAAGCCAAAAAGATGTGGGAACATTAACTTTTGGTCGCCAATTACATCTAGGCGATCATATTCCTAAAGCAAATTATACTTACGATGGTGGTGGTAATATCTTCTTTGATGCACATAAGAAAGCAGCGCATTTTATGTCAAACAAATTTGAAGGTTTCCGCTTTGCTGCAGATTATTACTTTGGACAAGCGAATAAGGCAAATGGTCTTTCAAGCGGTACAACGGGCTGGGACGAAGGTCAAGGTTATGGGGTTGGTTTATTTTATGATAATACCTTTGGTGATTTCGGAGTACGTTTTGGATCTGGTTATTCTATAGTTACCCAATCCGCAAGTGGATTAGAACAAGATCAATATAAATTAAAACGAGGCGGTATAGGCTTAGAAGTGAAATATGATGTTCTTCGAGTCGGTTTTGACTGGGCATTTGGTCGAGTATCTAAACAAGGCGTTGAAAGTGGTAATATTGGTTTCCAAAAAATAGCAGGGTATAAAGCGTCATTACATAAGAATGATCGTTTTTTAGTTGGGGTAAAAGTAGATGTAACTGAGCAAAATGCGGTCTATGGGCAATATTACTTTGCGAAGGGTAAAAAAGCAGATCCTAGTGTGGAAGCATTGAAAATGCGTGGTTGGATGCTTGGGGTAGATCACAAATTCAACAAAAAATTAGTCGCTTATGTTGAAGGGGGAAAAGGTAAAGTTACCCAAGGTGGAAGAGTATTAAATGCGAACGAAAAAGCAAATTATCGTATCGCTGTTGGTGCTCGTATGTTATTCTAGTAATAATTATTCTCTCATTTGCCCACATAAACCTTTTTATGTGGGCTTTTTCTTTAATTATTATTTGTATTTTAGGTACTAAGAATTTATAAATTTATTAAAAAATGTAATTTTGTGCGCTAAATAAAATGAACTTTTTGTAATTTTGGTTGACAGGGCAATATTTCTTTGCCAATATGAACTCGCTTAAAGCGAAGTGGATTTGCCCTTTTCTGTCAAAAAATGAGGCTAATTTACTTTTAAATTGTTATAACAACTTAATTCTGAAAGGAATTTTATTATGAAAAAGACATTATTAGCATTAGCAGTAGCAGCTGTAGCTACTTCAGCAAACGCAGCAACAGTTTATAACCAAGATGGCACAAAAGTTGATGTAGGTGGCCGTGTAGAAGTTGTGTTAGGTAAATTTAACGATAACGAACGTGCTGACTTAAGAAACAACGGCTCTCGTTTAGAATTTAAAGCGCAACAAGATTTAGGTGAAGGCGTTAAAGTAATCGGTTATACCCGTTTACGTTTCAATGATGGTGGTGATAAATGGGATACTAATTCTTCATTCAACAACATCAAAACTAACAAATTATGGTTGGCTCTTGAAAAAGATGATTTAGGTCGTGTTTCATTTGGTAAACAGGCTACTACAGGTGATTCAGTAGAACTTAACGATCATTCTTATTTATTTGGTGGTAGCAACAATCTATTCACTGGTGGAAATAAAGTCGTTTCTTTCCGTTCAGCAGACTATCAATTAGCTGAAGGTCAAACTTTAGGTTTCGGTGCTGATTATACTTTCGGTCAAGCTAAGAAAAATAATGCAGATGATAACCTTAAATATGCTTATGGTACATCAGCATTTTATGCTGCTCAGTTTGATGACGTTGGTGTAAATTTAAATGCCGGTTATACCGTTGAAGTTAATGACAATGGTTCTGCATTGTCAAACGATACAGGCCTTAAAGTTCAATCATGGCGTGTAGCTTCACAATTTGTTTACGGTCCAGTAACTTTTGGTGCTGAATATGGTCAATCTTCTTATAAAGAACATCAAAGCCAAGACAGAGGCGGTAAAGGCCGTTTCTTAGAAGTTGCTGCTAAATACCAATATTTAGATAACGCTTCTGTCTATGCTATTTGGGAGCGCAATGAATATAAAGGCTACAAAGGTGGATTAAGCTTTGATAAAGGTGATGCGAACTTCTTACGTTCTGTCGTTGGCGAATTAAGTGTTGACCAAAATCAAAAACTTAGAGAAAACGTTTATTTAGTTGGTGCAGACTACGCATTTAACAAAAATGTTGTGGCTTATGTTGAATATGCTCATTCTCGAGTAAAAGGTACTGGCACGATTGAAGGTAATGATGTGACTGTTACTGGTTCAACTTCATCAGCTAAAGATAATCGTTATGGTGTTGGTTTACGCGTTTACTTCTAATTTAACGAAGTTATTCGCTTAATTGCTGAATAAATAATCTGCACTCAAAAGGCAAAAGCCAAGTAGGGTGCAGATTTTTTTATGTTCTAGAAATTGAGAAAGATAAAATCAGCTTACTGAGTATTAGATAAAATAAGAAGAAGGCAGAATAGCTGAAAAATGATGCCATTAACTGGCTAAAGATAATGAGTAAGCAAGCACAATTAGTAAGTGCAGAAAAAAGTGCGGTAGGAATTTCAGCAATTTCAAAGCCCAAGAAAAAATATCTTGGGCTTGTTTTAGTAGATGAACATAATTATTGCATTATGCAGAAAATGGGTCACGTAAAATCATTGTTTCAAGGCGATCAGGCCCTGTTGAAAGAATGTCCACAGGCACGCCAGTTACTTCTTCAATACGTTTAATATATTTACGAGTGTTTTCTGGCAATTTATTGACATCGGTTACGCCAAAAGTGTTTTCTTTCCAGCCGGGGAGAGTTTCATAAATAGGCTCAACACCTTCCCAATCTTTCGCCGCGAGAGGGGCAAATTCAGCGATTTCACCATTTGGCATTTTGTAGCCGACACAGATTTTGATTTCATCGAACCCATCTAGGACATCAAGTTTAGTCATACAAAAACCAGAAATAGAGTTCACTTGAATGGCTCTGCGCATTGCTACTGCATCAAACCACCCGCAACGACGAGGGCGACCTGTTACTGCACCAAATTCATTTCCTTTACGTGCAATTTCAGCACCAACTTCATCAAATAATTCTGTAGCAAATGGGCCTCCACCAACACGGGTACAATAGGCTTTGATAATGCCTAGTACATAATCAATATGGCGTGGTCCAAACCCTGAACCAGTAGATACACCACCTGCTGTCGTATTTGAACTGGTTACATAAGGATAAGTCCCTTGGTCAATATCAAGCATTGTTCCTTGCGCACCTTCAAACAGAATGTTATCGCCATTTTTACGCGCAATATCAAGAATTGCAGTAATATCAGCAACCATTCCTGTAATAACTGGAGCAACTTCTTTTACGGCACTTAATACTTTCTGATAATCGACAGGTTCAACTTTGTAATAATGCACTAATTGGAAATTGTAGTAATCTAAAATATTTTTTAGCTTTTCTGCAAAATTTTCTAGATCAAATAAATCGCCTACACGCAATCCACGGCGAGCAACTTTATCTTCATAAGCAGGGCCAATTCCTCGGCCTGTCGTACCAATAGCTTTTTTGCCTAATGCGGCTTCGCGTGCGTGATCCATTGCAACGTGATAAGGTAAAATTAGTGGGCAAGCTTCAGAAATAAGAAGACGATCGCGTACATTAATACCACGTTCTTCCAATTCTCCCATTTCTTGCATCAAGGCCTCAGGCGAAAGCACAACGCCATTACCAATTAAACAGGTGACGTTTTCACGCAAAATACCTGATGGAATCAGGCGTAATACAGTTTTTTCACCGTTAATAATTAGTGTATGCCCTGCATTGTGTCCGCCTTGATAACGTACAACGTATTTTACGCGATCTGTTAATAGATCAACTATCTTTCCTTTACCTTCATCACCCCATTGGGCACCTAAGATAACAACACTTTTTCCCATAGATTCCGCCTTTACGCTGAGTTTAAATAAATAAGAAACAATCGCCTACTTTACTATTTTATATAAGTAATCTCAATGATAAATAAAAATTTCTTTTATTTTATAGGAGAGCATATGTGTGAAAATTGGTGAAATGGAAGAGGGGAGAAAATTTATTTAAATTTGGCTAGCTGATTTAAAAAAGGCTTGAGATTGCTCTCAAGCCCTTATAATTTGCGTTTGGAAAATTAGTCACCAAGACGTTCTTTAATACGTGCAGATTTACCCGAACGCTCACGTAAGTAGTAAAGTTTCGCTTTACGAACCGCACCTTTACGTTTAACGGCGATGCTATCTACAACTGGTGAGTGAGTTTGGAATACACGCTCAACGCCCACACCGTTAGATACTTTGCGTAAAGTGAATGCACTGTGCAAGCCGCGGTTACGAATTGCAATAACCACGCCTTCGAATGCTTGCAGACGACGTTTACTACCTTCAACAACCCATACTTTAACTTCTAAAGTATCACCTGGGCGGAAGCTAGGTACGTTTTGTTTTAATTGTTCTTGTTCAATTTGTTTAATGATGTTACTCATTGTGTAATCCTTCTAAGATCCTAGTATTAACTGATGATTTTGCGAATGATTAAACTCGCAATCAACTAATCAACTTTATTTGCCTGCTGTTCAAGTTTGACTCGTGCCAGCAGTTTCCGTTGTTCGTCAGTCAGAGCTAGGCTTTCCAATAGCTCAGGGCGTCTTAACCAGGTTCGCAATAACGATTGTTTTAACCGCCATTTACGAATTTCAGCGTGGTTGCCCGACATCAACACCGCAGGTACAGACATTCCGTCTAGCACTTCTGGGCGAGTATAGTGAGGGCAGTCAAGCAAACCTTCGGCAAAAGAATCTTCTTCTGCAGAGGCCTGTTTGCCTAGCACTCCGGGGATAAAGCGTGCAACGGCATCAATCAATGTCATTGCAGGTAATTCACCGCCAGTGAGAACGTAATCACCGACCGACCATTCTTCGTCAATCTCAGTTTGGATCACTCGTTCGTCAATACCTTCGTAACGACCGCAGACTAAAATCAATTTTTGATTTTGTGCCAATTCTGTTACGCCATTTTGATCGAGTTTACGTCCCTGTGGTGAAAGATAAATCACCTTTGCACCTTCTCCTGCTGCCGTTTTAGCCGCTTGGATTGCATCACGTAATGGTTGCACCATCATCAACATTCCAGGCCCACCGCCGTAAGGACGGTCATCAACGGTTTTATGTTTATCCGTGGTGAAATCACGCGGATTCCAACATTTTACTTGCAAGAGATTTTGTTTTACGGCTCTACCCGTTACCCCATACTCAGTAATCGCTTTAAACATTTCGGGGAACAATGAAACAAGACCAATCCACATTGTTATTTTCCTAGTTTGTAGGCTCGAAATGCTACAACCTAAAGCTCACTGTATGCCTGAGTTTAGAAACCAGCGTCCCAATCCACTTCAATAGTCTTGGTGGTGAGATCTACTCTTTTAACTACTTGTTCATACAAAAACGGAATTAACCGTTCTTGTTTTCCAAAAGCATCTTTTTGACTCGCTCGTACAACTAATACATCATTTGAGCCAGTTTCCATCATCTCAGCCACCGTTCCCATATTGTAACCTTGCAGATTCACCACTTGGCAGCCAATTAAATCGTGCCAATAATAATCCCCCTCTTCAAGTTCAGGGAATACAGATAAATCTACACCAATTTCAACATTGGTTAGGGTTTGTGCGATTTCACGATCATTAATGCCTTTTAATTTAACAATAAGTTCGTGATTATGATGTTTCCAACTTTCTAATTCTGTTGGCTGCCATTGACCTTTAATTTTTAAAAACCAAGGCTGATAATCAAAAATGCTTTCGGCTTGTTCTGTTGATGAATAAATGCGTAACCAACCACGAATTCCGTATGTTGAGCCTAATTTACCAACTACTTCAATTCTTTGTTGCGTCATTTCATTCACCTATAAACTTTAAAAACTGCAATTAAGCTGCAGCTTGTTGAGCTTCTTTTACCAAAGAGCTAACGCGATCTGATAAGCTTGCTCCTTTCTCAACCCAAGCATTTACACGCTCAAGATTGATACGAAGACGCTCAGCTTTACCTGCCGCTAAAGGGTTGAAAAAGCCAACACGCTCAATAAAACGACCATCGCGTGGGCAACGGCTGTCAGCTACTACAATTTGGTAAAATGGGCGTTTTTTAGAACCGCCACGAGATAAACGAATGGTTACCATAACCTTCCTCTAATTAATGAATACTAAAAGAAAACCCACATCGAAGGAGTGGGAATGCTTACTTTTTTCTCTGTATATATAGACAAAAAGCCTGTGGATTATACGCTTTTCCGATAAAAAGGCAACAAATATTCGTTACAAAAACGGTATAAATGGCTATGGTTTCTCGGCTAAAAGATGCTGATAAATTTCAGCATACTGTTTTGCCATATTTTGTGCAGAAAAATCATTATGTCGCATATACAGCTTGATATTTTCTTTTAACTCAATCAGTTGTTCTGGATGGTTAAGTAGATCTTTTAAAACTTTTTGATAGGACTCAGGTGTATTGTGTTTGATTAAATAGCCTGTTTTGCCATCTTCTATAATCTCTGGAATTCCACCTACTGCATTAGCAATAGTAGGAATATTATATTGGTAACCTTCTAAAATAACTCCGGGTAACCCTTCTAAGAAAGATGGAAGAATTTGTACATCAATATGCTTAAATATAGAGCCAATATAAGGCGTGAAGGGAATAAAAATAACATTTTTTAAGTCTTTAGCCTGTTCTTTCAAGGCTTGTTCTAATTCGCCTGAACCAACAATATAAAATAATATTTCAGGAAAATTTTTTGCTAGCTCAATAGTTAATTCAAAATTCTTAACTTTTTGTAAATTACCAATATGAGCGATAGATAACTTTCTGGTTTTCTCTGAAAAAAATGTTTGTTCAAATTGATTATTTTCTAATAAAGGCTTTATGCAGCCATAAATTGTTTTAACATTACTATTTAGATCTCTTAAGTTATGACTAACCTGCTCGCTGACTCCAACCAATATATCAGCATTTTTATAAGATTTTGTGGAAGATTTACGTTTAAATGGAAAGGCAACATGCCTTGTTATTACAACAGATTTTCCAGAGATCAATTTCAGAAAGCCTGCGATATGGGCTCCTCTGCCATCTTGAGCATGGATAATCAATGGTTTCTTATTCAGCACACGTTTAATTATCTGAAAAAGATTTAAAATAGTAATATTTTTATGCTCTCTTAATTTCTGAATAAACTTACCATTCTTTTTTCCAAAAAAGTAAACTTTATACTCAGGCAATGCTAACATTAATTGCTCAGTTTGGAATTCACCACCACCAAAGCCTTTTGCCATATTAATAAATAAAATTTCTGGTTTAGTCTCGCTCATATTCTTACCTTAATAATTATTTAGAAACATCTTTTGACCATAATTGAGCATATTTAGAAAATACTGAAAAAGCTGAAAGCACCGCCAATAAAAATCCCTGTTTACCATCTAAAAATCCTGCTTTTAATACGTACATTTTAATAAAAGCACTAATTCCGTGGGTAACACCTTGAAACAGCGTGGCTTTTTTCCCTTGTCTATGGCGCTGTTCCGCCCAAGCTTGTGCATAATTGGCCGATTTCACCAAGTAATGATGTAAATTTTTATAAGGGTAATGCAGCAAGTTACCCGCCAATTTTTCCACTTTTGCATTGGTAGGATATACCACTTTTTCGTGAACTAAGGCATCGTTATAGCCTGCATACTGGGTTTGATACAAGCGTACCACATAATCAGGATACCAGCCCGAGTGACGAATTAAGCGCCCGAATACTTCGCTGATGCGCGGAATATCGTACACCACATTTGGCAAATTTTTTGCCACCGCTTGCTGAATATTTTCTCGTAACTCATCGGTTACGCGCTCATCAGCGTCTAGCCATAACACATAATCAGAAGTTACATATTGCTGGGCAAGTTGGCGTTGCTTGCCGAAGCCTTGCCAATCGGTATTTTCATAGAATTTCGCGCCATATTGTAGGGCGATTTCTTTGGTATTATCGGTGCTACCCGAGTCTAAAATCACAATCTCGTCCACCCAATCTTTCACGCTTGCTAGGCATTGTGCGAGATCTTGTTGTTCGTTTTTTACAATCATTGCAACACTAATGGTCGGCATAACTTTATCCTTATTTTTTGACTGGCGTACTGTAACGGCTTCATACTTAGTGTAGCGTATTTTTAATAAAAGAAAATAGCCGGTTTTGTCTTATGCTAAGTGATTTTTGCGATCTAGATCGTAAGAGTTATCCGCCCCAATTGAGCATTACGCAATTTATTTGCACAGTAGTCTCGTTGAATCAATTTCAACATCCGTTTTGTTATCAATTTTTAGAAGGAGCAATGTAATGAAAATTAATGGACTGCTAGCATCATTATTGTTGGGGTTATTGAGCTGTGCCAATGTCTTTGCCGATCAAACAGTGCAGCAGACAACGCCAGTTGCACAAGAATCACAGCAAATCAGTGCGGTGGAAAAATCTTCAAATTTTGTTGGGAGTATGCTGAATATTAATACCGCCACTGCCAGTGAAATTCAAAAAGCTTTGCTTGGTATTGGTGCGAAAAAAGCTGAAGCGATTGTTGAATATCGTGAGAAACACGGCAAATTTACTGCGGTGGAACAGCTGTTAGAGGTTCAAGGTATTGGAAAAGCAACATTAGAAAAAAACAGAGAACGCATTGATCCTTTATCATTTAGTGAAAATAGCAAATAGTGATCACAATTAAAATGCACTATACTAATCAAACTAAGTATATGGCATAAGAAGACTATAGCTGAATGGAGATCATTATCTGGTTTCCACTCAATGAGTGTTACAAGGGTGACTTAGTGGTCGCCCTTTTTATTTTATAAGGAACAACAATGAAACAAAAAATTGTGCTTGCGACGGGCAATCAAGGCAAAGTGCGCGAAATGGCCGATGTGCTAGTAGATTTTGGCTTTGAAGTGATCGCACAAACAGATTTAGGCATTGAAAGCCCTGAAGAAACAGGCTTAACTTTTGTAGAAAATGCCTTGCTGAAAGCGCGTTATGCCGCCAAAATGTCTGGTTTGCCCGCCATTGCTGATGATAGCGGATTAGTGGTGAATGCACTCAATGGTGAGCCAGGGTTATATTCCGCCCGTTACGCAGGTGTTGATGGCGAGCAAGCCGATGCTGAAAATCGTAAAAAATTATTACAAAAATTAGCTCATGTGCCAGCTAGCGAACGCCAAGCGAAGTTTGTTAGCTGCATTGTATTCTTGCAACACGAAACCGATCCGTCACCGATTATTGCAGAAGGGGAATGCGCAGGTGAAATCACTTTTGAAGAAAAAGGTGAAAATGGCTTTGGCTATGACAGCCTATTTTTCTATCCTGAAAAAGACCGCACTTTCGCCGAGCTTGATACACCAGAGAAGAAAAAAATCTCACATCGTGCACGTGCATTAGGTGTGCTAAAAGCACGCTTACAAACAAAAGAGCGGTCCAAATAATGCGAGTTTTTCCGCCGCTTCCCCCATTAAGCCTTTATGTGCATATTCCTTGGTGTGTGCAAAAGTGCCCTTATTGCGATTTTAATTCCCACGCGCAAAAAGGCGGCATTCCCGAACAGGAATATATCGATCATTTGTTGGCTGATTTACGCCAAGATCTAGCGCGCTATCAAGCAAGTGTTGGTGAGCGAACGCTACATTCCATTTTTATTGGTGGGGGCACGCCAAGTTTATTTTCAGCACAAGGCATTGCACAATTATTGCAAGGGATCGAAAAGCAAATTCCTTTTACGCCAAATATTGAAATCACCTTAGAAGCCAACCCCGGTACGGCAGAAGCAAGCCGTTTTGCAGGCTATGTGGAAGCTGGGGTAAATCGCCTTTCTTTAGGCATACAAAGTTTTGATGATGAAAAACTGCAACGCTTAGGGCGTATTCATAACTCTCGTGAAGCTAAAACTGCGGTGCAAATGGCAAAGGATGCGGGCTTTAGACGAATTAATTTAGATTTAATGCACGGCTTACCAAACCAAACTCTTGCGCAAGCGCTAGATGATTTACGCCAAGCTATTGCCCTTGAGCCGAGCCACCTTTCTTGGTATCAGCTCACCATAGAGCCAAATACAATGTTCGCCTACCGTCCACCCACATTGCCTGATGATGACGCACTATGGGATATTTTCGAGCAAGGTCATCAGCTTTTAAGCCAAGCAGGCTATGGGCAATATGAAACCTCTGCTTATGCCAAAGCCGGTGATCAGTGTCGCCATAACCTGAATTATTGGCGCTTTGGCGATTATTTGGCAATAGGCTGTGGCGCGCACGGAAAATTGACTTTCCCGAATGGCGATATTTTGCGTTTTTCCAAAACCAAGCACCCGAAAGGCTATATGCGTGGAGAATATTTATATGAAGAAAAGCCAATTCCCCTTGATGAGCGTCCTTTTGAATTCTTTATGAACCGTTTTCGCTTGCTTGAACCAGTGCCCAAAATTGAGTTTGAGAATTTGACGGGATTATCCTGTGATGTCATCGCAGAACACATTGATTGGGCGAAATCACAAAAATATATTCAAGAAAACCACCGCACTTGGCAAATCACCGAGCAAGGTAAGTTGTTTTTAAACGAATTGTTAACAGAGTTTTTACCCGAATAGGGCTTGTATCTGCCCGTGAATGGGATTAAAGTAGATGCCTTGTTCGCAAACGTTTACTTATAGCAAATTTGAACACCGATTTTATGAATGAAGGAAAAGAATATGGATCAACTCACAATGAAAAAGCAAGCAGCACAAGCAGCATTGCAATATGTTAAACCAGATACGATTGTGGGTGTGGGCAGCGGCTCAACGGTAAATTGTTTTATTGAAGCACTTGGTGCAATGAAAAATGATATCAAAGGGGCAGTGGCTGCTTCTAAAGCATCAGAAGAATTATTAAAAAAGCAAGGCATTGAAGTGTTCAGTGCAAATGAGGTATCCAGTTTAGATATTTATGTTGATGGCGCTGATGAAATCAACCCACAAAAAATGATGATCAAAGGTGGGGGGGCAGCATTAACGCGAGAGAAAATTGTTGCGGCGCTAGCGAAAAAATTTATCTGCATTGTCGATCAAAGTAAACAAGTGGATGTGTTAGGTTCAACCTTTGCTCTGCCGGTGGAAGTGATCCCAATGGCGCGCTCGCAGGTGGGGCGTAAATTGGTTAGTCTTGGTGGCGCACCAGAATACCGTGAAGGCGTGGTAACCGATAACGGCAACGTGATTTTAGATGTGTATAATTTCCCAATCTTAAATCCAATCGAAATGGAAAAAACCTTAAATAACGTGGCAGGGGTGGTCACCAATGGAATTTTTGCCTTGCGTGGTGCGGATATTGTGATTGTCGGCACACCACAAGGCGCAGAAATTATCGAATAATTTTTTGATTATGGAGAGCAAAATGTCAGCAAAAGTATCACTAGATAAGTCTAAAATTAAATTCTTACTTTTAGAAGGGGTGCATAAAAATGCCGTTGATGTGTTAACTGCCGCAGGCTACACCAATATTGAATATCATAAAAAAGCCCTTGAGCCAGAAGAACTGAAAAAAGCGATTAAAGACGCTCATTTTATAGGTTTACGTTCTCGCACACATCTCACTGCAGAAGTATTGGAATGTGCAAATAAGTTAATCGCGGTGGGTTGTTTTTGCATTGGCACCAACCAAGTGGATCTTGAAGCTGCGAAAATGCGTGGTATTCCCGTTTTTAATGCTCCATTCTCTAACACCCGTTCGGTAGCAGAGCTGGTATTAGGCGAAATTTTGCTCTTAATGCGTAATGTACCGCAAGCCAATGCCGAAGTGCATCGTGGCTTATGGAACAAATCTGCTGTAGGTTCACACGAAGTGCGGGGCAAAAAATTAGGTATCGTTGGTTACGGACACATTGGTTCACAGCTTAGCGTGATTGCCGAATCCCTTGGTATGAACGTGTTTTTCTATGATATTGAAACTAAATTACCACTAGGCAACGCACAACAAGTGGGAACATTAGAAGAATTGCTCGCCACTAGCGATGTGATTTCCTTACACGTTCCAGAAAATGATTCCACCAAAAATTTAATGAGTGCGGAACGTATCGCACAATTAAAAGAGGGCAGCATTTTGATTAATGCGGCGCGTGGAACAGTTGTGGATATTGATGCCTTAGCCGCTGCAATTAAAGCAGGCAAAGTGCGCGGCGCAGCCCTTGATGTGTTCCCAACCGAACCCGCTTCGATCAATGAAGAATTTGTATCGCCATTGCGTGGTTTGGATAACGTGATTCTCACCCCGCATATCGGTGGTTCAACGGCGGAAGCACAAGAAAATATCGGCACTGAAGTGGCGAGCAAATTCGTGAAATATTCAGACAACGGCTCAACCCTTTCTGCGGTAAATTTCCCAGAAGTGTCTTTACCAGAACACAGCAAAACCAAGCGTTTATTGCACATTCACGAAAATCGCCCGGGCGTGTTAAACCAAATCAACCAACTTTTTGTCGGTGCAAACATCAACATCGCCGCCCAATACCTACAAACCGACCCGAAAATTGGTTATGTGGTTATTGACGTAGAAACCGATGACTGCTCACAACTCTTACAACAACTGCGTGAAATTGACGGCACAATTCGTGCAAGGGTGTTGTATTAATCATTTGCTAAGCTTTGAATTTTAAGCCTAACGAAAAAAGAAAAGTGCGGTGGAAATTTTATGAATTTTTTCACCGCACTTTGTTTTTAGGTAAGTTGTGATTCTCGCGTTAATTATTCAATTTCTAACTTTGGTAAACTTTGTACAATTTCTCTGGTGCGTAAACTCACCGTAATCACACGTAAGAATAATTCTAATGGATATTTTGGATTGTGCATTGTTTCTTTTGCCCAATCGTTAGCATCGTTGATTAAACCACTATCTTTATCCACTTTAACGGATTGACGTTCCATTACCCATTCTAAGGCAGATTTGCCATTTACAATATAATCAAAGGCTTCTAACGGAATATTTTCAATCGTGAATTTCTCGTTATATTTCACTTTGCTTTTATCTGTTTTTTTCACAAATTTCATTTTTTCTACATAGAAATCTTCAGGTTTAAAAGCAATGCCGCCACCAGTGAGTTTATCTTCAATAATTTTTAATCCACCAGAAAATAGTACGCCATCATACATTGGCACTTGATCATAATGTAAATGAAGTTCTGCTAATGCACGTCCGGCTTGTACAAACAGCCAAAAATCTTTGATGTTTTTCACGCGTGGAATACGAGGAAGTTGCTTTTTGAGATTATCGGCATAACATTGACGATATTCTTCACTGTGCAATAAGCCATAAATATAGTAGAAAATATCCTCTTTTTGAATATTGAAATCAGCATAATATTCGGTGAAATAAGTCAAACCTTGATCGGTAATAGCATCAGTGCGATGATATTTCCCTTGCTCTTTTTTATCCTCTTCGTATAAATAAAGTGGGAAGCATTGACCATTTCCCTGTAATTGAATATCGGGAATCACATTAGTGATAATTGATGAAAAATCTTTTGTAGTACCTAATCCAGTAACACAAATTATTCTATTTTTTGAGTGTATGGTTGGGAATATTTGTGGTATTTGGGATATTCTATGAATCATGATTGAATCAAAATACATATGACATTTTGAAAATGGTCTATATAAGCTAATTCTAAATTTGTGAGTAGAAAAAACGGAGAATATTCCATTTTTTAATTTTGGAATTAAGCTACTAGACCAACTAATTTTCTTTTTATCAAAGCTAATAATTTGATTAACATCTAAATTAGGATTTTCTTTATATTGTTTAAGGTATTTTTTTACCTCTTCGTTATAAAAATCAGTCATTGCACTCATATTTTGAGCTAATTGTTTTTGAGAAAAGTTATATATCCACGCATCTCGGCTAGAGCCTATACCAAGAGAGTTTTCACGGAAAATATCAAATTCATTTTGTTCTTTTTTAGTTATCAAAGCTGGATAGTTATCGAATGTAGTATCACGCTGATTTAACCAATCATTAAATTCATCGGGAATAATTTCTTGCCAAGCATTTTGTTGGAAAATGCCTTTTATACTGTTAAACTCAGAGATTTTTTCAAGTTTTTGTTCACGAGTAAGATAATCACCAATATCGTGAAAATAGATTTTTCCTTGCTCTTTAGCATCCGGGTTGCGTACTAAAATAGATATGGCAATAGGGGCTCTACTTCCCGAACCGAATATTTTTCCACCTTCTTTACGTGATTGTTCGCCGGAAGTTCTTTGGTTTCCTCTTAAGTGAAAAATATATAAACAAGAAAACTCTTCTTTCAAACAAGAACGCATTCCATCGGCTGCACTACCATCAATAAAACCACCATTTGTCACAAAAGCAATTACGCCTTGTTTACCAATACGATCTGAAGCCCAACGAATCGCACGGATATAGCTGTCGTAAAGGCTGTTTTTGTTGGTGGAGTTAGAAAATTTTGCATAAGTATTACTAATGCGTTGATCTAACAATGGATAATCGACATTCGCATTGTTATCGTTAGTAGAGGTTTGCCCAGCTGAATAAGGTGGGTTACCGATAATTACCTGAATATCCAGTTTTTTCTGGCGTTTCCGGCGCGCAGAATTTTCTTCCAAAATGGCATCAACCAAATCTTCTTTTTCATAAAGTTGGAAGGTATCGGTTAAGCAGATACCTTTAAAAGGTTGATAATCTTGTTTTTTAGCCTTATCTGCTTGTTCATTTTGTGCTAATAAGGCGTGATAAACCGATTCAATATTAATTGCCGCAATGTAATAAGCTAGTAACACTATTTCATTGGCGTGAATTTGCTGATATTTATTTGGCAGTTTATCGATTGGAATTAAGCCACTTTGCAATAAACGCGTGATAAAAGTACCAGTTCCTGTAAAGGGATCAAGAATTTGTACGCCATCATCAGCAAGAGAGGCGTTAAATTCTTGTTGTAGTACATCCTCAACACTTTGCAGGATAAAATCAACCACTTCAATCGGCGTATAAACAATGCCAAGACGCTCTTGCATTTTAGGGAAGGCGTTATTAAAGAAAGATTCATAAAGTTCTTTGATAATGCGTTGTTTGCCTTCTGGGGATTGAATATTACTGACTCGGAGCTGAATGCTTTCATAAAACTCTTGTAAGCGTTTGGTCTCCGCATTAGCAATGTTTTGCCCTTGTAATTTATCAATTGTTTCCTGTAATGCCATTGACATTGGGTTATGTGCACTGAAGTTATCATTGGCGAACAAAGCATCAAATACTGGTTTGGTAATTAAATGCTGTGCCAGCATTTCTACCACATCGCTGTCGCTAATGGCATTGTTGAGATCATCGCGTCATTCATTGGCAAAAGCATTAAAGGCTTCACGTTGCGCTGTGTTTTGTGGATTTTCTAAGACGGCATTAATGTGATCAATATGAGTTTGTGCAATTTTTGCTACGTCTGCAGCCCACTCTTCCCAATGAGTTCGATTGCCACATTTTTTTACGATTTTTGCCACTAAAGCCCGTTCAATTTCACCCACTTCAAATTGGAAGTCAAGTTGCTGACCAGCAAAGTCATCATCACTTTTGTTGCCAATATTGTGTTGTCCACGCCCTGATTTATCATATTTTTTCTTATTTGATTGCTGTTTTTTAGTTTGTTTTCTAAAGATTTCACTAATGACTGAAACCACTTCAATCTTGTCTTTTGCTGCACCATCAAATTCCATTTTGTTGAGCATTACATCAAATCGGTCATCGTGTGAACGTAACGCATTTAATACTTGCCAGACGACACGGTAATTTTCATTGTCATTCAAAGCTTCTTCCGGTGTTTTATTGGCAGGAATAACCACAGGTAAAATGACATAGCCACGTTTTTTGCCTTCTGCTTTTCGCATTACACGGCCTACTGATTGCACAACATCTACTTGTGAATTTCGAGCTGTTAAAAACAATACCGCATCTAAAGCAGGCACATCGACACCTTCAGATAAACAACGAACATTGGATAAAATTCGGCAAGTTTTTTCACCAGAATCTGCCTTTAACCAATTGATTTTGCTGGATTTTTCGCTGGCATTCATTGAGCCATCAACGTGTTCTGCTTCGCATTTTAAGGTGAGCGATTGATTCAGGCTTAATTCTGGATTAATTTCATTAAGCGCTTCAATTTCTTGTTCTTGATAAGCGGTTACCACTGTATCGAACATTTCAGCAATGGCTTTGGAGCTGACTTTGTGTTTTGACCCTTTATAGTCTTTTTCAATAACTTGACAAAAAGCCACCGCTCTTTTCATTGGTTGGCTATCGTCAGTAAGATCATTTTCAACCCCATACTTAGATAAGGCTTTCCAACAACCCACAATTTTTGCTGCATCATCTACTTGAATTTCATTGTTTTCTTGATTTAGTAAATATTCTAAGCGGCGATTAATATGGCTTTCTTCTACGGCTAAAACGAGAACTTTGTAATCTACAAGTAATCCCCTTTTTACTGCACTTGAAAAATTAATAACCTCAAGTTCATCTCCAAATAGATTTTTATCATCCATTGAATAAACCACCACACCCTCTGTTTTTTTCGCATCTTCGGTATAAATGCGAGGAGTTGCTGTCATATAAAGACGTTTATGGGCATTAATATAATCGTTGTTGTGAATGCGTACGAATGCAGATTCATTTTCGTCATCATCAAAGCTTGCACCTGTTGTACGATGTGCCTCATCACAAATGACTAAATCAAAAGGAGGTAGCCCTTTTTGCTGAGCTTGATGAATAACATCTATGGAATGATATGTTGAAAAAACAACGCTCATAGCTTCATCATTGTGCCGAAATGTTACGGCTTTAAATAAGCTAGCAGCATTTGTAGTTGCGGGGTATTGCAATTCGTGAATTTGTGTTTGCACTAAGTCATTGTTATCTTTATTATGCTTTCCTACATCACTATCGGAACATACTGCAAAGCTATGCAATGGAATATCAGCTTCTTGTGTCCATTCTGTTAAGCTTTGAGAAAGTAAGGCAAGGCTAGGTACTAAAAAGAGCACACTTTTCCCTTTTCCAGCAATCTCTTCGGCAATTTTTAAAGAGGTGAAGGTTTTCCCCGTACCGCACGCCATAATTAATTTTCCGCGATCAGCATTTTGTAATCCGGCTTTTACTTTATTCAAGGCAGTAATTTGATGCTCTCTTAATGTTTTTTTCGCACGAGTTTTGACTTCTTGGCTTGGTTGGAATGACGACCAATCAATTAAGCTATTTTCTAAAGCTGAACGATCGATGACAGTTACAGGAGGTTGCTGATCATTTAGGGATTCAGCTGCATTTTCAGACCAGTGATCTGTGGTAGTAACAATCAAGCGATGAGAAAAGATTTTTTTGCCTGAAGCCGTGAAAAAACTATCAATATCACTTTTTTGAATGCGGTGATCTGGAGAGTAATTTTTACATTGAATTGCAGTGAATTTTCCTTCAAAATCAATAGCAACTAAATCAATGCCGGTATCGGTTTTTCTTGTTCCTTCAGGTTGATATTTTTCTACCCAGTCGGCAAAGGTGAGAACTTCTTGGTATAAATCGCGGTAAGCTGGTTCGTGAGTGAGATACTGAATAGTCAAATATTCAAAATAAGTACCTTTTTCACGTTCAGTTAAAGAAATGTCTTGATAGGTTTTTAATAGATGGGATAATCCTGCTGGCTGGTATTATGATCTAAATTTTTCATTTCACAATCCTTATTTTTAATTTAATGATCTAGATGAACTAAAATTTTGTGATTATATCAGGTTATGACAGTTTTCATAGTTCAACAAAACAGATAGGTTTAATTTGTTGATGGCAAGTGCGGTGGAAATTTTTTGAATTTTTTCACCGCACTTTGTTTTTACCCTATTCTTGTTTTTTCATAACATTCTGAAAATTTGCCTGTCTGTGATACACTTGCCATCAATTTTTTGATGATGGATCGATGATGAAAAAATTTTTCTTTTTTCTTTTGTTTTTGTTGCTCTTGATTGGTGGGGCAGCGCTTTGGGGTTATCAGCACTTAACGCAATGGGTGCAGCACCCTGTGAATGTGCAGGCGGAACAGCTATTAACGGTGGAGCGTGGCACAACGGGGGCGAAATTAGCGAAGCTGTTGGAGCAAGAAAAGCTGCTTGATGATGCCACCTATTTGCCGTGGTTGTTAAAGCTCAAGCCTGAGTTAAATAAAATCAAGGCGGGGACCTATTCCCTTGAGGGCGTGAAGACGGTGGCGGATTTGTTGCAACGTTTAAACAGCGGTAAGGAAGTGCAATTGAATGTGCGCTTTTTAGAAGGGGATACCTTCAAAACGTGGCGTAAAACGCTGACGAAAGCCCCTTATTTACAACAAACTTTGGCAGATAAAACGGAAGAAGAAATTTATCAATTATTGGATTTGCCGGCGGATTTACCGCATAAAATTGAAGGTTGGTTGTATCCTGACACTTATAGTTACACGCCGAAATCTAGCGATCTGACCTTATTGAAACGGGCGGCAGATCGTATGAAAGCCTTATTAGAAAAAACGTGGGCAGAGCGCGATGCCAATTTACCGCTAAAAAATGCCTATGAAATGCTGATTTTGGCTTCTATTGTTGAGCGTGAAACCGCGTTGAATAATGAGCGTGGCAAAGTGGCATCTGTGTTTATTAACCGCTTGAATAAAAAGATGAAATTGCAAACCGATCCAACCGTGATTTACGGAATGGGCGAGCGTTACAATGGCAATATTCGCCGTAAGGATTTGGAAGAAGCCACGCCTTACAACACCTATGTGATTGACGGCTTGCCGCCAACGCCAATTGCAATGCCAACAGAAAGCGCTTTGCAGGCCGTAGCGCACCCTGAGAAAACGGAGTTTTTATATTTCGTGGCAGATGGCACGGGCGGACATAAATTTAGTAAAAACTTACAGCAGCACAATCAAGCAGTGCAAGAGTATCTGCGTTGGTATCGCCAACAAAAAAGTGGGAAATAATATGACTGGCAAATTTATTGTGATCGAAGGGCTAGAAGGGGCAGGCAAAACCACTGCACGTGATGCCATTGTGGAAGTGCTAGCGCGTGAAGGCATTGACGATGTAGTGTTTACCCGTGAACCCGGTGGCACACCGTTGGCGGAAAAATTACGTCATTTGATCAAATATGAAACGGAAGAACCGGTAACCGATAAAGCGGAACTGTTAATGCTTTATGCGGCGCGTATTCAGTTGGTGGAAAATGTGATTAAACCAGCCCTTGCCGCAGGCAAATGGGTGGTGGGTGATCG
Organism: Avibacterium sp. 21-586; assembly: GCF_026226775.1. GTDB lineage: Bacteria > Pseudomonadota > Gammaproteobacteria > Enterobacterales > Pasteurellaceae > Avibacterium. The sequence continues at coordinate 1,011,428 of NZ_JAKKOD010000001.1, read as the reverse complement.
CCACGATTTATCTTCCCAGGCCTATCAAGGGGGCGGGCGACAAATTGATGCACAACTGTTGCAAACTTTAAAGCAAACGGTGTTAGGGGATTTTTCGCCTGATCTGACGTTATATTTAGATCTCGATCCTGAAATTGGTTTGGCGCGAGCTAGAGGGCGTGGCGAGTTAGATCGTATTGAACAACAGGAAATCGCGTTTTTCCAACGCACGCGAGTGCGTTATTTAGCATTGGTGAAAGATGATCCGAAAGCAGTTATCATCAATGCGGAACAGTCGATTGAACAAGTGCGTGCTGATATTCAAAGTGCGGTGCAAAATTTCGTTAAAAATCATCAATAAAACTTATGTTACGTTATCCTTGGTTGCAATCTTATTACGACAAAATCATTAATGCCTTTGAACAGGGCTATGGTCATCACGCCTTGCTGTTTAAAACAGAGCAAGGCATTGGTGGTGATGAGCTAGTGTGTGGCGTGGCGGCGTGGTTAATGTGCCAATCGCCAAAGGGTAACCAACCTTGTGGTACGTGCCATAGCTGTCAGCTGTTTAATGCAGGCAATCACCCAGATTTTTATCTGCTTGAACCCGTTGAAAATAAGGATATTGGCATTGATCAAGTGCGTGAAGTGAATGAAAAAGTCGCGCAGCGTTCACAGCAGGGTGGCAACAAAGTGGTAATGATTAAACAGGTGGATCGCTTGACGGAATCTGCGGCGAATGCAATTCTGAAAACCTTGGAAGAACCCACTGAGCAAACTTATTTCCTGCTTCAAGCGGATCTTTCTGCCAGTTTGTTGGCAACCATTTATAGCCGTAGCCAACCTTGGCTTATTCCCAATCCGGCTGGAGCTGAAGCCTTGGCTTGGCTAGAAACACAGCTAGAAACGCAGAATGTAGAAAAAATCGAAGAAATTCGTACCGCACTTGAGGTTTCGCACGGTCGCCCTCTTTCTGCGCTGGATATGTTACAGCAAGGATTATTGGAAAAGCGCAAGCAGTTGTTGCGCCAATTTTGGCAGTTTTATATGCGCCGTTCACCGCTGGAATTATTACCGCACTTTGAAAAAGAGATTTTATTTCAACAGTTAGATTGGCTTAGTGCCTTTTTGCGTGATGCGCTGAAAATGAAGCTGAATGTGCCTGAACAGTGGGTGCAGGCGGATTTTCTGCAAGCCATTGCCCGTTTTAATCAAACGCAGAGCGCGCAAGGGTTGCTAAAAGCCAGTCAAATTATGCAGCAAGTGCGGTCGGATTTATTACAAATTAATGGCGTGAATCAAGAGATTATTTTGCTTGATGGCTTAACACGCCTGATTACAGAGGTTTTTGAACCCGAACAAAATCATTAGGAAAGTAAAATGTTTATTGTAGATAGTCATTGTCATTTAGACGCATTAGATTATGAAAACTTACACCAAAATGTCGCCGATGTGGTGCAAAAAGCCAAGCAACGTGGCGTGCAGCATTTGCTTGCGGTGGGGGTAACCTTAAAACGTTTTGAGCAAATGTACGAGACTTTAAAGCCGTTTTCTGAAATTTCGCTGGCTTGCGGTGTTCATCCGTTAGATTTAGATGATGAGCCCTTTGACGCAGATCGCCTGTTAAAATTGGCGCAAGACGATAAAGTTATCGCCATTGGGGAAATGGGCTTGGATTATTATTACAGCGTGGAAAATAAAGCCCAACAGCAATCGGTGTTTGCCGCGCAAATTGGCGTGGCGAATGCGTTAAACAAGCCGATTATTGTGCATACGCGTGCCGCAAGAGAAGATACCATTGGGCTGTTGAAAGAAAATAATGCACAACAGTGCGGTGGTGTTTTGCATTGTTTTACGGAAAATTGGGAAATGGCAAAACAAGCGCTTGATTTGGGTTTTTACATTTCCATTTCGGGGATTATTACCTTTAAAAATGCCGAAGAGTTGCGTGAAGTGGTGCGCCAAGTGCCGTTAGATCGCCTGCTAGTGGAAACCGACAGCCCTTATCTTGCACCGGTGCCTTATCGTGGCAAACAAAATCAACCAGCTTATACTCGTGAAGTGTGCGATTATGTGGCAACCTTAAAAGGGATTTCTAGTGAAGAATTTGCCCAAATCACCACACAAAATTTTGAGCGTTTGTTCAAAATTCAGTTATAATGAGCCTTATTTTATTTTGAGGAGAAAGCGATGCGACGTTTTTTTAAATATTTTTTTATTTTAATTATCTTTTTATTCCATGGTTTTCTGTTTGCTCTCGTCAATTATGTTACGCCTCATTATGATGTTACTCGAGTAACGGGGGTAGAGGTGAAGCGTGTTGATAAAGATGGTCCTATTACTAAATCTAACCCAGCTGACGGCCCGACGCGAGATGTGTATTACATTTATACACAAAAGCCAAATGAGGAGAAAGTGATGGTTTACCGCAATGAAGATACACGTTGGGGATTTCCGTTTTATTTCAAATTTGGCTCGGCAGATTTGCAAGCTAAAGCGCAAAGTTTTTCGGTAGAGCATAAATTAGTACAGGTAAAATATTATGGCTGGCGTTTAGTGCTATTTGATGAATTTCGTAATGCTACATCGATTAAAGAAGTCACCTTGGAGGAGGGTACGTCTTACCCAATCTTATCTTACGTGTTTTACTTCTTCTTGTTGATTACGCTATTTTTCTCAATTCAATTCGTGCGTGGTTGGTTTGATAGTGAGCGATAATCATCAAAAATAATGAAAAAGTGGTGTATCTTGTGATGCACCCTTTTTCGTCTAAGGACAATAAAAATGGGATTATTTGAAGCAATATTAAGTTTAGCTACCCTGATCGCCATAAGCTCGGTAATTTCTTCAGCAGAAATTTCTTTAGCTGGAGCGAGAAAACTGAAACTGCAAAGTCTCGCAAATGATGGAGATGAGCGTGCTAAATTGGTACTACAATTACAAGCTCAACCTGGTCGATTTATTACTGTTGCACAAATAGGCTTGAATATGGTGGCAATCTTAGGCGGTGTGATCGGTGAAAGTGCAATTAGTCCATTTTTTGAAAAAATCTTGGTCGAATATAGTCAAGCACAATGGCTTCAAAGTGTTGCGTCTTGGCTTGCTTTTACCATTGTTACCATTGCTTTTATTTTGTTGGCTGATTTATTCCTAAACGTATTGCAATGACAAAACCTGAAACGGTGGCATTACGTACTGTACGAATTATGCTGTTTTGCATTTTCTTATTTAAACCTATCGTTTGGCTATTTGATACCATTGCCAATAGTGTGTTTCGTCTGTTCCGTATTTCCACGGTGCGAGAAGACAACCTTACTCCAGAAGATATTGTTGCATTGATGGATGCAGGGGCAGAGGCTGGCGTTTTAAAGGCTCAAGAGCATTATTTAATTGAAAATATTTTTGATATGCAGGAGCGTACGGTAACCTCCACGATGACAACGCGTGAAAATATTGTTTTTTTAGACCGCACTTTTGATCAGGAAAGCGTATTGGCAACGATTAAATCTACTCCACATTCTAAATTACCTATTTGTGATAACGGGCTAGATAAAATATTAGGCTATGTTGAGTCACACAGTTTACTCACATTATATTTGCAAGAACAACAGGTTGAGCTCACCGATCAGCGTATTTTACGCAAGCCATTATTTATTCCGGATACGTTATCTTTGTTTGAAGTATTAGAGTTATTTAAATCCGCAGGTGAAGATTTTGCCGTGATTGTAAATGAATATGCTTTGGTCGTGGGCATTGTAACCTTAAATGATGTGATGAGCATTGTCATGGGGGAATTAGTTTCTAACGAGGAAGAACAAATCGTTCGGCGTGATGAAAATTCATGGCTGATTGATGGTGCAACGCCATTAGAAGATGTAATGCGTGCTTTAGAAATAGAAGTCTTTCCTAATGCAGAAAACTATGAAACGATCGGCGGATTTATGATGTATATGCTACGTAAAATTCCAAAGAAAACCGATTTTGTACTCTTCGGTCAATATAAGTTTGAAATTATTGATACCGAGAATTTTAAAATTGACCAATTGATGGTCTCTCTGCGGAAAGAGTAAATTGTCATGCGCTGTTCGAAAAAGCCCAACAGCAATGCATCTTGAAAAAGTTAGACGCGTTTAATTCAATAGCCTTGTATTCCATTGGGCTTTTTATTTTTGTTGGTACACTCAAATGCTGTCTATAATTTGATTACTCCATCATAAATATGCGTGGCATCGCCAGTCATATAAAGCGAGTGACCTTCGCCTTGCCATTCAATCATAAGGCTGCCGCCGGGCAGATCGACTTGTACTTTGTTATCTAAAAGACCTTGCATAATGCCCACCGCAGCGGCGGCACAAGCCCCACTACCACAGGCTTGGGTTTCGCCAGCACCGCGTTCATAGACGCGTAATTTAATGTGGTTACGATTAATCACTTGCATAAAGCCTGCATTTACGCGTTCTGGAAAACGTTCGTGGCTTTCTAATCGTGGGCCTAATTGTTCTACATTGGCGGTGGTAATGTCCTCCACTTGCACCACACAATGTGGGTTACCCATTGAAACCGCACCACATAGCACGGTTTCAATGTCTGTGCGTAAAATGTAGTTTTTCTCGAATTTATTGGCGATAAATGGGATTTTCGCTGGTTCCCAAATGGGCTCGCCCATATTTACGCGGATCATTCCGTCATCTTGCACCGTTAGGAGCATTTTGCCTTTGGCAGTGCTAACGGCGATGTCTTTTTTATCCGTCAGGCCTTTCATTGTTACAAAGCGGGCAAAACAACGCGCACCATTGCCACATTGCGCCACTTCACTACCGTCTGCATTGAAAATGCGATAATGAAAATCCAAATCGGGATCATAAGGTGGCTCAACCACTAAAAGCTGATCAAAGCCAATTCCTGTGTGGCGATTCGCCAGTTTTTTGATGGTTTCAGTGGGGAAGTAGGCGTTTTGCGTAACGGCATCTACTACCACAAAATCATTGCCTAATCCGTGCATTTTGGAAAATTGCATTTTCCCGTCCTTATTGAAAATCATTAATTAGTCGCAATTATAAAGGTGAAGTGAGATTGAGTAAACTCTCTATTAGTGCAACCTATTGTTCTAAAATGATTAATAGATTTTTCTTAAAAACTTTTCATTTTACTCTTGAAATTGCCAAATTAGTCCTCACTTACTTGAGCAAGCAAGCTTAGCAAACAAGCGAGATAATTGGATTTAATATTGAGGAAGAATAGATTATGAATATAGAAAAATTTACCACAAGATTTCAACAAGCCTTGAGCGAAGCACAGTCTTTAGCCTTAGGCAAAGATAACCAGTTTATCGAACCCGTGCATTTAATGGCGGCCTTGCTAAATCAAGAAGGTAGCTCTGTTGCACCAATTTTAACGGCAAGTGGCGTGAATGTTGCGATGTTACGCAACGAACTTAATGCCGAACTCAACCGCTTACCGCAGGTTTCTGGTAACGGTGGTGATGTGCAAATTTCACGCAACCTTGTGAATTTATTAAATTTATGCGACAAGCTCGCACAACAAAAACAAGATAAATATATTTCATCAGAACTCTTTTTATTAGCCGCGTTAGAAGAAAAAGGAAGCTTAAGCGAAATATTACGTAAGTGCGGGGCAAAAAAAGAGAATTTACAACAAGCGATTGAACAAATTAGAGGAGGTCAGTCAGTGAATGACCAAAATGCAGAAGAAAGCCGTCAGGCATTAGAGAAATATACGATTGATTTAACCGCACGCGCGGAAAGTGGCAAATTAGATCCAGTGATTGGACGTGATGAAGAAATTCGTCGTACAATCCAAGTGTTGCAACGCCGTACCAAAAACAACCCTGTATTAATTGGTGAACCCGGTGTAGGTAAAACCGCGATTGTAGAAGGCCTTGCACAGCGTATTGTAAATGGCGAAGTGCCAGAAGGATTAAAAAACAAACGCGTACTATCCCTTGATATGGGCGCATTAATTGCGGGTGCAAAATACCGTGGTGAGTTTGAAGAGCGCTTAAAAGCCGTGCTTAACGAAATCGCTAAAGAAGAAGGCCGTGTGATTTTATTCATTGATGAAATTCACACAATGGTTGGTGCAGGTAAAACTGACGGTGCAATGGACGCAGGTAACTTATTAAAACCTTCCCTTGCGCGTGGTGAATTGCACTGTGTGGGCGCAACCACCCTTGATGAATATCGTCAATATATTGAAAAAGATGCCGCACTTGAGCGTCGTTTCCAAAAAGTTTTTGTGGATGAACCAAGTGTTGAGGACACCATCGCGATCTTGCGTGGGTTGAAAGAACGTTATGAAATTCACCATCACGTTCAAATTACAGACCCTGCAATCGTGGCGGCGGCGACACTTTCGCATCGTTATATTTCAGATCGTCAATTACCAGACAAAGCCATTGATTTAATTGACGAAGCGGCATCCAGTATCCGTATGGAAATTGATTCAAAACCAGAGCCGTTAGATAGACTTGATCGCCGTATTATCCAACTAAAATTGGAACAACAAGCATTACAAAAAGAAGACGATAACGCTAGTCGCAAACGCTTAGAAATGCTTGAAAAAGAATTAGCTGAAAAAGAGCGTGAGTATGCGGAATTGGAAGAGGTATGGAAAAGCGAAAAAGCTGCGCTTTCTGGCACGCAACACATTAAAACTGAATTAGAAAATGCTCGCACTCAAATGGAGCAAGCGCGCCGCGTGGGCGATTTAAACAAAATGTCTGAATTGCAATACGGACGCATTCCAGAGCTTGAAAAACAACTGGCTCAAGCGGAAAGTGCGGAAGGCAAAGAAATGCACTTGTTACGCTATCGTGTAACCGATGAAGAAATCGCAGAAGTGCTTTCGCGAGCCACCGGTATCCCTGTTTCTCGTATGATGGAAGGGGAAAAAGAAAAACTATTGCGTATGGAAAAAGAATTACACAAACGTGTGGTTGGACAAAATGAAGCCGTGGTTGCCGTTGCGAACGCCATTCGCCGTAGCCGTGCAGGATTGTCTGATCCAAACCGTCCGATTGGTTCATTCTTATTCTTAGGACCAACAGGGGTAGGTAAAACAGAATTGTGTAAAACCCTCGCCAACTTCTTGTTTGATGATGAAAACGCAATGGTACGTATTGATATGTCCGAGTTTATGGAAAAACACAGCGTATCTCGCTTAGTAGGCGCTCCACCGGGATATGTGGGCTATGAAGAAGGGGGTTACTTAACCGAAGCCGTTCGCCGCCGTCCATATTCCGTGGTGTTATTAGACGAAGTAGAAAAAGCGCATCCAGATGTCTTCAACATCTTATTACAAGTGCTTGATGACGGACGTTTAACTGATGGCCAAGGCCGCACCGTAGATTTCCGTAATACGGTGGTGATTATGACCTCAAACTTAGGTTCAGACTTAATCCAAGGCAACCGTGAGCTTGGCTATGAAGGAATGAAAGAAGTAGTGATGTCGGTGGTAAGCCAACATTTCCGCCCTGAGTTTATTAACCGTATTGATGAAACAGTGGTATTCCACCCATTGGATAAAGAAAACATTCGCACCATCGCGAAAATCCAATTAAAACGTTTAGAAACACGTATGGAATCACATGGCTATCACTTAGCTTTCACAGATGCGGCGTTAGACTTCATCGGCGAAATTGGCTATGACCCAATTTATGGTGCAAGACCGCTTAAACGTGCGATTCAACAAGAAGTGGAAAACCCACTCGCACAACAAATTCTCTCAGGGGAATTAATACCAGGGAAAACCATTACCCTTGATTACGTTGATGGTAAAATCACAGCAAGTCAATCGTAATTCTTCCCTAAAAAGCACCGCACTTTATTAATGCGGAAACTAGAGCCTCGCAAAAGCGGGGCTTTTTGTGTATTCAGAAAAATATTATTTAAGTGATATTTTGTACACGCCTTAAATTTTCGATTTGGCTACGATAGCTTTCTGAAATAGTCATATGCTCGTGTTCAGGTTCTAAGCTATGACACAATTTACACACTGCTTTTAGATTCTGTGGGCGGTTATCTTGTTTAACACCGTTTTTATGGTGGGCATCAAGTAAATATTGAAAACCGTATAAATTTACACTACACTCTTCACAACGAAAACTGACTGATCGTCTATATGTTAATGAAACTTCTTGCCAATCTTCTGTATATCCACCTTCGTCTTGTCCCACATTTTCTGGAATACGACCAAATTTAGTTTCATAATGCTTAAAGAACTCAGCGAGAGTAAATTCATTAAAGACTTGCCTGTTGCTGATGTAATTTTTATAGTTAAGCTGTGAAAGACAATTTCGACATACCGATAGTGGTACTTCCGCTCGTTCTCCAGAAGAATTAAATATTTCAAATTGCCCGTTTGTATTTGTTGTTGCAAAGTAGCGTCTGAAGCGTCCGCTAGCACGCATTTTAGATAATGTTATGCATTCAGTTAGATGAAATTTGTTTCCTTTTTCTTTAGGATTTTGTAAGGCTTCTTCATAATTAAAGCTATGATCTGGAATGAATAAAATAATATGCTTACCTTGATAGCTAAAGATACCTGAATTAGGATCGATACTTACAGCACTAATCGGCACCTCAACACCTTTTGGGCTGCTTAAAGGCTCAACGTGAATATCTATTGGGATTGAATTAAGATTGACAGAAAAATCGATAAAGTTTTCTATCCCCATTTTTCTTGCAGAAGCGTATAGAGAAGAAAATTTAACATTTAATTTCATTATTTCATCTCCGATAGTTTACGAAGTTGCTCTTCTGCATTTGTGATAATACGGAAAGTTACACGTTTTGAAGCTTCTTTATTTTCATTTCCATCACTATCTTTAATTATTTTTGATGACGATAATCCAACGGCAGAGATATTTTCCTTCATCCAAGAACGATATTTTTCTACTTCAGAAAGGTTGTAAATATAATATAAAACGGCCCTTGTTCTATCTTGAGATAAACGCATATTTTCAAAATAAGCCTCATCTTCTTGAGAAAACGCATTCCATTCACTGCTAGTATGTCCTTCTATCCGAACTTCTTCAATTGAGTCTTGATAGTGATCAATCACTTTTATGTATCTTGGGAAAAATTCATTTAAAATGAGTTTAAAACGTTCTTGTAATGTAGCATCTCCTGTTTTGAATAACACTTCAGGATCAGTGAATATAAAAGTTAAAGTACTTTGATCGATTTTAGCTTTCCAGTATGTTAAATCATAGAAAAATTCTTTTTCTAGAGCTTGGTAAATTTGCTTTTGTTTATCTTGATAATTTTCAGCTACCTTTTTTGTATTAAGAATAAATCCGATAGCAATAAACAAAAATAAAATCATTAAGCCAGACATTAGATCTGATACAGGTAACCATTGTGAGTCTTCACGATTATCTGATTTGATTAATTTAGAGAGGTTAATATTCATTAATAGCCCCTTTTATTTGATTGGCTAACAATACGATTCATTGCATCGACAAGACTTTTATAATCTTTAGTAAATTGACCGCTGATTGAACCTAGCGCACGTCCCATATCACCAATAACACGTTCTAATTCTGTTTCAAGTGCTTTATCTAATGCTTTGATTTGCTTATCTATACTTTCGCCCGTACGAATTAACGCAGATTCACTTTCCTTCTCTAGACGCCCCATCAATCTTGAATTTTCTTCCATATGTATTTGCATCATTTTATCCAAAGATTGAGTAAAGCGTTGTTGAACATCTGTTGTATGTGTATCTAATTTTTTTTGCCATTCCGAGATGAAAGTCATAATTTGTTCAATAGATTTTTGTTGTTGTTCTACAAGAGATTTTTGATGTTTCACCATTACTTGAGAATTCTGCTCTAATATATTAGATTGTTGAATTAGTTGCTGTTGGTTTTTATCAATTGAGTCTGTTAATTGCGTAGATGATGTTACTAAAGAAGTCGTAAAGTTTTGACCGCTCTTTGTTACTGATTCAATAAATTGTTCAGATGATTGCGATAAAGAATGACTAAAAATTTGACTATTTTCTTTTATTACATCAATGAATTCTTGGTTAGCTGAAGAAGTATTTTTTAGCATTAATGATATCTGATTCTGAATTTCAGGAATTGATCTAACAGCATTTTCTTTCAATTCAGAGAATGCTTCGAGATGGATATTTAATCCTTTAATTTGCTGTTGGTTAAATTGAATGACTTCACTTAATTCATTAATTAATACAGGAATTGATTTTGCTGAGTTTTCAATGTTCAATATAGCTTGTTCAGTTTGAGATAATGAACTGATTTTTTTATCAAATAGATTGATCATCTCATTGAGTTGTTGCTTGTAATGAACTTGCCAATTTAATAGATCACCAACAGCCTTATTTAATTCCTTAAAATTCTCTCCAAATTGTTCTGTTAAATTCTTATTGAAGTCAGAAATAACATTGTTTAATGCTTGTATAACGGCCTCAGTTGCCGATCTGGATAGAAGCTGGCTAAAGTTTTCTAATTTATCCCAAAGTGTAGTTTGGAAAGATGAAAAGTTCTCTAGTTTATCTAAAATAGTATCTTGAAATGCTGAAGATTTTTCTAGTTTACCTAACATAGCAGCTTGGGAAGATAAGGAGTCTTCAAATTTGCTTAAAATGGTATCTTGGAAAGAAGGGAAGTTTTCTAATTTATCTAGAATTGAGTTTTGAAAAGAGAAAGTACCTTCTAACTTATCCCATAGAGCTGATTGGAAAGTTAATTGTTTAGTATGGGATTTCTCCATAACTTCTAATATAGCGTTACTATTAGTTATAATTGGTTCAATTTGAGAGGCAAGAGTTTTATTTTTATCAGATAAATCAGTTCTTAAAAGTTTTAATTGGTCAATGACACTACTCTCATTATCTCCACCTAGAGATAGTGTGAGCTGTTCAATACTTTTTCCTTGCTGCTGTAATATATCAGTTTGAAGATAAATATTATTTATTATCTTATCAATGTCGAGAGATTGCTCTTGTTTATTATTTTTCTTGTAGAAAATATTTCTAATAATGTCCCTAAGTAAGGGGTAAGTGATTTTTAAACAAATGGATAATAATAAACCAATTACACTAGTTAAAAAAGCAGTTTTCATTCCTGCTAATAATGTATTAATGCTTTGATCAATATTGTCTATGTTGAAATTTAATAATCCTACAACAATTCCCGTGAAAGTACCTAATATACCTAGAGAAGTTAATAAGTTAGGTACTGTACTTTCTTTTCTGGAGTTAGGGAGAAACGTAGATAATAAGCCAATAGAGAAAGTAACAATGAGTACAATATAAAAATAGTATGTAATTTTATCAGGTGATATAGTTGTTAATAGACTTTCGATTTGTTTAATAGATAACATTACTTTGGCACCTTATAAAATGGGAATGAGATTTATTTTTAAGGAATGTAAATGGCGGAATATTATAAAGAATAAATATTTTTTTACAATGAAAATTTGTAAAATAAGAGGCCGCCCTAGATAACGACTAAAAACTTCATTTAGGTTAAAATATATCTATGAGAAAAAGTCGTCTAAGTCAGCATAAACAAAATAAACTTATTGAGCTATTTGTTGCAGGTGTTACGGCAAGGGCAGCCGCAGAGTTGGTCAATGTAAACAAAACAACGGCTGCATACTACTTTCATCGCTTACGTCTGCTCATCTATCAAAAAAGTCTTCATTTAGAGATGTTTGAAGGTGAAATTGAAGCAGATGAAAGCTATTTCGGCGGTACTCGTAAAGGTAAGCGTGGTCGTGGTGCAGCAGGTAAAATTGCGGTATTCGGGCTTCTCAAGCGTAATGGCAAGGTTTATACTGTTGCAGTTCCGAATACTCAATCAGCCACCTTGTTACCTATTATTCGGGAACAAGTGAAGCCTGATAGTATTGTTTACACGGATACTTATCGTAGTTATGATGTACTTGATGTAAGTGAATTTAGTCATTTTCGCATCAATCACAGTAGACATTTTGCTGAAAATCACAATCATATTAACGGAATTGAGAATTTTTGGCGTCAAGCAAACGCCATTTACGCAAGTTTAATGGTATTTAGAAAGCGCATTTTGAGCTTTATTTAAAGGAATGCGAATGGCGTTTTAATTACAGTGACATAAAAACTAAAATTTCCATTTTAAAACAATTAGTTAAAGGAAGTTTGGTTTAGTTATCTAGGAGGGTCCCAAAATAAAATTTGCGTTATTATTTATGTTAATTGTCATACCAAGATTCATGCAATTATAGTATTTTTATTGACCAATGGAAGGTTATCATAAATGCAACAGCAGCTTGAAAAATACTGGAAGTATCTACGCATTGAACGGCAGGTAAGCCCACATACATTGAGCAATTATCAGCGTCAGCTTGAGGCGGTGGTGGCGTTGTTGCAGGAAAATGAGATTTCTCACTGGCAACAAGTTACACCAAGTGTAGTGAGGTTTGTGCTAGCACAAAGTAAAAAAGCAGGCTTGCACGAAAAAAGTTTAGCCTTACGTTTATCTGCATTACGCCAATTTTTGAGCTTTCTCGTTCAGCAAGGCACGCTTTTTGTGAATCCAGCTGTTGGCGTTTCCGCTCCCAAGCAAGGTAAACATTTACCAAAAAATTTGGATAACGAACAGGTTCAACAATTATTAGCCAATGACAGTAAAGAGCCAATAGACTTGCGTGATAAAGCTATGTTGGAGCTGATGTATAGTTCTGGTTTGCGTTTATCCGAGTTACAAGGTTTGAATTTGAATAGTATCAACCTGCGTGTGCGTGAAGTGCGAGTGATCGGAAAGGGTAATAAAGAGCGAATTTTACCTTTCGGGCGCTATGCTTCACACGCGCTTCAACAATGGCTAAAAGTGCGTTTGTTATTTAATCCAAAAGATGAGGCGTTGTTCGTTAGCCAGCTTGGCAATCGAATGAGCCATCGCTCAATCCAAAAACGTATGGAAGTGTGGGGCATTAAACAAGGGCTATCTAGCCATTTGAACCCCCACAAACTTCGCCATTCCTTTGCTACGCATATGCTTGAAAGTAGTTCTGATTTGCGCGTAGTGCAAGAATTACTCGGGCATAGCAATCTTTCTACTACACAAATTTACACCCACCTTGATTTCCAACATTTAGCGCAGGTTTACGATTCCGCACACCCGAGAGCAAAAAGGGAAAAATAGTAGGAATCTCATCGAAGTTTTTTTGCGTCAGATCAAAAGACATTGCCCTGTACGAAAGGGATTAAAATATTGATTGCTAATAATAAGGGAGCGATATGAGAAGTTATGGCCCTCCTAGATAACTAAACCAAACTTCCTTTAACTAATTGTTTTAAAATGGAAATTTTAGTTTTTATGTCACTGTAATTAAAACGCCATTCGCATTCCTTTAAATAAAGCTCAAAATGCGCTTTCTAAATACCATTAAACTTGCGTAAATGGCGTTTGCTTGACGCCAAAAATTCTCAATTCCGTTAATATGATTGTGATTTTCAGCAAAATGTCTACTGTGATTGATGCGAAAATGACTAAATTCACTTACATCAAGTACATCATAACTACGATAAGTATCCGTGTAAACAATACTATCAGGCTTCACTTGTTCCCGAATAATAGGTAACAAGGTGGCTGATTGAGTATTCGGAACTGCAACAGTATAAACCTTGCCATTACGCTTGAGAAGCCCGAATACCGCAATTTTACCTGCTGCACCACGACCACGCTTACCTTTACGAGTACCGCCGAAATAGCTTTCATCTGCTTCAATTTCACCTTCAAACATCTCTAAATGAAGACTTTTTTGATAGATGAGCAGACGTAAGCGATGAAAGTAGTATGCAGCCGTTGTTTTGTTTACATTGACCAACTCTGCGGCTGTTCTTGCTGTAACACCTGCAACAAATAACTCAATAAGTTTATTTTGTTTATGCTGACTTAGACGACTTTTTCTCATAGATATATTTTAACCTAAATGAAGTTTTTAGTCGTTATCTAGGACAGTCCCAAAAACTAAACACCAACAACAAAGAAACGCTAAACAAAATCCATTAAATATCTAAAGTCTTATGATAATAATGTTCAGTATAATTATTGATGGTGTATAATATATTCACTATTTTAACTTTTGAGTGTGGAGGTAAATTATGATTTCTGAAACTGAAAAAGCAAAAAGACGTGAAGCCGTAGAATATGCGAAAGCCAGTGTTGGTTTAGAGGGGATAATATTATCAGATTCTTTGTTAAAGATTGCGGATAAATTTATCAATGGTGATTTAACAATAGAAGAATTTGGTGAAGAATATGAATTAGCTTTGCAAAAAGGGCTATAATATGAAAAAAGACTATTCTGAAAATGAATTGAAAGATAAACGCTCATTTAGGCGTATTTTAGAGTTGCAGATAAAGCCAATTAAAGGCGGTTTTGATCTTCTACATTTTACTTTAGTTTTTGTATGCTCAATATCATTAATCACTAAGTACAGCTCGTAATCATGATTTTCGACCTTGCCACAATACTCGCTTCCCCTACCTGTTAAAATTCGCAATATTGGTAAGCCTTTTGACACAAAGAACGGTAACACTTTATCATTTAACATATCCGCAGCAGCAATTGCTGTTTTCATCGTGTAGAGCTTCGCAAAAGCAACCTTGCTATAAGTATCAACAAACGTTTGCTGATAAATACGTCCCACGCCTTTTAAATTGCCTACATAAAAGGTATCTTGTGAGCCTAAATAGCCAGGGTGAGCCGTCTCAATTTCACCACATGCAATATCACCGTCTTTTTTACGTTCTAAAGCTTGAACTTGGCTTTCACTCAGGATAATACCTTTTTCAGCAACTTCTTTTTCGAGAGCATTTAAACGCTGTTTAAAGTTAGCAAGATTATGACGTAGCCAAATAGAACGAACACCACCAGCAGATACAAAAATACCTTGCTTACGAAGTTCATTGCTCACACGAACCTGTCCATACGCGGGGGAAATCAAGAGCAAATTTTACGACTGCTTGCTCAACTTTTTCATCTACTCGATTTTTGATGTTCGGTACTCGACGAGTTTGATTCAGTAATGCATCAACACCGCCTTGTTCTACAGCTTGTTGATAACGATAGAACGTATCCCGGCTCATTCCCATCGTTTTGCAAGCTTGAGATATGTTTCCAAGTTCTTCCGCTAAATTAAGTAAACCAGTCTTGTGTTTAATGAGAGGATTGTTAGAATAAAACATGAGAGTTTCCTTTTTTGTTTAGATTGAATTTTAGACACTCATATTCTAAACGGGAAACTCTCATTTTTATAATGATTTGTCAGATCAAGTCTGATCTTCTACAATGTGTATGTTTGGCTTTCATTCGTTCTGCAGGAATTGTCCAGACTTTATGTTTGAAATCAATTTCATCCCATTTCGCATTAACGAGTTCGTCCTTTCGCACAAGGGTGAGTAAAATAAATTTAATCGCTTTTTTCAATCCAAAGTCCGATTGAGTTTCTTCAAGAGCGTTAAAAAATAGATGAATTTCGTGTGGCGTTAATGTTCGTTCTCGTTTTTTAAATGTGGCAATAGATAAATTAGCAATCTCATCTGCGGGATTACTAAATTTATGCCCACGTTGAATAGCATAACGATAAATGTTTACAATGAGATCTCGAACAAATATCGACACAGAGGGGGGCACGATCTTTAATTTTTTCTCAATGACAGCGAATTTCATCTGTGGTGATTTCGCTCATTAGTCTATTTCCAAAGGTTTCTTTAATATCTCGCTCGTATTTCGCAATGCGCAAAGCTTTTGTATTTTCAGCTAATTTAACATCGGCAAGATATTTTTCAGCAAAAACACAAAAACGATCAGCATTACGGATTTGATTGCATTCAACGCGCTTTTGGCTTGATGGCGAAATCCCCTCACTAACTTGTTTACGAGCAATCATCAAACGCTCACGAGCTTCAGCAAGATTAATCCCATCGGTACCATATTTACCGATTGTCAGCTTTTCTCGCCCGCCGTTTATACGCTAGTCATAGCGGAAAATGATAGTCCCTGCTACGGACACAGAAACATAGAGACCGTCTCGATCTGAGACTTTATATACTTTATCTTTAGGTTTAAGAGATTTGAGATACCATCCTCAAAAGTATGTCTTTTTGCAAGAAAGCTAGCATGGGCAGTTTAATTAAAAAGTACTGAATCTGCAAAACGGCTCAATGGGTAGCGGTAAGTCGTTTCACCCATATCAATAGCAACTTTACTCATCAGCGTTAACACAGAATCCACACTGGGCATACTGTTGCGTATCTTTAACACACGCTTAAATGACTTATTCAACCGCTCAATTTGATTGGGCGTATAAATCCTATTTTGCACCTCGCTTTCGTCATACAGATAGGTTAAATAATAACTTAGCTTATCCCCATCAGCCAGTATGTTAAGAGCTTTCGGATAGTATGTTTGGCTTAGCTGGCGTCTTTTCAGGTGCTGTACGCACTTCTGTACACGGCAGGCAAAGTGTTTTTCAATTGTCTGATCTAGCCCTTTCAAGTCATCGATGATAGCTAATTGAATCTGTTGTATGCCTCTGTCTTTCAAATCTTGGCAGATGCTGTCCCAAGTGCTGGCAGATTCTGTTGGGGCATTATAGATACCGAGCACCTCACGTGTCTTATCTGGCTTCACACCGAGCACAACATAGTACGCTTCGCTAGAGACGGTCTTACGCTTGGTTTTAATGTAAGTAGCATCCAAGTAGATGATAGCGTAATGACGCCCTAGTGGGCGTTCTCGAAAGGCTTTAATGTCTTCATATAGGTTTTCGGTGATGCGTGATACCGCGCTCTTGGAAAGTTTTTTGCCATAGATGTTTTAAGTAATGTCTTAGACTTGACAGGTGGTTAAACCATTGACATACAAATCAAAACACAGCTCATTCAGCATATCCTGCTGTTCTCTCATGATTTCTAGCTGGAGGGGGTTAAATTGTCCCGAATGGTCTCTGAGGATGGCAAGCTCAATCGCTTCATTGATATCCAGTCCGCGTAGGCTGCGGTAGCCATTAGCTTTGTTACCATTGCTGGTGGTTAAGATATCCTTGCGCTCGGCTTTCATGAGGCTGTTTAGTATAATGGATAATAGCGTATTGATGCCATTAGGTTTTTCGATAAACTCGTTACAAATGGCTTATAATTGGGTTGGGCTTAGTTGTAAAGTAGTCATAAGGTCTCTCTTTTTGGGGATTGTGGTGCCAAAACAATCTTAAAAAAATTTGAGAGACCTTTTTTTGCCTCCAAGAGGCACACTTTACGGGGCGGTATTAGATTTGATTTTTGTATCTGTTAGCATTTTACGTCAAATTTACCGCCATTAGATTGACGATATTGGTAATACTTTACCGTCAGAAATCCCGACAGAAAAATAAACTATTATGAAATGGTGTGAAATCAAATGAAATAGTAAAGCCCTGCAATTACAGTGCGTTACTATTTTTGAAATGAATTGAATAATGATGAAAAGCAGGGGGGTTATTCCCACTCTATTGTTGCAGGTGGTTTTCCGCTGACGTCATAAACCACGCGGGAAATACCATCTACTTCATTGATTATACGATTAGATATTTTGCCAAGTAAATCATAAGGCAGGTGTGCCCAATGTGCGGTCATAAAATCAATTGTTTCTACCGCTCTTAGTGAAACCACCCAATCATATTTACGCCCATCGCCCATTACACCAACGGATTTTACTGGCAAGAAAACCGTGAAGGCTTGGCTGACTTTGTAATACCAACCAGAATTGTAGAGTTCTTCGATAAAGATTGCATCTGCACGGCGGAGTAAATCGCAATATTCTTTTTTGACTTCACCTAACACACGCACGCCTAATCCCGGGCCAGGGAATGGATGGCGATTAAGCATTTCTGCTGGTAAGCCTAATGCTAAGCCGATTTTACGCACTTCATCTTTAAATAATTCACGCAAAGGTTCAACTAGGCCTAATTTCATATAATCAGGCAAGCCACCAACATTGTGGTGAGATTTAATCACGTGTGCTTTACCTGTTTTGCTGGCGGCAGATTCGATCACGTCAGGGTAAATAGTGCCTTGTGCAAGCCATTTTACACTGGTTAGTTTTTTCGATTCATCATCAAAGACATCAACGAAGACTTTACCGATCATTTTACGTTTCGCTTCAGGATCATCAATGCCTTTTAACGCATTTAAGAAACGATCTTCAGCGTCCACTCGAATGATATTTAAGCCAAATTTATCGCCAAACATTTCCATCACTTGATCTGCTTCATTTAAGCGTAACAAGCCGTTGTCCACAAAGACACAATGCAAATTTTTGCCGATAGCACGATGCAATAAAAGTGCGGTAACAGAAGAGTCCACACCGCCCGATAAACCTAAAATTACTTCATCATCACCCACTTGTTCTTTAATGCGAGCGACGGCATCTTCAATGATATTTTCAGGTGTCCAGTTGCGTGCACAGCCACAAATATTCACCACAAAATTGGTTAAAAGTGCTAAACCGCTTTTAGTGTGGGTTACTTCAGGGTGGAATTGCACACCATAGAAATGACGGTTTTCATCGGACATTGCCGCTATCGGGCAAGTTGGTGTAATGCCTGTAATCTTAAAGTGCGGGGGTAATTGGGTTACTTTATCACCGTGGCTCATCCAAACATCTAATTTGTGTTCACCGTCATCTAAATTGGCAAAAAGTGCGGTTGGATTTTGTAAAGAAACGGAGGCATAACCAAATTCACGATGGTCAGAAGTTTCCGTTAAACCGCCTAACTGCATCGCCATTGTCTGCATTCCGTAACAAATGCCTAGCACGGGTACACCAGCATTAAACACATATTCAGGTGCGCGAGGGCTGTTTTCTTCCGTGGTACTTTCAGGCCCACCAGAAAGGATAATCCCTGTCGGATTAAATTCACGGATTTGCTCTTCGGTTACGTCCCAAGCCCATAGCTCACAATACACCCCAATCTCCCGCACACGGCGAGCGATCAATTGCGTATATTGCGAACCAAAGTCTAAGATTAAAATTTTATGGTGGTGGATATTGTTCATTTTTTACCTTTAAAGTGCAGCCCCAATGGGCAAGAAAATATTATTTTTTTAATGCAATAAAGCAACCAAACATTACTAACAACATTGCGATGAGCTGTTGGAAAGTAATAGTTTCCCCTAATAAAATGAAACTGATGATAGCAGTAGAAATTGGTACAAGCAATTGTAGCACATTAAAAAACACTAATCCCTGCTGTTGTACAATATAAAAGGCTAAAAACATTCCTGCCATTAAGCAGTAAATGCCAGCAAAGATAAGTACGCACAGCATAAAAATACTGGTCTCATATAATTGGGTAATTACTCCGTTTTCTGTGGCTAGTCCTAAATAAATGATTCCAGATAACAGTGCTGTTGATGCACTGATGACAATAGGGTGAAGTTGCATAGCAACTTTTTTTACAATAAGATTTTGCAACGGTTGTACTATGATCCAGCCGATGAGAAACAAAATGCCTTTTGCCAAATCTTGGCTTTCGCTTTGTACTTGCCCGTAGAAAACGAATGCAAATGAGCCTGTTAATGCAATGGTTGAGCCAATATAAAAATAGGTTGAATGTAATGCTTTTCGTTCATCTTGAAAAAATAAAGCTGCCATTATGACCGCGACAGGCATCATAATAATGCCGAAAATGCTACCTGTAAGTGCAGTGGTATATTTAATTCCTTCCGTTGAGAGATAAATATTCCATACCATAATGATTGCAATAGCGAGCAAATTTAGGATTAATTTTGGACTTTTTATGATCAGTATAGTCTGTTGCTTGTATTTCCATATAACAATGGCTAAAAAAACAATGCCCGCCGACAATAGCCGGATTGCATTATTATTTAGAATATGAAAATGTAAACTTACATACCGAATAATAGGAAATGCGAATCCTATTGCAAGAGTATAAATAAAGGCAATAATATATCTATTATTTAACATATTGTTGTGCTTCTTTAATATAATTATATTTTTCTGCCCGATAATGTCCAAACATCTGCTTTGCTAAGGTTTATTATTTTCTTTTCAAAAACAAAATGTGGTTGAATTTTGTAAAGAAACGGAGACATAACCAAATTCACGGATTTATTATTCTGTAACGTACCAAGCCCACAGCTCACAATACCGCCCAATTTCCCGCACATGGCGAGTGATAAGCTGGGGATATTGCGAAACAACGTCTAAGATTAAAAATTTGTGATTGTGGGTGTTGTTCATATTATCCTTTATTTAAATAGATTAATATTTTTAAACCAGCTAAAAAGATTTTTTTTATTCTTTTTAACATGCTTTTCTTCAAGTGGAACATATTTGGAATTATCTATTTTTATCGAAAAGTCATAATCAAATAAATCCCATGCTATATTTACGTTTAGATACTGCATCGATAATTCCATCATCAGGCATTCAACCATAGAACGATATTCAACTTGCTCACCATTTTCTAAATCTAAAAACTCTCTATAGCTGTCCGATTCTTTTTCAGAGATAGTATAAATTTTGTTAGATTCTTCGTCATCATCAATATGAATAAAATAATGTTGTGCATTAAAATAAGGCTTCTCAATATCAAGCATTTCACCTATAAAAATAGGTGCATCATTATCAAAATAATCATATGCTGTTTTGATATTGTTATTTTTTTCATACAGGGCATATCCATAGTTATCCATTGAAGTAATGCATAAAAGGACAATGAACCAATCAAATATTATACCGCTTTCATCAAGAATATTCTCCCAACATGCTGGATTGTCCAATATTTTAAATACAGGAAAATTATATACGACAACAGTATTACCTCTTCGTTCAATCCCAATTTGCGAATAACCAATAATCTCATTTTTGAATAATGGATTAAAAAACCACGATTTTACTAATTTTATTAATTCATCATTGGTTTTTTCATATGGAAAAGCTATTGACTTTAAACGTGTACCCATATTATATCCTAATATTGATAGAGTTATATTTTTACCCCATTCTATAATTCGGTGCTTCTTTAGTAATGGTGACATCGTGGACGTGGCTTTCTTTGATGCCTGCGCCGCTGATGCGTACAAATTGGGCTTTAGTGCGGAGATCTTCAATAGTGGCACAACCAGTTAAGCCCATACAAGAGCGTAAGCCCCCCATTTGTTGGTGGATAATTTCTTTCAAATAGCCTTTATATGGAATTCGCCCTTCGATGCCTTCTGGCACGAGTTTATCGGCGGCATTATCGCTTTGGAAGTAGCGGTCAGATGAACCTTTGCTCATTGCACCTAAGGAGCCCATTCCACGGTAAGATTTAAAGGCTCTGCCTTGGAATAATTCGATTTCCCCCGGCGCTTCTTCTGTACCTGCGAACATTGAACCCACCATTACGCAACTTGCGCCGGCAGCAATCGCTTTGGCAATATCACCTGAATAGCGGATACCACCATCAGCAATCACAGGAATACCACGCTCTTTTAAGGCTTCTGCTGCATCAGCAATAGCAGTGATTTGCGGTACACCCACACCGGTTACAATACGCGTAGTACAAATTGAACCGGGGCCGATACCAATTTTTACTGCACTTGCTCCGGCATCAGCCAGTGCAATTGCCCCTTCAGCTGTGGCAACATTGCCTGCAATGATTTGTAGATTAGGGTATTTTGCACGAGTCTCACGCACACGTTGTAACACGCCCTCAGAATGCCCGTGTGATGAGTCAATCAGTAACACGTCTACGCCTGCGTTTACTAGCGCATCAATGCGTTCTTCATTGCCCGCACCCGCACCTACCGCAGCCCCCACACGTAAGCGTCCAAATTCATCTTTACACGCATTTGGCTTTTGCTCTGCTTTTTGGAAGTCTTTAACCGTGATCATTCCTTTTAATTTGAAGGCATCATCAACCATTAAAACTTTTTCTACACGATGATTATGCATTAATTCTAAAATACTTTCGCGCGATGTTCCTTCTTTGACAGTAACAAGACGTTCTTTAGGGGTCATCATTTTTTCCACGGTTTGCGATAAATCTTTTACAAAACGGGTATCACGTCCAGTAATAATACCAACCAAATTCCCCTCTTTATCTACAACAGGATAGCCTGCAAACCCATTCTTTTTTACTAAATTAGCGAGTTCAGCTAAGGTAAGATCTGGCGATACGGTAACTGGTTCTGAGACAATACCACTTTCAAATTTTTTCACCTTACGTACGCGATCGGCTTGGCGTTCAATGCTCATATTTTTATGAATGAAACCAATACCGCCTTCTTGTGCAAGGGAAATGGCAAGTTTCGCTTCGGTAACGGTATCCATTGCGGCAGAAAGCATGGGGATATTTAAACGAATGGTTTTGGTTAATTGCGTGGATAGATCGGCAGTGTTTGGTAGCACGGTGGAATGTGCTGGAACGAGAAGGACATCATCAAACGTGAGGGCTTCTTTTAATACGCGTAGCATAGCAATATTCTCTCTATTTAAGGAAAAATCCCTTTGGTTAATATTAAAAATGAGTAAAAAATATTGCGGTGAGATTATACAGAGTTTATGCTGGGTTGGGAATGGCAAACCGCAAATATTTTTTGTATTTAAAAAATTCGCTACTATTTATAAAAAGTTATAAAAGGAAAAGAAATGTTTGAGCTTTTGACCTTGTTGGCGGACGGTAAGAAAAATTCTCGCCAAAATTTGACCGCACTTTTACATTATGATGAAACGCAAATCAATGCTCATATTCAGGCGTTAAGCGAACAGGGCATTAAGTTTGAACTGAACGGTGATGAAATCCGGCTCAAGCCAGAATTACCCTTGCTTTCGGCAGAGAAAATAGAGCAACGTCTTGCACCGTATCCCGTTCTGGTCAAACCTGTGATTCATTCCACTAATCAATTTTTATTGGAACAGATTGAACAGCTAGAAAAAGGGCAGCTTTGCTTAGCAGAATATCAATACGCAGGGCGTGGGCGACGTGGGCGTGATTGGCTTTCGCCTTTTGCAGGGCAGATTATTCTCAGTGCTTATTGGACGCTTCCACCGCAGATTTCGCTGAATGGGCTGAGTTTAGTCATCGGCATTGCCATTGCAGAAACCTTGCAAGCCTTGGGCGCGCAAAGCATAGGGTTGAAATGGCCGAATGATGTGTTATTGCAAGGGCGAAAATTGGCAGGCGTGCTGGTAGAAATTGCTAATCGTAAGAATGGTTTGCTAAATTTGATTATCGGCATTGGCATTAATCTTGCCTTACCAAAACAAGCTAATATTAGTCAACCTTGGGCAGAATTACGAGAAATGCTACCGCATTTTGATCGCGATGAAATCATCATCGCACTAGTGCAGCGACTTTATCATTATCTCGATCTCTTTGAGCAAAAAGGAATGGCATTTTTTCATTCAAACTGGGCAGAATGGGATGCTTTTCTTAATCAGCCCGTGAGCTTAATCAGCGAAAATGCCAGTCAACACGGGATTGAGCGTGGCATAGATAGCGAAGGCTACCTTTTATTAGAAACGGAACAAGGCGTTGTACGATTTAATGGCGGTGAAGTGTCGTTACGGCGAAAAGCGTAAACGCCGAAAGTCTAAATAAAAGGGGAAGGCTGTTTGTGCTTCCCCTTATTATTCAAATTCCGTTAAATCACCTTCTGCACTAGGGCTGAAATATCTTCTGCAAAACGTTCTTGCTCAGCCATTTGCTCAATTTGCTGTGGCGAATATTTATTGCCGTTATACACCACCACAATGCTCACATCGTCAGGTTGCAGAAAATGGCTCGTGCCGAATTCTGTATAGCGTGTTGCACCAATGCTAATGATAGCTTGTGTTGGGCAATTGGCTTTTTTCAGCAAATCAGCGATATGATTCATCGGGCCAAAATCAGGCTGATTATTCATTTGCCCCACAATCCAATCGAGCAATTTTTGGTGAAAATAGCTGTATCCCAAGGCGGGGCTATCCACACCATAAGCATTCATCTCACCAGCTCGTTTATGAAAGCAAGCAATGCGATAACCATCAATTTCACTGCCTAAGGAAAAGGACGTGAGTGGAATTGTTGTTGTCGCTAAGCCCTTGGTTTCAGCTCCCCAGTTTTTCTTTTCACAAATTTTATTGGCATTAGGGCGGCGAATCGAACAATCGTTATAAGCCGCAAAGGCGTAAGGCAAAAGTGCGGTAACTTTTTCGTCAGAATATTGCACTTTACACAACAGGGCAATTTCAGGCTCAATCTGTAAATTATCCGCGCCCGCTTGCGGAAAACGAATATGCTCGGCACTTAACGGATTTTCTGCCAAAAACTCATAGTCGCCTAAATTCTCCGCTGGTACATAAAAAGGAAAAATCGCTTTGGGTTGATGGGTTTCTGCCGTTTTCACTTGCGCAAAATCCCTCGCTTCTCCTGCTTGTTCCAAATGCCCTGCAAAATTGCCTGCTACACCAAGGCCGATAATATTTTTTGTCATTTTCTTGCTCCTTTTATATTGATGCCATATCCAAATCCTACAAGGTTATAAGGAATTTTCAAGGGAAAATCGCGGGGGATTAAACGATCTATTATTTTGACAAAATAAAAGCGAGAAATCCTCGCTTTTATCTTTTAAATTAGGCAGTTAAATCTTTGATTTGAGTTGTCGGTGCGTTGTTCACTACTGATTTTACGCCATTTTTTGCCCCTTCTTTAGAAGCATAATATTGGCTGCGTCCGATTTCTTGATGATTTTTTGCTTTCAATACGAAATAAGGTTTGTCATTTTTTGTCGCGCGGAACTCAAAATTCGCCTCATCACTACCATTTTTCTGTACAGACTCAATGCCGTTTAGCGCAGACGCTTTGGTTTTGTACAATTCACTGGTCAAGATAATTTGCGAGTTCGCCGCATAAAGGTTAAACATAAATTGACCATCACTTGCTTTTTTCAATTCATACCAGCCTAAAGCCATACTATTTTCCTTCTTAATGAATCGTGGGATATTCCACAATTTGATCATAAGCCTTTTTTATGTTTTTTCAATGAATTTGTTAAATAGAAATCTAAGTTTGAGGAAAAACTTACTGATTTTTAACCGCACTTAGCCTAATAAATCATCGGTGTGATTTCAAAATAATCAGTTGCAATGATTTTTCGCATTATTTGCAATTTTTTTGCAAAAAGGAGTTGCAAAGATTTCGTAGATGTCTATAATATGCGGCAGACAACGACGCGACGTTGTAAAAGTAGACTGATACAAATCGCGTCGTTGTTTTTTGCTCTTTAACAATCAATCAGACAATCTGTGTGGGCACTTGTTGATACTGTGTAAATTAAAAGATTTATAAACGATAAGTGCTTAACTGAAATTCATAGTGATTTAATGTAATTGAATCATATAGCTTAGTTAGTGTACGAATTGAGAAGATTAAACTGAAGAGTTTGATCATGGCTCAGATTGAACGCTGGCGGCAGGCTTAACACATGCAAGTCGAACGGTAACGGGTTGAAAGCTTGCTTTCGATGCTGACGAGTGGCGGACGGGTGAGTAATGCTTGGGAATCTGGCTTATGGAGGGGGATAACCATTGGAAACGATGGCTAATACCGCATAGAATCGGAAGATTAAAGGGTGGGACTTTTAGCCACCTGCCATGAGATGAGCCCAAGTGGGATTAGGTAGTTGGTGAGGTAAAGGCTTACCAAGCCGTCGATCTCTAGCTGGTCTGAGAGGATGGCCAGCCACACTGGGACTGAGACACGGCCCAGACTCCTACGGGAGGCAGCAGTGGGGAATATTGCGCAATGGGGGAAACCCTGACGCAGCCATGCCGCGTGAATGAAGAAGGCCTTCGGGTTGTAAAGTTCTTTCGGTGGTGAGGAAGGTTGGTGTGTTAATAGCACGCTGATTTGACGTTAGCCACAGAAGAAGCACCGGCTAACTCCGTGCCAGCAGCCGCGGTAATACGGAGGGTGCGAGCGTTAATCGGAATAACTGGGCGTAAAGGGCACGCAGGCGGTGACTTAAGTGAGATGTGAAAGGCCTGGGCTTAACCTAGGAATTGCATTTCAGACTGGGTCGCTAGAGTACTTTAGGGAGGGGTAGAATTCCACGTGTAGCGGTGAAATGCGTAGAGATGTGGAGGAATACCGAAGGCGAAGGCAGCCCCTTGGGAATGTACTGACGCTCATGTGCGAAAGCGTGGGGAGCAAACAGGATTAGATACCCTGGTAGTCCACGCTGTAAACGCTGTCGATTTGGGGATTGGGCTTTAAGCTTGGTGCCCGTAGCTAACGTGATAAATCGACCGCCTGGGGAGTACGGCCGCAAGGTTAAAACTCAAATGAATTGACGGGGGCCCGCACAAGCGGTGGAGCATGTGGTTTAATTCGATGCAACGCGAAGAACCTTACCTACTCTTGACATCCATAGAAGAGCTCAGAGATGAGTTTGTGCCTTCGGGAGCTATGAGACAGGTGCTGCATGGCTGTCGTCAGCTCGTGTTGTGAAATGTTGGGTTAAGTCCCGCAACGAGCGCAACCCTTATCCTTTGTTGCCAGCACTTCGGGTGGGAACTCAAAGGAGACTGCCAGTGATAAACTGGAGGAAGGTGGGGATGACGTCAAGTCATCATGGCCCTTACGAGTAGGGCTACACACGTGCTACAATGGTGCATACAGAGGGAAGCGAGCCTGCGAGGGTAAGCGAATCTCAGAAAGTGCATCTAAGTCCGGATTGGAGTCTGCAACTCGACTCCATGAAGTCGGAATCGCTAGTAATCGCGAATCAGAATGTCGCGGTGAATACGTTCCCGGGCCTTGTACACACCGCCCGTCACACCATGGGAGTGGGTTGTACCAGAAGTAGATAGCTTAACCGCGAGGGGGGCGTTTACCACGGTATGATTCATGACTGGGGTGAAGTCGTAACAAGGTAACCGTAGGGGAACCTGCGGTTGGATCACCTCCTTAACGAAACAGGGAAGATGAGTGCTCACACAGATTGTGATGATTGATGTTAGACAAGAATAGCGAAACTGAATGTTGCGTAGAGATTACCTTTACATGTAGTCCCCTTCGTCTAGAGGCCTAGGACATCGCCCTTTCACGGCGGTAACAGGGGTTCGAATCCCCTAGGGGACGCCATTTAAAGCTAATTTTTTAGCGATTTGCTCTTTAACAATGTAAAAAAGCTGAAAACTGAAGAGACTTTCAAGCTGATGAGATGATGGGATGAGAAGACCATATCTTATTAAGTTGAAAAAGTCTGAGTAGAAGAAGACTTACTTGAACAAAAGCAAGTAAGCGTTCTCAACGAGAATGGATATAGCTTCGGGGAGAGAATCCTTGAGGTTGTATAGTTAAGTGAGAAAGCGTACAGGGCGGATGCCTTGGCAATCAGAGGCGAAGAAGGACGTGCTAATCTGCGAAAAGCGTGGGTGAGTTGATAAGAAGCGTTTAACCCACGATGTCCGAATGGGGAAACCCGATAGGTGAAGAACCTATCATTGTTTACTGAATAAAATAGGTAAACAAGGCGAACCGGGAGAACTGAAACATCTAAGTACCCCGAGGAAAAGAAATCAACCGAGATTCTGTGAGTAGCGGCGAGCGAAAGCGGAGTAGCCAGTAAGTGATAGTCATTGATTTAGGAGAATGAGCTGGGAAGCTCAATCATAGAGGGTGATAATCCCGTATCTAAAAAATTGGTGATGGTACTAAGCTTACGACAAGTAGGGCGGGACACGAGGAATCCTGTTTGAAGATGGGGGGACCATCCTCCAAGGCTAAATACTCCTGATTGACCGATAGTGAACTAGTACTGTGAAGGAAAGGCGAAAAGAACCCCGGTGAGGGGAGTGAAATAGAACCTGAAACCCTGTACGTACAAGCAGTGGGAGCCTGAAAGGGTGACTGCGTACCTTTTGTATAATGGGTCAGCGACTTATATTTTGTAGCGAGGTTAACTGAATAAGGGAGCCGAAGGGAAACCGAGTCTTAACTGGGCGAAGAGTTGCAAGGTATAGACCCGAAACCCGGTGATCTAGCCATGGGCAGGTTGAAGGTTGGGTAACACTAACTGGAGGACCGAACCGACTAATGTTGAAAAATTAGCGGATGACTTGTGGCTGGGGGTGAAAGGCCAATCAAACCGGGAGATAGCTGGTTCTCCCCGAAATCTATTTAGGTAGAGCCTTGTGTGAATACCTTTGGGGGTAGAGCACTGTTTCGGCTAGGGGCCCATCCCGGGTTACCAAACCGATGCAAACTCCGAATACCAAAGAGTAATGCACAGGAGACACACGGCGGGTGCTAACGTCCGTCGTGGAGAGGGAAACAACCCAGACCGCCAGCTAAGGTCCCAAAATCTATATTAAGTGGGAAACGAAGTGGGAAGGCTTAGACAGCTAGGATGTTGGCTTAGAAGCAGCCACCATTTAAAGAAAGCGTAATAGCTCACTAGTCGAGTCGGCCTGCGCGGAAGATGTAACGGGGCTAAAATATAGTACCGAAGCTGCGGCATCAGTAGTAATACTGTTGGGTAGGGGAGCGTTGTGTAAGCGGAAGAAGGTGGTTCGAGAGGATTGCTGGACGTATCACAAGTGCGAATGCTGACATAAGTAACGATAAAACGGGTGAAAAACCCGTTCGCCGGAAGACCAAGGGTTCCTGTCCAACGTTAATCGGGGCAGGGTGAGTCGGCCCCTAAGGCGAGGCTGAAAAGCGTAGTCGATGGGAAACGGGTTAATATTCCCGTACTTGGATAAACTGCGATGTGGGGACGGAGTAGGTTAGGTTAGCGTACTGTTGGAGATGTACGTTTAAGTTGGTAGGTGGGTGAATTAGGCAAATCCGGTTCACTATAAACACTGAGAGATGATGACGAGGCACTAAGGTGCTGAAGTAATTGATACCACACTTCCAGGAAAAGCCACTAAGCTTCAGGTTTATCTAAACCGTACTGAAAACCGACACAGGTGGTCAGGTAGAGAATACTCAGGCGCTTGAGAGAACTCGGGTGAAGGAACTAGGCAAAATAGCACCGTAACTTCGGGAGAAGGTGCGCTGGCGTAGTGTGAAGTTCTATACGGATGGAGCATGAACCAGTCGAAGATACCAGCTGGCTGCAACTGTTTATTAAAAACACAGCACTCTGCAAACACGAAAGTGGACGTATAGGGTGTGATGCCTGCCCGGTGCTGGAAGGTTAATTGATGGTGTAATCGAAAGAGAAGCTCCTGATCGAAGCCCCAGTAAACGGCGGCCGTAACTATAACGGTCCTAAGGTAGCGAAATTCCTTGTCGGGTAAGTTCCGACCTGCACGAATGGCATAATGATGGCCAGGCTGTCTCCACCCGAGACTCAGTGAAATTGAAATCGCCGTGAAGATGCGGTGTACCCGCGGCTAGACGGAAAGACCCCGTGAACCTTTACTATAGCTTGACACTGAACCTTGAATTTTGATGTGTAGGATAGGTGGGAGACTATGAAGCGGTAACGCCAGTTATCGTGGAGTCGTTGTTGAAATACCACCCTTTAACGTTTGATGTTCTAACGAAGCGCCTGAAACGGGTGTTCGGACAGTGTCTGGTGGGTAGTTTGACTGGGGCGGTCTCCTCCCAAAGAGTAACGGAGGAGCACGAAGGTTTGCTAATGACGGTCGGACATCGTCAGGTTAGTGCAATGGTATAAGCAAGCTTAACTGCGAGACAGACAAGTCGAGCAGGTGCGAAAGCAGGTCATAGTGATCCGGTGGTTCTGAATGGAAGGGCCATCGCTCAACGGATAAAAGGTACTCCGGGGATAACAGGCTGATACCGCCCAAGAGTTCATATCGACGGCGGTGTTTGGCACCTCGATGTCGGCTCATCACATCCTGGGGCTGAAGTAGGTCCCAAGGGTATGGCTGTTCGCCATTTAAAGTGGTACGCGAGCTGGGTTTAGAACGTCGTGAGACAGTTCGGTCCCTATCTGCCGTGGGCGTTGGAGAATTGAGAGGGGCTGCTCCTAGTACGAGAGGACCGGAGTGGACGCATCACTGGTGTACCAGTTGTCTCGCCAGAGGCACTGCTGGGTAGCTAAATGCGGAAGAGATAAGTGCTGAAAGCATCTAAGCACGAAACTTGCCTCAAGATGAGTTCTCCCAGTCTATAAGGCTGTAAGGGTTGTTTGAGACTAAGACGTAGATAGGCTGGGTGTGTAAGCGGTGTGAGCCGTTGAGCTAACCGGTACTAATTGCCCGAGAGGCTTAACTATACAACGCTCAAGGGTTTTGGCTTGTTTTTGATTGAGAAGGAAGAGTAAGAATACTTAGTGAGATAACGAAATAATAGAAGTTATGAACTAAGAGAAAGGACTTAAAGAATAGAAAGAATTATCTTGGCGGCGTTAGTGCAGTGGACCCACCTAAATCCATGCCGAACTTAGAAGTGAAACGCTGTAACGCCGATGGTAGTGTGGGATATTCCCATGTGAGAGTAGGGCACCGCCAGGTATTGAATGAAGAAGAACGCCATTGAGGGAACTCGGTGGCGTTTTTTTTGTGTGGTTAAGATAGAAATGGGGGGAAGCACTCAGTATATCCTTGGGGGAAATGATAGACTACCGTTGTTGGTTGGTGAGAGTGAATCTAAAAAATAATTCAAAACCGACCAGACTTCAACTAAGTGTAGTTGAAGTAGAACCACGTGAAACGAGATTGGGAACTTATCCGGAAAATTTTATTAAAGCTTGAGTAAAAGGTAGATGATATACTGTTAGATAGTGATTCTGAGAAATGCGTGTTTACGGTGCCATAAGATTAAAAAGCAATATTATTAAAACTATAGTGAAATGCGCATAGCAATCAATCTACCATACAAATAAATTTACACTCACTTTGACTTCAAACATTTTTATCATAAGGTTACGATTCGGCATATTCAAAAGCGAAAAGGAAAAAGTAGGTGGAATCTCACCGTAGTTCTTTGCGTCAGATCAGATTAGTTCTATTTTTACAAATTTGTAATTCTTTCTAAGGGAAAGCTATTGTATTATATTTACACAGGTTTCACTAATTAGGAGTAGATATGTCATTAGAAAATGCTTGCAAAGTGGCTTTTGCGTGTTTAATGCAAGGCTTAAAAGAATTTGCACCTCAGCACAATTTATCTGCAATGGATAAATATATTCCCACCTTTTTTTCTCTTAATGATTTGCAATTTCGTGAAGAAATCAATATAGCAAATGAAATTGCACTTGGCTCACATCAGCTAAAATTAGCTAATTTTTCATTACTGAAAACATTGTTTGAAAATATCCAACTAACAGCAGCAAAGAAAAATCAAATACAGAAAAAAGAGGCATATTATTATCCAATTCACTCACTCACTGCTGATGCGATTTTTCCAACACCTCATAAACCTAAAAATGATCTAGATCAGAAAAAAAATTCATTATGGCAAGATTTTTTACAATCATTGGGTAAAATTCCTGTCTCTCACCGTGAAAATTTGCCTCTATGGTTAGATCATTTTGATACAGCATTGCAATGTTTTATGACAAATGTACCGTCGAGTTATACTGAGGAACTTTCTCTTTATGACCAATTAAAAACAAGTACTGCAATTGCAACAACTTTAGTATTGATCAAAGAAAATAAAGAGGATCAACCGTTCTTATTAATTCAAGGTGATTTTTTTGGTATTCAAGATTTCATCTTTTCAGGTGGACGAGAAACGAATAAACGTGCAGCAAAATTATTGCGTGGACGTTCGTTCCAAGTTTCCTTATTTACTGAATTAGCTGCATTAAAAGTATTAGAGGCTTGTGAATTGCCAAGCACCAGTCAATTAATGAATGCTGCAGGAAAATTTTTAATTATTGCACCAAATTCAGAGAAGGTAAGAAATGCGATTAATGCAGTTCAGAATGAGTTAAATCAATGGTTTATTGAAAATACCTATGGATTAATCGGGCTAGGGCTTGCTATTAAATCGGCATCAAGTGCGGACTTTTTTGCAGAAAATTTTAGAACGTTACGCAATAGCTTATTTAAACAGCTTGAAAGAACGAAATTACAACGTTTGGATTTAACTGAAAGTACGCAAAGTGTGCAGAATGTGGCGTATCCTTTTGGTGAGTGTAAATATAATAGTAATTTCCCCGCTCAGGATAATCAGCAACAGGCATCTGCTATTTCGTTGGATCAGATTAGTATTGGCGAGAATCTAGCTAAAAAACATCGTGTGATTATTTGTGATCGTCAATCAGCCATTTATCAAGATACAGACACCAATAAATTAACTGTTCCATTATTTGGCTATCATATTATTTTTACATCTAATGAAGAGATTACTGGCAAATTTGGACAGCCAGCAAGAACACAGCAAATTAAGCGTTTATGGGATTTTGAGCTTCCTAAAAAGACAAGTGATTCATTGTGGAATGGCTATGCCCGCCGCTATATTAATGCGTATATTCCTTACTTTACAGAAACAGGTGTAGCAAATAAAGATAAATATAAAATAGTAGAGGAAGAAAATCTTAAACATTATTCTGATGCGATTAAAACCTTTGATTATTTAGCTTGTGAAGATCGTGTAAGCGATAAAGAAAAAGAAGGTTATATTGGACAAGCCGCACTAATGACATTAAAAGGGGATGTGGATAATTTAGGTTTAATCTTCCAATCTGGATTAGCACAGCCAAATTTTGCCAAAATGGCCGCACTTTCTCGTCAGATGAACCAGTTTTTTAGTTTATGGTTGCCAGCATATTGTGCTGAATATAATCCAAATATGTACACCGTATTTGCGGGGGGAGATGATTTCTTCCTAATAGGTCCTTGGCATTCAACGCAAAAATTAGCTTTCACAATGCAGCAATATTTTACTCGTTATGTTGTACACAACCCTGATATTCACTTTTCAGCTGGTATGGTGATGACAAAAGTTGGAACGCCAGTACATCGTTTAGGTGAAATGGCGGAAGAAGCGTTGGAACAAGCGAAAAAAGTAGATGGAAAAAATGCAGTAACGATTTTCCAAACTTCTTTAAGCTGGCAAAAATGGGCTGAATTAACTGATT
Source organism: Avibacterium sp. 21-586 (assembly GCF_026226775.1). Lineage (GTDB taxonomy): Bacteria > Pseudomonadota > Gammaproteobacteria > Enterobacterales > Pasteurellaceae > Avibacterium. The sequence continues at coordinate 978,376 of NZ_JAKKOD010000001.1, read as the reverse complement.
TAGAGGGAAATATTGAAACATTAGCAAATACATATCGAATTTCAACATCGTATCTTTATTCGCTGATTTATTTTGCAAAACAAGCTCAGAATTCGGAAAAGAATTTAGAAAATACAATGTGGCGTAGCCGTTTTTATTATCGTACGGTACGTTATGTGGTTGATAAACTGGACAAAGAGGTAAGAGAAACTGCATTACAAAAAATTACTCAAACATTGGGAGAACAAGGTATTGAAAAGCATAAATTAGATTTTATTGTGCCGCTATTTAACTATTTTTATAAACTTCGCAACAATTAAGGACTGACTATGATAAAAGAAATTGAAAAAATTACCTTTGGCGCAGGAAAGCCTGCCACTATTTTTTCTGATATTGCGGATAAATGTGCAAAATCAATTCGAATTGATGAAAATAGTGAAAGAGTTAAAGGAAAGAACAAAACGACACAAATTCGTAAGTTTTATGATGAGTTGGCGATTTGGAACGAACGAGTTCAGCAAGCGAAAGACCCAGAAATCAAGTTTGAGGAATTGGTTCCTTTTATCAAAATGCTAAAGGCGAAGGTCGCTTATGCTAAAGGAAGAGATCATATTGATCAAAGTTTTGTTGATGTATTCAATAAAGTGATTGATCAGGCAAATGATCGAGAAACTTTGCGTGATGCAAAATTGTTTATGGAAGCAGTAATTGGTTATTGCAAATTATATGAAACAACGAAGAACTAATAGTTAGGGAGAGGAAAAATGAAATTGAATAATATTGTTGAAATTAAAGCAACATTAGTTTTAAAAACGGGCTTACATATTGGGTCTGGTGATAGTGAAATGCATATCGGTGGGATCGATAATCCAGTTATCAAAAATCCAATTACTCAACGACCTTACATTCCTGGTTCTAGCTTAAAAGGAAAAATTCGTTCTTTATTAGAATGGCGTAGTGGCGCAGTAAAAGATAAGCCATTATCGATTTCAGATAGTAAAACAGCAGCTCAGCCTGAAATGGTGAAAGATATTTTACGTTTATTTGGTATTAATGCAGATGCTAAGAATGAACAAGATATTGTGAAAGAAATCGGTGTTGCACGTCTAGGTTTCTGGGATTGTGAGTTTACGCCAGATTGGCAAGCACATTTAGAACAAAATAATCTTCCAGCAACAGAAGCAAAATTTGAGAATACGATTGATCGTATTACTTCTACAGCAGGTAACCCTAGACAAACAGAACGTGTTCCTGCAGGAGCGAAGTTCGAGTTTAAAGTCACATTGCGTCAGTTTGAGCAAGATTCGGATAAACTTGTCGAGCTTTTCCTAAAAGGTTTGCGTTTATTAGAACTAGATAGTTTAGGTGGAGCGGGTTCTCGTGGTTATGGAAAAGTAGCGTTTGAACATTTAATGGTAGATAATAAACCCGTTAATTTGGAAGAAATTAATCCATTTGCATAATTAAGGCGGATTGAATGAAAACTTATCGTTTTACGTTACGTCCAATGAGTGCATTTGGAACGCCTCTTATGGGAGATACGCTCTTTGGGCAGTTATGTTGGGCAATTGTGCATCGATTTTCTTCAGAAAAATTGACCGTACTTTTGCAAGGCTATGACAATCAAAAGCCATTTATGGTGGTATCCAATGCAATGCCAGTAGGCTATATTCCTATGCCAGTGCTGCCATCCGGTTTATGGTATCAAAAGCTTGATGCAGATCGTAAAAAATTGAAAAAACTAGCTTGGATAAAGGCCGATAGCATTGCTTCACACGCCGTAAATCAATGGCAAGGAATTGCATTTCATCAGCAAGAAAAGCAGGTTGTAAGTTCGGGAATTGAGTATGAGCAATTACATAATTCGATTAATCGACAAACACAAACAACAGGAGAAGATGCTTTTGCACCTTTTGCAACTTCTCAAGTGCGGTATGAAAATGGTACAGAATTTGATTTATATATAGTTCTAGATGAACAGCGTTTTAGCCTTTCAGATCTTCAATTAGTGTTGCAGGATATCGGTCAATTTGGCTATGGAAGAGATGCTTCAACAGGGCTAGGGAAGTTTATTTTAACTGACCAACCACAACAAGTTGATTTTTCTAATCCAAAAGCCAATGCGTATTTAACCTTAGCGAATACTGCGCCACAAAATTTAGGTTTAGATAAATCACACTGTTTTTATCAATTAACCACGCGTTTTGGCCGCCACGGTAGCCTGGCGGCATTAGATGAGAACCCTTTTAAAAAACCGATTATTCTTGCAAAAGCGGGGGCTATTTTTACCCCAGAACAATGGACTGAACGCTCGTTTTTGGGAAATGGATTGACAAGCGTATCCTTTAGCCAAGCAAATGCGGTACATCAAGGTTATGCTCCTGTTATTTCTGTTGAACTTGATTTTACCGATAAGGAATAAGTGATGACAAAAGAATTTATGCACACTCATCAAATTTATCTTACACCGCTCAGCCCAATACATATTGGCTGCGGTGAGGATTTTGAGCCGACAAATTATGTAATAGATAACCAAATTCTTTACCATTTTGAACCAAGCAACTTATGTTTAGTTAAAGAAAAACGCGATGAATTATTGAATTTAACAAAACAAAGTAATTTGTTAAGAATTCAAAGCTTTTTTAAAGCAAATGCAAAAAGTGCGGTTAATTTTTCTCATTATTTTGCTAACGTTGCGAAGGGGGTTGCCTCCGAATGGGAGAACCGTATTGGAAAAGTTGCACAACGTGAAAGCAATGGAAGGGAGGTGGTTGCAAAACTTGCTATTGAACGCACAAGCTATTTACCTTACGAGCATAATGCCTATATCCCAGGAAGTAGTTTTAAGGGCGCATTGGCAACAGCAATTTTAGATCTTGCGCATAAAAAATCAGGCGCCCCAAGATTAGAGCGTAAAGAAAATCTTATCAAAAAGTACATTGGAGAATTTAAGGAAAGTGAGCTAAGAACCGTTAAATTTGGTGATTTTGTTCCATTGAAAGGAATTAATAGCAAAATCTATTTTTGTCTTAATTTTAAAAAGAAACCTACCGAAAAAGGGATTTTAGGGCGTGGGATTAGCTTGCGAAGAGAAACCATTGTATCGGGACAATATCGTGCATTTCAAAGTGATTTAGCTCTTTGGGAAAATAAACATAAGCGGACTTCTGCTTATGAGTTAAATGAAATTTTTGATATTTTAAATGATTACTATGTGCCAATTTTTAACGAGGAATGCGAGCGATTAATTGCCAATGGATTAATCAATCGTCAGTGGGTATCCTCTGTTCAGAGTTTATTTAATAGCAAGAAAATTGCCCTAATTCGTTTAGGAAAAAATGGCGCAGATAGCAAAGTTTTACGCAATACAGGAACTGCTCAAATAAAAATAATGCAAGGGCGTGGGAAATCTATCCAAAAAGATCGTTCTACCACATTATGGCTTGCTGGAGAAACTAGTCAGCAAACGAATGATTTGCTTCCTTTCGGTTGGGCTTTATTGGAAATTAACCACGGACAAGAAAATGAGAAATTGAAACAATGGTGTGAACAGCAAACGTTGGCAAATCACATTATTGATAAAGCAGTGTTGATCGAGAAGCACCATACAGAGCAACAAAAATTAAAACAGCTGTACGAAGAAGAACAAAATCGTATTCAGGAAAGGGCAGCACAACGCTTAGCGGAAGAACAAGCAAAATCAAAATTATTGAGTTCGGCGAGTGAAAATCAGCGTTTAGTGTTGAAGTTTGTAGAGAAATTACAAAATACAACAGAGCGACAAATCGACACATCAGGCTCACCACTGCTTAAAGAAGCTCAAGCATTACTGGCTTTAGCCACAGAATGGAATGAAACGGAGCAACAATTCGTTAAAGAAAAAATCACCGTAGATTTATTAAAAAGCAAAGTTGACTTTAAGAAAAAAGATACGGAAAAAAATCTGAAAAAACTACTGAATAAATTGGTGAGTGCAGGTTAATGGTGCAGTTAGAAAATTTCCCTGTTGCTCGTTATGAACTGCAATTTCAGGTAACTCAACCCTTTGAGTTGCCTGATTATGCAGGTTCAACATTACGTGGTGGATTTGGGCGAGCGTTACGCAAAATTTGTTGTATGACAAAATTGGAAGATTGCAAAACGTGCCCCTTATATCGTACTTGCCCTTACACCAATATTTTTGAAACGCCAGCTCCTGAAAGTCATCAAATTCAAAAATTTAGCCAAGTACCCAATGGTTATATTATTGAACCACCTTCGTGGGGAAGAAAATATTATCAAATAGGGGACGTTTTACGTTTTAACCTTGTGTTAATGGGCAAATTAGTTGAACAATTACCACTGATCACCTTTGCGTTTAAAAGAGCTGGGGAATATAACATTGCAGGTGGAAAAGCGGCGCTTTCAGCATTATCTTTATTAGCAGAAAAAGAGAGTATTCCTATTTTGCTAGACGATAAAATTATTGAACATTCAACAATGCTTGCATCTCCTAAAAAATTTTCTACCAATTTAGATCTTGAAATTTTGACACCATTGCGCTTGCAAGAAAATGGTAAACCTCTGACGGATAAAACGATCAGCTTAGAGCGTTTTTTAATTAGTTTAGCAAAACGTATCGCCTTGTTATGCGAGTTTCATTATCAGCCACTGAATTTAGATTTTGACAGTTTAATCGCAAGTATTCCACAAATCACACAAAGTCGAAATTTAAAATGGCGAGATTGGGCACGTTATTCTTCACGGCAGCAGCAAAAAATGAAACTTGGTGGGCTTGTTGGGCAGTGGTATTTGCAGAATGTACCGGAAGATTGGGCTAAATTATTATATCTTGGTCAGTGGTTGCATAATGGCAAAAATACAACTTTTGGCTTAGGCAAATATAAAATTACAAATTTGTAAAATTAATAATAGAAAAAAATGTTCGATAAAATCACCGCACTTTAATTATTGGAGAATAAAAATGGCAGTATGGTTTATTTCTAGACATCAAGGTGCGATTGACTGGATTCAACAACAAGGAATTCATATCGATCATTTTATTGAACATTTGGATCTTGATGCTATTCAAGCAGGAGATACTGTCATTGGCACATTGCCTATCCATCTTGCAGCACAAGTTTGTGAGAAAGAGGCGGCTTTCTATTTTTTATCGGTTAATGTTCGCTTTGAACAACGCGGAACAGAACTAACGGCTGAGGAATTAACGGCACAAGGTGCGCGTCTTATTCCCTATCATATTCAACAACTGTAATTATTAAGGAAATTGATGATGAAATTTGATATTCATTTTTGTTTAATTTCAGGGCAAGCGGCACCAAATTTATTGCCTATTTTAGATATGGAATTTAAACCTCAAAAAGCGGTTTTTGTGGTATCAAAAGCAATGAAAAAACAAGCAGAGCATTTAGCAAAAGTGTTTATTGCTAACAAAGTTCAAGTTGAACCGATTAACCTTGAAGATGAGTTTGATTTTGCAAAAACATCAGAACAATTATTATCTCTTGTTGAACAATATGAAGATAAAAACGTTGCATTAAATGTTACTGGTGGAACAAAACTAATTTCTATTGCTGCAGCAGATGCTTTCAATATGATAGAGAAACCGATCTTTTACATCAATACAGACAATAATGAAATTATCTTTTTATCTAAAGATGAAAATAAAGAATGGATTGCTAATAAACCATTGGATACTAACATAACACTGAGTACTTATTTAGCCGCATATGGAAAAAGCATTAAAGCAGCGCAAGATAAAATTAATCCCTCACTATTAGAACCAATGCAACCTGTGATTAAATATTATGATAAGTATAAAGATGTTTTACCATCACTGAATTTTGCAGCCGCAGAAGCAGAAAAAAATAAGTTAAAATATGAATTTGACAAAAAATTTTCTATGACAGCTGAATTTGAAGACTTCTTAAATGAGTTAGATTTCCGACGTCTGATAGATTATAACGGAAGATTAGTTCATTTTAAAAATGAAGAGATAAGAGCATTCCTGAATGGTGGTTGGTTAGAAGATTATGTTTTTCAACAAGTCAAAGGAATTAAAAAAGGAGAGACTAAAAAGGTAGATGATGTATTAGAAAATGTAGAGCTGACTAATGATCAATATCAACAAAATAAAAGTGATTATATTGCCCAAAATCGTGGTAATAAGAATGAATTTGATGTTATTTTTTTAGCTAGAAATAAATTACATATTATTGAATGTAAAACACAGAAATTTGGCAAAGGCTCAGGACAAAAAGCGGAAGATATTTTATATAAATTAGAAACCTTAAAAGATTATGGTGGTTTAATGACTAAAAAATGCTTAGTGAGTTATTTTGAAGTGCCAGAAGCGGTGAGTAACCGTGCAAAATCCTTAGAGATTCATATTATCCAAGGGAAAGATATTGCACGTTTAAAACAGTTAATTCAAGAATGGATTGCGAAATGAAAACCTATAACAAAAAAATTTTGCTTTCGGTAACGGGAATGTCACCTGCGGTGGTAACCGAAACCCTTTATGCGTTAATTACGGAAAAAGGATTTATTCCGACGGAAATTCGAGTCATTACCACATTGCGTGGCAAGCGTTTATTGCTTGAAAAGTTATTAGGCATTGAAAATGGCAAAAAGAAAAATGCTGGGGCGCTAGCTGAGTTTATTCAAGATTATGGTGAGCAATATGGCTTTTCCGAAATTCATTTTGACGAAAGCTGTATTGAAGTAATTGAAGATAGAGATCATCACAAATTAGAAGACATTCGTTCGCCAGAAGAAAATAGTCTTGCTTCAGATCAAATTGTTCGCCTTGTGGCGGAGCTATGCCAAGATGATAATGCCGCACTTCACGTTTCCATTGCTGGTGGGCGCAAAACAATGGGCTTTTTCTTAGGTTACGCGCTTTCATTATATGGACGTGAACAGGATAGCCTTTCTCACGTTTTGGTTTCTGAAGGTTTTGAAAATCAAGATAGCTTTTTCTATCCTAAGCCTTATTCCTACATTATTACGGGTAAAGATGGTAAGCCTTTAGATGCAAAAGAAGGAAACGTAATGCTCGCGGAGATCCCTTGGGTACGTTTAAATCTTGGTGTGCCAGAAGGTTTATTGCAAAACACGATTTCATACAGTGATTCTGTACAAAAAGCACAAAATCTATTGGCAGAACCCAAAATCACCTTTTTATCACCGATTGATGATCGCAAAGTACAATTTGGTGAAACGGTAATTAAGCTTGCTCCGCAGGGTTATAGTATTTTGTTAAGTGTGGTGTTGAACAAAATTTGCGAGCAAAATTTAGATAATGAGCAGTTATTTAAAGCCTATTTTTTACCCATTTATCAAGCCATTAAAGCGGGCAGTCAACTAGATAAACGCTTTAAAGGAATTGGGACAGAAACCAGTGCTTATGCGGAGGAAGTGAAAAAAGTGTTAGCGGAAGCGCGTAATGATTTAGTTAAGAAAATCAAAGCGGCGTTTTCTATTAATAAAACAAATATCCCTTATATTCCTTCTTCCTCCTATGGGCGTTTTGAATTATTGGTGGATTTAGAACGGATTTCAGTCAAAGGAATCGAAGTCGATCTCAAACATATTTTAGATTAACATTTCTATTTCCCTAATCAAAGGCTTTCTGACAAACAGAAAGCCTTTTCTTCTTGTCTATTTCAGTAGTTTTGCAAATTTGTAATTTCACCATTATTTTTTAAACAAGGGTATGCTATAAGCATTAAAAGTAAAGCGTTATATTAATTATAAAATACAAATTTGTATTTTTAACTATTTAAATAAATGCTTATATATAATGTATAACAATTAGATACTTTAATGGAGATGATTATGTACTACTTAACAAATAATAACTTAGGTAAGTTTTTAGCGAGATTAGATTTTAATGAGGCATTTTATAACTATAAATATTCATATTATAATAATGAATTGAAGGAGTTTGATATTGACCTTGGTTTTTTTACTAAGGATGAAGCAAAAAATTTAGTAATTGCAGAAAGAATCTATTTCGATCTAAAAGTTGAGATGGATAAATATTTAATTATAGAAAAAAAGAATAATCAAACAAGATGGGTTTTTGAGATTCATAACTCTTCTTTTCATGCAGATAAAGATTGTGAAAAGCTAAAGAGCCGTTTTTCTAATTATCAAATGCCAAATGTTGATAATCCTGATGAGTATAGAGCCTACTTTGAAAAAATTTTCCCAGAGCTGGAAGCTCAAAATGATATTAATAAAAAATGGGAATTTTCGACCATTATTAAGGAAAAGTTTAACCTTAAAGAAGATTTAGATTTTATCGTTGAACATTATCTTACCCCTGTTAATAAGAAAAATTCAGGAGTTACTAGTATTGTTGTTGATATTAATGAAAATATTGAGGAGTTCAAAGTTCTAACGGAAAATTGCCCTAAATATGATGTTCGTCGTGCTTATTTTAAGAAAAATGATTCTGATAACGGTAAATATTTTGAGTATGTCTATAATTTAAGAAAAAATATTTATAGTCAAATGCTCTTATTTTATATTTCTAAAATCCTTGAAAAAGGTTTGGAAATAAATGAAGAGCTATTAAAACTTACAGGTTTTTCCCCTTGTAGTTGTTGCAAGAAATGAAAATAACAAATTTGTTATTTTTACTCTTTTTTTTCTTGTTATTTATGATAGGGGGTATTGTTAGCAATCATCTAAAATAAGGAGAAGAAAATGTACTCAGCTAATGCACGTTTTGAAACTTATCAACAACCTGCGCAGCAAGGTACATTTGCCGTATCCCCTTATACAGATAGCGAAGTGCAAGCGATTATTGCAGGCTACACTGAATATGCCTCAGATCTTGCATATCGTGGACGTTTTTTCGTCAAAAATGGCCTAAAATGGATCCATAATTTGGAAGCCTTACGCCGTAAATTAAACAATGAATATGGTCGTTATATTGATGACGAAGAACTTCGCGCGGAATTTGGCTATGACGTGGAAAACTACTACGCACGCCACCAAAATTTGCGTTTGCAACGTGATCCGGCATTCCGCCGCCTTATAGCGCAAATAAAAGTGCATTAGGAGGGAAAAATGAGTTCACGCCTGCGTTACCTCATTGCCTATGACATCACCGAAAATAAGCGGCTACATCGTATTCATAAAAAAGTGGAAGCCTATGCCATCGGTGGACAAAAATCCTTCTATGAATGTTGGATGACTGACAACGAACTTGAAGAATTCAAGCAACAAATTGAAACAATGCTAGAAATGGGCGACCGTGTATTTATTTTTCAATTACACAAAGACACCCAACCTATGCTTTATGGCATTGCACACCTTCAATCAACTCAACCTTTTTTGCTGATTTAGGAGGAACTATGTCTAGCTTATATATTGATCGTAAAGGAATTGAAATTAAACTTAATAGCGAAGCTCTTGCTTGTTACGAAAATGGCGAGCGTGTAGGCACCATTCCTCTTGCGCCCATTGATCGCGTTTATCTTAAAGGTAATGTTAAATTACAAGCTTCATTGCTCGCTAAATTTGGTGAAAAAGGCATAGGAATCATCTGCTTATCGGGCAGAAAAAATACCCCTACTTTATTTATTCCACAACCGCATAATGATGCGCAACGCAGAATTGCCCAATATCAGCTCAGTCAAAATGAGCTTTTTTGTCTTGTTTATGCAAAAAATGTTGTGTTGGCTAAATTGATCACACAAAAAAATTGGCTATGGGAAGCGATTAGCAAACGTCCAGATAAAAAAGATAAACTGATCAAAAAAGTGAGTGAATTGGATAGCCTTATCAGTCGGGTTAATGAACAACCCGATCTACCAGCGTTAAGGGGAATAGAAGGACGCGCCGCCGCCGTCTATTTTTCCGCACTCAGCCAATATCTACCACCAGCACTTGATTTTCAAGGACGAAATCGCCGCCCACCGCGAGATCCCTTCAATGTTGGGCTTTCGCTCTGTTATACAATGCTACACGCCGAAGCCGTATTATGTGCGTATTCCGCAGGGCTTGATCCCTACATTGGTTTTTACCACAGCTTAGACTATGGGCGAGAATCTCTTGCTTGCGACCTAATCGAACCCTTACGCCCAATTGTGGATAACTGGTTGCTTGGTTGTTTTCGCCGTGAAGAACTGCGAGCAGATCACTTCACCACCACACAAGAAGGCTGTTTTCTTGGCAAAGCGGGTAGAGTGCATTTTTATCAAGCCTATGAAAAAGTGATTGCCGAATGGCGAAAAATGCTCACCGAAAATTGCTATGATCTCAGCAAATTATTCAAAGAACATCAATCTAATGTATCGCCACAACGTCGTAGCAGCACCTTATTATCATCACCAGAAATCGTAAAAGATTGGCAATGGCACTTGCAAAGTTACTTTTTTAATTTGCACACAATGCTAAAAAATGTCGAGTTCGTCTTTTAACTAAAAAGAGCGGTGAAAAAATGCAATATTTATTAGGGTATGATATTTCCGATGAAAAACGCTTGCAAAGAGTCCATAGAAAAATGGTAAAATACGCCACGCCTATACAATATAGCGTATTTTTATTTGAAGGAGATTGCCAAACATTACAGAAATGTATTGATGATATTTTGCAACTCATTCATAAAAAGCAAGATGATTTTCGGGTTTATCCTTTACCGAGCAACGCAAAACAATGGCAGCTTGGTGAAGCAATACTTCCAGAAGGCATAATTTGGACAGCCTTACCTCTCAATAATGAAGGAAAGGTGAGTCAAAAAATTGTGGCATAGAGAAATAAAGTTGGTTAAATATTATCCAAGTCGAAACCTAACTCTTCAAAGTGCGATCATTTTCTCGAAAGGTTTTTATAACTTATTGATCGCACAAAGAAAAATCACCTTGAGCGGTCGAAAGACATTGCCCTGTACGAAAGGGATTAAGACTACATCTTCTGATGTAAGGTCGATTTTAACCACTGTCGAAAGACATTGCCCTGTACGAAAGGGATTAAGACCATCAGAAGATGTAAGGTTGATTTTAGCCACTTGTTGTCGAAAGACATTGCCCTGTACGAAAGGGATTAAGACCTTTCTTCTACTTTAATTACTTCCTCATGGTTTAAGTCGAAAGACATTGCCCTGTACGAAAGGGATTAAGACTCTTTTACCTCTACTAAATTAATTGCTTGAGCTCTGTCGAAAGACATTGCCCTGTACGAAAGGGATTAAGACTCAGCTAATGCAATACGGTATTCCCGCATTTCTGCTGTCGAAAGACATTGCCCTGTACGAAAGGGATTAAGACACTTTATTCTTTATCAAACAGATCATCGATAATGTCGAAAGACATTGCCCTGTACGAAAGGGATTAAGACGATTGTTCATAGTCTTTTCCTTTCGTTGTTAGTTAAGTCGAAAGACATTGCCCTGTACGAAAGGGATTAAGACTCACGTAATGACATAATTGAATCTCCATATAATGTGTCGAAAGACATTGCCCTGTACGAAAGGGATTAAGACGATTCATTTTCAGCTAATGTTAAGCGGTATGACCGTCGAAAGACATTGCCCTGTACGAAAGGGATTAAGACTCGTTTTCCATAGCTTTTCCCCTTAAATTATTTCTTTGTCGAAAGACATTGCCCTGTACGAAAGGGATTAAGACTTAACATCTTCCGATGTTAAATTAATTTTAGCCACTGTCGAAAGACATTGCCCTGTACGAAAGGGATTAAGACGTGATTAAGACGATTAGCTTGTCTGTTAAGCCAATGTCGAAAGACATTGCCCTGTACGAAAGGGATTAAGACCCTTGCTTCTGCTTTAATGACTTCTTCGTCATTAAGTCGAAAGACATTGCCCTGTACGAAAGGGATTAAGACCTTAGATCTTTGTCGGAACTATATCTTTCGACATGGTCGAAAGACATTGCCCTGTACGAAAGGGATTAAGACGTAATAATTCTTCGTCATTATCCACTACACCGTGCCGTCGAAAGACATTGCCCTGTACGAAAGGGATTAAGACAACCACGTTTCGCCACTTCCCAACTTGCGTTAGCAGTCGAAAGACATTGCCCTGTACGAAAGGGATTAAGACTTATTCTTTTAGCGTTACGATTGATCCACTGTAGACCGTCGAAAGACATTGCCCTGTACGAAAGGGATTAAGACTTCAGCTTTAACCGTTTGCTCGCTATTTAAGCGAGTCGAAAGACATTGCCCTGTACGAAAGGGATTAAGACCTCTTGGGTAAAAGTGTGTTGAGTAAGGTTCAGTCGAAAGACATTGCCCTGTACGAAAGGGATTAAGACTCTCTCATTTCGTGCTTTTATTATATTGTACTTTCGTCGAAAGACATTGCCCTGTACGAAAGGGATTAAGACCTATTAAAACCATTCTATCCGTACAACGCCTAGCTGTCGAAAGACATTGCCCTGTACGAAAGGGATTAAGACTAATTTATCTAGGGCTTTAATGTCTTCTTTGACAGAGTCGAAAGACATTGCCCTGTACGAAAGGGATTAAGACCGATTAAGCCAGTCAATAGAGTTGCTTACTGAATGTCGAAAGACATTGCCCTGTACGAAAGGGATTAAGACAGTTTACGGACCTCTCGGTCAATAGCACTGTCTAGTCGAAAGACATTGCCCTGTACGAAAGGGATTAAGACTTAACTACCCTTAATTATTATTCTTTATCGAATAGCTGTCGAAAGACATTGCCCTGTACGAAAGGGATTAAGACTTTCTCTGGCTTGGTTATATGCGTCCTCCGTGTTGTCGTCGAAAGACATTGCCCTGTACGAAAGGGATTAAGACCAATATCGCCGTCAAATTCCGCACTTAAGCGGTATCGTCGAAAGACATTGCCCTGTACGAAAGGGATTAAGACTCTGCACGTTTAATTAATTCTGACTCTGTTTCAGCTGTCGAAAGACATTGCCCTGTACGAAAGGGATTAAGACTCTTTTTCGTTTCTAGCCCAGAGAATTATTCTGTCGAAAGACATTGCCCTGTACGAAAGGGATTAAGACTAAACCTTGCGAAAAATGTCAAAAACTCTTAGATCAAGATTACATTGGGGTTATTGGTTTTGACCCAGAACAATCTAATGTGAAAGATGGACAAGTAGACCTATATGAGCTACACAGAATTGGCTTAATCTATATAAAAAAAGAAGCTCTAAATCAGATAATGCCAACTGCTGTACCAACACCACAAGGGTTTATCCTTGTTGATAAAGAAGTATTTGAAAAACTAACAGAATTAGCAGAATCTGCTCAAGAAAAGGAAGAAAAAGAAGATGCTTAAACATCTAAGTAAAAGAACAAAAAATTTACTACTAATTACACCAATTTTAGTTTATTTAATTTTTTATTTTCTTTTAAACTATCTCTTTAGTTCCGAAAAAACGATTTTTTCAGTACACTGTTATTTCGGTGGGGAATCGGTATATCAATCGACAGCTACCGAATTAGAATTCTCACAAGGTGTCTGGTATGTAACAGATATCTATGGAGAGAAATATGTTACTAACGCAATGTGTATTGGAACAACAACAAATGGCAAAACTGACAACTAAGTCGAAAGACATTGCCCTGTACGAAAGGGATTAAGACACAAACATTGCTGCAGTATTGCCATAAAAATCTAGTCGAAAGACATTGCCCTGTATGAAAGGGATAATAACGCTTACTGATGCTTGTCGTACTAGATTTGCTTTTATTAAATAAGAAGTATTAAAAGACTTAATTTCAGATGCTAAACCAGTCCCTTTAGGCTTTATCTTTGTTGAATATGAGGTACTTAATTTTAGGGGGGAGTAAATTAGCCCTAAATTCTATATCAAAAGCAACGTACTTTAGCAATTCTTTTGCATATACATATCGAGGGTAGAGAGATAGCTAAAGGATGACAAATCCGTTTTTAAAAATGGATTTGTCATTTTAAGTCGATGTTTTATGTTTAGTATTATTATAAAAATTCTTTCCTCTCTCTCTCCATTAAGTTACGTAAGTTTTCAAAATGGTTTTTATCTAGACGTTCGAAACATTTGTCGATTAATTTTTTACCTTCCTCTACTGCTAAAGTATAATTATTAGCAATCCATTGTTCGTAAGTAATACCTGTTTTTTCTTCTTCACAGTTAAACGCACCATCAACTCTGGAATGTGTAGCATAAATTGTGAATCCTACTTTTAGTTTGAAGTAGTCATCGTCATAAACGAGATAATTAGGTTTTGCATAGAAATAAATGGGTATAGGTGAATAATCTTGTGTAGTAGAGAAACGAATATTTTGTTTTATCGCCTCTATATATTTAGGATAGGCGTAACTATGACTAATATTAGGAATATTTGTTATGGTTCCCTCAAGTTGTTCTTTTGAAAAACCAAGATTGTTCCAACTGCACGGAAGCAAAGAAAATGGATTGCAGAGAATTACCCCGAAAGTACCATTGAGTGCAACCTGGGCGGCAGTATGTCCTCTTGTTATCACACGGAGGTGATCTTGCGAAGGTGTTGGACTTTTGGGGGCATCTCCTGGCTTTCCTACGCCGTAATAGATATTTATGGTGCTACCATCAACGGTAACGAATTTCTCGCTATGAGGCGTTTTATTCTGCGTTGCACAAGAGGTAATCAATAAAGGACAACTCAATAATAGTAAAATAAGCTTATTCATTTTTTCATCCCAAAATTCATAATTATTAATAAAACAATAAAGAAACAAAGATACTGGATATAGTAGTCAATGATATGGTTATCTTAATATAGCTGATAACCTTGTTTTTTTAGCATTTTGACTTTCTGTTCCCATTTTTCCTTATCATCTGGGGATACCCCCCATATGAATCCTTTAGCCTCCATACAACTGGCGATTAGCGTATTTTTTTCTGTTGGGTCAACTTTATTCATTCCTACATCATAAATACATTTTGCATTACTAACTCTGGCGTCTTGGGCGGTTGTTCCTTGTTTATACCATCGTTCTGCTGGCATAGCGGGATACTGAAGCATTGCGCAACTCGTGGTTACTAAAATCATTGCAGTGATGAAAACTTTTTTCATTAGATTTTTCTCCTTTTGGTTATCTTGGATAGTTAAATACTCATAAGAGGCGTATTTTATAAAATATACAACACTAAAGAGATCAACTCAAGCGTATAAATAGCAAAAAATATCATTCAAAGAGTATCTATTTACGGAGAAAGGAATGAGTAAATTTATTGCAGCGAGGGTTGATATCGCGGTGGGTAAAAAAATTCAACAAAGACGAAAAGAATTGGGGTTTACAGCAGAAAATCTCGCAGAGCAAATTGGCGTATCTCAACAACAATTTTCACGCTATGAGCGTGGCGTAACCAAGATTAATGTTTCACATTTGGTAAATATTGCCGTCATTTTAAACACGCCTATTAGTTGGTTTTTTGCCGATGTACAAGCAGAAAATTTGACATTTTCTGTCAGAAATGAATATGTTCCTATTCGTAATGATGCACTGAAAATGCGTTTAGACTACCATTGGGAGCACCTGAATAACGAGCAAAAACGAAATTTAATCAATTTACTTGATTCTATCCATAAAACTTAGAGCTATGGCAAATTGAAAGTTCTATCAATTTTCCCCATTTTACGCTATTCTATACCACATTTTATTATTCATCTATGCCGCCTAAAATCGCCTTAATAAATAGGCAAAGTGCGGTCAATTTTTTGATAATTTTTTAAAGGTAACATTATGCAAGAACAATATCGCCCTGATTTGATTGAGAGTGAAGTGCAGAAATATTGGGCTGAGAATAAAACGTTTAAAGCGGTGCAAGATCCAGCTAAAGAGAAATATTATTGCCTTTCAATGTTCCCCTATCCCTCTGGTCGCTTGCATATGGGACACGTTCGCAACTATACCATTGGTGATGTGATTTCTCGTTATCAGCGAATGAACGGTAAAAATGTGTTACAGCCAATGGGGTGGGACGCTTTCGGCTTGCCAGCAGAGGGCGCAGCGGTGAAAAATAAAACCGCACCTGCAAAATGGACGTACGAAAATATTGATTATATGAAAAATCAGCTCAAAATTTTGGGCTTTGGTTTTGACTGGGATCGTGAAATTGCTACTTGTAAACCAGAATATTACAAATGGGAACAATGGTTCTTCACAGAGCTTTATCGCAAAGGTTTAGTGTATAAAAAAACCTCTAGCGTAAACTGGTGTCCGAATGATGAAACCGTGCTTGCCAATGAGCAAGTTCACGAAGGGTGTTGCTGGCGCTGTGATACGCCTGTGGAGCAAAAAGAGATCCCACAATGGTTTATTAAAATCACCGACTATGCCGAGCAACTATTAGGTGGTTTAGATCATCTGCCAGAATGGCCAGATATGGTGAAAACAATGCAACGTAACTGGATTGGCCGTTCGGAAGGGGTGGAAATTACCTTCAAGATTGAAAATTCTGATGAAACCATAACAGTTTATACCACACGTCCTGATACTTTCTATGGCGTGTCTTATCTTGCTGTGGCAGCGGCGCACCCATTAGCAGAAAAAGCGGCGCAAAATAACCCCGCACTTGTGCAATTTATTCAAGAAGCCAAAAACACCAAAGTGGCGGAAGCGGAGCTTGCCACAATGGAGAAAAAAGGAATGGCAACGGGTATTCACGCCATTCACCCGATTACAGGAAAATTAGTGCCTGTTTGGGTGGCAAATTTCGTGTTAATGCACTATGGAACGGGAGCGGTAATGGCCGTGCCTGCACACGATGAGCGTGATTATGAGTTCGCTAAAAAATATGATTTACCGCTTTATCCGGTGATTACGCCAGCAGACGGTAGCCCGTTAGATTTATCACAGCAGGCTTACACCGAACACGGTATTTTGATAAATTCAGCAGAATTTGATGGCTTGGATTTTGATGCCGCATTCAATGGTATCGCCGATAAATTAGAAAAAATGGGCGTGGGCAAACGCCAAGTGAATTATCGTTTACGCGATTGGGGCGTATCTCGCCAACGTTATTGGGGCGCACCAATTCCAATGCTAACACTGGAAAACGGTGAAGTTGTGCCTGCACCATTGGCTGATTTACCGATCGTGTTACCTGAAGATGTGGTAATGGACGGCGTGCGCAGCCCGATCAAAGCGGATCCAAATTGGGCAAAAACCACTTATAACGGACAACCGGCATTGAAAGAAACCGACACTTTCGACACCTTTATGGAATCGTCGTGGTATTACGCGCGTTACACTTGCCCTGATTTCCACCAAGCAATGCTGAATCCAGAAGAGGCCAATTACTGGCTACCTGTGGATCAATATATCGGTGGGATCGAACACGCTACAATGCACTTGCTTTACTTCCGCTTCTTCCACAAATTATTGCGTGATGCGGGCTTAGTGAACTCTGACGAGCCTGCAAACAAATTATTGTGTCAAGGAATGGTATTAGCTGATGCGTTCTATTACACCAGCGACACCAACGAGCGCATTTGGGTATCACCTACGAAAGTAACCCTTGAGCGTGATGAGAAAGGACGTATTATCCGTGCCATTGATGATGAAGGACGCGAGTTAGTCCACAGCGGAATGACAAAAATGTCCAAATCGAAAAACAATGGTATTGACCCACAAGAAATGGTGGAAAAATACGGTGCGGATACTGTGCGCTTATTTATGATGTTTGCTTCCCCAGCGGAAATGACCTTGGAATGGCAAGAGTCTGGTGTGGAAGGGGCAAATCGTTTCCTACGCCGTTTATGGAATTTGGTGTTTGAATACAGCAAAAATACAGCAAAAACTGCGCTAAATCCGACCGCACTTTCAAGCAGCCAAAAAGCTTTGCGCCGTGATGTGCATAAAACCATTGCGAAAGTGAGCGATGATATTGGTCGCCGCCAAACCTTTAACACGGCGATTGCGGCGGTAATGGAGCTAATGAACAAATTAACCAAAGCCCCATTGGACGATGAGCAAGATCGCGCAGTAATGGCAGAAGCCTTAAATGCAGTGGTAAGAATGCTTTACCCAATCACTCCGCACATTTGTTTCCAATTGTGGAAAGCACTTGGCAACCAAGACACCATTGACTTCGCCCCTTGGGTGAAAGCCGATGCGCAAGCAATGGTTGATGACGAAAAACTAGTGGTGGTGCAAGTAAACGGTAAAGTACGCGCGAAAATCACTGTGCCTGCGGATATGGCAGAAGACGCTATTAAAGAAATCGCCCTTGCTGATCCGAATGTACAAAAATTCCTAGACGGTTTAAACATTGTGAAAACTATCTATGTACCAGGTAAGTTATTTAGCTTTGTGGCGAAATAACCCAACCGCTCCACTCATCGAGTGGAGCGAATTATTAAGAGAAACACTATGTTGAATTTACTGAAAAAATTATGCCTTGTCGGTGCGTTGGCAACGCTCGCGGCTTGTGGTTTCCATTTTGAAAATGGTGAATTAATTCCGCAAGAGATGAAAACATTGCGTTTGGAAAGCAGTGATCCTTATGATGCGATGACGATTGCTATGCGCAAGCAATTGCGAGCCAACAACATTCAGCTTGTTGAGCAAGGCGATGTGGTGGTGTTGCGCTTAAATAATGCCCGTGAGAATAGCCAAGTGGCGTCTATTTTCAAACAAGGGCGTGAGGCGGAAAAAGTGTTGGTGTTGCAAGTAGAAGCCAGCGTTCAGCTTAAAAATAAACAACGTTATCCAATTAACACCCAAGTAACACGCACCTTCTTTGATAACTCACGCGCTGCTTTAGCGAAATCTGCTGAGAAAGACGTGATTTGGAACGATATGCGTGAACAAGCAGCGCGTCAGCTTATCACCAAAATGGTGGCGTTAAAACAACAGGTGAAAAGCCAATAATGCAACGTCTGTTTGCTGATCAGCTGAGTACCTCGCTAGAGAAAAAATTGGCATCAATTTATTGTCTAGTGGGGCAAGATCCTTTGCTTTTACAAGAAAGCAAGGATCTCATTTGTGCTATAGCAAAGCAGCAAGGCTTTGATGAAAAAAATGAAATCACGCTGGATAACAGCACCGATTGGATCGCCTTAAACGAACAAGTGCAATCAATGGGCTTGTTTTTCAGCCGTCAAATTTTATTGCTAAATTTTCCTGAAAATCTCACCGCACCTTTACAAAAGCGTTTAGCCGAATTAATTGGCTTATTAAATCAAGACGTGTTGCTTATTCTACAAACGGCAAAGCTCACCAAACCAATGGAAAAGCAAGATTGGTTTGTGCAAGCCAATCAGTTTGATGCGCAATTTTCTATCGTTAATTGTCAGACACCAAATATTGAACAGCTTCCCCGTTGGATTGTAGGGCGCAGCAAAGCCTTAGAGGTTTTTGTTGAGCCAGAAGCAATCCAGCTTTTGTGTTACAGCTACGAAAATAATCTTCTTGCCTTAAAACAAACCTTACAACTGCTCGCTTTACTTTATCCCAAGGATAAAATCACCTTATCGCGTCTGCAAACCGTGGTGGAGCAATCTTCCGTGTTTACCGTATTCCAATGGGTAGATGCCTTGCTTGAGGGCAAAAGCCAGCGTGCCAGACGGATTTTAGAGGGATTGCGCGGAGAAGAAATCCAGCCTGTGATTTTATTACGTACCTTACAACGTGAACTTATCACTCTGCTGACACTCACTCAACCACAACAAGGAATAAGCAATATTGATCAACCGCTTTCTACCGCAAAATTGCGTGAGCAGTTTGATCAACTCAAAATTTGGCAATCACGCCGCCCGCTTTTTCTGCAAGCGATCCAACGCTTAACCTATCGCAAATTGTATAAAATCATTCAACAGCTCGCTGAATTAGAACGTTTGGTAAAACTTGAATTTAGTGATGATGTATGGGGAAAATTAGCGGATCTATCTATTCAATTAGCACATTAAATCATCGAGTATTTTATAAAAAAACAAAGTGCGGTGATAAAACAAAAATATTTCACCGTACTTTGTTGTCATATTAGTTGTTAGATTAATAGATATATTATCTGAAAATATTTCTTCTTTGTTCAATATGTTTAAATTGGCTAATCAGTAAAATGGTTAGCAATAAACTATAAAAAGCAAAAATAACGATAATCCACTGTGCCATTGAGAAACCTAAGAAAGACCACGTAATCTCTGAGCAAGATCCCGTTGGGTTAAACACATAGGGTAACCACCGATCCAAAGGGAAGGATTGTGGGAACTCTGCCATATAAGAACATTGATTCCAAGGTGCAGGGTGAAGTTGATAATCAACGTGTTTAATGGCAAGTAACATTCCTTTCACCGAGCTACTTAAACCTAGAAATAACGCGAATAAACGCAAAATGAGCAAGCGAGGATAGAGTAGTCCTATTAATGCTGATAATGTAATGCCAAATAATGCGACTCGTTCATAAATACACATTACGCAAGGCGCTAATCCCATTCCATGCTGGAAATAAAGTGCGGTACTTTCTAAGGCTATTGTGGAGAGTAATAGAAGCAACCAACCACCGCGATTAAGAGATAACCGTTTGAAATATGTTAGCATTGAGTATCCTTCTTATATTGGAGTAATTAATCCAAATTCAGCCAGTAAATTCGTCATAGCAGGAAGTAAAAATTCTACCGCAAATAACCCAACTAAAGATAACACAATTGTATAAGGCAATGCCATATAAACCATGCGCCCATAAGATAAACGAATTAGTGGTGCTAATGAAGAGGTTAGCAAAAATAAAAAAGCCGCTTGTCCGTTTGGCGTTGCTACTGACGGGAGATTTGTTCCTGTGTTAATTGCGACAGCGATTAATTCAAACTGATGCGGCGAAATAATATTCTGCGTTAAAGCGGCTTTTGCCTCATTAATATACACAGTTGCAACGAATACATTATCAGAAATGGCTGATAAAACGCCATTAAATGCATAAAATAGCATTAACTGAATGTCTTCTGATGCAGAAAGCACTAGACTGATAATGGGGGCAAAAAGGTGTTGGTCAACAATTACTGCAACAACAGAAAAGAATACTACTAGCAATGCGGTAAATGGTAATGATTCTTGAAACGCTTTTCCTATACTATGTTCGTTCGTTATACCACAGGCTGAAGTACATAAAATAATCACGCTTAAACCAATCAATCCTACTGCTGCAAGGTGGAAAGCAAGTCCAATAACCAGCCAAATCCCAACCAAAGCTTGCATCACTAATTTTATTCGTTCTTGGTTATTCATTTTTAACTGGCGGTTGCGATCAAATTTAGCCAGAACACCCCACACTTTACGAGGTAATTTAGCACCATAGCCAAATAAATGGAATTTTTCCACTATAAAGCAAGTCAACACTCCGCAAATTAAAATTGGTATTGTAACGGGCGTCATCCGAAAAAAGAATTCACTAAATCCCCATTTAGCTTGTTCTGCGATAATTAAATTTTGAGGCTCTCCGACCATCGTCATCACCCCACCTAAAGCCGTACCTACGGAAGCGTGCATCATCAAGCTACGTAAAAAAGCTCGAAAGCCCTCTAGTGTTCCTTTTCGGTTACCAATATATTTATCATCATTGATATCATTCGAATCATCAAATTGTTTACCTGAAGCAACTTTATGATAAACACCATAAAACCCCATTACTACACTGATAATCACTGCCACAACGGTTAAAGCATCTAAAAATGCAGAAAGAAATGCTGCACTTAAGGTAAAAGAAAGGGATAGAACTAACTTAGAGCGGATATTTAATAAAAGCTTAGTAAAGATAAAAAGCAATAATTGCTTCATAAAATAAATACCAGCAACCATAAACATTAATAGAAGAATAACTTCAAAATTAGCCATAATTTCTTCTTTTACATGCTCTGGATGTGTCATTCCAATCATGATTGCTTCAATTGCAAGTAATCCGCCAGGTTGCAAGGGGTAGCATTTTAGTGCCATAGCAAGGGTTAAAATAAATTCAGCCACTAATGCCCAGCCAGCAATAAATGGACTTATATAAAAAAATAAAATCGGATTTAATACTAGAAATCCGACGATCGTTAGCTTATACCAGTCTGGGCTTGAACCTAGAAAATTTTTAAGGAATGCTTGAGAATAGTTCATATTACGACCTTCATTTTAAAACTAAAAATATAACTAGACTAATTGTAATATATCCACCTTTCAAGGATAATAAGAAATATCTATTTTGTTACCTATATCACAGTTTTTTAAAATTTTACAGCCCAAAAGTATGAATAATCATCAGTCGCTTCTTAAAGCCCAAAGCCCAGCTGGATTAGCTGAGGAATATATTGTAAAAAGTATTTGGAATAACCATTTTCCCCCTGGTAGTGATTTACCTGCAGAAAGAGAATTGGCAGAAAAAATTGGGGTAACCAGAACAACATTGCGTGAGGTCCTACAACGCCTTGCCCGTGATGGTTGGCTAAGTATTCAACATGGTAAGCCAACTCGGGTTAATAACGTATGGGAAACAGCTGGGCCAAATATCATCAGTACCCTAATTCAGCTTGATAAATCAACTATTCCTGTCATTATTACTAATGTCGTTTCGTTGCGTACAAGAATGGGAGAGCATTATATTCCTGAGGCAATTCAAACCGATGCTGCCGCCTCTTTAAAACTCTTTGAAAATTTACCGTACTTAGCTGATACTCCACAAGCCTATGCTGAATTTGACTATCATTTATACCGCTCTTTTACCTTTGTTGCTAACAAGCCTGTTTATGGACTAATTTTAAATAGTTTCAAAGAGCTGTATCACCAAGTCGCCTCATTATTTTTTTCAGAGGCTAAATCTCGCCAGTTAACAATGCAATTTTATAAAAATCTTCGACAAAGCTGTGAACAAGGAGATATACAGCTTGCCATACAATGTTTAGCTGAAAACAGAGAGCGTAGTGGGAGTATTTGGAAAACGATGTTACATCACTTACCAGCTGATTTTGGCGGATGAAGGATAAGTAAATAAAAAATTCGTGATAATATTGATCCAATACTTTCTCAAAAGTAAACCAGCAGTTCACCTAATGCAAAACAGCATCTATTCTATTGGCTAGCCAATGATATGTGGGAGGGGAGTACAGTAGAATTAGAGTTTAAAAGAATATGTCTTAGCCGGTTGTTTTACTCATTTCCTCAGCCACAATTTATCTATTGCACTATCCGATGATAGTCTGACTGCAGACATCAAAAGATGATGGTATCAAGGTCAAGTTCTATTTGACTTATTCTAGCCAATTATGTAGTCCTTCTCTTTTAAAATATCCATTGCAATAAGCTATCTTAATATCAATTTATCAGAATTAATAGATAAAGGAGTATAAGATGATAGGGGGGGGGAATGGGTTAATATAGATTTTAGTTTGATTTTTTATTCAAAATAATTGATTAATTATTTGTTTTAATCTATGCTATTTTTCACTTCATATAAATTCAAGGATCATAGATGAGCGTATACAATAGGCAAATTTTTGACCAAGTCATGATACAAAATTATGCGCCAGCGGAGTTTATTCCTGTGAAAGGGAGCGGCAGCCGAGTTTGGGATCAGCAAG
This sequence comes from Avibacterium sp. 21-586, assembly GCF_026226775.1. Taxonomy (GTDB): domain Bacteria; phylum Pseudomonadota; class Gammaproteobacteria; order Enterobacterales; family Pasteurellaceae; genus Avibacterium. The sequence goes on along the minus strand of NZ_JAKKOD010000001.1, from coordinate 954,867 downwards.
GTAAAGAATATATTGATTTTACTAGTGGTATTGCAGTGAATGCACTAGGACATTGTCCAGATGAGATTGTGGCAGTGCTCAAACAGCAAGGTGAAACCCTATGGCATTCTAGCAACTGGTTCACTAGCGAACCAACATTGGAATTAGCCACAAAATTGGTGCAGAAAACTTTTGCCGATCGGGTGATGTTTGTAAATTCTGGGGCTGAGGCCAATGAGGCTGCGCTGAAATTGGCTCGTCGCTATGCGGTAGATCATTTTGGTGCGCAAAAAAGTAAAATTATCGCGTTTAAACAAAGCTTCCACGGACGTACGTTATTTACAGTAAGTGTAGGCGGACAGGCTAAATATTCTGATGGTTTTGGACCAAAGCCTGCAGATATTATCCATATTCCTTTTAATGATCTTGATGCAGTAAAAGCCGTGATTGATGACCATACCTGTGCAGTGATTGTTGAGCCTATTCAAGGGGAGGGAGGTGTAAAGCCAGCCTCTCCTGAGTTTTTACAGGGGCTACGTGAGTTGTGTAATGCCAATGATGCGTTATTAATTTTTGATGAAGTACAAACAGGGCTATCTCGCACTGGCTGCTTATATGCTTATATGAAATATAACGTTGTGCCAGATATTCTCACTTCGGCTAAAGCATTGGGAAATGGTTTCCCGATTGGTGCAATGTTGACGACGCATGATATTGCAAAAAGTTTCTCTGTTGGTGTACATGGTACAACATTTGGTGGTAATCCGCTTGCTTGTGCAGTGGCATCAAAGGTAGTGGATATTCTTTCTGATGAAACATTCTTAGCAAAAATCCACCGCACTTCTGAATTATTTAGGCAAAAATTGAATGCACTAAATCAAGCGCTGAATTTATTTAGCGAAATTCGAGGCGAGGGGTTACTGATTGGCGCAGAGCTAAATGCGAATTATCAAGGAAAAGCCAGCGAATTTGTGAAAAGTGCGGCTAAAAATGGGCTAATGATTTTGGTTGCAGGCCCCAATGTCTTGCGTTTTACTCCAGCCTTGAATATTAGTGAAGAAGAGTTACAAGAAGGCTTTTTACGCTTAGAAAAAAGCTTGAGAGAGATAGTTTAAGTAAAGGTAGGCTCTAAGATAAGAGCCTTGTTTTAAGTTATTTACGATATCAAGGCAATTTTGCAATCACGGCATAACCTTCTTCAATTCCTGTTACCGAATAGTCAGAACCTGCGCTGATAAAAGCGGATTGACCTTGTTTTAAAGAAAGTGCGGTGGAATTTTCGCTGATTTTTAGCTCGCCACGCATTACCAATAAAATCTCGGCACTTTGTGCGTGTAAGCGGTGTTGCTCAGCTTGTTGATAGGTCACTTGAGTGAGGGCGAAATCGTTTCCTGGTGTTTGATAAGTGAATACTGGTTCGTTTTTTGGTGCAACAGGGATAATTTGTGGCACGACTTCTCGGCAGTCTATCACTTTCAATAGTTCAGCAATATCAACGTGTTTTGGGGTTAAGCCGCCGCGGATAACGTTGTCGGAGCAGGCCATTAATTCAATATTTTGCCCGCGCAAATAGGCGTGCGGAATGCCTGCATCTTGGAAAATACCTTCGCCTTTTTTTACTTCCACAATGTTAAATAAGTAGAAACAAATCAGCCCCACATCAAGTTTTTCAGGGGAAATCTGCATTGCGTCTATTGTGTAAAGCACCCAATAATCAGGATTATCAGGGCTTAGCTGATTTTGTGCATAAGCGCTTTGATTGGCTTGAATAATTGGGTTGAGCCAAGCTGCAAGGGCTTGCTGGTCGGCTTGCATAATGTCGGCATAAAAATCTGCTAAGGATTGTTGTGCTAGTTTTTCTGCAAGCGGGGCGAGAGAAGGACGAGCTTGCAAGGTTTGCAGAATGGCTTGTTTGGTTTTGAATCCGTGCAATAACCAGAAATCAGACAAGGCAATCATCATTTCAGGTTTGTGATTGTTGTCTTTGTAGGTTCTTTTTGGATCATTTAAGGCAATGCCTAGGGCATTTTCTCTTGCAAAGCCAGCTTCAGCTTGTGCTTTCGTTGGGTGAAGCTGAATGGAAAGGGGCAGTTTCACATCTAAAATTTTCAGCAAATAAGGCAAGTTATCACCAAATTGAGCTCGGCTTGCTTCCCCAAGTGCGGTGGGATTTTTCGCTAAAAATGCGGTTAGGGGTTGCGATGTGCCATTTTCTTCAATGATTGATGGGGCAGAATTATGATCTCCTAGCCACCATTCGGCATAATATTGATTTTGCTTAGCTGGAATACCTAGAAATTCAGGTAAAAATTGGTGTCCGCCCCAGACATAATGCTGGAGCTGACCATTTAATGGGTAAAGCATTGTTATTTTCCTTTTTTATTGTTTTTTTCGCTTTGGTTTGTCGTGGATTTTTGTTTCGCTTGTTCTACAGCATTTTGATCTTGCGAAATACGACCGCTATCAGTGAGATATTGTAAGATTTTTTCCACATCTTTAGGATTTTCAGCCACTAAAGGCACGGCTTTGCCATTTTTTAACACTAATTGCAAAAAGCCATTTTCACCAATATTAATCGTATTGATATAAGCATATTGCAAATAAAGATTATTTAAGAAAAAGCCTTCTTTTTTCAAAATAAACACAGGGAAGCGGATAAAGAAATGATAAATCATTAAAATACCAAACATTACCAATAAAAACATTGTGTAAGGTTCGATACCTTGTGGTAGCGCTTGATAAATAGCAACGCCAACCAGTGCGAGCATAATAATGCCTTCAATTTTCGATTTACGGCGTAAACGCACTTTTAAGATGGTTTCACCAAAACGTTTTTCCATTAGGAATTGATCATAGAAAGCATATAAAAAATAAAGAATGATAAAAACTAATAAAGCAGTATTGATCATAACAACGTCCGTATTCTGATTAGACAAAAAATAAACTCTCCCTGAACTTTCGGGGAGAGTTTAATTTTAGCATTATTCTGTGTTTAAGTAACGCTTAAGCAAGAATGCCTGTTGCTGCACCGATGATACCGATGACGAAAATGCCCACGATAATCCATAATGCATTGACGCGGTTGCGCAGTAACCACATACACGCAAAGGTAAATAGCAATGGCAATAAGCCCGGCATTAAGCTATCAAGGATAGATTGCACGGTGGTCACTTCAACCGTACCGTCTTGTTTTTCAATGGTGGAAACCACAAGTGGTACATTAATGCTTGTCCATTTTTGTACTAACGCCCCCATTATGAATAGACCGAGAATTGATGCCCCTTCAGTGAGTTTTTGTAATAAGCCCCCACTCATATCTTGCACCACATCAAGCCCTTTCTTATAGCCGTAAACTACGCCGTAATAACGGGTTGCTAAACGTACAAGATTGAACAAGACGAAGAATAATAATGGGCCAAGGATACTTCCGCTTAATGCTAAACCTGCACCAAGTGCCGCAAATACAGGACGAGCAGTTCCCCAGAAAATTGGATCACCCACACCTGCTAATGGCCCCATTAGCCCCACTTTGATCCCGTTGATTGCCGCATCATCAATTTCTTTCCCATTTGCGCGTTCTTCTTCCATTGCGATGGTTACACCAAGCACAGGTGCAGCTACGAAAGGCTGAGTGTTAAAGAATTCTAAATGGCGTTTGATTGCATCTTTACGTTCTTGAGAATTTGGATCTGGGTATAAACGCTTGATAACAGGCACCATTGAGTAAGCAAAGCCAAGGGCTTGCATACGCTCAAAGTTCCAAGAACCTTGGAAAAGGTTAGAACGCATTACTACTTTATTTAAATCACTTTGGGTTACTTTTTTCATTTCAGTTGTCATTTTTCTTACCCCATTAATCTAATCTGTTATCAAGATCATTGTTGCCATTTGAAACCACTTGCACCACTTGTTTACTTTGGTTGTATTTCGGGTGAAGTTGGATATAAAGTGCTGCCATAATTGCACCTAGCACACCTAAGGCAACAAGGTTGAAATTAGTAAAGGCGGCAATCACAAAGCCTGCGTAGAAAAATGGCATTAAGTGGCCTGCGCGCATCATATTAATCACCATTGCATAACCCACAACGGCGATAATTCCACCGGCAATTTTTAAGCCTGTTGTCACAACAGGTGGAATTGCATTTAACATTGCTTGCACTGCGTCTGTACCTGCGGTTAAAGCAACGATTAACGCTGGAATTGCGATACGCATAGCTTGTAAAATCAACGCACTGCAGTGAATCCAGTCTAAGCGGTTCAAGTTACCATCTTCAATAGCGCGGTCTGCGGCGTGTTGGAAGCCTACAGTAATCGCACGCACCACATAGGTTAAAACCTGACCTGCTGCGGCAAGTGGAATGGCTAATGCAATTGCAGTAGTGATTTCTTGGCCACCTACAATCACAAGAATGGTTGAAACCACAGAGGCTAATGCTGCATCAGGTGCAAGCGCCGCACCAATGTTCATCCAGCCAAGGGCAAGTAATTCTAATGAACCACCTACAATAATTCCCGTTTTAATATCGCCTAACACTAAGCCCACAAGGGTACAAGCGATAAGCGGACGGTGAGTTTGAAATTCATCAAGGATCGATCCCATACCTGAAATACAGGCGACGATAAATACAAGAATAATTTGTAGCGTTGAAATTTCCATAATATTCATCCTTTACATAAGATTGTTTTTCTTCAATAAATCCATCATATATTGACGGCTATCGTTTGATACTTTACGCACATCAAGCTCCACGCCCATTGCATCAATGGCTTTGAATGCATCAATGTCCTTGTCATCAACAGATACCGCACTGGTAATCATTTTCTTACCGTCTTTATAAGCCATACCACCAATGTTGATGGATTTCATATCAACGCCAGCTTCTAGCAGCTTTAACACGTCTGTTGGATTGGTGAATAACAACATCATACGCTCGCCTGCATATTCAGGGTTATTATAAACGCGGATCATTTTATCTACGCCCACAACGTGCGCTGTTACCCCTGGTGGTGCAACGCTTTTAAGCATTGTTGAACGTACGCTATCTTTCGCCACATCGTCATTAACCACAACAATGCGAGAAACTTTGCTTTCTTTTGTCCAGCGTGTTGCTACTTGACCGTGAATTAAGCGGTCATCAATACGTGCAAGCCCAATAACAAGATGACCTTCTTTGTTTGGTGTAACCACCTCTGGTTCGCTTGGTGCTGGTGCAGCTTGAGCAACAGCTTGTGGCGCTTGCTCAGGTGCTTCTTCCACATATCTTAATGCACGCACACCAGTACGACCTGTTTCTAAGGCAATCGCCACCAGTTCTTGCAAACTTGGGCCATCATCACGCGCCATAAAGGTCTCTACCAACATTGGTACATTTACCCCAGTCACAATATCCATATTGTCTTTGCCTTCAGATACACGGTTCGCCGCATTAAATGGACTGCCGCCCCAAGTATCCACAAGGAACAAGACTTCATCACAATGTGCAAGGGGGGTGCTGAGTTTTTCCTGATATTTCGCCATAATCGTTTCAGCATTTTCACCTGGAACAAAATCGATCGTGGCAACGTTTTCTTGTTCACCAATTAACATTTCCGTGGTTTTGAGCAGTTGTTCTGCCGCCACCCCATGTGTCGCGATAATGATCGCAATAGCCATAAGTACTCCTTAATAAAGTGGTTATGGTTGAAGTTTAAAATTCAGGCGCGGATTGTATAGGAAAACGTGTTAGTTTAATGTGATGAAGATCACATTTTTTAGACGATAGATGATAATTACGTCAATTAGGGCATTATTTGTATAAATTTTATCTGATAATCGCTCAAAAATAGATAATTATTTTTTGATATATTAAACGTTTCATTTATTTTTTATGTCTATTCTATAATACTATTGCCTGCTAATAGCTTAGCGTATTTATAATAAGTAAAAATAATTTTTGCGATCGCAATCGAAAAAATAAAGAGCGATGTTTTTTTCGTTATTTTTTGGGGAGTAAGCTAGGTTCTATCTATTTTTTGCCCATAGATAGAAAAATGAATAATAAAAAAATGAAACTTTTTAATTGGCAAGCGAGTAATTTTTTGCAACAAAAGCAACAAGGAATGATCGTGGCAGAGAATATCGAAATGGCACGACAAGCCTTGTTCCAACGGAAGTTGCAAAATATCAAGCTACAACGCAACTGGCAATTTACACGCAAGCCGAAAGCAAATGAATGGAATGAACTGATCAATCAGCTTGCATTGCTGTTGAAATCTGCTGTGCCAATTAAGCAAAGTTTGCAGCTCTTATTACAAAATTGCACTGTGATTTCCTTAAATCTCTGGCTTGCGTGGCTAATTCAAGATTTAGAAAGTGGTTTGAGCTTTTCGCAGGCAATTGAAAAGCAAGGAAAATATTTTTCACCGCAGGAACAGCAGCTGATTCAAGTAGGTGAAATGACGGGCAAGCTCGCACAAGTGTGCGAGCAAATTGCACAATATCGTCAGCAATCTTTAATTCTACAACGCAAACTTCAAAAAATCTTACTGTATCCAATGTTGGTATTAGGTATTTCTGTGCTTTTAACCTTGCTATTACTGATTTTTATTGTGCCACAATTTGCTGAAATGTACGGTAATAATAATGCCAATTTACCTACATTCACTGCATTGTTATTACATCTCTCCGAAGGGTTACAGCAGCATTTTTGGCAGCTTGCTTTCTTATTTATATTGGTTTTGCTATTTATTCGATTTCGTTTACAGCGTTCGCCAAAGCTAATAAGAATGAAAAATCAATGTATCAATAAAATGCCAATTTTAGGCAAGATTACCCAGTTAGCTCGCCTAATTCGCTTTAGCCAAGCCCTTGCGCTAATGCTGCGCTCAGGCGTGCCATTAAATATGGCGTTGCAATCTTTTTTACCGAAACAGCAAAGCTGGCTGGTGGAAAAAAGCTATGTGGCTGATTCCGTGCTAAATCAAGCGGTGGAAACAGCGTTATATTGGCTCAATCAAGGCTATAAATTTTCTGATAGCGTAGCCAGTGATTTCTTTCCAATGACGGCACAACAAATGCTAAAAATTGGTGAAGAAAGTGGCCAGGTAGCGCAAATGCTACAATATATTGCTGATAAATATCAGCAGGATCTCAATCACCAAGTGGATCTACTTTCTCAACTACTTGAACCTTTGCTAATGGTGATTATTGGTGGCTTAATCGGTGCAGTGTTGCTAGGAATGTATTTACCTATTTTCAATATGGGATCGATGATCCAATGATAACGCTTGCGACATTTTTACTCGGTGGATTAGTTGGGCTGCTGATTTTTCTGTATATTGCCACTTTTGCTCAACGGCTAACGCAGAGTGTATGGCAAGATTATTGCGAACTTTTTCAACCACAGCAAAGAGGAAAGTTAATGCCACATTTTTGTTGGCAGAATAAAAAGTGTGGCAGTTTTTTATGTTACGTTTTTGCTTTTGCTGGATTGTTTGTCTTGTGTGGCAAGCTTAATACTGATCCTTATGTCGCATTCTGGTGGGCGATTTGGCTGAGCTTCGTGATTTTAATCAGCATTATTGATTGGCTTTACCGATTAATTTCGCCATTATTATGTATTTGGCTTTTCTTATGGACATTGCTTGGCGTGTATTGGCAAATAGTGCCTTTATCTTTGGCGCAAGGTTTAGCAAGTGCGGTGATAATTTTGTTGATTTTTTATAGTATTTGCTACATAAGCCAAATGATTTATCACAAAACTATGTTAGGCGAAGGGGATTGCTGGCTAGCGTTTGCACTTGGAGCAGGCATTTTCTGGCAAAAATTACCGCACTTTGTTTTTCTTGCTTGTTGTTATGCCATTATTTTTTGTGGCATACAAAAATTGTGCAGGCGTGATGCACAACAAATTGTGCAACAGATTCCCTTTGCACCGTTTTTAAGCCTTTCTGCCTTGAGCCTATTATTGCTTCGCTAAAAAAGAGAGCGTATGATTTCTAGCAAAATAAATAAAGGTAGGAAAAAATGAGCTATATCGTTGGCGTAACAGGCGGCATTGGCAGTGGAAAAAGCACCATTGTGGATTTGTTTGCCGAGCTAGGGGCGGAAATTATTGATGCAGATATTGTGGCAAGAGAAGTGGTGGCGAAAGGAACCCCGTTGCTGGCGGAAATTGCAGCGCATTTTGGCGAAACTATTTTGCTAGATTCAGGCGAGTTAAATCGCCAAGCCTTACGTCAAATTGTGTTTGAACATCCGCAAGAAAAGGCGTGGTTAAATAACTTACTTCACCCAGCCATTCGGCGTGAAATGTTACATCAGCTTGCGCAAAGCCAAGCACCTTATGTATTGTGGGTGGTGCCATTATTGATCGAAAATGATCTCACGCCATTTTGTGATCGTGTGTTAGTGGTTGATGTGCTGCCAGAAACTCAACTATTGCGCGCAGCGAAGCGGGATCAAAACAAAATTGCCTTGATTAAAAATATTATGGCATCGCAAGTTAGCCGAGAAAAACGCTTATCTGTCGCCGATGATGTGGTGGATAACGAACCAGAATTAAGCCAAAATCTGCCTTATTTGCAGCAAAAAGTGTTAGAATTGCACCACCAATATTTACAACTTGCAAAGGAAAAAGCGAAAACTAATGAGTGAAGAAATTTTTGAAGTGCCTTGTCCTGTGTGCCAAAAAGCCGTGCCTTGGACGGCTGCAAGCCAGTATCGACCTTTTTGTAGTAAGCGTTGCCAATTAATTGATTTAGGCGAATGGGCAAACGAAGAAAAAGCCATTCCTTGTGAAACCGCAGATTTTGCTACTAATGAAAATTTTGGCGAAGATTGGCGTGGCTAGTTAAAAGAACATTATTTAAGAAAGCAAATAAAGGAAAAAATGAACATTCAACATCAACAAAATCCACAAGATGGCGAGTTTTTTGTCCTTGATGAACAAGGTCAAAAAGTGGCAAAACTCACCTATTATTTTATTGATGCGCATAGCATTAATGCCAATCACACTTATGTTTCAGAGAGTTTACGCGGACAAGGTGTGGCAGATAAACTTTATCAAGCCTTAGTGCAATTTGTGCGAGAACATCAATTAAATTTAGTGCCAAGTTGTAGCTATATTGCTAAAAAATGGCAGCGTGAATCCCATTAATCTCTTCAAATCTTTGGTCGAAAAACATAAATTTTGTCTAGCAGCGGTGTGCGATTAAAACGCCGTTGCGGCAATTGTCTGTCTATCTATTTTCTTGTCCATTTTCTTATAGATCCCCCCAATTCTTGCAAAAGGATTGAGAAATTAAAATTATCTTGCTAAAATCCACCGCACTTTTTTACAAAAGTATGTTCGGATGAAGGTAGCTGGAGAGTAGGGAATTAACCCTGCACCGACGAGGTAAAATCTTTCAGGTGCTATTAAGTTAGCGAGGACTGTTACTGGACGAACCCTTGGAGAGATCCATTGCATTTGCAAAATGGACGCCGAAGGCGCAAAAGAGCGGTGAAATTTTCATCGTTTTTCAAACGCTCAGGCAAAAGGACAGGGGCAAGAGATTATTTCAGGTGATATAACGCGAGGCTTCGCGTTGTCTTTTTTCTATTCGCCAAACTCTTTTCGCCTCCTTGTAAACCGAGATTTTTTACGAGGAACATTCAATGACAATCACTGAATTATTATCATCAGTTAATTCATTTATTTGGGGCCCGCCACTCTTAATTTTATTATCTGGCGTGGGGCTTTATTTCACCTTTCGTTTAGGTTTTATTCAAATTTTCCAATTGCCAAGAGCCTTAAGCTATTTATTTAGAAAAGAAAAAGGCGCGCACAATGGCAAGGGCGATGTGTCTGCTTTCGCTGCATTAAGCACCGCTTTGGCGGCAACCATTGGAACGGGAAATATTGTTGGTGTTGCAACCGCCATACAGGCTGGTGGACCAGGGGCAATTTTCTGGATGTGGTTAGTGGCATTATTGGGTATGGCAACGAAGTATGCAGAATGTTTGCTGGCAGTGAAATATCGCATTATTGATAAACGCGGATTTATTGCTGGTGGCCCGATGTACTACATTGAACGTGGATTAGGCATAAAATGGCTGGCAAAAATGTTTGCCATTTGTGGTATTTTAGTGGCATTTTTTGGCATTGGAACGTTTCCACAAGTGCAGGCTATCACTCACGCAATGCAGGATAGCTTCCATATTCCCGTACAAATAATGGCGCCAATTATCACTTTATTAGTTGCAGCGATTATTTTAGGCGGCATTAAACGTATTTCTTCTGTTGCCGCGATTGTTGTCCCTTTTATGGCAATGCTTTATGTGGCAACCTCTATTGTCATCATTGTATTGAATTGGCAACAAGTGCCGGTAGCTGTGGGCCTAATTATTGAGAGTGCATTTAATCCGCAATCAGCACTTGGCGGTGCATTAGGTTATACCGTAATGAAAGCCATTCAATCGGGCGTGGCGCGTGGTATTTTCTCCAATGAATCAGGCTTAGGTAGCGCACCCATTGCTGCCGCAGCTGCACAAACCAAAGAGCCTGCACGTCAAGGCCTGATTTCAATGACAGGAACGTTTTTAGATACGCTTATCGTTTGTACCATGACAGGCATTGTGATTGTGCTAACAGGTGCGTGGCAAGCACCAGAAGCAGGGGCGGCGGTAACTAATCTGGCGTTTTCTAAAGGGCTCGGTACAGCCGCAGGCGGTACGATTGTAACTCTTGGATTATTATTTTTCGCATTCACCACGATTTTAGGCTGGTGTTATTATGGCGAGCGTTGTTTTGTCTATTTAGCAGGAGTAAAAGGAGTAAAACTTTATCGTTTTATTTTTATTCTATTAGTGGGGTGTGGCGCGTTTATTCAGCTTGAAACGATTTGGATTTTGGCAGATATCGTTAATGGATTGATGGCGTTTCCAAATCTAGTTGCATTGATTGGATTGCGTAACGTGGTGATTGAAGAAACTAAAATCTATTTTACTCAGCTTGCTGGGACTAAATCAAACTAAATACAAAGGGCTGAATCTTATATTCAGCCCTTTCATACCTAAAAGTTCATAGCTTAAATGATTAGATCACAGAAACATTTAAGCTGTTTGCACTACCTACAAGTTGTACTTTAGCACCTGGAACAAATTTTGCGTTATATTTTTGTACAACAACGATTTGTTTTCCATTATTTTGCTTGATAACAAGTTCTTGTGCATCAACTTGGCTTGCTTTTTCTTCCACTTTATTACCAATTACCGCACCAGCAATTGCGCCAACGGCTGTCGCAATGGCTTGCCCTGTACCACCACCGATACCAGAACCAGCAATACCGCCAAGTACACCACCACCAACAGTACCAATCACGCCTTCATTTTTTGCTTGAATTTTAACAGCTCTCACTGAAACAATAGTACCATAGCTAATTGCTCGAGCTTCTTTAGCTTGACCACCAGAATAGACATCACCGCTATAAATATCTTGGTTTGCACAACCAGCTAAACCTAGGCTCATTAAAATCGCTAATGCTAAACTCATTTTTTTCATAATAAATACCTTTAACTTACGTTGTCTAATTTATTGATTTCCCTATCTATTATTCCGTAATAATAGATTTTATGTGATAGGGATGTACCTTAATGCAAGTTTTATTTTCTTGATTGTCCATAAAACTTACCGCGATAGAAGGATTAGGTAATGTTTCACCTTCTACCTTCGGCGTACTCACTTTGACTTTTAAAATGTCCGATTGGTTCCATAAAAAAAGTAAATTAATGCGCGCAATCCATTGTTCCACATTTTCACCTGGTAAAAAAGGAATAACTGCTTCAATATGCTCCCAGCCTTCTTGGGGATATTGTTTGTTTTTAGGGAAAGGTAATTCCACTATTTCAACTTCTTGATTCGCTATAATTAAGGGGGTATCTAATTGAATTAAATAAATTTTTCGCCCATTGACTAAATTATCGCTTAAAATTTTACCGCACTTTAATAGTTCGGTCAGCCAACGTTGCGCTGATTGCTCGCTGTTCACACGCACCGCAAGATGATCAATCACATAATTTTGCAATGGCAATGCCATTTTTTCTGCCAGTTGTAAAATATGCTGCTCAAATTTGGCAAATTCATTGTTTGAAAAGAAAGTCTTTTCAAAAAATGAAAAATTTTTTACCGCGCTTGTCATTTTTTCTTGCTTTATCTTTGTCTTAATCCAGAAAGAAGGTATCATAACCGATTATTTTATTTTCACAATTAAAATTAAGGGTAAACCGTGAATATTCAATCCATTTTATCTGACAAAATTAAGCACGCAATGATCCAAGCTGGCGCAGATGAACAATGCGAAGCCCTTGTGCGCCAATCCAACAAACCGCAATTTGGCGATTATCAAGCTAACGGCATTATGGCAGCAGCGAAGAAATTGGGCTTAAATCCCCGTGAATTCGCACAAAAAGTGCTAGATCATCTTGCGCTTTCCCCTATTACAGACAAAATTGAAATTGCAGGCCCTGGCTTTATTAATATTTTCCTTTCATCAAGTTGGCTTGCTGATAATGTACAAACGGCATTGAAAGACGATCATCTTGGCATTCACACAGAGAAAAAAGAAACCATTGTGGCGGATTATTCTTCACCAAATGTGGCAAAAGAAATGCACGTTGGGCATTTGCGTTCAACCATTATTGGTGATGCCGTGGTGCGTACCCTTGAATTTTTGGGGCATAAGGTGATCCGTGCAAATCACGTTGGCGATTGGGGAACGCAATTCGGTATGCTTATCGCCTATTTAGAAAAAATGGAAAATGAGCACGCCAGTGAAATGGAATTAAGTGATTTAGAAGCTTTTTACCGTGCAGCAAAAGAACATTACGATAACGATCAAGTCTTTGCGGAAAAAGCCCGTGGTTATGTGGTGAAATTGCAAAGTGGCGATGAATACTGCCGCGCAATGTGGAAAAAATTGGTTGATATTACCATGCAACAAAATCAACGCAATTACGATCGCCTAAACGTTACCCTAACAGAAAAAGATGTAATGGGCGAAAGCCTCTATAACCCAATGCTTCCTGCCATTGTGGAGGATTTGAAAGCGCAAGGATTAGCCGTGGAAGATGACGGAGCATTGGTGGTTTATCTTGAGGAATTTAAAAATAAAGATGGTGATCCAATGGGCGTGATCGTGCAGAAAAAAGATGGTGGATTTTTATACACAACGACAGACATCGCCGCAGCCAAATATCGTTATGAAACCTTAAACGCAGATCGCGCATTGGTTTTCTCTGATACCCGCCAGAGCCAGCATATGCAACAAGCCTGGCTGATTACCCGCAAAGCAGGCTATGTGCCAGAAAGCTTCCAATTAGAGCATAAAAACTTTGGAATGATGCTTGGTAAAGATGGTAAACCGTTTAAAACGCGCAGCGGTGGCACAGTAAAATTGGCTGATCTCCTTGATGAAGCCATCGAGCGTGCGGATAAATTAATTAGCGAAAAAAGCACCGCACTTTCTGCAGAAGAAAAAGCGGCTGTGGTTGAAGCAGTGGGGATTGGCTCGGTCAAATATGCGGATTTATCCAAAAATCGCACCACTGACTATGTGTTTGATTGGGATAATATGCTCAGTTTTGAAGGCAATACTGCACCGTATATGCAATATGCTTACACGCGTATCCGTTCCATTTTCAACAAAGCTAGCATTAGCCTAGCACAGCTTGCAGACGCAGCAATCAAAGTGGTCGATGAAAAAGAGCGTGCGTTAGCCATTAAATTGCTCCAGTTTGAAGAAGCAATTCAACAAGTGGCAAAAGAAGGTTCACCACATATTCTTTGTGCCTATCTGTATGAATTAGCAGGCGTGTTCTCAAGTTTTTACGAACATTGTCCAATTCTTAGCAATGGAGATGAAAGTGTTAAACTCAGTCGATTGAAATTGGCATTGCTTACAGAGAAAACTTTAAAACAAGGATTGGATCTGTTGGGAATTAAAACTGTTGACAAAATGTAGTGATTGCCTATACCCAGAAAGCTGTCTAATTAGACAGCTTTTTATTTGGGTAAAATTTGCATCAATGCTTGGATAAACCCTTGTACATTTTCTTGGTGTGCATTATGTCCTGCGTTGGGAATTAAATATACGTTGAGTTGGGTTTCCACAGCAATTTGGCGGAATTTATGATCGTTTTCACCGCACAGATAAAAAATAGGCAAGCAATTTGACCGCACTTGTGGGCGAAAATCAGGTTGTTTGGCAAGGGAAGTGGCTTTGAGCATTTGGGCGATATTTTCACCGCAATTAGCTTGGCGAAGTTGAATCAAGGATTGGCGTTGTTTTGCGGTTAAGTGAGTAAAAACGCCTTGTTGATACCAGTCATCTAGCACTTGATGAGCAGGCTCAGTCGCAAAACGTTCTGCCCAATCACAATCATTTTGCCAGCGTCGTTGGCGTTCTTGCTCGCAGGTTAGCCCTAAATTCGCCCCTTCTAAAATCAGCCCTTGCAAATTCCCTTTCTCTACTTGTGCTTGTAAGGCATAGTAAAGGGCAAGCCGTCCGCCTAGGGAATAACCAATCAAAAAATAAGGCTGATTTTGCACTGCACTTTGGATTTGCGCACTTAAGATTTCGGCACTTTGAGTAAAATCCTTGGCAGCAAGTTGTTTATTTTCACCGTGAAAAGGAAGATCAAGGGCAACGCAAGGAAAGTGCGGGAGTTTTTCGATGATTTTTTGCCAATCGGCTTTTGTGCCAAGTAACCCGTGCAGAAAAACCAAATACGGACGTTGCGTTGCCATTTTGTGATTTAGAAGTTATGCGCCAATAACCGCGTGGCTAATTTGTTCAATCAGGCGTTTATAAATATTGCTGCCATCACTGTTGTTTACCTTAATTTCAATTAAGGTGGCTTCACGGCGGAAATAAGCCTGTTTTAGCACCGAACTTAAATCTGCCCAAGTGTAAGGGCGTGCATATTTGAGATCAAACATTGATGCTGCGTGAGAAAACTCCAAATTATGTGGCATACGATAGAATTTATTTTTCATTTCTGCATCCACAGGCAGCATATCGAAAATTGCCCCACCGTTATTGTTGATAACAAAAATAATGGTTGGCTGGTTCACCTTTTTAAGCAATGCTAAGGAATTGAGATCGTATAGGGCAGAAGTATCTCCTAACATTGCAACTACAGGTTGATTTGAGCCTAAACTTAAACCCGCCGCGGTGGCGAGTAAGCCGTCAATGCCACTTGCACCGCGGTTGGTATAAACAGGGTAGCCTTCAGGCAGTTTAGTGAGGGCATCAACCAAGCGTACAAATAGGCTGTTGCCTAAAAAGAGCAGACCATTGTTCGGCAATAAACGCTCTAAATGATGGGCTAAAGAGGCTTCATTCAAATTGCCCCCAACTTGCTGTTCCACAAAGCTTGCGCAGAATTTGGCAAGAGCGATTGGCTCAAGTAGCCAAGGTTTTTGGCGTAGCGGTGGGTGAGCACGTAACCAATGGTGAATTTTGCCATTAAAACGGGTGTGGGCGTGATGGTTTGGATCAACCGAATTATTTGATGGCTCAACAATCCAATATTCCCCTTTAAACGCCGCCATAAATTGATTAATGCGTTTGCTGATAAAATGTGAACCAAATTGCAACACAATATCCGCTTCAAGCAATTTTTGCGTAACGGTTTGGTTTGCTAGCCAAATATCAGCATAAGGCAGGGTTGGCTCAACGCCCGATTGAATATCGGTGAGCATAATCCAACCTTGGGTTTCAGCCCAAGTACGAATACCCATAGATTGCTCTGGTGGCAATTTACCGACCAAGATAATCCCACGTTTCGTGCGCCAGTGATCCCAATGCTCGTGCATTACCACTTCTCGTTGTGGTGCTTGATGATTATGCCACGGCTTGTTTTGGCTTAGCCAACGTTGAATTGGCGCAAGCCAAGAATGTTGATCAATCTGATCTGCATTGGCTTCATACAATGGCTCCGCAAATGGCACATTGATATGTACCACACCAGCGTGCTGGCTTTGGCGATAACAAGCTTGTTCCACAATCGAAATTAACCAATTTGGCGTGTAATCTTGGCTAGGGCGCGGTAAGTCCACCGTTGCCACAGGATAATCAGCAAAAATATTGTGCTGTAAAATCGCTTGATTTGCACCGCACTCTAATAATTCAGGCGGGCGATCGGCGCTTAATACAATGAGATTAACCCCACTTTGGCGTGCTTCAATCACCGCAGGATAAAGATTTGCCACCGCTGTGCCAGAAGTAACAATAATCGCCACGGGATTTTTATGTGCTTTGGCCAAACCAAGGGCGAGAAAGCCTAAACCACGCTCATCAAAGTGAGTATGGCATTTAACTTTGCCACCTTGTTCAAGGCGTGCAGCTTCTAACGTGAGTGGAGTAGAACGAGAACCGGGGGCAATGCAAAAATGGCTTACACCTTGGCGTACAAGGGTTTCCAAGATCACTTTTGACCAACAACGATTAAATACACTCACTGACATAGGGTTCTCCGTTTATTTTGTCTGTTCTTTTTCTGTTTATTCTTGTAATAAAGAAATTAATCCTAAGGCTTTACGCTCAATTTCTTGCCATTCTAACAAGGGAATAGAGCCTTCAACAATCCCTGCACCAGCAAAAACGCGAATTTGTTCTTGCTCAATGAATGCTGAGCGAATGGCAACGCAAAATTCAGCCCATTCTTTTTGCATTACGCCTAATGTGCCTGCATACCAACGGCGATCAAAGGTTTCCGTTTGGCGTAAAAAAGCAAGCGCTTCGTTGCGTCCCAAACCTGCCACGGCAGCAGTAGGATGAATGGCAGTTAAGAAAAAGTTATCGCCATATTCTGGGCAAATTTGCGCTGAAATTTGACGCCTTAAATGTTGCACTTGACGCAAGGTTTTTAAGCCCAAAGGGGAAACCGTAATGTGTTGGCTATAAGGTGCAAGATGTTGTTGAATATCATCAACAACTAATTGATTTTCATAAATGTTTTTTTCATCTTGCAATAACCATTGTGCTTGTTGTGCGGTTTCTTGTGCATTTTCACCTACTAATGCCGTGCCAGCCAAGGCTTCAGTTTGTAGCTGTGAACCTTGTCGTTGATACAGGCGTTCAGGGCTGGAGCCAATAAAAATACACTCTTCCGTTTCGGCAAAAAGAAAATGATAGCAACCGAAATTATAGCGTTCACTTTCACCCAAAAAATCATAGGCGTTGAGTTTGCCTTCTGATTGGAAAAGGGTTTCATTGGCCAACACGATCTTATTCAGCACACCTTGTTTAATGTGCTGTAAGCCTTTTTCTACCCATTCGCACCATTCGATTTGTTCTGCCCGTTTTTTTTCAAAATGAATGGATTGTTGAATTGGGCAAAGTGCGGTGCTTTTTTCAAAGGTTTTTAATGCGTTTAAACAGGCTTGGTATTCTTGTTCAGCATCTTTTGTTTGATCGATAAATAACTGAATGTTTAACTTATTTTCTTGCTGTTGCAAATATAGACGTGGTAAGAAAAATTGGCTTTCGCCATAAAATTGCACGCCACCCACCAAAGGATAGTCGCTTTGTTGCATAAAGGCTTGCACCAGATTTAATTGCGAAAAGCCGCGCACTTGCCCGATAGCCGCCACAACTTGCGTGCTATCGCGGAAATTCAGGTAAAACTGTGGGTAGGTTTTTTGCGCTTTTAACCAGCTTAATAAATTGAGATCAGCTTCAATTTCTGCCTGCACACAAGCGATCCCTTGTCGTTCTGGCAGAGCAGGGGAAATCTGATCGATTAGTTGTTGTTTAATTGATTGCAAATTATCCATTTAAAAAGCGTTGTTTTTGGCAAAAAAATCAGTTAAAAATAAGGGCTAATTCTACCGCACTTTGCCAGAATTTTTTATAAAATCTTTTCATCTTTGCAAAATAAGCGTAAAGTGCGGTGAGAAATACGCCGATTTTTATCGGCAATTTTTTACCCCAATGATAACAGCACGCAACATTATTTTTGGTAACCAAAAGGATAATAACAATGACAAAATTTCCTAAATCAAGCAAGTTAGAACACGTTTGTTACGATATTCGTGGGCCAGTGCATAAAGAAGCACTGCGTTTGGAAGAAGATGGACATAAAATCTTAAAATTAAATATTGGCAACCCTGCGCCTTTTGGTTTTGAAGCGCCAGATGAAATTTTGGTGGATATTTTGCGTAATCTTCCCGCAGCACAAGGTTATTGTGATTCCAAAGGGTTGTATTCTGCACGTAAAGCCATTGTGCAATATTACCAATCAAAAGGTATTTACGGTGCGAATGTGAATGATGTGTATATCGGCAATGGGGTGTCTGAGCTGATAATGATGTCAATGCAAGCCTTGTTAGACAATGATGATGAAGTGTTGATTCCAATGCCAGATTATCCATTGTGGACGGCAGCCGCCACCCTTGCTGGTGGAAAAGCGGTGCATTATTTATGTGATGAACAGGCAGATTGGTTTCCTGATTTAGAGGATATTAAAAGCAAAATTACTTCGCGCACCAAAGCCATTGTGATTATCAACCCGAATAACCCAACGGGCGCAGTGTATAGCAAAGATTTATTGCAAGGCATTGTGGATATTGCTCGTGAGCATAATTTAATTATTTTTGCCGATGAAATTTACGACAAAATTTTGTATGACGATGCGGTTCATCATCATATCGCTGCCCTTGCACCGGATTTATTAACTATCACGTTTAATGGGTTGTCAAAATCTTATCGTGTCGCAGGTTTCCGTCAAGGCTGGATGATTTTAAATGGCCCGAAACATCAGGCAAAAGGCTATATTGAAGGCTTGGATATGCTGGCTTCAATGCGTTTATGCGCCAACCACCCAATGCAACACGCCATTCAAACCGCACTAGGCGGCTACCAAAGCATTAATGAATTTATTCTGCCGGGTGGACGTTTATTAGAACAACGCAACAAAGCCTATGAACTGATTAACCAAATCCCCGGAGTGAGTTGTGTTAAACCAATGGGCGCGCTTTATATGTTCCCAAAAATTGATGTGAAAAAATTCAATATTTACGATGATGAAAAAATGGTGCTGGATTTATTACGTCAAGAGAAAGTGTTATTAGTACACGGGCGCGGTTTTAACTGGCATTCGCCTGATCATTTTCGTATCGTTACCTTGCCTTATGTGAATCAAATTGAAGATGCCTTAACCCGATTAGGACGCTTTTTGGCACATTATCGCCAGTAGATGATATTACAAATATATAGAGAGAAATAGCAAAACAAAGGAAAAGGAGGGTTGCTATTTCTTATCACAAATCTGTAAGCTTATTGATACCAAAATGACGATAAGTTCGCAATGTGGCGATACGTCCTCTTGGGGTGCGTTGTAAAAAGCCTTGTTGGATTAAATAAGGCTCAAGTACATCTTCAATGGTTTCGCGTTCTTCACCAATGGCGGCGGCAAGGTTGTCTAAGCCCACAGGGCCGCCGTCAAAACGTTCAATAATGGCGCTTAATAATTTGCGATCCATAAAGTCGAAACCTGCGGGATCAACGTCTAGCATTGAAAGGGCGGATTTTGCAATTTGTGCGGAAATTTGCCCTGCATTTTTAACATCGGCATAATCTCGCACACGGCGTAATAAGCGGTTGGCAATACGCGGTGTACCACGGGAACGACAGGCAATTTCTTGTGCAGCATCTTGTTCAATGGCTAAATTTAAACATTGCGCACTGCGTGCCACAATAGACGTGAGATCTTCCACGGAATAAAATTCTAAGCGCTGCACAATGCCAAAGCGATCTCGCAAAGGGGAGGTGAGTGAGCCTGCTTTGGTGGTTGCGCCAATTAAGGTGAATGGGGGAAGATCCAGTTTAATTGAGCGCGCAGCAGGGCCTTCACCAATCATAATATCGAGCTGATAATCTTCCATTGCAGGATACAGTACTTCTTCAATGGCTGGTGAAAGGCGGTGAATTTCGTCAATAAATAGTACATCGTGCGGTTCAAGATTGGTCAGCATTGCTGCTAAATCGCCTGCTTTTTCAAGCACAGGCCCTGAAGTGGTGCGGATATTTACCCCCATTTCATTCGCTACAATATTGGCAAGGGTGGTTTTCCCTAACCCCGGTGGGCCGAAAATCAATAGGTGATCGAGCGCATCTTGGCGCAGTTTAGCGGCTTGGATAAAGATTTCCATTTGCTCACAGACCTGCGGTTGCCCCACATAGTCGGTGAGTAATTTAGGGCGAATGGCACGATCAATGACTTCTTCATCGAATTTTTCCGTTGCACTGACAATTCTATCTACTTCAATCATTATTCTGCCTTAATTTATAATGCCGCTTTTAGGGCTTCACGGATTAATTGTTCACTGTTAAGTGCAGGATCGGCAACTTTCTTCACCATTTTTTCTGCTTCACTTGCTTTGTAACCTAACGCAATTAATGCCGCGACTGCATCATCAATTTGAACATTTTCTTTATTTGGTGATTTTTCTGCCACAGGCAAATGCGTGCTTTCAATAAAGAAATCACCTTGTTGTAAATCTTTAAATTTCCCTTTTAATTCAACCAGTAAGCGTTCTGCTGTTTTTTTGCCCACGCCGGGGATTTTGACTAATTTAGATAATTCTTCACGTTCTATGGCATAAGCAAATTCATTGACCGACATTGCAGATAAAATGGCGAGTGCCAGTTTCGGGCCTACACCGTTGGTTTTGATTAGCTCACGAAATAAAGTGCGGTCTTGTTTGTGGGAAAATCCGAACAACAAATGCGCATCTTCTCGCACGATCAAATGGGTAAAAAGGGTAGTTTGTAGCCCTATTTCTGGCAAGTTATAAAAGCTGGTCATTGGCAATAAAAGCTCATAGCCGACGCCTTGCACATCAAGCAAAATTTCTGGTGGTTGCTTTTCGACTAATAATCCTGTTAAACGGCCTATCATAATTTCCCCTTAAAACGATTTGCCATAGGATAAAATAAAACTGGATAAATATCCAGTTTTAAACGATAAATTTTCACGCGTAACCCTTATAAACGGAAACGCCCACGGCTATATCTTGGACGCAAAAGTGCGGTGTTTTTTTCCGCTGTTTTTTGCACATTTTGATTAATTTGCGATAAATGGGCAAAAGAATGTGAATGGGTGATAGCAATGGCTAAGGCATCGGCGGCATCAGCTTGCGGTTTCGCAGAAAGATTAAGAATGCGTGTTACCATTTCTTGTACTTGCGTTTTATCGGCTGCCCCCGTGCCAACCACCGTTTGTTTGACCAAACGCGCGGCATATTCAAACACCGGTAAATCGTGGTTCACTGCAGCCACAATCGCCACGCCACGGGCTTGCCCAAGTTTTAATGCAGAATTGGCATTTTTAGCTAAAAATACTTCTTCAATGGCAAACATTGTTGGCTGAAATTGAGTGATAATTTCGCTCACACCCGCATAAATACGTTTTAAGCGTGTAGGCATATCTTCTGCCTGAGTGCGGATTACGCCGCTGCCTAAATATTCCAATTTAAGCCCTATTTGGCGAATCACCCCATAGCCAGTTAAACGAGAGCCGGGGTCGATACCTAAAATAATTGCCATCTTTTTTCCTAAATGAAAAAGGTGCTGAAGATCACGCACCTTTTAAATTATCGCAGATTAAATCAAATGTGAGAAATTAAAGCAATGCTGCCACTTCATCACTGATTTCGCCATTGTGATACACGTTTTGCACATCATCACAATCTTCTAGCATATCAATTAAGCGTAATAATTTGGGTGCAGTTTCGGCATCAAGATTTACCGTGGTTGATGGAATCATTGTAACTTCAGCTTCTTGAATTTTGAAGCCTGCAGCTTCAATTGCTTCACGCACTGCACTTAAATCTTCCCAGGCTGTGTAGATTTCAAAACTGCCGTCTTCTTGTGGTTGAATATCATCTGCGCCTGCTTCAATCGCCGCTTCTGTAAGTGCGTCTTCATCTGCTTCCGCAATTAAAATCAAGCCTTTTTTACTGAACAAATAGCCCACTGAGCCTTCGGTACCTAGGTTTCCGCCGCATTTAGTGAAACTTGGGCGAACTTGTGAAATGGTGCGGTTTGCGTTATCGCTTAAACATTCTACCATTACAGCTGTACCACCTGGTCCATAACCTTCATAAACTTTAGTTTCCATATTGGTATCATCACCACCGCCAACACCGCGATCAATCGCGCGGTTGATGGTATCACGGGTCATGTTATTAGAAAGGGCTTTATCTACCGCTGCACGTAAGCGAGGGTTAGCACTAATATCTCCACCACCTAATTTGGCTGCTGTAACCAATTCACGGATTAATTTCGTAAAGATTTTTCCACGTTGGGCATCTTGGGCGGCTTTACGGTGTTTAATATTTGCCCACTTACTATGTCCTGCCATTTTTTTTCCTTCTGTTTTTGCGATCTTTTGATCTAGTTAAAAATTGAATTACGTTTATTTTTTATAAATCGGGTTTCGCCGTTGGCGATTTCCTTTTTACTGCGGCTACGCCTTGCGCTACGTGCCGTTGCTAAAGCAACGTTTAACCCAAAGGTTGTCTTTGCCCGTACAAAGCAAAAGGAAGTAAAAAGAAAGCACGTCCGACTTCACAGCTTTTCTTCACTTGGTTGAAATTTTCTTTACGCAAAATTCAGAATTCGCTACGCTCAAACAAGCTGAATTTTGCTAAAAATTGCAAGTTGTTCAGACAGTTCAGACGGGATTAAGCTGAACGCTGATATTATTTATCAAATATTTCTCAATCGCTGCGGCGTTATTTGGCGATTTTGTCATTTGCACGGCCTGTTGTGAAGAAACCCATTTAAAGGCCAAATGCTCGCTTAATTGCGGTTCAAATTCCTGTTCCACAGCACATAAGAACCAATGTTCGCGTGCGTGGGTGGTATTTGGTGCGTATTTATAGCGGAAATGGGGAAAAATTTCAAATTCTACGCTTTCATTGCAATCAAAAAGTGCGGTGGAATTTGGCGAAATTTTTAACCGCACTTCTTCCCAAAGCTCTCGGATTGCCGTTTCTTTTGTAGTTTCGCCATTTTCTATTGAACCGGTTACCGACTGCCAAAAATCAGGATCGTCTTTGCGTTGCAACATCAGCACGCGATTTGTGTTTTTGGCGTAGATAATAACGAGAACGCTTTGGGGATTTTTGTATTGCATATACTACAAAATATCAGTAAGTAAAGGTTCAACAACTAGCACATTATGCCAATTTTCAAGGCTTTTTGGCGATATATTACCGTATTTAGCAGAAATTTCTAATAAGGCTTGCTGTAAAGCCTTCGCTAATTCAAGCTGATCGCATAGCACTAAACTGCGCATTGCTCTTGTCATTCTAAGCTGATTGTGATCATAGGGTTTTAACCAAGGATATTGTCTTTTGGTAAGAATCTCTTTCTCAACAATATGTAACCCGTCTCGTTTCATTCCCCAAAAATCTAGCATAACATCTAAAGATTTTTGCTGGTTCGCTTTTAATAAATCCGATTGAGAAAAATTTAACCGATCTTGTTCGGTTAATATTGGCGAAATATGATATTTCGAGCGCACCTCTAATGGAAAGATCCATTGAATAAAATTATGAGTATATTCTAATTTGCGATGATCAAATTCCCAAATATCGCGTAAAAAACGTCCATAGATATCAGGAATTTGATTGGATAGAAAGCGTAATAAAGGGCTCAAATTTTCCATAAAACTTTCCTAAGGATTAAAAAAGCGGCCAAAATCTGACCGCACTTTTTTAATTCCCAATTTAGTCTGCTTTCACTACAGAGATAGCTAATTCCGCCAATGCCTGCGGGTTGGCATAGCTTGGGGCTTCGGTCATTAAGCACGCAGCGGCGGTAGTTTTCGGGAAGGCGATAACATCACGAATGTTGTCTGTGCCAGTTAAAAGCATCACTAATCGGTCTAAACCAAAGGCTAAACCGGCGTGTGGTGGTGTGCCATATTTTAAGGCATCAAGTAAGAAACCGAATTTTTCTTGTTGTTCCGCTTCGTTAATGCCAAGAATACGGAAAACGGTTTGCTGCATTACAGGATCGAAAATACGCACAGAACCGCCGCCCACTTCATAGCCGTTAATCACCATATCATAAGCATTGGCTACCGCTGCTGTTGGATCTTGTTCAAGCTGTGCAGGGCTGAAATCTTTTGGTGAAGTGAACGGGTGGTGCATTGCGGCAAGATTGCCTTCTTCATCACGTTCAAACATAGGGAAATCTACCACCCAAAGTGGTTTCCATTCTTCCAAGCGAGTTAAGCCTAAATCACGGCCTAATTTCAAGCGTAATGCGCCCATTGAATCAGTGGCAACGTTCCACTTGTCTGCGCCGAAGAAAAGAATGTCGCCATTTTGTGCTTGCACGCGGTTTAATAACGCATTTAACACGTCTTCTGATAAGAATTTCGCGATTGGACTTTGCACGCCCTCTAAGCCTTTTTCAAGCTCATTAACTTTCAACCAAGCTAAGCCTTTTGCGCCATAAATGCCAACAAATTGGGTGTATTCATCAATTTGTTTACGAGTAATGCTTGCACCATTTGGCACGCGGATCACGGTTACACGGCCATTTGGATCATTAGCAGGGCCGCTGAATACTTTGAAATCCACGTCTTTTACTAAATCAGCCACATCCACCATTTCTAATGGGTTACGCAAATCAGGTTTGTCTGAACCAAAACGTTGCATTGCTTCTGCCCAAGTCATCATTGGGAATTTACCGAGATCCACACCTAAAATTTCTAACCATAATCCGTGGATCATTTGTTCCATAATTTCACGCACTTCTGGTGCAGTTAAGAAAGAGGTTTCCACATCGATTTGGGTAAATTCAGGCTGGCGATCAGCGCGTAAATCTTCATCACGGAAACATTTTACAATTTGATAATAACGATCAAAGCCGGACATCATCAGCAACTGCTTAAATAATTGTGGCGATTGCGGTAAAGCATAAAATTTGCCTTTATGCACACGGCTTGGCACTAAATAGTCGCGCGCGCCTTCAGGGGTGGCTTTGGTGAGCATTGGGGTTTCAATATCTAAGAAACCGTGGTCATCCATAAAACGGCGTACAAAGCTGGTGATTTTCGCACGAGTTTTTAAACGTTGCGCCATTTCAGGGCGGCGTAAATCTAAATAACGGTATTTTAAGCGTTGCTCTTCCGTATTATTTTGATTGAAATCCAACGGCAACACATCAGAGGCATTGTAAACAGAAAGGGATTTCGCCAACACTTCCACTTCGCCGGTTGCCATATTTTTATTGATTTGATTTTCAGGGCGCGCAATGACTTCACCTTTAATTTGCACGCAAAACTCATTACGCAAGCCAGCCGCAGCAGTGAGTGCTTCTTGATATTTCGGGTCAAAGCAGACTTGTACAATGCCTTCACGATCGCGCAAATCGATAAAAATCAAGCCACCTAAGTCACGGCGCTTATTCACCCAACCGCTCAGAGTAACTTCTTGTCCAATGTTGCTGCGGTTTAACGCCCCGCAATAATGAGTTCGCATCATAATATTTTCCTTATTGAAATCTTAAAAAAGTGATAACCGCAAGATTATAGCGGAAATCTTGGGGGGATAGAATTGTTTATTCAGTGAATTTATTAAATTCAGTGCAAGAGCTTGCTGTGTATATTGTAAAATTTTCCATTTGTGAGAACCGCAGTCTTGCTCTAAAATGCAGGCAAAATAAAGTGCGGGGGAAATTTTGTGAATTTTCACCGCACTTTGCTAATCAATTTAGGATAAATAATGAGTAAAGATACCATTTTTTCCGCCCCAATTAAGAATTTGGGCGATTTTACTTTTGATGAAAATGTGGCGGAAGTGTTCCCCGATATGATCCAGCGTTCTGTGCCGGGCTATTCTAATATCATCACCGCAATTGGAATGTTGGCGAGCCGTTTTGTGACGCCAAATTCTAATGTGTATGATTTAGGCTGCTCTCGTGGTGCGGCAACCCTTGCTGCCAGACGCAACATTCATCAGCCGAATGTGAAGATTATTGGCGTGGATAATTCCTTACCAATGGTAGAACGCTGTCGCCAGCACGTTCAGGCTTACCACAGTGATATTCCGGTAGAAATTTTATGTGATGATATTCGCAACATTGAAATCAACAATGCCTCAATGGTGATTTTAAATTTTACCTTGCAGTTTTTACCGCCACAAGATCGCACCGTGCTTTTAGAAAAAATTTATCAAGGGCTAAATCCGAATGGTGTACTGGTGTTATCGGAAAAATTCCGTTTTAATGATGAAAAAATTGATGAGTTATTGATTGATTTACACCACGAATTTAAGCGCGCCAATGGTTACAGCGAGCTAGAAGTGAGCCAAAAACGCACCGCACTTGAAAATGTAATGCGTACTGATGATATTGAAAGGCACAAAGTGCGGTTGAAATCAGTGGGATTTTCTCACATTGAATTGTGGTTTCAGTGCTTTAATTTTGGCTCAATGTTAGCGATTAAAGAAAAAGAAGCGGTTAAGTTTAATGTGTAACTTATTTATCAGTCTAAGCATTCAGCTTGGCTAGTGAGCTACAATATGTTTAGCCTTTTATAGAGAAGTTTTACTTGTCTTATCCTTATTATTTGATAAGGATGTATGAATAAAATTACGATTTTTTCTCGTTACGGGAAACGAATCGCTGATTTACCTTGAACAATATAGGTTGGTAAAATATTAATTAATTGTGAGCACGTTCACTCAAGCAAGATAGCTTGTAGCTCGTTATACATATCAAAGGCTAAATTTTTTGAATGATTATGACACCTGAATGATGTTTTTGGTTGCGTTATTATTGATTTTTTGTAAACAAAATAGGTCTGATAAAAACGGTTAAGCTTGACGCAGATATTGATCATCAACTAATCTGACTATTGTACTATTGAAAAATTATTGAGCTATTAAACGTACTGAAATAATTCCTAAAGAGATACATAAATTGTAAAAATGTTCGTCTCTTTTTTTGTGGTTGATTATTTTCTTAACTTATTTTGTTTGGCGAAATCTAGAAAAATAGCTCGATTAACTGAATAACCGATTATCAATCCCAAAGCGAAAATAAATTAGCTCATATTGATTTGATCTCACCTTAAATCTTGTTTATCCTAGACTAATTCCCCATAACTGAGATAACAAAATGGCACTGGATTTAGCAGAAATTAGACAACAAATCACCCAAATTGACCGCAGTTTATTAAAACTGCTTTCGGAGCGTCATCGTTTGGCTTATGACGTGGTGCGTAGCAAGGAAATCACGCAAAAAGCCTTGCGTGATGTGGAGCGTGAGCAACAATTATTACAAGAACTTATTCAATTTTCTGAAAATGAAAATTATCAACTTGATGCACAATATATCACGCAAATTTTCCAAAAAATTATTGAAGATTCTGTGCTGACCCAGCAAGCCTATTTGCAGAAGAAACTCAATGAACAGCGTGAGCAAAATAGCCATATTGCCTTCTTAGGCAAACGCGGATCTTATTCTCACCTCGCCGCGCGCAGTTATGCGACCCGTTATCAAAAATCGTTCATTGAGCTAAGTTGCAGTTCTTTTGAGCAAGTGTTTGAAAAAGTGCAAAATGGCGAAGCAGATTACGGTATTTTGCCACTGGAAAATACCACTTCAGGTTCAATTAATGAAGTCTATGATTTGTTGCAACATACTGATTTATCTCTCATTGGTGAGTTGGCGTACCCGATCAAACATTGCGTGCTAGCAACGGAACATAGCGAGTTAAGCCAAATTGATACGTTATACAGCCATCCGCAAGTGATTCAACAATGTAGCCAATTTATTCGTAGCCTTGATCGTGTACATATTGAATATTGCGAAAGCAGCTCGCACGCAATGCAATTGGTGGCAAGCCTGAACAAGCCAAATATTGCAGCGCTGGGAAATGAAGATGGCGGCCATCTTTATGGTTTACGTGTACTGAAAAGCAACATTGCCAACCAAGAGAATAACATCACACGATTTATCGTACTTGCCAAAGAACCTGTGGTGGTATCGCCACAAATTCACACAAAAACCCTGTTATTGATGACGACTAATAAGCGTCAAGCAGGTTCACTGGTGGACGCATTATTGGTGTTCAAAAAGCACAATATTAATATGACGAAACTGGAATCCCGCCCGATTTATGGGCAACCTTGGGACGAAATGTTCTATCTTGAAATTGATGCCAATATCAATAATCCAGAAGTCCAACAATCCTTAGTAGAATTGCAAGAACACAGCAACTATCTGAAAATTCTTGGTTGTTACCCAAGTGAGATTGTGCGGCCAGTGGAATATCGGTAGTTTTTCGAAAATAGCCTGAATAGAAATGGCAGTAAATATAGCTTAATAGGCTGATTTTATTCAGCCTATTTTATTTTGTAAGTGTGATTAATTTTTGATGCGTTTAACTAACCAGCTTGCACAAACAAAACCAAGTAAGCTAAATAATGCCATAATATAGAAAACTTTGTTATAACCGCTGATACCTGAATAGTTATCAAGGATATAGCCATATAGGGTATAGCCAAACATAGATGGCATATAGCCGATTAGGCAACCTAATGCCATTGATGAGCCTGCGTATTCTCGCCCTGCGCCCACTTCTTCCATTGGGGCAAAAAAGACCGCTCTTTGGGTGAAAATAATTGCACCAAAGCCAAGTGTGGCGGTCATTCCAAGATAAACATTCATTGATTCGTGTGGTAGTTGAATGAATAAGAGCATTCCAATTACCGCAACGAGGAAGGCGAAACGTAGGTATTTTAATGGGGAGTGGAATACTTTATCTGATAAGAAACCACCAACTGGCCCACCTACCATTTTTAAGCCATATTGATTAATGATCCCATAAGCACCGACTAAAGCAACAGGCAGACCATAAATATCTTTTAAGAATGGAATGAAATAGGTTAACCCTGTATAAGTTGAATAGACAAAGAAAATCACTAAGGCAGCAAGCCAAGTATTGAGATCTTTAATAACGTGTAGGATACCAGAGAATACTTTGGCATCGGCAGATTGATCTTGCTCGGATAAAACGATCTGATCATCGTTATCCACTAAGAAATAGGTAATAATCCCTACTGCTGCGGTAACAATAGTATAGTAAATAATACCCGCTTGCATACCTGCTTTGCCTTCACCAAATAAGACAAAAACGCCTAATGCACCTGAAGCTACGATTACATCAACAATGCCTCGACCAGCTTCTAAAAAGCCAAATAAGCGACCTTGTTCTTCTTTTGTACCAAGCAGGCGGACAGCTTTCAGTAGCACGGGCCAATAGACTACCTCACCAAATAAAGCCAGCCCCGCAAAAGCACAAACATAGCCAAGAAAAGAAGGCAGCGTGGCTAAATAAGCGCCACACAAGGCTACCCCAATTAAACCAGCGGGGAGCAAATATTTTTTGGAAAAGCGATCAGCAAGGTACATAGAAAAAAAGTAGCCAATGGTTTGCACAATAGCATAATAAGTAAAGCCTAATCCAATTTCAGTATTGGTTAAGCCCCAATCTTGTTGCATTGGCACATAAAAGACGTCTTTAATACTGGATAATTTATAAATGGTACCACCACCTAGCACTAGAAAACCTAGTTGAACCCATTTATTAGCAAAAAGTGCGGTTGTTTTCTTCATTGTTTTCTCCTCAATAAATCATTATTTATTTCTCATATTTGTTAAAGCACTTTGACTAAAATGATGAAAGTGATTAAATAGTGTTAAAATTTCCAACACTGTGTTCCTACTATTTAATGTTGGTCGTGTTTAAAATTCAGTTATGCGCAATTCCCTGCTATTGACAATATTTATGCCGTAGTTCAATTAATTTATCTCGTGAGATTTTTAACGCTTCTATTTGTGCTTGTGTTAATTGAGCAAGTGCTTCGGCTGAAATATTATGTGGATAATAATAATCCAGTGGTTTGATCAGTGATGCTGGAAAAATTGTAGGCTTAATGGCGAAGGCACCAGTAAATTGATCCACTCCTCCCGTTCCTTGTGGGCGAGCAAAGGGCGCACAATATGGATAGCAATTTTCGATATTGATCCGTTTTACTGGGGAATGCTCAACCAAAAGTCGAAAACATTCATCTACATCAATACTACCTTGCCCAATAGGGACACCACATACCACAGGCGTATCATCGTGTAGCGTAACAATATGGTCTTTAAAATGAGTGGAATAAGTATAAGGAGCAAGAGCTTTTACGGCTTCAACAGGATCTTCCCACGCCATCATTGCATTACCAATATCACAATGTGCACCAACCCAAATACTATCAACGGCTTTGATAATTTGAATAATTTCCGCAGAGGTTTCGTGCTCGTGGTTTTCTAATGCCAATTGGATACGATATTTCTTTAAGAGCGGTACGATTTCTCGTAGATTTTCAGGGGCTTTTTTCATTCGTTCAGGATTAAATTTTCCATTGCTGACATAAGTTCGCACCACATCTGCGCCTAGCTCATTAGCAATAACGAGAGCCTTAGCTAAAGCAGCTTTTTCACAAAAACGAGTATCAATTTCACAATATAAATTATATTGCTCAATGGCTTCTCGAATACGGTGTAGGTAGCGTTTTTCATCACCATCAAGCACACCAAACTCTGGGTGTAAATTCAGATCGGGAATAATATTGAGTTCAACACCTTCTAATCCCAGCTCCCACGTTTTACGGATAAAAGAAAACACATCCATTTTTCTATGCTGAAATAAGAGATGGCAGGATTCTGTTTCTAAACCAAGTTTCATTATGATGAACCTCCATTTTTGTTGAAATTGCGCAAGTGCATATAGACCGTGTGGGTTGAGATACCAAGCACATTTGCCAAATGTTTAATTGCTCCTTTTAGCTCAAAAAAACCTTGTTGATATAGCTCAACAATAATAAATTTATTTTTATTACTTGTACTGATATGAGGATCTTGCTCAATTTTCTCCACGACATTTTTTACCGTCTGATTAAACAGATCTTCAATATTCTCTGCGAAATGCTCATTGTTGTGTTGAGAGGGAATAAGCGGCTGATTTTGATCAAAAGAAGTGAGCCAGAAAGACATCACCTCATTAAGAGGGGCATCTAGATTAAAATTAACACAGAGCAAGCCGATAATCCGTTCATTTTCCCCTTTAATCGCTTGCGTGATTGAACGCATTTTTTTACCGCTCTTTGTATGTGTAAAATAGGCTTGACTAACAAATGTCTCTTGCTCCTTTAGCTGTTTCAACATTCTCAATGCGGTGTCTGTAATAGGGGCCCCCACCGTTCGCCCAGTTAAATGGGAATTCACAATTTTAATCACAGAATGTTGTAAATCCTCTAAAGAGTGCAATACTACTTCACACTGTTTACCGAGAAAGTGTGAGAGCATATCCAAGACAGGTTCATAAGAACGCAAAATCAATTTATCCACGATGCTCAATGGATAATGTAGAGTAGAGAAACTCTCTGTTGCCTGTTTTGCCATAGAAAACTCAAAAATAATTGATCACTGTTCATTTAACTTAATTATTTTTGATTTTTAATATTATTTCAATCAACTATTTTTGATTTTGTGAGGTGGATCACTAAAATATTTTCTATTTTATTTTTATTTGTAGCAGAGCTTTAGTCATATTTACTTTTGTAAACATTTCATTAACAAAATTTTTGCTTTTGTGATGATTTTTGTATTATTTTTTGCTAGAATATCTAACTAAATCTTGTTAGTTTGGATTTTTCGTTACAATTGAATAAGGATTAAAAATTATGGCTTATACATTACCAGAATTAGGTTACGCTTACGATGCGTTAGAACCGCATTTTGATGCACAAACAATGGAAATTCACCACTCTAAACATCACCAAGCTTATGTGAATAACGCTAATGCTGCATTAGAAGGTTTATCTGATGAGTTTTTAGCAATGTGCCCGGGTGAGTTAGTTTCTAATTTAAATAAATTACCTGCGGACAAACGTGGCGTGTTGCGTAACAATGCAGGTGGACACGCAAACCATTCTCTTTTTTGGAAATCATTGAAAAAAGGCACAACACTACAAGGTGCGTTAAAAGAGGCGATTGAGCGTGATTTTGGTTCTGTGGACGCATTTAAGGCAGAGTTTGAAAAAGCAGCAGCAACTCGTTTTGGTTCAGGCTGGGCGTGGTTAGTGTTAAATAATGGTAAATTAGAAGTGGTTTCAACCGCAAATCAAGACAGCCCATTAATGGGGAAAGAAATTGCAGGTTGTGAAGGGTATCCTATCCTTGGTTTAGATGTGTGGGAGCACGCTTACTACTTAAAATTCCAAAACCGCCGTCCGGATTACATTAAAGAGTTCTGGAATGTCGTGAACTGGGATTATGCAGCAGAACGTTTCGAGAAAAAAATTAATCTATAAGATTTTTTATTCTGAAAAGATGCAAGGCTTGGAATTATTCCAAGCCTTTTTAATTATCGACAACTTTATTTTCCTAGAATTACCATATGTTATCCACCCAGCCCATTTATCGAGAGGGCGTTTTCCCTGCCAGACTGTAGTACCATAGTATAGCCACAGAGATAGAGTACGTTAAAGAATATATTTAGCATCAGTGTGGCCATTATGCTTTTGATCCTTTATCTCGTGATCTTAAATCGTAATTAACACCTAGAATTATAAAGGATTAAATAAAAACGTTATTTTTTTGTTTTGGATCAATTTTTCAGATAAATAGGAATTGTGTTTCAAATTTTAAACGGCTAATATTTGCTCTAGTTAATCGATTTCGTAAATTGATTTTACGGGGAGGGGAGATGAGAAAAATCACGATGGCGGATATAGCCCTGCAAACGGGTCTTTCCAAAACCACCATTTCACGTTATCTCAATGGTAAATATGACAGCATGTCGGTGCAGACCAAGAAAAAAATCGCTGAGGTGATAGCCAACGCAGGCTACAAACCCAACCAAATGGCGCGCAACTTAAGATTACAGAAAAGCCATCTGATCGGCGTGTTGGTGTCTGACATTCAAAGCCCCTTTTCCTCGATTTTATACAGTGGGATCATCGATGAGTGCGAGCGCCATGGCTATACTGCCATCTTGGCTACCACTGGAGATAACGTAGAAAAAGAGCAGCGTTATATTGAATCAATGATCGCCAAATCTGTTGAAGGCTTGATTGTCAACGCCACGGGTGAAAATGTAGAGTATCTCGCGCAGGTTAATCAGACTCTGACACCGATTGTGCTCGCTGACCGACCGCTCCACGGCGTCAATTGCGATATTGTCAGCTCTAACCTCAAGCAAGGACTCAATAAGATGTTGAGCTTTGCCTACAGTAAAGGGTACACCCGTATTGCACTAGTGACATTAGCCATTGGTACCAACCAAACGCGGCGAATTGTGCGCGATGTGTTTGTGGCACATCAAGTTATGCGTGGACAAAATGCGACTGTGTTGGAGTTCAATGATAAAGCGACGTTGTGTGCCCAATGTCTTGGCTTTTGGGAAGCTCACAAGGGCGAAAAAATCGCATTTCTTGCCGCCAATGGCATGGTGTTGCAGTATATTGTGGCCTTTATGAAACATCACAACTTACGCATCGGGCAAGATATTGGGGTGTGTGGTGTCGACAACTGGCCTTGGATGGAGCTGACCGGCCCTGGTATGACCGTGCTTGAGCAGCCCACTTTTGAGATGGGCAAACAAAGTGCCCTGTGTTTAATCGAAAGGATTCAAGGCCGAGATAAGCACGTTGAGCACTATCTTGATTGCAAATTAATAACTCGAGGCTCACTGTGAGCCTGCTTAATTTAGGAGAATGTTATGGATACTCGTTATAGTGTTAATCCAAATGATTTCAAACGCTACACCACAGAGGAAGTGCGCAACGAATTTTTGGTGCAAAACCTCTTCCGCGCTGACGAACTCACCACCGTTTATAGCCACGTTGACCGTATGGTGATAGTAGGTTGCATGCCAGTGAAAGAAAAAGTCTCTCTTGAAAAAGGTCTCGATATTTGGCACACCTTCGGAACTCACTACTTTTTAGAGCGTCGTGAGATCGGTGTTTTTAATGTGGGGGGAGATGGTGTAATCGAAGCCGATGATCAAACCTTTGAAATGGCTTACACCGATTGTTTATATATCACTATGGGCACAAAAAATGTGACTTTCAGTAGCAAAAATGTGGATAAACCAGCTAAATTCTACATGATTTCAGCACCTGCACATAAACCATGTAAAACCACCTTTATTCCAATGGAAAATGCTAACAAACGCCCGATGGGGGCAATGGAAACCGCAAATGACCGTGTGATCAATCAATTCATTCACCCAGAGGTGTTGGAAACTTGTCAGCTTTCAATGGGGTTGACCCAACTCAAACCAGGTAGCGTGTGGAACTCAATGCCTTGTCATACCCACGAGCGTCGTATGGAAATTTATTTTTACTTTGAAGTACCACAAGACAATGCTGTGTTCCACATCATGGGGCAACCAACGGAAACTCGCCATATTGTGATGCAAAACGAAGAGGCTATCATTAGTCCATCTTGGAGCATTCACTGCGGTGCTGGCACAGCTAACTACAGCTTTATCTGGGCTATGGGTGGCGAAAACAAAGCTTTTGATGATATGGATAATCTCAATATCAATGAATTACGTTAATCATTATATAAGGATGCTATTATGAAAATTATGCAAGTAGTACAACGCTTTCCAGGTGGCTTGATGCTCATTCCATTGTTACTTGGAGCATTGACAAACACTTTCGCGCCAAATGCAGGGCAATATTTTGGCTCATTTACCAATGGTTTGATTCACGGCACTGTGCCTATTTTGTCTGTGTGGTTCTTTTGTATGGGAGCTAGCATTGACTTGCGAGCTACTGGCACCGTGATCCGCAAATCAGGCACATTGTTGGTAACCAAAATAGCCGTGGCTTGGATTGTTGGTATGCTATGTGTGAAATTTATCCCTGGTGGCATGATTGAGACGGGCTTTTTTGCAGGACTTTCCACCTTGGCAATCGTCACCGCAATGGATATGACCAACGGCGGTCTTTATGCTTCGTTGATGGCACAATACGGCTCGAAAGAAGAGGCTGGAGCTTTCGTCTTAATGTCAATTGAATCCGGTCCATTGGTGACCATGATGATCCTCGGTACAACTGGTGTAGCGCAATTCGAACCGCATTTGTTCGTTGGTGCCGTGTTGCCATTTTTAATTGGTTTCGCACTCGGTAATTTGGATAAAGAATGCAAAGCGTTCTTTAGTCAAGGCACTATGTTGATGATTCCATTCTTTGGTTATGCGTTGGGTAACACCATCAACCTTGCGGTTGTACTCGATACTGGTTTGCTAGGCATATTCTTAGGATTAGGCGTGGTGGTCATCACTGGTATTCCACTTATCTTAGCCGATAAATTTATTGCAGGCGGCAACGGTGGAGCTGGTCTTGCTGCATCAAGCACCGCTGGTGCAGCTGTAGCTAACCCTGTTATCATTGCCGGCATGGTACCAGCCTTTGCTCCGGTGGCACCTGCTGCAACCGCACTTGTTGCTACATCTGTTGTGGTTACCTCAATTGTCGTGCCAATTCTTACGGCTTTCTGGTGTAAACGTGTTAACAAGTAAGACGAGTCTGAAGTTAAGCAAAAGTTGAAAGTCTAATTTTTAGGCAAAAAAAAACCGCACGTTAACCTGCGGTTTTTTTTGTGGTTAGAAGAAAACTTTGTTTGTCTATAATAATTATATGTTAGGCATTTGGAATCAGAACTTAGATGATAGAAAGCCAAAATTACGCATACATAATGCATGAAGCTGACAACCAAAATTCAAAATATAAGCGGATAGATTACAGTCAATAAACCCAATGAGAATTCAAGCCTATCACAAGATCGAACTGTAAGTATCATATAGTTTTTATTCTCAAATATAGAGAAAGGGGCATTTATGGAAAATTACGAGAGATATATTAAGATAATTATGTACTTATAAAAATTTGAAAATAATAGAAATGTATGTAATGAAAGATCATATCCATATGTGGTTACAATTCGGCCTAAATGGGCAGTCTCAAGCTTTATGTAGTATTCAAAAGGAAAATTATGATTAATCATATTTGAAAAGTATGCGAATTTAACGTACAAGTAGAGTCATGAAAAAAGGGTATCTTATAACTAAAATAGGATTAAAAGCGAAACTGTTCACTATATAAAGGAATCAAGAAAAAGAATATACAGATCTTTTTAATGGGTAGCCATAGAGTTATTGTACCGTTATAAATCTTTTCACATGCCTATTGAGCAGCATGTGAAGTGTCAGACACCGATAGGATAGCTTAAAAACAACCCCGTTTTACGGGGATTAAAGAAAGTGCGGTGCGTTTTATTTTATATTTTACTAGGCTTGATACTTGCTGAATAGTTAGGCTTATCCTTATTTCGGCAGCCGTTGTTCACGGCGTTTTTTTCGCCTTATCCAACGGGTGATGCGCCATGCTCTGCCAATAGAAAAAACATAAATGAAAAATAGCAGAATAAAAGCGGCAAACATTATCCATTCATTGATGTAATAGATCTCGCCTAAAATTCCAAAACCTGCACAAAGTGCGGCGATAAAGGTGATTAATAAAAAGGCTTGACGTGAGCTTAGCCCAGCGCGCACCATTAAATGGTGAATATGCAACCTAT
This sequence comes from Avibacterium sp. 21-586, assembly GCF_026226775.1. Classification (GTDB taxonomy): domain Bacteria; phylum Pseudomonadota; class Gammaproteobacteria; order Enterobacterales; family Pasteurellaceae; genus Avibacterium. The sequence continues at coordinate 918,201 of NZ_JAKKOD010000001.1, read as the reverse complement.
CTGGGCGGAATGGGCTTTTGCCTTTGCGCAAGCGGCGGTAAATAATGGCGATCATATCAATCACGGGGATAGCGATAATCCATAAGGCGGTGATTGGATTCATTGGGTGACCTTTGCCTTGCGTGCTAAGTAGCAAGATCCAAATAATGGTAAAGCCGATCAGTGTGCTACCAGCATCGCCCATAAAAACCTTAAATCTTGTGCCAAAAGGAATGCCGAGATTGAGCATTAAATAAGGCAAAATACTAATAATTAAGGCAAAGCTCCAATAGGCGAGATCCATTTGCTTATCTAACACGAGTAAGATGCCGATTGCACCAAAAGCCACGCTGGATAAGCCACCGAGCAAGCCGTCTATGCCATCTATCATATTGAACGCGTTGATCACTGCGATGGTGGCGAACACGGTAATCATCAAGCCAATTGAGCCGAGTGTTAATTGGAACGGACCTAAAATTTGCCCAAGATGATCGAGATAAATGTTGCCCATATCGATCATTAAAATCGCTAAAAATGCTTGGATTCCTGCGCGAATAAAAGGGCTGATGTCAAAGCGGTCGTCTAAAATCCCGATGGCTAACAGCACAAATATGCTGAAAAGGTATAGGGCTGGCAGACGCATTTGATCCCATTCTAGAAAATAGAATACACAGTTACCGATAAATAGCGAAATGCCCCCAATTAGGGGGATTGCCCCTTTGTGGCGTTTGCGGTAATTTGGTTTATCCACTAAACCGATTTTTTGCGCAATCGGGCGTATTGCAAATAAAGAAAGCAGTGCGCCGAGAAATGTGAGCAGAAAACTCAACAACATAATGAATAATTTCAGTAAAAAATGAGTGGCGAAAGCATACCATAAAGGCAAAAGCGTACATAAATATTTTTATAAATTTTTGGGGCTGGGGCTATTTTTCGTGATAACTGCGTTGAACTTGGTTCGTTTAGAATAACTAAACTTCATCTCGTTCGCCTTGTTCTCACAAAAAATATCCGCCAGCTCAGATGTAAAATAAATTATCAGCAGCCCCCAGTTTTACAGTACAATAGCCCACAATTTTACTCAATTTCTCTCTTAAACAAGATAAAGGACAAGCAATGAACCATTCAGAAAATTTCTTTTCTCAAGCACAGAAAGTGATCCCCGGTGGGGTGAATTCCCCTGTTCGTGCGTTCAATGGGGTTGGCGGCACGCCAGTATTTATTGATCGTGCTGAGGGGGCTTATATTTTTGATGCAGACGGCAAGCAGTATATTGATTATGTAGGATCTTGGGGGCCGATGATTTTAGGCCATAACCACCCAGCCATTTTAAGTGCGGTGTTAAAAACCGCAGAAAAAGGCTTGAGCTTTGGTGCGCCTACGCCGTTAGAAATTGACTTGGCGGAGCTGGTTTGCCAGCTTGTGCCTTCTATCGAAATGGTGCGAATGGTGAGTTCAGGAACGGAAGCCACAATGTCTGCCATTCGTTTGGCGCGTGGTTATACCAAACGGGATAAAATCATCAAATTTGAAGGTTGCTATCACGGCCATTCTGATAGTTTGCTGGTTAAAGCGGGATCTGGCGCGCTAACCCTTGGTCAGCCGAGTTCCCCTGGTGTGCCAGCAGATTTTGCTAAACATACCTTAACTTGTGAATACAACAATATTGATTCTGTTAAGCAAGCCTTTGAGCAATATCCTGATGAGATTGCTTGTGTGATCATTGAGCCAGTAGCGGGTAATATGAATTGTATTCCACCAAAAGCAGGCTTTTTACAACAACTGCGTGAACTTTGTGATCAATACGGTGCATTGTTAATCATTGACGAAGTGATGACAGGCTTTCGCGTGGCATTAGGTGGTGCGCAGCAATATTATGACGTAACCCCTGATTTAACCACTCTTGGTAAGGTGATTGGTGGCGGAATGCCAGTGGGGGCATTTGGTGGTAAAAAAGAAATTATGCAATATATCGCGCCAACCGGCCCTGTTTATCAAGCGGGAACGCTTTCAGGCAACCCAATCGCAATGGCGGCAGGGCTGGCTTGTTTAACCGAGCTGAAAAAAGCCGGCAATGAACAGCGTTTGGCTGAGCAAACGGAAAAGTTAGCCCTTGGCTTAAAAGCGCTCGCCGATAAACACGGCATTCCATTTGTCGTAAATTATGTGGGCGGAATGTTTGGTATTTTCTTCACCGATCAGCCTGAAGTCAGCACTTATCAGCAAGTGATGAAATGTGATGCGGAAAAATTCAAACAGTTTTTCCATAAAATGCTTGAACAAGGTGTGTATCTTGCCCCTTCCGCTTATGAGGCGGGATTTATGTCTTTAGCGCATAGCGATGAAGATATTAAACGCACCTTGCAAGCCGCCGATAAGGCGTTCGCTGAAATGAACATGGCGTAACGAAAAATAGTAAGATACAGAATAACAAGGTAGATAAGGGGAAAATGGAAAATGGAAAACTCGAACAAACAATATCAGCTGGCTTTGCTCAAAATGCATAGCACCGCGGTGTTATTTGGTTTAACTGGCGTGCTAGGCGTGCTTATTGAAAGCAGCGCAGGCATGTTGGTGCTAGGGCGTGTTTTTATCGCTGTGATGGCGCTCTCCCTGTTCTTCCTGTATAAGAAAACGCCCTTAACCAAACTTTCCACACAAGGCATTTTGTTACAATTTATGTTAGGCGGTTTGCTCACCGCCCATTGGGTCACCTTTTATATTGCGGTAAAAGTGGGCGGTGTGGCAGTGGGAACGCTAGGCTTTGCTAGTTTCCCAGCCTTTGTGTGCTTATTTGAAATGTTTATTTTCAAAGTGCGGTTGAAATGGCGAGAGTTTTTCTTATTACTCGCCATTACGATAGGTTTAATCCTTGTTACGCCTGCTTTTGAATTTGGTAACCAATCCACACAAGGCCTATTGTGGGGGATTTTTTCAGGTGCAATTTACGGCTTGCTTGCGGTGCTAAACCGCAAAAATCGTGGCATACTTTCAGGTAGCCAAGCCAGCTGGTGGCAATATTTGGTGGGGGTTATCGTGCTTTTACCTTTTTATGCTAACGAATTACCAAGCGTATCGTTGCAAGATTGGTTTTGGATCGCCTGCATTGGCTTGTTCTGTACCACCTTTGCTTATACGCTTTTTGTTTCTAGCCTTGATGTGCTAAGTGCTAGAACTGCTTCTATGATCATTTCTCTTGAGCCTGTTTATGCCATATTGATTGCTTGGCTATGGCTTGATCAAGTTCCTACGCTCACAATGTTAATTGGTGGTGCCATTATCATTATTGCGGTAGCCTTAGAAAATTTACGTAAATAGAGAAATCAATGCTAATAAAAAGCACCGAGCCTTTTGTTTAAGGTTCGATGCTTTTTTATCAGCTTACTAAATAAATTTCACGAAAAATAACTACGCTTTAAACTTCATTCTGCTGTTGGAATGAAGTCGGAGATTTGCGGTATTTATCTACCCATAATAAGAAGTTGGCGTAAACCGTACCAGCTACGGAGTGCCACACACAAGCCACGGCACAAACTACAGCCGATTCTGGAATAGTTGGGAAAAACTTCATACTTAACCCTGTGGCCAAGCCTGCATTTTGTACACCAACTTCCAAAGAAATGGTTTTCTTTTTTGCTAAGCTCATTCCAAATAGAGCGCCTGAAGCATAGCCAAGGGCGTAGCCAATAAGATTATGCACAACGATGCAAAGTAAAATCATCAAACCTGATTGTAAAAAATAATCCCCGTAAATAGCGACCACGCCACCCACAATAAAAGCAAAATTAATCACGGCTACACCTGGCATTAGGGCTTTGATATCTTGGAACCATTGTTTGCGATGTAAGGTGATGTTTAAAATCGATCCTACCGCCACAGGCAACACGGTTACTAAAAGCATAAATTTAAACATTGCCCAGCCGTTCATTTCCACGCTTTGGCCAACTAAATAATTTAGCAATAATGGCGTCATTACTGGTGCGAGCAAAGTTGAAACGGTGGTCATCCCTACTGAAAATGCCACATCACCTTTACATAGGAAAGTCATAATGTTAGATGCCACCCCGCCAGGACAAGAGCCGACTAATACCAAACCAAGGGTGAGTGCGGGAGAAAGATCAAAACTTTTTGCAATAGCAATCGCTACAAAAGGCATTACGGTATATTGCACAACTGTACCAATCAGAATATCTAACGGGCGTTGCGCCAATACTTGGTAATCTTTTTTACCTAAGGTCATTCCCATTGAAAGCATAATAATGCTGATGATGAATACCTGTGTGTCACCTTTTACCCAAGTGAATAATTCAGGTTTATAAAAGGTGATTAACGCTAGCACGATAATAAAAAGAGCGGTGAATTTTGCTAATAAAAAACTGAGTTTTTTTAAAAATTGCATCGTTATATTTTTCCTTTATTGAAAATGAACTGAGCTATTAATTGTACGGCTAAACGCGTTTAAAATATAGCCATCATTCTAAATTTTTAATCAATTGCTCACTTAATTGCAATCTTTCTTGTTCCGATAACGCCTTTCCTTCGCGATTGGTTAAAATAAAGAAATCTTCGGCTTTTTCACCAATGGTGGTGATTTTTGCATTCTGAATATTAAGCCCTAGTGCGGTGAAAATTTGGCTAATTTTTACTAAAAGACCAGCTTGATCAAGCGTAAATAATTCCATTTCTGTATGCATAATGTTATCTAAATACAAAAAGCGTACTTCAGTTTTTACACTGAAAGGCTTAAGTTGAGCGTTCTTGATTGTGCCAGTAGTAACAGGTGTTTTTCCTGTGCTTAATACTTTTTGTAAAGCTTGTTCTAATCCTCTGCGCCGTTCGTATTTTACCAGTGATCCATCTAATTCTGTGATGATGAAACTATCGAATACCTTACCGTCTTCTGCGGTAAGAATTTGCGCATCGTGAATACTAAAACATTTCGCACCAATGGTACTCACCACTTTATGGAACAAGTTGGCTTGATCTTCACAATGAATAAACACTTCCGTGCCACCTGCGGAAAAACGGTTGCTAATTTTTATCACATTTTGCCCCGCACTTTGTTGTCGATTTTCGACAATTAGCCCGGTGTGCCAGCAAATTTGTTGTGGATTGTTGCGTAAAAAATAATCTTGTGGGAAAGTCTGCCATACTTGTTGAATGGCGTCTTGTGGAAGAGCAGGCAGGGCTTTTTGTAATAAGGTCAAAGCCTGATGTTTATGCTGTGCGATTTTATCTTGATTATCCAACAAGCTGGCCATTCCTAAATTAAATTGTGCCGTGGTAGATTGATAAAGCCTTGTTAATAAAGATTGTTTCCAGCTATTCCAAAGGGTTTCGTTGGTCGCACAAATATCTGCCACGGTTAAACAAGTAAGCAAATCAAGGCGTTGTTGGGTTTTCACTTCTTCAGCAAAGGCAAGGACAATATTGGGATCGTCAATATCGCGTCGTTGTGCCGTGACGGACATCAATAAATGTTGTGCCACGAGCCATTGCATTAATTCGCTATCTTGGCTTGGAAAGCCGTGTAAATCAGCAAAATCTGCGATATCTTGTGCGCCAAGTTGGGCGTGATCGCCACCACGACCTTTGGCAATATCGTGGAATAATCCTGCGAGATAAAGCAAAGTGCGCTGTGATAATCGCGAAAAAATACCATAGCAGATAGGGTGCATTGTTTGGCTTTCTGGTTGGGTGAAGCTTTCTAATTTTTGCATTACGCGCAGGCTATGTTCATCAACGCTATAACTATGAAATAAATCAAATTGCATCAGTCCTTCAATGTGCTGCCATTGCGGTAAATAAATGCGTAACACACCGTATTGGTGCATTGGCAAAAAAGCTCGTTGTACGCAATGGGGCTGTTCAAATAAACGTAAAAATTTTGCTCTACCTTGCACATTTTCGCTTAAATAGCCGCTAAATGTTTCTATCGTGCGGATTAATTGGCGTAACGTGCTGGAATGAATTTCCGCCGTTGGATATTGTGTAAGATAGAAAAACAAATCTAGCATACTGTTTGGCTGTTGCTGAAAACAATCTGTCTGCGTTAAGCAAATCGCATTATTGGCAAGGTGAAAATGGTGATCGAGCGGGAAACAGGTTTGCTGGCTTGGCTTGTCGATAAAATGTTCACGATAATGCTTGGTTAAAATGTGGGTAAGTGTGGCAATAGTTTGTAAGGCTTGAAAAAAGGCTTTCATCATTTTTTCTACCGCTTGATTGCCTTCTCCTTGATAGCCAAGTAATTCACTTACTTTTACCTGACGATCAAATAGTAATCGGTTGTCGTAACGTTTTAAAATCAAATGTAAAGCAAACCGCACCTTAAAGAGAAATTGTTGTTTTTCTTGTAATAAATCATATTCTTCAGGATAAATAAAGCCTGTTTGCAAAATATCTTGCAAGTTTTTTGCTCCAGTGTGGCGTAAGGCAAGCCAATACAGCAAATGCAGATCGCGCAAACCTCCAGGGCTATATTTTATATCAGGCTCAAGATTATAACCGGTGTTATTATAGCGTTGATAGCGAATATTTTTTTCCGCAATTTTGGCTTGATAAAAATCCGCCAAACGCCAAAAATCAGGTTGCCTTAAAAGTGCGGTGAGTTTTTCAAATAATTTTTGATTGCCACATAAATAACGGCTTTCAAGTAAATTGGTGGCGATAGAAATATCTTCTTGCCCTGCTTGTTCGCATTCTGCCAACGTGCGAACGGAATGCCCCACTTCAAAACCGCAATCCCATAAAAATTGCACAAATTGACGGATTTGTTGTTTCGTTTCTTCACTCGGTTGCGATTGTGTCAAAATCAAAAAATCCAAATCAGACAAAGGGAACATTTCCCTGCGCCCATATCCACCTACCGCAATGAGGCTAAGATCTGAATGTTGATTCAGTTGACAATGTAACCAAAGATGTTGCAATAAATCATCATAAAATGTTGTACGATTTTCGAGTAATTGATAGACGGAAGATTGTTGGAACTCAGCAAGCTCAAGACTTTTCAGTTGCTCTTTTTGCTGCTTGATAGACTGAATGGTGAGTGGGGTGGCAGAGGCGTAAGTAAACATTTCCGATTAATTCCTTTTTGGACTATTCAGGCTTTTTGCAAGATAAAGTGCGGTAGAAAACGTTGTTATTTTTTACCGCACTTTATTTATTTTTGCTTGAAAATTCCCCATCTTTTAAAGAGAGGGCTAGAGAGATTACGCATTCACCATAAAACGCTGAATGCGTCCTGCTTTTTCCTCTTCCTCACGGATAGTCATCACTTCACAGCCGTTGGCGGTAACGACAATTTGGTGTTCAAATTGTGCAGAGTGGCTGCGATCTTTGGTTTTGACCGTCCAACCATCGCCCATTAAACGCACTTCACGTTTGCCGGCGTTGATCATCGGCTCAATGGTGAACACCATTCCTTCTTTTAGGATCACGCCGCCGTCATCGCCGTCATAATGTAGCACTTGTGGATCGTTGTGAAACTCGGTACCGATACCGTGTCCGCAATATTCACGCACCACGCTAAAGCCTTGCGATTCCGCATATTTTTGGATTGCTCTGCCGATTTCTCTTAAGCGAATTCCCGGTTTGACCGTGCGTAAACCGATGTATAGAGCTTCTTGGGTCGCGTCGACTAATTTTTTGCTGCGAATGCTTGGTTCACCAACGATAAACATTTTGGAATTATCGCCGTAGTAGCCATCTTTGATCACGGTAACATCAATGTTCACAATATCACCATTTTTTAGCTGTTTACCATCACTTGGAATGCCGTGGCACACCACTTCGTTAATGGATATACAAGTGGCTTTCGGGAAATCGTGATAGCCTAAGCAAGCAGGGATCACTTTTTGCTGTTCCACCATATACTCGTGGCAAATACGATCTAATTCCCCTGTGGTAACACCTGCTTTCACATAGGGTTCGATCATTACTAATACATCTGAAGCCAATTTACAGGCTTCGCGCAGTTTTTCGATTTCTTGTTCTGTTCTAATTGGAATTGCCATAACTTCTCCTTGACAAAAATTCGTACGGTATTTTATCAGCTTTCTATTGAAAAATCCTTGATAAATTCTTGAATGGTTTACTTGGTTATTAGATAATAGCCAATTTAAAATTTACAAGGATATAAGCGAGATAAATTATGACAGATATGGCAATCCCTTTAACTTTTACTGATGCGGCTGCCAATAAAGTAAAAGCCTTGATTACAGAAGAAGAAAATAGCGAGCTTAAATTACGCGTTTATATCACAGGCGGCGGTTGTAGTGGTTTCCAATATGGCTTTACTTTTGATGAAAAAGTAAACGAAGGGGATCTCACCATTGAGAATTCTGGCGTGCAGTTAGTGATTGATCCAATGAGTTTACAGTATTTGATTGGTGGCACGGTGGATTATACCGAAGGGCTGGAAGGCTCGCGTTTTGTGGTAAATAACCCTAACGCTACAACCACTTGTGGTTGCGGTTCATCTTTCAGCATCTAACGCAATCGCAAAATGGATTATCAATTTTTTGCCCAAGGCGGACAAATTTCAGCCAAATGTTCAATGGGACACGAAGCTTTGGCAAATTGGCTAAATACAGAAGTGCGGTCAAATTCTCAGCTAATTTCCACCGCACTTTCTCTTATCCATCAAGCACGTCAAGCACCAATGCAGGATTTTAAATTGCTCGGTGCAGAATACAGTGTATTTATCAGCGCGGATGAAGTGATGGTGCGTGCGAATAATCTTTCTATTGATGAGCAACAAGAACTTGAGCAAGATTTGCATTATTATGATGAAGAAAGTTTAGCTTTTTGTGGTTTGGAAGATTTTGAGCAGTTTTTACAATCTTATTTATCCTTTAACCGCTAGGTTCGTGCAAGATAACTAGGTATAACAGAGCAATGTCAGAAAGCAACCCAACGCCAGAAACACAACCAACGGCTCAAACAAATAAAACAGGCAAGCTCTCACGCAAAAAGCGTTTGCGTAATTTTTTGCTAAAAGTTACCTTTGTCGTGGTGTGTTATATCATTTTTTACGGTATTTATTTAGATGGGCAAATTCGCTCCAAAATGGACGGGCAAATCTGGCAGCTGCCAGCGGAAGTGTATAGCCGTATTGAATCCATTCGTTTAAGTGATGATCTTAGCCTTGAACAAGTGAAGCAAAGCCTGCTCGAAAATGATTATCGCCAAACCACAATGGTGGCCGCACCGGGGGATTTCAAAATTGAAGACAACACCATTGTTTTATTGCGTGGTGCTTTTCCATTTCCTGTTCAACCTGAAGCCCAGCGTGTTTTTCGCTTACGTTTCAAAGACAATAAATTAGCGGTGATCGAAGATTTGGTGAATGTGAAAGCCATTGATGAGTTTCCACTTGCGCCGAAATTGATTGCAATGTTGCAATCAGAAAAAGAAGAGCGCTTAACCCTTTCTTTGCAAAATTACCCAAGATTATTGATTGATACCTTACTTTTGACCGAAGATCGCCGTTTTTACGAACACGAAGGCATAAGCCCTTTAGGCATTGCAAGGGCAATGGTGGCGAACTTGCAGGCGGGGCATCGTGTGCAGGGCGGAAGTACCTTAACTCAGCAGTTGGTTAAAAATCTTTTCCTTTCTAACGAACGTACCTTTACAAGAAAAATCAACGAAGCCTTAATGGCGCTGATTTTAGATTGGCGTTATGATAAAAACCGCATTTTAGAAACCTATCTCAACGAAATTTATCTGGGACAAAACGGCAACACGCAAATTCACGGTTTTGAGTTAGCGAGCCATTTTTATTTTGGTCGCTCAATTCGTGAGATCAATTTGGATCAAATCGCTTTATTGGTGGGAATGGTGAAAGGGCCTTCGCTGTATAACCCTTGGCGTAATCCTGAAAATGCCCTTGAACGACGTAATGTGGTATTGCGTCTATTGCTTGAACATAAAGTGATTGGACAAGAACTGTATGATATGTTGAGCAGACGTCCTCTCGGCGTGCAAAAACGTGGGCAAATTAATCGCAAATATCCTGCGTTTCTTCAAACTTTGCAGACAGAACTTCGTGAGCAATTAGGTGAAAATCGTGCGAGTAGTTTATCTGGCACACGCATTTTTTCTACTTTGGATATTAAACAACAGCATTATGCGGAACAAGCAGTGATTAATGCAGTTTCTGAGTTGCAGTTGAAATATAAAAATCCTTATTTAGAATCAGCAATGATCGTCGCCGATTATCGTAATGGGGAAATCAAAGCCATTGTGGGTGGCTTGCAAACCAACTATGCCGGCTTTAATCGTGCGTTAAATGCCAGACGGCAAATTGGTTCACTGGTAAAACCTTCGATCTATTTGACCGCACTTAGTGAACCTAGCGAATTTCGTTTAAATACGCCAATTCAAAATCAGCCGATTACTATTCGCACCAAAGGCAGCCCACCTTGGCAGCCGCGTAACTATGATCGCCGTTATGGTGGCTCTGTGATGTTAATGGATGCCCTTGCTCGTTCGTTAAATATTCCTACTGTTAATATTGGAATGAAAGTGGGGTTAAGCAAAGTAATTGAAACCCAGAAAGCGATGGGGTGGGATAAAGTGAAAATTCCAAAAGTGCCTGCAATGTTGCTAGGCTCTTACTCGATCTCCCCCTATGAAGTAACGAAATTGTTCCAAACTATCGCGAATCAAGGGGCAAATATTCCGCTGGCTACTATTGATAGCATTACTAATCAGCAAGGGCAGCTTATTTATCAGCGCCCAATGCAACCGGAACAAGTTGTGCCAGCGCAAGCCGCTTATGAAACCCTTTTTGCGATGCAGCAAACGGTGGAACGCGGCACGGCACGAAGTTTGCAAAATCAATTTGCTCATTTACGTCTAGCGGGTAAAACGGGGACAACAAACTCTGCACGCGATACTTGGTTTGTGGGTATTGACGGTGAAAATGTTGCTACTGTGTGGCTTGGCCGTGATGATAATGGCGAAACACGATTAACTGGCGCAACAGGCGCATTACAAGTGTATAAAAACTATCTGCAACGCACGCAGGCGAAAACCTTACGCCCATCAACCCCGGCAGGCATTAAATGGGTCGGCATTAATAGCTATGGCGGTTGGGATTGCAGTAGCGGACGGCAAATCCCAGTGTGGGCAGAGCACAACCAATCTTTCTGCTCCGCACCAAGAGAAGTCGCCCCAGAACCGAAACGACAAAGCCTATGGGACGTGTTGAAACCCTCAACCTTAGGCTCTCAGCCTGCTCCAGTGGAAGAGGCTGTACCTGCAAATTAAGCGCTCGTTGAATAATAAAAAACCGCCGAAAAGCGGTTTTTGTCATTCGTGTCATTGATATTCTATACACTTTAATTTATCTGTTTCACATCTTTACTGTAAATCACATTAGTCGGATTTTGTTTATCAATGCCTTGTAAGTTGGGGCTAAGATAAACTGGGGTGGTGTACTGAAAAACTGGTAAAACCACATTATCTTGCTGCAATAATTGGCTAACTTGTTGATAAAGTGCGGTGCGTTTTTGCGTAGAAATTGGTTGCAAACTTTGCTCTAGCAGCGCGTCCACTTTCTCATTATGGTAAGCGGATTTATTGTCTGGGCTTTTGGAATAAAAATTCATCAAAAATGCAGATGGATCGTTGTAATCAGCGCACCAACCTGAGCGAATAATTTGGAAATCCCCTTTAGCACGTTTTTCCAATAAGGTTTGCCAAGGCACGGGATCAGCCTGAATATGAATAAGATCTGATTGCGACCACATTTGCACTAAACGTTGTCCAATGGTGTGATTAAAGCCTTCTTGATCAAAGGTTAAACGCAACACCAGTGGAGATTTTTCAGTGATACCATTTTGCTGTAAAAGCTGTTCCACTAACACCGGCGACCACGCATTTTCAGGTTCGCCTTGCATTGATTGGGGTAGAAAATGATTGCTAGCAAGGCGTGCTTGCTGCTCGCCACGCACTAAATTTCGTGCAGAAGCGAGAAAAACTAAGGATTTTCGCACCGCACTTTTGGCTAGACTTGGATCGTTAAAATTAAATTCGTAGTAATAAGTACAAAGTTTTGGCAAATAGGTAACTTGCACATTGCTTTGTTTGGGATTGGCAACAATATCAATGCCCGTTAAGTCTTGATTTGGCGTGAGTTTTTTATAATCAACCAAGGAAAATCCCATATTCTCTGCTTGCCAATAGTAAGGATTTTGTGCCAGATGAATCTCATCACCTTGCTGATCTTTCACATAATACGCACCATTGCTCACAAAGCCTTGTGGTTCACCAAAATACTGCGGTAATAAGGCAGGGTGCGCCAACATTGCAGGCAGATGGGGCGTGGCTTTTTCTAAGCGGATTTCTAATTGCTGTGGGGATAAGGCTTGCACGCCTAATTGTGCCAAATCTGCTTCACCTTGCAACACTTCTGTGGCGTGCTGAAGATTAATAAAGGCTAAGTATTCTTTTAGCGGACTATTTGAGGTGGCTAATTTTCGCCAGCTTTGCACGAAATCATCAGCGGTTACAGGCAAGCCATTTGACCATTTTGCTGATTCACGTAAGTTGAATGTCCAAACCTTGTTATCTTTCGTTTGCCAACTTTCAGCAACAGCAGGAATAATATTGCCTTGTGGATCGTAAATCACCAATCCTTCTAAAATATCACGCAAAAAATTCGCTTGTTCATCATTTTGCAATTTTTCTGGAGAAATCACTAAATCACCATAAACACCGCGCACTAAGTGGGGAATACGCACTTCAGGCTCAGTGGTAGGCGTTTGTGTTGGTGCGGAATTATTGATTGTAACCTGTTTTGGCTGATCGCAACTGGTTAGGGAAAAAATTGCGCAAAAAAGCACCGCGCTTGGTAAAATAGTAGGACGTTTAAATGATGACATTGGTTTAAAGGCTGATGTAAAAATAGGGGCATTATACAAAAACGCCCCTTGATTACCAATTATTCTTTCCGTTCGCGTGCATTATTCTTTCAGGGTTTTAATCCAAAAGAAGAACACCCAATAATGAATCAGCAAGCCAAGCAAAATCGCCGCTTTGCCAAACATAGTCGGGGTGAAATAAAAGCCGATCGCCAGCATTGTGGTGGATAAAATAAGGATACGGATTTTGGTTTTTAAGGTTAAAGCCCGTTGCTCGCTAAAAGATTGCAGATGTTTTTTGTACAGCGCTGTTTGAATGATCCAATTATGCAAACGTTCAGAACCTTGCGCAAAGCAAAACACGGTGAGTAACAAAAAAGGCGTGGTCGGCAGCAGGGGCAAAAATACGCCAATAATGCCAAGCGCCAGTGAAATAAATCCTAAAATGATGTAAATTGCTTTCATTTTTCTTTCCAAATAAAAATTATTCTCAATTATCCATATTTTTTTAGATTTCTCAACCTTGATATTATAGAATCTTCCCTTATTTGTTAGCGTAATACTTTTTTAAAAGCAAGGAGCTTTTATGTCAAATCCATTATTAAGCGAAACTACTTTACCGCAGTTTTCGCAAATTAAGCCTGAACATATTCAACCTGCAATTAGTCAATTAATTCAAGAAAATCGAGATACCGTAGAACAGGTTTTAAAACAACCGCACTTAACTTGGCAGAATTTTATTGAACCACTTACCGAAAGTGGCGAGCGCTTAAGCAAAGCGTGGTCACCTGTGGGTCACCTAAATGCGGTGAAAAATAGCCCTGAATTGCGTGAAGCCTATCAAGCTTGCTTGCCATTGCTTTCTGAATATAGCACTTGGCTAGGGCAACACGAAGGCTTATACCAAGCCTATTTACAGCTTAAAAATAGTCCAGAATATGAAACTTACAGCGTGGCGCAGAAAAAAGCCATTGATAATGCGTTGCGTGACTTCAAATTATCTGGCATTTCTTTGCCAGCCGAAAAACAAAAACGCTATGGCGAAATTGTGGCGCGTTTATCTGAATTAAGCTCACAATTTAGCAATAATGTGCTAGATGCCACAATGGGCTGGGATAAGGTGATCGTAGATAAAAATGAATTGGCAGGCTTGCCAGAAAGTGCCTTGCAAGCAGCAAAACAATCTGCAGAAAGCAAAGGACTAGAGGGGTATCGTTTCACCCTTGAGTTTCCAAGCTATTTGCCTGTGATGACGTATTGTGAAAACCGTCAATTGCGTGAAGAAATGTACCGCGCTTTTGTGACTCGTGCTTCAGAACAAGGTCCGAATGCAGGGAAATGGGATAATTCTGCGATTATGCAAGAGATCTTAACCTTGCGTGTTGAATTGGCGAAATTGTTTGATTTTGAGCATTACACCGAGCTTTCCCTCGCCACTAAAATGGCTGAAAATCCGCAACAGGTGTTGGATTTTCTCGATAATTTGGCAAGCCGTTCTAAAACACAAGGGCAGCAAGAATTAGCGGAATTAGAAGCGTTTTGTAAAACGCACTTTAATATTACCGCACTTGAGCCTTGGGATATTACGTTTTACAGCGAAAAACAAAAACAACATTTATACGCCATTAATGATGAAGAACTTCGCCCTTATTTCCCCGAAGATCGCGTACTTTCAGGCTTATTTGAGCTAATTAAGCGCCTATTTAATATTCGCGCTGTGGAACGTTTTGATGTGGATACTTGGCATAAAGATGTACGTTTCTTTGATTTGATTGATAGCCAAGATCAAGTGCGCGGTAGTTTTTATTTAGACTTATACGCCCGTGAAAATAAACGTGGCGGTGCGTGGATGGACGATTGTGTTGGCCGTCGCCGTAAAGCCGATGGCACAATTCAACAGCCAGTGGCTTATCTCACTTGTAACTTTAATGCGCCAGTGGGTGATAAACCTGCGCTCTTCACTCACGATGAAGTGACCACCTTATTCCACGAATTTGGACACGGCATTCATCATATGCTCACGCAAATTGATGTCGCAGATGTGGCAGGCATTAATGGCGTGCCTTGGGACGCGGTAGAATTACCAAGTCAATTCTTAGAAAATTGGTGTTGGGAAGAAGATGCCCTTGCCTTTATTTCAGGGCATTATGAAACTGGCGAACCGCTACCAAAAGACAAATTGCAACAGTTGCTTAAAGCGAAAAACTTCCAAGCGGCAATGTTCGTATTGCGTCAGCTTGAATTTGGGTTATTTGATTTCCGTTTGCACCATTATTTTGATGCCAACCAGCCAAATCAAATTTTAGAGACCTTAAAACAAGTAAAAGAAGAGGTAGCGGTAATTAAAGGTGTGGATTGGGCAAGAAATCCGCACAGCTTTAGCCATATTTTTGCAGGTGGTTATGCTGCGGGCTATTACAGTTATTTATGGGCAGAAGTGCTATCGGCAGATGCGTTCTCGCGTTTTGAAGAAGAAGGTATTTTCAATCCAGTAACAGGGCAATCTTTCCTTGATGAAATTCTCACCCGTGGCGGTTCAGAAGAGCCAATGGCGTTATTCAAACGCTTCCGTGGTAGAGAACCTCAATTAGATGCCTTATTAAGACACAAAGGTATTGCGTAATTAATAAGAAAAATAAGTCAAATAGTTACTAATGAAGCGAGGTAACTATTTTTCTTTTGATTTATGCCTTGAAGTTTACGAATTCGTTCTTATATTAAAAGATATTTTGTAGTTTATAGGAACTAAGAGAGAGTATATGAATGCGAGACGGACAAAACAAAGAGAAATTCCTGCATTACCATTGCGTGATGTAGTGGTCTTTCCTTATATGGTTATGCCTTTATTTGTAGGGCGCGAAAAATCGATTGCAGCCCTAGATGAGGCAATGGAAAATGGTAAACAGCTACTATTAGTATCACAGAAAGAAGCTGATTTAGAAGAACCTCAGGCAGATGACTTATACCAAGTTGGAACCGTTGCGAATATTATTCAATTGTTAAAATTACCAGATGGTACAGTAAAAGTACTGGTTGAGGGGCAGCAACGGGTTAAAATTTCTTCTATTGAAGATAATGGGCAATTTTTTGTAGCGAAAGTGAAAGACATTCCAACTGAATTTGGCGATTTACAAGAACTTGAAGTGGCTAAAAATGCTGCAATGGCTGAGTTTACCAAATATGTGGAATTAAATAAAAAAGTACAACCTGACGTAGTGAATGCCTTGAAAGGAATTTCAGATAGCGAACGGTTAAGCGATACAATGGCAGCACATATGCCGGTTTCAGTAGCGCGTAAGCAAGAAGTATTGGGTATTGCAAATGTAACCGAACGTTTTGAATATTTGCTTGGTTTAATGATTAACGAAGCTGGCATTTTAGAAGTGGAGAAACGTATTCGCGGTCGCGTGAAAAAACAAATGGAAAAAAGCCAGCGCGATTATTATCTTAACGAACAAATCAAAGCTATCCAAAAAGAGCTAGGCGAAACAGAAAGTACCGTTGATGAAGTAGAACAACTTCGTCAAAAAGTAGAAGAAGCCAAAATGCCGAAAGAGGCGAGAGAAAAAGTAGACGCAGAATTGCAGAAATTGAAAATGATGTCGCCAATGTCAGCAGAAGCGACAGTAGTGCGCAGCTACATTGATTGGATGTTGCAAGTGCCTTGGCATAAGCGTAGCAAAGTGAAAAAAGATATTGTTAAAGCACAGGAAATTCTTGATGCGGATCATTATGGCTTAGAGCGCGTGAAAGAGCGCATTTTAGAATATTTAGCGGTACAAAGCCGTTTGAATCAGCTTAAAGGACCTATCCTTTGCTTAGTTGGGCCACCGGGGGTGGGGAAAACTTCCCTAGGGCAATCTATTGCCAATGCCACAGGACGTAAATATGTGCGTATGGCGCTAGGTGGCGTGCGTGATGAAGCGGAAATCCGTGGGCATCGAAAAACCTATATCGGCTCATTGCCGGGTAAATTGATCCAAAAAATGGCAAAAGTGGGGGTGAAAAATCCGCTATTTTTACTTGATGAGATCGACAAAATGGCATCGGATATGCGTGGTGATCCTGCCTCGGCATTGTTAGAAGTGCTTGATCCAGAACAGAACGCCAACTTCAACGATCATTATTTAGAAGTGGATTATGATCTTTCTGATGTGATGTTCGTGGCAACCTCAAATTCAATGAATATCCCAGGGCCGTTGCTTGATCGTATGGAAGTGATCCGTTTATCGGGCTATACGGAAGATGAAAAACTCAATATCGCCACACGCCATTTGCTTAACAAACAAATTGAGCGTAACGGCTTGAAAAAAGGTGAGTTGAAAATCGAAGACGGTGCGATTTTAGATATTATCCGTTATTACACCCGTGAAGCAGGTGTGCGTGGTCTTGAACGTGAGATTTCTAAAATCTGCCGTAAAGCGGTGAAAAATTTATTGTTGAACCCGAAATTAAAATCGATCACCGTAAACAGCGATAACCTGAACGAATATTTAGGCGTAAAACGCTTTGAGTTTGGTCGTGCGGATACGCAAAACCGCGTGGGTGAAGTAACGGGTTTGGCGTGGACACAAGTAGGCGGTGATCTGCTCACCATTGAGGCTACTTCTGTTATCGGAAAAGGCAAATTAACCTATACAGGATCGCTGGGCGATGTGATGAAAGAATCTATTCAAGCTGCGATGACTGTGGTGCGTTCTCGTGCAGAAAAATTAGGCATTGCGGCTGATTTCCACGAAAAACGTGATATTCATATTCACGTTCCAGACGGCGCAACACCAAAAGATGGCCCAAGTGCTGGGATCGCAATGTGCACCGTATTGGTTTCTTGCTTAACGGGTAATCCAGTGAAGTCTGAAGTGGCGATGACAGGGGAAATCAGTTTGCGTGGTAAAGTGCTACCTATTGGGGGCTTAAAAGAAAAATTACTCGCGGCACACCGTGGTGGCATTAAAACTGTGATCATTCCAAAAGATAATGTAAAAGATTTGGAAGAAATCCCTGATAATGCGAAAAACAGCTTAGATATTCGCCCAGTGGAAACCATTGATGAAGTGTTAAGTATTGCCTTAGAAAATCCGCCTGAAGGAGTTGATTTTTCTCACTTGATTGCAAAAGAGGAAAAAGCGACGCCACGCCGTAAAAGTAAACGTTCGGAAAGTGCGGTGAATTAATTTCACATTTTTATTTCTAGGTCGGTAGAGAGAAATCTTTACCGACCTATTTATTTTCTGCTGAAAATCTCTTAACTTTCGATTATAATCGGCAAAATTTTGTTTTAATCTTCATAGGATAACGTCAATGTTAATGGAAAAACTTCATGACGCAACCAACAGCATTTGGTGGAAAATACTGTTTGCTGTTGTCGTGCTTTCTTTTGTAGCGAGCGGTGTTGCGGGTTATATGTTTGCAAACGTGGATACTTCTGCAGCTAAAGTAAATGGTGAAGAAATTTCCCAGCAAGCTTTCTTAGAGCAATACAATCAAGAATATCAACGTATTAGTGAACAGCTCGGGGCGCAATTTGCCGCAGTGGCGGATTCTCCTGAATTTGTTAATGGTTTACGTAGTTCAGTTTTAGATCGTTTAATTGACCAAGAATTATTGCGTCAATACGCAGCGGAATTACAGTTGGATGTAAGCGATAGCCAAATTCAACAAGCTATCGTTACTAGCCCAATTTTCCAAAAAGACGGTAAATTTGATAATGCACTTTATCAACAAATGTTATCAACAAATGGATTAAGTGGTGAGCGTTACGCACAATACTTGCGCCAAGGGTTAACACTGCAACAACTTAATGACGGTATTGCCCGTTCAGCCTTTACTGTGCCTAACCAAAATGCACGTGCAGCCCAATTGTTTTTTCAACAGCGTGAAGGGCGTTTGGCTGAGTTTCCTTTAGCGACCACCGTTGCACAGCAGCAGGTGAATGAAGAAGAAATTAGCGCTTACTATAACGCGAATAAAGCGGCATTTGCCGTACCAGAGTTAGTGAAGGTGCAATATCTCGATTTAACGCAACAAGCTGCGGAAAAAAATGTGAAAGTTACCGATGTAGAAATTGCGCAATATTATCAAGATAATAAAGCACAATATATGACTCAGCATTTGGCCCATATCCAACTTCCAACGGAACAAGAAGCACAAGCAGTTTATGCTGATTTACAAAAAGGGGAAAGCTTTGCAGCCTTAGCGAAACTTTATTCTAGCGATAAAATTTCTGGCGCAAATGGCGGTGATTTAGATTGGGTTGTGGCAGGAATGATGCCCCCACAATTTGAAGCCGCAGCGCGTGAATTAAAGGCTGGCGAATATAGTCAACCAGTTAAAGTGGATAATGCTTACCATATTATCAAAGTGGAAGAGGAAAAATTCCTACCGTTAGAGCAAGTGAAAAACGATATTGCTGCCAAACTTCGTAGTGAATTAAGTGCGAAAGAATTCTACGCAATGGAAAAACAAGCAAATGAAAAGGCCTTTGAGCAACCAGATTCTTTACAAGCAGCGGCGCAAGCGGCGGGTGTGAGTGTGCAAGAAACCGGTTATTTCTCACGCAATGATATTCCAACTGCACTTAATTATGGCAATGTGGTTTCTGCATTATTTGATTCTGAATTAACTCAAGGCGGCACAAACTCAGAAGCGATTAATGTGGGGGATCAACATTCTTTGATTGTTCGTGTGGTGGAGCATAAGCCAGAAGGTGTAAAAACGCTCGATGAAGCAAAAAATGAAATCACACAATATTTAAAACAGCAAAAAGCAGAAAAAATTGTGCTAGCTCAAGCTGACAAAGTGGCGCAGGCGCTAAATGAAAATAGTAATGCTGCCCTGCCAAATGGAATCAAGTTTGGTGAAAAACAGCAATGGGTTTATGCTGAAAATAAAAATCCACAATTGCGTGATGTTATTTTCTCAATGCAAAAAAACAGTGATAAGCCAACTTATATGGCAGCGAAAAATGGTGATAACAGCGTTGTTGTGATCGAATTAAGTAATATTAAAGATGGTGCACTAGATGCAGAACAGCTTAAAGGATTTAATTCCCAGCTTACTCAAGCCCAACAAGTAGGGTTACAACAAGCATTATTGCAAGCTTTACGCGCTAAAGCGAAAATTGAAATTAATCAAGACTTTTTAGCTCAGCAAGATCAATAATTTTTGATCGAAAAATTAAAACGGCAATTGTGATGACAAATGCCGTTTTTTATTGAGATTTAAAATTAAAAAATTCGCTAGTTTTTCACCGCACTTTGTGGTATAAAGTGCGACGTTATTTTGGCTAGAATTAGAAAGTTATTTTTATTTTAGACGAAATAATCTCAAACTTAATTTTTAACTATAAATCACACACATATCGCAGGGATAAATCGGGGTGCCAAACGGTCGATTTATTTGGTATGTGGAGGCTAAACCCCAAACAAAAGGAAAAGTATTATGGCACAAGTTTCAATGCGCGAAATGCTACAAGCTGGCGTTCACTTCGGTCACCAAACTCGTTACTGGAATCCAAAAATGAAACCATTCATTTTCGGACCACGCAACGGCGTTCATATCATTAACCTTGAAAAAACCGTTCCAATGTTCAATGCTGCATTAGCAGAATTAACTCGCATTGCGGGTAACAATGGTAAAATCTTGTTTGTTGGTACAAAACGTGCAGCAAGTGAAGCAGTGAAAGCAGCAGCATTAGACTGTCAGCAATATTATGTAAATCACCGTTGGTTAGGTGGTATGTTGACTAACTGGAAAACAGTACGTCAATCAATCAAACGCTTAAAAGATTTAGAAACTCAATCTCAAGATGGTACTTTCGATAAATTAACTAAGAAAGAAGCATTAATGCGTAGCCGTGAGATGGAAAAACTTGAATTAAGTCTTGGCGGTATCAAAGATATGGCGGGTCTTCCTGATGCGTTATTTGTTATCGGTGCAGATCACGAGCATATTGCAATCAAAGAAGCGAATAACCTTGGTATTCCAGTGTTTGCAGTGGTTGATACAAATTCTACTCCTGACGGTGTTGATTTTGTTATACCTGGTAACGATGATGCCGCGCGTGCAATCCAATTATATCTTGCAGCAGCCGCGTCAGCAGTAAAAGAAGGGCGCCAACAAGAAGTGGTAGCCGAAGAAAAATTTGCTGAAGCAGAAGCAGCTGAATAATTCAGGTGAATGCGGCGAAAGCCCTTATTAATCACAACGATTAATTGGTTAGCAGGGGGCTTATGTTCCCTGCTTTTTTACGTAAGTGCGGTTGAAAACCGCATCAAATTTTGTGGACAGAGGATTTTAAAATGGCTGAAATTACAGCATCTTTAGTAAAAGAACTTCGTGATCGTACCGGTGCAGGTATGATGGAATGTAAAAAAGCATTAGTAGAAGCAAACGGTGATATCGAATTAGCGATTGATAATATGCGTAAATCAGGTCAAGCAAAAGCGGCGAAAAAAGCAGGCCGTGTTGCAGCTGAGGGTGTAATCATCGCACGTGTTGCTGGCGACTACGGTGTAATGATTGAAATGAACTGTGAAACTGACTTCGTAGCAAAAGATGCTGGTTTCTTAGGTTTAGCGAATGAAGTGGCAGATTATGCATTAAACAACAAAGGCGTAACAATTGAAGCATTACAAGCTGAATTCGAAGAAAAACGTGCAGCATTAGTAGCTAAAATCGGTGAGAATATGACAATTCGCCGTGTTGGTTCAGTACAAGCGCCAGTAGTAGGTTCCTACTTACACGGTGCGAAAATTGGTGTGTTAGTTGGTGCACAAAGTGCGGATGAAGAATTAGTGAAACACGTTGCAATGCACGTTGCAGCAAGCCGTCCAGAATATGTAAATCCAAGTGATGTACCTGCAGATGTAGTAGAACACGAACGTCAAATCCAAGTGGATATTGCAATGCAATCTGGTAAACCACGTGAAATCGCTGAGAAAATGGTTGAAGGTCGTATGAAGAAATTCACGGGTGAAGTTTCTTTAACTGGACAACCTTTCGTAATGGATCCTTCTAAATCAGTGGGTGACTTATTAAAAGAGAAGGGCGCAGAAGTGCTTTCATTCTTACGCTTTGAAGTCGGTGAAGGTATCGAAAAAGTAGAAACTGACTTTGCGGCAGAAGTTGCGGCGATGGCTAAATAATCATTGTAACATTAAAAAAAAGCAGATTCTCGGATCTGCTTTTTTATGCCTTATTTTTGTGGAATTATTATCGCAGGATCATCAGGTACAGTCATTTTTTCAATTTTTTCTTTCAAACCATAATCTGCTTGTGGCGTATCATCAAAAAGATCGGCATTTGGGTCAATTTGAGCATTGCGAATACCTATCCAATTAGCTAACCCTTCGGTGAAATTCAAGCCTGATTTTGCCACTTTTTTCTCCCTACGTTGCTGATCATCACTGGAAATTTTAAATAATGGAATATCATAATGGCGTTTACTTTTGCCACTGCTATTGTGAATAGCGATATAGTCATTACTGATTTGATGAGCTAAGCCGTGATCAGAAAAATAAATCATCGAAAAAGTGCGGTGATTTTTTTGCTGATTTTTGACCAGAATCTGATAAATTTTACTCAGCAATTCATCGGTTTTTTTGATTGAACTGATGTAGCAATTCACGTCCTGATATTTTTTAGCAAGTTGATTTTCATCGAAAATTTTCTCGTAATCGGTGACGCGTTCGCAAGCCAATGGGTGTGAACCATATAAATGCACCGCAATAAAACGCTTGCCCGTGACTGAGGCTTGAATCAGTTGGTCAAACTTGTTTAATAACTTGAAATCACTTATATCATTGTTAATAGAGTCTCCTGCGCGCAAAAAGATTTTTTCATCGCTTTTATTGGCGATGGCGGAAATTGGGGTGTCGTATTGCCCTAAATAACCTTGATTGGAAAGCCAATAGGTTTTGATGCCTGCCGATTTAATTAAATCAATGAAATTTAAGCGATAATTGGCTTCCCACATTTGCTTGTTTGGCTTAGTGAACATTAATTTCAGAGAGGCGATGGTATTTGTTCCGCCTGCAGTTAAGCCATCAATTAACGTTCCTTTAGCAGTGGAAAGAAAAGGCGTGTTGGCAATAGGGTAACCGTAAGCGTGGTGATAATCTTTTCTTGCACTTTCACCGATAACTAAAATGTAATCATCATAATATGAACGGCTATCTAGCTGGCTTTCTCCCCATTCACTTGGCACATCAAAACGGTTTAGTAAGCGTAACTCTTCGACCACTTTTTCTCCTTCTAAATAGCTTTCTTGCAGTAGCTTAAAGGGAATATTGCCCCAAAGTGCATTGACAAAAATGAGTGCCAGTAGTCCCTTATTTTTATAAAAAGCTAAGTGGAATTTTTGACTTAACCAGCGATAAAGCAGCGTTCCTCCAAGAATTACAACGGGGTAGCCATAATGAAGTAGTGGGATTTGAGCGAAAAACTCTTTGCCTTCTTTTAAATCGGTGGCAAAGACAG
This sequence comes from Avibacterium sp. 21-586, assembly GCF_026226775.1. Lineage (GTDB taxonomy): Bacteria > Pseudomonadota > Gammaproteobacteria > Enterobacterales > Pasteurellaceae > Avibacterium. Next base: position 894,871 of record NZ_JAKKOD010000001.1, on the reverse strand, counting down.
AGGCGATATACTGATAAGATGGTGCACCGAAATTCACCCCAATGGGTGCATAGCACGCATAGATGAATAAAATAGGGAATGCAATGAAATAAAAGAGTTTTTTCGAGCTAGAAAAAATAATAATGAAAGACATAAACAGGGCAATTTGTTGCCAGCTTGGTTGTGGAAAATATCCCGAACCTTGTAATGCCAACAGGCTGGTAACATAAAGTAGTACAAAACATACCGCACTTGCTAGTAATGATGAAAGATGAAATGTTCCTTTTTTGTTCTTTTCTGTCACGACATTATTCCTTGTTTTTTATTTTATCTCATTTTACTGAATTTTTTTCGTGGGTTCTATGTGATTTTTGTCTTGAGCTATTTTCACTACAGAGATGTTGCTCTATAATAGGTAGAATTTTATACCCGACTTTTGTGAGGAAAACATGAGCAAACCCGTATATAAAAGAATCCTGCTTAAATTAAGCGGTGAAGCTTTACAAGGTGATGAAGGTTTTGGAATTGATCCTTCAATTTTAGACAGAATGGCGCTCGAAATTAAAGAATTAGTAGAAATGGGTGTTGAAGTGGGAGTTGTACTAGGAGGGGGCAATTTATTCCGTGGTGCAAAACTGGCTAAAGCAGGAATGAACCGCGTAGTGGGCGATCATATGGGAATGCTTGCCACCGTGATGAATGGCTTAGCAATGCGTGATGCCTTACACCGCGCAGATGTGAATGCAAAATTAATGTCTGCTTTCCAGTTGAATGGTATTTGTGATACTTATAACTGGTCTGAAGCAATCAAAATGTTGCGTGAAGGGCGCGTGGTGATTTTCTCAGCAGGAACAGGTAGTCCATTCTTTACCACCGATTCTGCAGCTTGCTTGCGAGGTATCGAAATTGAGGCAGACGTTGTACTAAAAGCCACAAAAGTAGATGGGGTGTATGATTGCGATCCTGCTAAAAATCCAGATGCGGTATTGTATGAAAAACTCACTTATGCCGATGTGATTGACAAAGAATTGCAAGTAATGGATTTAGCTGCCTTTACTTTAGCACGTGACCATGGAATGCCAATTCGGGTCTTTAATATGGGCAAAGCCGGTGCACTATGTAATGTGATTCTTGGTAAGCGTGAAGGTACGCTAATTTGTAACTAATTGATTAAACTTAAATAAAAGGGAATATTTGTGATTAACGAAATTAAACAAGATACGCAGTTGCGTATGGAAAAAAGCCTTGAAACATTCAAACATCATATTGCGAAAGTAAGAACAGGACGTGCGCAGCCAAGCTTACTTGATGGTATTCAAGTGGAATACTATGGCGCATTAACTCCATTACGTCAATTGGCCAATGTGGTAGCAGAAGATGCGCGTACCTTAGCTGTAACGGTGTTTGATCGTAGCTTAATCGGTGCAGTGGAAAAAGCCATTTTAACGTCTGATTTAGGTTTAAACCCATCATCAGCAGGCACAACCATTCGCGTTCCACTTCCACCATTAACGGAAGAACGCCGCCGTGATTTAATCAAAATTGTCAAAGCGGAAGCAGAACAAGGTAAAGTTGCCGTGCGTAATGTACGCCGTGATGCGAACGATCAAATCAAAGCCTTGTTGAAAGAAAAAGAAATCAGCGAAGATGAAGAACGCAAAGCACAAGACGAAATCCAAAAAATCACTGATCTTTATGTGAAAAAAGTGGACGAAGTGTTAGCGGATAAAGAGAAAGAATTATTAGATTTCTAATCATCTCAACCAAATAAAGAAAGGGCGAGCCAAGGGTTCGCCCTATTTTTTCTTGCTGAATTGCAGGCTTTTGAGTATATTCACGACAATTTTAGCAACCTTAACTATTTTAAAGTGCGGTCAAAATTTATGCAAAAACAACAAAAACTCGTCATTCTTGGGTCGACAGGATCAATCGGCACGAGTACCCTTTCTGTGATAGAGCACAACCCTGAGAAATATCAAGCGTTTGCCTTGATTGGGGGGCGTAATGTGCAATTAATGGTTGAGCAATGCGTTAAATTTCAGCCGACTTTTGCTGCCTTAGATGACGAAAGTGCGGCGAAAAATTTAAAAGAACAATTGACCGCACTTGGTGTGAAAACCCAAGTATTAAGCGGACAAAAAGCCATTTGCGAGTTAGCGGCTCACCCTGAAGCCGATCAAGTGATGGCCGCCATTGTTGGCGCGGCAGGCTTGTTACCCACTCTTTCAGCGGTACAAGCAGGCAAGCGAGTGCTGTTAGCTAATAAAGAAAGTTTAGTCACCTGCGGGCAGCTTTTTATTGATGAAGTGAAGAAAAATCACGCTCAGCTATTGCCTGTGGATAGTGAACACAATGCGATTTTCCAATCTTTACCACCGCAAGCGCAGGAAAAAATCGGTTTTTGCCCGTTACAAGAGTTAGGCATTAGCAAAATTGTACTCACGGGATCGGGCGGGCCTTTCCGTTATACGGATCTTTCAGAATTTGATCAAATTACACCAGAGCAAGCGGTTGCTCACCCTAATTGGTCAATGGGCAAAAAAATCTCAGTGGACTCTGCCACAATGATGAATAAAGGCTTGGAATATATTGAAGCCCGTTGGTTATTCAATGCCAGTGCAGACGAAATGGAAGTGATTATTCATCCGCAATCTATCATTCATTCTATGGTGCGTTATATTGATGGATCCGTGATTGCGCAAATGGGCAATCCAGATATGCGCACGCCAATTGCAGAAACAATGGCTTATCCACAGCGTACCTTTGCCGGCGTTGCACCATTGGATTTTTATCAACTCAATGGACTGACCTTTTTAGCACCAGATTATCAGCGTTACCCTTGCTTAAAACTAGCTATTGATGCTTTTGCTGCAGGGCAATATGCCACAACGGCAATGAATGCGGCAAACGAAATTTCCGTAGAAGCTTTTTTAAATCGTCAAATTAAATTTACCGATATCGCTAAAGTGAATACGCAGGTGGTAGAAAAAATCAGCCCACAACAGATTCAATCTATTGATGATGTGTTAGAAGTAGATAAAAAAGCACGCACTTTAGCGTGGCAATTCATTCAGGCAAAATAACATTTTATTTCCGTTACAAATAAATCAGGGCGAGCGAAAGTTCGCCTTGATTTTTTATGTATAATTCTGTGCGTTTTCATAGTAAGTAATAGCATATTATGATATATTCAGCCATTAATTTTGTAACTAGAAAATCCTTGATGAATGGCAGAGATTGACTTAAACAATATTCCCCAGCACGTTGCGATTATTATGGATGGCAATGGACGTTGGGCAAAACAGCAAGGAAAAATGCGTATTTTCGGGCATAAAAATGGCGTGATGGCTGTGCGTCAAGCGGTTTCCTATGCGCGAAAAATCGGCATTAATGTTCTCACCCTTTATGCGTTCAGTAGTGAAAATTGGACACGCCCTGAAAGTGAAGTGAGTGCATTAATGACACTTTTTATGCAAGCACTGGATTTAGAAGTGAAAAAATTGCATAAAAATAATATCCGCTTAAATATTATCGGGGATAAATCCCGTTTTAGCGAAAAATTACAGCAAAAAATCGAAAAAGCCGAAAAATTAACTGAAAATAACACCGCTCTTATCTTAAATATTGCAGCGAATTATGGTGGTTATTGGGATATTGTGCAGGCAACAAAACAGCTTGCTGCCTTAGTGAAAAATGATCTGCTTACACTTGATGAAATCACTGCTGAACGCTTTCAACAACATTTGGTTACCCAAGATCAACCAATGGTGGATTTATTAATTCGTACTAGCGGTGAACAGCGTGTAAGTAATTTTTTACTGTGGCAAATTGCCTATGCAGAATTTTATTTTTCTGATGTATTATGGCCAGATTTTAACGAACAAGAATTCAATCAAGCTATTTTAGCTTATCAACAACGAAATCGCCGTTTTGGTGGAGCAGAACAAGAGGACTAAACTGTGCTTAAACAACGTGTCATTTCGGCGATTATTTTAATTGCCATTGTCTGTGCAGCGTTATTTTTATTTTCTCCTTTTTATTTTGCCTTAGCGTTAGGTGCGGTGATGACCTTAGGTATTTGGGAATGGACGCAATTCGCTCAAGTTAAAAATAAATTTTGGCGTGTTGTTGTGGCAGGTTTAGCAGGTGCGGTGCTTTTTTTGTGGATTTTAAGCGAAGCCAATTATCTCAATGCAGGGCGCGTGTTTGAACATTATGCAGAGCCAATTTTATTAAGTGCCGTGGTTTGGTGGATCGTGGCGCTTGGTTTTGTGTTGAGCTATCCAAATTCTGCTAAGTTATGGACAAAATCAGTGATTTTGCAGGGCGTTTTTGCCATTGTAACCCTTGTGCCTTTTATTGTGGGCGTGCTGCGCTTGCGTTTAGATGGCTATGTGACTAACCCTTATCACGGCTTAATGTTGCTCTTTTATGTGTTTATTTTAGTATGGGCAGCGGACTCAGGTGCTTATTTTGCAGGTCGCAAATTCGGAAAACACAAACTTGCGCCAAAAGTTTCCCCAGGGAAAACGTGGCAAGGTGTATTAGGTGGGTTGATTACAGCTGGCGTGCTAGCAGGGATTTTTATGCAAGTTGCACCGCAAGATTTATTCAATGTGCCAACCGTACCTTTTATCGCCTTATCTGTTGCAACGGTGGCAATTTCTGTACTGGGTGATTTAACCGAAAGTATGTTTAAACGTGAAAGTGGTATTAAAGACAGTAGCAATTTGATCCCCGGACACGGTGGAATTTTAGATCGCATCGATAGCTTGACCGCCGCCGTACCATTCTTTGCTTATTTCTATTTTTATGTGTTATAGGAAAAAACGGATATGTCCTTTTTGTGGTCGTTAGGTTCATTTTTGATTGCCATTTGTGTGCTGGTTTTTGTACACGAATACGGGCACTTTTGGGCTGCAAGAAAGTGCGGTGTAAAAGTTGAACGTTTTTCTATTGGCTTTGGTAAAGTATTGTGGTCTTTCTTTGATAAAAAAGGCACAGAGTTTTCCATCTCACTGATTCCGTTAGGCGGCTATGTGAAAATGCTTGATGAGCGTAACGAAGCCGTACCAGAAGCATTAAAATCTCAAGCATTTAATAATAAATCTGTCGTACAGCGTGCTTTTGTGATTGCCGCCGGACCGATGGCAAATTTTATTTTTGCCATATTGACTTATTGGCTGGTGTATTCCATTGGTATTCCCAGTGTGAAACCTGTGATTGCAGAGGTTAGACCTGCGTCCATTGCGGCACAAGCGCAAATTCAAGCCGATTCACAAATTATCGCCATTGATGGCACAGCAACACCAGATTGGGAAACCATCAATATGGTGCTTGCTACCAAAATGGGCAATCCCAATGTAGAAATCACCCTTTCACCTTTTGGTTCAGATGTAAAACAGCAACGCACTTTAGATTTAGCCAATTGGCGATTTAATCCTGAAAAAGAAAGTGCTTTTGGTGCATTGGGTATGATTCCAGTGCGAACTAAAGTTGAAATGACCTTGTCTAAAGTGGTAGCCGATTCTCCAGCACAGAAAGCAGGTTTACTTGTGGGTGATAAATTTTATACCAATACTGGCGAGTTAATGGCTTGGCAAGATTTTGTTCAAGATGTGCAAAAAGGCCAACCTTTTAGTGTTATCATTGAGCGTAATGGCGAAAAATTACATAAAAGCTTAACCCCAATATTAAACGAAAAAGGGCATTGGTTTGTCGGTGTGTCACCGACAGTGTATCCGCTTGCGGATAAGTATCGTACAGAATTAAAATATGGTATGCTTGAGGCATTCCAAAAAGGTGTAGAAAAAACCAATGATTTAATGCTACTTACGATGAAAGTGATTGGTAAGTTGTTTACTGGTGACCTTTCTTTGAATAATCTCAGTGGGCCCATTTCTATTGCAAAAGGTGCAGGTGTATCTTCTGAGATTGGCTTTGTTTATTATTTAAGTTTTATGGCGTTAATTAGTGTAAATTTAGGGATAATGAATTTATTTCCATTACCTGTTTTAGACGGTGGACATTTGATTTTTCTTGCCGCAGAAGCAATAAAAGGAAAACCGCTTTCAGAGCGAGTGCAGAATATTGCTTATAAAATTGGTGCAATATGCTTACTGGCTTTAACTGCATTTGCTTTGTTTAACGATTTTTTACGTTTATAACTATTTCTTTACGAGGATAAAAGTAACAATGAAAAAACTTTTAATCGCAAGTTTGCTGTTTGGTACAGCGACATTTATTGAGGCTGCACCTTTTGTTGTTCAGAGCATTCGAGTGGATGGCGTTGAAGGAGCAACAGAAAGTAAAATCCTTGACAGCTTACCTGTTAGGGTAGGGCAACGTGCAACAGATAATGATATTGCTAATGTAGTCAGAGGGCTATTTTTGCAAGGATATGAGGGAGTTAGAGCTGCTCGTGAAGGGAATACTTTAGTCATTTCAGTGTATGAACGACCAATTATTGCGGATGTAAATATCAAAGGTAATAATTCTATTCCAACTGAAGCGTTAAAGGATAATTTGAATGCAAATGGTTTTGCTGTTGGAGATACGTTAGATCCGGAAAAATTAGAGTTATTCCGCCGAGAGTTATTGCAGCATTATCAAAGCGTGGGACGTTATAACGCAAAAATTGAAACAATAGTCAACCCTCTACCGAGTAATCGTGCAGAATTGAGAATTCAAATTGAAGAGAATGATGTCGCATTATTGAAATCTCTAGCTTTTAAAGGAAATAAATCTTTTGATGATAGTAAACTACGTGAGCAAATGGAATTACAACCTGATGCGTGGTGGAAAATCTTTAATAACAAATATGACTCAGTTAAGTTTGATAAAGATTTAGAGGCATTACGTACTTTCTATTTAGATCGAGGTTATGCGAAATTCCAGATTACTGGTACAGATGTTAATTTGAATGCAGAGAAAACAGCTGTAGATGTTACCATTTCAATGAATGAGGGCGCTGTCTATACCGTTAAGGATACGAGAATAGTGGGTAATGTGGCTGGAATGTCTGAGCAGCTTGCTCCTTTATTGAATAATATGCGTTTGAATGAGACATTTAGGCGTAGTGATGTTTTAGAGATTGAACAACAAATTAAAACGACGTTAGCAGAGCAAGGTTATGGTAGTGCGCAGGTTAATATTAACCCAGTATTTGATGATAAGGCGCATACTGTTGAACTAACCTATGTTGTAGATGCAGGACGTCGCTATTCTGTACGCCAAATTCGTTTTGAAGGTAATAACGTCAGTGCGGATAGTACGTTACGCCAAGAAATGCGTCAGCAAGAAGGTACTTGGCTGTCTTCTCGTTTAGTGGATTTGGGCAAAGTGCGATTAGAACGTACGGGATTTTTTGAGACAGTAGAATCTCGCACTGAAGCAGTGCCAAATACAGATGATCAGCTAGATGTTATCTATCGTGTAGTTGAGCGAAATACAGGGAGTATTAATTTTGGTATTGGCTATGGCACAGAAAGTGGATTTAGCTACCAAGCGAGTGTTAAACAGGATAACTTTTTAGGGATGGGATCGTCGATTAGTTTGGCGGGATCGCGTAATGATTATGGTACGACAATTAACCTTGGATATAACGAACCGTACTTTACCAAAGATGGCGTAAGCCTAGGTGGTAACGCATTTTATGAGAAATATGATAACTCAAAAGATGATACTTCAGCTTCATTCAGCCGTACAACTTATGGTGTGAATGGCACATTAGGTTTCCCTGTTAATGAAAATAACTCTTACTATTTAGGGTTAGGCTATGTACATAATACACTGAAAAATGTGTCACCAGAATTTAATCGTAATTTCTATCGTGAATCAATGAATTATCCAGATTGGACATTCAGATCCCATGATTTTGAATTTTCTTTTGGTTGGAATTACAACAGTCTTAACCGTGGTTATTTCCCAACTTCAGGGCTAAGAGCATCGTTAGGAGGAAAAGTAACGATTCCTGGCTCTGATAATAAATTCTATAAATTATATGGTGATGTACAAGGTTTTTATCCATTAAATCGTGAACATACATGGGTGTTATCGGCTAAGACAACAGCTTCCTATGCGAATGGTTTTGGTGGTAAACGCTTACCGTTTTACCAAAACTATAGTGCCGGTGGTATTGGTAACTTGAGAGGTTTTGCGAGTGGTGCGGTTGGACCACAAGCGATTTATTGGGATAATTCTTGTTCCAATTATTGTCGAGTGAATGGTGATATTGTTGGTGGGAATGCCATGGTTACAGCCAATATGGAATTAATTGTACCAACGCCATTTATTGATGATAAAAACCAAGGTTCAGTGAGAACGTCTTTATTTATTGATGCGGCTAGTGTTTGGAATACAAAATGGAAATCTGATGGTAAAGCAAAATATCCTAATTTGCCAGATTATGGCGATCCAAGCCGTATTCGTGCATCAGCAGGAATTGGTTTTCAATGGAATTCGCCAGTAGGACCATTAATTTTTTCTTATGCAAAACCAATCAAAAAATATGAAGGCGATGATATAGAACAATTCCAATTTAGTATTGGTGGTACATTCTAATTGAACTTCTAGATTTTTATTAAGTCTAAGTTAAGGCTTGGAATATATGGACAAGTGGTTATCGATTCACTTGTTCGATTAAGTAATGAATCAATAATTATTTTTAAGGAAATTAAACAAATGAAAAAAGCAGTAAAATTAACCGCACTTTCTTTAGCGTTAGCATTAGGTTCTTCAGTTGTAATGGCTGAAGAAAATATCGCGTTTGTGAATGTCGATTATCTTTTTGCTAACCACCCAGCTCGTCAAGCTGAGATTAAAAAACTAGATGATGATTTAAAAGCACCATCTGAAAAATTACAAGCAGAAGAAAAAGCATTACAGGATAAAAGAAAAAGTTTTGAAAAAGAACTTGATGGAAAAGTGAAGGCTTTAGAAAAAGATGCACCTAAATTACGTCAAGCTGATATCAAGAAACGCCAAGATGAAATCAGTAAACTTGCTAAAAAACGTGATGAAGAATTTCAAAAATTAGTACAAGCACATCAACAAAAAGTAGCTGAATTCCGTCAAGATGCACAAAAACGTCAAGCTGAAGTTGAACGCAAATTGCTTACAGAAATCCAAACAGCCACAACAGATGTAGCTAAAGCTAAAAAATATACGGCTGTACTTGATGAGAAAGCAGCAATTTATGCAGCAGAAGGTAAGAACATTACTGAAGATGTGTTAAAAGCAATTCCAGCTCCAGCACAGGCTAAATAATGCAAAAGTCTTATTCTCTTAAAGAATTAGCACAACAGATTGGCGCTACCATTCGTGGTAACGCCAATGTACTTATTGATAGTATTGCCCCTCTCGACAAAGCACAGTCAAACCAACTCACTTTTATTTCAAACATTAAATTTCGTGATTTACTTGCACAATCCCAAGCAGGGATTTTAGTGGTGAGTGAAAATGATGTGGAATTTTGTTCGCCTGAAAGTAATCTACTGATTGTAAAAGATCCTTATGTGGCTTATGCGGTGTTAGCCCAATATATGGATTCCACGCCAAAAGCAGCAACAGGCATTGCGCCTAGTGCGGTGGTTTCATCGTCCGTAAAGTTAGGTAAAAATGTGTCGATCGGGGCCAATGCAGTGATTGAAGATGGCGTTGAGCTTGGTGATAACGTGATTATTGGCGCAGGCTGCTTCATCGGCAAAGATGCAAAAATTGGCGCAAATACTCATCTTTGGGCAAATGTAAATATTTATCACCAAGTACAAATTGGCGAATATTGCTTAATCCAATCTGGTGCAGTGATCGGTAGCGATGGATTTGGCTATGCAAACGATAAAGGGCGTTGGATCAAGATCCCACAAACAGGCACCGTGATTATCGGTAACCACGTTGAAATCGGGGCTTGCACCTGTATTGACCGCGGTGCGTTAGACGCAACGGTGATTGAAGATAACGTCATCATTGACAACCTTTGCCAAATTGCCCATAACGTGCATATCGGCACCGGTACAGCGGTAGCTGGTGGTGTGATTATGGCAGGCAGCCTGAAAGTAGGGCGTTATTGCCTCATTGGTGGTGCAAGCGTGATCAATGGTCATATGGAAATTGCCGACAAAGTTACTGTTACAGGAATGGGAATGGTGATGCGGCCAATTACTGAGTCTGGGGTGTATTCATCAGGTATTCCATTACAACCAAATAAGCAATGGCGAAAAACTGCCGCTCTGACGTTAGACATTGACAAAATGAATAAGCGTCTAAAAGCGGTAGAAAAAAAGCTCAATAATACCTAATTCATCTTTCAAGCGTGCCACTTTATGTGGTGCGTTTTGTATTAAGTGATGAAATATCGTATAATTTACATCAATTTTATTTTCTATTATTTTTTTAATTCAAAGGTACTATTGTGACAACAGAAAAAGCTGCAAAAGTGATTGAAGCAAAAGAAATTATGACCTTACTTCCGCATCGCTATCCATTTTTATTGGTGGATCGTGTAACTGATTTTGAGGAAGGTAAATGGCTAAAAGCAATCAAAAATATTAGTGTAAATGAGCCTTGTTTTACTGGACATTTTCCGGGTGAGCCTATTTTACCAGGGGTGCTAATTTTAGAAGCTTTGGCTCAATCTATGGGGCTTTTAGCATTTAAAACCCATGAATTACAAGGGGGAGAGCTATTTTATTTCGCTGGTATTGATGATGCACGTTTCAAGCGCCCCGTATTACCAGGGGATCAAATGGAGCTTTATGTTGAAGTAATTAAAGAACGCCGTGGTATTACTGCGTTCACAGGCATTGCCACCGTTGATGGTGAAGTCGTTTGTGAAGCAAAATTAATGTGTGCCCGTAGATAAATATCCATTACAAAAATAAGAGGTCAATATGATCCATCCAAGTGCAAAAATTCATCCTACAGCGATTGTAGAAGAAGGCGCAAAAATTGGCGAAAACGTGGTGATTGGCCCGTTTTGTATTATTGGTGCTGATGTAGAAATTGGCAAAGGGACTGTATTACACTCACATATCGTGGTGAACGGCATCACTAAAATTGGCGAGGATAATGAAATTTTCCAATTCGCAAGTATTGGTGAGAAAAACCAAGATCTGAAATACCAAAATGAGCCAACGAAAACCATTATCGGCAACCGTAACCGTATTCGTGAAAGTGTGACTATTCACCGAGGCACGGTGCAAGGTGGTGGTGTAACGCGCGTGGGCGATGATAACTTATTTATGATCAATGCCCATATTGCACACGATTGTAAAATCAAAAATCGCTGTATTCTTGCTAATAACGCTACTCTTGCAGGGCACGTTGAGCTAGATGATTTCGTGATTGTGGGCGGAATGTCGGCCATTCACCAATTTGTTATTGTGGGCGCACACGTTATGCTCGGTGGTGGCTCAATGGTCAGCCAAGATGTTCCCCCTTATGTAATGGCACAAGGCAACCACGCGCAACCATTCGGTGTAAACATTGAAGGCTTGAAACGCCGCGGTTTTGATAAACCCACATTGCACGCCATTCGCAACGTGTATAAATTAATTTATCGTAGCGGAAAAACCTTAGAAGAAGTGATGCCAGAAATTGAGCATTATGCCCAAACGGAAAGTGCGATTAGTTTTTTCCTTGATTTCTTCAAGCGTTCAAAACGTGGCATTATTCGCTAATTAAACCAACAAAACCACGTAAAAAAGTTAAAAATTTTCACCGCACTTTGCTTATTGCTTAACGCTCGCAATATTAAAGTGCGGTTGTTTTTTTATGAGAAATTTACTAATGGAACAAGTAAAAGCATTTCCAACAATCGGTATTGTCGCAGGTGAAGTCTCTGGAGATATTCTAGGCGCAGGGCTAATGCGCAGTCTTAAAACCCGTTATCCTAACGCACGTTTTATCGGTATTGCCGGCAAACAAATGTTGGCAGAAGGTTGCGAAACCTTGGTGGATATGGAAGAAATTGCCGTAATGGGCTTAGCAGAAGTAGTGAAATATTTACCACGCTTACTGAAAATTCGCCGCCAAGTTATCGACAAAATGTTACAAGAAAAACCTGATGTGTTTATCGGCATCGATGCGCCTGATTTTAATCTTGACATTGAACTTAAGCTCAAACAACAAGGCATCAAAACCATTCATTACGTCAGCCCATCAGTGTGGGCGTGGCGACAAAAGCGCATTCACAAAATTGCCCGCGCCACCAACCTTGTTCTGGCATTTTTACCTTTTGAAAAAGCCTTTTACGATCGTTTCAACGTGCCTTGTCGTTTTATTGGACACACAATGGCAGACGCCATTCCGTTAAAACCTGATCGCCTTGCGGCTTGCCAAATGCTTAATATTGATCCACAACAACGCTATTTAGCGATGTTGGTTGGCAGCCGTGGATCGGAGGTGGAATTCCTTGCCGAACCTTTCTTGCAAACCGCATTATTGCTGAAAGAACAGTATCCAGACGTGCAATTTCTCGTGCCTTTGGTGAACGAAAAACGCCGTCAACAATTTGAACAAATCAAAGCGAAGATCGCCCCTGATTTGGAAATGATCTTACTTGATGGACAAGCGCGCTCCGCAATGATCGCCGCTCAAGCCACCTTGCTGGCTTCAGGCACGGCAGCATTAGAATGTATGCTATGCAAATCGCCAATGGTCGTGGGCTACAAAATGAAATCGTTCACTTATTTCCTAGCTAAACGTTTGGTGAAAACCCCTTATATTTCATTACCGAATTTGCTGGCGAATGAAATGCTCGTACCAGAAATGATCCAGCAAGATTGCACGGCTGAAAAATTGATAGAAAAGCTCGCGCCTTATTTTTCAACAGAAGAAAGTGCGGTGCAAAATCGCCACAATTTAGTGCAACACTTTATTGATCTGCATAAAATGATCCAATGCGATGCAGATAAACAAGCTGCCGAAGCGGTGATTGAATTATTGCAAGGGGAAAAACAATGAGCGAATTTGTCTATCCTGATTATGAACTGATCGCAGGCGTTGATGAAGTAGGGCGTGGGCCTTTAGTGGGGGCAGTGGTAACTGCCGCGGTGATTTTAGATCCTAATAATCCTATTGAGGGCTTAACCGACAGCAAAAAGCTCTCGCATAAAAAACGCCTTGCCTTAGCAGAAGAAATTAAACAGAAAGCCAAAGCTTGGGCGCTAGGGCGAGCTGAACCCGAAGAAATTGACGAACTTAATATTTTGCACGCCACAATGTTAGCGATGCAACGCGCAGTTAATCAACTTAAGATTACACCGCACTTTGTGCTAGTGGACGGCAACCGCATTCCCCCATTGCCAATGCCTGCCCAAGCGGTGGTGAAAGGGGATAGTCTTGTGGCAGAAATCAGTGCTGCTTCCATTCTTGCCAAAGTTGCCCGCGATTTAGAAATGGAAGAGTTGGATAAACGTTATCCCCAATACGCCTTCGCTCAACACAAAGGCTACCCAACAAAATTACATTTAGAAAAACTGGCAGAACACGGCCCCTTACCCCAACATCGCCGAAGTTTTGCCCCAGTAAGAAAACTGATTACAGAATAAAAAGTGCGGTCATTTTCCTAAAAAATTAAAAAAAAAATCGCACCGCACTTTAAATTTAAAATTAAGCGTGAACCATCGGACAACCCCCTTGTAAATTGCCCGAATGGAAATAAAATTTTTAGAAAAATCACGCCTAGCGAGAGCGAAGCGAACATCAGGCTGATTTTTCGTAAAGAAAATTTTATTGTAATGAGGAAAAACAATGCTCGCAAAATTTCTTATTTCCAGACAAGGCATTTTGCCGCAGACAGTATGCAAGTACGGCAAGGCAAAACAACACCATATGGAAGTAAAAGAAATTTAGCGATAGCAGGGGAACGTTTTCTTTGCTCACTTCCTTTTGGATAAGCAAAAGAAAGGAAGTCGTACAACGTGCGAAACCCGTTATGACAACAAAGAAAACCACAATCAGTCAAAAGTAAAAATAAGCAACGACAAAGTGCGGTACTTTTTCAAAAAGTTTTTAAAATTCCACCGCACTTTAAATACAATTTAATGCAAAATAGATTGTGAACTATCGGACAATCAATCCCCTTGTAAATTGCCCGAATGAAAATAAAATTTTTAGAAAAGTAACGCCTGAACGCAGCGAAGCGAGTATGGGCTTACTTTTCGTTAAAAAAATTTTATTGTAATGAGGAAAAGCAATTTAGTAGGGGGCCCTTTTCTTTGCTTCCTTTCTTTTGGGAATGCAAAAGAAAGGAAGTCGCCAACGGCGAAACCCGTTATAACCACAAAGAAAAATGCAATCAACTAAATAATAAACAAAACTACCAAAAACCACGGAGACCCTAATGCCTACAATCACCAATATGCCCCTTGTTAGTGTTGTGATTTTTCTTGCAATCGCCGTACTCTTGTTTATCCACAACAAAATTCGAATGGACGTGATCGCCCTGTTGGTAATGCTCGCTTTTTGTGTGAGTGGCATTTTGAGCGTGCAGGAAGTCTTTGCTGGATTTAGTGATCCGAATATTATTTTGATCGCGTTGCTGTTTATTGTGGGGGAGGCCTTGGTGCGTACGGGGGTGGCGTATCAAGTGAGTGAATGGCTGATGAAAGCGGCGAAAAATAGCGAAACCCGTGTGCTGATTTTGGTGATGCTAGCGGTAACGGGGTTGGGATCCTTTATGAGTTCCGTGGGGATTGTGGCGATTTTTATCCCTGTAGTATTGGTGATTTGCCGCCAAATGAATATTTCGCCAAGACGTCTGATGATGCCGTTGAGTATGGCTGGGCTAATTAGCGGTATGATGACTTTAATCGCTACCGCACCAAATTTGGTGATTAATGCTGAATTAATTCATCTCACCAAACAGCGCTTTGATTTCTTTTCTTTCACACCCATTGGTATTGTGATTTTGTTGCTGGGCATTGTGTATATGTTAGTAGCTCGCCGTTGGTTAGGACACGCAGAAAATGAAGAAAGTGAGAGCGTAAATCGCCATTCTATTCAAGATCTGATTGAAGATTATCAATTACAAGCACGCACCAAACGCTTTGTGGTGCGTACAGGGTCGGATTTTATCGGACAACCCTTGGAAGCCTTACATCTACGCTCTAACTATGCGTTGAACGTTCTAGCGATTGAGCGTTGGAAGCGCTTTCGCCCAAGATTTCTAGCAGATTCCTTAGGGAAAATTGAAATTCGTGAAAAGGATATTTTGCTGATTGATTGCGCTGATCCTGAGCTAGATATTAATGAATTTTGCCAACAACATCAGCTTGAGCCAACGGAGTTGCGTCCTTACCACTTTGAGCAACAAGCTAAGTTTATGGGAATGGTGGAAATCACCCCAATTCCTGAAGGGGATTATCTCGGCAAGACGGTAGCAGAAATTGGTTTTCGTTCACGTTTTGGTTTAAATGTGGTGGGCATTAAACGCAATAATGAGATTTTGACAGGCAGTTTGATTGAGCAACCATTAAAGATTGGTGATTTGCTTTTGGTGGTTGGTGCGTGGAAATTGATCCAAGCAATGCGTAATAAAACAAAAGCGTTTTTCGTACTCGATTATCCTGCAGAAATTGAACGCGCCGCCCCTGCACAAAGCCAAGCGCCTTATGCTATTTTATCCATTGTGACGATGGTAGCATTAATGGTAACAGGCGTTGTGCCAAATGTGGTTGCTGCACTGATCGCCTGTTTAATGTTAGCGAAATTCCGCTGCGTTGATGCGAAAAGTGCTTATGCGTCCATTCACTGGTCGAGCTTGATTTTAATTGTCGGAATGATGCCATTTTCCACCGCACTACAAAAAACAGGCGGGATCAATTTAATCGTAGAATTTATGATTAATACCGTAGGGGGAATGGGTAAACATTGGATTTTAATCAGCTTGTTTACGCTGACTGCGGTGATTGGCTTGTTTATTTCTAATACTGCCACCGCTATTTTAATGGCGCCGATAGCCATCACAATGGCACAGCATTTAGGGCTTTCTCCATTGCCTTTCGCAATGACGGTGGCGATAGCTTCATCTGCTGCTTTTATGACACCTATTTCATCGCCGGTAAACACAATGGTGCTTAGCGCAGGGAATTATAAATTTGGCGATTTCGTCAAAATTGGTGTACCTTTTACTTTTCTAGTTATGCTGGCAACGGTATTTCTTGTTCCACTATTATTTCCATTCAAATAAGGAGGAATAATGAGTATTTACGATTTAAAACCGAAGTTTCAAAATTTGCTGCGTCCAACGGTAGTGAAGTTAGAACGCAAAGGCGTTACGGCGAACCAAGTTACGCTTACAGCCTGTGGGGTTTCAGTCATTTTAGGCTTATTTTTGACCGCACTTTCTGCTGTGCATTGGCTGTTTATTTTAATTCCTATTTGGCTTTTTGTGCGAATGGCACTCAATGCCATTGACGGAATGTTGGCACGGGAATTTCAGCAAAAATCGCGCTTGGGTGGCTATCTTAATGAAATTACCGATGTGGTTTCTGATGCGGCGTTGTATCTGCCTTTCGCTTTTATTGCACCTTTTGATCCCTTTGTCATCGGGCTGATTATTTGGCTTGCCGCCTTAACAGAATTTTGTGGCGTGTTAGGGCAGGTGCAAGGGCAAACACGCCGTTATGACGGACCTTTTGGCAAAAGTGATCGTGCTCTTTTATTTGGCTTATTAGGATTGATTTATACCTTTATGCCGATTTTACCAACGTGGTTTTATGCGCTCGCTTGGCTTGTAGTCGCGTTGTTAATTTTAACTTGCGTGAAACGCGTGAAGTCAGGGCTGGCGGAAGGTAAGGTTTTAGATCAGAATGCTGAAAATCAATCCGCTCAAAACCAAGTAGAAAATCCCCCAGAAAACCAAGAAGAAAATCGCTCTGAAAGCCAAGCAGAAAATCGCACAGACAATGAAAGTGCGGTGCAATTTTCTGCAGAAAATTCCACGCAACCAAAATCAGAGGAGAATGAAAATGCTCGCTAAACTGATTGATTTTCTTTTATGTCGTTTTACCTCTTTTATTAGCGGTGTTCGTCCTGCGAAAAATATCGCCCTGCTTTCGGCAGATAAGCCAAGACTTTATTACGCCAATCACAACAGCCACGGAGATTTTATTTTATTCTGGGTGTCTTTGCCTTATGAAGTGCGCAAGAAAACCCGTCCAGTGGCAGGTGCAGATTATTGGACGAAAGGCAAAATTCGCCGTTTCCTTGCGGAAAAAGTGTTTAATATGCTGTTGATCGAGCGTGGCGGCAATGATCCTAAAGCCGTAACAGAACAAATTAGCCAAGCGCTGCAAGAAAATTCGTTGATTATTTTTCCCGAAGGCACAAGAAAAACCAATGATGATCTTGCCCTCCAGCCCTTTAAAAGTGGTTTATATTATTTAGCCAAAGCCAATCCTAATGTGGATCTTGTGCCAGTTTGGATTAGCAATACCCATAATTTATTGCCGAAAGGCTTTATTCTGCCAATTCCCTTGCTATGTGATCTATATTTGGGCGAGCCGATCCACTGGCAGCCGCAAGAAGATAAAACGCAATTTCTAGCGCGAGCAGAGCAGGCTTTACTTAATCTTAACCCGAAACATCAAGGAGCATAAAATGGAAATGTGGAATTTATTTTGGGGATTAATTTGCACCTTGCTATTGGCATCGGGCATTGGTTATACGCTGAAATGGAAAGTAGGTTTTTCCACGCCTCATTCAGTGATAGACAACCTAAATGCACGCATTAATGCGTGGTGGGTGATGATTTTAATTATCTTTGCCGCCGCCTATCTCGGTTTTTATGGCGTATTGGGCTTATTTTTTATCGTTTCTTTTATGGCGTTACGGGAATTTTTATCGCTGATTGAAATTCGCCGCGGCGATCATCTCGCTTTAGTTGCCTGCTTTTATTTCATTTTGCCCTTGCAATATTATTTTGTCGCGGTGGATTGGTTTAGTATGTTCAGCATTTTCATTCCTGTTTATGGGTTCCTATTTTTACCGATTTTATCTGCGTTGCTAGGCGACACGGCGCATTTTTTAGATCGTTCAAGCAAAGTGCAATGGGCGGTGATGATTTCCGTGTTTTGCATTTCGCATATTCCTGCCATTCTCACTCTAAATATTGCAGGATTTGAAGGCAAAAGTTTATTATTAATGATCTTTTTGATCCTGATTGTGCAAGCAAGTGATGTGTTGCAATATGTATGGGGAAAATTATTCGGTAAACATAAAATTGCACCAACCTTATCCCCGTCCAAAACCGTAGAAGGTTTTGTCGGCG
The DNA here is from genome assembly GCF_026226775.1 of Avibacterium sp. 21-586. Lineage (GTDB taxonomy): Bacteria > Pseudomonadota > Gammaproteobacteria > Enterobacterales > Pasteurellaceae > Avibacterium. Next base: position 876,618 of record NZ_JAKKOD010000001.1, on the reverse strand, counting down.
GTGTGCTGAGTGCTTCAGCGTTAGGCGGATTGCTTTCTTGGCTAACGCCGTTTAGCGCCGTGCAAGCTACCTTAATTAGCTTGGTTATTTGTTTAATGGGCTTTTTAGGTGGGCTGGTGATGTCCGCAATGAAACGCAGTATGGGCGTGAAAGATTGGGGCAATATGATAAGTGGACACGGTGGAATGTTGGATCGTATGGATAGTCTATGCTTTGCCGCACCGATTTTCTTCCATATTGTGAGATATTATTGGATTTAATAAAACAAAAAAAAGAGGAAAAAATGACCGCACTTTTAAAAATTGGTTTAGTTTCAGTGTCTGATCGCGCATCGCAAGGCGTGTATCAAGATCAAGGTATCCCTGAATTACAAAAATGGCTAGAACAGGCCTTGGTTGAGCCTTTTGAAGTGGAAACGCGCTTGATCCCTGATGAACAGCCCATTATTGAGCAAACTCTATGCGAACTGGTGGACATTCACCATTGCCATTTAGTGCTAACCACGGGCGGAACAGGGCCTGCCAAACGTGATGTAACGCCAGATGCTACGCTTGCCGTGGCAGATCGTGAAATGCCCGGCTTTGGTGAGCAAATGCGTCAAGTGAGCTTGCATTTTGTGCCAACAGCGATTTTATCACGCCAAGTGGGCGTAATTCGTAAAAATAGCTTAATTTTAAATTTACCAGGACAGCCGAAAGCCATTAAGGAAACCTTAGAGGGCGTAAAAGATGAGCAAGGCAATGTATTAGTAAAAGGCATTTTTTCTGCTGTGCCTTATTGTTTACAGCTTATTGACGGTATTTATATTGATACCAAGCCTGAAGTGATCACCAGCTTTAGACCAAAAACAGCTAGACGCCCAAGTTAATATGAAGAGGAAAATCAAAATGAAAAAAATTGAGGCAATTATTAAACCTTTTAAACTCGATGATGTACGTGAAACCTTATCTGATATCGGCATTACGGGAATGACTGTAACCGAAGTGCGTGGATTTGGACGACAAAAAGGGCATACCGAACTTTATCGTGGTGCAGAGTATATGATTGACTTTCTACCAAAAGTCAAAATGGAAATTGTGATTCCTAATGAACAGGTTGAGCAGTGTATTGAAGCGATTATGAAAACTGCACAAACAGGTAAAATTGGTGATGGCAAAATCTTTGTTTATGATGTAGAACGAGTAATCCGTATTCGTACAGGCGAAGAGAATGAGGAAGCAATATAATGGATAAACGTTTATCTATCAGTCAGTTATTAATTACACTCTCTGCATTGGTAATTATTTTGGCTGGGATAAAGTTAGCGAGTGAAATTGTTGTACCGTTTTTACTTTCTCTATTTATTGCAATTATTTGCTCACCAGTGGTGAAGTTTATGACGGAGCGTAAAATCCCCCATTGGTTAGCGCTGACCTTACTGTTTTTAATGATCTTGACGGTATTTTTCTTTCTTGTTAGCTTAATTAACAGTACAGCAAAAGAGTTTACCCAATCGATCCCACAATATCGAGTATTGTTTTCACAACGACTAAACGATCTCTCAGTAATCGCACAAGGCTTGCATTTACCCGTGGAGGATTTGCGAGAAAAAATAATGGATAACTTTGATCCTGCAATGATAATGAATTTTGCTAGTGGATTTTTGCTTAGTTTTTCAGGTGTGGTTACTAATGTGTTTGTGTTATTTTTAGTCGTGTTGTTTATGCTGTTAGAAGCACCAACTGCCAAGCATAAATTTGCAGTAGCATTAAGTAAGGCTGATGATGTTGCTAAGTATGAAGGCTCTATTGACCTCATTCTCAAGGGGGTAATGGATTATCTTGGCGTGAAGACTTTCACTAGCTTTGTAACGGGCTTGGGTGTCTTTATTTTGCTAAAAATTCTTGGCGTGCAATATGCTATCTTATGGGCTACATTAAGTTTTCTACTGAATTATGTTCCAAATATTGGTTCGATTATCGCGGCTGTTCCCATTATCATACAAGCCCTATTACTGAATGGCTTTTTTACAGGTATTGGTGTGATGATTGGTGTTGTCAGCCTAAATATGATCATCGGTAACGTGTTAGAACCCAAAATGATGGGGAAAAGCCTTGGGCTTTCAACTCTAATTGTTTTTTTATCTCTTTTATTTTGGGGGTGGTTGCTTGGCTCTGTCGGGATGTTTCTTTCCGTTCCCCTTACAATGGTGTTAAAAATCGCCCTTGAGGCAAGCCCAGATACTATAAAATATGCGGCATTGCTTGGGGAAACACCAGACAGTAAAGCATAATTATAATTAACTTTCCGAATATTATTTTGATTAAATAGGAAAATGAGATGGGCGAATGCTTAAGTTCGCCCGTATATTATTTTGAAATGCGAATTATATTATTATTTTTCACGCCAAGGAGCTATTTTGAATAAACACAGCATTCCTGGGATAGCAAGTAAAAAACAAAGCCAAAAATAATTATAGTAACCCAGCCAATCGATCAACGCGCCAGCTTGGGTGTTGAGCGTAGCTCTTGGCAGTGCGGCAAGGCTGGTGAATAAGGCGAGCTGGGTGGCGGTGTAAAGGGGATTGGTTTCCCTTGCCATAAAGGCAACAAAGGCGGCTGTGCCTAAACCGATGCCGATATATTCCGCAGCCACCACAAGACTAAGCGACCATAAGGCGCGGCTATCTACGGTTTCAAAAGGCCCTTGTTGGGCGAGCCAGGCAAAACCAAGAATGGTGATAATTTGCACAAATCCAAATAACCATAAAGCGCGGTTAATGCCCACTTTCAGCATTAAAATCCCGCCTAAAATACTGGCGACCACCATTGGCCATAAAGAGGCATTTTTCACCACCAAACCGATTTGGGTTTTGCTAAATCCCATATCTAAATAGAAGGCGGAAATCAACGCCGTTGCCATACTATCGCCTAATTTATACAGAAAAATAAACGCCAGAATCCCTAAGGCTGACCAAATGCCTTTGCGTTGAAAAAATTCGCGGAAAGGTTCAATGACACTTTCTTCCAAAGTGCGGTGTTTTTTTAGCGCAATATTAGGTTCGGTACTTAAAAATAGACACATTAAAATCCCCGGCAACATAAACATTGCAGTCATGATAAACACCGTTTGCCAAGGAAAATGATCCGCCAAAATCAATGAAAGCGAACCGGGAACAAGGCCTGCAATACGGTAAGCATTAACGTGAATGGAGTTGCCTAAACCTAATTCATTGTCGGTTAAAATTTCTCGCCGATAGGCATCTAGCACAATGTCTTGCGTGGCGGAAAAGAAGGAACAAAGCACGCCCAATGCGGCGATCAAACTGAGTCCAAATTGTTTGCTTGGATCTAAAAAGCCAAATAATGCCAAGCTGATTAACAATAAAATTTGTGAGATCAGCATCCAGCCGCGGCGGCGACCTAAAAAAGGCGGTACAAAGCGATCAAGCAAGGGCGCCCAGACAAACTTCCACGAAAAAGGGAGCATTATTAGGGTGAAATAGCCTAAGGTTTTGAGATCGACATTCTCTGCGCGTAACCAAATAGGTAACAACGAAACGAGAACATAAAGCGGTAAGCCTGAGCTAAATCCCGTGAATACACAGATGAGCATATTACGGTTGAAAATTTGTGAAAATAAGTGAGTTTGTGTAGTCATTGCTATAAAGTGCGGTGTGTTTTAAACAAATTGTGCTGCAAGTTTCCTTACAGCACAATGGTATTAAAGATTAATCACGATACCCTTGTGGGTTCTTTTTCTGCCAATTCCACGTATCTTGCATCATTTCCGTTAAACCGCGCTCCGCTTTCCAACCTAATTCTTTAGCGGCAAGAGAAGGATCGGAATAGCACGTTGCAATATCTCCTGGACGGCGCGCCACTAATTGATACGGAATTTGAATATCGTTGGCTTGCTCAAAAGCTTTCACCATATCCAATACGGAATAACCTGTGCCTGTACCAAGGTTATAAATATGCAATCCTGCATCGTTTTGATGACGATCTAAGGCTTTTAAATGCCCAATAGCCAGATCCACAACGTGGATATAATCGCGCACGCCTGTACCATCGTGGGTGTCATAATCACTTCCAAAGACGGAAAGTTGCGGTAATTTGCCGATAGCCACTTGGCTAATATAAGGCAATAAATTATTTGGAATACCCGCTGGATCCTCACCGATCAAGCCGCTGTGGTGCGCGCCCACTGGGTTGAAATAACGCAAAATCGTAAAGCTAAATTTATCTTCTGCTTTGGCAACGTCTGTTAAAATTTGTTCTACCATTAATTTCGATGTGCCGTAAGGATTGGTTGTGCCACCCACTTTGCATTGTTCAGTGATTGGCACAATTTCAGGATCGCCATAGACAGTTGCCGATGAGCTAAACACTAAATTCCACACGCCAGCCTTGCGCATTTCATCAACTAACACTAATGAACCCGTTACATTGTTCATATAATATTCGATCGGCTTACGCACACTTTCGCCCACAGCTTTCAAACCTGCAAAGTGGATTACGGAATCAATTTGGTTTTCTGCAAAGATTTTCTGCAGCATTGCACGATCTAACACATCGCCTTGGTAGAATTTCACCGCTTTTCCCGTGATTTCTTCTACACGTTGTAATGATTTGGCAGAAGAGTTGGATAAATTATCCAGCACCACCACGTCTTTGCCAGTATTCAATAATTCCACAACGGTATGAGAGCCAATGTAGCCTGCACCGCCAGTTACTAAGATAGCCATTTTTTCCTCGCTTAGATTATTTGCCTTATTACGATTATTGCGCGTTATTATAAACGATTTATAAAACAAGCCCAAAAATTTCCGTAAAAATCACCGCACTTTCTATTAAGCAAACGTTTACTATTCTTTTCTTTTCTGTAAAATAGCGCCATTTTTTCAACAAGATTTTACTTTAACTTTATTAACGAAAGGAAATTTATGTTCGCAGAAAAACTTTTTAAGATCACCAAGCGTGGTTCAACGGTACGTCAAGAAATTATCGCAGGTTTAACCACCTTCTTGGCAATGGTGTATTCCGTGATTGTAGTGCCAAATATGCTGAGTGCCGCAGGCTTTCCCCCTGAAAGCGTGTTTATCGCCACCTGTTTGGTATCAGGCTTAGGTTCTATTCTTATTGGCTTATGGGCAAACGCGCCAATGGCCATTGGTTGTGCTATTTCATTGACTGCGTTTACTGCATTTAGCCTTGTATTAGGGCAAGGCGTGAGCGTTCCTGTCGCACTGGGTGCGGTATTCTTTATGGGGATCGTGTTCACCTTAATTTCTGCAACAGGTATTCGTGCGTGGATTTTACGCAACTTGCCAGCCAGTATTGCACAGGGAGCAGGCATCGGGATTGGTTTGTTTTTATTATTAATCGCAGCCAATGGCGTGGGCATTGTAGTGAGCAACCAAGCTGGTTTGCCGGTGAAACTTGGCGATTTCACCGCATTCCCTGTGTTAATTTCTCTTGCAGGATTAGCGGCAATCATCGGCTTAGAAAGATTGCAAATCAAAGGCGGTATTTTATGGGTGATCATTGCGATCACGCTTATCGGTTTGGCGGTTGATCCTAATGTTAAATTCAGCGGTGAATTATTCAAAATGCCAACTTTTGGTGAACAATCGTTATTCCTTGAACTTGATTTAATGGGCGCATTACAACCTGCCATCTTGCCTGTGGTGTTCGCCTTAGTAATGACGGCGGTATTTGATGCTACAGGGACAATCCGCGCTGTAGCAGGGCAAGCCAATTTATTGGATAAAGACGGACAAATCATCAACGGCGGCAAAGCCTTAACTTCCGACTCAGTAAGTAGCTTATTCTCGGGCTTATTTGGTACAGCTCCGGCTGCGGTATATATTGAATCTGCCGCAGGTACAGCCGCTGGTGGAAAAACAGGGATCACAGCCATTGTCGTGGGCGTGCTATTCCTATTAATGCTCTTTTTCCAACCGCTCGCGAGCCTTGTGCCTAGCTATGCTACCGCACCAGCGTTAATGTATGTGGGCTTATTAATGCTTAGCAACGTAAACAAATTAGATTTTTCTGATTTCATCGGCGCAATGAGCGGCTTAGTTTGCGCGGTATTCATCGTTCTTACTGCAAATATCGTCACTGGCATTATGCTTGGCTTCGCCACCCTTGTCATCGGGCGAGTCATCAGCGGTGAAGTGAAAAAACTCAATATCGGCACGGTGTTAATCGCTGCGGCTTTATTGGCTTTCTACCTTTGTGGCTGGAATATCTAATTATTTTTCATTTTAGCTCAAATGACATAAACCATCGTTGGATTTTGCGATCTTGATCGTAAAAAAAGAGCGGTGGTTTTTTCTTTTATTTTTCTTTTGGGCAAAATACCATTCAAGTTAGTCTGAAATAGCTAGATTAATCAAACATAACTCTGTACAATCGCAACTCATTTTTTAGCGGTAGAAATTTTTTAATTTATAGCTTGTAACTATGCTGAAAAAGGAAACAGTTTAGCTATATCCATGCCGTAATGTGTAATAACGAGGCTTTATGTTAGAACAAAATACAATTCAACAAGAAGGATGTCAGCCTTCTACAGAACCTAAGAAAAAAGTAAATTTAATGAATTTAACACGCCAGCAAATGCGTGAATTTTTTCAAGAGTTAGGGGAAAAACCGTTTCGTGCGGATCAATTAGTCAAATGGATTTACCATTTTGGTGAAGACAATTTTGATAATATGACCAATATTAACAAGAAGTTACGCGAAAAATTAAAAGCCGTAGCGGAAATTAAAGCGCCAGAAGTGGCTGTGGAGCAGCGTTCTGCAGATGGTACGATCAAATGGGCAATGCAAGTGGGCGATCAGCAGGTTGAAACTGTGTATATTCCTGAAGCCGATCGTGCGACCCTTTGTGTGTCTTCCCAAGTGGGCTGTGCGTTGGCTTGTACTTTTTGTTCTACTGCCCAACAAGGTTTTAACCGCAATTTAACCGTGTCTGAAATTATCGGCCAAGTGTGGCGTGCATCAAAAATCATTGGTAATTTTGGTGTAACAGGCGTGCGCCCCATCACTAATGTCGTGATGATGGGAATGGGCGAGCCTTTGCTCAATGTGGCAAATGTAGTGCCTGCAATGGAAATTATGCTTGATGATTTTGCTTATGGTCTATCGAAACGCCGTGTAACCCTTTCCACTTCGGGGGTGGTGCCTGCCTTGGATAAATTGAGCGAAATGATTGATGTGGCATTGGCTATTTCTTTACATGCGCCAAATGATGAGTTGCGTGATGAAATTGTGCCGCTCAATAAAAAATATAATATCAAAACCTTGATTGATTCCGTTAATCGCTATTTATCAGTGTCTAACGCTAATCATGGCAAAGTGACGATTGAATATGTTATGTTAGATCACGTTAATGACAGCGTAGAACACGCACATCAGTTAGCGGAAGTGTTGAAAAATACGCCTTGTAAGATAAACCTAATTCCTTGGAATCCGTTCCCTGAAGCACCTTATGCGAAAAGTTCTAATACGCGCATTGATCGCTTCCAGAAAACGCTGATGGAATATGGCTTCACGGTGATCGTGCGTAAAACCCGTGGTGATGATATTGATGCAGCCTGTGGACAGCTAGCTGGTGATGTGATTGACCGCACGAAACGCACCGCACAGAAAAAGCGTTTTGGCAGCCCAATTAATGCAGTGCAAGTGTAATCAGTAAAAAATGCAATAAATACAAATATCAACAGAAAATAACTAACAAAAAGGAGAGAGAAAAGTGAAAATGCGTCAATATTATCTGGTTGTATTTTTTTCTCTCTTGCTTTGTGCTTGCGTTTCTCCACCACCAAGCAAAGAAGAGTTTGACAAGCAACAAGCCGCGAAAGCCAGAGTGGAGCTTGGTATTGCTTATTTAGAGCAGCGAGAACTTACCTTAGCTAAACAAAATTTGGATAAAGCCTTGGCTTATGCCCCTAATTATTATCTAGTGCATTCAGCGTTGGCTTATTTTTATCAATTACAAGGTGATAATGAGCGTGCGGAAAATGCTTATTTAAGTGCGTTAAAATTAGATGGTAAACAAGGTGATGTGTTGAATAATTATGCTGTATTTCTATGCAAGCAAGGGCGTTTTGCGCAAGCCTATCAACAATTTCAACAAGCCTTAAATTCACCTAATTATTATCAACAAACGGATACCTACGAAAATTTTGCTCTTTGTGCTTTAGCAGAAAAAAACAGTGCGCTTTATCAACAGTATCGTTCATTAGTTGAAAAATTAGATCCCCAGCGAGCTCAAGTATTACCAAAACAAATCCAATAGATTTTTATCATTTATCCAATGAAATTCCTTGATAATGGTTGCAAAACATATATTACAACTTTAAACTTTAGCTTTTAAATTCTATTTATTTTACTGATAACAAAGAGAACCTTTATGGAAACTTCAATCCAACAACCAGAGATAACCGCAAGCACCTTAGGGGAAAAATTCCGACAAACAAGAGAGGCGCTAAATCTTTCTTTAGATGATGTTTCTAAGCAACTTAATTTACGTCCTTCCATTTTACAGCTTTTAGAGAATGATGAGTTTACGCATGATTCCATTCCAGCAACTTTTATTAAGGGTTATATTCGTAACTATGCAAAATTTTTACGTTTGCCTGAAAGTGATTGGAGTACAGTCATTCATTCATTGGAGGAAACGACCAAAAACGATTTATCTAAAGCAGTAAAACCACCAAAATCTTTAAATGAAGAAAATTCTCATAATCGTTGGATCGGCTGGGTATCAACGGTTGTGGTTATCGCTTTATTGGCTGTAACGGCACTTTGGTGGTGGGAAAACTATCAAAAATCTAATGCAGAACGTGATGATTTAGTGCAAAACTACGTGGAAACACAGCAAGAAAATGCCACGACGTCAAAAGAAAACGTGATGGCGGTTACACCTAAAGCGATCGAAGCAGAAAAAACAGAGCAAAATTCTACCGCACTTTCTCAATCTGCTACGGATAAGCCGGTTGCAATATCAGTGGAAGAAAATGAAACAAGTCCAAAAGCTAACGTAGAAAGTGCTGAGTCAAAACCAGCAACTGTTGAGCTAGTTAATGTCGAAAATGTTGCTCATCAAGCAGAAAAAGTTGAAACTTCAATGCAAGTATTACAATCAGAAATTAATAAGATTAATTTGGATGAAAACTCAAGTGCGGTAGAAAATTCTGCCGTATCGTCCCCTGTAATCGATGATGTGTTACGTATTGAGGTAACGGGGACTAGTTGTTGGATTCGTGTACGCGATGCCAATCGCAAAGTATTAGCAGAAAAACTTTACAAACAAGGTGAAGTGCTGAATTTTAATCAGGATACCGCTTATGATTTAACCATTGGTGCACCAAGCAATGTAAAAATTACTTATAAAGGTGAGGCTTATCCGCTTAAAGTTGATGGTCGTGTCGCTAAATTCAAATTGCAATAGGCAAAGAGATTACAATGTCTTCATTTAAACCTAATATTAAACGTCGTGAATCGACAAAAATTTACGTAGGCAACGTACCAATAGGTGGTGATGCACCGATTGCCGTACAGTCTATGACTAACACACGCACAACGGACGTAGAAGCCACAGTAGCACAAATTAAAGCGCTTGAACGTGTTGGAGCAGACATTGTGCGCGTTTCTGTGCCAACAATGGATGCGGCAGAAGCATTTAAATTGATCAAACAACAAGTGAATGTACCATTGGTGGCAGATATCCATTTTGATTATCGAATCGCCTTGAAAGTGGCGGAATATGGGGTGGATTGTTTGCGTATTAACCCTGGTAATATTGGGCGTGAAGATCGTATTCGTGCCGTGGTAGATTGTGCGAAGGATAAAAATATTCCAATCCGTATTGGTGTCAATGCGGGATCATTGGAACGTGATATCCAAGAAAAATTTGGCGAACCTACGCCTGAAGCCCTACTTGAAAGCGCCTTACGCCACGTTGAGATCCTTGATCGTCTTAATTTCGATCAATTTAAAGTGAGCGTGAAGGCGTCTGATGTTTTCCTTGCGGTAGAGAGTTATCGTTTACTCGCTAAGGCGATTAAACAACCCTTGCATTTAGGCATTACTGAAGCAGGTGGTGCACGTGCGGGTGCAGTGAAAAGTGCAGTAGGTTTGGGTATGTTACTCGCTGAGGGCATTGGCGATACCTTGCGCGTTTCTTTAGCAGCTGATCCCGTAGAAGAAATTAAAGTGGGGTTTGATATTTTGAAATCCTTGCGCATTCGTTCGCGTGGGATTAATTTTATTGCTTGCCCAACGTGTTCTCGGCAAGAATTTGACGTGATCGGTACAGTAAATGCTCTTGAGCAACGTCTTGAAGACATCATCACACCAATGGATGTGTCGATTATCGGTTGCGTGGTGAATGGGCCGGGTGAGGCGCTCGTATCTGACCTAGGAGTAACTGGAGGCAATAAAAAAAGCGGTTATTATGTTGATGGTGAACGCCAAAAAGAACGTTTCGATAATGAAGATTTAATTAACCAATTAGAAGCGAAGATCCGTGCAAAAGTTGCACAGCAAGATCCAAAAAATCGAATTATTTAAGGAAAATATCGTGGCAAAAACAATTCAAGCAATTCGTGGAATGAATGATTGCTCGCCAATCGAAACACCCTTGTGGCAATGGGTGGAAAACAACGTGCGTAACGTTCTGCAAAGTTATGGTTATTCTGAAGTGCGTATGCCGATTGTAGAAAGCACCCCGCTTTTTGCGCGCGCTATTGGTGAAGTCACCGATGTAGTTTCAAAAGAAATGTACACCTTTTGGGATAATGATGAGCAGCTTACCCTTCGTCCTGAAGGAACAGCAGGTTGCGTACGTGCTGCCATTGAACACGGCTGGATTTATAATAACGAACAGCGTTTATGGTATATGGGGCCAATGTTTCGCCACGAACGCCCGCAAAAAGGGCGCTATCGCCAGTTCCATCAAGCTGGGGTAGAAGTATTTGGCATTGCGAATCCTGACATTGATGCCGAATTAATTTTGCTTACCGCACGTTTATGGAAAGAATTAGGTATCGATCAGCACGTCAGCTTACAGCTTAATTCTATTGGTTCCTTAGAAGCGCGCAAAAATTATCGTTCTGCTTTGGTTGAATTTCTACAGCAACATATTGATTTATTAAGCGATGAAGAAAAAGAGCGGTTAGAAAAAAATCCGTTGCGTATTTTGGATAGCAAAAATCAAGCGTTACAAGACGTGCTTAACGGTGCGCCTAAGTTATTAGATTATTTAGATGAAGAAAGTCGTGCGCATTTTGCCCAGCTTTGTACCTTGCTTGATGAAATGGGGATTGCTTATGAAGTGAATCCAAAATTAGTGCGTGGTTTGGATTATTACAACAAAACTGTGTTTGAATGGGTAACCAGCGCCCTCGGCGCACAAGGCACAGTGTGCGGTGGTGGCCGTTATGATGGCTTGGTTGAACAGCTTGGTGGACACGCCACCACAGGTGTTGGCTTTGCAATGGGCTTAGAGCGTTTAGTCTTATTAGTGCAGGAAGTAAATCAGCATATTGCCCCATCAAGAGCAGTGGATATTTATGTGGTTCATACGGGAGAAGGCACAACCTTGCCTGCTTTCCAATTAGCCGAAAAACTTCGCACAAACTTACCGCACTTACGCACAATGACACATTGTAGCGGCGGAAATTTTAAGAAACAGTTTAAGCGCGCAGATAAAGTGGGGGCAAAATTTGCTCTTGTGATTGGAGAAAGTGAAGCGCAAAATCAGCAAGTGGTGGTAAAAGATTTGCTTGGCGGCGAACAGCAAGTTTTGGCGCAAGCTGATGTGGTAGATTTTTTAGAGACAGCATTTAAATAAGGAAACATTATGGCTTATAGTATTGAAGAAGAACAAGAACTGAATGAACTGAAAACTTGGTGGAAAGAAAATGGCAAATTGGTTGTAGCAATTTTTGTACTGACTCTTGCAGGCGTTTTTGGTTGGCGCTATTGGCAATCTCATCAAATTGCGCAAAATCAGCAACGTTCAGCGCAGTATGAGCAACTTGTTAGCCAATTTCAGGCGGATAAAGCGAACGTGGGGAGTGTAGAGCAATTCGCACAAAGCAATGATAAAACTGCTTATGCTGTGTTTGCTTTATTAGATGCCGCCAGTATTTCTGTGCAAAAACAAGATTTCGTGCAAGCGGAAAATTTATTAAAACAAGCGTTAGCCAATGCAGATGATGACATCTTGCGTTCGGTAAGTGCGTTACGCTTGGCTGCCGTGCAGTTCCAACAGCAGCAATTTGATAATGCGTTAGCTTCTCTTGATCAAATTAAAGGGGACGCGTGGAACAGCGCAGCATTCTTATTAAAAGGCGATATTCAACTAGCAAAAGGCGATAAAGAAAGCGCCAAAGCCAGTTTTGAGCAAGGGCTAAAAAATGCCGGCCCAGTGGAAACGGATTTAATCCAAGTACGGTTAAATAATCTTTAAATATGTAAAGGCTTACAGCATAATGTAGGTCTTTTTTATTGGACGAATTAAATGAAGATTATTCTGCCACCCCCCTTTGTTTTTTTAATTTGTGCTGGAGGAATGTATTTTCTTCCACCTTTAGGACGATTTCATACTTCTATATTTTTTATTTTTACGATTATTCTATTGGCGAGTTTGATTAGTATTTTCAGCCTTTGGCAATTTTATCAAGCTAAAACGACTATAAGCCCGCTGGCAGTAGAGAAAACGTCATATCTCATCACAAAAGGTATTTACGCATTCAGCCGTAATCCAATGTATCTTAGTTTATGGTTGATTTTGTTAAGCTGGTTTTTATGGCTAGGAAATGGGCTGGCAATTTTGGGGTTGTTTTTGTTTGTTTTTATTATGAACCAGTTTCAAATTAAACAAGAAGAACAGCTATTATTAAGGCTTTTCGGTAAGTCATATCAACAATATTGCCAGCGTGTTAGACGCTGGCTATAACAATCCTTCAGAAAAGTGCGGTGATTTTTAGTGTTTTTTTCTGCGTAAAAATAGTTTTACTTTTTCTTTTGGTAGTCGGTAGAAAATTAAAGCGATAAAAATTAACCCACAGCCTAATGCCTTATAGGTTGTGAGTGGTTCGTGGAAAATTATCATACTTAAAAAGAGTGTCCAGACTGGCTCAAGTAACATAATTAATGCGGCATTGCTTACGCTGGAGTATTTCTGCCCGAGTGTTTGCAGTAAAAAGCGGAAATTGGTTGCAATTAGCACACTAGCTGCTAACCATCCCCATGTTTCATTAGGAATATCAGCAGGCCAAGTTTCCATAAAAATCGAATATAAACCACATAAAATACCAACCATAGCAAGTTGAATCGTAGTGAGTGGCAATACCGGAATATGGCGAGCATAATGATGGTTGAGTATAAAATAAGTGGCAGCCAGTAATGATGTGAGCAAATACAGACTGTTGTCTGAAGAAAGATCGAAACGATTATTGCCTAATGCAAGAAAGTAAAGCCCTAAAATAGCAATAGGCAAGCAGATCCAAAAACTAGATTGTGGCTTCTGTTTGAATACTACCCAAGCGAGTAAGGGCGCAATTAACATTGACAAACTGGTAAGAAATGCCCCCTCACCGAAATTTGTATTATTAGTTATCGCTAAAATCCAAACGCCAAGAAAAATAGCAAAAACACAGCCAATTAGTAGCGCATTAATTACTTGTTGGGAGCTCAAACGGCGTAATTGACCATAAGAAAAAGGGAGAAAAACGAGCGCTGCAAGGAAAAAACGCAAACCGATAAATCCTACGGAAGGTAGTGCTTCAATGGCATATTTTGAAAAAAACCAGCCTATTGCTGCAGAAATAGTAACAAATAAGAGAATAATTTCCCCACGATAACGTTCTAGCATTGTTTGTTGTCCTTATAAATAGTATGCCATAATAATGGCGTTTTCTCTTCCGCCATCTAGAGTAGGATAGTAATTTTTGCGAATATCTACTTCATTGAACCCACATTGCAAATAAAGTTTTTGCGCGATTTTATTAGATTGACGCACTTCGAGCCATAAAGTCAGCAAATCTTGCTGGTATAAATCATTAATCAATTGTTGCAATAACTGCTTGCCACAACCTTGCCCTTGATAAGTGGGCGTAAT